>NZ_CP107970.1:2989166-4482500 GCF_036090055.1 Nocardioides sp. NBC_00368
CGGGGTGCTTGCGGAAGTGCCGGTTGGCCAGCAGCAGCGCGTGATGGAGGTTGGTGCCCTTGTCCCAGATCGCGTCCAGGGCGGTGAGCTTCTCGATCTCCATCGTCTGCGCGTAGCGGCCGAACGAGATCAGCTGCAGGTCGTCGTTGCGGAACCGGCTCCTGATCAGCGTGTGCAGCGCGAGCGCGGTGCGCTTCATCGGCACCCACCGGCCGTCCATGGCCATCGAGAAGCTGGTGTCGACCAGGAGGGCGACCGCTGCCTGCGTACGCGCCTCGGTCTCCTGCACCTCGATGTCGTCGACGGTCAGTCGGACACCGGGGCCCCGGCGGCCCTCGCCGACCTCCCGGATGACGGCGTTCGTGATCGTGCGAGGTACGTCCCAGGGTTCCGTGTCACCGAAGGCCCAGGGCCGCGACGACCCGGAGAGGTCGCCCGCCGCACCCGCGCGCTGCAGGTCGCGTTCGCCGTGGCGCCCGGAGAGCCGCTGCGCGACGTCGCGCAGCAGGGCCTTGCCGAGCTGACGCATCGCCTTCGGGGTCAGCCTGAGGTCGCCGTCGGAGCCGCGCTCGAGCTGGCCGGAGTCACGCAGCGCCTGCTCGAGCTCCTGCAGGGTGCGCGCGTCGACCGCGGCCTGGTCGCCGAGCTGTCGGGAGAGGGCGTCGAGGTCGATGTCGTCGAGCCGGCTCCCGGCGTAGGACTGCTGGAGCTGCTCGGAGAGCTGGTCGAGCTCGGCGATGTCCTGCAGCACGCCGGTGCCGTCGCCGAGGCCGAGACCCTCACCGCCGCCGAACTCCTCGGAGCCGTACCAGTCCTCGCCCGGCCGCGCCGCCTGCAGGTTGGCGTCGAGCTGCGCCATCTGCTCCATCAGCGCGGGTGAGCCGAACGCCTGCGCCGAGAGCTCCATCAGCTCGCGCCGCTGCTCGGCCGACATCGAGTTGAGCATCCGCTGGGCGGCCGCGGAGCGCTGCGCCAGGGTGTCGAGGAGCTCGTCGATGTTCTGCGGGTTCTCGGGGAAATACTGGCCGTGCTTGGCCATGAACTCGTCGAAGTCCGCCTCGGTGTCCTCCCCGCGGTTGTGCTTGTCGAGCAGCGCGTTGAGGTCGCGGAGCATCTCCGCGATCGCCTCACGGTCCTCGTCGGTGGCTCCTTCGAGTGCCTGCTTCATCCCGGCGAACCGTTGGTCGAGGATCTCGCGGCCGAGCAGGTCCTTGATCTCCTCGTACGCCTCGCGGGCCTCACGTGAGGTCCAGTCGTAGGAGGAGAGCTCGCTCACCGCAGCGGCGGTGTTCGGCGAGAGGTTGTCGATCTGCATCTCCCGGAAGGCCCGGTCGCCGTCGTCCATCGTGACGTCGCGGACGAGCTGCTTGCGCTCCTCCAGGACGGCCTTGTCCAGCAGCTCGCGCACCTGCTCGAGCGTGCCGTCGAGGTTGTGACGCTGCAGCAGCTCGCGGCGCCTCTCGGCGACCTGCCGGGCGAGGTCGTCGAGGCCGCGCTGGTCCTGTCCCCCGCGCCGCAGGAACTCCCGCATCGCGCGCTCGGGCGAGTAGCCGGACATCACGTCCTCGCCGATGGCGTCCAGTGCCTCGGCGATGTCGACCGGCGGAGCGAGCGGGTCGCCCCCGGCGTACTTCTTGTAGCGGCTCATGGCCTGACGCCCGCCGAATCAGCCATAGATCGTCTCGCCGCCCTCGGTGTCCTTGCCGATCTTTCTGGCGAGGAAGAGGCCCTCCAGGGCGAGCTCGATGGCGCTGGCCAGCTGGCCGTCGTTCTTGGGGCCGCCGGTGGCCTCGTAGACGCGGTCGCCGATCTGGTCGTAGAGATCGGACTCGCCCAGGACCGGGAGGCCCTCCAGGAAGGCGCGGGCGGAGACCTTGGTGCCGGTCGTGACCATGCGGCCGTCCTCGATGGCGTCGATGAGCAGCGCGAAGTCGAGGCCGCGGAAGGACTTGCGGACGGTCTCGGCGATGGCCGTACGCAGCAGGTGGGTGAGGATGTCGGCCTCGCGGCCCTCCTCGCCCGACTCGAACTCGATCTTGCCGGAGAGCACCTCGACGGCCGTCTCGATGTCGACGAGACGAGCAACGGCGTCGGGCTCCCCGGCCACGGTGGCGCGGTGGAGCGCGGCCGCGGCGACGGTCTCGGCGCCGGCGATCGAGAAGCGCGCCGAGACGCCAGACCGCTGGTCGACCGCCGAGGACGCACGCAGGTGGCGGGTGAAGACGGCGAGGATCTCGAGAAGGTGGTCCGGTACGTCGGCGACCAGAGCGGCCTCCTGCCGGATGACCGCCATCTCCGCGGCGAGCTCGCGCGGGTAATGGGTGCGGATCTCGGCGCCGAAGCGGTCCTTGAGCGGGGTGATGATCCGACCGCGGTTGGTGTAGTCCTCCGGGTTGGCGGAGGCCACCACGAGGAGATCAAGCGGCAGCCGCAGCACGTAGCCGCGGATCTGGATGTCGCGCTCCTCCATCACGTTGAGCATCGCCACCTGGATCCGCTCGGCCAGGTCGGGCAGCTCGTTGATCGCGACGATGCCGCGGTGGGAGCGCGGGATCAGCCCGAAGTGGATCGTCTCCGGGTCGCCCAGCGAGCGCCCCTCGGCGACCTTCATCGGGTCGACGTCACCGATCAGGTCGGCGACCGAGGTGTCGGGGGTGGCCAGCTTCTCCGCGTAGCGCTCGGACCGGTGCTTCCAGGCGACCGGCAGCGCGTCGCCCTGCTCCGCTGCCGCCCGCTGGGAACCGACCGAGACCGGCTCGTAGGGGTGCTCACCGAGCTCGGAGCCCTCGATGACCGGGGTCCACTCGTCGAGCAACCCCACCAACGTACGCAGCAGCCTGGTCTTGCCCTGGCCGCGCTCGCCCAGCAGGACCACGTCGTGGCCCGCGATCAGGGCACGCTCGAGCTGGGGGATGACGGTGTCCTCCAGCCCGTGCAGCCCGGGCCAGGGGTCCTCGCCGGCTGCCAGCTTGGCCAGCAGGTTGTCGCGGATCTCCTCGCGGAGCGACTTGAACACATGGCCACTCGCGCGAAGCTGGCCGAGGGTGCTGATCGTGGGTGCGGCAGTCACGGACGCAACGCTACGCCGCCGCCCAACCCCTGGGCGGCCGTCGCGTCGACGTCCCGACCCGCGGATACCGAGGATCCGACGCTGGCGAGGAGCTCCTCGACCCGTTCCCGGGTCAGCGCGGTGCGGTCGAGCTCTCCGACCTCGTCCAGGATCGCGCTGACCTCGTGCAGCGTCGCTCGGGCCTGGGCGACGCGTTCGGTCTCGCGCTCGATCAGGGCACGGCGTACGAGGACGTTGGCCTCGGCCCACCGGTTGCGCTCCTCGAGGTGATGGGCGAGCTCCAGGCGCAGGTGGGTCTCGGCCTCGGCGTGGCGGCCCAGCCCGATCAGGGCGTCGATCAGGGTCATCCGCGGCGAGGCGGAGGAGTCGACGTCGACGGACGCGTAGCCGATCTCCTCCTCGACCAGCCGCACGGCGTCCTCGTAGCGCTCCATCCGGACGTAGACCTCGGCCAGCCCGATCAGGCTTGCTCGGGCACGGTCGTCCATCCCGGCGGCGTCCGCGACGGCGTAGGCCTCCTCGAGGACGGCGACGGCCTCGTCGAGGGAGCCGATCATGCTGAGCGCCTGGCCGCAGTTGGACAGGGCCATCTCCAGGCCGGCCGCGGTCCCAGCCGCGCGGAACACCTCGGCCGCGCCCCGGAACTCCGAGATCGCCCGGGTCAGGTCGCCTGCCCGCGCCCGGCTGATCCCGGCCTGGTTGCGGATGTAGGCCGCGTCGACATGCTCGCCCGCGCGCAGGGCGGCGTCGAGGCAGAGCTCCTGGAGCGGCAGCGTCTCGGCGGGAGGGTGCCGCATCGAGAGGGTGAACATCTTGTTGACCAGCTGATAGGCCGGGCCCAGCAGGCCGGCGCGCACAGCCAGTCGTACGGCACTGCCCATGGTCAGCCACTCCCGGTCGCCCCAGGCGCGGGCCTGCTGCGCGGTGGCGAAGGTCAGCGGCGTGACGCCGGCGACGACGGGGTCGAGGCTCATCAGCCGGAAGGACCGGCCGCCGGCCTCGGAGGCCGCGACCAGGGAGTGGGTGTACCAGCTCACCAGCCGCAGCAGCGCCTCCCCGGACTCCTCCTCGGAGCCCATCTCCAGGGCGTAGTCCCGGATCAGGTCGTGGAGCACGAAACGTCCCGGCCGGTGCTCACGGACCAGGTTGGCGTCGACCAGCTTGTCGACCAGACGCCTGGCCGCGGCGATGTCGACGCCGAAGAGCGCCGCCATCGCGGGCATCCCGATCTCGTGGCCCGGACGGAGGCCGAGGAGCCGGAAGGATCGCCGCGACTCCTCGTCGAGGGAGTCGTAGGACCAGGAGAAGACCGCGCGCAGGTCGGAGATCGGGTCGAGCGGCGCCTCCAGGGCGGCCAGCCGGCTGGTCTCGCCGTCGAGCTCGGCGAGCAGGTCGGTCAGCGACAGATCGGGGTAGCGGCTGCAGCGCTCGGCGGCGACGGCGAGAGCCAGCGGCAGGTGTCCGCACCTGTCCGCCAGGGCGCGTACGTCGGCCTCGTCCGCCGCCCGGTCGACGAGCCGCTGCCGCAGGAAGGCCGCCGACTCCTCCGGGGCGAGCGTGTCCAGCGCGAGCCGGCGGGCGCCCTCCCGGGTGGCCAGACCACGCAGCTGGCTGCGGCTGGTCACCAGGACCAGCGAGTCACCACCCGGCAGCAGCGGCCGCACCTGGGTGGAGTCACGGGCGTTGTCGAGCACGAGGAGCATGCGCCGCTGCGCGAGGGTCGTACGCAGCAGGGCAGATGCCGCGTCCACCTCGCCCGGAACCGAGGCGACGTCGACGCCGAGCCCGATCAGCAGGGTCGTCAGCGCCTGCGCGTGCGACAGCGGCTCACCCGGCCCGAAGCCGCGCAGGTCGATGAAGAGCTGGCCGTCGGGGAAGTGCTCGGCCCGGCTCCGCGCCCAGTGCACCGCGAGCGCGGTCTTGCCCACCGCACCGATGCCGTGCACTGCGACCACGCTCGGCCAGCCGGCTTCGTGGGAGATGGTCACCGCGTCGAGCAGCCGGAGCTCGGCCGTACGCCCGGAGAAGCTGGGGATGTCGGCCGGGAGCTGACGCGGGACCATGTCCTCCTCGGAGACCCGCTGGGAGGGCACCGTCGCCTGGCCCGCGGACACCTCGGCGTCCGGCGCAGCCGGCGAGGAACCCACCAGCAGCCTCGTGAACGTCGAGCGCAGCTCCGCGCCCGGGTCGGCGCCGAGCTCCTCGGCCAGCCGTGCGCGGACCTCCTCGTAGGCCTCCAGCGCCTCGGCCGTACGCCCGGCGGCCTCGAGCGCGTCCAGGAGTACGACCCACAGCGACTCCCGCAGCGGATGGTCGCCGATCACCCGACGCACGTCGGCGACCGCCTTCGTGGCGCGGCCGGCGGCGATGTCGAGCTCGGCACGATGCTCCAGCGCGGCGAGGTAGCGGTCGACCAGCCACGGACGGGTGCGCTCGGCCAGCGACTCCCCCGCGGAGTCGTCGAAAGGCTCGGCGCGCCACAGCGCGATGGCCTCCTCGAGCCGTTCGTAGGCCTGCGGCCCCTCGGCCGCGTCGAGCAGATCGATGAAGGTGAGCGCGTCGACCGCGGAGCGGGGCAGGTCGAGGATGTAGCCACCGGCTGCGCGGCGTACGACCTCCTTGCCGAGCACGCGACGCAACCGCCCGATGTAGGTGTGCAGGCTGCCGCGCGGGTTGTCGGGGAGGTCCTCGCCCCAGATCCGGTCGGCGAGCAGGTCGGCGGAGACCGGGGTGCCGGCCTCGAGCGCCAGCAGGGCCAGCAGCGTGCGGGGACGTCGTCCGGGGACCTCCACGGGCTCGCCTGCACGCGTGACGATCAGGGGGCCCAGCAGACAGATGTAGACATCCGTCACCACAGCACCCCCGCCGTCCCGAGCCGCCTGCGCCTGAGAGCCACCCCCACACAATAGTCGTGACGTGACGGGCCCACGAAGGGAATCGGGCCATTCCGGTACACAATGGACACATGTCCCCCTTCGGCCGCACCTCCGCCGGATCGACCCTGCAGCAGCAGTGCCCGTGCGGCAGCGGGCAGCGCTACGCGCTGTGCTGCCACCGGCTGCACCGTGGCGGAGCCCTGGCCGAGACGCCGGAGGAGCTGATGCGCAGCCGCTATGCGGCGTACGCCCTCGGGGACTGGGACTACATCTTCCGCACCTGGCACCCGGGCACCCGCCCCGACGACCTGGGCGTGGCCGCGCCTGACCCGCGGCTGACGTGGACGGGCCTGGAGATCGAGGGGTCCGGGCTCGACGACGACACCCACGGCTGGGTGGCGTTCCGGGCCTCCTACCGCTCTCCGTCGGGGGATGGCGTGCTCGCCGAGCACAGCCGGTTCGAGGTGCGTGCCGGACGGTGGCACTACGTCGACGGCGAGATCGCCGGCGAATGACCAAACGCACGCATTCGCGTGAGTTTGAGGCAGACAGTGGAGAAACTGTTGCCGATATGTGGACGCGAACGGGTGCGGCACGACAGACTCTGTCGAGTGACCACCGACGCGACCGAGGACCTGACCGGTCTCGAGCCATCGGCGCGCTCGCTCCTGGACGCGGTCATCGCGATGTCGAGCGAGCTCGACCTGAGCGCCATGCTCGAGCGGATCACCCGCTCCGCCTGCGAGCTGACCGGAGCCGGCTACGGCGCTCTCGGTGTGCTCGACCTCGACGGAAATCTGCAGGACCTGATCACCTACGGGCACCAGCAGGAGCCGACGCTGCAGGTCGTGGGCAAGAGCCGCGGCCGCCGGGCGCGGCTGGATGCCGATCCCTACGCCGATGCCATCGTCGATGACGGAGCGGATGATGATGACGAGCCGGCGTCGACGACCCGCCCCCGGGGAATCACCGCTCCCGAACCGCTGCTGCTGGTCGGTTCTCGCGCTGCCGAGGGCGGCAGCCACGCGCTGCGTACGGGCGATCCCGGCAAGCGCAAGTTCATCGAGGTGCCGCTGCGGATCAAGGACCACGACTTCGGCCACCTGCTCCTGTCCGAGAAGGTCGGCGGCGCCGACTTCACCAGCCACGACGAGCAGCTCGTCGTCGCCCTGGCCCGTGCCGCGGGTGCCCAGATCGACAAGGTACGCGAGCTCGAGCTCAGCGAGCAGCGCCGCAAGTGGCTCGAGGCGAGCGCCGAGCTCAGCCGCGCCCTGACCCCGCCGCTGGACCACACGGTCGCGCTCGAGCGGATGTGCGAGACCGCACTGCCCCTCATGCGCGCGATCGGCGTCGGCGCCGGCACCCGCATCGAGCACGGCCTCGTCTCCGGGGTCGCGGCCGTGGCCGGCCAGGAGGAGCGGGTCCGTGCGGTGACCGAGAAGGTCCCGCTCCTGATCGACCGCCGCATCGTCGAGCCGCTCGACCTCGAGGTCGACGGGCTCTACGTCGTGGTCGCGCCGGTGCGTTCCTCGCTCGCCGGCCGTGGCGCTCTGCTGGCTATCTACGACAGGGCCCGGGCCGCCCACGACGAGCACGAGCGCGAGCTCTTCTTCGGCTTCGCCGGCCAGGCCGCTCTCGCCCTGGACCGTCTCCGCGCCGTCGAGGACCGGGCCGACCTCGCCGTCATCACCGACCGCGACCGGATCGCCCGCGACCTCCACGACGTGGTCATCCAGCGCCTCTTCGCGATCGGCCTCCAGCTCGAGACCCTGGGCCGCAACCCCGAGCGGGTCGAGGATCTGCCCAAGCGGCTCTCGGAGCAGGTCGACTCGCTGGACCAGACCATCAAGGACGTACGCGGCTCCATCTTCGACCTCAGCAACCACGACGCCTCCTCGCTGCGGGCACAGGTGCGCGAGGTCGTCCGGGAGTACGCAGGCGTCATGGACTTCACCCCGGAGATCAAGATCACCGGGCCGGTCGACACAGCGGTGCCCGATGCGGTCCGCAACCACCTGCTGCCGGTGCTGCGTGAGGCGGTCTCCAACCTCGCCCGGCACGCCCAGGCCCACAGCGCCCAGATCGAGCTGAGCCTCCAGGACGACGAGATCAAGCTGGTCGTACGCGACGACGGCAGCGGCGTCCCGGAGGAAGCCGAGGAGAGCGGGCTGAAGAACGCCCGCTGCCGCGCGGTCCAGCTCGGTGGTCAGCTCGAGATCGGCCCGCGCTCCCCCAGCGGCACCGAGCTCGTGTGGCAGGTGCCGATCACCGCTGGGGTCTGACCCCGGGTCAGTTCCCCTTGCGGGGGTGGAGGAGCTCCTTGGCCATCAGCGCCGCCTGGGTGCGGCGCTGCACGCCGAGCTTGGCCAGGATGCTGGAGACGTAGTTCTTCACCGTCTTCTCGGCCAGGAACATCCGGCCGGCGATCTCGCGGTTGGTCAGGCCCTCGCCGATGAGCGCGAGCAGGCGCTTCTCCTGGGGCGTGAGCGCCTGCATCTGCGGCGACTCGCCGTCGGGGTTGCGCATCTTCTCCATGACCTTCGCGGTCATCAGCGGGTCGAGCAGCGAGCCGCCACCGGAGACGGTGCGGATCGCCTCGACCAGGTCGTTGCCGCGGATGTCCTTGAGGACGTAGCCCTTGGCGCCGGCCATGATCGCCGAGAAGAGGGCCTCGTCGTCGTCATAGGAGGTCAGGATGAGCGCGAGCATGTCGGGGTAGGCCGCCCGCACCTCGCGGCAGACCTCGATCCCCGAGCCGTCGGGAAGGCGGGCGTCGAGCACGCACACGTCCGGTCGGAGACGGTCGATGTCCTCACGCGCCTGGGCGGTGGTGCCACCCTGGCCGACGACAGCGATGTCGTCATGACTGTCGAGCAGCGTTGTCAACCCCTGACGGACGACCTCGTGGTCGTCGAGCAGGTAGACCCGGATCGTCCTTGTCTCGGTCAACACCGTCTCACTTCCCCCATTCGTTGAAGGGAGACCACGGTATCGGTCAACCCCAGTCCGGTCGATGTGTGAGTCATCCACACTACGGTTTTCGTGCCGCCATGCGGACCAAGCTCTGCGCCGTGTTCTCTGCCGGGCTCTGTGTCAGCTGTCGAGCCATCCTCCCGCGCGAGCACCTCACGCGCCAGCGACGCGGCGGTCGAGGTGTCCAGATGAGCCAAAGGTTCATCCAGAACCAGGACCTTGTGCCCGGCCAGCAGCGACCTCGCCACCGCGAGCCTGGCCCGCTCGCCGCCGGAGACCTGGGCCGCGCCGTCGCCGAGCCTGGTCCGCATCCCGTCGGGGAGGGCGTCGAGCCAGTCGCCGAGGTGGGCGCGCCGGAGCGCCTGCTCGACCTCGTCGTCGGTGGCTTCGGGCCGCGCCAGACGGACGTTCTCGACGAGGTTGGAGGAGAAGACGTGCGGGTCGTCGTCGACGAGCCCGACGATCTTCCGTACGTCCCTGGGGTCGAGGTCGCTCGTCGGGCGGCCGCCGAGCGTGATCGTGCCGGTGTCCGGGTCCAGGAAGCGCAGCAGCAGCGCGGCGAGGGTGCTCTTACCGGAGCCGGAGGGCCCGACGATGCCGATCCTCGCGCCCGGCTCGAGGTGCAGGTCGGGGATCTCGACGCTCTGGCCCGCCGTCGTGCCGCCGGGTCGGGCGGTGACGCCGGTGAGGGTGATCGTGGTGTCGCCGGCGGGCCGCTCGGGGTGCTCTGGGGTCTCGACCGCCGGCCGGCGGGCGGTGAGATCGTCGAGTCGGCGCTGGGCGGCGCGGGTGCGGGCCCTGGCGGCACCGGCGTCGGCCAGGGTCGCGGCCGGCTCGGCCATGGCCAGCGGGACCAGGGTGAGGAGCGCGAGCATCGGGCCGTCGCCGACCGTGGTGAAGGCGGCGGTCGCGGCGACGGCGGCACCGGCGGTGACCAGCACGAGCGCCTTGGCCGCGGAGGCGGCGACCGCAGCGGTCGTGGTGGCTCTGGTGGCGGTGCGGGCCAGGCCGTCGAGCGCGTCCAGCACGGGCTCGCCGGCCTGCCACATGCGGCGCTCGGTCGCCGTCTGGGTCGCCTCGACCACCTGCTCGGACACCCTGGCCCGCACCGTGACCGAGATGTTCTCGGCGCGTGCTGCTCCTGCGTACGCCATCCCGAAGGCGGCGCCCGCCGCCACCACCGTGGCCGCGGTGAAGGCCGCGGCGACCGGGTCGATGAGCGCGGTCGCCAAGACCGCGAGGAGGGCCACGACGGCGTACTCCCGGATCGGCAACCGCACCCTCAGCTCCTCGTCGAGCACTGCGTCGACGTCGTCGACGACACTGGCGAGGACGTCGCCGCGGCGGCCCGGGAGCGCGCCGGGCACCAGCGGCACCAGCGCGTCGTAGATCTCCACCCGCCGCCTGGCGAGCAGCCGCAGTGCGCTGTCGTGCGACCACAACCGCTCCAGGTAGCGCAGCACCGGCCGCGCGATCCCGAACGTACGTACCCCCACCATCGCCGCCACCAGCGTCATGATCACCGGGTGATAGGAGGCCTTGATGATCAGCCACCCCGCCAGCGCCGTCAGCGCCACCCCCGACGCCCAGCTCAGCCCGCCGACCACCGCCGCCCCCCACAGCGCCACCCGCGCCGAACCGGTAGTTGTGGCAGCCGAATCGGTAGTTGTGGGTGACGAAACTCGACTTTCATCCGCCATTTCTGCAGTGTCGGCCACCGCTTCTACGGTCTCGCCTGCCACTTCTACCGTTTCGGCGGACAGGGTGATGACCTGGTCGGCGATCTCGATGAGGGCCGGGCGGTGGGCGACGAGGACGACGGCGCGGTCGCGGGCGAGATCGGTGACGGTGTCGGCGATGATCCGCTCGGTGTCGGGGTCGAGGTGGGCGGTGGGCTCGTCGAGGAGGACCCAGGGGCGATCGGAGAGTACGACGCGGGCCAGCGCCAGCCGGGCCCGCTCCCCTGCTGAGAGCGAGCGGCCGTCCTCGGCCAGGTCGGCACCGAGCCCGCCGGGCAGCTCGGCGATCCGGTCGGCGAGCGCGACCCGCTTCAACACCTGCCACAGGTCACCATCGGTCGCATCCGGCGACCCGAGGCGCAGGTTGTCGGCGATCGTCCCGCCGACGAACACCGGTCGCTGGGGCAGATAGGCGAACCGCCGCCGCCACCCGTCACCCTCGGCCGGGGTCTGCCCGTCGAGCTCGACGGTGCCGACGTACGTCTCGTGGAGCCCCGCGATCGTCGCCAGCAACGTCGACTTCCCGCAGCCGCTCGGGCCGACGATCGCGGTGATCCCCCGCCCCGGGACCGTCGCGGAGACCGGTGCGAGCGCCGGCCGATCGCGGTCCGGATAGGTCAGTCCCACCCCGTCGAGAGACATGCCGAGACGCCGCTCCCGCGAGCCGAGATGGCCGTCGCTGGCCTCTCGGCCGACGTACGTGACGTCTCGGCCGACCGCACCGACCTCTCGGGCGGAGAGGTCGGCGGTGGCCTCGAGCGTGGCCGTACCCTCGGCGGCGGCGTGGAACTCGGTGCCGACGCGGCGCAGCGGCCAGTAGGCCTCCGGGGCGAGCAGCAGGACGACGAGGGCGGTCTGCAGATCGACGGAGCCGGCGGCGAGCCGGACACCGATGATGACCGCGACCAGGGCCACCGAGATGGTGGCGACGAGCTCGAGCACGGCCGAGGAGGCGAAGGCGATCTTCAGGGTCTCCAGGGTCCGGCGGCGGTAGCGGTCGGTGATCGTGGCGATGACCCCCGACTGCGCACGAGCTCGACCGAAGGCGACCAGGGTCGGCAGGCCCTTCATCACGTCGAGGAAGTGGCCGGCCAGCGCCGACATGGCGCGCCACTGGCCGGCCGCCTGGTCACGCGTGGCGAGCCCGACCAGCACTCCGAAGATCGGGATCAACGGCAGCGTGAGCCCCACGATGAGACCGCTGAGCGGGTCGGTCCAGGCGATCACCGCGAGCACCATGACGGGCAGTACGCACGCCAGCACCAGTGCCGGGACGTACCGCGTCAGATACGGCTCGGCGGCCGAGACCCCACGCGTGGCCAGGGCCGACAACGCCCCCGATCGACCCGCCTGCCCGCGCAGGATCGCGCCGACCACCCGGCGCCGCAGGTCCGCGCCGACGACCCCGGCCGCCCGGGCGCCGGCCACGTCCGAGACCATCCCGACGAGCGCGCGCCCGGCGAAGACGGTCACGACCGCCAGCGCCCAGCCGCTCACCGACCCGGTGCCGCGGATCGCGGAGATGAGCAGCCCGGTGACGGCGTACGTCTGGATGATCAGCAGCACCGCGCCCAGCACCCCGGCCGCCACCACGACGGCGAGCGGCCGCCGGGCTACGGTCAGCTGGGCTCGCAGTCGCGGGTCGTTCGGGCGCATCTCAATGAGCGGCGGGGATGTGGTGGATGGAGATCCGCTTGCGGAAGATCCAGTACGTCCAGGCCTGGTAGCCCACCACGATCGGCGTGAACACCGCCGCGACGATCGTCATCAGCTTGAGCGTGTAGGGCGTCGCCGCCGCGTTCGTCGTGGTCAGCGAGTTCGCGACGTCCGTGGTCGAGGGCATCACGTCGGGGAAGAGCCCCACGAAGAGCCCGGCCACGGCCAGCCCGATCGCGAGGAAGGTGCCCGCGAAGGCGAGCCCCTCGCGACCGACGTACGCAGCCGCCAGCCCGCCCACGAGCGCGAGCGCCGCCACGACGAAGATCACCGCGGTCGCCAGGTTGCCGGTGAGCGCCTGGGTCCAGACCAGGAAGACGACGGCGAGCACGGCCGCTACGACCCCGGTCTTGAGCGCCAGCGCGCGGGCCCGGCCGCGGATCTCGCCGTCGGTCTTCAGCGCGATGAACACCGCACCGTGGGTCACGAACAGCGAGAGCGTGACCAGACCGCCGAGGAGACCGTAGGGGTTGAGCAGGGTCAGGACCGTTCCGGTGAACTCGAAGTCGGCGTCGATCGGCACCCCGCGCACGATGTTGGCGAACGCCACACCCCACAGGAACGCCGGGACGTAGGAGCCGAAGATCACCGCACGGTCCCACCAGCCGGCCCAGGTGACCGAGGGCCGCTGGTGGCGGTACTCGAACGCGACCCCACGCACGATCAGCGCGATCAGGATGAGGAACAGCGGCAGGTAGAAGCCGGAGAACAGCGTCGCGTACCACTCCGGGAACGCCGCGAACGTAGCCCCGCCCGCGGTGAGCAGCCAGACCTCGTTGCCGTCCCAGACGGGGCCGATGGTGTTGATCATGACGCGCCGCTCGCGGTCGTCGCGGGCCAGCACCGGAAGCAGCATGCCGACGCCGAAGTCGAAGCCCTCGAGGACGAAGTAGCCGATCCACAGCACGGCGATGAGGCAGAACCAGATTGTCGTGAGTTCCATCGCAGGCTCCTCAGTACGCGAAGTTCATCGGCTCGTCGGCATCCGAGTCGGAGCCGCGCAGGGACGGTGAGGGTGGCTCGACGAACGGGTCCGGAGCCTTCTTCACGTACTTCATCAGCAGGCCCACCTCGATGACGGCGAGCACCGCGTAGAGCGCGGTGAATCCCAGCAGCGACATCCACACCTCCCACGGCTCGACGCCCGGCGAGACGCCGTTGGCGGTGGTCAGCACCCCGAAGACCACCCACGGCTGACGTCCCATCTCGGTGAAGATCCAGCCCATCGAGTTGCCCAGCAGCACCATCACCGGCGCCGAGATCGCCAGCGCGGGAAGCACCCGTCCGACGAACCCCGTCGGCGTACGTCCCTTGCGGGTCAGCCACAGCACCGCAAGCCCGACGAGTCCGCCGACCACGCCGAGGCCCATCATCCAGCGGAAGGTCCAGTAGGTGACCGGGATGTTGGGGGTGTAGTCACCGGGCGAGTAGTAGGTCGCGCCCGGCGTCGCCCCGTAGGTCTCGCGGTACTTCTCCTGCAGGTCGTAGATGCCCTCGACCTTGCCGTCGAAGGTGCCGGTGCCGAGGAAGGAGAGCACGCAGGGCACCTCGAGCGCCCACTTCTCGTGCTTCCCGTCGCGGGTGCCGATGGTCAGGATCGAGAACGGCGCGCACGAGTCGGAGGTCTCCCACAGCGCCTCAGCGGCCGCCATCTTCATCGGCTGCACCTCGGTCATGATCTTGCCCTGGATGTCACCCGAGACCGCGACCCCGACGCCCGAGAAGACCATCACCCAGGCCGCCAGCACCATCCCGCGGCGGTACATCGGGCGCTCGACGTTGTTCTCCCCCGGCCGGCGCATGTAGAGCCAGCCCAGGATGCCGAGCATGAAGGCGGCCGCGGTCAGGTACGCCGCGAGGATGACGTGCGGGAACGTACCCAGCTGCACCTTGTTGAACATCACCGCCCAGAAGTCGGTGAGCTCGGCGCGGCCGGTGACCTCGTTGAACTTGTAGCCGACCGGGTGCTGCATCCAGGAGTTGGCCGCGAGGATGAACCACGACGACGCGAGCGTGCCGAGGTGGACGATCCACATGCACGCGTTGTGCAGCGCCCGCGGCAGCTTGTCCCAGCCGAAGATCCACAGGCCGAGGAAGGTCGACTCCAGGAAGAAGGCCAGCAGCGCCTCGATCGCCAGCGGGGCCCCGAAGACGTCCCCCACGAAGCGGGAGTAGTCCGACCAGGTCATCCCGAACTGGAACTCCTGCACGATCCCGGTGACCACACCGAGCGCGAAGTTGATCAGGAAGAGCTTCGCGAAGAACTTGGTCAGCCGAAGCCACTCAGGGTTCTTCGTACGCAGCCAGATCGTCTCCAGCACGGCGACGAGCATGGTGAGTCCCACCGTGAGCGGGACGAACAGGAAGTGGTAGACGGTCACGATGCCGAACTGCCACCTGGCTAACTCCAGGACGCTGTCCACGCCAGTCACTATGACACTCCCGCATCACCGGCCACACCACCCCCTCCCCTAGGCATACGTCCCATGTGTCGTGGCTTACGTCCCTTGTGAATTGCTTCACGAGCTGCCTGCCAGTTCGGCGCCCCTCGCCACAAGTACAGCGCTGAAGCGCTCCTCGTCTGGACGCAGCGCAGTGAGGAGCGCAGCGACGAACGAAGCGGAGGAAGACGAGGATCAAGCGGAGGCGCTCGCGAATTGCGAAGCAATCGCCAACAACCCAGCGCTGCGCGAATTGCGAAGCAATCGCCAACAACCGAGCCCGGCCGCCCTGGGCTCGAGGTCACGACCGCGGGGGGATGATCGCGACCTCGAGTCCGGGACGGCCGGGCTCTGTAGGTCTTCGTGCCACCAGGGCCGCAATCAGATGGGGGAGCTGATGCGGCAACCTGGTGGTCACTCAGTGGTGCAGGCCGAGGTGAACCTCAGCCCGTGAGATCACTATCTCATCATCCAGGGCCAGAGGTTGCGGTCGCGGACGGACTGTTTACGTACTGTAAACAGGTAACCTGCGTATCAGTAGACCTAATACGCGGGCGATACAGCGCTCCCACAGAAAATCCGGTATGCATTTGGATGTACCTTGAGGTGGGGGGTGACCATGTCGGATCGCGAAGGTGTCCTCGCGCGGGTGGTCGACGAGGTCGCCGACTACGTCGGTGCGGGCCTCAGCGTGCATCTGGTCGGCCCCCGAGGCTCCGGACGCAGCGAGCTCTGCGCGCTGATCGCCGACCGCCTCGAGGACGACGGCCTGTCCGTCTTCCAGCTCAGCGGCCACCGTGCCTGGCAGAACGAGCCGTTCGCCGCGCTGCTCGCCGCCGGCATCGGCGGCGCGGCGGGTCCCGGGCCGCGGAGAACCATCGGCGAGATGACCACAGCACTGAGCAAGCAGCTCGGCAGCGGCACAGTCATGGTGATCGACGACGCCGACGCGCTCGACACCTACTCGGTCGGCGCCCTGCGCAACCTCCACCGCCAGCGGCGCCTCCTGGCGGTGACGAGCAGCCGCCACCAGCACCCGGTCGCCGAGAACACGCTGATGCTCGGCATCGCGCCGTCGGTCCAGGTGCGCTCCCCCGCGCTCGAGGTCGACGAGGTGCACGAGGTGTGCCGGGCGATCCTCGGCGGTCCGGTCGAGGCCGGGTCGCTGGCACGGATCACGATGGCGACCGGCGGACTGCTCGGCCTGGTCCGAGCCATCGCCACCGTCGGGCCCCGAGCAGGGGTGCTGGAGCAGCTCGACGGGCTGTGGCGGTTGCCGCGGCGTACGGGCTGGGCTCCTGAGCTGGCCTCGGCCGTCGAGCCGCTGGTCGCCGGGCTCGACCAGGCCGCCTGGGACGGCGCGACCGCGCTCGCGGTGACGGGTCCGGTGCCGCTGGACGAGGCCGAGAAGCTGCTCGAGCGCGACGTGCTCGACGCGCTCTTCGCCCACGGGCTGGCGCGCCATAGCGAGGACGGCCCGGGCAGCGGTGTCGTGGGCCTCTACCCGCCGCTCATCGGCGACTACCTGATCACCGAGGGCTCGGCGTTCGGGCTGGTGATCGCACGCAACCACCTCGCCGCCGACCAACGCCTCCTCGACTACGCCACCCATCGGCCTCGCGGTGCCGATGCCGCCCTCCTCCACCAGCGTTCGCTGCGCCAGATGGCCGACGAGGTCGCCCGCGCGCGCCGCTCCTGGACCGAGATGCCCTCGCCCGAGACCGCCCTGCCGCTGCTCGTCGCGCTCCGCAACACGGCCGCGCCTCGTGACCAGATCGACGAGGTCGAGCGACGCACCCCGCTGACCGACACCCAGGAGTCGGCCTGGATGCTGGCCTGGTTCGCCACCTGGAAGGCGGTCGAGCTGGGTGACCTGAAGGCGGCCAAGGACGTCCTGGACGACGGGCTCGAGCGACTGCCCGCCTTCGCCGCGACCCTCGAGGCCTCCCGGGCCCACCTGCAGTTCCAGACCGAGTACGTCCCGGAGCTACCGACGGTCGAGCCCGACCCGCGCGACACGACCGGCCCGGAGATGCTCGCCGTGGTGGCCGCCGAGCGCCTCCTCGCCGCCGGGATGGTCGAGCAGGCGCGCAACCTGCTGGAGAGCCAGCAGCCTCAGCACCAGTTCTCCGCTGGACTGCTTGCCTTCCTCACCGGACTGGCCGACGTTCTCGGCGGCGACCTGGACCGCGGCATCGACTTCGCCCGGGAGCAGCTCGAAGAGGCCAACCGGAGTGGGGATGCGATGCTGATCCAGGCCCACGCCTACCTCTGCGTCCTCGGCCTGAGCATCGCGGGTCGGCTGACCGAGGCGAGCCAGGCGGCGTTCCAGAGCCTCTCCTCCTCGAGCGTCGCGGCCTACCGCGACGTCGCCCACACCGGCATCCTGACGCTCGGCGCCGAGATCGCGATGGCTCAGGGCCGCCCGGAGTACGCCCGCAGCCTCGCCTCCCAGATCGGTGGCGCGAAGGTGGCCTTCGGCCCGTGGCCGGGGATGGTGGCCAGCATCATGGCGCCGGCCAGCGGCCGGATGCCCAGCCTCAAGGAGCTCTGCGAGCTCGTCGGCCAACGGCTGGACGCCGGCTACGTCACCGGCGGCATCTTCCTCGCCATCGAGGCGGTCGAGCGCGGCGCGAACGAGAACAAGCACATCACCCGGGCCGCCAGCCTGGCGGCCGGCACCGAGAGCCCGCTGCTGCAGGGCATGGGGGCGTACGCGGCCGCCACCGCTGCCGGCGACGTCGACGCGCTCCGCGAGGCGATCGTGATCCTCGCCGATGCCGGCGCCCTCGTGTTCGTGACCCGGGCCGCCATCTCGCTGGCGATCCTGCAGCGTGAGGCCGGCGACCTCGCCGAGGCCGCCGAGACGCTCGACCTCGCGTGGGAACGCTCCGAGATCTCCGGAAGCCGAGCCGGGCTGTTCCGTCGCGCGGCGGTCCACATCGGGCTCTCCGGGCGGGAGAGCGAGGTGCTCCAACTGCTGCCCGACGGCCCCACCACCGCCTCGTTGGCCGCAGACCTGGAGATGAGCACCCGCACCGTCGAGACCCACCTGCACAACATCAGCCGCAAGACCGGAGTCTCCGGTCGCGAGGACCTCGCCCGGGTGGCGAGCACGTGGCTTCGGCCTGCGCCGAACGGCGACTACTCCCGCGAGCTCTCGGGCGTCAGGCACTTCACCAGCGGCTCGTAGAGCTCCTTGCTGGCCTTCTGGTCAGCCTCCGAGAGATCCTCCGGGCTGATCTTCGAGACGTCCTCGGCCTCCACCAGCAGCCGTACCGCCTCGTCGGAGAGGTCCGACTCGTAGTAGGTCTTCGCCAGGCACGCGGACTGGTCCTCGGTCACCTGGTCGCCGCTGCTCTTGGTGATCTGGCCCTCGATGTCCGCGACGCTGGGCCGATCGCTGCCACTGCTGCTGTCCTGGCCGCCGCCGCAGGCGGCCAGCGAGAACAGCGCGACCAGAGAGGCCGCGACCAGAGCCGATCGGCGATGTCGACTGCCTCGGACTCCGCTTCGGCGCATGTGGGGGTACGCGATCATGACCACGCATCATGGCGTACGCCACCCTCCCCCGCTAGGGGGGAGGGTATGCCGGGTTCAGGAGCTGGTCAGGAAGAAGAGCAGGTCCTGGCGGGTGAGGACACCGACCGGCTTGCCGTCCTCGTGCACGAGCAGCGCGTCGGAGTCACCCAGGGTGTGGGCGGCATCGTGGGCGTCGGCGTTGGAGCCGATCGAGGGCAGCGGCGGCGACATGTGCTCCTCGACGGAGTCGGTGAGCTTGGCCTTGCCGGTGAACAGCGCCTCCAGCAGGGTCCGCTCCGAGACCGAGCCCGCGACCTCGGCGGCCACGATCGGCGGCTCGGCGCGGACGACGGGCATCTGCGAGACGCCGTACTCCTGCAGGATGTGCACGGCCTCGGCGATCGTCTCGCCCGGGTGGGTGTGCACCAGGTCGGGCAGCCGGCCGGACTTGCCGCGCAGCACGTCGCCGACGGTCTGCTTGGCGTCCTCGCCGGTCGTGAAGCCGTACTGCGCCAGCCACTCGTCGTTGAACACCTTGGTCAGGTAGCCGCGCCCGGAGTCGGGCAGCAGCACGACGATCACGGCGTTCTCGCCCTCGGGCGTGCCGGCCAGCTCCGCGGCGAGCTGCTTGGCGGCGTACGCAGCCATGCCGGCGCTGCCGCCGACGAGCAGCTGCTCCTCGCGGGCGAGCCGGCGGGTGTAGGCGAAGGAGTCGGCGTCGGAGACCTCAATGATCCGGTCGGCGATGTCACGGTCGTAGGTGTCCGGCCAGAAGTCCTCACCGACGCCCTCGACCAGGTAGGGCCGGCCGCTGCCGCCGGAGTAGACGCTCCCGGCAGGGTCGGCGCCGATGATCTGGACGTCCGGGTTCTGCTCCTTGAGGTAGCGGCCGATCCCGGAGATCGTGCCGCCGGTGCCGACGCCGGCCACGAAGTGGGTGATCCTACCCTCGGTCTGGCGCCAGATCTCGGGCCCGGTCTCCTCGTAGTGGGAGCGCGGGTTGTTGGGGTTGGCGTACTGGTTCGGCTTCCAGGCGCCGGGCTGCGAGGCGAGCCGGTCGGAGACGTTGTAGTAGGAGTCGGGGTGCTCGGGCGGCACGGCCGTGGGAGCGACGACGACCTCGGCGCCGTAGGCCTTCAGCACGTTGCGCTTGTCCTCGCTGACCTTGTCAGGGCAGACGAAGATGCACTTGTAGCCCTTCTGCTGGGCGACCATCGCCAGGCCGACCCCGGTGTTGCCGGAGGTGGGCTCGACGATCGTGCCGCCGGGCTGCAGCTCACCGGAGGCCTCGGCCGCCTCGATCATCCGGGTGGCGATGCGATCCTTCACCGAACCGCCCGGGTTAAGGTATTCCACCTTGGCCAGAACCAGCGGTCCCTGGCCGGGTTCAGAGGCGCCAGCGCCGTCCAGCGCACGCTCCAGCCGCACGAGCGGAGTGTTGCCGATAAGGTCGAGAAGCGAGTCCACGTACTCCATGGCCACAGCGTATGTCCACTAGGTGAGATCCCCTATATCCCGATACTGAGTGCCCGGTAATGGGCCGAAGACTTTAGAGTGTCCCCGTGGCGAAGAAGAGTCTGGCACGCAAGACCGCGTACGCCGGCGGGGGTGTTCTGGCCGCGACGGCCGCGTTCGCCGGGGTCCTCGTCGCGGAAGCAGCGCTTGCCGTCCGGGCGACCCATCAGGTCAAGATGCCGGTGGCACCCTCTCCGACGGGGTGGTACGGAGCGCGTCAGCCAGGGCGTCCGATCAACATCGCGCTGCTCGGTGACTCGAGTGCCGCGGGCTACGGGATGACCGAGGTCGAGGACACGCCTGGTGCCGTCCTCGCCTCCGGTGTCTCCGAGAAGGCACACCGGCCGGTGCGGCTGCACGACCTCTCCGAGATCGGCGCGAAGTCCTCCGACCTGCACCCGCAGGTCGAGAAGGCGATCGCGGCCGACGCCGACATCGCGGTGATCCTGGTCGGCTCCAACGACGTGATCCGCCGGGTGCGGCCGCGAGTCGCGGTGAGCCACCTCGCCCAGGCCGTCATCCGGCTCCAGGAGGCGGGGGTCAAGGTGCTCGTCGGCACCGTCCCCGACCTCAGCACGGCCACCCCGATCCTGCCGCCGCTGCGCTCGATCATGCGGGCCTGGTCGATCCGCATCGCCGCCGGGCAGATCTTCCACGTCATCCGCGCCGGTGGCCACACGGTGTCGCTGGGTGACGTCCTCGGCCCGGCCTTCAAGGCCACCCCGGCGTTCTGGTTCGGCGCCGATCTGTTCCACCCCTCCGCGGCCGGCTACCACGCTCTCGGCGAGGTGCTGGTCCCGCCGACGCTCTCGGTGCTCGGGCTCGTCGGCGACGAGAACGCCATCCTGGAGACCTACAACGGCAAGCACGTGATGCCGCTCGCCGCCGCCTCCCTGCGCGCCGTCATCCGGCCAGGAACCGAGATCGACCCGGCGCCGCGCCCGCGTGGACGCTTCGGCCGAAACTGGGCCCGAGCCCGCTCCTTCGAGAACGAGCACCGCGAGCCCCGCCGCGGCGAGCGTCCTGCCGAGACTCCCCCGCTCGCGGAGATCAACCGGGCTCGTTAGCCCCGCTGGTCGAGAAGCACACCGCCCCATGCCTTGATAGGCACGGGGCGGTTGTTGCTTGTCAGCGACCGAGGTCTCGACCCGCTTCGCGGGTTCGCAGGCTCACCCGCTGCGGACCCTCCTGAGCTTGTCGAAGGGCTCGCTCGACCTGATCGCCGTGGCAGGTCTTCACTCCTTCGTCGTGAAGACCTGCGGGCGATCAGTCCTGCTGGAAGATCGCCAGCAGGCGGAGCAGGTTGGTGTAGATCCAGACGAGGCTGACGGTCAGGCCGAAGACGGCGCGCCACGACTCACGCTCAGGGAGCTGGGCACGGATGCCCTGCTCGATCTGGTCGAAGTCGAGGATCAGCATGAAGACACCGAGCGCGAGGCCGGCGATGGCGGTGATCATGCCGAGCGTGCCGAGGCCGAAGAGGCCGAAGCTGGCACCGAACATGCCGAGCACGAGCTCCATCAGGCTCAGACCCACCATGCCGAACATGGCCGCGATCACGAAGGTGCGGAACTTGTTGCCGACCTTGATGTTGAAGAACTTGTAGGCAGCCAGGGTGCCCGCGAACGCGGCGAAGGTGCCGATCACGGCCTGGACGACGATGCCGCCACCGATCATGGCGTCGAAGACCTTGCTCAGCGCGCCCAGGGCGATGCCCTCGGCAACGGCGAAGGCCAGGACCAGCGCCGGGCTGATCACCCGCTTGAACGAGTTGACCAGGGACAGGATGAAGGCCGCACCAGCACCGAGGGTCGCGGCCATGTAGAGCGGCCCGAGGCTGGCGGTGGAGTTGATGTCGGGGGTCATGACCCACGTCGCGATGGCGGCGAGGAAGACGACGCCGAGCGTGATCGCGCCCTTCTGCACCACCGAGTCGATCGTCATGGGGGCGCCCGTGGTCGGCGCCTGGGGGGCGCCGGTCGACCACTGGCTCGGGTCCTGCCCGTAGCCGGCGTACGGAGCGCCGTTGCCACCGTAGGTCGCGTTGCCGTAGGCGTTCTGCGACGGCTGCCCGAAGCCCTCTGCCCTACGGAACACCGGGTTGTTGCTCTGCATGGTTTGGTCTCTCCTCGAAAGGCCTGACGAGCGCCGGTCGGCGCCGTGTCGTGGTGCCAGTGTAGGCACGCTATACCTCGATCAACGAGGGAGGCCTTGAACTCGTTCCCGGCCGAGAACAATCACCGACGAGGTGTCGGACACACGTACGAAGTCGGTTCAACGCGACGAGACCAAGGACCTGAGCGCGGCCGTGAGTCCAGCCGCAGAGGACGTCGCCGCCGGGTCGATCAGCCACTGCAGGGCGGTGCCGTTGATGATCGCCAGCACGAGCGAGCCCAACTGACGCCCGGCCTCGTCGACGCTGTCGGGATCGATGCCGAGCAGCATCGCCGCAACGCTCCTACGCGCCTCCTCGTACGTCTCCGCGAGCTGCTCGCGCACCTCCGGGACGAACTCGGCCTCGGCGAACGCCTGCACGCTCGCCACGATCATGGCGCGATGCTGCGTCGATCCCGTCAGAAAGCCGGCGAGGAAACTCTCCATCCGCTCGATCGGGTCTCCACTCCCTGAGGCCACCTCGGCCTGATCGATCGCCGTGCCCCACTCGTCGAAGGACTCCAGGATGGCTGCGTTGAGCAGCGCCTCCTTGGAGCCGAAGTGGTAGCCGATGGCCGCGAGATTCGCCCCCGAGGCGGCGGTGATGTCTCGCGCGGTCGTACGCGAGTAGCCCTTCTCGGCGATGCACTGCCTCGCCCCGGCGAGGAGATCCTGACGCTGGCCCATGAGCCCCACCCTAACCGCCTGTCCGTACGTACGTCTTGTACATATGTATTAGACATATGTACATTTCCTGCATGACGACTACCTCACCTCCTCGCGCAACCGCACGCGACTGGCTCGGCATGACCGTGCTGACGCTGCCTGCCCTGCTCGCCTCGATGGACTTGTCGGTGCTGTTCATCGCCTCGCCCTGGATCAGCGCTGAACTCGCACCGACCGCCAGCCAGCACCTGTGGGTCATGGACATCTACGGCTTCATGATGGCCGGGCTGCTCATCACGATGGGGAGCGTCGGCGATCGCATCGGGCGGCGAAGACTGCTCATGGTCGGTGCCGTCGCGTTCGGCACGGCGTCGGTGCTTGCCGCCTTCGCCTCCAGCGCGGAGATGCTCATCGCCGCTCGTGCGCTCCTCGGCCTGGGCGGCGCGACCCTCGCTCCGTCGACCCTGTCGCTCATCCGGGGAATGTTCCTCGACGAGAATCAGCGCCGCACCGCCGTGGGCATCTGGACCGGCGCCTTCACCGGAGGCATCGCCGTGGGGCCGATCGTCGGCGGCTTCCTGCTGGAGCACTTCCACTGGGGGTCGGTGTTCCTCGTCAACGTGCCCGTCATGATTCTGCTGCTCATCGCCGCCCCGATCATCATCGACGAGTCGCGCGATCCCAACCCAGGACCGTTCGACCTGCTCGGCGCCTTCCTCTCGCTCACGGCGGTCCTACCGGTCATCTACGGCGTCAAGAAGATCGCCGAGAGCGGAGCAGCATGGAGCTCCGTCTCAGCCCTGGTGATCGGCGTCGCCTTCGCGGGTGCCTTCGTCCTGAGGCAGCGAACCGCGGCACATCCGATGATCGACATCCATCTGTTCGCCCGGCCTGCCTTCAGCGGATCCATCGTCGCCAACGCGATCGTCGTCTTCGCCACCGCCGGCATCGGCCTGCTCGCGGTGACCTTCATGCAGACCGTCCTCGGCCTCCCTCCGCTCACCGCCGCACTCTGGATGCTGCCGACGGTGGCCGGTAGCTTCCTCGGCGTCGCCATCGCCTCGCTGCTGGCCGCCAGGATCCGTCCCGCGACGCTCGTCACGCTCGGGCTCCTGATCGCCGCGGGCGGATTCGCCGTCGTCAGCCTGGTGACGTCCGCCTCTTCCATCGGCGCGCTGATCGCCGCGTACGCCACTCTGACGCTCGGCGTCGGCATGACAGCGACCATCGTCACCTCGCTCGTACTCACCACCGCTCCTCCGGAGCGAGCAGGGGCGGCATCCGCGCTCGCAGAGACCAGCAGCGAGCTCGGCGGAGCGCTCGGCATCGCCGTTCTCGGCACGCTCGCCGCCACCAGCTACCGCAACGCCATGGCCGCCGACCCGGTCGCGGGTGCGGGTGAAGCGGGCGCGGAAGCAGCTGACACGATCGGCGCAGCGGTCTCCGCCGCCCAGGAACTCCCCCGAGCGGTCGCGGAACCACTTCTCCAGCAGGCGTTCGACGCCTACACCGATGGCTTCGGCCTCGCAGCGATCCTCGGCGCGACCGTCCTGGCACTTGCGGCGATCGGTGCCGGGATCACCCTGCGCGGGGTCGCCTCCGAGCAGGTCCTCGAGACGCACGAGTAGGGCGGGCCGTCGCGCCGGAGCAGGGGCCGAGGACGGCGACAGGGTGCCCCGGGTGGGACTCGAACCCACATCTGGACGAGTTTAAGTCGTCATCCTCTGCCAGTTGGGACACCGGGGCGAACAGCCAGACCTTAGCGTCATAAGTACGTCTGGCGCTGGTGGAGCGCGTGGGCGCCGGCGACGCGGTCGATGAAGAGCAGACCGTTGGTGTGGTCGATCTCGTGCTGCAGGCAACGCGCCTCGAAGGCGTCGGTGACGATCTCGACGGTCTCACCGGTGACCGGGAGCTGGCCGCGTACCTTCAGCCGGGAGGCGCGCTTCACGTCACCGGTCAGGTCGGGGACGGACATGCAGCCCTCGCGTGCCTTCTCGTTGCGGCTGGCCTCGAGGACCTCGGCGTTGCACAGGACGTACGTCCCGTGGTGGGTCCTGGTCTTCACGTGGGTGGAGACGTCGACGCAGAAGACCCGGGCCGAGACGCCGACCTGGTCGGCGGCCAGGCCGACGCAGCCGGGCGAGACCCGCATGGTGGCGATCAGGTCGGCGGCGAGCTGGACGGTCTCGGGCGCGGCGGGGTCGACGTCCTTGCCGGGCACGGAGAGGACGTGGGCGGGGGCGCGTACGACGTCGAGGACCTTGCCCTCGACACCCAGCTCGGCCTCGGTCCAGGACAGTACCCGTTCATTCACGCTCACAGGTCGTCGGCCTCGATCGGCCGCAGGGTGGCGTCGACGCCGAGCTCCTTGGTGACCCGCTTGATCGACGCCTCGAGCACGGCGACGTCGGCGTCCGCCGGCAGCTCGAGCTCGGCGACGACGACATAGAGATCGCCGGAGAGACGGGTGGTCAGGTCGGTGATGTTGCCGCCGACAGCGGCGATCTCGGCGGTCACCGTGGAGACGATGCCGGGACGGTCGCCGCCATGGACAGAGAGGACGAAGAGCTGCCCGGAACCGGCCGGTGCCTGCTCCTCGGGGAGCTCGTAGACCGTGACCGTCAGCGTGCCGTCGGACGCGATCGGCTCGAGATCGGCGCGGATGGCCTCCGTGGTCGCCTCACCCGCGCAGAGCAGCGTCATCGCGAAGTGACCTCGCAGCCGGGTCATCGTCGAGTCCTCGAGGTTGAGTCCGAGTCCGGCGAGACGGGCGGTGGTGTCGGCGATGATCCCCGGGCGGTCGTGTCCCAGGACGGTGATGGCGTGGATGGTCACCAAACCATTGTCACCCGCGGCCTGCCGAAGGCAGACCGCGGGTGACTCAGATGGCCCCGCTGTGACGGATCAGCGCCGGATCTCGGCTCAGCCGCGGAACCAGTTGTCGGTCTTCTTCTCCTCCGCGGGGTCGACCGGCTCGGGAGCGTACTCAGGCGTGCCCTCCGGGGTCGGCTTGACCGCGGTGTCGCCGCCGCCCAGGTCGTCGTAGGACGTCTGGTCGGGCTCGGCCGGGGGCGCCGGCGGGGGCGGGACCTCGGTGGCGTAGGGGTCGGCCGGGTCGATCGGGTCGGTGAGCGGGTCACCGGTGACACCGGCCTGCGGAGCGGACGGTGCCGGCGGAGCGGGCGGGTAGCCGCCGTACTCGCTGGTCGAGGACGAGCCCGTGGTCGACTCCGGGGCAGACTCCGAGGTGGACCCCGGGACGGAGCCGTTCCGGTGCAGCTTGTCCGAGGCGACCCCGGCCGCGGCCGAGACCTTCTCCTTGGCCTGCTCCGCGTAGGGGCCGGCCTTCTCCTTGACGGTGGCCGCGTAGGGCCCCGCCTTCTCCTTCACGACCTCGGCATAAGGAGCAGCCTTCTCCTTCAGGGGCGCCGCCTTCTCCGAGGCGGTCGCGAGGGCCGACTGGACGCGCGGGTCGCTGGTGACCTTGTTCGCGCTGGCCTTCAGCTGCTCAGACTTGTTCTTGACCAGCACGCCGACACCAGCGGCGGCGATGGCAAGCAGGATGAGCTTTTTCACTTCTTGACCTTCCGAGAGACAGCTTTGCTTCTGTTTGATGGGTACGCCGGTGAACCCAAACCTAGGCGTCAAACACAAAGATCAAGTCCCCCGACATGCCTAGTCTCTAACGGACCAGGCAATTCCGTCGAGGATGTCGGACTCGGAGACGAGGAGGGAGTCGGCACGCGAGCGCCTCAGGATCCTGCTGAGGATCACACCACCGGCGGCGATCACGTCGGCCCGGCCGGGATGCATCCAGGGCAGCGCCAGCCTCTCGTCGACGGTCATCGCCAGCAGCCGGTCGACGAGCCGGTGGACGTCCTCGGGAGAGACCTCGGCGTGGTCGGTGGCGCTGCGGTCGTACGCAGCCAGCTCGAGCAGTCCCATGGTCAGCTGGATCATGGTGCCGCCGACGGCCACCACGGTGCTGGCGTCGGCCGGGTCGACCGGGCAGGCGTCGAGGTGGGCGTCGATGTCGCGTACGCAGGCCTCGATCTCCTCCCGCGTGGGCGGGTCGGAGCGCAGGTGACGCTCATGGAGCCGCACGGACCCGATGTCCATACTCATCGCCGCGCTGACGCCCGTCGTCGAGTCGTCGCCGAGGATGAGCTCGGTCGAACCGCCGCCGATATCGATCACCAGCACGGGCGGCTCGGGAGTGCCGCGCAGGTTGCGGGCCGCGCCGCCGAAGGAGAGCGCGGCCTCCTCGGCGCCGGTGACGACCTCGGGCGTGACCCCGAGGCGGTCGCGTACGCCGTCGGTGAAGGTGGCCGCGTTGGCGGCGTCGCGGGTGGCCGAGGTGGCCACGAAGCGCACCCGCTCGACGCCGTGCTCGCGGATCATCGCGGCGTACTCGTCGATGGCGCCGAAAGCCCGCTCCAGGGCCTCCTCGGCGAGCACACCGGTGCGGTCGACGCCCTGGCCCAGGCGGACCATGCGGGCCTCGCGTACGTCCTCGGTCAGGCCGTCGGCGGTGACCGTGGCGATCAGCAGCTTGATCGTGTTGGTGCCGCAGTCGATCGCCGCGACCTTGGTCACTGCTCCTCGTCCTCGAGGTCGAGATCCACGCACGGGCCGGACCTCCACCACTCACCGAGGCGCTCGAGCACCTCGTCGCCGAGCGGGTTGACGCCCGGGCCCTGGGCCAGCGCCTGGCCGGCGAGGACGTGCAGGCACTTGACCCGATTCGGCATCCCACCTGCGGAGATGCCGTGGATCTCTGGCGGGTCGCCGAGCTCGTAGCGAGCCTCGAGGTAGGCCTCGTGGGCCTTCGCGTAGGCGGCGGCGAGCTCCTCGTCCTCGGCCAGGCGGGCCTCCATGTCCTTCATCACGTGGGTGCCCTCGAGGGTGCCGATCTTCGAGGCGGCACGCGGGCAGGTGAGGTAGAACGTCGTGGGAAACGGCGTGCCGTTGGGCAGCCGCGGCTCGGTGGTCACCACATCGGGCAGCGAGCACGGGCAGCGGTGCCCGACCTCGTGGATCCCCCGTGGCTCGCGTCCCAGCTGTGCCGCGATCGCGGCCACGTCCTTGGGATCGATCGCCATGTCTCAGTCTTTCTTCTGCTTGGGCGGGTCGATCTCCGACTCCGGCCCTTCTCCAGTCTGCTCCGGCGGGTCACCGGCCAGCAGCACGGAACCCCACGCATCGTCCCACCACGCCTCCGGCTGCTCGGCACTGCCCACCGACTTGGGGTCGGTGAGCTCCGGCTCGGTCTGGATGCGCTCGCCGTTCTCGTCGAGGGCGACGTACGCCGTCTCCCCCGGCATCACGAAGCCGAACCGCTCCCGGGCCTGCTGCTGGACGTAGGCGGGGTCCTCCCAGCGGCGGGTCTGCTCCTCGAGCTGCTTGATGTGCTCCTTGCGCTGCGCGATCTCGGTCTGGAGCGCGTTGATGTCGTGGCGCTGCTGCAGGTAGGCGCGCAGCGAGGAGGCGTAGGAGATCACCAGCACCGCGGCGACCACGATGATCATCATCGCCCGGCCGGTCAGCTTCGGCCGACGCAGCCGCTTGCGCAGGGCCTCGATGCCGCTGCCCGCCGGCGGGCGAGCCGGGAGCGGGGCACGCGGCCGTCGCCCCGGACCCTGTGGGCCTCGGGATCGTTGAACGCGCTTGCTCTGACTCTGCTGTCCCGGTCCCTGCGTTGCCACGTCGCTCATCCTCCCATCCGAGACCAACGAGTCGGCGCATCTGTCCCGCCGAGCCGTGCCGAGTCGGCGCTACTGCTCCGCCAAATGACGCCGAGTCGGCGCATCTGCCCCACAGCGGTGGGACATTTGCGCCGACTCGGCGGCAGGAACCGGGACAGACGCGCCGACTCGGCGCTGGGGTCAGGCCTGGTAGCGCGGGAAGGCGGAGGCGCCGGCGTAGCGGGCGGCCTCGCCCAGCTCGTCCTCGATGCGGAGGAGCTGGTTGTACTTCGCGACGCGCTCGGAGCGGGCCGGGGCGCCGGTCTTGATCTGGCCGGAGCCGACGGCGACGGCGAGGTCGGCGATGGTGGTGTCCTCGGTCTCGCCGGAGCGGTGGGACATCATCGTCTTGAAGCCGGCCCGGTGGGCCATGTCGACCGCGTCGAGGGTCTCGGTGAGGGTGCCGATCTGGTTGACCTTGACCAGCAGCGCGTTGCCCTGGCCGCCCTCGATGCCGCGGGCGAGACGCTCGACGTTGGTGACGAACAGGTCGTCGCCGACGAGCTGGGTCTTGTCGCCGATGGCGTCGGTGATCGCCTTCCAGCCGTCCCAGTCCTCCTCGTCGAGGGGGTCCTCGATGGAGACGATCGGGTAGGCGGCGACGAGCTCCTCGTAGTAGGCGGTCATCTCCTCGGCGGTCTTCTTGGCGCCCTCGAAGAGGTAGGCGCCGTCCTGGTAGAACTCGGAGGCGGCCACGTCGAGCGCGAGCACGACGTCCTTGCCGAGCTCGTAGCCGGCCTTGCCGATCGCCTCGGCGATCAGGTCGAGGGCGGCGCGGTTGGACTCGAGGTTGGGCGCGAAGCCGCCCTCGTCACCGAGGCCGGTGGCCAGGCCCTTGGCCTTCAGCACCGACTTGAGCGCGTGGTAGACCTCGGCGCCGATGCGCAGCGCCTCGGCGAAGGTCGGCGCGCCGATCGGCGCGATCATGAACTCCTGGATGTCGACGTTGGAGTCCGCGTGGGAGCCACCGTTGAGGATGTTGAGCATCGGGACCGGGAGCACGTGGGCGTTGGGGCCACCGACGTAGCGGAACAGGGAGAGGCCGGCCGAGTCGGCGGCGGCCTTCGCGACGGCGAGCGAGACGCCGAGGATCGCGTTGGCGCCGGCCTTGGCCTTGTTGGGGGTCGCGTCGGCCTCGATCATCGCCTGGTCGATGGCGCGCTGGTCGTCGGCGTCGAAGCCTTCGATCGCGGGGGCGAGGGTCTCCACGACGGCGGTGACGGCGTTCTGCACGCCCTTGCCGCCGTAGCGCTCTCCACCGTCGCGCAGCTCGACGGCCTCGAAGGCTCCGGTCGAGGCGCCACTGGGCACCTGGGCGCGGGCGAAGGTGCCGTCGTCGAGGACGACCTCAACTTCCACAGTCGGGTTGCCTCGCGAATCGAGGATCTCGCGGGCGCCTACGGCGTCGATCGATGCCACTGAACTACTCCTGGGTCAGGGACGGGGGTGATGTCCGTCAGCCTATTACTCGGCCGGATGGGCCTGGCGATTGGAACGTTAACCGGACAGTAGGGGTCCGACCGAGGCTGCCCACCTGGTGTTCATCGGGGAGTCGGCCAGTCGAAACGTACGTGATGCCTGGGCGCGCAGTGCCGCCGAGATCGTTCGTCCCGGTCAATGATCTTCCGAGAGGAACCCCGACATGCAACTCCTGCACAACCGACTCACGCTGGCCGGTATCGGCGCCCTGGCCATCGGGGGCCTGGGCGTCTCGATGATGACCGTCCTCGGTGGCACCGCCGCCGCGGGACCCGGCCGGCACGGCGAGTTCATCCGGCTCGCGACCTATCCGGTCTTCCAGAACGTGCCGGCGGGTGTCGACCCGGCCGCCGCGACCGTCGCCGAGATCTCGGCGGTCTCCGAGGACGGCAAGACCCTTGCCTACACCGACGCGGCCGGCGGCCGGATCGGCTTCCTGGACATCACCGACGCCTCCGCCCCGGAGGGGATCGGTAGCCACGACGTCTCCGGCGGTAAGGGCGGATCGCCCACGTCGGTCTCGATCGTCGGCGATTACGCGCTCGTGGTCGTCGACGAGTCGACATACCCCGGTCTCGAGGACACCGAGTGGGAGGACGAGGAGCCCGCCGTTGGCACCCGTGCCGGGCGGATCGACGTGATCTCGCTCGCCGCCCCGCACGAGGAGGTGGCCTCGTACGATCTCGGCGGGCAGCCGGACTCGATCGCGGTCAGCCCGGACGGGACGTACGCCGCGATCGCGATGGAGAACCAGCGCAACGAGGCCGCCACCCCTGCCGGTGGCGACGAGGGCGACCTGCCCCAGGCACCGGCCGGATCGGTCAAGGTCGTCAGCCTGGACGGCGAGCCGGACGCGTGGTCGATCAACGATGTGGCGCTGCCCGCGTCGGCCCTGAAGGGCCTGGACACTCCGGAGGACGCGGAGCCGGAGTACGTCGACATCAACACCGACAACCAGCTCGCGCTGACCCTGCAGGAGAACAACGGCGTCGCGATCATCGACCTTCCGTCCGCGACCGTCGAGACGGCGTGGAGCGCCGGGAACGCGGTCGTCCCCGGTGTGGACACGACCAAGGACGGGCTCTTCAACCCGGTCGGCACCATCGACGCGCCGCGCGAGCCCGACTCGATCCAGTGGGTCGGACCCGGGCTGGTCGCGACGGCGAACGAAGGTGACTGGAAGGGCGGCACCCGCGGCTGGACCGTCTTCCGCGCCGCGACCGGCGAGGTCGTCTGGGACGCCGGATCCAGCTTCGAGGACCTCGCCACGAAGTACGGCCTGCACAACGACAACCGTGCCGCCAAGAAGGGCGCCGAGCCCGAAGGACTGGCCTTCGAGACCTTCGGCGGCGTGCCGTACGCCTTCGTGGGCTCCGAGCGCAGCAACTTCGTGGCGGTCTACGACATGCGTACGCCGTCGTCCCCGCGGTTCACCCAGGTGCTCCCGGCGACCAACGGGCCCGAGGGGCTGCTGCCGATCCCGTCGCGTAACCTGCTGGCGGTCTCCTCGGAGGAGGACTCGGCCGAGGACCTGGTGCGGGCCACGGTCTCGCTCTACGGTTTCGGGCGGAAGCAGTCGTCGTCCTTCCCGACGGTCGAGTCGGCCTCGCGGAAAGGCAAGCCGATCGGCTGGGGCGCGCTGGGTGCGCTCTCGAAGGTCCCGGGTGAGCCCGGCAAGCTCTACGCGGCCAGCGACGCCGCCTACGCCACCGGCCGCATCTACACCCTGGACGTACGCCGTTCACCTGCGGTGATCCGCGATGTCCTCGAGGTCACGGACGCCTCCGGCGAGGTCGCGGAGGACCTCGACATCGAGGGCCTGGCCGCACGCCATGGCGGGGGCTTCTGGGTGGCGAACGAGGGTGCGACCGGCACCGGGAACGCCGTGCTCCGCCTCGACCGGGACGGGCGGATCGCCGAGACGGTCCCGCTGCCCGCGGAGGTCGCCGAGAAGGTCGGCAAATGGGGCCTCGAGGGCGTGACGGTGACCGGCAAGGGTCGCAACGAGAAGGTGTACGTCGCGCTCCAGCGCCCGCTGTGGGCCGACTCGACCGCGAAGAAGCCCGGCGTGGACGGTCCGAGCACCGCCCGGATCGGCCGCTACACCCCGGCCACGGGCGGGTGGGAGTGGTTCGGCTACGGCCTGCAGTCGACCTCGGTGGCCGGCGACTGGCTCGGGCTCTCCGAGATCACCGCCCTCGACGAGGACACCCTCGCCGTCATCGAGCGTGACAAGCAGAACGGCACGACGGCGGCGATCAAGCGGGTCTACACGGTCGACGTGCCCCGCCGCGGAGTCACCGGGCTGAGCCCCGCGACCCCGCTGCGCAAGCGCCTGGCGTACGACCTGCTCCCTGCCCTGCGGGGCACCAACGGGTGGACCCAGGAGAAGCTCGAGGGGTTCACGGTCGGCGCCGACGGCCACGCCTACGCGGTGACCGACAACGACGGCCTCGACGACGCCACCGGCGAGACGGTCTTCCTCGACCTCGGCAAGGCCTTCAAGCGCTGAGGATCGCGATCACGCCGGCCCGTCACCGTTCGGTGGCGGGCCGGTGTCGTTCGTGGACCGGTCAGTCCTCGGAGCAGTCGCCGGCCGGCAGGTGGGTGCCCGCCCACTCGGTGAGTGCGCCGAGGGTCGGCGCGAGCGCGGCACCGGAGCCGGTGAGCGCGTAGCGGACCGCGACCGGCGGACCGGGGTCGACCTCGCGGCCGAGCAGGCCGAGACCGGCCAGCTCGCTGAGGCGCTCGGAGAGCATCGAGTCGCTGATCCCGGCGACCGCTCGCTTCAGCTCGGCGAAGCCGAGCGGGCCCTGGGTCAGGCTGCCGAGGATCACGCCGTTCCAGCGCTTGCCCAGAAAGTCGAAGGCCCGCACGAGCGCTGCGTTGCACACCTGTGGATCGTGTGCGGGCTTCGTCGCGGGCATGTCACCCAGCGTACAGGAGTTGCCCGAACACCGAGGGACTACTATTTTCGAAGCAACCGGAATATCCCTAGTAACCACGGAGTTCAGAGCAACATGACCGAGACCACTGCACTCGAGACCATCGCCCTCGAGAAGCTGGACACCCGAGGCCGCGAGATCGTCTTCACCGGCGCCCGGACGTCCAACACCTTTGCCGTCACACCCGTCACCGACGAGGAGCTCGCCGACATCTGGGAGCTCACGCGCTGGACTCCGACGATGGCCAACACCCAGCCGCTGCGGATCGTGTTCGTGCGCACGGCCGAGGGCAAGGAGCGCCTGCTCCCGCACATCGCCGAGGGCAACGTCGAGAAGACGAAGGCCGCCCCGGCGACCGCGATCGTCGCCTACGACAACAACTGGCACGAGGAGATCCCCAACGTCTTCCCGATCCGCCCGGAGATGAAGGACTACTTCGAGGCCGACGAGACCGCGCGCCACGGAGCGGGTGGCTGGTCCGCCGGCCTGCAGGCCGGCGCTTTCATCCTCGCCGTCCGTGCGGCCGGCCTCGCCGCCGGCCCGATCGCGGGCTACGACACCGCGGGCGTCGACAAGGAGTTCTTCCCCGAGGGCGACTGGACCACGAAGATGATCGTCAACATCGGCCACCCCGGCGAGAACCCGTGGTTCGACCGGCTCCCCCGCGTGGAGACCGATTCCGCCGTCAAGTGGGCCTGACCCCCTGACCTGTTTCACACGAAGCGCTCGCCTGCCGTCACGGCAGGCGAGCGCTTCTGTTTCGGAGACTCGAGCGTCGACCACCGCCGGCGAAAAGATTTCCACGAATACAGTTAGCCAAGCTAAACTTTGCCTCGATGCCGTCGACCCACACCAGCCCCCGCCTCACCTTCGCCATCGTCGCCATCGGCGTCTGCTCCTACTCCTTGCTGCAGTCGGTCTCGGTGCCGACGATGCCGCTGATCCAGACCGAGCTGAAGACCGACCAGGCAACCGGATCCTGGATCCTGACCGCCTTCCTGCTCTCCGCCTCGGTCGCGACCCCGATCATCGGCCGGATGGGCGACTCCTTCGGCAAGCGCAGGATGTACGTCTGGAGCCTCGTCGCTCTCACCGCCGGCGCCCTTCTCGCCGCCGCGGCCCCCAGCATCGAGGTCATGATCGGCGCGCGAGTCCTGCAGGGGCTGGGTGGCGGCACCCTGCCGTTGGCCTTCGCGATCCTGCGTGACGAGCTGCCCAGGGAACGCGTAGCCGGCGCGATCGCGGTGACCTCGTCGCTGCTCTCGATGGGCTTCGCCGCCGGGATCGTACTGGCGGGGCCGGTGGCCGAGACGCTCGGCTTCCGGGCGCTGTTCCTGCTGCCGGCACTGGTCGCGGCCGGCGCCGCGGTCGGCACGCTGTGGTTGGTGCCCGAGTCGCCGGTGATCACCCGCGAGTCGATCCCGCTGCTCCCCGCCCTCCTCCTGGCGGGCTGGCTGGTCGCGCTCCTCCTCGGCGTCAGCCAGGCGCCCTCGTGGGGCTGGACCGCGCCCGCCACCATCGGGCTGCTCGGTGCCGCCGCCGTGCTCCTGGCCACCTGGATCCGGGTCGAGTGGACCGTACGCCAGCCGCTGGTCGACCTGCGCCTGATGGGGCGCCGCGGGGTGTGGACCGCCAACCTGGTCGCCCTGCTGATCGGCATCGCGATGTACGCCTCCTTCGGCTTCATCCCCCAGCTGACCCAGACGCCGTCGTCAGCCGGCTACGGGTTCGGCGCCTCGGTCACCGTCGCCGGCTACCTGATGCTTCCGACGGCCATCACCTCGTTCCTGTGCGGCCTGGTCAGCGCCCGGCTCGCCGACCTCATCGGGATGCGCCGCATCCTGGTCATCGGCGGGCTGCTCACCGCGGTCTCCCTCGCCATGGTCGCCTTCGTCCACGACGAGCCGTGGCAGATGTGTGTCGCCGCCGGGCTCTCCGGCTTCGGCACCGGCCTGGTCTTCGCGAACCTCGCCAACGCGGTCGTGGCCGCGGTGCCGCCGGAGCACACCGGCGTGGCCACCGGGATGAACGCCAACATCCGCACCGTCGGCGGCACCATCGGCACCGCCGTCATGACCTCCGTGGTCACCGCCGAGACCCTGCCGTCGGGCTACGCGGTCGAGCAGGGGTACGTCAACGGATTCGGCTTCCTCACCGTCGTCGCTCTGGGTGCTGCGCTCGCGGCCATGCTCATTCCCCTGGCTCCGCGAAGGGTCGCCCCCGCCGGCCGAGGCGTCACGTACGCAGGCCGAGACGTCGCTCCGGTCGGGCGAGAGGGCACCGAGATGCCCTGTCGGCCGACGTAGGTGACGCCTCGGCCGACGTAGGCGCCTACTCGACGGGGCGGGCGCGCTCGGCGGCCTTGGCCGCCGACCAGAGCTGCTCGACCTCTTCGAGGGTGAAGCGGCGACCCGACTCGGCCTCGGGGCCGAAGACGTGGGGGTTGCGGCGCTTCATCTTCTCGGTGAGACCGGCGATGACGTCGTCCATCGTGAACTCGCCGGCCTCCTCGGCGATGGCGGCGTGGAAGTAGACCTGGAGCAGCAGGTCGCCGAGCTCCTCCTTGAGGTGCTCGGGGTCCTCTTCGGAGATCGCCTCGAGGACCTCGTCGGACTCCTCGCGCAGATACTGCGCCAACGACGCGTGGGTCTGCGACGACTTCCACACGCACCGCTCACGCATCAGCCGCATCAGGTCGAGGAACTCGACGAGCCCCTCCCCCGACGCGTACGTCCTGCCCTCGTCGTCGGCTGAGCTCAATCCAGTGCCCCGTACGCGTTCAGGCACTGCCGCAGCAGGGAACCGCGACCGCCTTCCATGTCGCCGACGACGGCGTCGGAGACTGCCTCGGCGGGCGTCATCCAGGACAGCTCCAGAGCGTCCTGGCGCGGCTCGCACTCGCCGGTCACAGGAATGACGTAGACCAGCGAGACCGCGTGCTGGCGCGGGTCGTGGAAGCGCTCACCGGGCCACGGGAAGTATTCGGCGACCGTCACCGGCACCGTGGTCAGCGGCAAGGTCGGGAACGCGACGGGTCCGAGGTCCTTCTCCAGGTTGCGCATCAGCGCGTCGCGGATCCGCTCCCCGTGCAGCACCCTGCCGGAGACCAGCGACCGGGTGATCGTCCCGGTCGTGGGCGACCCGCGCAGCAGCAGCCCGACCTCGGTGACCCGGCCGTCGGGATCGACACGGACGGGGACCGCCTCCACGTAGAGGATGGGCACCCGCCCACGGGTCTCGCCCAGCTCCTCCTCGGAGAGCCATCCCGGCTCGGTGTCCCACTCGTTGCCGAAGGGCTCCTCAGGGAAGGACTGCTCGCCGAACGCCTCCATGGTCATGCGCCGATCCTGCCAGACACAGGCGTACGCCACGGAGCAACGGCACCGGAGTGTGGACGGTCACCGACGCAGAGCCAGGAAGCTGTCGGCCTTGAACACCTTCTCGACCATCCACCACGAGAAGCCGTCGTAGTAGGGGCGCGCCTCCGCGCGGCCGAGGATCCGCGGCTCGGTGGCGGCGTGGTCGCGTCCCTTCCAGGTGATCGTGCACTCGCCGGCGGCCAGCACGTTGCGTACCCAGTTGGTGCCGGGTCCCCACGGCAGCGTGATCACGAACTCGTCCTCGGTGTGCAGCAGAGCGACCGGGAGGCTCAGCGCTCGGCCGGTCTTGCGGCCGCGGTGGTGCACCACGGCCCAGAGCGGGAACAGGCGGCGTCCGGCCAGGGTCCGCACCATCGGGGCGGTCGCCTTCGCCATCCGCCAGGAGTCGTTGCTCGGGGTGATCGTCGTCATGGCTCCACTGTCCCGGGATACGCGGGGTCACCGCTTCCCGGAAGGTGCGCAGCGGAACTGACGGGTTCCCGTCAGTCGGCGCCGTTGCGGATGGCCCAGGCGGTGGCCTCGGCCCGGCTGCGTACGCCGAGCTTGCGGTAGAGGTTCGCGGCGTGCCGCTCGACGGTGTGCTCGGTGATGCCGAGGTCACGGGCGACCGAGGCGTTCGTGCGTCCCGTGGCGATCAGTCTCAGCACGTCCTGCTCGCGCGTGGTCAGTGCCGTCGCCGCGCCCGAGGTGGGCGCGGACCCGCGGTGCACCTCGCCGGTCAGGAACCAGCGGCTCACCATCGCGAGGTCGCGGGCGCCGCCCTCGACGAAGAGCGTGGGGGTGCTGCCCTCGAGCTCGACCAGCCGTCCATCACGGACACCGTCGGCCAGGCTCCGGGACACCTCGACAGGGATCTGGCTCGCGGCCTGGCGGTGCAGCACCAGCGTCGGCGCCACCACCCGATCGAGCAGGTTGCTCACGTCCAGCCGGGCCGCCTCCGCGAACCAGTCGCGGGCGACCGCGGGGGTCGTAGCGGTGCGGAACGCCTCGGCCACCCGGCCGGCGTTCTCGCCCGATCCCCAACCGAGCCACGCGGTCGCGGCGGCGTCGGCGAAGAGGTCCCAGTCCTGCTCGACCAGCGAGAGCAGCGCCTGCGTCTGCGCCGGGCTCATCGCGTCCCGCATCCGCGCCGCTCCGCCGAAGAGGAGCATCCGGTCGACGCGCTGCGGCTCGGTTGCGGCGTACGCCACCGCGGTCGCGACCGCGTGGTAGTAGCCGAGCAGGTTGACCCGGTCGGCGCCGACCGCCTCGATGACCGCCTCCAGGTCACGCAGGTGCGCCTCGAGCCCGAGGTCACCGGCCCGGCGGTCGGAGGAGCCGGTGCCGCGGCCGTCGTAGAGCACGAGGGTCAGGTCCTGGCTCAGCCGCTCGTAGGCCATCCGCAGCGCCGGCACCCGCCACTGCGCCCTGATGTTGCTGAGCGAGGGCATCCAGATCGTCACCGGCCCGCTTCCCACGACCTGATAGGCGATCGCGATGTCGTCGCTGGTCTGCGCGTAGCGCACCTCTGGCTCGCCGGTCACACGCTCATTCTTGCGGGCCCGTCCAGGGGTCAGGTCGCGAGGCGCGCCACGGCGGCGTCGTAGAGCGTCTGCGCGGCCTCGGCCGCCGCGCCGGCGGCGGCGACGGTGACCGGCTTGCCGAGGTAGTTGTTGGCGTTGCGGTCCAGCCGCATCACGTCGTAGTGGATGGCCGCGTCGCGCGGGGGCGGGGTGTCGAAGACGGCGGCGAGGAACCGGCCGACCTTGACGTGGCCACCGGCACCGTACGTCGTCTTGTAGCCGTAGGCGGCGAGCATGGCCTCGCCGACGTCGTGGGCGGCCTTGTAGGCGAGGTTGTAGCGGTTCTCGGTGCGGGTGACGTTGGGTACGTCGGCGAGGGCCGACTCCGCGCCGCCGAGGAAGGCACGGGCCTTCTTCTCGTCGGGTCGCACCGCGCGCAGGGCGCCTGAGCGTACGAGTGCGTCAACCGTCTTCTGCTGCGCCGGCGTCAGCGGCAGGGGCATCCGGTCCTCCTCCGTAGATCTCGATCACCGGGCTGGCTCGGACCTCCTCGAGGAACCCGGTCTGCTCCTCGGCCTCCTCGGGACTCATGATCGTCGGGTTGACGATCCGCCCGACGCTGTCGGAGACCTCCCGGCAGACCTCGTAGACAGCTCGTACGTCGGGCCTGCCGATCACCATCAGGTCGATGTCGTTGGGCGGCGGACCCGGCTCCCCCTTCGCCCGGGCCGCGAAGGACCCGAAGATGTAGGCGCGCTCGATCCCGTCGAGACCCTCGAGGGCCTCCCTGAGCAGCACAGCAGGGCCGGTCACGGTCAGCAGGATCTCCCGCGTCGGCGCGAGCAGCGGACTCTGCTCGTTGCCCTTCACCAGCCGCGTCCGGCCCACGCGGCGGTCGGCGAGGAGGCCGGCGTCGAGCAGCCGGGCGACCTCGCGGTGGACCGTCGGATAGGGCAGGCCGACGCGCTCGGCGAGGTCGGTCATGCTCAGCTCCTCCCCCGGGAGCAGCAGCTCCGAGAGCAGCAGCGCCTGCGCCTCCGACCGGAACAGAGGCGCGAGCACCGGAGCCTGACTTCTCACAAAATGGATAATAACCTCCATTTTGTGGATATGTAACCCCTACGTGAGCGGGTCGATGATCGCGTCGATGACGACCCGGGCCCAGTCGAGGAGGTCGGGACCGTCGAGGGGCTTGGCCGGGAACCCGGAGGAGACCGGGCGCGGCACCATGATCGTCTCCAGCTGCGGCTTGACCAGCGACTTCGGGTACATCCGGTTGAGCCGCACGACCCGGGAGTCGGGCAGCGTGACCGGGTGGAAGCGTACGTTCTTGCCGGCCAGGGTGACCTCGGAGACGCCGGCCTGCCGGGCGCGGGCGCGGAAGCGGGCGACCTGGAGGAGCGAGGAGACCTCCGTCGGCGGCTTGCCGTAGCGGTCGAGGAGCTCGGCGGCGACGGACTCGACGTCCTCGTCGCAGCGCACCTCGGCCAGGCGCTTGTAGATCTCCAGGCGGAGCCGCTCGGAGGGGATGTAGTCGTGCGGGAGGTGCGCATCGACCGGGAGCTCGATCCTCACCTCGTTGAGCTCCTCGGCCGCACCGTCGGGACCGGCCTTGAACTCGGCGACGGCCTCGCCCACCAGGCGTACGTAGAGGTCGAAGCCGACGTCGGCGATGTGGCCGGACTGCTCGCCGCCGAGCAGGTTGCCGGCGCCGCGGATCTCGAGGTCCTTCATCGCGATCGCCATGCCGCCACCGAGGTCGGAGTGCTGCGCCAGGGTGGCCAGACGCTCGTGGGCGGTCTCGGTCAGCGGCTTCTCGCCCGGGTAGAGGAAGTAGGCGTAGGCGCGCTCGCGGGAGCGGCCGACGCGGCCACGCAGCTGATGGAGCTGGCTCAGACCGAGGGTGTCGGCGCGCTCGATGATCATCGTGTTGGCGTTGGAGACGTCGAGGCCGGACTCGACCAGCGTGGTGCACACCAGCACGTCGAACTCCTTCTCCCAGAAGTCGACCATCACCTGCTCGAGCTGCTTCTCGTTCATCTGGCCGTGGGCGACCGCGACCCGCGCCTCGGGCACCAGCTCGCGGATCCGGGCGGCGGCCTTCTCGATCGAGTTGACCCGGTTGTGGATGTAGAAGACCTGCCCCTCACGGAGCAGCTCACGCCGCACCGCGGCGACGATCTGGCGGTCCTCATAGGCTCCGACGTACGTCAGGACCGGGTGTCGCTCCTCGGGCGGCGTGGTGATCGTGGACATCTCCCGGATGCCGGTGATCGACATCTCCAGTGTCCGCGGGATCGGGGTCGCCGACATCGACAGGAAGTCGACGCTCGTGCGGAGGCGCTTCATCGCCTCCTTGTGCTCGACGCCGAAGCGCTGCTCCTCGTCGATGATGATGAGGCCGAGGTCCTTGAACCGTACGTCCTTGTTGAGCAGCCGGTGGGTGCCGACGACGATGTCGATGGTGCCGTCGGTGAGGCCCGCCATGACCTCGGCCGCCTCCTTGTCGGTCTGGAAACGGGACAGCCCGCGCACGTTGACGGGGAAGCCCGACATCCGCTCCATGAAGGTCGACAGGTGCTGGGAGACCAGCAGCGTCGTCGGCACCAGCACGGCGACCTGCTTGCCGTCCTGGACCGCCTTGAACGCGGCCCGCACGGCGATCTCGGTCTTGCCGTAGCCGACGTCGCCGCAGACCAGCCGGTCCATCGGCACCGGCCGCATCATGTCCTGCTTGACCTCGTCGATGACGGCGAGCTGGTCGGCCGTCTCCTGGAACGGGAAGGCGTCCTCGAGCTCGCGCTGCCAGGGGTTGTCGGGGCCGTACTGGAAGCCCTTGGTGGCCTGCCGGGCGGCGTAGAGCTTGATCAGCTCGGCGGCGATCTCTCTTACCGCCTTGCGCGCCCGAGCCTTCCGCTTCTGCCAGTCGGCGCCGCCGAGCCGGTCGAGGCTCGGCTGCTCGCCGCCGACGTAGCGGGTGACCTGGTCGAGGGCGTCGGCCGGGACGTAGAGCCGGTCCGGCGGCGCGCCGCGCTTGGAGGCCCCGTACTCCAGGACGAGGTATTCGCGGGTCGCGCCCTGCACCTCGCGCTGCTTCATCTCGATGAACTGGCCGACACCGTGCTGCTCGTGGACGACGTAGTCGCCGGGCTTGAGCTCGAGCGGGTCGATCTGCTTCTTGCGCCGCGCGGGCATCTTGACCATGTCGCGCGTGGACGACTTCTGGCCGGAGATGTCTTCACCGGTGAGCACGACCAGCTGGTTGGCCTCGTCGAGGAAACCGTGGGTGAGGCGGGCGTGGATCACGGTGACGGTCTTGTGGACCGGCTTGGCGCTCTCCTCGTCACCCTCGGCCAGGCGAGCCGGGACGTCACGCTCCCCCAGCGCCTCGACCGTACGCTGCGCCGTGCCGTGCGCGGGCTGGACGACGACCACGCGGTAGCTGTCGTCGCGCCAGCGCTCGATGTCGGCCATCGCCGCCGCGGTGTCGCCGCGGTAGGCCTTCGCGGGCTGCCAGTCGATCTTGCGGACCGGGACTCCGACGACATCGGGGTCGGCGAGGTCGGCCTCAGCGTCGTCCAACCCGAACGGGCTGACCGACCACCACGGCTTGCCCTGCGCGATGGCGTGGGCACGTACGTCGGCGAGGTCGCGGTAGGAAGCCGCGGAGAGGTCGATCGGGGCAACTCCCCCGCTGGCCGCTGCGGCCCAGGAGGCGCCGAGGAACTCCTCGGCGGTGGCGACCAGGTCGTGGGCGCGACTGCGGATGCGCTCGGGGTCGAGGAGCAGCACGTGGCTGTCCTCGGGGATCAGGTCGATCAGCAGCTCCATGTCGTCGACGAGCGCGGGTGCGAGCGACTCCATGCCCTCGACCGCGATCCCGGCGGCGATCTTGTCGGTGAGCTCGATCAGCGTGGGGTGGTCCTCGCCGAGCTTTCGCGCCCGGTCGCGGACCTCGGGGGTCAGCAGGAGCTCGCGGCACGGCGGCGCCCAGAGGCGATCGGTGGCCCCGCCGTGCTCCTCGGCGATCGCGCGCTGGTCGGCGACCGCGAAGTGGCGGATCGAGTCGACCTCGTCGCCCCAGAACTCGACGCGGACCGGGTGCTCCTCGGTCGGCGGGAAGACGTCCACGATGCCGCCTCGGACCGCGAACTCACCGCGCTTCTCGACCAGGTCGACGCGGGAGTAGGCGGCGTCGGCGAGCTTCACGACCACGTCGTCGAGGCTGGCCTCCTGACCCTTGACCAGCTCCACCGGCTCGAGGTCGCCGAGGCCCTTGACCTGCGGCTGGAGCACACTGCGGACAGGGGCGACGACGACCTTCAGCGGCCCGTGGGCGCCGTCGGCATCAGGGTGGCGGAGCCGCCGGAGCACGGCGAGCCGGCGTCCCACCGTGTCGCTGCGCGGGGAGAGCCGCTCATGGGGCAGCGTCTCCCAGCTCGGGTAGTAGGCGACCGAGTCGGGCGGGAGCAGGTCGGTGAGGTCGCTGACCAGATCCTCGGCCTCACGCGAGGTGGCGGTCACCGCGAGGACGGTGCGCTCCTGGCGTACGAGACCGGTGACCACGAAGGGGCGCAGCGCCTCCGGTCCGGTGACGTCGAGCGCCAGCATCCGGCCACCCTTGGCCTCCGCCATCACCTCGCTCAGGGCGGCATCGCGCAGGACGAGATCGGCGAGCGGGGCGAGGATCACGGGTGACTCCAAAGGGATGCGGCATGCACGAGAGCCCCCGGCCGGAAAGAGCAGGGGGTGCGGGCCCAGTCTAGGAGACGGCCGTAAAGACGTTTGACTTCGAGCGCACGCGAAGCCGGAGCGTGGAAGACATGCGATACACGACCATCGGATCAGGCGCCGGCTCCCGGCGCGTCAGCAAGCTCGCGCTCGGTGTGATGCGGTTCGGGACGGACACGGACGTCTCGACCTCCTATGGCATCCTCGACCGCTTCGTCGAGGCCGGCGGCACCTTCGTCGACACCTCGAACAACTACGCCTACTGGGCCAACGGCACCCAGGGAGGCGAGAGCGAGACCGTGCTCGGTCAGTGGCGCCGCGACCGCGGCGTCGGCGACGAGCTCGTCATCGGCACCAAGGTCGGCGCGCGACCGACGGATGTCGTCGAGCGGGTCGAGAACGGCTGGGAGAACCAGCGCGACCGCCGCTGGGAGGGCTTGGCCCCGGAGAACGTACGCGAGCAGGCCGACCGCTCCCGCGAGCGCCTCGGCGTCGAGCGCCTCGACCTCTACTACGCGCACGTGCCGGACATGAACGGTGTGCCGCTGGAGGAGTACGCCGCCGGCTTCGCGGCCCTCGTGAAGGACGGCGTCATCGGCCAGTTCGGGCTGAGCAACCACTGGTCCTGGCAGGTCGAGCGGGCGCGGGCGGTGAACCCGGAGGCCGCGCGGCCGAGCGTGCTGCAGTATCACCACACCTACCTGCGGATGCGCACCGACATCCCCGACCGGCGGCTCTCGGTCGACGGCGAGATCGGCGTGGCCGACGCCTCGCTGCTGGCCTACCTGCGGGCGACGCCGGGACTCACGCTGGTGGCCTACACACCGCTGCTCAGCGGCGCCTACACGAACCCGTCGAAGCCGCTCGACCCCGCCTACGACCACCCGGGGACAACCGCCCGGCTGGCGGTGCTCGACGAGGTCGCCGCCGAGACCGGCGCGACCCGCAACCAGGTCGTGCTGGCCTGGATGCTCGGCGACTCGCTCCCGGTCATCCCGCTGGTCGGGGCGTCCTCGGTGGCTCAGCTCGACGAGAGCCTCGCCGCGGTCGACCTCGAGCTCAGCGAGGAGCAGAGGGCTCGGCTCGACGCTGCTGGGCGATGAGCTCGGCGTCGGGGTCGGTCTCGCCGACCGCCGCGGCGTAGTAGGAGACCTTGAACTCGATCGCGTCGAGATGGGCAGCCGTCTCCTCCAGCTGCGCGCGCACCCGGTCGCGGTGTGCGCGCAGCAGGGCGAGGCGCGCCTCCTCGTTGCCACCACCGTCGCGGACCATCTCGGCATAGCGACGGATCTCCCGGATCGGCATCCCGGTCGAGCGCAGCCGGGTGATCAGCGTGATCCAGCCGAGATCGTCCTCGGTGTAGGCGCGGTGGCCCGAGCCGTTGCGGCCGACGCCGAGCATCAGCCCGTCGCGCTCGTAGTAGCGCAGCGTGTGGGCGGTCAGGCCGGTCCGCTCGGCCACCTCGGCGATGCTGAGTCCGTTGCTGTGCACCTGCGACGTCATGACTCCAGTGTCCTGGTTGGAGTGCACTCGAAGTCAAGAAGATTCAGAGGGCCGAGCCGCCGGTCACGTCGAGCGTCTCCCCGGTGACCCAGCGCGCCTGGGACGAGGCCAGGAACCCGACGGCGTCGGCGACATCCTCCGCCGTGCCGATCCGGCCGAACACCGACAGCGCCTCGGCCTGCGCCCGCGGCCCCGGGAGGTTGATCCAGTCGGCGTTGATGTCGGTCTCGATCACGCCGGGGAGGACCGCGTTGACGGTCACGCCGCGTGCGGCGAGCGGCGCCGCCAGGGAGCGGGTGAGGTTGTTGATGCCGGCCTTGGAGGCGGCGTACGTCAGGTGGGTCGGCGCCGCCACCCGGGTGTATCCCGTCGACACGTTGATGACCCGGCCGCCCTCGCGCAGCCGCGGCGCGAGCGCCTGGGTCAGGAACATCGGCGCGATCAGGTTGACCTCGAGCACGCGGCGGGCGGTGTCCGGGTCGAGCTCGTGGAGCTCCTGGTTGCCGTTGACGCCGGCGTTGTTGACCAGGATGTCGAAGCCGTCCTCCTCGGCGAGCGCCGCCCCGGCCCAGGCCTCCGCGATGTCGGCCGCCGCCTGCGCGCCGTCCTTCCCGAGGTCCGCCTCGATCAGGACCGCCCTCGCCCCGGCGGACTCGACGAGCCTCGCGGTCTCCGCGGCGGCTGATCGGTTCGAGCCGTAGTGGATGCCCAGCAGGCCGACGCCGTCGGCGGCGAGACGTACGGCGATGGCGCGGCCGATGCCGCGCGATGCTCCGGTGACGAGGGCGTTGCGGGTCATCTCGTGCTCATTTCTGTAGTGGTCGCTAAATAACTCGGCACGGGATAATGTAGGGATCACTATGGAAATGCGCAAGGCCTCCCGCGGACGACCCCGCTCCTTCGACGAGGACGCGGTGCTCGATGCCGCGATGCGGGCGTTCTGGGAGCACGGCTACGAAGGCACGAGCGTCGCGACGCTCGAGGCCGCGACCGGCTTGAAGGCGCCGAGCCTCTACGGGGCGTTCGGCTCCAAGGAGGCGCTCTACCAGTCGGCTCTCGAGCGCTACGCGAGCGAGCACGGCGCGGTGCTGCGGCCCGAGGGACCTGTCCGCGAGGCGATCGCGGAGTTCCTCCTCGACGCGGCCGACCGGTTCAGCGAGGGCGGGCTGCCGGCGGGCTGCATGATCTCCACGGCCGCGCTCGGGGTCGGCGCCGCGCAGCGCGGGGTCGCCACCCGCCCGGCCAGGATGCGGGCGCAGACGCTCGCCGGGATCGAGCAGCGGCTGCGGCGCGCGGTCGATGAGGGTGAGCTGCCCGCTGAGACCGACGCCGGCGCTCTGGCCCGCCTGGTCGGCGCCGTGATCCAGGGCATGTCGGTGCAGGCGATCGACGGCGCGTCCCGTGCCGATCTGCGTGCCCTCGCCACGGTCGCGATGAACGCCTGGCCCACAGCGGGTTGAATGGCAGGGTGAGAACCCGGACGTACGCCGCCGCGCTGGCGGTCCTCGCGCTCGCGCTCGCCGCCTGTGGCGTGGCCTCCGAGGCCGGCCCCGCGCCCGCACCGAGCCCGACGGTGGACGCATCGAGATCGGTGTCGGCGGAGCCGTCGCCCAGTGACGTACCGTCGTCTTCTCCGGTTGTCCCGCAGCCGGGCTCGGTGCCGCCGCCGTGGCTCGGAACACGGGTGCTGAAGGAGGACGCGCAGGGTTACGGGATCGCCCGGCCGACGCCGCCGGAGCTGCGTCACCGGGCGTGGACGCTGCCGGACGTCGTGCCGATGCTGCCCGGCGACGGGTTCGCCGCCGAGGTCGACGTCGCCCCCGACGACGTGATCGAGCGCTCGACCTGGGTGCCGGGATGCCCGGTCTCACGTCAGGAGCTGGCCTGGGTCCGGATGACGTTCTGGGGCTTCGACGGCGCCCGCCACACCGGGGAGATGCTCATCAACGCCCGGGTCGCCGAGGACGTCGTCGGGGTCTTCCGTCGTCTGTACGAGGCGAGGTTCCCGATCGAGCAGATGGACATCGCCACGAAGGCGGCCCTGGACGCGCGCCCGACCGGTGACGGCAACGGCACCGGCGGCTTCGTCTGCCGCCCCTCGGTGGGCCAGACCTCGTTCTCCCAGCACGCCTACGGCCTGGCGATCGACATCAACACCTTCCAGAACCCGTACGTCAAGGGCGACCGCGTCATCCCCGAGCTGGCCCGTTGGTATCTGAACCGGTCCCGGAAGGCGCCCGGGATGATCCACGCCGACGATGTCGTGGTCCAGGCGTTCGCCGACATCGGCTGGGGCTGGGGCGGCGACTGGAACTCCCTGAAGGACTACCAGCACTTCTCCGAGAACGGCACCTGACGCCGAGTCGGCGCAACTGTTCCAAGATCAACGGCCGACCCGGCACGTCTGCCCCGCAATTCAGCGCCGAGTCGGCGCAACTGTCTCAGGCGGCCGGCGGGACAGACGCGCCGACTCGACCCTCTACGACGGGGCAGACGCGCCGGGTCGACCGCCTCCGGCGGGACAGACGCGCCGACTCGACCGCCTCCGGCGGGACAGACGCGCCGGGTCGACCGCTTTCGGCGGGGCAGACGCGCCGGGTCGACCGCTTTCGGTGGGGCAGATGCGCCGAGTCGGCGGTCAGACGGACTCGGCGGCGGCGAGCTCGCGCTTCCACTCGCGGAAGGTCTCCTCGGTGCGACCCCGGCGCCAGTAGCCGGAGATGGAGAGGTCGGCCTTCGGGACGCCGCGCTCCTTGAGGAGGTAGGGGCGGATGCCGTGCATGGTGACCGCGGCCTCGCCGTGGACGAAGGCGTGCACGCGGCCCTCGAGCCAGGGCAGCTGGCGGATCGCGGTGACGAGGGGCTGCTCGTGGCCCTCGGCGTCCTCGGCGGCGTGGTGGGCGTGGCCGCCGGTGACGAGCCAGGTCACCTCGACGCCGTCTGGGTGGTCGAGAGGCTGCTCGTGGCCGGTCGCGGGGACGTCGATGACCGCGTAGCCACGGGCGTCGGCCGGCAGAGCGGCCAGCGCCGCGCGGATGGCGGGCAGGGCGGTCTCGTCGCCGGCGATCAGGTGCCAGTCGGCCGTGGGGTCGGGCGCGTAGGCCCCGCCGGGACCACGCGCCGAGAGGGTGTCACCGGGCTGGGCGGCAGCGGCCCAGGGGCCGGCGTAGCCCTCGGTGCCGTGGACGACGAAGTCGATGTCGAGCGTGCCGTTCTCGACCGAGGGGTTGAGCGCGGTATAGGTGCGCACCACCTCGCCGTCCTCGTGCGGGAAGACCAGCTTCACGTAGCGGTCGGTGAACACGCTCGACGAGAAGGCGCCGAGGTCCTCGGAACGGAAGCTGACCCGGATCATCGTCGGACTCAGCCGCTCGGTGGCGGTGACGACGAGGACGGTCTCGGGCTTCGCGGGACGGTTCATGTAGGCAACCCTAACTTGGCGACAAACCGCCTGCGCTCAACCCGCCGACCGGGTGGAGTGCACGGACCGGGGCTGGGTCGTCTCGACCGGAGCGGCGGGCGAGGGGATCGCCGGAGCGGGCCGCTGCGGCTTGCTGACCAGCGACAGGCTCGGCTCGAGCACCTTGAGCAGCGTCTCCACGTGACCGCGGGCCTCGGTGACGAGTCGCCGGGCCTCGCGCGGCGACCGCTTCCGCAGATCGAGGAGATCGTCGTCGGCCGGACGGCGGACCCGCCGCCGGGCCCGCTGCAGCGGGGCGAGCTGCACCAACGTACGCAACCGGGTGGCCGCATCAGCCTCCGAGCCGGCGGGACCTCCGAGAGCGGTGCGGCCGAGGAGGTCGCCCAGGGCGGCGATCTCGACGAGCGTGAAGGTGCGCTTGACCGCCGACGGCACGAGGCGCGCGACCTCGCTGCGGTGCGAGCGTTCGGCGGTGATGATCAGGTCGGCGCTCTCGATGTCGTCGACGTCGAGCGGGTAGGCCTGGTGCCGGGTCAGCCGGGTGCCGGCGAGAGCCACCTCGGAGGCGATCATCGGATCCATCTCGTAGCCCTCGAGCGCCTCGCTGCCGGCCGAGATCACATTGATGCCGTGGCGCGCGAGCCCGCCGATCTGGCCGACACCCTCACGGAGCATCGCCTCGATCGCCGGCGATCGGCGTACGTTCCCGGTGCAGACGACCAGGATCGTCGCGGTGTCCATGCCTGCCTACCTTCGAGTCGTCTGACGATTCTGGAGCGTGGAACCGCACATCCACGCGGCCAACCCCCGAACGTGACGAACAGACATTACGCAGTCGGCGTACGGCCCCGAGAACCGACGGGAGATCAATCCCCCATTTGGGGGAACGGGCGGAACACCCGGCCCTGCCATCCCCGATTTCGGGTGAGGATGTGCGATGGCCCCGTGTGGACCCGCCTGACGGCGGATGAGTCGCGGACGAGCAGCCTGGCAATGACATCGGACGGAGTGACCTGTTGGACCTGCGCGACTATGTCGCTGCCCTGCGAAAGCGCTGGTACATCGTCGCCGTGCTGGCGATCCTCGGCGCCAGCGCGGCCTTCGCGCAAGCGCACGCGAGCCCGCCGCAGTACCGGGCGCAGAGCACCGTCTTCGTCTCGATCGCCCGCGGCGCGACGACCCAGGAGCTGGTCCAGGGCTCGACCTTCACCCAGGACATCGTCCAGTCCTACGCCAAGCTGGCCACGATGCCGGTGGTGCTCGACCAGGTCATCTACGACCTCGACCTCGACACCACGCCCAAGGCGCTGGCCGAGCAGATCACCGCGGAGAACCCGCTCGACACCGTGATCATCGAGATCGACGCGGTCGCGACCACGAGCACCGGCGCCTCCGACCTCGCCAACTCGGTCGCCGACGAGCTCACCACCACGATCACCAACCTCTCCCCCAGCTCCAACAAGAAGGCCGCGGTCGAGGTGACCGTGGTCGCCCGCGCCGACCCGCCGGAGGAGGCGTTCGCCCCGCGTACGCGGCTGGCCGCTCTGGTCGGTTTCACCGCCGGCTTCGGGCTCGGCGTCGCGATCGCGGTGGTGCGCGCGCTCCTCGACACCCGGGTCAGGACCGCGGCCGAGATCGAGCAGCTCACCGACGTGGGGCTTCTCGGGGCGATCCCCCGGCGACGGGGTCAGCGGCGCTCACGTGGCGCGGTGACCGCCATCGACCCCCACAACGTCGCTGCCGAGGCCTACCGGAGGCTGCAGACCAACCTGCAATACCTGGATGCTTCTTCCCCGGTCCGCTCGATGGTCGTGACCTCCTCGATCGGCGGCGAGGGCAAGTCGACCACCTCCATCAACCTGGCGCTGGCGATCGCGGAGCAGGGCCAGCGCGTGCTGCTCGTCGACGCCGACATGCGCCGCCCGGCGGTCGCCGACTACTGCGGGCTGGAGGGTGCGGCCGGGCTGACCACGGTGCTGATCGGCAAGGCCGAGCTCGACGACGTCATCCAGGTCTGGGGCGACGCCAACCTGCACGTGCTCACCATGGGCGAGATCCCGCCCAACCCCGCGCAGCTGATCGGCTCGCCGCGGATGGTCGACCTGCTGGAGGAGGCGCGGTCGAGCTACGACGTGGTCATCCTCGACTCCCCGCCGCTGCTTCCGGTCGCCGACGGCGCGATCCTGTCCCGCCTGACCGACGGCGCTCTGGTGGTCGCCAACTGCCGCACCATCCACCGTCCCCAGGTCCTGGAGGCCATCGACAGCCTCGAGAACGTCGACGCCCGCTGCCTCGGCATCGTCGCCAACCAGGTCCGTGACACGGCTGCCCACACCTACTACGGCCAGCCGGAGCAGGGCTGGTTCGCCCGCCTCCTCTCCGGATTCGTACGTCCCCGGGAACCGCGCCAGCAGGGCTACCCCGCCGCCGGGAGCTGAGCATGACCGTCGCGACGGCGGTCCGGGTCCGCCACGGGCGGACGGGGCGCATCGGACGCACCCCGCTCGCCGAGCGCACCGGCTGGGAGGTCCTCACCGCGCTCCTGGCCGGGGCCGCGGCGTTCCTGGCCGGCACCGACTTCACTCTCGCCCGTGGCCTGACCGTGGGCGGGCTGATGGGTGCAGCCCTGGCGCCGGTCTGGATCCGGGAGGCGAGCCGCTATCGCGGGGCGGCCCTGGGCGGCGTACTGCTTCTTGCCTGCTTCGTCTCCGCGGTCGCGCTCGCCACCTGGCGTTCGGCGACCCACCCGCCGACCGAGGCCGGTGTGGTGTTCGAGCTGATCCCGGTCGTCTCCGCCGCGCTGTGTGTCGGGGCGCTGCTCTGGGCGCAGCGTGTGCTCTCGCCGGGGGTCGTGGTGTGCCTCTACGCCCTCGGCTCGTTCATGACCGCGACGATGGGCTCGCGCTTCGCCGAAGAACCGTGGCGGTTCGGGTTCGCGATGCCCTCGACGATGTTGCTGCTCGGTGCCTGCCTGCTCATCCGGCGGCGTCCCCGCAAGAGGCTCCTCGCCGACATGACCGCCCTCGGGGTCCTCACCGCGGTCACCGCGCTGTCGGGGGCCCGCTCGATGAGCGCGTTCCTGATCATGACCGCGATCTTGCTGCTGTGGCAGCACCGGCCTCGGACGGCGAAGCGGACGACCTCGGCGCTGCTCTCGCTGGTGCTGGTCGGCGCGCTCGGCCTCGGGCTATACCGCGCGCTGGAGGGGGCCGCGCTCGACGGCTACCTCGGCCAGTCCGCCCAGGAGCGCACCCAGGAGCAGACCCAGGCAGCCGGATCGCTCATCCTCGGCGGCCGGCCCGAGATCGGGGCCACGGTCGCGCTGATGCTGCACGAGCCGCTCGGCTACGGCGCCGGCGTCATGGCCACCTCGACCGACATGCAGGTCGCGAAGCAGGGCATGTCTGTTCTGGGTTATGACCCGGACAACGGCTACGTCGAGCACTACATGTTCGGCACCCGGATCGAGGTGCACTCGCTGATCGGCGACCTGTGGATCTGGTTCGGCCTCGCCGGGCTGGTGCTGTCGGGGTGGCTGTTGTGGCTCGCCACCATCTATCTGGGCCGCAGCATGGCCCACCGCACCGGCACGGCGCTCGGCATCTTCCTCGCCCTGCAGCTCGGCTGGAACCTCTTCTTCGGCCCGATCATCAGCTCCCTTCCGCCGCTCACGCTCGCGCTCGGGGTGTTCCTGCTGCAGCGCAAGGAAGCCGATCAGGCCCCGCCGATGCCGCCGCGGCCGCAGCTGCCCCGTCGCCAGGGACAACACGGCCAGCGCGCCCGCCGTCGCTATCTCGCCGCAGGTCCGCAGCGTGCGTGAAGGCTGGATCGACTCCGCACGCGGCCTCGCGATCATCCTGGTGGTGCTCTTCCATGCCGTGATCAACCTCGACCTGGTCGGGCTCGCCGGCCCGTGGTCGCGGCTGGCCTACACCCTCGACACCTTCCGGATGCCGCTGTTCTTCTTCCTCTCCGGTCTCCTCGCTCCCGCGCTGCTCGCCCGCCCACTGCGGACGGTGCTGCGCACCCGGTGCCTGAACCTGATCTACCTCTACCTGTTGTGGTGCCTGTTGCTCGGCGTCTTCCGCGCGCTCCTGCCACACTCGCCACCCGGTGGGGTCGCCGCGGTCACGCGGGTGCTGGTCGAGCCCAACGTGTATCTCTGGTTCCTCTACACGCTGTGCCTGTTCACCCTCGTGGGCTGGCTGACCCGCCGGCTTCCCGCGTGGCTCGTCGTCGGCGCCGCGCTGATCGTCTCCGCGGTCTTCGCCGCCGGACTGGTCTCCACCGGCGACGTCCCGTGGGACAAGACCTTCCGCTACTGGTTCTTCTTCGTGCTGGCCTCCCGCGCGGCACCCGCGGTGCGCTCGGTCGTGCCGCGGATGCGGCCGGTCCACGTGGTCGGGCTGGGGGTGGCGTACGTGGTGGTGCTGGGGTTCTTCCTCTACGTCGCCGACGACCGGATCATCTTCGTGCGACCGATGCTGGGCCTGCTCGCGGTGGCCGCGGGCTGCGGGCTCGGGGTGATGATCGCCCGGATCCCGGCTCTCGGCTTCGTACGCCACCTCGGCACCCGCACGCTGCCGATCTACGTCGTCCACGCCTTCCCGATCACCGCCGCCGCGGCCCTGCTCATCGGCCGCGACGTCGACTGGCCGCCGGGTGCCGGTCTGGTCGCCGTGCCCCTGCTGACCCTCGTCGCGGTCCTGCTCGCGCTGGCTCTCGACCGGCTGATCACCGGCCGCGTCCGGGGCATCTTCGACTTCCCGATCCCGCGCTGGACCGCCAAGCGCATTCTGGCGATGCCACCGACCCCAGCTGGTCGAGCCGGCGAGCGCTAGCGGGCGTACTCGGACACGTGGGAGCCCCAAGCCCCACGGAGCATGCCCAGGCCGCGGAGGAGGGTGCGGGTGCCGCGGGCGTGGTGGGCCTGCGACCCGGTGACACGGCCCAGGACGAGGCGGGCGGAACCGCCGAGGACGCGTACGAGGCCGCGGGCGGAGGCGCGCAGCCGAGCGATAGGGCGGCGGCCCGCGGGGGCGAGATGGACCTGCACCCGGGAGTCGGAGTTGCCGATGCGTGAGGCGCGAGCGCGTACCCAGTCCCGGGTCGCCCTGTCGGCGGGCACGAGGTCGTGGACGGGGGCCTCGTCGCACCACACGATCCGGCCACCAGCAGCGGAGAGGGTGCGGGTGAAGACGGTGTCGGAGCCGCCGGAGAGACCGAAGCCGAGGTCGAAGCGGAGCCTGCCGACCTGGGCCATGTCGAGGAGGAGGTTGTTGGTCGCCGCGGTGGTGACGACGGTGCCGGTTGCGTGCCGCAGCCGCCGGAAGAATCCGCCCGCCTCGATCCACGGGTCCGGCATCCCGTCGAAGCGGGAGACCACCGGCCCGACCACGGCCGCGGCACCCGTCTCCTGCCAACAGGCGAGCAGCGTCGGCAACCACTTCTCCGAGGGCTGCTCGTCGTCGTCGATGAAGACGACGACCGCCTCGGGACCGGTCTCGTCCAGCGCCCGGTTGCGGGCGGCGGCGATACCGGGGGTCGGCTCGTGCACATAGACGACGCGTACGTCCCCAGCGGCCGCCTCCGCCACGGCGGCGGCTGCGCTGGGCTGCTCGTCGTTGTCGACGACGAGCAGCCGCGCGTCAGGGACCAGGTCGAGCTGGGCCCGGAGCATGCCCACGGCCTCGGCCAACCCCTCGGGGCGCCGATAGGTGAGCATGCAGACCCAGATCACTTGATCGTGACCGTCACCCAGTCGGAGCGGGAGATGTTGCCGAGCGGGTCGACGGCCTCGATCTTGTACTTCTGCGACGAGCCGCTGGCGCGGCCGGTGTCGGTGAAGGTCATCGCGGTGTGCTTCCAGAACGGGGCCGTGACCTTGACGGTCTTGATCGGCGTCGAGTCGAGCGAGCCACGGTAGAGCTTGTAGGTGACGGTCGCGTTGTCCTTGTCGGGGTTGCCCGGCCACTTCAGCGTGGCCTTGCCCGCGGAGGGCGAGGAGCCGGTCAGCGCCCACTTGGCGCCCTTGAGCGTCGGGCCGACCTTGTTGGGTGCGATGTCCTTGACGGCGAACCGGACCAGGCCCTGCTGGGCGACGCCGTTGACCTTGAGGAACTCACCGCCGTACAGCACGTAGCTGCCGTTGGCGGTCACGGTCCAGGTCGACTGCTTGGCGCTGGTGTAGGTGCCGTTGGTCCACTTGGGGTACCACTCCAGGAACTCCGGCCGCGGGGTGCCGGGGTGGTCGGGGTAGCCGTACTTGTCGTCGGCGATGTTGGTGCCGCGTACGTCCTGGGTGGTAGCGGTGGAGTGCTGGAAGCTGCGCGGCTTGGTCTCCGGGAAGCCACCGGAGGTGTCACAGCCGTGCTTGTGGCTGGCCTGGTAGACGGTCTTGGCGGTCGGCCACACGGCGTAGGTGTCGCCGTGGCAGTCCTCGAGCCAGGTCAGCTTGCCGGTGGCCCAGTCGGCCTTGAAGGAGCCCTCGAGGTTGCCGGCACCGCCGTAGTTGTAGCCGCTGCCGTAGAAGCTGGTGCCGTCGGACTCCAGCGAGAGGATCGCCGCCTCGGTGCCGCCGTTGCGGATCTCGTCGTTGACCGGGAGTGCCAGCGAGCTGCCCGAGGAGACCTCGAGCCGAGCCAGGCCGTAGCCCGGCTTCGAGGAGCCGTTGACGCTGGTGAACGCGCCGCCGATCACGATCTTGGTGCCGTCGGAGGAGACCACGATGTCGTTGACGTTGCCGCCGGCGACCTTCGGGTTCATCGGCAGCAGGCCGGTGCCGGTGTCGCTGGGCTTGACCGCGGCCACCTTCGTACGCGCGGTGTTGTCGGCCGAGGTGAACACGCCGCCGTAGAAGACCGCGCTGGAGGTGGCCGCGACGGCGTTGGTGGTCGAGTTGAAGATCGGCCGGAAGCTGGTGGCCTTCCCGGTCGCGAGGTCGATCGCCGCGCCCCGGTAGCGGTTGACGCCGTCGACTTGGGTGAAGCCGCCCGCGACGTAGAGCAGCTTCTTGTCGGGCGAGAGCGCCATGTCCTTGACCTGGCCGTTGAACTTCGGCGCGAAGGTGGTGATCAGCTTCCCGGTCGAGAGCCGGTAGGCGAGCATGTGGGACCGCGGCGTCTCGCTGGTGCCGGCCGCGGCACCCGCCGGGCGGGCGGAGGTGAAGCTGCCGCCGACGTAGACGATGTCGCCGACGACCACCTGCTTCCAGGCGACACCGTTGATCTGCACGGTGGGAAGTACGTCGGCAGCGACCGTCGTCGGGAGGTCGGGATCGATCGGCGCGGTGTCCGCGGAGGCGGAGGTCGTCGCCAGGGTCAGGCTCGTTGCCACGAGCACCAGCACAGCCAGGATCGGCTTCATCACATCTCTCATCGTGGGGGAGGTCTATCGCTGGGGACGGCCCTTGAAGACCACCACGTCGGCGCCGTTGCCCAGATCGAGCTCGACGCGTACGGGGCGGGCTTCCTCGGGAATCTGGAAGACGTAGACGCCCTTGGCCGACTCACCGTCGGCGACCGAGGCCGGGAACGGCACCTCGCCGTCGGAGGCGACGCTCACCGCCGGGGTGCGCTCCGGGCCGTAGTAGGCGTTGACCACGCCGAGCGCCAGGTCGAGCTTCTTCCCGGTCTCGTTCTTCACGTTCACGGTGATCGCGAGCGCCGGTCCACCGATCTCACCGGGCAGGCTCGCGGTGGCCTGGACGGAGTCGATCCTGGCCAGCCGCGCGGTCACGCCCGGGGAGGTGGTCGCTACGGCCTTCAGCCCGAGCGCGCGGTCGCCGTCCGATGACTCGTCCGCGTCCTCGTCGTCCGAGTCGGAGGACGAGGAGGAGTCCTTCTCCGACGGGTACGGCGTCGAAGAGGGTGCCGCGGCCACCGTCGAGTCCGACCCGGCGGTGGCCGGGCCGGACGAGCTGCGCACGATGAGCACGACCGCGACGCTCACGAGGACGGCGGCAGCAGCGACGGCTGCCGCGACGTACATCCTCGAACGCGGGACTTGACTGAGCATGGGGGATCTTCCGCGGGCGGGGTCGGACATAGACATCTGTTCAAAGACGTTGCATTGAAGCCCAAGTCCGACGCCCGCGGGGGGATCCACACGTCTACTCCCCAAGATCGGGTACGTGCGGAGCGAGGCCTACGGCTCGATCACCTTCAGATCGTCATAGCTGACCTCGACCGGCGTGGTGCCGATCGTCGAGGACCCGAAGCCGCGCAGCATCACCCCACCGGGGAGCTGGTTGGCCACGGTCGAGTCGGAGAGCTCGTACGTCCATCCCGACGGCTCCGTCGAGCCGGCCGGCCACACCTTGGCGCGCACGGTCGTGGGTGCGGTGCCGGTGACCTGGAGGCGGACCTTCAGCCGGTCGCCGGGGGCGACGCTCAGGCCCGGGACGACGTTGGCGCCGACGACCGGGGTGCCGCTGCGTACGAGGTGGAGGCCGACGGTACCGTCCGGGTTGAACCGCAGCCGCGAGGCGTAGTGGTCGGCGCCGGAGACGCGGGCACCGAGGATCGACCAGACGTAGCCGGCGTCGGGGAGCCGGGAGACTCCGACGCTGACGGTCGCGTCGACATCGCCGGCCGAGACCTCCTGCAGGCGGGACTCGGTGGTCCCGCTGGCGGTGACCGCGTGGCGGCCGCGACCCTCGGAGACCGAGAAGTTGCCCGCGGTGCCGGTGGTGCGGGTCCAGGTGCCGCCGGTGTCGGCCGTGCCCCAGCCGCTCGTCTCGGCACGCCCGAAGGCGTCCGCCGCGACGATGCCCTCGACGGGCGGGGCCGGCTCGCCGGCGACGTCGACGGTGACCCACTCGGTGGGCGACTGGTTGCCGAAGGCGTCCTCGGCGACGACGCGGTAGCTCTGGGTGGTGCCCGGCGGCGCGGCGGTGTCGAGGAAGCTCTGCGTCGTCTGCTTCCAGAACGCCGCGGTGACGGCCTTCGTGTGGATCGGAGAGTCGGCCGATGCCCGGTAGACCTTGTAGGTCACGGTCGCGTTGTCCCGGTCGGCGTTGCCGGGCCAGGTCAGCCGGACCTGGCCGTCGGCGGGCGAGGTCGCGGTGAGCCCGAAGTCGGCGCCCGACAGGGCCGGACCGACGTCGTTGGGGGCGATGTCCTTGACCGCGAAGCGGACCAGGCCCTGCTGGGCGACCCCGTCGACCTTGAGGAACTCGCCGCCGTAGACGACGTAGTCGGCGTTGGCCGTCACCGTCCAGGGAGCCTGGTTTGCGCCGGTGAAGGTGCCGGGGGTCCACTTCGGGTACCACTCCAGGAACTCCGGCCGCGGGGTGCCGGGGTGGTCGGGGTAGCCGTAGATGTCGCGGGTGTTCGTGCCGCGTACGGCCTGGGTGACCGCGGTGGAGTGCTGGAAGCTGCGCGGGCTGGTCTCCGGGAAGCCGCCGGAGTTGCCGCAGTAGTGCTTGTGGCTGGCCTGGTAGACGGTCGTGGCGGTCGGCCAGATCGAGTAGGTGTCGCCGTGGCAGTCCTCGAGCCAGGTCAGCTGGCCGGTTGCCCAGCTGGCTTTGAAGGAGCCCTCGAGGTTGCCGCCGCTGCCGTAGTGGTAGCCGCTGCCGTAGAAGCTGGTGCCGTCGCTCTCCAGGGCGAGGATCGCGGAGTTGGCGCCACCGTTGCGGACCTCGGAGTTGACCGGCAGCGACATCGACGCGCCGGTCGCGACCTTGATCCGGGCCAGGCCGTAGCCGGGGCTGGACCAGCCGTTGACCCTCGTGAAGTTGCCGCCGATCACGATGTCGGCGCCGTCGGGCGAGACCACGATGTCCTGCACGGAGCCGTTGGAGACGGTCGGGTTCATCGACAGCAGGCCGGTGCCGGTGTCGGTGGGGCTGACGGCCGCCAGCTTCGTACGCGCGGTGTTGTCGGCGGAGGTGAACACGCCGCCGTAGAAGACCGCGGTGGACGTGGCCGCGACCGCGTTGGTGGTCGAGTTGAAGATCGGCCGGAAGCTGGTCAGTGCACCCGTGGCCAGGTTGATCGCGGCGCCCCGGTAGCGGTTGACCCCGTTGACCTGGGTGAAGCTGCCGGCGACGTAGAGCAGGGACTTGTCGGGCGAGAGCGCCATGTCCTTGACCTGGCCGTTGAAGCTCGGCGCGAAGCCGGGGATCAGCTCACCGGTGGAGAGCCGGTAGGCCAGCATGTTGGACCGCGGGGTCTCGTTCGTGCCGACCGCGGCGCCCGCCGGACGAGCCGAGGTGAAGCTGCCCCCGACGTAGACGGTGTCACCGACGATGACCTGCTTCCAGGCGACCCCGTCGATCTGCACCGTCGGAAGTACGTCGGCCGAGACCGTCTCCGGCAGCTCGGGGTCGACCGGAGCCGTGTCCGCCGTCGCCCCTCCCGACATGACCAGGCTGCTCACCCCGAGAACAGCTGCGACCGCCCCGGCCGCCAGCAGACGCCACTCGTGAATCCGCGTCATCATCCATCCCTGCACAAGGCGGCTCCCTCGGCCGCGACACGGCAGTGTCGCGGACATCCGCAGCCATCTACCCGTCAATCGCCCTCCCCATCCCCTGAATCGGGTATGTGTTGGACCCAGGCGCCCAACCCGCGCAAACTGCGTGGTGCAGACTCCAGCAACGTCAGTAGGCTGCACAGTCCACAGGAAGGCATACGTCTCTTGACTGTCCCGCCCGGCCCACCCCGGACAATCCTCCTCGGCATCTCCGCGGTCGCCACCGTGGTCGCGCTGTCCTCGACCTATGTGTTGACCAGGGGTCAGGCGGAGGACACCGCGCCGCGTACGGAGCGGAACTACGCCAACCTGCCGCCCGACGACTTCGGCGGACCGGTGACCCTGACCCCCTCGCCGTCCTCGTCGGAGTCTCCGTCCGCCTCCTCGACCAGCTCGGTCAGGCCCTCGGCCGACGCGGCCCCGAAGACACGGTCCTCGGACCCGGCGAACCGCTCCGGCGGCAGGCCTTCCGGGCAGGAGCCGCGCGAGGGTGAGCCGCTGGGTTCGCCTCCTCCGGGGGCGGGCTCGCCGGGGCCGCGCGATACCGGCGTACCTCCGAAGAAGAAGCTGCGCGTCCACCGCGGCGATCTGGTCATCAGGACTCCCGGACAGGTGGTCGACAGTCTCGAGGTGCGCGGCCGGATCCGGGTCGAGGCGCCGAACGTGACGATCCGCAACACCTTGGTGATCGTGCCCACGGAGTCGGAGACCGCCGGGATCTCCAACAACAACGGCAACGGCGCGGGGATGCTGGTCAGCAATGTCGAGGTGCGGGCCGAGAACGCCGCCCCGGGCGTCAACGGCGTGGTCGGCCACGACTTCACCCTGCAGAGCTCCGAGATCCACCACGTCACCGACCAGGTGCACATCACCGGCAGCAACGTGACCGTGCGGGACAACTGGTTTCACGACAACTACCACTTCGAGAGCGACCCGTACCAGGACGGTGGCGCCTCCCACGACGACTCGATCCAGATCATCGGCGGCAGCAACATCACCATCGCGGACAACCGCTTCACCGGCGCCTACAACGCCGGTGTGCAGATCACCCAGAGCATCGGCGACGTCAGCGACGTCACGATCCGCGACAACCTGCTCGGCGGGGGTGGCTGCACCGTCAACGTCGCCGAGAAGAGCCGTGGCCCGATCCGCGGCGTGGAGATCCGCGACAACCGGTTCCTCAGCGACCAGCGTATCGACGGCTGCGCGATCATCCACCCGTCCTCCACGAAGATCAGCCACTCCGGCAACGTCTGGAACGACACCGGCCGCCCGGTGACGCTCACCCGCGGCTGAATCGCCCGCCGAGCGCCCCGCGCACCGTCACCACCAGCGACATCACGTCGCGACGGATCGGCGGGACAAGAAGGAGCAGCGCGTACGCCGCGGCCCCGGCCACCACGCAGGCCGGCACCGTCACCCCGGGGTGCTGAGCGTGCAGGGCCTGGGCGGTGGCGTAGGCCGCGCCGGCCACGGCGCCCGCGACGAGCAGGATGCGGGCGGCACCGAGGTAGAGCGGGCCGACACGGAGCCGGGTGCGGCGGGAGATCCACCACAGCGACAGCGGCCACTCGAGCAGGTGGGCGGTCGCGTAGCCGACCGCGACGCCGGTGATCCCATAGCGCACGCCGACGAGCACGCAGACGACCTTCAGGACCGAGGCGACCAGGGTGTAGTGACGCAGCTCGGTGGTCAGGCCGTGGGCGAGGTAGACCCAGTAGCCGACGTAGGCCAGCGTCTGGAACAGCCCCGCGCAGGCGAGCAGGGCGAAGACACCGGCGACGTCCCAGCCGGGGCCTAGGAAGAGCGCGCAGACCGGGGCGGCGGCGCCCGCGAGCAGGCCGAGCCCGGCGCCGAGGCTGTAACCGAGCGCGACCTGGCCGCGCTGCACGAACCGCTGGGTCAGCGCCGGGTTGTCTCGGATCCGGCTCAGCACCGGCAGCGCCACGGTCGTGGTGGGGCCACGCAGCTGGACCAGCGGGTTCATCAGCAGCTGCCAGGCGCGGTTGTAGGAGCCGAGCTGGTCGGCGCCCAGGCGGGTGCCGATGAGCACGGAGTCGATGTTGCTGGCGGCGTAGTTGATCAGCTGGGTTCCCGCCAGCGACCAGCCGAAACGCAGGAACCCGCCCATCTCGACCCCGCGCCGTGGGCGCCCGGGGAGCCAGCCGGCGAACGCTCCGACGGCCACCAGCGCGACGGCGCCCTGGACCAGCTGCTGGACGACGAGGGCCCAGTAGCCGGCGCCGTTGGCCGCTGCGTACGCGGCGATCCCGAGGGCCAGCAGCGGCGCCAGCGTGGTCGCGGCGGCGAGCCTGGCGAAGAGCATCCGGCGGGTGAGGTCGGCACGGTACTGCGCGGCCATGCCGTTGAGGACGAAGATGCCCGCCAGGGCGGCGGTCAGGGATGTCAGTGCCGGCTCGTCGTAGAGGGCCGCGACCAGCGGGGCGGCCGCGACGGCCAGGAGCGCGAGGCCGACGCCGAGGCCGGTGTTGAGCCACCACAGGTTCGTCTGCTGCTCGCGGGTCAGCACCTTGGCCTGGACCGCGGCGGTCGAGAGCCCGAGGTCGCGGAAGATCTCGGCGACCGCGATGACCGCCAGGACCATCGCGACCAGGCCGTAGTCGCGCGGACTGAGCAGCCGGGACAGCACCGCGACGGAGGCGACCTGGACCAGGATGCGTACGCCCTGGCCGCCGAGCACCACCATCCCCCCTCGGGCGGCGCTCCTACCCAGGCTCAACCGAGGACCTCAGCGGCGATCTGGTCTAGGTAGCGCTCTGTGCCGAAGCGCTCCTCGGCGTCTTTGCGTCCGGCGGACGCCAGCTCGGCGGCCAAGGCGGGGTCGGCGGCGAGCCGCAGGATCGCCTCGGCGAGGTCGCCGGCGTCGCCGGGGGTCACGAGGAGACCGGTCTCGCCGTCGGTCACGATCTCGGCCAGACCCTGCACCCGGCTTGCGACCAGCGGCCGCTCGGCGAGCAGCGCCTCGACGGCGACGTTGCCGAAGGGCTCGACCCGGGAGGGCACCAGCACCACGTCGGCCTGTTCGAGCTCGCGGGCGGGCTCGTCGACGTAGCCGAGGAACTCGACGCTGCCGGCGAGGTCGCTGTCGGAGGCGCGGACGCGGAGCTCCTGCTCGAACCACTCGTAGCCCGCGAACACCGACCCGCAGACCCGCAGATGCGCGTCGATCCCGCCACGGCGCACCTCGGCGAGCGCTTCGAGGGCCACGTCGGTCCCCTTGCGCGGCGAGAGCCGTCCGACCAGCACCAGCCGCAACGGGCCGTTCGGGGTCCGAGCACGCGCCGCCGCGACGGACTCCGGCCCCGGCACCCCGTTGTAAACGACGGTCGTACGCCGCGCCAGCGCCTTCACCGTGCGCACGAGAACGTCACGCGATGCCCGCGAGTTGGCCACCACCCGGGTGGCCAGCAGCAGCGGAGCGGTCAGGGCGAGGCGTACGGGCTTGGGCTGGTCGTCCTCGGCCTCGTGCACGTGGCAGATCACGGGGACGCGGGCCGCACGGGCGACGACGATCCACCACGGGATCGTCACGGTGTTGACCAGCAGCCGGCCGGGGCGGACCTGCCGCCACAGCCGTGCCGCGCGGACCCAGAACACCATCAGCGCCGCGGCCAGCCGGACCAGACCCGTCGGGCTGAGGTAGGCCTTGCGCAGCACCGGGAACGACATCACCTCGACGCTCGCACCGGCAGCCTCGAGCAACGGGATCAGGGGTCCCCGCTCGGGGACGACCACGGTGATCCGCTGCCCCGCCTGGTGCAGCCCGCGCACCGTCTCGACCAGCTGAAGATCGGAACCGTAGACGTCCGGCGACGGGTGGGCGACCAACAAACGCATGATGAGCAAAGGTAGGCCACCCGAACGGCCCGGGCCGAAGGTCCTGGCAAAGTCCTACCCAGATCTGGGGAGCGAACGGGCTCGACGGCCTGGGCGGACTGTGGATCCTCTAGGGTCCCGATGTCCCTCCCCCACGTGACAGCGAAGCAGGATCGAGCATGGCCGCGACCGGCGCCGAACGCGCCCCCGGCGGGTTCCGTACGCACCTGCAGGCGCTGGGGCAGGCGCAGAAGCCTTCGCTCAACACGGCGGCCTACTCACGGCTCGTGAACCGGCCCGCCGGCCGGGTCGTCGCCGCGGCCGCACACACGATCGGTGCGACGCCCAACCAGGTGACGGCAGTGAGCGCGACGTTCTCGGCCGCCGGGCTCGCGATGCTCGCGCTGGTCGAGCCTCGCTGGTGGACCGGGGTCGTGGTCGCGGTGCTGCTGGCCGCGGGCTACGTGCTCGACTCGTCCGACGGCCAGCTCGCCCGGCTCCGGGGTGGCGGGTCACGCTCGGGCGAGTGGCTCGACCACACCATCGACTGCTTCAAGACGGCCGGCCTGCATCTGGCGGTGCTCGTCTCCTGCTATCGCTTCGGTCCGCGTGCCGACGGGTGGCTGCTGGTGCCGCTGGGGTTCGAGGTGGTCGCCGTGGTGACCTACTTCGGGCTGATCCTGATGCCGACGCTGCGTCCGGCTTCGTCCGGGTCGCCGTCAGCAGCGGTGCACGAGAACCCGCTGCGCAAGTGGGCGCTGCTGCCGATGGACTACGGCGCGCAGTGCTGGATGTTCGTGCTGCTCGGCTTCGGGATGCTCTTCTGGTGGACCTACACGCTGGTCTTCGTCTGCAACGCCGCCGCGCTGGCCGTCGCGCTGCGCAAGTGGTGGCGCGAGCTGCGGGCGCTGGACAGCCCCTCCCAGGTGACCCGATGACCGACCTCGCGCGGGTCGCCGTGGTCGTGGTCAGCTACGGCGACCCGGCGCTGCTCGAACGGCACACGGCCCGGGTCGCCGCCGCCCTCCGGCCTGCTCGGATCGTCGTGGTCGACAACCACTCGACCGACGCCCACCGCGCCACCGTCCGGGCCCTCTGCGAGCGCGAGGGCTGGACCGGCGTCTTCCCGGGCACCAACACCGGCTTCGGTGCCGGCTGCAACCTGGGCGCCGCGGCCGCGCTGGCCGAGGGCGCCGAGGTGCTCCTCTTCCTCAACCCGGATGCCACGATCGACGCCGAGTCGGCGGTACGCCTCGTGGCCGCCGTCGAGGCCGAGCCGCTGCTGCTCGCCGGTCCGACCGTGCTCGGCCCGGACGGGTCGGTCGCCTCTGCGGGACTCGATCTCGACCTCGACACCGGGACGATGCGCCCGTGGCGACGTCGCGCCGAGCATCCGGGGGCGGAGACCCTGCCGTGGATCACCGGAGCCTGCTTCGCGGTCACCCGTGAGCTGTGGGAGCGGCTGACCGGCTTCGACGAGCGTTACTTCCTCTACTGGGAGGACGTCGACCTGTGCGCCCGCGCCCGGGCGTTCGGCGGCCGGGTCGCGATCGTCGACGGCGCCACCGCGATCCACTCCGGAGGCGGCACCCAGCGCGCCGAGGGCTCCCGCGCCAAGTCACCCGCCTACTACTACTTCAACATCCGCAACCGCGCCCTCTTCGCGCGGACCTGGCTCAGCCAGGAGCAGGAGCGGGCCTGGCGTCGCGGGGCGGTCGGGGCTGCGTACGAGATCCTGATGCGGGGTGGACGTCGTCAGCTCCTGCACCCGTTTCGTCCCGTCTCCGCGGTCCTCGAGGGACTGCGCGACGGCCGCCGCGACCGGCCGGTCCGGGTCATGGAATCGGTACGCGAGCTGCGCGCGACAACCAATCCCTACATCGTCCAGCTCGTCGAGACCCTGGGACGCCGGGACGACACCGAGGTCGTGCTGTTCGGCTTCGCCCGGGCGATCGCGGGCCGCTACGACGTCTTCCACGTGCACTGGCCCGAGCTGCTGATGACGTCGACAGGCACACCCCTCCGTCGCCTGGCCCGCCGCCTGCTCACCACCGCGTTCGTCGCCCGACTGCGGCTGACCCGGACCCCCGTCGTACGCACCTGGCACAACCTCGCTCGTCCCGACGGTCTGTCCCGCTGGGACCACCGGCTCCTCGACGCCTTCGAGCGCCGCACCCGGCACGTCATCCGGCTCACCGACCAGACCGCTCCCCCGCTCGACGTACCGGCCTCGACGATCGTCCACGCCCACTACCGCGACTGGTTCGAGCGGATCGAGCCTCCGGCCGTGACCACCCCGAACCCCCGGCGTGCCCTCTACTTCGGCCTGATCAAGCCCTACAAGGGCGTCGAGCAGCTCCTGGAGGCGGTCGCCGACAGTCCCGAGGCAGACCTGGACGTACGCCTCGTCGGCTCCCCCGCCGACCCCGCCCTCGCCGACCGGGTCCGCGCCGCCGTCGACACCGACCCCCGCGTGAGCGCCGACCTGAGCTACGCCGACGACGCCACCCTGGCCGCCGAGATCGCCGCCGCCGCCCTGGTCGTGCTGCCCTACAAGGCGATGCACAACTCCGGCGCCCTCCTGCTGGCCCTCTCCCTCGACACCCCCGTCCTCGCCCCCGACAACGAGGTCAATCGCCGCCTCGCCGAGGAGGTCGGCGAAGGCTGGCTCCACCTCTTCGAAGGCGCCCTCACCATCGAAGACCTGGAGCGCGCGTTGAAAGCAGTCGCCGCCAACCCACCTGGCGACCGCCCCGATCTCTCAGCGCGGGAGTGGCCCGAGTCGGCTGCGCTTCATGCTGCGGCGTTCCGGGCATCGTTGTATCCGTAGCGGGGTCATCTCGACAAGCGCGATCAGCCGCACCCCCGGCGGGCCATGCCGCGCGGCGCCTACGCCAGTGGGCCCGACCTTGTGAACGATTCACCAGCGACGCCCTCACCCTGTTGACCGGGTCGGGTTCGGGCCCTTGCACTAGCCGATGACACCTCGCAAATCGTCCCAACCTCTCCCGCCCAGTCGGCGCCACTGTCCCGCCGAATCACCGCGAGTCGGCGCCATTGCCCCAAAAAGTCAGTACACCAGCGCCGACTCGACCGCCCCCGCCGAGACAGCAGCGCCGACTCGACCGCCCCCGCCGAGACAGCAGCGCCGACTCGACCAACTCTGGCGAGACAGTCACGCCGACTCGGCGTGCTCGACGTGGCAGTCGCCCCCTGCTCGCGCCCACTCGTGGAGTGCGGGTTGGTCTGGCGCGGCCTGACTCGGGCGGACGCGTGGGTGTACGGCTTCGACTGGAGGTCGAGGCTGGTCGGCGGTGGCGTTGTCGGTGGCCTGGTGGAGTGGCCGCATGGACATGCTGGTTTCAGGGACGGCGGGTGAATCGGATGGTTCCATCCGGAAGTCGTTCATGGGTGTAGGCGGGGTTGTGCGCGAGACGGTGATGATGCGGACACAACAGGGCCCCGTCCTTCAGGTCGGTCTTGCCGCCTGCGGCCCAGGGGTTGAGGTGGTGGGCGTCGCACCATTCGGGTGGCATGTCACAGCCTTCGGCTTGGCAGCACTTCTGCTGGAGCCGCAGCGCCTTGCGTTGGATCGGTTGGAAGAACCTGCTCGCCCTACCCGCGTCGAGAACCTCACCGTCGCCGCCCAGCACCCAGGGGATGATGGTGGCGTTGCACGCCAACTTGCGTGCCTCGGCAGCCGAGATGGTGGTTCCGTTGGTCTCGTCGTAGCCCAGGGTCGCGATCCCGAGGTCTTTGCGGAGCTCCTCGAGGCTGATCACCACGTTGATGGTGGTCGCATCGCCACCGTGACGCGGCACGGCGGCCGGGTCGATGGTCTCCAGGAGCCGGGCGAACCCTTGTCCCATGAGTCGTTCCCATGGCGGCAGCGGGGCACCTTTGTCGAGGAGCAACTGTTTGCGGGGCTGGGCGTAGGCCTCGACGAGCCGCTTGAACCGCATCCCGACCGAGGTCGGGATGACTCCGTCGAATCCGATGGTGCCGTCGTGGTTGTCCCACACCCGCAGCGCGGTCTTCTGCTGGGCGCGTTCTTCCTCGGCCAACAGTGCTTTGGCTTCGGCGTCCTCGAACCGGGCGGGGTCGATCTCGCGCAGGATGCGTTTGCCGACGATGCGGAGTTCGTTGGCGGTCAACCTAGTGGCGTAGTCGACCAGGAGCTTCTCTGCCAGGATCAGATCCTCAGCACTGGCGACCGGATCCGCGTCGATCTTGTCCAGCGCCGTCGTGATCACCCGAGCCTTGTCCGGGGACACCACACCCTCAGCGAGCCCGGCGGCGACGCGCTCGTACTTGGCGATGCTGGTCGCGAGCTTGATCTGGGACCGGGCGACGGCTTTGTCGACCAGCAACTCGGTCCGCATCCACCCCGAGGCATCCTTGGCCCCAGTCTCCTCAGCGATGTCACCAGCAGCCGCGAGGACCCGCAGCTTCAACGCGGCCTGTTGGGCCTGGAATTTCTCGAGTCGTTCGAGCAGGTCCTTCTTCTGATCGGTCCGCCAATAGACCGGGTCGGTTGCAAGGAGGTCGTGGAGGGCGGATTCGATAGCGCTCAGAGCAGCGTCGACCGCATCGCCGGGGTTGGTTCCCCAGTGGTCGAGCTCGCGGCCGAGACTCATCGCTCCCCTCCCTCAGAGGTGTGCTGTGATAGGGCTCATTCTACCTCCTCCGGGCCGATCGATCCAGCTATTTTCCCAGGTCAAAGGCTATTTCGCGGTCAGCGAACGGCATCGTCCATGTGGATGATAAGTGGCCCGAAGGGCCACCCTTCCACCCCTCAACATCGACCCAAACAGGTAAGAATCTCGCTGCGCCACACCCGGGCCGCCGCCCCGATAGCCAGCCAAATCTTTCTCGATCTGGTCCGGAGTCCAGGACCGCGAAGCGGCCGGCGAAGCCGGCGGGCCGAAGGCCCGTCCTTGACGCCGGAGCAGATCGAGAACACCCTCAGGAAAGGGTCGGCGGCCCAGACCCGCCACGAAGAACGGTTACGCACAGCGTGGTCTCGACAAGCTCGACCACCGGGGCATCGCTGGTCCGCAACGCGTGGGTCTCGACAAGCTCGACCACCGGCGCATCGCTGGTCCGCAACACGTGGGTCTCGACAAGCTCGACCACCGGCGCATCGCTGGTCCGCAACACATGGGTCTCGACAAGCTCGACCACCGGCGCAACACGAGGTCTCGACAAGCTCGACCACCGGAGCATGGTCTCGACAAGCTCGACCACCGGAACCCCGGACCAGACCGAGAAGACCCTCGAAACCACGTAGGCGGCCCACACCAGCCCCGAAGCAACGGTTCTTTACTAACCTGAAGGATGTGCCTTCTCCCCCAGACCCGACCCGCCCACCGGTCTGGATCTCCATCGCCTCGTTCGTGAGCAGCTTCGACAGATTCGTGGTGAGCCCGATCCTGGTCCTGGTCGCAACGACGTTCGGGGTCTCGGTGGGACAGGCGGTGGCGATCGCGAGCGGCTACTACCTGGCGTACGGCCTCTGTCAGCCGTTGTGGGGAGCACTCTCGGACCGATTCGGCAGAGTCCGTCTGATGCGGGGTGCGCTCGTCGGGGCAGGGATCGCTGGACTGGGATCAGCACTGGCACCCGACCTGATCACCCTGGTCGTGATGCGCGTCGTCGCCGGGGCCTTCTTCGGGGCGATCGTGCCGACGTCGCTGACGTACGTCGGCGACACCGTCTCCGCCACCCACCGGCAGCGAGCCCTCTCGGACCTGATGGCGGCGATGGCGGTCGGGACCGCGCTGGCGGCGGCAGCGGCGGGGATCACCGGTCAGCTGGCGGGATGGCGGGTCGTGTTCGCGGTGCCGGCGGTCGTGGCCCTGGTCAGCGCCTGGGGTCTGAGGAGGCTCGCCGAGCCGCCACGAGCGACCAACGGCGGCGTGAGAGCCGCGTTCCGGGCAGCCTTCAGCAACCGCTGGGTGCTGGTGGTCGGGCTGCTCGTCTTCGTCGAGGGCGGCCTGGTCCTGGGCGTCCTCACCCTCCTCGCCCCCGCCCTGCAGGCCCAGGGCGTCGACGCCGCGCGAGCGGGGCTGGCGGCGGCTGCGTACGGCATCGCGGTCCTGCTCTCCTCGCAGGTCCTCAAAACACTCACAAGCCACCTGCCCCGCTGGGCGCTGATGGGGATCGGCGGCAGCGCCCTGACGGTCGGGTACGCCGTCGCGACCATGCGCGTCTCGGTGCCCACCATCATCGGCATCGTGATCATGCTCGGCGTCACCTGGGCCTTCCTGCACACCTCGCTGCAGACCTGGGCGACCTCGATCGTTCCCGAGGCGCGCGGCACCGTCGTGGCCTGCTTCGCCGCCTCGCTCTTCATCGGCAGCTCGATCGCCGCCGTCGTCGCCGGGCCCGCGGCCGACCACAACGAGTGGCACATGCTCTTCACCGCCTGCGCCGTGACCGCCGCCGTCCTCACCGTCGCCTGCGTGCTCGCCTACCGCGCCTACACCGCCCGCGAGGCCGCACCCCGCGCGCCAGACATCGCCACCGACGTCTAGAGAACCTCAGCGCAGGTGGGTGCGGATGAGCGCCTCGTACTGATCGGTGATCCGGCTCCAGGTGAACTCGGCCGAGTGCCGGGCACGGGCGGCCGCGGACAGCGACGCGGTGAGCTCGGGCTCGGACAGGACCCGCTCCAGCGCAGAGACGACCCCGGCCTCGTCGGAGAAGTAGAGCGCGGCGCCGTCGGCGACCCAGCGGTTGTAGCGGTTGCCGTGGGCGATCACGGCGTTGCCGCAGCCCAGCGCCTCGACCAGCGACGGGTTCGTGCCGCCGACCTGGTGCCCGTGGACGTACGCCACCGAGTGGAAGCGCAGGGCGGAGACGATGTCGGTGTCGTAGATCGCGCCGAGGAAGACGACCTCGTCGCTCGCCGCCTTCAGGACCGCGCGCTGGTAGTCGTCGGACGGGTCGTAGGAACCCAGGACCACCAGCTTCCGGCCCCACCGGCGGCTGGAGAAGGCCCGGACGACCTCGAGGATGCTGTTCTCCGGCACGGGGCGAGCGATGAGCGTCAGGTAGGAGCCGGGCTCCAGCCCGTGGTCGAGCACCGGCCACTCGGGCGCGTCCACGACACGAGGCGCGCCGTAGGCGATCGTGGTGATCTTCTCGGCCGGCACTCGGGTCGCCAGGTGACGGGCGATCTCGGGGTGGTCGGCGATGAGATGGTCACCGAGCCAGCAGGCAGCCCGCTCCTGCGTCCACAGGAACGCCTTCTCGGGGCCGGACCAGCGGGCCCGCTTCCACTCGATGCCGTCCATGTTGATGATGTTGGGGATGCGGCGGGAGCGCAGCACCGAGTTGAGCGCGCCGGTGTTGTAGCCGAACGTCACGCATACGCTGCCGTCCTGAGCGGCCTCCCGGGCGGCGTGCCGCACCGCGCCGACGTCGAACTCGATCGTCCCGCGCGGACCGTCGTGACGGGCCGGCACGTGGACGCGCTCGATGCCCTTCCACGAGTCGATGCGCAGGTCCGCGTGCGGCTCGTCGTCCTGGCAGTAGACGACCACCCGCCAGCCGCGGTCGACCAGGTCGAGTCCGATGTTCTCCACCGCGGTCTCGAAACCGCCATGGGCAGCGGGCACGCCACGGGTCCCGAGCATCCGTACAGTGGGGGTCACGTGGGGTTGACTCCTAGTTTGCTAGGAGCCGATGGCTCCTATTTCAGCACAAGGAGCCATCCAAGGGGATCCGCGAAGCCCGCGGTCCCGAAGTCCGGGTCATATACCCGAAATCGGTTACGTCACCGCAGGTCCGCGGGTGAGCACGAACTGTCGCAGTGCGTCCGGGTCGTCCAGATCGACGTACTCGAACCCCTCGACGGCCTTCGGTGACTCCCCGATCGCGCACATGGAGTCGTAGACCTGCACGTACGCCGCCGACTGCGGCCCCCAGTCGAGGACCTTCGCCGCCCGTTCCCGTGCCCGCAACGCCAGCTCGACGCGCAGCTCGGGGTCGTCCAGCAGCGACTCGACCGCATCGGTGAACGCCGCGACGTCGCCGGACGGGACGAAGAGCGCGGCGTCCTCGGCGGAGACCCGCGTCTCGACCAGATCGAAGGAGACCGACGGCAGGGCGTACGCCATGTACTCCATCGTCTTGTTCATCGTCGAGACGTCGTTGAGCGGCGTCTTCAGGTCGGGGCACAGGCCGACGGCCGCGGCGCTGAGGTGCTGGGCGATCAGCGCGGAGCCGGCCCGCCCGGTGAAGGTGACCACGTCGTCGAGGCCCAGCTCGGTGCAGCGGCGCTTGAGGTCCTCGAGGCAGTCGCCGAAGCCCATCAGCACGGCGTCGACGTCGGTGCGGCCGCGCCGGTGGACGAGCTCCTCCATGACCTCCAGCACCGTGTCGACACCGTCCTGGGGCCCCATGATCCCGAGGTAGACGAGAGTGTGACGGTCTGCGTGGGGCGGCGGGTCATGGGGCCGCACCGGACGCATCACCGAGGTGTCCGGTCCGCTGCGGACCACGGTCACGTCGTCGGGGTCCATCCCGCCGCGAGTGATCGCGACCTTCCGGTAGGACTCGTTGGTCGAGATGACCTGGTCGGCGGCGGCGTACGTCTGCTTCTCGAGCCAGCGCAGCGCGGCCAGCTGGGCGCGAGCGGGCAGGGAGGTCGGAGTGCCGAACCGGGAGAGGAAGAGCTCGGGGTTGAGATCGTGCTGGTCGAAGACGAACCGGACGCCGCGGCGCTTCCAGATGCGGGCCAGGAGCCAGTAGGTGTCGGGCGGGTTGCACGCCTGCATGATCGTGAACGGACGGTCGCGCCAGACCTTGTTGGCCAGCAGCGCCGTGCGGATCCAGCAGTAGACGAACTCGAGCAGGTAACCGAGCACGCCGCGGGCCTGCGGCGCGGGCTTGTACTTGTAGATGCGTACGCCGCCCAGCTGCTGGCGCCCTGGGTCGCCGGGGCCCTTCGGACAGATCACGCTGACCTCGTAGCCGCGCGCGACCAGCGCCTGGCACTCCAGCCAGACCCGTCGGTCCAGCGGCACGGGAAGGTTCTGGACGATGATCAGCACGTGCGTCTTTGCCACGATCTCTTTGACCATAGGAGCAGCGTTGAGGGGGCGGGGACCGGCTTGTCGGGCATGTACGGCATATCCCCCAATCCGGGGATCGTGAGTCGCGAGGCCCGTACCCCGACGGCTCGCGGCTCCTAGCCTCGCGTTCTGTGAACCCGCTGGCCGAGCGCATCCTCTCCGTACGCACCCGACCTCTGTCGGAGGCCGTGATCGCGGATCGGCGGACGTCGGTCGGCCCGGACGGGCTGGTCGACGCGGCCGAGGAGCTGCGGCTCGCCCTCGTCGCGGCCGCGGGCGTCCCACGTCCGCTGGTCGCGGTCGCGCTGCCGCTGTCCACCGATGCGGTCGTCGCGCTCGTGGCCGCGATCCTCGGTGACCTCTCGGTCTGCTTCGTGGACCCGTCGGCGCCCGAGGAGCACCGCCGCTCGCTCGTCCAGGCGCTCCACCCCGACGTCGTCCTCGACCGGTCGGGGATCCGGGCGGTCGCCTCGTCGTCGTCGGCGGCGGAACCACGAGCGGCCGGGTACGTCGCGATGTCCTCCGGCTCCACCGGCGGCGGCCCCAAGGGCGTGGTGTCGGCCTGGGCCGGGATCGATGCCTTCGTCCCGCACGGAGCGGCCGCGCTCGACCTCGACGCCTCCTCGGCGTGGGCCGAGGTCTCGCACCTCTCCTACGACCTGGCGATGACCAACCTGCTGGTCGCCCTGGCCGCCGGCGCCTCCCTGCACCTGTCCGGCTCGCTGGGTGACCGGCTCCGGCCGCTCGGCTTCTGCGCCCGGGTGGAGGCGACGCACCTGCGGCTGGCTCCCCGGTTCATCGACCTCGCGGCCGCCGAACGGGTCGACGCCGCCCCGCGAACCCTGCGGGTGTGGGGCTCCGGCGGCGACCGGCTCTCCGCCACCGACGCCCAGCGGGTCTTCGACCTCGGGGTCGCGACGGTCGTCAACACGTACGGCACCAGCGAGACGATCGGGTTCGCCAGTGCCGCCCGCTTCGATGCCGGCGACGAGCTGCCGACGGTCCACGGGGCGCTCGGTATCGGGCGCGGCGCGGTCGGGGCGTGGCGTACGTCGTTGTCGGCCGACGAGGACGGAGCGCCCGCCGAGGGGCTGCTCGCCATCGAGTCGCCCCATCTGCCCGGCGGCTACCTCTTCGGCGCCCCGAACGGGGAGTACCCGCGCTGGGACAGCCCGGAGAAGGTGCTCACCGGCGACCTCGGCGCCCGCCGCGGCGAGGACCTCTTCTGCCTGGGCCGCGCGGGGCGCCGGGTCAAGCGCAGCGCCAGCTTCGTCGACCTGGACGCCCTCGACGCCGAGGTGAAGCAGGCCTTCGGCCTGGCCACCTTCACCGCCGCCACCCCCACCGGCGACCTGGTCAGTCTCGTGGAGGGCCCGGCCACCCAGATCGACGACCTCCGTCGTGGTCTCCCGACGGTCCTGCGCCCGGACTCGGTGCCGGACCTACTCGTCCCTGTCGCCCAGATCCCCCGCCTCGGCAACGGCAAGATCGACCAGGCGGCGTCTCAGATGCTGGTCGAGCAGGCGTACTTGACAGGCACTACACGGACTTGACTGGCGTTTCAGTGCCCGTCAGGTCCAGGGATACCCGGTCGACCGGGTATCCCTGGGACAGACATCACCCCAGCTGCCCGCGCACGTACTCGGCCAGCGACCCGACCGACTCGAACACCTCGGCGTTGATGTCGTCCTCGTCCATCTCGAAGCCGAAGCGGTCCTCGAGGACGGTGATCAGCTCGACCAGGGCGAGCGAGTCGAGCTCGGGCAGGGAGCCGAACAGCAGCGTGTCCGCGGTGAGCGTGCCGGCGCTGTGGTCGGGGCCGATCACCTCGGTGATCGCCTCGCCGACCCGGTCGAGCGTCGCTTCGGTGGTGTCGATGGTCATGGGGACTCCTTCGGGTTCAACGGGTTCAGGGGTTCAGACGAGCACTTCGAGCGGCGCCGGGTGGCTCAGGAACGCGGTCGGGCTGGCGGTGAGGCCGTACGCCCCGGCCTGGTGGACCACGACGAGGTCACCCACCTCGGCCCGCGGCAGGCTCACCTTGTCGCCGATCAGGTCCAGGGGCGTGCACAGGCAGCCGACGACCTGAACGGTCTCCTCCCCGCCCTCGCTGGCCGCCGCGACGGAGATCGGGTAGTTGCGGCGGATGACCTGCCCGAAGTTGCCGGAGGCGGCGAGCTGGTGGTGCATGCCACCGTCGACGACGAGGAAGGTCTTGCCGCGGGAGATCTTGCGGTCGACGACCCGGGTCACATAGACCCCCGCCTCGCCGACCAGATAGCGGCCGAGCTCGATCACGACCTGCGCGGACGGCAGGGCAGGACGTACCCGGGTGGCGAGCAGCTCCTCGAGCCGCGAGCCGACGAGGCCGAGGTCGAGAGGACGGTCCTGGGTGTAGTAGGGGATCCCGAAGCCGCCGCCGATGTTGAGGTAGGTCATCCCCGCAGGAAGGTCGTCGGCCAGCCGCAGCACGAGGTCGACCGTGCGCTCCTGCGCCTCCGCGAGAATCGACGCGTGCAGGTTCTGGGAGCCGGAGAAGACGTGGAAGCCGGCCACCTCGACGTCGCGGTCGTGCAGCGTCTTGAGCAGCAGCGGCACGGTCTCGGCATCGACGCCGAACTGCTGCGCGCCGCCGCCCATCCGCATCCCGGAGCCCTTGACCTCGAAGTCCGGGTTGACCCGCACCGCGACCCGCGGCCGAAGACCGAGCCGTTCGGCGGCCTCGACCAGGCGGTCTGCCTCGAGCGGCGACTCGATCTCGACGAGCACCCCGGCCGCGACCGCCTGCGTCAGCTCGGCGACCGACTTCCCCGGTCCTGCGAAGCTCACGGAGCCGGGAGCGATCCCGGTGTCGAGCGCCACCCGCATCTCGGCCCCCGAGGCGACATCGAGGGCGTCGAGTCTCCGGGCCAGGTGCTGGACCACCGCCGGCATCGGGTTCGCCTTGACCGCATAGCTCAGGTGCACGTCCGCAGGAAGCGCGGACCGCAACGAGGCGACCCGGGCGTCGATCGCGGCCCGGTCGTAGGCGAAGAACGGTGTCGACCCGACCCGCTCCGCCAGCAGCCGCACCGGCACGCCCCCCACCGTCGGTCCTGCGACGTACGTCATCTCACCACTCCAGACATGTCAGCTCGCTGTACAGGTAGTCGACCCGGGACGGATCGAGGGCGTCGCTGCGCAGCATCTTCGGACGCGACCGCGACAGCCGGTGCGACCCGGCGGGCGCACCGCCGGCGACCCGGTGCTCGATCAGGGTCGCCGCGGCGCCGTGCTGCCTCAGCAGGTGCGTGGCCAGCCGCGGCGCATGCCGCCGGAGCAGCTCCGGGTTGCTCGCGTAGAGGACCGAGGCGAAGGCGCGTACGCCCTTGCGGGTGTCCTTGCGGGCCACCACGTAGCAGTGCTCGGAGCCGGTGCTCAGCACCACGTGCCGGGCCGCCGCCGCGGCGCGGTGGTCGGCGTAGAGGTCCCGCTCCTCGCCCTGCAGGACGGAGTCCAGTACGTCGGGACGACTGCTCACCCGCACCCCGCGCGCCGGCAGCGTGACCGCGGGGACCAGCGACGTGGTCGTGTCCAGGTCGGTGAACTTGAGCTTCCGGTTGAGCGCGACCACATTGCCCGAGGGCGAGAAGTCGGTGAACTCGTAGCCGGGCTGCTTGAGCAGCGTGGTCAGCAGCCGCAGCCCCTGGTGGCGGTGGCTGTCGAGCACGCACCAGGCGCCCAGGTTGCAGATCTGGAGCTTCTCGGCACCGACCGCCCGCTCGGAGTAGTAGGCGAGATAGGCCCCGACCACCCGCTCCCCCTCGGCGAGGAAGAACCCGTGGTTGGGCTGGGGTACGTCCCACGGCACCCGCAGCGCCTGGGTCCACTCCAGCTCCCGCACCCGCGGGTTCAGCTCCTGGTGCAGGAAGATGGAGACGGCCGGAAGGTCCTCGGCCGTGATCGGGGCGAGCACGGCCTTCATGCGCTCGCCACCCACTCCGGGCCACGCGGGGCGCTCATCCGCCGGGGGCTGACCAGGGTGCGTACGGCACGTCGCGAGGTCTGCTTCCCCAGCAGCGCGCGGCTGCACTCGCGGGCCAGCACCATCAGCCAGTACGCCGCCCCCTGGACCCGTCCCCGACGGACCGTGAAGAGCCGCACCCGGTTGGCGACCAGCAGCGCCCACAGCCCGGGAGAGGTGGTGGACTCACCACCGAGGTGCACGGCGCGAGCGGAGGGGACGTACCGCACCCGGAAGCCGCGGTCACGGGCGCGCAGGTGGAACTCGGTCTCCTCGGAGTAGAGGAAGTAGGACTCGTCCCACGGCCCGCACGCCCGCCAGCACTCGGCACTGATCAGCTGGGTGGAGCCCTCGGCCCAGTCGGTGTCCTGAGCGCGCTCGTACTCGGCCGGCGACGCCACGATCTCGCCCGCCCACCGGACCCTCCCGGCGCGGTTGGCGCCCACGACGGCGTCGGCGAAGGCCCTGACCAGGTTCGGCGCACCGCGCATCGACTCGATCAGCCGGCCCTCGGCGTCGACCAGGTGGGGAACGGCGACACCGACCCCGGGCTGCCCACCCGCAGGCAGGGCGAGCTCGCCCGCGAGCGCCACGCCACAGCCGGGCTCGAGACGTACGTCCGGGTTGAGCACCAGCACCGCGTCGAGGCCGGGGTCCCCGGCGAAGGCGGCCGCGACGCCGGCGTTGATCCCGGCGGCGTAGCCGCCGTTGCGCCCGGTCTCGACGACGGTCGCCTCGGGCGCGAGTCGACGCGCCTCGGCCACCGTGTCGTCGGCCGAGGCGTTGTCGGCGATCACCAGCCGCCACCCGAGGCCGTCGAGCCCACCCGGTAGAGAGGCGAGGAGATCGGCCAGCAGGTGAGCGCTGTTGTAGGTCACCACCACGACGGCGATGGTGCGGATCCGGTGCGACACGTCATGAGTCTCGACGGCGTCGGCCCCCCACCGAGCGGCCTCCCGAGCGCAGATCCCCCGTATGAGGTAGGCCTTCGCGCCGGGCGACCGGACACGGCCTCCGGCTCCTTAGCGTGGAGAACATGCCCGCCCACGTGACCAACATCTGCTTCCACGGCATCGGCGAGCCCCAGCGCAAGCTGGAGCCGGGCGAGGACCGCTACTGGATCAGCCAGGACGCCTACGAGGACATCCTGGACGCCGTGGCCGGCCGCCCCGAGGTGCGGATCAGCTTCGACGACGGCAACCACTCCGACGTCGCCCTCGGGCTGCCGGGCCTGCTGAACCGGGGCCTGACCGCGACCTTCTTCGTCCTGGCCGGGCGGCTGGGCCTGCCGGGGAGCGTGGACCGCCTCGACATCCGCCTCCTGCGGGTGGCGGGCATGCGGATCGGCACTCACGGCATGAACCACGTCAGCTGGCGCGGCCTCGACGGCGCAGGCGTACGCCGCGAGCTGATCGAGGCCCGCGAGCAGATCACCATGGCGGCCGGTGAGGTGGTGGAGGAGGCGGCGCTCCCGCTCGGCCGCTACGACCGCACCACGCTGCGTCATCTGCGCCGCCTCGGCTACCAGCACGTCTACACCAGCGACCGCGCCCACGCGGTGGCCGGCGCCTGGCTGCAGCCGAGGTTCAGCATCACCGCGAGCGACGACGGCGCCAGCGTACGCAGCCAGATCCTGAACGGGCAGGGCATCGCCCGGCGGATGGAACGCCAGGCGGCGGGTCTCGTCAAGAGGCTGCGCTGAGACGAGGAGCCGGCCCGTTGCGAAGTAACCAGTTTGAAGGATGCCCCCGGCCTCGCGGTCGGGCAGGGTCGAGCAGACATTGCCGAAGATACATAGTCATCGAGACGCGAACGGGTGCGAACACATGCCAACCAAGCCAGGCCGGCGCCGGCGGATCGCGGTCGTAGCGGGCCTGGCCCTGCTGCTGGCCGCCACGACCTGGTTCCTGTGGCCCAACGCCGCCCAGGTGCGCAACGTCGGCTCCGACTCGCTGCCGACGGTCCCACCACCGGCGAGCGCGACGCCGACCCCCACGCCCTCGGCCGATCCCAGCCCGACGGCCTCCTCCACCCCGCCGACGCCGACCCCCACGCCGTCGACCGCCCCGGAGCGTACGAAGTCCACGACCGCGGCCGCACCGCCGGCCAAGGGGTTCCCGACCCGCGAGTCGGCGGGGCTGCCGGACGGCTGGCGGCCGGAGCGCACGGTGACCGGTGACTTCTGGGTCCGGCACCGCGGTGCGGTCGTGGAGGACCTGCGGATCACCAACGGGGTCATCTACGTCACCGCACCCGGTGTCACGCTGCGCCGTATCGAGGCGATCGCCTCGGTCGTGGTCAACGACTACAACGGCCAGTGCAACGCCGGCCTGCGGATCGAGGACTCCGACTTCGTCCGGAGCAGCGCGCCCACGACCGAGGAGGCCTGGCCGGCGGTCTCGGCCGGCGGCTACACGGTGAGCAACGTCGTCATCGACGGCGTCCCCGAGGGGCTCCGCGCTTCCAACAAGGAGCGCTGCGGCGGCGTCAAAATCCATGACTCCTACGTCCGGGTCACCTCCCCGGACGTGTGCAGCGACTGGCACGGCGACGGCCTGCAGGGCTACGGCGGCGGCAAGGTCACGGTGCGGCGTACGGTGATGATCCTCGACGTCAAGAACAACTGCCACGGCACCGCCCCGTTCTTCAACCCCACGGGTCAGGGCAACGACTCGGTCGACATCGACGGCCTGGTCGTGGCCGGCGGGGGCTACCCGTTCCGCAACGGCATGCCCGGTCCGGTCCGCAACCTCTACGTCGTCGACCAGAGCTGGGTCTACAACCCGCTCGACGTGGACTGCTCGGTGGTCACCGAGTGGAGCGCAGCGGTCGTCACGATGGACTCGTCCGGCCAGCCCGTACCGATCCGCGACCTACCCTGCGAGTGACCTCCGAGCCCCCGAAACCGGCCATTTATACCGAGTTTTGGGGGTGCCTGTCAGGGAAGGATCAAACGTAGTGTCGATGCCGTTGCCGGTATCCCATACGAACAGGTGCATTCATGCCCTCGCACAGCATGCCCCCGAGCACGCATCGACGACGGATCGACCGACCTCCCCACGACTCCCGCAGGACCACCCGGTGGCGACGTACCGCCTTCGCCAGCGTCCTGGTCACCCTCGTCACCGGCGGTGCCCTGTGGACGTTCGGACCGGCGACCGCTCATCCTGAGAAGGTCGGCGTCCGCTCCGACCACGCGGCCCCTGCGGTACCGGGCCATCGACCACCAGGTCGACGCCACCGTGCATCGCCCACCGTCGCACCTCCGACCCTGAGCCCCAGCCCGTCGCCGAGCATCAGCCCGAGCGCGCCATCGACCTCTCCGAGCTCACCGAACTCCCCGGCCGGCGCTCCGACGACCTCCGCCTCCACGCCCACCTCCGCCCCTCCCTCCGGTGGCTTCCCGACCCGCGCCTCGGCCGGGCTGCCGGACGGGTGGCAGCCGAAGCGGGCGGTGACCGGGACCTACACGATCAACACACCGGGAGCCGTCGTCGAGGACCTGCGCGTGACGAACGGGACGATCAACGTCACCGCCAGGAACGTGACCCTGCGCCGGGTGCAGGCCGTCGGCTCGGTGATCGCGAACTACACCAGCGCCACCTGCGCGACCGGTCTCGTCATCGAGGACTCCGAGATCGTCCGTGGCACGGCCCCGACGACGGACGACGCCTGGCCGGCGGTCACCTCGGGCGGCTACACGGCGCGCAACGTCCTCATCGACGGCGTCCCGGAAGGCTTCCGGGCCCAAGGCAGGTCGGCCTGCGGCGGCGTGGCGATCCATGACTCCTACGTACGCGTCGTCTCCCCCGACGTCTGCACCGACTGGCACGGCGACGGCATCCAGGGGTACGGCGGCGGTGCGCTCACGGTTCGGAAGACCGTCATCGACTTCGTCGACACGAACAACTGTGGCGGCACCGCCCCGTTCTTCTACCCCGACCAGGACAACGCCGCCGTCGACATCGACGGCCTGGTCGTGAGCGGCGGTGGCTACCCCTTCCGGCTCGGCACGCCGGGCAGCGTGCGGAACCTGTACGTGATCGACCGGAGCTGGGTCTTCGGGCCGCTCGACGTCAGGTGCAGCCTGATCACCCAGTGGCAGGCGTCAACCGCGACGCTGAACTCCGCCGGCCAGCCCGTCGTGGTGCGCAACCTGCCCTGCACGACCTGAGCGATCCGTACGTTCCAGACGCGTGACCGCGCTGCCCAGCCCGAGCACGAGGAAGATCGTGCCCATCGTCATCGGGAAGGCGAACGCGTCGAAGAAGGCGAGCCCGGCGAAGCCGGCCGCCGCGGCCCCGATGAGCGAGATGACGAGGTCGCGCGTCTTCGGGTCCTCACAGGCCCGATAGACCCGGGCGAGCTGGATGAACGTCGCGACGACGAACGCCGCGAAGAGCAGCACGCCGATGATCCCGACGCTCACCATCATCTGGAGGTACTGGTTGTCGAAGATGCGGTACTTCGGCAGGAAGGTCCCCAGCCCGCGCCCGAAGAACGGGTTGCGGTCGACGAAGAACCAGGCCACCCCGTAGCTGTCGGTGCGCGAGGTGACGCTCGGGTCCTCCTCGGCGCCGACGAACATGCCGGTCACCGAGTTGATGATTCGGGGCGCAACCAGGAACACCAGCCCCAGCCCGCCAACCGCGAGTCCCAACACCAACGCGCGCTGCTTGCGCGACCAGCCGATCATGCAGACCGCGACCGCGATGGCGGCGCCGAGGTAGGCCGACCGGCTCGAGGAGGCGGCGATGATCATGCAGATCAGCATTACCGGGGTCCAGCGGACGAGCGGGTTGAGGTTGCGGTGCTGGAAGCCGACATGGAGCGCGATCGGCACCAGCATCCCCATCAGGGTGCCGTACTCGATCGGGCTCAGGGCGGTCCCGGCTGGGCGTACGAGGCCGTTGCGCATCGCCAGCTCGACCGTCGTCATCGGGGTCAGGACAGGGATCGAGATCCGGTCGACGAAGATCTGCCGGGCGAAGAACTGGGCCAGGCCGAGGACCGCGAGGAAGCTGCCGCCCACGACCAGGCGCCACACCAGCACATGGACCCTGGCCATGCTCGGGATGGCGTCGCCGGCGAGCAGCAGCGTGCCCACCCAGGAGACCATCGCGAGGATCGCGACGTCGGCCGGGCTCACCTCGTCGCGGCTGATCGGGCGCGACATCGCGATGACGTAGGTGATCCCGACGCTGAACAGGAACAGGGCCAGCATCAGCCGCATCGGCTGCGGGGGCCGGCTCTCCGGCAGCGGCCGGCCGATGCTCAGCAGCATCCAGATCGCGAAGCTGCCCAGACCCATCAGCATCGAGACCGACCCGGCGCTGCCCAGCGGCCGGAAGACCAGCCAGGACGGGATCACGAAGACGGCGAACGTGTAGAGGCTCAGCCACGTCACCGCATCGACACCACGGCGTACGGCCATCGCTGCTACCTCATCCGTGGAGGCGTTGGACGACGTGGTCGTCCCGGACGCCCCGACCCTCGCCGAGGTCGTCGAGGTCGTCCTGATCGGGCTCGTCGTCGGCGACGTCCTGGGCGGCGAGCGACGTGCCCCGCTCCTCGCGGGCCAGCCGGCGGCGCAGCGCGATCCCGTCGATCGCATAGATCAGCACCGCGGTCATCGCGATGCCGAGCACGACCGCCATGATGCGGGCCCGCAGCGGCCCGCTGCCGTCGATCGCCGCGGTCTCGTCCAGCGCGAGCGGTCGCGAGCGCAGCCGGGCGTTGCCCTTCGCGTTGACCTCGTCCTGGAGCCGACCGAGGGTCTCCGGGATGGAGTCGGCGACGAAGTTCAGCGCCGTGATCGCGTTGGCCTCGGTATCCGCGCTGACGTCGATGGCGATCACCGGCCCACGCGTCGACTCCTCCATCGAGACCGTGACCGAGGCACCCGGGGTGACCTCGGCGATCGCCTCCTGAGCGGGCGCGCTGGTGTAGTACGCCACCACGACTCGGGCCGGCAGGTCGAGTCCGCCGAGCCCCAGGAACGGGTTGCCGCCGGGGCCGACCGCGTTCTTCGACGGGAGCATCAGGACGAGGCCCCGGGCGGTGTAGGACGGTGCCACGAAGGCCGACGCGCTCCAGCCGAGCACTCCGGTCAACAGGATGCCGACGACCGCGAGATACCACCGCCGCCGGATCGCACCGACGAACTCCGACAAGACCATGGGCCCGAACGTACCCATCCCGGATCGGCCCGGACCGACCTCGCCGGGCTCCTACCCGATTTGGGCGATGACCCCGCTGACCTGGCCGGACATGGCGGCCCCGGACCTAGCGTTCAGGGCATGGCGCTGTGGGACCTGCTACGGGCGATGGTCCGGCGATGGCCGTTCGTCGTGGTCGGCGCGATCATCACGCTCGCCGTCGCCAACTACGCCAGCCAGGACCGGAGCATCTACTGGACGCGTACGGATCTGGTCTTCCTGGCCCCGAAGAACGCGCAGTACCCGAACGCGCTGCGGGCGACCTCCGAGGACCTGGTGATCACCGCCGGCGTGGTGGGCAAGCTCGTCGCCGGCACCCGGCAGGTGCCGAAGTTCACGGCCACCGACGCGGGTCTGATCGGGATGGGCGTACGCGACGGCTGGACCGTCCGGCTGCCCGACACCGGCGGCCAGTGGGCGCCCAACTACACCGACCAGTGGCTGATCATCGAGGTCGTCGGCTCCGACCCGGAGATCGTCCGCGAGCGCAAGGAGCAGCTGGTCGAGGACATGACGGCCGCGCTGGACCGGGTGCAGGACGAGTACCAGGTCGCCCAGGCCTTCCGGATGACCACCAAGGAGGCGCCCGGCTCGACCGTCGTCTACCCCGTCGGCGGGAGCTCGAAGCGGGCGTTCGCCGTCTCCGGGATGCTCGGCGCCGCCGCGACCCTCTACCTGGTCGTACGCATCGACCCGATCCTGCTGCGACGCCGGGAGCGCCGCACCGAGACCCTCACGGAGCCCGACGGTGCCTGACACCCAGCACGGACACGGCCGCCCCCATACGGCCCTCGCCTGGAGCATCGCGAACACCGCCGTGACGAAGCTCGGCACGATGGTCGTCGGCATCCTCGTCGCGCGGTTGCTCGGGCCGGAGAGCTACGGCACGTACGCCGTCGCCTTCCTCGCCCTGATGGCGGTGCTGAGCTTCAACGAGCTCGGGGTGAGCCTCGCGATCGTGCGCTGGAAGGACGACCCGCGCGAGATCGCGCCGACGGTGACCACGATCTCGGTCGCCGCGAGCGTGCTCATCGCCGCGGGGATGGTGCTCGGGGCCGGTCCCTACGCGCGGGCGATGGGCGAGCCGGACGCGGCGGTGCTGGTGGCGCTCTTCGCCGTCCCGGTGGTGCTCAGCGGGATCACCGCCACCCCTGCGGCGCTGCTGCAGCGCAACCTGATGCAGGGGAAGCGGATGCTCATCGACCAGATGGCCACGCTCGTGGCGGTGCCGGTCATGCTGGGCCTGGCGCTGGCCGGCGCGGGCCCGTTCTCGCTGGTCATCGGGCATCTCCTCGGCGTGGCCGTCACCACCGTGATGTTCCTGCGGATGTCGCCGCTGCCGTGGCGGATGGGGCTCTCCCGGTCGCACGCGGTCGCGCTCCTCCGCTTCGGCACGCCGCTCGCGGTGACCAGCATCCTGGTCTTCGCGGTGGGGTTCGCCGACCAGATCGTCATCGGCAGCGCGCTCGGCGCGACCGCGCTGGGGTTCTACGTCGTCGCCTTCAACCTCTCCAGCTGGCCGGTCACGATGCTGTCGAAACCGTTGCGGCAGGTCACACCGGTGATCTTCTCCCGGCTGCAGCGCGACCCGGAGGGGATGCGGCACGCCTTCTCCCGGCTCTCCGCGCTGGTGCTGACCGTGACGCTCCCGGGCTGCTCGGCGCTGGCCGCGCTGGCGCCGGAGGTGATCCGGCTGGTCTACGGTCAGGTCTGGCTGGCGGCCGCGGCCCCACTTCTCTGGCTCGGCGCGCTGGCGGTGCTGCGGATCTCCTTCGAGCTCGCCTACGACTTCCTGGTGATCGCCGGCTCGACCCGCAGCCTGATGACGATCCAGATCGTCTGGCTGGTCGCCCTGGTGCCGGCGCTGCTGGCGGGGGCGACCTGGGACGGCGTCGGCGGTGTCGGTCTGGCCACGTTCGCGGTCGGGCTCGTCGTCATCCTGCCGCTGCACCTCTTCTACCTCGCCCGGGCCGGGATCGGGCTCGGAGGCCTCGCGGCCGGAGCCGCCCTGCCAGCCGTCGGCGCTGTCGCCGTCTGGGTGGCGGCGATCGGGCTGCGTGCCGCACAGCCGTCGGTCTGGGTGACCTGCGCGGTCACCGGTCTGGTGCTCGCCGCCGTCTGGGCGGTGCTGCTGCGGCGCCGGCGCGAGGACGTCCGCTGGTTCCGCTCCGGTGCCGGCTCCCCCACCCCGACCGAGCCCCCCTCGACCCGGAGCGAGGACGTCCATGTCTGACCGTCTCGACGACAACCACGCCACCCTGGAGCAGATGTACGCCGCCGCAGCAGCCGCCGGGAGACGGCGCCCGCAGCGCGCGGCCGCCCTGGCCCAGGCCGCGGCGGAGTTCGCCTGGGGCAACCACACCGGCTGGTTCGCGTACGAGCCGCTCGAACTGCTGCTGGGCGACCTCGGCCGGTCGCTCCCCTCGACGTCCGCGCCGGTGCCCGGGCCGCGCACGCTGCACGTGGTCACGCAGATGTACCAGAGCGGGGGCCACACCCAGATCATCGCCGGCTGGACCGACCAGCTCGCCGACCGTTCCCACGAGATCGTCGCCACTCGGCACATGACCTCGCCGCTGCCGGCGAAGATCGCCTCCCGGCTCGGGGACCGGGTCGGGCTGACCATGCTCGACACCGCGCCCGGGTCGCTGATGCACCGCGCCGCGCGGCTGCGCGCGCTCGCCTCGACCGCCGACCTCGTGGTCTCCCACTGCCACCCCTTCGACGTGGTCCCCGCACTCGCGTTCGCCGACCGCCGCGGCCTGCCGCCGGTGGTCTACATCGACAACACCGACCACGTCTTCTGGGTGGGTGTGCGGGCCTACGACCGGGTCGTCCACCTGCGCCGCAGCGGCCAGGATCTCGCCCTGCACCGTCGCGGTCTGCCGATGGAGCGGTCGGTCCTCCGCAACCGCCCGCTGGCCGTCCGCGGCCGCACGAAGCGGCGCGAGACGGCGAAGCCCCAGTGGCAGATCCGCTCCTCCGACGTGCTGGTCGTGACCGCCGCCGACTCGAGCAAGTTCCAGGGCGGCGACACCTACCTGGCGGCCGTCGAGGCCGCCGTGGCCGCCGAGCCCCGGCTGCAGTGGCGGGTCGCCGGCCCCGACCCCGAGTCGGAGCCGTGGGCGGGGCTGGCGCGGCGTACCTCCGGGCGGATCCAGGCCGTCGGCATGCTCGCCGACGTGGCCCCGCTCCACCACGCCGCCGACGTCTACCTCGACTCGTTCCCGTTCGCCGGGCTCACCTCGCTGCTCGAGTCGGGCGGCCTCGCCAACCCGGTGGTGACCTTCCGCGGCCACCGGCCCGAGTGTGCGGTGTGGGGCTCCGACTCCCCCGGTATCGACCATCTGATGCTGCGGCCGAAGACCCCCGACCAGCTGCGCGACACCCTTCTCGACCTCGTCCGGCGCCCGCGCGAGCGGATCACGCGCGGCACGGCCACCGCCCAGGCGATCCTCGAGTGCCACACCGGGCCCGGCTGGGTCACCGACGCCGAGTCGCTCTACCGGATGCCCCAGCTCCTCGACGACGACTTCGTCTCACCCGTCCGTGGCCGCGGCCACCTCGACCTGCTCACCGTCTCCGTCCAGGCGACCAACCCGTTCAGCCGCACCTCCGCCGACATCACCGCCGGTCTCCTCGGCGCGATGCCGCTCACCGACCGGATCTCGCTGTGGCGCCAGACCCGCCGCGGCGGCGCCGGCCGCGTCCGCGACCTCGCGCCCGAGTGGGCTGCCGCGGCGGTGCGGGCGCGGTTGCGGCGCCGGCGTGACGTGATACCCGGTTAACCGGGTATTCCTGCACTTCTCTGGCAGTGCAATGCCAGAGAAGTGCAGGAATTGCCTGAGCGCTGTTGCGCGTGTGGCTGCAGAGAACCCACGATGTGTGGATCGGTACGGACGCAAGGAATCTGCCTCAGGCGCTCCGCGGCACGTGGGCCGTCTTCACAGATTCCAGGAATGCGCGGATCCGAGCAGCCAGGCGGACCGGATCCTGCAGATCAGCCCATGTGATCCGCATGCAGCGCCATCCCGTCGCCTCGGCAATCCGGTCCTGGCGCCGCTTCTCCCGAAGCACCACGTCAGTCGCTGTCTCTCCAACCCGGTACGGCCGCTCGTACTTGACCTTGCCATCGATCTCGAACCAGACCCCAAGCTCTGGAAGCGCGAAGTCGAGTCGACGAGTCTTGCCCTCGGAGTCCGTCACCTCGTATTGAGGGATCGGCATCGGTAAGGCTTGCAGCCACGCGACGCCGACGAACAACGACTCGGCGAGCGACTCGATACGAGGGTCCGCCAGACGCAGTACGACCTGGGTCGACAGCGAGTTCGGCCAGTGTTCCATCGAGAGCTCATACCGCTCCTTCACCCGCTTGAGCGTCGTGATCTTCCGGTGCAGCAGATCATTGACGACACCGAGAGCCGCGACCATGGGAGCCACGGTGCTCACCTCCACGGCGGTTCTCTCCGGCGAGGTCAGCAGTAGACCGTTCTCGGTCACGACATCCGACTCGAGCAGTTTCCCGCTGTGCTGGCGTACGCCGGCCTCCCGCCTGCCGGTGCGATGGTCTGGACGACTCAGGTGCACCTCGCCGAGATCCAGGCCCCACAGTGGCCCATCGCGGAACGGCACCGCCGAGACGTGCGATAGGACCACATCGGTCTTCGACTGGCGATACGCGGCGCGGCAGCGGACGGCGTAGCGGTCTTCCTCCGAGAGCCCCTCCCAGAGACTCCCGTCCACGTAGGCACCGCGCCGCGGCCTCGCGAGTGCTCCCGTCCGTAGCGCCTGAGCCAGCGATCGATCGTTGTGCCCGTTGTCGAGCAGCTCCTTGCGGAGGGCGATCGGAGTGAGCCGGGAATCGTCGAATGAGAGAGTCATGCCTCGCATCCTGCCGAGGGCCACCGACATTTTCGGTTGCCCGTCTTTCCATTCATTCGCCTGCGTACGGCCGAAGCGGGCGGACTTCTCCGGCAATCCCTGCACTTCTCTGGCATTGCATTGCCTGAGAAGTACAGGGATACCCGGTTAACCGGGTATCCCGACGCCCACCGCTCACCCCACGAAGAACGCCCGGTTCCGCGGCCTGCTCCACAGCGAGGCGAGGACGGCAGGCTCGACGCCGACGAGGAGCCAGAGGCCGGTGTCGCGGGCGAGACCGACGACATAGGGCGCGGACGCGGTGGCGGCGAGGGGGGCGATCTCCTCGGGGCGCAGGCCGGAGACGAGGAGGAGCTGGTCCGGGGCGGTGGCGGCGACGGCGGCGACGACACCGGGCCAGCGGAGAGTGGCGGCGGAGAAGGGGACGCCGTTGCGCTCGAGGCCCTCGGCCTCACCGACGGTGCCGTCGCGGGAGGGGTCGATGACGCGGATCGAGGAGCTGCCGGCGAGGCGGGCGACGTCGTCGACGAGCAGCCGGATGTCGGCGAGCACCACCTGGCCACGGACGGGCCGCGCGACACTGCGGAGCGAGCGGGTCACCCGGCGGGCGCTGACCGACTCCCCCAGGAACCGACGCGCGCCGCGGGCGCGCCGGACCGGCCAGGAGGTGGCGCCGTGCTCACCGCCGACGATCCCGCAGGTCGTACGCACCGGCACCAGGCCCGCGTAGGCGTGCCCGACGCTGCGGTGGGCGACGTCGAGGCGGGCGAGGTTGGTGGTCATGCTGTTGTGGGTCAGCGGGATGTCGACGGCGGCGGCACGGCGGCCGGAGGCGCGCATCCGGAGGCAGTACTCGACGGCGTACGCGTGCCAGGCCAGGTCGGGCGACTCCGAGAGCGGCTCGCGCAGCACCTGGGACCGGGTGACCATGAAGAGCACCTCGTCGAGCGAGTCGACGTCGACCGGGACCGAGGTGGATCGGCCGAGCGGGACGACCCGGTCGCGCATCGCGCCGATGACCTCGCCGCGGTGGCTGACCCCGACCGCTCCCAGCACCCCGATCGCCGGATCGGCGAGCAGGGTCGCGGCGGCGGCCTCCAGCGCGGGCAGCGAGTGCAGGTAGACGTCCTGGTGGACGAAGACGACGACCTCGTTGCGCGCCAGCCGGGCGCCGTGGTTCAGCGCCGCACCGGCGCTCGCGAACTCACCCGAGACGTTGTCGACGGGGATCACCTCGGTCTGCCGTGATGCTTCCGGACCGGCCTTGACCGAGGCTTCCAGACACGACTCCAGCACCGCCGGGTCGTTGTAGACGCAGACGATGGATACCGGTGTACGCACCTCACCCATGCCTCACCGCCGCGGCGAGCACGTCGGCGACGTACTCCTGCTGTTCCGGGCTCAGGTGCGGGAACATCGGCAGCGACAGGATCTCCCGCGCGGCCTTCTCCGCCACCGGGAAGGAACCCTCACCGAACCCCAGCGAGGCGTACGCAGCCGTCAGATGCACCGGGATCGGATAGTGGATCCCGGCGCCGATCCCGGCGTCCAGCAGTGCCGACAGCACCCGGTCACGGTCAGCGACCCGCACCACGTAGAGATGCCAGACGTCGACGTTGCCCGGCGCGGACTCTGGCAGACGGACGCCGGGGATGCCGTCGAGAAGACGGTGGTAGCGGTCGGCCGCCTGTCGGCGCAGCTCGTTCCACTTCTCCAGGCGGGCCAGCTTGGCGGAGAGCACGACGGCCTGGACGGTGTCGAGGCGGGAGTTCATCCCGGCGACCTCGTGGACGTACTTGGTCTCCGAGCCGTGCGCCGAGAGCAGCCGGACCATCCGGGCGATCTCCGGGTCGGAGGTCGTCACGGCACCCGCGTCGCCGGCCGCGCCGAGGTTCTTGCCCGGGTAGAAGCTGGTCGCCGCGACGGTCGCGAGCGAGCCCGCCGGCCGGCCGTGACGCCGGGCCCCCTGGGACTGTGCGGCGTCCTCGATCACCGCGATCCCCGCAGCCTCGGCGAGCGGGAGCAGCTGCTCCGCGAACGCGGTCTGCCCGAACAGGTGCACCGGCGCGATCGCCTGCGTGCGCGGCGTGATCGCCCGCTCGACCGCGGCCGGGTCGATCAGCAGGTGCGACTCGTCGACGTCGACCGGGACCGGCACGGCGCCGATCCGGGTGGCCGCCTCGGCGGTCGCGATGAAGGTGTTCGCGGGCACGATCACCTCGCCCCCGGGCCGCACGCCCAGCGCCCGCATCGCGAGCTCGAGCGCGTCGGTCCCGTTGCCGACACCGACACAGTGGTCGGCGCCGACATAGGCCGCGTAGGCGTTCTCGAAGGCGGTCACCTCGGGTCCGCCCACGAAGGCGGTGCGCTCGAAGACGCGGTCCAGCCCGAGGCGTACCTCGTCCTCTATCTCCGACTGCTGCGCCCCGAGGTCGACGAACGGCACCTTCACCAGATCAGCTCCTGACGTGAATTGAGACTGCGGGCGGGCACTCCGGCCCAGGTCTCCCCGGCGGGCAGGTCGTTGAGCAGGACCGCTCCCATGCCGAGGACGGAGTCGGCTCCGACGGTGGTGCGCTGACGCACCGAGGAGCTCATCCCGAGATAGGCGGCCTCACCGATCACGACCTCGCCGCCGAGGGTGACCCCGGCGCAGAGGGTGGCGTAGTCACCGACGATGTCGTCGTGGGTGAGGACGACGTTGGGCATCACGACGACGTGGCGCCCGACGCGTACGCCGGCGGTCAGCACGACCCCGGCGAGCAGCACGGTCCCCGCGCCGAGCACGCAGCCCGCCGGCACGGACGCCGACGGATGGACGACGGTCGCGTAGCGCTCCGGCGCGACCCCGTAGCCGCTCAGCCGCTCGGCGAGGCGGCGACGCGTCGTCCCGGCTCCGGCACAGATCACCAGGTCGGCACCGCAGTCGGTGACGACCTCGACCGGGCCGATGACCTTGGCGCCCCCGACACCGTCGACGGAGCCGATCACCTCGCCCCAGCGCTCCCGGTTGTCGTCGACGGCGACGATCTCGTCGTAGCGGAACTCGTTGGCCGAGGCCGCCGCAGCGACCTCCCCCGCCAACCCGCTCGCGGCTACGAGAACGAGCGCGGTCATCGACGTTCCCCCCGGAGTACGTCGATGACCCGCGCCTGCTCCGAGTCCGATATCTGGTGGAAGAGCGGCAGGATGAGGGTGGTGTCGGTGAGGCGCTCGGTGGCCGGGAGGCTGACACCCGAGGAGGCGTACGCAGGCTGCCGGTGCGCCGCCATGATTCCGCGCCGCGCCGAGATCCCGGCCTCGGCCAGGGCGGTCAGCAACCCCTCGCGGTCCAGCCCGTACGCCGAGCCGACCTCGATCCAGAACGACTGGAAGTTGCAGGTCCCCCAGGCCGGGTCCGCGACCGCGCGCAGCCCCTCGATCTCGGCGACCGCCTTCGCGTAGACCGAGGCGAGCTCGCGCCGCCGGGCGACGACCTCCGGCAGCCGGGACAGCTGCACCAGGCCGACCGCGGCCTGCAGGTCCGTCATCCGGAAGTTGAACCCGACCTCGTCGTAGGACTCCGGCGGGGAGACCAGGCTGGCGTGCCGGTCGGCGGCCGAGACGCTCATCGCGTGCTCGCGCAGCTTCCGCGCCCGCGCGGCCCAGTCCTCGCGCGAGGTGGTGATCATCCCGCCCTCGCCGGTGGTGAGGATCTTGCGCGGGTGGAAGGACCAGGCTGCGATCTCGGCACCGGCGCCGACAGGACGGCCGCGGTAGGTCGAACCGGCACCGCACGCCGCGTCCTCGATCACCACGATGCCGAGCGGGTCGCAGACCTCCCGGATCGCGTCCAGGTCGACCGGCACCCCGCCCTGGTCGACCACGATCACCGCCGTGGTCCGCGGCGTGAGGGCCGCCCGCACGGTCTTCGCGGTGAGGTTCCCGGTCACCGCCGAGACGTCGGCGAAGACCGGCCGCGCACCGACGTAGACCGCAGCGTTGGCGGTCGCGATGAACGAGAAGGACGGGACGACGACGTCGTCCCCGGGGCGTACTCCGGCGACGACCAGTGCGAGATGGAGCGCCGTCGTGCAGCTCGAGGTGGCGACGGCGTGCGCGGCCTGCTGGGAGGCGGCGAAGCGGCGCTCGAACTCGGCCACGCGCGGCCCCTGGGCGACCCAGCCGGAGCGGAGCACCTCGGTGACCGCGGCAACCTCCTCCTCGCCCAGCCAGGGCTGCATGACATTGATGCGGCTCACGAGACGCCACCCTGAAGCGCCCGCCCCGCCGCGATCTCGGAGCGCAGCGGCCGCCACCACTCCACCAGCTGCCGCAGCCCGTCCTCGAGCCCGATCGTCGGCGTCCAGCCCAGGTCCTCGCGGGCCGCGGAGATCGAGGCGAGCCGGCGGGTGACCCCGTTGACCGCACGCTCGGGCCCGTGCTCGACCTCCAGGGCGGAGGCGCCCATCACGCGCAGCAGCGCCTCGGCCAGCTCGAGCAGCGAGGTCTCCGTGCCCGAGGCGATGTTGTAGACGCCCTCGGTCACGTTGGAGGCGGCGGCCAGGATGTTGGCACGGGCGATGTCGGGGACGCAGACGAAGTCCATCGTCTGCCGGCCGTCGCCGAAGATCAGCGGCGGCTTGCCGTCGGCGATCCGCTCCATCCAGCGCACCAGCACCTCGGTGTAGGCGCCGTGCACGTCCATCCGCGGCCCGTAGACGTTGAAGTAGCGCAGCCCGACGTAGTCGAGCCCGTGCATCGCCCGGAAGGACCGCACCAGCCCCTCGTTGTAGGACTTCGCGGCGCCGTAGAGGGTGTCGTTGTTGTTGTGGTGGTGACCCTCGGGCGTGGGGAACTCCTCGGCCAGGCCGAAGACCGAGGCCGAGGACGCGTAGACCAGCTTGGAGACGCCCGCGGAGACCGCGGCCTCGACGACGTTGAAGGTGCCGTCGACCAGCACCTCGTTGGCCAGGCGCGGCTCTTCGGCGCACAGCGTGATCCGGATGGCGGCCTGGTGGAAGACCAGGTCCTTGCCGGCGGTGAGGTCACCGACGAGGTCGCGGTCGCGGATGTCGCCCTCGACCAGGGTGACCCGGCCGGAGGCGAGGGCGTCGTCGAGGTTGGCCTTGCGGCCCCGGATCAGGCTGTCGAGCACGTCGACGTGGGCCACGCCCTCGGCGAGGAGCTGGTCCACGATGGTCGAGCCGATCGTGCCCGCACCCCCGGTCACCAGCACGTTCGCACCGTTCAAAGATGTCATCGGATCAGCTCCAGGGAAGGTGTCTCGGCGGCCACCTCGACGAGGGCGCCACGGGCTCGGAGGCTGGTCTGGGCCGCCTCCAGGACGGAGAGGACACGGAGCCCGGCGGCCCCGTCGGTGACCGGCGCGCGCTCGCCCCGGATCGCCCCGGCGAACTCGCCGACCATGCGGGAGAGCGCCTCGTACTCGGGCAGCGCCGGCGCCCAGGTGTCACCCAGGCGGTAGGAGATCGTCGCGGCGGCGCGGTCGGCGATGTCCACGCTCTGCTGGACCAGGTCGACGCCGCGGTCGAAGACGCTCAGCCGCTGCTGGGGGTTGAGGTCGTCCCAGACCAACGTACGCCGGCTCCCGCCGATCACCATCTGCCTGATCTTGGTGGGGCTGAGCCAGTTGACGTGGACGTGGGCCATCGCCCCGCCCTCCAGCGGCAGGGTGAGATAGCCGACGCACGCCTTCCCGGCACCCAGCGGGTCGGAGCCCTGGGCGGCCACCCCGGTGGGGCGCAGCCCGCCCGGAAGGACGAAGTCGAGGATCGAGAGGTCGTGCGGGGCCAGGTCCCAGAAGACGTCGACATCGGGCTGCACCAGGCCGAGATTGATCCGCACCGAGTCGACGAACAGGATCTCGCCGAGCGAGCCGTCCTCGACCAGCTCGCGGATCTTCTGCACGACCGGCGTGTAGCAGTAGGTGTGGTCGGCCATCAGCACGAGACCGTTGGCCCGCGCGGCCTCGACCATGCTGCGTCCCGACTCCACGTCGTCGGCCAGCGGCTTCTCCACCAGCACGTGCTTCCCGGCGCGCAGCGCCCGCTCCACCAGCCCTCGGTGCGTCCGGGCCGGGGTGGCGATCGCGACCGCGTCCACGTCCTCGCGGGCGAGGACCTCGTCGAGGTCTGTCGTGGCCAGCACGTCGGAGCCGCCCCCGATCACCTCCTGGGCCCGCTCGAGGTCCAGGTCGACCACCGCGACCAGCGTCCAGTCCCGTGCGTTCCGGAAGTTGCGGACCAGGTTCGGCCCCCAGTAACCGGCCCCGACCACTGCCACGCCGAGCGGTTCACCATCAGTCATGTCGACCATGAAATCGGCGTGGGGCGAGGCTCCGAAGAGCCTCGCCCCACCTATCCCCCCAATTAGGGACCGCTCGCCGGGCCTACGGCGACGCCGGGCGGAACCTCACGTCCACGAAGTAGTTCGTGGAGTTCCAGGATCGGTTCGGGAGCCCCCCTCCGACCCCGTACCGATACCGGCCGTTGGCTCCGCCCGGAGCCGTCAGCGGGCCGACCGTCCGCGACTGCGTGAGTGCGGCGGGGGTGGACGAGTAGCGCCCGTTGGGGGCGTAGTAGGACACGACGTACACCGCTCCTGGCGTGAGCGCGACCGGCGTCGCCAACGTGGCCTGCTGCCAGCCGGTCGCGGTCTCGTTGGTGAAGGTCACCTGGGCGATCCGAGTGCCGGCCGCGTTCCACAGCGAGCCGACGTGGGTGCCGGTGTTGCCGCTGCCCTTGTAGAACCGGATCGCCGTCACCGAGCCGGCCACCGAGGTGGTGAACGCGGTGCCGACCTCGATCGGCATCAGGTCGAACGTCGAGGCGTTCTGCGGGGTCACGCCGGTGAACAGCGAGACCTCTGTCACGACCGGCGGGACCGTGGTGAACGACCACGTCTGCGTCGGCAGGTTCGCCCCGTCGGTCGAGACCACCCCCGAGACCGTCACCGACACCGTCGCCCCGGCCGGCAGCGCCGCCGACGGGGCGAAGCGCAGCGTACGTCCGTCGCTGCTCAGTGCCGCCGAGCCCGCGACCGAGGACCCGTTGGCCGTGACCGACATGTTCCAGCCGCTCGCGATCCCGGTCGAGAACGTGATCGACGGGTTGACCGAGGTCGCGACCTCGGTCGCGCCCGGCTCCGGGTCGCGCCCGGTGACCGAGATGGTCGGGCCCGCCCGCTGGAAGACGACGTCGGCGAAGTAGTTCGTCGACCCGAACGAGTACTGCGGGAAGCCGCCGGCGGCACCGTAGAGATAGCGCCCGTTGTTGCCCGCCGGAGCGGTCAGGTCCCCGGAGGAGTAGGCGGTCGCGAAGAACTGCGACGTGGTCGCGTACTGCCCCTGCGGCGCCAGGTAGGAGACGATGTACGACACCCCTGCCTGCACCTCGACCGGACTGGACAGCGTGGCCTGCTGCCAGCCGGAGGCGGTCTCGTTGGTGAAGGTCACCTGGGCGAGCCGCTGGCCGGCCATGTTCCACAGCGACCCGACGTGGGTGCCACCGTTGCCGGCTCCCTTGTAGAACCGGATCGCGGTGACCCGCCCGTCACGGGTGGGACTGAACACCGTCCCGACCTCGACCGGGGAGCTGTCGTTCTGGGCCTCGACCGCGGGCACCACGTCGCCGAAGAGCGTCTGGTTGTCGGGTGTCTCCGCGGATCTGGTCCGGAACGTCCATGTCTGCGTGGGCAGACTGGCTCCCTCGGTGGAGGTGACCCCGCTGATCGTGACCGTCACATCCGCGGCCGCGGGCAGCAGAGACGTGGGGTCGAAGGTGAGCGTCGTCCCGGAGTTGCCGAGCGTCGTCGTCCCCTGGACCGGTTGGCCGCCCGAGGTCACCGACACCGAGTAGCCCGAGTTGATCGCCGAGGAGAACGACGCCACCACGTTGGTCGAGCGTGGCACCTCGACCGCCCCTGGAACCGGGCTGCGCGAGGTCATCGTGAGCGTCGGCGCGCCCTTCTCGAAGACCACGTCGACCATGTAGCTCGACGGCGAGGTGGCCGCCGGGAAGCCGGTGCCGTAGGCGTACGCCCCGGCCGTCGAGGTCACCCGCAGCGGCGGCTTCGACAGGTCGGACGAGGCGAAGGCGTTCGGGGTGGCCGAGTAGTAGCCGTTGGTGCGGTAGGAGGCGATGTAGTCGGTGTTGGCCTGGATCTGCACCGGTTGGGTGAAGGTCAGCGTCTGCCAGCCGGTCGTCGACTCGTCGGTGAAGGTGCCCTGGGCGAGCACGGCCCCGTTGGCCGACCACAGGGTGCCGGTGTGCGGGGCGGCGTTGTTGACGCCCTTGTAGAACTTCACCCCGGTGACGGTGCCGGCGACGTCGGCCCGGAACCGGACGCCCAGCGTCAGCTGCGCGTTCTCCGGGTCCTGGAGGACCGTCGGGGTGGCGTCCTCGTCATAGAGCGAGCACGGGCAGACCCCTGCCGTGGCCGGTGGCTTGGCCGTACGGAACGACCACGTCTTTCCGGTCGAGACCGCCGTCCCACCGCTGTCCTGGCCCGAGAGCGTGGCGGTGTAGGTGACGAACCCGGCGAGGTTGGCGGACGGGGTGAAGGTCACCGTCCTCGTCGTCGAATCGTAGGCCGTCGACCCGGCCACCTGGTTGCCGACGGAGTCGGTCAGCCGCAGCCCGACGGTCGAGGCGACCACCGGCTTGGTGAACCTGGCGCTCACCGTGGTGTTGCGCGGCACCGAGGAGGAGCCGGCCAGCGGCCACTGGTTGGTGGCGGTCAGCGGCGAGTCGTCGGTGGTCGTGAACAGCACGTCCACGAAGTAGTTGGGGTTCTGGTAGGAGCTCGCCGGGAACTGTCCCGCGTTCGCGTAGACCCCCGCCGGTGCGGCACCGTGGCCACCCTCCACCTCGAACGGGTACGCCTCGAACCCCTTCGCCGCGAACGCCCACGGCGCCACGGCGTAGTGCCCGGCCGGAGCTGTGTAGGAGACGGTGTACCTCGCCCCTGCGGCGACGGCGACCGGCTGGCTGAACGTCGCCGACTGCCAGCCTCCGCTGGACTCGTTGGTGAAGGTGACCTGGGCCAGCCGCTCGCCGCTGCTGCTCCACAGCGAGCCGACGTGGGTGCCGGTGTTGCCGGCGCCCTTGAAGAAGCGGACACCCGCGACGTACCCGTCGGCCTGGGGCGTGAAGCGCAGGCCGAGCTCGGCGGCACCGCCGTCGTTGGCCGACGGGGTCGCCGGGCTGGTGACGGCGTTCCAGGTCGTCGGCACCTCCCGCTGCCCGAGGATGCTGCACGGGCAGGTGACGTTGAAGCTCCTGGTCGCGGAGGCGCCGATGTTGGCGCTGTCGTCGACGGCGCGGACCCGTATCGGCGTGCTGCCGACCCCGGGCTGGACGTACGTCACCGACCAGGCGGTCGTCCCGGTGGCGGGGTGCCAGGAGGTGCCGTCGTCGAGGGAGTACTCGACCCCCGCGACCACGCCGCCGCCCGTGTCGACGGCGGTGCCGGTGAGTGTCACCTTGGTGCCGTTGGGCTGGGTCGATCCGGCCGTGGGCGAGGTGATGGCGACCGTCGGTCCGGTCGTGTCGGTCGACTTCGTGGCCGCGGTCAGTCCGGACATCAGCGTGGTCGGCTGGGCGCCCATGTCGGCCAGCAGGTTCACCTGCGCCTGCTGCATCCGCCGGTCGGCGGTCTCGTCGTGGTACGGGTTGTCGTGCTCGGAGTCGAGACCCCAGCTCCACTGGACCGACCCGGCGCCGAAGACCAGCGCGCCGCTGGCGGCGCGGTAGAGCGTGAGCGCGTGGGTCGTGGTGCCGTCGCCCGTGGTCCGCCCGAAGTCGCGCATGTACTGACCGGGGATGAACCCGGTCGTCTCTGACAACCGGATCGTGCCGGGCGGTCGGAAGCCGTTGTCCTGGTCCTCGTCGGACTCGTAGCCGACCGTGTGCGGGGCCAGCTCGGTCTGGTCGGCGGTCATCGAGGCCAGTCCGGTGTTGCGCCACAGCCTCAGCCCGCCCTGGGACTTCTTCACCGTCACCGGCAGGTCGGTCAGGTTGGACATGAAGATCGTGCCGGTCAGGGAGTTCTCCGGCAGCCCGCCGCCCTGGGACTTCGGCGCGTAGCGCGGGTCGCGCCAGGTGCCGGTCGACTCCGCGGTCGGATCGAGCTTCTGCTGCGCCCAGGACTCCTTGTAGGTGACCAGGGTCCGGTAGGGCGTGTTGGTGCCGTCCTTCGACGCCTCGTAGCGCGTCCGCCAGTAGACCTCGTTGCCGCTGAGGAACTGCAGGTTCACGCCGGCGTCGCGGGCGGCCTCGACGTTGGCCCGCTGCCGCCCGCTCCAGTACTCGTCGTGTCCTACGCTCAGGAACGTCTTGTGGTTGGTGAGCAGCGAGCCGTAGCGGTCGGTGTCGATCCCGGAGATGTAGCTGACGTCGTAGCCGTTGCGCTCCAGGAACCGCACCGCCGGGTACTCGTTGGCGAAGAAGAAGTCGTGGGAGGTGCCGCCGGAGCGGGTCGCGAACGGACGGTTGTAGCTCAGCTTGTAGGCCCTTCCGTTCCCGCCACCGACGTAGAAGCTCGAGCCGCCGTAGTTGTTGTAGGCCTGCCACGTCGTGTCGGAGGTCTGGAAGACCACGTCGGAGTTGCTGTCGTCGTCGCGGACGATGAAGGTGATGTGGCTCGACTCGTTGGTGTCGGCACGGTCCAGCTTGGCGATGTAGACACCCGAGACCGCGGTCGCCGGCACGTTCCAGGACGCCGAGACCCCCCAGTTGCCGCAGTCGGTGATCTCGGTGGTGGTGTCGCGATAGCAGTTGGGCTGGTTCTGCGGCAGGTTCGCCGACGGGGTCACCGAGGTGATCCTGCGGGCGCCGTCTCCGCCGTAGTAGCCGATCCGGTAGATCGTGATCGAGTAGGCCGAGGCGTCGGTGTCGACCTTGAAATCGATTCGGTTGCCGGCATCGACGCTGATGTCGGTCGCGAACCCCTGGATCGAGTCGTCCCCAGCGCCGGTGATGCCCCATTCGCTCGACGGATTACCGGGTCTGCTGTTCTCACAGGCGATCTCGTTGCCCTCCGGGCCACACGGATCGGCACTTGCGCTGGACGCGGTGACCAGCGAGATGACAGGGGTGACAAGAACAACTCCGAGCAACGCGGCCAGTCCCGTTCGCAGCTTCACAGTCGTGCTCCTTCTCGGATCAGGCTCGCGAACTCTCGTCGCGCAACCAGGTGGTGTAGTCGCCGGTCCGGACAGCTCTTCGGGAGAGCATCCGGGCGACGAGGGTGACTGTCATGAAGACCGGAACCCGAAGTCCGATCGCCGGCTTGCGCAGCCCGAGCACGAGCAGGTCCGAGAGCGAGGTGGATCCGTGCCGAGCGCCGTGATCATCGGCTTGGGCGTTGCCGGTCGCGACGCGGATCCGCCGTCTGACCAGGTCTTTCACCGTACGCGGCGGCTGCACGACCACGGTCGCGCCGGCGACGACGCGGCGTTCGGCCGGGGTGAAGAGCTCGGAGACGACCAGGTCGTCGTTCATCAGGCCCCTGCCGTCGGCGGCGACCCGGGCCTGGCCCTCGGCGCTGAGGCAGAAGGCTCCGCGGCCGAACAGGCCGCTGCGTACGCTGGGGAGGGCCTGCCACACGCGGTAGTAGGCGCGGACGGGCCAGGACGACGACGCCAGCGGCACCGCCCGCTCGGGAGCGACGGCGAGCACGCCGTCCTCGTCGAGCGCGTCGAGCATCCGGAGCAGGTCGGTGCCGGTGAGGCGTACGTCGGCGTCCAGGTGGAGCCGCGGGACATGCGTGCTCTGCGGGGCGTCCGCCGCGGCGTTGCCGACCTCGACCGCGCGCGCCTTGGAGGCCTCCGCGATCTCCAGGACGCGTACGCCGGGGACCGACCGCGCGACCGCGGCGGTGTCGTCGGTGCAGCCGTTGCACACGACCACGACGTCGACGGCCCCGTGGGGGAGGCCGTCGAGCAGGGCCGTCAGGTTCTCCGACAGCCCCCGGGCCTCGTTGTGCGCCGGCACCACGACGCTCGCGATCATGACGCTCGCACCTCGCCGGCCGAGCCGCCGGAGTCGGCGATCACGTAGTTGATCATGTTGCTGTTGTCGTAGTCCTTGGCGATGACCCGGCCGGGGTTGCCGCCGACGAGGCTGTGCGGCGGGACGTCCTTGGACAGCACGGTCCCGGCGGAGATGGTGCAGCCGTCGCCTACCGTGATCGCGCCGGTGATCACCGCGCCCGGACCGATCCAGACGTCGTCGCCTATCCTCGGCACGCCCAGGTCGCCGTCGGCGATGCGCTGTCCGATGGTCACGTTCTGGTGGAGCACGCAGTTGCTGCCGACCACGGCCGGACCGACGATGATCCCCGAGCGGTGCATGAGCAGCAGCCCGGGCCCGATGTCGGCGCGCCGGAAGATGTCGGTGTGGTGGACGCGGATGTTGCGCCGGTTCCAGAACCAGTAGACGCCCAGCGCCAGCAGGCCGAGCAGACGGTTGCGGGCGCGCAGCCGGGACGCCCAGCGGCCGAAGCGGTAGCAGGCGACGCAGTGCAGCTCGTAGTCGAAGAGCCAGAACCGCAGCCTGGACAGCCAAGACGTACGCGGACCGTCGAGGACGATCGCGTACATCTTGGCCAGGTCGACGTCGAAGTCGCCTGTGTCTCGAGCTCCGTCAACTAGCAAGGCTCTGTGCCTCTGACGTCTTCCGGGCGACGTACGCCACCAGGTTGGCGACGCCGTCGAGGTTCTCGGGCACGGTCTCGGCCTCGTCGACGGAGATCTCGAACTCCGCCTCGAGGAACTCGATGAGCTCCAGGATCCCGGTCGAGTCGATGACACCCGACTCGACCAGCGACTCGGTCGGCCCGGGCAGCCGGGTCTCGTCACCCAGCAGCAGGCTGTCCAGGATGAAGCCCTCGATCGTGCTCTGTACGTCCGCCATCACATCTCCTGTCTACGAACGTCTACGAATGCCCTCCCGTTCTGTCAGCCGAAGAGGGCCGGGAGCCGAAATCAGGCCCGGAGATGCCGACATTGGGTGATAAACGCCCCCATCCCGGTGTCCCGGGATGCCCTCGCGGGCAACTCTTCGGGCACCGTCCGGGATCGATCGAGGAGCGCCATGTGCGGGATCTGTGGGGTGCTGAGCAGCACCGAGTCGCCTGAGCCTGCCCTGGTGCGACGCATGCTGGGGGCCCTGGCCCACCGCGGACCCGACGGCAGCGGCTACTACCGCGACGAGAGGGTCGCGCTCGGCCACACCCGGCTGGCGATCGTGGACACCGCCGGCGGCACCCAGCCGATGACCGGCCGCTCCTGCCGCGAGGACGGGCAGATCTGGGTCACCTTCAACGGCGAGATCTTCAACCACGTCGAGCTGGCCGCCCAGCTGCGCTCCCGCGGCCACGTCTTCGACACCCGCTCGGACACCGAGGTCATCGTGCACGCCTGGGAGGAGTGGGGACCGGGCTGCTTCGAGCGGTTCAACGGCCAGTGGGCGCTGGCGATCTGGGACCGCCGCACGGACTCGCTCGTGCTCTCCCGAGACCGCTTCGGCGTCCGCCCGCTCTTCTACACGCGCGTGGCGGGTCAGCTGCTCTTCGCCTCCGAGGTGAAGGCGCTCTACGCCTCCCCCGACGTCCCGCGCGAGCTGGACCCGATCGGGCTCGACCAGGTGCTGACGCTGTGGTCGGCGGTCGCGCCACGCACGGTCTTCCGGCAGATCTCCCAGGTGCCGCCCGGCTCCTACCTGATCGTTCGTGACGGGCACGGTCGCGGCGTGGAGGTCGAGCAGCGCTACTGGGCGCCCTCGTTCCCACAGGCAGGGGCCGAGGAGCTCACCGACCTGGAGGCCAACGCCGAGGCGCTGCGTACGACGCTGATGGCCGCCACCCGGCTGCGGTTCGAGCGCAGCGACGTGCCGGTGGCTGCGTACCTCTCCGGCGGGATCGACTCCGCGGTCACGGCCGGGGCGATTGCCGGGTTCACCAGCGCGCCGTTGCACACGTTCTCGCTGCGGTTCGCCGAGGCCGAGTTCGACGAGGGCGGCTTCCAGGCGCTGATGGCCGAGCGTCTCGGCACCGTCCACCACGACGTCGTGGTCAGCGAGCGCGACATCGCCGACGTCTTCCCCCAGGTCGTACGCCACGCCGAGTCGCCGCTGCTGCGGACCGCCCCGGCGCCGATGTTCCTGCTCTCCCGGCTGGTGCGGGACGCCGGCTTCAAGGTGGTCGTCACCGGCGAGGGCGCGGACGAGGTGCTCGGCGGCTACGACATCTTCCGCGAGGCCAAGATCCGCGACCTGTGGCTGCGCGACCCGGCGGCCGCCGAGGCGGCGGTCGAGCAGCTCTACCCGTGGATGCACCGCTCCCCCAACCAGGCGCCGGCGTTCGCGCGGAGCTTCTTCTCGCGCAACCTCTCGCCCGACGACCTGGCGATGTCGCACCGGCCACGCTGGGACTCCACCGCGGTGCTGGCCTCGATGCTGCGGCCCGAGCTCCGCTCGGCAGGCGGCGGCGCGGCCGACGTCGTCGTCGCCGGCATGCCCGCCGCGGCCGCCTCCTGGGACCCGGTGGCGCGCGCCCAGTGGCTGGAGATGACGACCCTGCTGCCCGGCTACATCCTCGCCTCCCAGGGGGACCGGATGCTGATGGGCAACTCCGTCGAGGGCCGGTTTCCGTTCCTGGACCCGCACGTCGCCGAGCTCGCCGGCCGGGTCCCGGCCGAGCACAAGATCCACGGCCTGGACGAGAAGCACCTGCTCAAGCGGGCCTTCGCCGACCTGGTGCCCGAAAAGATCCTGCGCCGGCCCAAGCAGCCCTACCGGGCACCCGACGCGGCGGCCTTCTTCGCCGGCGGTACCCCGGACTGGGTCTTCGACGTCACCTCGGGCGCCTCCCTGGAGGCGGCCGGGGTCTTCCGTCCCGAGCTCGTCCAGCGGCTGCTGGAGAAGGCCCGGCGGACCCAGGGCCGCGGCCTCGGCAACACCGACAACATGCGCCTGGTGGCCGTGCTGTCCACCCAGCTGCTGCACAGCGAGCTGCTCACCGGCCCGGCCGCGGCGGCCGTGCCACCAGAACCACTCACCGTCTTCGACACCACTCTCGAACCCACCGGCCTCGAGCCCACCGGAAGGACCTCGGCATGACCACCAGCCCAGCCATCACAGGCACAGCCACGACCAGCCAGAACGCAGCGTACGGACCGGAGACGCTCCGCTTCGACGAGGAGGCGGAGGCGACCCGGATCGGCGATGCGATCCGCCGCTATCTGGTGGCAAACAAGCGCAAGGGCATCGTGCTCGGGGTCTCCGGCGGGATCGACTCCAGCGTGGTCGCCGCGCTGGCGGTCAAGGCGCTCGGCCGGGAGCGGGTCTTCGCGCTGCACATGCCCGAGCAGGAGTCGTCCGACGACACGATCGGCTACAGCACGAAGCTGACCGACTCCCTCGGGATCGACTCGGTGCTCGAGGACATCTCCCCCGTCCTGGTCGGTCTCGGCGCCTACCAACGGCGCGACGACGCGATCCGGCGAGTGGTATCGGCGTACGGACCGGGGTGGAAGTCGAAGATCGTGCTCCCCAGCGTGGTCGACTCCGACACGTTCCGGCTGTTCTCCGTCGTCGTCGAGGACCCGCACGGCACCCAGAGCACCCACCGACTGACCACCGAGGCCTACCTGGAGATCGTCGCGGCGACGAACTTCAAGCAGCGTGCCCGCAAGGCGCTGGAGTACTTCCACGCCGACAGGCTCAACTACGCCGTCGCCGGCACCCCGAACCGGCTCGAGTACGACCAGGGCTTCTTCGTGAAGCTCGGCGACGGTGCCGCCGACCTGAAGCCGATCGCGCATCTCTACAAGTCTCAGGTCTACGCGATGGCCGCCCACCTGGGTGTGCCCGAGGAGATCCAGGCGCGGCCCTCGACCACCGACACCTACTCGCTGGAGCAGTCGCAGGAGGAGTTCTACTTCTCGCTGCCCTACCAGCGGATGGACCTGTGCCTGTACGGCCTCAACAACGACGTCCCCACCGCAGCCGTCGCCGAGGCCACCGGGCTCACCGTCGAGCAGGTCGAGCGCGTCTATCGCGACATCGAGCAGAAGCGGCGTACGACCGCCTACTTCCACGCGGCTCCGATGCTGGTCGAGGAGGTCGCCGAGATCGCCAGTCCTGGGTAGATCGCCGGTGTTGCGATTCGCCGTGCGCTGACCGGAACAGGCTGAGAGGTGGAGACATGTCCCACCCAGAACCAGGAGGTTCCATGTCTGACACCACACCAGAGCCCGGCGAGATCGCACCGACCCGGTCCAGGCCCCGTTCAACACCACCGTCAAGGCGTCCGCCGGCACCCATGATCACGACGCCTGCGCCGATCTGCACATCCCGGGCGTGAACTGGAGGACGCAGGAGAAGTGGCTGCGGGCCAACGGCTACGCGTGCTGGTACCGGTTCCCGCCGAAGTTCGGCCATCACATCCACGGATTCACGCTGCCGCCGCAGTCCGGGGTGGTCCGGACCGACGACTTCCGTGACCTCGGGGTCACCGTCGGCAAGTTCGTCGACGGCGGCCCGGCGCTCTTCGGCTTCCTGGCCACCAGCTCGCAGATCACCGACTACTACAACCACGCGTTCGGTCTCAGCGGCCAGCACGGCGTCGGCTCGGACGAGACCTGGCACCCCGCCGACGTCAAGGCCACGATCTTCGACTACGCGGCGTACGCGAGGTCGAGGGCCAAGCCGGCCTGGAAGCCGAAGGAGACCAAGTCCAACCTGGCGATCATCCAGAAGCAGTTCCAGATCGCCGCAGGACTGCGCAAGGGCAAGCGGATCCGCACCCATGGCGTGGGCTGGATCCAGAACGCGCTCAACGTCAAGGCCGGAGCGAACCTCGTGGTCAACGGCATCGTGGACGACGCCACCCTCGCCGCCTGGAAGAAGTTCGAGCTCAAGACGGGCGGCACCGGTGCGAAGTCGACCCCGGATCCCCGCAGCCTCAAGAAGCTCCAGATCGCCTTCCGGTTCGTCGGACCCGAGGCCCACCTGCCCGTCGGCTGAGCGGGTTGAATATCAAGATTCATTGATATAACGTCGGCAGGCATGAGCACACCACCTTTCATTCCTGCCGACCATCTCGGCGCGGTCGACCGCGCGCTGACCACGACGACCCGCGGCGGCGAGGAGCTGCGCGTGCTCGTCGTCGAGCGCAGCTACGACGCCGACCCCGACGAGGTCTGGGACGCGCTGACCACCAAGGAGCGCATCCCGCGCTGGCTGATGCCCGTCACCGGCGACTTCGAGGTCGGCGGCCGCTACCAGCTCGAGGGGAACGCCGGCGGCGAGATCCTCGCCTGCGACCGCCCGAAGCTGCTGTCGATCACCTGGGACTACGGCGACATGAAGTCGTGGGTCGACGCGACCCTCACCGCCTCCGGAGGCCGTACGCTGCTCCGGCTCGAGCACTCCGCCCCCGTCCCGCCCGAGCAGTGGAAGGAGTTCGGCCCGAGCGCGGTCGGCATCGGCTGGGAGCAGATGCTGCTCGGCCTCGCCCTCCACCTCTCCGCCCCCGACGCCGAGAAGATGGACCCGATGTCCCCCGAGGCGCTGCCCGCGATGATCGAGCACACCCAGGGCTCCGCCGCAGCCTGGGTCGAGGCCGACATCGCCTTCGGCACCTCCCCCGACCAGGCCCGCGCCGCCGGCGAACGCTGCGTAGCCGCCTACACCGCATTCCCGGAGTAGCCGCTTGCACGCCTTCGACGTCCTCGGCGACCCCGTACGCCGCCGCATCCTCGAGCTCCTCGCCGCCGGCGACCTCACCTCCGGCGAGGTCGTCGAGACCATCTCCGCCGAGTTCGGCATCCGCCAGCCCGCGGTCTCCATGCAGCTCAAGGTCCTGCGCGAGCACGGCTTCGCCAACGTACGTCCCGACGGCACCCGCCGCATCTACTCCCTCGACACCGGCCCCCTGGCCGAGGTCGACGCCTGGCTCACCCCGTTCCGCCGCTTCTGGACCCAGCACCTCGACGCTCTCGACACCGAGATCCGGCGTGGGCGTCGGGAGGGTTCCACGGACGGCTGAAGCCCCTGAACCTGATACCCGCCGAGTCGGCGCAACTGTCCCGCTACCCAACGCCGAGTCGGCGCAACTGCCCCGCCACCCAACGCCGAGTCGGCGCATCTGTCCCGCTACCCAACGCCGAGTCGGCGCATCTGTCCCGAAATAGAGCGTGGAAACGGCGCCAGGGTCCAGCGACGACGTCGCCAGAACCGCAGCAAGGACTCCGACCCGGTGCGTGAGACAGTCACGCCGACTCGCGCGCGCCAGACGGGACAGTCACGCCGACTCGCGCGCGCCAGACGGGACAGTCACGCCGACTCGCGCGCGCCAGACGGGACAGTCACGCCGACTCGCGCGCGCCAGACGGGACAGTCACGCCGACTCACGCGCGCCAGACGGGACAGTCACGCCGACTCACGCGCGCCAGACGGGACAGTTGCGCCGACTCGGCGGGGGGTGCGGTCCGTGCTCGTCCTGCTGGTTCAGGGGCGACGGGTGAAGCGGATGGTGCCGCCGTCCGGCAACCGCTCATGAACATAGGCAAGGTTGTGCGCCAGTCGGTGGTGGTGTGGGCACAGGAGGGCGCCGTCCTTGAGATTCGTCTTGCCGCCGGTTGCCCAGGGGTCGAGGTGGTGGGCGTCGCACCATTCGGGTGGCATGTCGCAGCCTTCGGCCTGGCAGCACTTGTGCCGTAACCGGAGGGCTTTGCGTTGGATCGGCTGGAAGAGCCTGCTGGCCCGGCCCGCGTCGAGGACCTCGCCATCTCCGCCGAGGACCCAGGGGATGATGGTGGCGTTGCACGCCATCCGCCGGGCCTCCGCGGCGCTGATGGTGGTGCCGTTGGTCTCGTCGTAGCCCAGGGTCGCGACCCCGAGGTCTTTGCGGAGCTCCTCCAGGGAGATCACCACGTTGATGGTGGTGGCGTCGCCACCGTGCCTGGGCAAGCTGGCGGGGTCGACGGTCTCCAGCAGCCGGGCGAAGCCTTGGCCCATCAACCGTCCCCACGGCGGCAACGGGGCACCCTTGTCCAGGAGCTGTTGCTTGCGGGGTTGGGCGTAGGCCTCGACCAGTCGCTTGAACCGCATCCCGACCGAGGTCGGGAGGACACCGTCGAACCCGACGGTCCCGTCGTGGTTGTCCCAGATCCGGAGCGCGGTCTTCTGCTGGGCGCGTTCTTCATCGGCCAGCAGTGCTTTGGCTTCGGCGTCCTCGAACCGGGCCGGATCGATCTCGGCCAGGATGCGCTTCCCCACGATGCGGAGCTCGTTGGCGGTCAGCCGGGTGGCGTAGTCGACCAGCAGCTTCTCGGCCAAGACCAGGTCCTCGCGGCTCGCGACCGGGTCGGTCTCGATCTTGTCGAGTGCCTGAGTGATCACCCGGGCCTTGTCCGGGGACACGACACCCTCGGCGAGACCTGCGGCGACGCGCTCGTACTTGCCGACGCTGGCGGCAAGTTTGATCTGGGCGCGGGCAACAGCCTTGTCGACGAGCAGCTCGGTCCGCAGCCACCCCGAGGCGTCCTTCGCACCGGTCTCCTCAGCGATATCGCCGGCGGTAGCGAGCACCCGCAGCTTCAACGCGGCCTGCTGGGCCTGGAGCTTCTCGAGTCGTTCGAGCAGGTCCTTCTTCTGCTCGGTCCGCCAATAGACGGGATCGCTGGACAGCAGGTCGTGGAAGGAGGATTCGATGGCGCTCAAGGCAGCGTCGATCGCATCGCCAGGGTTGGCATCCCAGTGGTCGATCTCGCGCCCGAGACTCATCACGATCCTCCTTCAGAGGTGTGCTGCGATGGGTCTGATTCTACCTTCTACAGGCCGATCGATCCACCTATTCTCCCAGGTCAAAGGCCTTTTCGCGGTCAGCAAACATCGTCGTTCTTGTGGATGGTAAGTGGCCCGAAGGGCCACCATCCCACCCCAAAGCAGTCCGATCCCGTACAAGAATCTCGCTGCGCCGCACCCGGGCCGCCGCCCCGATAGCCAGCCAAATCTTTTCTCGATCTGGTCCGGAGTCCAGGACCGCGAAGCGGCCGGCGAAGCCGGCGGGCCGAAGGCCCGTCCTTGACGCCGGACCAGATCGAGAACACCCTCAGGAAAGGGTCGGCGGCCCAGATCCGCCACGAAGAAACGGTTACGCACAGGGTGGTCTCGACAAGCTCGACCACCGGGCGTCGCTGGTCCCCGACACGTGGTCTCGACAAGCTCGACCACCGGAGCATGGTCTCGACAAGCTCGACCACCGGACCACGATCAGTCGATCCGCCCCCGACGCCGATCGGTGGTGATGAGCTCCACGTTGATCCCAGCAGCCCGCACGAACGCGATGAGCTCGTCGTCGAACATCTCCCCAGGCTGCGGCGGACTGAGCGTACGAGCCCCAGCAGCCCCGAGCTCGACGAGCGTGACCTCGAGATCAGGTGCCATGAAGGCCAGATGATGGAGGCCGTACGAGTGCGGCCCAGGAGTCACCGGTGTGATGAGCTTGATGGGCAGAGAGTCGGGCTTCTCCAGGAAGACCCCGCGGACCCCGTGACGGGTGTTCACGACGGGGTCGGTGACGCGCCGGTAGCCGAAGAGCCGCTCGAAGGCCTCGGCGGTGCGGTGCAGGTCGCGGACCTGGATGCCGATGTGGTCGAGTCGAAGGTCAGGCATTGTCACCTCGCATCGGGTCGCCTTCGGCGACGGCGGTGGCGATGGCCATCCGGGGCCCGGGGACGGTGGCGACCCGCACCACGGTGACACCGGCCAGGGTCGCGAGCTCGGCGGCAGGGCCTTCGAGGCTGACCGAGAGCGACCCAGGAGCATCCTCCAGCACCGTGATCCCGCGCCACGGCAGCGGCCCGGACCACTCGCCGGGACCGAGCGCCCTCCAGACGGCCTCCTTGGCTGCGTACCTCATCGCGAAGGCCGTGGCGGGGGTCGTCGCGGCCATGCACTGGGCGATCTCGGCGTCGGTGAACCACCGCACCGCGAACCCGGAGCCGCGCATCGCCAGGAGCCGCGCGAAGCGCCGGATGTCGGCGACGTCGATCCCGACCCCCTGCAGGCTCATCGCATACTCATCGCCCGACGTCTGCACTTCAGGCGACCGGACTGTGGGTCGCCACCACCCTGAGCAGCTCCGCGGCGACGGCCTCCGAGCCGGCCTCGTTGAGGTGACCACGGTCGAAGGTCAGGTTCTCGTTGAGCACGTAGTAGGTGGTGCCGTCCTGGCTGCGCTCCCCGGTGCCCTCCGCCTCGGCAGCGGCGATGTCGACGAGACGGCCGGTGGCGGCGTACTTCTCCCGGATCATCGCGTTGTAGCGCTCCCGGGCGATGTTGTCGGCCGGCCCCATCTGGTCGTCTCGACCCAGGGCCGCCTTGACCTTGGACTTCCAGTTGCGGTCGGCGGTGAGCGGCGCGGTCGTGTAGAGGAAACGTACGTCCGGATGCGCTGCCTCCACCGCGGCCATCGTGGACACGTAGGCGTCGAAGACGGCCTGCACATCGGTGGCTGCGGTGATGTCGACGTAGCAGAGCTTCATCAGCGCCACATCGATGTCCTTCGCGGCCGGGCTGTCCATCACCTCCTCGAAGGCGGCGAACTTGCTCGCCGGGTCCTCGTTGACCCCGATGTAGGCATGCCGCAGCATCGCGCCCTCACCCTCGGCGTCCACGGTCCCGCCGGTGACATCGGCGATGACGGGCGCTGAGACCGAGGCGTCGGAGTAGACCTTCGAGACCCCGTCGATGATGTTCATCCCCACCGAGTTGTGCCCGAAGAGCACCTTGGTCTGGCCCACGGCCCGCAGCTCGGACTCGGAAGGCCCTGTGATCGCGACCTGGTCGTTCATCCCTGGACTCCTCAGCAACCATGCGCCGGCCAGGGCGACCCCGACGACCAGCACTCCCGCCCACACTCCGGCCAGCAGCTTCACCGACCTGGACACGTTCCTCACCGACATCCTCACCCCACCTTGACCCCTTCGAAACCCGCATCGTCCGCATCATCGACGTCGTCGTCCTGCCCCTCGGCCGGTTCCTGTGCCAGCCGCAGGCACATCGCGCGTACGTCGCGCTTGATGACCTTTCCGTTCGCGTTCATCGGCAGCGCATCGACGAAGCGGACCACCTCGGGGACCATGTGCTTCGAGAGCCGCTCCCGACAGTGCGCGATCACGTCGGCGCCCCGCAGGCCCGACCCGCGCCGACGCACCACCACCAGCTCGACCCGCTCGCCGGCGGCCTCGTCCGGGATCCCGACCGCGGCGGCAGCCACCACGTCCGGCAGGTAGAGCGCCGCAGCCTCGACGTCCTGGCTCGCGATCCGGTGCCCCCACGACTTGATGAAGTCCTCGACCCGGTCGACCACGTAGATGTAGCCGTCCTCGTCGACCTTCGCCAGATCTCCCGTACGCAGCATCCCGCCGGGCATCTTCCGGGCCGTCGCCTCGGGGTCGTCGAGGTAGCCGGGCGAGATGTTCGCGCCGCTGGCCCAGATCTCGCCGACTGCGCCCGGTTCGACGTGCACCCCGTCGCTGTCGAGCACCCGCAGGTCCACGCCCGGGATTCCCCGGCCGATCGACCCCGGCCGGCAGAAGAGCTCCTCGGGCGGAAGGTAGGAGAGCCGGGCGGTGGCCTCGGTCGCCCCGTACATGACGAAGACCTTCGCCTGCGGCTGGGCGCGCGCCATCTGCTCGACCAGGGCGGGGGCCAGCCGGCCACCGGCCTGCTGGATCGTCCTCAGCGTGGGGACCGCCGTGGAGCCGAACGTGCTGTTGCGCAGCAGCATCCCGAACGTCGAGGGCACCCCGGCGAAGCCCGTGCAGCGCGCGGACGCCATCCGGTCCACCACCGCCTGCGGGAAGACGAACGTCGGCTGGATGACCATCGCGGCGCCGGCGCGTAGATGGGTGTGCAGGAGCGAGAGCCCGAAGACGTAGGTGAACGGCAGCACCACCAGCATCCGGTCGGCCGAGGTGATGTCGAGGTAGCCGAGGATCGAGGTCGTGTTCGCCTGGATGTTGCGGTGGGTGAGCCGCACCGCGCGCGGGTCGCCGGTGGTGCCGGAGGTGAACATGTAGAGCGCGTCCTGGTCCGGGTCGACGTCGACCGCCTCGGGCAGCTCGACCGGCGCCGATCGCTGCTTCGGGACGAGCCGCTCCTTCCGCTCCACGACGACCGGGAGGCTCCTGGGCAGGCTCAGCCGCAGCGCCTCGGCCTGGGAGCGCCCCACCAGCAGCGCATCCGCACCGACCCATCGCACCCGGGCCACCACCTCCTCGGCCGGCAGCGTGACGGCCAGCGGCACCACGACCAGACCCATCCGGAGCGCCGCGAGATAGGCCGAGACCCAGAACAGCCCGTTGGGCGCCATGATCCCGACCGGCGTACCCGGGGTCAGACCGAGCGTGGAGAGACGCTCGGTCAGCACGGACACGCTGGATCGCAGTTCTTCGAAGGTGTACTCGCGACCCGCTTCGGCGAGCGCGATCGAATCCTCGGGCGCTAGCTCGAGAAGAAAGTCGGCGGTGTTCAACGTGGCCCGTCCCCCGGGATGCTACGGCCGGGACAGTTCCCGGCTACGGCAACGTCGCACGGCTCCACTCCACGGACGGTGGCCGGTCCGGCAGGCTGCCTGAAATTTGGTACGCGGCACACGCATCGGTCTCGACGCGGCTCCCCAGCGCGTCGACTGGTCTCGTGAACCTCAAGCGTCTCGCTCTTCTCGTGCTGCTCGGCGTGCTCGTCGGCGTCACGATCTTCTGGGTGCCCGGACGTTTCGCCGACTCCTCGTCCGGCAAGGACGGGGCTCAGGCGGGCGCGTCGGCGTCCCAGTCGGGCTCACCGGGTGCCGACGCGAGCTCCGGATCGGGGTCCGGGCAGAAGTCGAAGTCGGATCCCGAGCCCGCGACCGAGGCGCTGCCGGAGGCGGCCTCGAGCCCCACCGAGTCCGGCCTTCCCGGACTGACCGAGAAGCCGCGTACGAAGTCGGCGGCGCTGATCTCGGAGCCGCTGCCCGAGCAGGCGGTGCGCAAGGGCGCGCTCGTCGCCGGCTACCCGACCGCTCTCGCGCCGCCGGCGCGGACCACCGTCGACGTCTCCAGCGTCACGCCCACCAAGGGTGTGCTCCAGGTGGCGCTGACCGCGAGCTGCCGGCGGCCCTGCGACGTACTGCGCCACTTCCGGACCCGCCTCGCGCAGCACGGGTTCAAGGAGGTCACCACGGCCTCGGTCGAGAACGCCCCTGCCGTGTCGCTGCAGCGCGGCGACGAGACGGTGAGCGTCACGGTCACCCGAACCGGCCGTCGAGCCGTCGACTTCAGCCTCTACTCCGTCCTTCGCACGAAGACCTGAGCGCCGGTGTACCTCTCTCTCAGCGACCGTCCCACCACGAGTGCCGGGCCGCAGCGCACCGGCGGGCGGGTCTCCCGGACGGTCATCACCCTCGGCATCGTCAGCATGCTGACCGACATCTCCTCGGAGTCGGTCTCGGCGATCCTGCCGCTCTACCTGACCGCGGTGGTGGGGCTCTCGCCGGTGGCGTACGGGCTCATCGACGGGCTCTACCAGGGTGTCTCCTCGCTGGTGCGGATCGCGGCCGGATGGGCCGCCGACCGCACCGACCGGCCACAACCGGTGGCGCTGGCGGGCTACGCGATGAGCGCGGTCGCGCGGCTCGGGCTGATCTTCGCCGGTGGCTTCGGGACGATCTCCGCAGCGATCTCGCTGGACCGCGTCGGCAAGGGCGTACGCACCGCTCCGCGCGACGCGATGATCGCCGCCACCAGCGACCCGGCGCGCCTCGGCCGCAGCTTCGGCGTCCACCGGGCGCTGGACACGATCGGGGCCACGCTCGGGCCGCTGCTGGCGTTCGTGATCCTGTGGCGGATCGCCGACGGCTACGACACGGTCCTGGTCGTCTCGCTCGGCTTCGCGGTGCTCGGGGTGGCCACGATGGCCTTCTTCGTCCCGTTCCGCACCGGGGCCGTCCGCCGAGATGTCCGCCGGGCCGGGCCGCGCCGCACGCCACGCGCCAAGATGCGTTGGCGTGCCGCGCTCACCCCCGGCCTCACCCGGGTGACGGCCGTGTCCGGTGTCCTCGCGCTCCTGACCGTCGGCGACGGCTTCGTCTACCTGGCGCTGCTCGAGACCGGTGGCTTCGCGGCCCAGTGGTTCCCGGTCCTCTACGTCGGCACCAACCTCGCCTACCTCGCCCTGGCCGTCCCGATGGGCCGGCTCGCGGACCGCGTCGGGCGGGTCAAGGTCCTCGTGCTCGGCCACCTCCCGCTCGCGGCCGCCTACCTGTGCGCCGCCAGCGGCTCCGGCGCGCTCTGGACGACCTGCGCCGCCGTGCTCCTCCTCGGCGTCTTCTACGCCGCGACCGACGGCACCCTGGCCGCAGTGGCCGGACGGCTGGTCCCCGAGACCGTACGCGCCACCGGCATCGCCACCGCCCAGACCGCCGTCGCTCTCGCCCGGCTGGTCGCGGCGACCGGCTTCGGCCTGCTCTGGTACGCCGTCGGCCCCCGGGTCGCGATGCTCGCCGTCTGCGTGGTGCTGGTCGCCGCGATCCCTGCCGGGCTCGCCGTGCTGCGCCGGTTCCTGGGGTCGGAGCGAAGCGGCGCCGAGATCGCCACCGAGGTGCACCCATGACGCGGCGCACCGCGGCCTTCGGCGCGGTCGTCGTCCTCGTCACGGCCGGCATGACCGCGTACGCCCTCTCGGCGATCGCCGAGAACGACCGCCGGACGTCCCAGGCGACCGACGCGACGACCACCTCCCTTGCGCAAGTCGAGGAGGGGCCCAGGATCCTCTTCCAGCACACCGGACGCGATGCCGACTACGGCCATGTCGGCGCGGTGGCGCTGGCCGACCCCGGCGGTGCCCGCGCGCTGACCGACCTGAGCTGCGACCGGGTCTACGCGCAGGCGAAGTCGGTCTCCTGCCTGACGACCGAGCGGGGTGTGGTCAGCCGCTACCGGGCGACCGACCTGACGACCTCGACCCCGGGGACGGAATGGCGCGAGGTGGACGGCATCGATCTGCCCGGGCTGCCCAGCCGCACCCGGATCTCGCCGGACGGGAAGCTGGTCTCCTCGACCGTCTTCGTCAACGGCGACTCCTACATGGTCAGCGGCTTCTCGACGCGCACCGTCGTCCGCCGGATCGGCGGGGCGAGCTACGGGGACCTGGAGAAGTTCGAGCTGGTCGTCGACGGCCGCCGGGTCTCGCCCGTCGACCGCAACATCTGGGGCGTCACCTTCGCCGACGACGACCGTACGTTCTACGCCACCGTCGCCACCGGCGGCCGGACCTACCTGGCCCGCGGCGACCTCTCCGCGCGTTCCCTGACCACGATCGCCGACCACGTCGAGTGTCCCTCGCTCTCTCCCGACGGCACCCGGATCGCGTTCAAAGAAGCCGTCGAGGACGGCACCCGGTGGGCGCCCGCGGTGCTCGACCTCGCCACCGGGCGGCGCACCGTGCTCGCCGGCGAGACCCACAGCATCGACGACCAGATCGAGTGGCTCGACGACGACACCGTCCTCTACGGCCTCGAGCGGGAGGACGAGCCGGTCAGCGACGTCTGGTCCCTCGACACCTCGGCCTCCGCGAAGCCGCGGGTCCTCATCTCGGAGGCGGCCTCGCCCGCGGTCCTACGCTGAATCGGGTACGCCGCGCCGAGGCCGCCCCGCACGCCTCCCGGTCCCGCTTTGCTGACGGTATGACCATGGAGGAAATAGGGGCGGAGCCCCGGATCGCACCCCGGGTCGAACCTCGGATCGAACCCCGCATCGAACCGAGCGCGGACATCGACGACCGCGCCATGATCGGCGCCGGAACCCTCGTCTGGCATCTGGCCCAGATCCGCGAGCACGCCCGCGTCGGCAGCGAGTGCATCATCGGCCGCGGGGCTTACGTCGGTCCCGGGGTCGTGGTGGGCGACCGCTGCAAGATCCAGAACCATGCGCTGGTCTACGAGCCGGCGGTGCTCGAGGACGGTGCTTTCGTCGGGCCGGCGGTGGTGTTCACCAACGACTGCCTGCCTCGTGCCGTCAACCCGGACGGCACCCTGAAGGACGGAGACGACTGGGACGCGGTCGGCGTGACCGTACGCACCGGCGCCAGCATCGGCGCCCGCGCCGTCTGCGTCGCTCCGGTCACGATCGGCGCCTGGGCGATGGTCGCGGCGGGTGCCGTGGTCACCCGGGACGTACCGGACCATGCCCTGGTCGTCGGGGTCCCGGCGCGGCGGGTGGGCTGGGTCGGGCATGCCGGCGCGCCGCTGGTCGCCCAGGGAGACGCCTGGCGCTGCCCGCAGACCGGCACCCTCTACGTCCTGCGTGGCACGAACGACGACGACGGCCTGGTCGCGCGCTGAGCCGGCGGGACGTCAGGCAGCCCGCCACTCGGCCTTGTGGGCGATGCTGACCGCCGCGATCTGCGAGGAGACGCCGAGCTTGGCGAGGATCGACTTCACCTGCGTGCGCACGGTCGCCTCCGAGACCACGCGGAGCTTGGCGATCTCGCCCACGGTGAGGCCGTCCATCAGGTGCTCGAGCACCTGCGACTCCCGTCGGGAGAGCTGCGCGAGGCGACGGCGGATCTCGATGATGCCCTGCTCCTGTCCCACCCAGGCTCGGATCAGGCGCTCACGTTCGTCGACGTCGAGCACGCTGAGGCCGTAGTTGAGGCGGCGTACGGTGCCCAGGATCTCGCCCAGCGGCACCGTCTTGGACAGCACCGTCCGCGCCCCGGCGTGCAGGGCGTGGCCCCAGCGGGCCTCGTCGGTCGCGCCGGTCACCACGACGACGTCGGCGCCCGCTCTGGCGAGCGGGGCGATCAGGCGTACGCCCGAGCCGTGTTGCCCCAGATCGAGGTCGAGCAGGACGATGCGTGGCTGGGAGCGCATGATCAGCGAGGTGAGCTTGGCCTCCGACGGCGGCTCTTCCGGAAGATCGATGCGGTGGGCGTCGTAACCCTCGAAGGTGAGGGCCAGCTCGAGGGACTCCGCGAACAGGGTGTGGTCCTCGACGATGACCACCTTCACCCGTTTACGCGGCGACACCACGGCGACCTCCCCTGGTCGGGGTGTCGTGATCGTCGACGCAGCCGAGCATCGGGATGCCGAGGACGAAGGTGGTGCGCTCTCCGGTCTCGGCCAGCTCGAGGTAGCCACCCTGCCGCTCCATCAGGTCGCGGGCGGTGTGGAGCCCGATCCCCTGGCCGGCCGATCCCGGTCGGCTGACGCCCCGGGCGAAGATCCGGCGGCGCAGCTCCGGCGCGACCCCGGGCCCGTCGTCGGTCACCGCGATCTCGACCGACGAGTCTCCAGGTCCGGCGGCACGCACCTCGATCCGGACCGAGCCGCTGCCGTGGTCGGCGGCGTTGTCGAGAAGCACGTTGAGGGCCTCGGTCACCTGGTCGGAGTCGCCGAGCGCCAGCATCCGGCTGGGGCACCACGCGACCTCGGTGCCCTTGGCCTCGTGGGCGAGAACCATGGTGGCGACCACTGCGTCGAGGTCGATCACCTCGGCGCGGACGTCATCGGTGGGCTCCGGGTTCGCCGGGCGTACGGCCTGCTGCTGCCGGCGCACCATCCGCTCGAGCCGCTCCAGCTCGCTCTGCACCATCGCCGACATCGCGGCGCGCCGCTCCTCGCCGATCCCGTCGATCCCGCTCGGCGAGTTGAGCAGCGTGGTCGCCGCCCTGATCCCGGCCAGCACGGAGGCAGCCTCGTGCAGCCGGGCTGGCTCGTCCGGACCGACTCTTGACTTCGACACAGCTCTCCCCTGGTCATCTTCGTGCTGCGCCCTCCCAAGACACAGCCAGGCGGCTGGAAACACGCGGAGACCCCGAGCTCCGGCATGAACAGCGCCGTACAGCAAAGTGACTTTACTCAGTCGCTCCGCACGACGTATTGCCTACCTATTTTTGGTTACCAGCCGTTACCGACCGGTGCCTGAAATTGAGGAATGGCGAGCATCTCGGCCCCGCCAGGGCGGCGTGCCGGGTCACATACTCGGGTGGCCCTCCTCGATCACCCGCCCGTGCCGCCGCAGTCGGATCCTGCGGGCGAGACCCCCGCGCGCGGATGGCGCCGCGCCCGCAAGCCTCTGATCGGGCTGCTGGTGTGCCTCCTGCTGCTGTGCGCGGCGGCACTCACCGGGATCCTGTGGCTCCAGGCCAAGGTGGAGGGCAACATCAACCGACTGCCCGACACCTTCACCGGGCTGACCGACCGGCCGGCCAAGCCCACCTCCGGGTCGGCCGCGGACGCGGTGAACATCCTCGTGCTCGGCACCGACACCCGCTCCGACGCCCCCACCACCGGCGCCGAGGCTCCTGGCTGGGAGCCGGGTCAGGCGCGGTCGGACACGATGCTGCTCGTACATCTCGACGGCGACCGGCACTCCGCCTCGGTGATCTCGATCCCCCGTGACTCCTGGGTCGACATCCCCGGCCACGGGAAGGGCAAGGTCAACTGGGCCTACTCCTTCGGCGGCCCCAGGCTCACCGTCGAGACGGTCGAGAAGATGACCGACGTACGCATCGACCACCTCGCGGTCATCGACTGGGACGGTTTCAAGGCCTTGACCGACGCCGTCGGCGGCGTCGACATCGACATCCCGAAGACCGTCTACGACTCAGCCCGGGACGTCCGCTGGGAGGCGGGCCGCCATCACCTCGACGGCGAGCAGGCGCTCCTCTACGTACGCCAGCGCTACGGGCTCCAGGACGGCGACCTCGACCGCGTCGCCCGCCAGCAGGCCTTCCTCCGCACGCTCCTCAAGCAGACCCTCAACCAGGAGCTGCGCAAGAACCCCGACCAGGTCCTCGACCTTCTCACCCTCTTCTCCGAGCACGCCTCCGTCGACGACGACTGGTCGACCACCCAGATGGCCAAGCTCGCCGCCTCGCTCCGCAACCTCCGCACCGACGACATCAGCTACCTCACCGTCCCCACCGACGGCACCGGCATGGTCGGGGACCAGTCGGTCGTACGTCTCGACCCCTCCCGCGACCGCGACCTGTGGCGCGCCGTCCGTGAGGATCGGATGGGCGAGTGGGTCGACGAGAACCAGGATCTGATGACGCCCGACGTCGTCCGCTGACCGCAGCACCACCCTCGCCGAGTCGGCGAGCGTCAGACCCGGTCGAGCCAGTCGGTGAAACCGGAGGGGTCGTGGCGACCGAGGACCCCGTGCTCGAAGAGCCCCCAGCCCTCGACACCGTCGGCGCCCGGTCCGTGCGCGACCGCGCGCCCGACGTGGTCGATCACGCCGAACGGCACCCGGCCGGCGACCTCCGGCGCGTTCAGGTCATAGGTCAGCCGCTCGGTGAACCCGGCGCCCCTCCACACCCCGTGCGTCCAGTCGGAGTCGCCGCCGTAGCCGCCACCGACATGGATCGGCAAGCCCAGCAGCGAGGAGACCTCGAGCAGCAGCTGCTCGCCAGCCGGCGTCGTACATGTGATCGTCGCGCCTTCCGGGATCCGCGTCCCGTCCCGGTAGTGGATCCGGACGTGCGGCCAGCCGAGCTGCTCGACCCGCCCGTCAGCAAACAGCCGGGTGCAGTCGTTGAGCGTGCGAAAGCCGTCGGGCGTCTCCTGGATGATCAGGACGACGGCGAACTCCTCGAACCGTAACGGCACGTAGAGCCACCACATCCCCTCGAACCCCGGGTCGGCCGGCTTGCCCGGCGGCACGCCCTCCCCCGATGGACGGATGCCCCAGGACCGGTCCCGGGTGCCGACCCAGCGATCGTGGTCGACGACGATCGTCTCGCCGTCGACCTCGATCACCCCCTCCCAGGTCCCGACCTGCGCGAACCGCTGTGCGTCGAGGACGGTGGCGGCCCCCTGGCGCATCACGTGCGGCTGCTCCTGGACCACGTCGAACGAGCCTTCCCACCGCAGGTCCAGCGCGACCCCGTGGGTCTCCTCCATCACCAGCCGCAGCTTGCGCAGCGGCTCGGTGACCTCGATCCGGTACGCCCCGACCCGCTGCTCCATCCGGTCACCGCCCCGCGGGTCGGCACCGTCGCCGAGATGCACGGCGGTCTGCTCGTCGCCACGGCGGAGCAGGACGTACGCGTCCTTGGTGCCGAGGTTGGGGTAGAACCCCATGCCGGTGATCAGGAAGAGGTCGCCGGTGCGGTCGTGGGCGTTGAGATAGCAGCGGTCGTAGAAGTTGCGGTCGCTGCTGCCGGCCCAGGCCGCCGGTCGCGGGAACTGGTGGATCGGGTACTCGTCGAGCGGGCCGACGCCGACGTACTCCCCGTGAGCCCCCGGAACCCTCATGCCCCTACCTCGTCGAGCATCGCCTCGAACATCGCCCGGTGATAGAGCGCCGACTCGGGATCCTCGGGTGCCTCGATCTCACCGAAGTGGATCTGTCTGGCGGCGATCCGCAGGTAGATGACGCCCCACATGACCGCGGCGTGGACCTCGTGCCAGGTCAGGTCGCCGAGCTCGACACCGCTCGCGGCGACATAGGCGTCGCGGACGTCGTCGGCGGTGAGGAAGTCCGGCATCCCCGGAAGGCCGAGCATCGCGGCCAGGTCCTCGAAGATGCGGTGGGCGAAGATCATCCAGGTCACGTCCATCTCGCGAGGGCCGAGGCCGACCATCTCCCAGTCGAGGACGGCGACCGGCGCGAAGTCGCGGTAGATGATGTTGCCGATCCGCGCGTCACCCCAGCACAGGACGGGCTCGCCGCCATCGTCGGGCAGGTTGGCCTCGAGCCAGGCCAGGCCTCGCTCGACCAGCGGCGAGCGGCCGCCCCACTCCTCGGCGGAGGAGGCGAAGTCATACCAGGCGCGCGTCTTGGCCAGATTGCGAGCGATCAGCGTCTCGCCGGGATGATCGGCCACGGCCGGGTCGAGAAAGGCGAACCGCGAGGCGGCATCGGGGATCGCATGGAGCCCGGCGAGCACCTCGACCGAGCGCTTCTGCAGCGCCGCCCGATCCGCGGCAGAGCCGTCGAAGAGCCAGCTGTCGCCGAAGTTGTAGGGCATCACGTCCGACGGGACCACCCCCTCGACCCGCTCCATCAGAAAGAACGGCGTCCCCAGCACCAAGCCGCTCATCTCGGCAAGACCGACCTCCGGCACCGGCACGGAGGACAGCGAGCCGGCCAGGCGCATCGCGTCGTACTGCGCCTGCAGGTCATAGGTCGCGAAGACCGGGATGTCCTCCGGGCGGGGCGCCACCCGGAGGACGTACGCCTTCGTCTGCCTCCACCCGTCCACCGTCGAGGTGACGTCGAGCAGGACGGTCTCGCTGGAGAGCCCGTTGGCGTCGATGCCGCCGAGGATGGCGACCTCGGGATCGGCACCGGGCGGCAGCGCCGTGGCCAGCCACTCCGCCAGCACGGTGCCGATCGCCGCAGGATCGCGGCCCGACTTCTGGAAGGTCATCTCGGGCGGCGGGGGCGCCTGGGTCACGTGCTCCTCCTTGAGGCGTGTGAGTCAGATCACACGTCTCAGATTGGTGGAACACGTTCTAGTCTGTCAACAGGTCACCTGTCAGAACCGGATCTTCGAGGGCGTCTCGGTCGGCGCGGCCTTGGTGACGAATGCCTTCCGTTTCGCGGCGAACCCGTGCCGGTCGTCGAAGATGTCGCGGGCCATCTCGGCCAGCTCGATGCTCTGGTAGTAGGACAGCGGCATCGCACGGTCCCGGCGTGATTCGCGGGCGGCCAGGGCCGAGACGTACGCCTCGGGTGCGGTGTAGCTCTTCGCCAGGTCGCGCAGCCAGCCCTCGAACTCGGCCGAGTCGCGCGGACCGAGCTCGCTGACCATGTCGATACGGGCGGCCTCGGCAGCCGAGATCGGCAGCTTCGCACCGAGCAGCTCATCGGCCTTCTCGGTGCCGACACGGCTCGGCAGGCCCCAGGTGTGCAGCTCGGAGCCGAAGATGCCCATGTCGTAGTAGGGGTTCAGCACGACCCCGGTGCGCGCGACCGTGATGTCGGCACAGAGCCCGGCCATCACGCCGCCCGCACCTGCGTTGGCGGTGAACGCGGCGATGGTCAGCTGCTCGGCCTCGGCGATCGCCACGCAGAGCTCGTCGATGGCCCGGATGTTGTCCCAGGCCTCGGCCGCCGGGTCCTGCGCCGCCTCGATCACACCGAGATGGATGCCGTTGGAGAAGGCGTGCTCGGTACCGCGTACGACCAGGACCGTGGTGTCCTCGATGAGCGCCTTGCGCACCGCATCGGTCATTCGCCGGCACTGCTGGGTGTGCATCGCGCCGCTGTAGGAGCGGAGGGTGAGGTAGCCGACGTCGCCGTCGCGCTCGTAGGTCGTCTCGGCCAACGCGTCAGGCATCCTCAGATACGGGGCGTGGCGGGTGTCGAGCACCCACGCCGCCGGGAGCTTCGGGCCGCGTTTCTTCTCGAGCGTCGCGGCGTAGCCGACCCACAAGGTGCCCTCGCCGGTGGCGATCGCGACCGCGTCGGTGTCGACACCGACCACGGTGCCGTGCTCGTGCTCGCCATGGTCGTCCGGGGTCGCCACCGCATCGAAGAGGCAGTACGTCTTGCCCTCGACGATCGCCGGAGCACCCGGCGCGCCATCCGCCGCCGCGATCCTTCGCGCGATCTCGGTGGCCGGCGCGGACCAGTCGATCTCGAACGCCTTCCGACGCAGCAGCGGCAGCTCACCGGTGCCCTCGACCTCCGTAGGCCACTCCTCGGCGGGCTTCGGCGCCTCCCCGGCCGCGACCATCCGGACGACCTCCGCGACACAGGCCATCGCCGCGTCGGCGACCGGCCCGTTGTAGAGGGCGCTCTTCGCGATCGGGACCTCGGGCATCGCGAAGGTCTCGGTCGCCCAGACCGGCCCGGCGTCCATCTCCTCGACGGCCGACAGAGCGGTGACGCCCCAACGGTCCCGCCCGTCGAGCGTGGCGTGGTCGAGCGAGGAAGGACCCCGGTCACCGACCGGGCCCGGGTGGATCACGACCGTGGGGTAGCTCCCCCAGACCGCCTCGGGCACCCGGTGCTTGAGGAACGGGCACAGGATCAGCTCGGGCTCGATCGCCTCGACGGTCGCCACCAGGGACGAGTCGTCATGAACGGGCGCCAGCACGACACCGACGTCGTGGCCACCCTCCTTCAGATCGCACCAGACCCGCTGGGTCAGGCCGTTGAACGCGGAGACGAGCAGCAGAATGCGCATGTGGGGGAAGTGTCCTTACTCGTAGGCAACCCGGAAAGACCTGGTATCCCCCGAGGGGTATTTATCCCCCGAGGGGTGTCACTGTATCGAGCGCACCCATCCGGCTGCACACCTGGTGTCCAAGTGAGGGACGGAAGACCCGGTGAGGTATGGGCCGCTCGCCTCGGTCTCGTGCCCTCGTGTGCCGATCGCGTGTCGGTCGCATGTCGGTCGCGTGTCGGGCACCGCATCATCTTCTTGTCGCCGCCTGCAAAGATGACTCTGTCAGGAGGGGACAATGACAACAGTCGACGACAACCCGATCAACGGGTTGGTCGATCTCGTCGAGACGAGCGCCGGCGACATGACTCGTGACATGGCGCGCGAGCTGGCGAGGTTCCGGATGCGCTACAAGTTCGCGATCGACGAGGTGTCTACCAAGATCGCGATCCTGCGCGAGGAGTTCGAGCACACCCACGACCACAGCCCGATCGAGCACGTACGCACCCGGCTGAAGTCGCCCGACAGCCTGCTCGCGAAGGCCCGCAAGATCGGGTGCCCGCTCACCCTCGAGGCGCTCGAGCAGCAGATCCGCGACATCGCCGGGATCCGGGTCGTCTGCCCGTTCGTCTCCGACGTCTACTGGATCATGGAGATGCTGGGCAGCCAGTCAGACGTCGACGTCGTCGAGGTCGAGGACTACATCGCCGAGCCGAAGGCCAACGGCTACCGCAGCCTCCACCTGATCATCAAGGTGCCGGTCTACCTCTCCGACCGCGCTGTGGACGTCCCGGTCGAGCTGCAGATCCGCACCATCGCGATGGATTTCTGGGCCAGCGTCGAGCACTCGATCTACTACAAGTACGACGGCACCGTCCCCTCGACCCTGCGCGACGAGCTCGGCGCCGCCGCCCGCACCGCGGCCGACCTCGACACCACCATGGCCAGGCTCCGTAGCGAGGTCCACGGCCCGGTCCGTTGATGGACCGAGCCGTGGAGCCCCCGGGCGTCAGCGGCCGTTGACGAACCGCTGGTACTGCGCCCGCGCCTCGTCCGGCGTGATCGCCCGGTCGAGGAACATCAGCGAGTCCATCCGGCAGTCGCAGGGGTTTCGCTCGACGGTGTCCTGCGGGAACGACCCGCCGACCTTGATGCCTCGCGGCAACGTGTCGGAGGTGCCGGTGCCGTCGACCTGCCACGGGTCACCGGCCGAGGTGTAGAACCCCTCGACGGCCTTGCCGTTGCGGTAGAGCGCCATCTTCCCGGTGGTGTAGTCGAACGTCGCCGCCAGGTGCACCCACTGCCCGCGCGGCAGCAGGGTCTGCCAGTCCGCCGAGGCCGCGAACGTCTGCGACGCCCCCTCGTCGAGCCGGCGGCCGAGCGCGACCAGGCGCAGGGTGCCGTTGACGTTGATGAGCTCGAGCAGAGCGCGTACGCCGTGGCCGTCGGAGTTGCCCGAGAGCACCCCTGCCAGACCGATGGCGTTGTAGCGGTCCGTCGGGTCGGCGGTCACCGAGTTGAGCGCGGGACCGTCCATGTCGACCTTGAACCAGCCGGCCACGGTGATCTGCTCGGCTCCCGCGAACGGCGCCAGCGACGCGACGCCGTTCTGGTTCCACGACCCTGCCTTCCAGTCGTCGTTGCCGTTGACCTCCGGGTCGACCTGCTTGGTCTGCAGGGCGTTGTTGCTGGTCCGGTAGGCAGAGTCGGTGACCTGCATCGCGTTGCCGCCGTTGACCTGGTTCAGCAGCGTCCGTGAGAAGCCCTGGTCCTCCTCGCGCGACCCCGGCGCGAAGGGGTGCTCGAAGTCGTAGTAGCTGACCAGGTCCTCGCGCAGCGACGGCACGACCTCGCTCGGCCACGGCCGCTGCACCGTGTTCACCACCTTCCAGATCTTCCCGTTGGCCTTCGCCAGCAGGTAGAGGTTGCGACGAGAGTCGGTACCGAAGCGCAGGTCGACGCGCGGGTGGTCGACGAAGTCCTGCATCGAGAGCCGCTTGCCCGAGGTGTCGAAGAGCTGCATCTGGTGCAGGGTCGCCTCTCGGCTGCTCCCCCGCTTCATCTGCCGGGCGTCGGTCCAGAAGACCTCGCCGTTGACCAGGTCGCCGAAGACGTACTTTCCGCGGAGGTCGTCGAAGCGGCCGCGGTAGACGACACCGCCGCTGACCGCGTGGCCGCTGTCGGAGGTGCAGGGGTAGTTGGCCGGCGGGTCGTGGTCGAAGGACGCGACCGGGAGCGTGAAGCCGGACATGTCGTAGTCGTCGGGCACCGTGTAGAGGGCGCACTCGTCGGTGTTGTCGTAGAGCAGCCGGCCCTCGATCTCGCTCCAGCCGAGGTTGTCGCCGGCCCGGACGTCGTAGACGCCCTCGATCGCGTGCTGGCCGATGTGGCCGAGCAGCAGCCGGCCCGTCTCGACGTCCCAGGAGAACCGGTGCGGATCACGCATGCCGTACGCCCAGATCTCGCCGATCGCGCCCTCCCGGTCGACGAACGGGTTGCTGTCCGGGACCCCGTACGCCCCGTTGCGCCCGTCGCGGGCGAGCGGGTCGATGCGCAGGATCTTGCCGAAGGGATTGGCGAGGTTCTGCGGGTCGTCGCTGCGGACGCCGTTGCCGCCGTCACCGGAGGCGATGTAGAGCAGGCCGTAGTCCTCGTCGCCGGGCCGAGCGGTCGGGTTGAAGTCGATCTGCTGGATGGCGTGGATCTGTCCGGCGAAGTCGATCCGCATCACCTCACGGCTGGTTCCTGCGAATGTGTCCGCGGTCGGGTCGGTGGCGTGCCACTCGGTCACGACGCTGACCGTCCGCCCGGAGCCGGGGTTGGTCTGGGACGGGAACGTCGGGGTCTTCGCGAAGCCGCCGAAGCGCTCGGTGTGGGTGGTGTAGAAGAGCCCGTTCTTCTCGAAGTCGGGGTGGAACGTGATGAAGCCCGCGCCACTGCCCAGCCCGGCACCGGACCAGAAGTCGACGAAGTGGTCCCGGAGGTTCAGGTATTCATGCTGCTGCCCGTTCTCGAGCAGGTACATCGGCCCGTTGAGGTCGGGGACGTACATCCGGCCCGAGCCGTCGGGGACCTCACCGATGAAGTTGATGCGGTTGTGGCGTACGAGGCGCTGGTCGGTGGGGGCCGGGTAGGGCTCGGTCGCAGGAAGCTGGGTGACCTCCTCGAGCACGAGACCGAGGCTGCTGCGTACGGGCTGTTCGGGGATGGGGTCGGGGACGGGCTCGCTGCCGGGGATGGCGGCGCCTGCGGAACTGAGCGAGAGCGTGGGGGTGAGCAGCGCGGCGAGCAGGGCGCCGACGGCGAGGCCGGCCCGCGCCTGTCTGCCCCATAGACGTGAGGTTTCCATGGGTTGTTCTCTCCTTACCGAAGGTTCAGCGATGACGTACGCCCGCGACGGTCACGTCACGGATGCGCCCGAAGTTGTCGAAGGAACCGAAGCCGAACCGGCCTCCGGCGAAGCTGGTGTCGGTGGCGGTCATCCGAGGCTCGTCGGCACCGTCGAGGTAGACCGCGATCGCGCCCGTGCGGGCGTTGTAGTCGAGGCGTACGTCGTGCCATTCCGCGTCGGTGATCGACGGCGCGGCACCGACCGTGCCGTTCCACTGGTGGTCGATCCGCAGCCGGTCGGCGTCGTTGACCACGAAGATGCCGTTGTGGGGGTAGATGGTGTTGTCGGTCGAGAGGTGGGCGTAGTAGAAGCGCGTCGGCGACTGGTAGTTCCAGACCAGGATCACGTCACGGTTGGTGACCGTGACGGCCTCGTCGATGCGCACCTCGGCGCGGTAGGTGAGCGAGCCGATCTCGGGGCCCTGCGTGACGATGGCGTACTCGAAGGGGCGTCGCGGGCCCGGCTGTGGCGTCCCCGGCTCGGTCAGGATCACCTGGCCGTCCTCGAAGGCCCACTTCTCATCGGTCAGCGGATCCCAGTCGGCCAGACTGGCCCGGGGCTTGACCACGGCCAGGCCGGGGCCTTCGGTGCTATGGGCCTGCGCTCCGACAATCGGAGCGGCCAGGGCAACGGCGAGGGCGATCACACCGGCGCGTACGCCTCGCCCCATCATTCGGTTCAGCTTCCATCTCATGGTGCTTCCCTTCCCCTATTCGGGACCATCGGTGGCCCCTGCTGAGGTCGTCGCGGCTCCCCCGAGATAGAGCTCCGCCATCCGCGGGTCGGCGAGCAGGTCGGCGGCTGCCCCTGCGATGTGCACCTTCCCCAGATCGAGTACGCAGCCCAGGTCGGCCGACTCCAGGGCCCGCCGGGCGTTCTGCTCGACGAGCAGGACCGCCAGACCGGCGTCGCGCATGCGGACGACCTGCTCGAACACGGTCGCGGTGGTCTTCGGGTCCAGGCCCATGCTGGGCTCGTCGAGCAGCACGACCTTCGGGCTCACCATCAGCGAGCGGGCGAACTCGACCTGCTTCTGCTGACCGCCCGAGAGCGCGCCGGCGAGGGTGTGCCAGCGCTCCGCGACGACCGGGAACAGGCTTTTGACGAAGTCGGTCCGCTCGGCCACCGCCGCCGCGTCGCGAACGGTATAGGCGCCCAGCCCGACGTTCTCGGCGACGGTCATCTCCTTGAAGACCGAGTGGCCCTGGAGGACGTGAGCCATGCCCGCGCGGAGCATCTGCTGCGGACCGTTGCGGGTGACGTCGACGCCGTCGACCGTGATGGTGCCCGAGCGTGGCGTCAGCATGCCGCTGGCGACCTTGAGCACGGTGGACTTGCCGGCACCGTTGGGACCGACGAGACAGACGATCTGACCTGCCGGAACGGTGACCGTGAGGCCACGCAGGACCAGTGCCGCGCGGCCGTAGCCGGCCTCGATGTCGCGCAGCGCGAGAAGCGGTTCAGACACCAAGGTAGGCCTCCAGGACTCGTGGGTCGTTCTGCACGTCCGCCGGCGCACCGGAGGCGATCGGCCGGCCGCGGTCGAAGACCACGACATGGTCGGAGAGGCTCATCACCAGCTCCATGTTGTGCTCGACGATGACGAAGGTGCGGCCCTCGGCGTTGAGCTCGCGCACGAGGGTGGCGATCCGGCCGATCAGCGCCGGGTTCACGCCCCCGGCAGGCTCGTCGAGCATGATCGTGTCGGGCTCGGCCATCAGCACCCCGGCCAGCTCGAGCAGCTTCTGCTGGCCGTAGGAGATGTCGCGGGCCTCGCTGCGCTCGAGGTGCTCGATGCCGACCCTGGCCAGCAGCTCGCGCGCCCGGGCGACGTCATCGGGGTTGTGCGCCCCGCGCAGCCGGTGGACGATGCCCGTCGAGCGGACTCCGGCGAGCACGTTGTCGAGCACCGTCATCCGCGGGAAGACCCGGCACAGCTGGAAGCTGCGCCCGAGCCCGGCCCGTGCGATCCGGTGGGGTGCGTGGCCGGTCACGTCGCGGCCGCGGTAGGTCACCGTTCCCGAGTCGGGCCGGATCATCCCGGTCACGCAGTTGAAGAACGTGGTCTTGCCCGACCCGTTCGGCCCGATCAGGGCGTTGATCTTGCCCTCCTGGAAGCTGACCGTCGCCTCGTCGACGGCGCGCACGCCGCCGAAGGACTTCGTCAGGTTCTCGATGGCCAGGTTCTGCTTGATCGGATGAGCACTCATGACTTCGCCTCCTCGAGCGCCTTGCGCTCCTCGGCAAGCTGAGCGGCGTCGACCTCGCGGATCGAGGTGCCGCCGGGACGGAGCCGGTCGAACTGCGCGGTCACCCACGGGATCACCCCGTCGGGCATGAACAGCACGACCAGGGCGAGCAACAGGCCGAGCGCGACCAGGTGCAGCTGGGTGTCGCCGTACTGGTTCTTGAAGAACTCGACCGCGTAGCCCACGATCACCGCGCCGACGACCGGGCCGAGCAGGCTGCGTACGCCGCCGAGCAGCGACATCAGCACCAGATAGGAGCCGGTCAGGATGGAGAACTGGAAGATCGGGTCGAGCGACCCGAACCAGAGGGCGTACATCCCGCCCGCCATCGCGGTGAAGAACGCCGAGACGACGAAGACGACGAGCTTGTAGGCAAAGGTGGGCACGCCCAGCGCCTGCGCCTTGTCCTCGTCCTCCCGGATCGCCTTGAGCCCGGTGCCGAGACGGGACCGGTCGATCACCCACCACAGTGCGAGCGCGACCAGCGTCAGCCCGACGAACAGGTAGAAGAACCGCTCGTGCTGTTCGGGCCGGAGTACGTCGGTGCCGAACGGCCGCGGCACCCGCAGCCCGTTGGACCCGCCGGTGACACCGGCCCAGCTCTGCGCGACCAGCAGCAGGATGAGCACCAGCGCGATCGAGACGATCACGAACGAGGCACCGCGGACTCGCAGCGAAGCGATCCCGATCGGCATCGCGGCCACGCCCACGAGGATCGCCGCGACCACCATCGAGATCCACGGGTTGACCCCGGCCTCGGTGATCAGCAGCGCGGTGCCGTAGCCGCCCAGCCCCGAGTAGGCCGCGTGCCCCAGCGAGATGTAGCCGGTCAGTCCGCCGACGAAGTTCCACGCCACCGCGAGCGCGGCGTAGCTGGCGATCACCACGCCCACCGACAGGATGAACGGGTCCGGGGCGAGCGCCGGGAAGGCGAGCACGAGGCCGAGCCCGACGGCAGCCGCGACGAGCTTGGTCGCCAGGACCGAGCGGCCCGGGGACGTACGGCTCTGTTTGTGTCTAGAAGCGCTGAGCAAGGCGACCTCCGAAGAAACCCTGGGGGCGGAACATGAGGGTGGCGAAGAGGGCGACGTAGAAGACCGTCTGCGCCCAGGTGGTGCCCATCGGGATCTGCAGCAGCGCCTGGGTGACCCCGAGGAGCATCGCCGCGATCGCGGCGCCCGGGATGCTGCCGAGGCCGCCGATCACGATGATCGCCATCAGCGGCCCGATCCAGTGCCAGTGCAGCGACGGGTAGATGGTGGCGTCGAGCGCGAGCGCGGTGCCACCGACCGCCGCGGTCGCCAGGCCGAGACCGAAGCCGAAGCCGGCGATCCGGTCGGTGTCGATGCCGAGCAGCTGGGCGGCCTCACGGTGCTGGATCGTGGCCCGCAGCGCCTGTCCGAAGCGGGTCTTCTTGAGCAGCAGGAACAGTGCCAGGAGCGAGACCGCGGCCAGCCCGAAGGCGATCAGCTTCACCACCGCGATCCGGGCACCCCACAGCTCCAGGCTCGCGCCGGAGTAGCCGAGCTGGATCCGGCGCTGGGTGCCGGAGAAGAGGTAGCCGAGGCCGCCCTCGATGACCAGCGCGATCGCGAAGGTCAGCAGCACCGACATCATCGTCAGCGTCGCCGGGCGCAGCCGGGAGAGCAGCGCCCGCTGCATCCCGTAGCCCGCCGCGAAGAAGAGCGGCACGGTGATGAACAGCGAGAGCAGCGGGTCGAGACCGGTCTGCTTGGTGAAGAACCAGGCCAGGTACGCAGCCAGGATCAGGAACGCGGAGTGCGCGATCATCACGACCCGCATGACGCCGAAGTAGAGCGTCAGACCGGCGGCGAGCAGGGCGTAGAGGCCTCCGAGCAGCAGCCCCAGGATCAGGCTCTGCAGAAGGAGCGAAGCCGACATCGACTCACCACGCCGGCTTCGGGAAGACGAACTCGGCCTCGGCCTGGTCCTCCGGCAGGACGATCTTGATCTCGCCGTCGACCCACTGCTGGATCATGTGGGCGCTCTGCGGGCGGCCCTTGTCGTCCCAGCTCAGCGGCCCGACGACCGTGTCGACCTCGTTCTCGCGCAGCCAGTCGATCAGCTGGGCCTGGCACTCCGGGTCGGGCTCCGCACACTCGACCGCCTCGACCGCGGCGGCGACGACCTGGCCGGTGGTCCAGGCGTTGGCCTCGTCCTCACCGGGCGCCTCGCCGTGCTTCTCCTCGTAGAACTTCACGAACTCCTGGTTCTCGGGGTAGTCGGCCTTGGTCGTGTAGCCGGTCGGCGCGATGACGCCCTGCGTCTTGTCGCCGATCGCCTCGGCGAACTCGGTCTCGGTCGGCGCGGTCGAGAACGCGGCCAGCTTCGGCTGGTAGTCGAGCTGCTGGAGCGCGACGATCAGGTTGACGCCGTCCTGGTACTGGCTGCCGCCCACGACGATGTCGGCCTTGCTGTCGGCGATCTTGGCCGCGATGCTGCTGAAGTCGGTGGTGTTGGGCGGGTAGACCTCGTCCACGACCGTCTTCACACCACCCTCCTCCAGGGCATCCTTGAGCCCGTAGGCGGTCCCCTGGGCGAAGGGGTCGTCCATGGAGGCGTACGCCGCGGTCTTGGGCCGCTCGGCCTCCGGCATCGCGAGGATGTGCTCGGCGAGGAGCTTGTAGTGGTCGTCGGCGACCGCGGGGGCGGCGTAGAAGAGGTTCTCGAAGCCCTCCTCGAAGACCTCGGGCGCCGCGCCCGCGGGCTCGACGAAGAGGTAGCCGTAGTCCTGGGCGACCTGAGCGGCCGGGATCACCAGGCGGGTCGAGAAGGGCCCGACGACCAGGTCGACCTGCTCCTGGTTGATCAGCTTCTCGTAGTCGGCCGCGACGCGCTCGGCGCTGGACTGGTCGTCGAGCATCTCGAGGCGTACGTCGCGGCCGAGCAGGCCACCGTTGGCGTTGACGTATTCGGCCCAGGCCTCGTAGCCACGCTGGATGCCCTTGCCGGGCTCGCTGAAGTCGCCGGTCAGGGGCAGCGAGATGCCGATCACGATCTCGTCCTCGCTACCTCCTTCCTCGGCGGCGCCACAGGCGGCGAGGGTGGACGCGAGGGCAAGGGCGGCGGTGGCCGTCAGCGCTGCTCGGGACCGCTTGCTCGCGGTGGGGGTCTTCGTGAAGGGCATCTGCGGTTCTCCTCTACGAAAGCGCTTACGTAAGCGTTTACGATGACGTTACCGACTCTCGCTTAGTGTGGCAAGGGTCACAATCCTGACGACAAGGGGCATCGATGGTCCGAACCAACCGCTCCCCCCGCCTGATCGACGTCGCCCATGCGTCCGGCGTCTCGATCGCAACCGCCTCTCGTGCGCTCTCGGGAACCCCCGGAGTCAGCGACTCGGTCGCCGAGAAGGTCCGCCAGGCGGCACGCGAGCTCGGCTACGTCGCCAATCTCCATGCCCGTTCGCTCGCCAGCGGATCCACGGCGACCATCGGGCTCGTCGTACACGAGATCGGCGACCCCTACTTCTCCGAGATCGCCAGCGGCGTGCTCAGCCTCGCCGCCGAGCACGGCCGCACCGTCCAGATCTGCCACAGCGGCCGCGACCCCGAGGCCGAGGTCGAGCAGGTACGCAGCCTGGTGGCCAACCGGGTCGGCGCGATCCTGATCGCGGGGTCGGGCTTCGTGGACGCCTCGGTCGAGGCTCCGATGCGGCTCGAGGTGCAGCGCTACGCGGAGGCGGGCGGACGTGTCGCGGTCGTCGGCCGGCACCACCTCGGGGTCGACAGCGTGCTGCCCGACAACCGCCCCGGCGGCCGCGCCGTCGCCGAGCACATCCTCGGCCTCGGGCACCGGCGCATCGTGGTCGTCTCGGGCTCGCTGGAGCTCACCACCGTCGCCGACCGTCTCGAGGGGGTCCGCGACGCGCTCTCGGCGGCGGGGCTCGCCGCCGCCGACGTACCCGTCCTCGAGGGGCCGTTCACCCGCGAGGGCGGGCGTGAGTGCATCCGCCGGATGCTCGCCGACCACCCGCGTACGACGGCCGTCATCGCCCTCAACGACGACATGGCCATCGGGTGTCTCTCCGAGCTGCGCAGCTCGGGGGTCTCGGTGCCCGGCCAGGTCTCGGTCAGCGGCTTCGACGACGTCGCCGTCGCCCAAGACCTCTCCCCCGGACTGACCACCGTGCGCCTCCCGATGGCCGAGATGGGCGCCCGGGCGCTGACGCTGGCACTGAAGGAGCCCGGCGCCCGCGCCCGCCGGCAGCGGGTCCCTGCTGAGCTCGTGGTGCGCGACTCGACCGGCCCGGTGGGTTCCGCCGACGCCTCGGAGGAGAATGGGGGCCGAGCGAGAGGAGTCCGATGAAGGACATGCAGGTGCCGCCGGGCCCCGGCCTGCCCCACGGTCTGGTCATACCCGACTCCGAGCTGGTCGAGCGCTTCTCCCGTTCACCCGGTCCCGGCGGACAGTCGGTCAACACCACCGACTCCCGCGTCGAGCTGTCCTGGGACCCGTCCGCGTCCGAGGTGCTCGACGAGTCCCAGCGCGCCCGCGTCCTCGCCCGCTCGTCGGGCCCGATCCACGTCGTCTCCCACGAGCAGCGCTCCCAGCACCGCAACCGTGTCGCCGCACGCGAGCGTCTCGCCCTGCGCATCCGCGAGCTCCTGGCCCCGCCGCCGCCCACCCGCCGCCCCACCAAGCCCACCCGTGGCTCCAAGGAGCGCCGCCTCGACGCGAAACGCCAGCGCAGCCAGACCAAGCAGCTTCGCGGCCGCGTCCAGGACTAGCCGAGACGTCACCTCCGTCGGCCGAGACGTCAGGCCCGTCGGCCGAGACGTCACGTACGTCGGCCGACATGTCACCAGGAGACGTCTCGGTTCGCGGGCGCGACCCTTCGACCGTCCGGACCGACGTCTCGCCCGGCGGTGGTGACGTCTCATCCGACCGAACCGACGCCTCGCCCGACCGGGGCGACGCTTCGGCCGACCGGGGTGACGGCTCGGCCGACGTACGCGCCTTCTCGGCGTCAGACAGGCTCGGGATCGGTCGCGAGCCGGGCGTGGGTCTCGGTGTCGTAGCGGACACCGTCGTAGAGCAACTTCTGGCGCTCGCGACCCTCCGCGAGGAACCCGGCTGCGGTGGCGACGCGGCACGAGCCAGGGTTGTCGAGGCGATGGCCGGTCTCGAGACGGAAGAGGTCGAGCTCGTCGAAGCAGTGCCTCGCCAGAAGCCTCAGCCCGGTGCTGCCGGCGCCTCGCCCCCGGTGCTTCTCGAGGGTCCAGTAGGAGATCCAGCCGATGCCGTGGACACGCAGCTGGGTGGTGACCCGCATCTGCCCCAGGATCTCGGCGCCGTCGATGACCGCGAAGGTGTAGGCCCTGTCCGCCGCCGCGTCCTCGGCCCACCCGGCGATCAGCCGCTCGGCGTCCTCGACAGTGGCCACGTCCGCCGGCCGCTCGGTCTCCATCCCGGCACCGTCGTACGCAGCGAGCAGGACCGCCGCGTCCGACTCCTCCCACTCGCGGAGCCGAAAGCCGTGGTGCCTCATACGGCACACGATAGCGCCGCTGCGGTGCACGATCCGTGCACCGCCACCACCCCCAGACGTGCACTGATCACGCACATGCACGATCCGTGCACCCACCGAGAAGGCACGAGTGCACAGATCGTGCACGGTCGTCAGCGGATCACCGGAAAGTGGGGGCGCCAGGCGTCCGAGAGCTGCGTCGGCACCCCAGGCTCTCCCCGTTCCCGCAGCACCCGGTGGATCTTCGCCAGCGTCAGGTCCGGACGACGGAACAGGCCCTTCGCGACGACAGTCAGGATTCGCCAGCCGTCGTCGTCGGCCTCCTCACGCCGCTCGAGATCACGTTCCCACTGCTCAGCAGGATGCTGTTGACCGTCGTACTCGATCACGGTCTTCGACGCCGCGTACACCAGATCGTGCTCCCGCTTGAGCATGCCATCACCGCTGCCGACGAGAACGTTGATGCGTGGCTCAGGAAGCCCGGCGAGCACGATCAGCATCCGGAGTCGGGTCTCCATCGGCGAGCGCACCTTGTCTCTTACGTAACCAGCCGCCGCGGCCGCACGGCGCGAGCCCGGCAGCGCGCCGGCGGCGGCGAAGTCCGCCAACGTCTCCGGCGTCACACCCCGGTGATGGCGTACGAGATGGTCACCTGCGACGACGAGGTCGACCAGGCTCAACTGGCTCCCGAGCTCGGCGAAGAGCTGGTCAAGCGAGGAGACCCCGATGCCGTCGAGAACCACCGCTCTTGGCTTCCGCAGCACGTGGCAGACGATCCCAGGATGCGTACGCCGGTGGGCCGCGGCGGTCACCGTCACATGCTCGTCGGGCAGTGTTGGGATCGGCACGCCGTAGACCCGGGCCGCGGAGGCGTGACTGGCGAAGCCGTTGCCGCGGAACGGAACGAGAGCGGCCTGGACGCGCTGCAGCGGTGTCGGCGGGGCATCAGCGGCGACGTACACACCGCTGAAGAGACGTACGAAGCGCGGACCGCGCAACGTGCTCGGCTTCAGCTTCGCCTTCGCGGCATCGGCTCGCGAGAACGGTCGTGACGTGTCCAGGACGAAGTCCTCGCCGGATGTGTCCCCCATGAAGGCATCATCCGTCGCCCATGCATGATCCGTGCACCTTTGAGAAGATCACCGGTGCATCGATCGCGCACATGAATGATCGGTGCACCCGCTGGTGAGAGCGGAGTGCACCGATCGGTCAGTCACAGGGTCGACTGGATGCCGGCGAGGAGCTGGCGGGCCATCACGATCCGCTGGACCTGGTTGGTGCCCTCATAGATCTGGGTGATCTTGGCATCACGCATCATCCGCTCCACCGGATAGTCACGCGTGAACCCATACCCACCCAGCAGCTGGACCGCATCCGTGGTCACCTGCATCGCCACATCCGAGGCGAACGCCTTCGCAGCCGCACCGAAGAACGTCAGGTCCTTGTCACCCCGCTCCGAACGACCCGCGGCCGCGTAGGTCAGCTGGCGGGCGGCCTCGATCTTCATCCCCATGTCCGCGACCATGAACTCCACACCCTGGAACTCCGCGATCGGCTTGCCGAACTGCTGGCGCTCCTTGATGTAGCCCAGCGCATAGTCCAGCGCACCCTGCGCCACACCCACCGCCTGGGCCGCGATCGTGATCCGGGTGTGGTCCAGGGTCTGCATCGCATAGGTGAACCCCTTGCCCTCCTCGCCGATGATCCGGTCGGCGGGGATACGCACGTTGTCGAAGTAGACCTCGCGGGTCGGGGATCCCTTGATCCCGAGCTTCTTCTCCGGGGCACCGAAGGAGACGCCCTCGTCGGACTTCTCCACCACGAACGCGGAGATCCCCTTCGAGCGCTTCTCCGGGTCAGTCACCGCCAGCACCGTGTAGTACTCCGAGACCCCCGCATTCGTGATCCATCGCTTGACGCCGTTGAGCACCCAGAAGTCGCCGTCGCGTACGGCCCGGGTCTTCTGATTCGCCGCATCCGAGCCCGCATCGGGCTCGGAGAGGCAGTAGGAGAAGTTGCCCTGCCCCGCGGCCAGCGCACCCAGATACTTCTTCTTCAGCTCCTCCGACCCACCGATCTGCACCGGCAACGACCCCAGCTTGTTCACCGCCGGGATCAACGAGGCCGACACATCCGCACGCGCGATCTCCTCGATCACCAACACCGTCGCCAGCGCATCCGCACCCACACCCCCGTACGCCTCCGGCACATGCGGCGCGAAGAACTCGGTCTCGATCAACGCATCATGCGCCTCCTGCGGATACCGAGCCTCCTCATCGACCGCAGCCGCAGCCGGCGCGATCTTCGCATCACAGATCTCACGGATGGCCTTGCGGATCTCCTGGTGCTCCTCGGAGAGGGCGAACAACGGGTACTCGGCACTCATGTCCCGGAGTCTATGCCTGTTTGCTACTCGCCAGTACGTCGGCGGGTCACGGAATCCCCGAAGCGGGGTTGTTGTTGTGCTCCACATGACCGCCGCATGGCTCGACCAGGACACCATCGACACGCTCCTCGACGACTCCGAGACCTGGGCCGTGGTCGGCCTCTCGGGCGACCCGTGGCGTACGGCCTACTCGATCGCCCAGGAGCTCCAGCAGCACGGCAAGCGGATCATCCCCATCCACCCGGGGGCCGCCGCCGAGGGCAAGGAGGTGCTCGGCGAGAAGGTCTACGCGACCCTGGCCGACGCCGCCGCGGCCGTCGGGAAGATCGACGTCGTCGACGTCTTCCGCCGCTCCGAGGCCGCCGGCCAGTTCGCCGACGAGGCCGTGGCGATCGGCGCCGGTGGCGTCTGGTTCCAGATGGGCGTGGTCGACGAGTCCGCTTTCGAGCGCACCACCGCGGCTGGCGTACCGATGGTGATGGACACCTGCCCGAGCAAGATCTGGTTCGAGCGCGCCAGGGCCGGCGCGCGGAGGTAGGGCTACGGCTCGAACGTCATCGTGCGCAGGTGCTCGTAGATCACCGAGGTCTCGACGTCGGCGATCTCGGCCCGCGAGGTGAGCCGGTCGATCACGAACGCGTAGAGCGCGTCGTTGTCCGGAACTGCGACATGGACGATGAAGTCCATCCGCCCGGAGGTGACGAAGACCCCGACGGCCTCCGGGAGTGCGCCGACCCAGTCACGGAAGGACTCGATGTTGGCGCGTGAGGGCGGCCGGATGCGTACGGCGACGAGCGCCTGCACGCCGCGGTCGATCTGGCGGAGGTCGAGATCGAGGTACGCGCCGCGGATGAGTCCGCGGCGCTGCATCGCCCGCGCGCGGTCGTGCACGGTGGTCGCGGAGACGCCGACTTCCGCGGCGATGTCCCGGAGGCTCCGCCGTGCATCCATCGTCCAGGCAGCCAGAATCTGACGGTCGACTTCATCCATGCCCGCCAATCTAGCCGCTTCACCTGACATTGACCGGACTGATTGCGATCTGTCCTGACATTCCCAAGACTTGACAGCGAATCAGTTGTCGAATGACAGGAGTCAGAGTGATGAGCACAGGTGTCGAGACGGCGACGATCGGCTTCGCCCCCGACGAGATCGACCAGTCCGTGAGCACGCGGGAGGTGCCCTTCAAGTGGGTGGTCGTCGTCGATCAGGCCCTGCCAGCGGGCCGCGCCGTGAATGCGGCCGTCTGCGTCGCGGGCGCGACCACGCAGCGTACGGCCGGGCTTCTTCGGCGAAGACGCCGTCGACGCCGACGACTCCACGCACCCGGGGCTGCCCTGGATCGGCTGCACGGTGCTGGGGGCCCCGACGCAACGGCTGACCGACCTGCGTCGTCAGGCGGTCGCCCAGCCGGGCGTCGCGGTGATCGACATGCCCACGCAGGCGCAGCACACCCGGGTCTACGACGACTACCTGTTCGCCGTCGGGAGCAGCCGCGGCGCCGACCTCTCCTACTGCGCGGTCAGCCTCTTCGGCCCCCGCCGGATCATCGACAAGCTCGTGAAGGGCCTCTCGCTCCTGCCCTGAGGATCAGGAGGTGGCGCGGCGTACGACCTCGCCCTTCTCGCGGGCGAGCTCGGCGAGGGACTTCTCGTACGCCACCAGCTTCTGCTGCAGCTCGGGGTCCGCGACGCCGAGGATGCGGGCGGCGAGGATGCCCGCGTTCTTGGCGTTGCCGATGGCCACCGTGGCCACCGGGATGCCGCCGGGCATCTGGACGATCGACATCAGCGAGTCCATGCCGTCGAGGTACTTCAGCGGCACCGGGACACCGATGACCGGCAGCGGGGTGACAGAGGCGAGCATGCCGGGCAGCGCGGCTGCGCCGCCCGCCCCGGCGATGATGACGGAGAGACCGCGGCCGGCCGCCTCGCGACCGTAGTCGAGCATCTCCTGCGGCATCCGGTGGGCCGACTTCACATCGGCCTCCCACTCGATCCCGAACTCGTCGAGGAGTTCGGCCGCGGCCTTCATCGTCGGCCAGTCGGAGTCGGATCCCATCACGATGCCTACGCGAGCGCTCATGGGGACAGGCTATGCGCCGCCTGACCCGCATCGTGTCACCGGTCCGACCTCTGTCCGTCATCTACCTGTCGGTGCCGCCCGCTAGTGTCGTCCGACGCCCGTCCCGCAGTCCCCGACGACCCCCACAAAGGCAGATGGATCCAGCTACGAGCACCGACGTCGTCAGCACGACGCCGAACCCCACCTCGGTCGAGCGGTTCACCGGGCTGACCAAGGCGGAGCGCAAGGCGCTGCCGTCCCGCGTGCGGCAGGTCTCGTCGTGGTCCCGGCAGGCGGCCTCGGCGACGGAAGCGCGGACCGTGATCGAGCGGGAGGCGGCCGAGGCGGTCGACCACTACCGGGCGAGCGCCGCCGAGCTCAAGCGAGCGGCCCAGGTGGCCTGGCGCAGCATCGCGCTCGACCGCAGCGACGGGCCACGGCTGGCCGCGATCGCCCGGCGTCACGCGCTCGAGCCCGTCGACGAGACCACCCGGGAGCTCGTCGAGGCGCTGGCCGCCGCCGCTGAGGACGTCACGCAGGCGAAGAAGGCGGCCGGTGCGCGCCGGTTGTTCGTGCGTGGCAGCCGCCGCGAGGACGCGGAGCTGGCCGGCAAGCGGATCCTCGACCTGCACCGCTGGGCCGGCGAGATCCAGGCACCGACCCGGCTGGCCGAGCTGACCCGGCGACCGGACCGTCGCCGCGTGCGGCTCCGAGAGGCGCTGCTCCCGAGCGTCGGTCTCCTCGAGGCCCTCTCCGACCCTTCGACAAGCTCAGGACACCGCCTGGGTTCCGAGGCCGTGCTGGCCCCGCGCAAGGGGATCCTCGTCCTGCGCAACGAGGCCGACGCGCTCAACGAGGCCAGGCGCTCCGAGGAGCCGGCCCGCCGGGCCGCCACCGACGCGGGCAACGCCGTCCGGAGCGCCGACACGGACACCGCGGTCAGAGCCCTGCCGGTCGACGAGCTCGCCGACCTCGTACGCATCGAGCCCCTCCTCGAGGCCGGGATCCGCACCGTCCACGAGGTCATCCATCCCGCCTCCGACCTGCGTGAGCTCCCTGGTGTCGGTCCGGCCACGGCGATGCGGATGCAGGAGGCCGCGCAGGCGCTGTGGCAGCGCACCTACGACGAGATGCCGCTCGCCATCGACCACGAGCGCCGCACCCCGGCAGCCACCCGGTTGCTCGCCCGGCTGGCGGAGTGGGAGGCCGGGCGGCGTACCAAGGACGCGGGGGCGGAGCTCGCCCTGATCCAGTCGCTGCGGCCGCTGATCCGCTCGCTCGACGGCGGCGCGAGGTTCCACCTGATCCTGGCCAACGCGGCCAGTCTCGACGACTTCCAGGCCGCGTTGCGGGCGATCGCCCACCGGGCGGAGATGGCCCGCCGGATCCGTCCGGGGAACCGGCCCGCGGACCCGTGGAAGGACTTCGAGCGGCGCCCGGCCGACTACTACGCCATGCTCTCCGAGCTCGGCTTCCTCACCGAGGACGAGGACAAGATCCACGGCGACCTGTCGGCCGAGATCATCGAGGCGGTGCGGGCGCAGGAGCTGCGCACCAACAACCTGACCGCGTCGCTGCGCGGCTACCAGCACTTCGGCGTCCGCTTCGCGCTGGTGCAGATGAAGGTGATCATCGGCGACGAGATGGGGCTCGGCAAGACGCTCCAGTCGCTGGCCGTGCTCGCCCACCTGCACGCGATGGGCGCATCCCACACGCTCGTGGTCTGCCCGGCCGCCGTGGTCACCAACTGGGTGCGCGAGACGGACTCCAAGACGACCCTGATCCCCCACCGGCTCCACGGCAACCGCCGCCAGAAGGCCGCCAAGATCTGGGTCGAGCAGGGCGGTGTCGCGGTGACCACCTACGAGACGCTCAACGCGATCCAGCCCTTCCTCGACCAGGTCAAGGTCGCCTGCGTCGTCGTCGACGAGGCCCACATGATCAAGTCGCCCCGCACCCAGCGCACCGAACGCGTACGCCGCGCCCTCGATGCCTCCGAGCGCGCCATCCTGCTCACCGGCACGCCGATGGAGAACCGCATCGAGGAGTTCCGCAACCTGGTCTCCTATCTCCGCCCCGACCTGCTGCTCTCCGCCGACGAGTTCAACCCGCACCGGTTCCGCAAGCAGGTCGCGCCCGTCTACCTGCGCCGCAACCAGGAGGACGTGCTCACCGAGCTCCCCGACCTCGTCGAGGTCGAGGACTGGCTGCCCCTCTCGCTCGCCGATGAGCGGGCGTACGCCGAGTGCGTCCGCGAGGGCAACTTCATGGCCATGCGCCAGGCGGCCATGCTCCAGGGCACGTCGTCAGCCAAGGTGGAGCGGCTGATCGAGATCGTCGGCGAGGCCGAGGAGAACGGCCGCCGGGTGATCGTGTTCTCCCACTTCAGAAAGGTCCTCGACGACCTGGTCACACTGCTGCCGGGCGAGGTCTTCGGGCCGCTGACCGGCTCGGTGCCCGCCGAGGAGCGCCAGCAGATGGTCGACGAGTTCTCCGCGGCCGGCCACGGCGCGGTGCTGGTCACCCAGATCGTGGCCGGTGGCGTCGGCCTCAACATCCAGTCGGCGTCGGTCGTGGTCATCTGCGAGCCGCAGCTCAAGCCCACCATCGAATGGCAGGCCATCGCCCGCGCCCGCCGGATGGGCCAGCTCCAGTCGGTCCAGGTCCACCGCCTGCTCTCCGAGGTCGGCGTCGACCAGCGTGTCCACGACATCCTCGCCGCCAAGGCCGAGCTCTTCGACGACTTCGCCCGGGTCAGTGCCACCGCGGCCAGCAGCCCCGAAGCATACGAGACCTCTCAGCCCGAGGACCCCTCCACCGCCCTCGCCGCCGAAGCCTCCGATGCCGAGATCGCCCGCGACGTCGTCGCCACCGAACGCCACCGCCTAGGCGTCTGACCTCAGCCGAATCTGTAGTTCTGGAGGCCGAGTCCTCAGTTCTGGGCGCCGAATCGTCAGTTATGACGAGCGAGTCGGTAGTTCTGGCGTTTGCAGAACTACCGACTCGGTGTCCACAAGTGCAGTTTCGGCGCCCAGAACTGCAGATTCGGCGAGGGAGACGGTCAGTCGGAGTCGTTGCCGAGATCGCCCTGGAACCAGTCGGCGGCGTGGCGGGCGCGCTCGAGGCAGTCGTCGAGGTCGTCGCCATAGACGTTGACGTGGCCGACCTTGCGCCCGGGGCGCATCTCCTTGCCGTAGAGGTGGACGCGGAGGTGGGGGTCGCGGGCCATGGCGTGCGGGTAGCCGTCGTAGAGCCGGCCGACGTCGGGCTGAGAGGAGCCGAGGATGTTGACCATCACCGACCACTTCGCGCGGGGCGCGGGCGAACCGAGCGGCAGGTCCATGACGGCACGCAGGTGATTCTCGAACTGCGAGGTGACCGCACCGTCCTGGGTCCAGTGGCCGGTGTTGTGGGGACGCATGGCGAGCTCGTTGACCAGCAGCCGGCCGTCGACGGTCTCGAACATCTCGACCGCCAAGATGCCGACGACGCCGAGCTCACCAGCGATGCGCAGCGCGATCTGCTCACCCTCCACGGCGAGCTCGGGCGAGAGGTCGGGCGCCGGGGCGATGACCTCCTTGCAGACACCGTTCTCCTGGTAGGTGTGCACGACCGGGTACGCAGCGGCCTGACCGCTCGGCGAACGAGCGACGATCGCGGAGAGCTCACGGCGGAAGTCGACGAGCTCCTCGGCGAGGACCTGGACACCCGCCTCCTCGGCGACGCGAAGCGGCTCGGCGACATCGGCGACGTCGCGTACGACCCAGACGCCCTTGCCGTCATAGCCGCCGCGGGTGGTCTTGAGGACGCACGGGAAGCCGAACGCCTCGACCTCGGCGACCGAGGACACGATGGCGTTGCGCGGGCACGGGATGCCGAGCTCGGTCAGCCGCGAGCGCATCACGCCCTTGTCCTGGGCGTGCACGAGGGCGTCAGGCCCCGGCCGGACCGCGACACCGGCGGCCTCGAGTGCGTGCAGGTGCTCGGTCGGGACGTGCTCGTGGTCGAAGGTGACCACCTCGCAGCCCTCGGTGACCTTCTTCAACGTGTCCAGGTCGCGGTAGTCGCCCACCATCTGGTCGGTGATGACCTGAGCGGCCGATACCCCTTCGCCCTCGGCGAGGAGCCGGAGCGGAAGGCCGAGCGCGATTGCGGGCTGAGCCATCATGCGGGCCAGCTGGCCGCCGCCGATGATCGCAAGTGTCGGTGCGAGGGTCACGACGGACAGAATAAGGAAACTGCCCTGCTGGAGCCGATTTCGCGGATCCCCCTCACGACATCCGCGAAATCCGGCTCCCGGCAGGTTGGGAGAAGGTCAGGCCTTCTCGAAGCGCAGTCCCTTGCCGCGCAGAGTGGTGATCAGATGGGGCTTCCGAGGGTCGTCGCCCAGCTTCCGACGCACCCATCCCAGGTGCACGTCGATGGTCTTCGACGAGGTGTAGAAGGTCGCGTTCCACACGTCCCTCATCAACTCGTCGCGGGAGACGACGTCGCCAGCCCTCTTGATCAGGGCATGCACCAGGTCGAACTCCTTGCGAGAGAGCGTCAGCTCCTCATCGTTCCGCCATGCTCGCCGGGTTTCCGGGTCGAGCTTGATCTCCTGTACCTCGATCATGAGATCGACATTAGGGAGGTAAAGAGCCCTTGGCAAAGGATTGCACGATATTGCCACTGACATTTTCGTGCCATGGTGCAACGAAATGGGCATGACAAACGTGCGCCCCCGAACGGCGCTCTCAACCATGCCCACGAAGGCGCGGCGAGGTAAAGCGATCGACGCTCCGCGTTGATCGACTGTTAACTACAACGGAATGTGAACAAATCTGCGAAGTCGCAGGTCAGCGACACCCTAGAAGGTCACGATTCAGACACGACGGACGGCGACGGGCTCCACGATCCCGAAGCCTCGCACCGGTCGGGCGGCCAGTCGCCGGGTCTCGAACTCGTCCTCGGGCATCGTCGCGGCGGTGGCCTCGTCCACGATGATCCGGTTGCGGCGGGCGACGGCGGTCAGCCGCGCGGCCATGTTCACGGGCGGCCCGAACACGTCCCCGAGGCGGGAGACGACGTTGCCGGAGGCCAGGCCGACACGTACGTCCGGCATCCGCGGGTCCCGGCCGATCACGTTGATGATCCCCTCGGCGGTGCCGTAGGCCTGCAGCGGGTCGTCGTTGACGAAGAGCACCGAGTCACCCAGCGACTTGATGATCCGGCCGCCCCAGGTCGCCACGACGTCGGCGCATCGCGACTCGAAGAGCTCGACCAGGTCGCCGATCTTCTCCTCGGTCAGCGTGTTCGACAGCGCGGTGAACGAGACGATGTCGGCGAACCCGACCGTCTGCCAGACCGTGCCCAGCTGCTCCTCGGGTCCCGCGATCGACGCCTCGGCCCGCGCGAGCGCGGCTCGCATGTGCCGGCGCCAGGCGAAGATCATCATCTCCTCGAACGCGCTCTCGAACTGCTCCGAGACCGAGACGGTCGCCTTCAGCAGCTCGGCGGGCGAGCGTTCGTCCTCGTTCTGCGTCTCGACGTGGTGCAGCAGCGCGGAGACCTCGTAGTCCGAGAGCCGCGCCATCGACTGCCCGATGCCGCGGGTCAGGTTGACGACCAGGTCGAAGCTGACCAGGCCGTTCCCAGAGATCTCGTTGGCCTTGGCCAGCGCGTGCACGTCGGCCTCGTCGAAGAACGCCTCGTCGTCCTTGATCTCAGGAAACCCGAGAGCGCGCCACAGGCGTTTGGCCTGCTCCAGGCTCACGCCGGCCTTCTCGGCCACCTCCGCCGAGGTCAGGTTGACGGGCTGCTTCGATTTCGCCACGAACAGATCATGCCATCCGGTCCGCCGTGGCCGCCCCGTCACGACCGCGGCCGGAGTCGGGCATGGATCACGTCGCCCGCACCGACCACCCGTGGGCCCTCATCGGTCGCGATGACCAGCCGGCCGAAGTCGTCGATCTCGGTGGCCACGCCCTCCCAGACGTCCCCGCCCGGCAGCTCCGCCCGCACCTGTTCGCCGACCGTGACCGACAGCTCCCGATAGCGGCGGGCGAGCTCGGCGGGATCCGACCCCCAGATCTCGTACGCAGCCCCGAGCTCGTCCAGCAACGCGACCAGCATCTCGGTGCGGTCGACGGGCGCGCCGCTCTCCAGCTCCAGCGAGGTGGCGGCCTCGATCGGCAGCTCCTCGCGCGTCTGCGAGATGTTGAGCCCGAAGCCGATCACCACAGCCGCGCCTCCGGTCGTCTCGATCCGCTCGATCAGGATTCCGCACACCTTGCGACCCTCGATGAGCACGTCGTTGGGCCATTTCAGCCCCGCTGCGTACCCCTTCTTCCGCAGCGTGGAAGCGACCGCGACCCCGGTCATCAGCGGCAGCCACGGCCACCGCTCCACGGAGATCGAGGCCGAGGGGCGCAGCAGGGCGGAGACGGTCAATGCCGAGCGCGCCGGAGTGGTCCAGCCCCGATCGAGGCGCCCCCGCCCGGCGGTCTGGTGCTCGGTGGTGATCACCAGGCCGGGCGCCTCGCCCGAGCGCGCACGCGCGGCCAGCTCGGCGTTCGTCGAGGGCGTCTCCTCGAGGATCTCGACGCGCCATCCACCCGGTAGCGCATCGAGCCGGGAGTGGTCAAGTGACGGGCGTCGCATCGCGAAAGGTGGCACGGGCATTAGATTGGCCCCCGCACCGCCCGAAGTCCAAAGGAGCACCGTGAGCGCCGAAGCCACCCCTCAGCCTGAGATCGACCTGCACACGACCGCCGGGAAGCTGGCCGAGCTGGAGCGTCGTCTCGACGAGGCCGTCCACGCCGGTTCCGCGAAGGCTGTCGAGAAGCAGCACGCGAAGGGGCGCCAGACCGCCCGCGAGCGCATCGACATGCTGCTCGACGAGGGGTCCTTCCAGGAGGTCGACGAGCTGGCCCGCCACCGCAGCACCGCGTTCGGGCTGGAGAAGAACCGCCCCTTCGGTGACGGCGTGGTGACCGGCTACGGCACCATCGACGGCCGCCAGGTCTGCGTCTTCTCCCAGGACTTCACCGTCTTCGGTGGGTCGCTGGGTGAGGTCTACGGCGAGAAGATCACCAAGATCATGGACCTCGCGATCAAGACCGGCTCCCCGCTGATCGGCATCAACGAGGGCGCCGGCGCACGCATCCAGGAGGGCGTCGTCTCCCTGGGCCTCTACGGCGAGATCTTCAAGCGCAACGTCCACGCCTCCGGCGTGATCCCGCAGATCAGCCTGATCATGGGCAACTGCGCCGGCGGCCACGTCTACTCCCCGGCCGTCACCGACTTCACGATCATGGTCGACAAGACCTCCGGCATGTTCATCACCGGCCCCGACGTCATCAAGACCGTCACCGGCGAGGACATCACCATGGAGGAGCTCGGCGGCGCGCTCGCCCACAACTCCAAGTCCGGTGTGGCCCACTACATGGGCTCCGACGAGGAGGACGCGATCGAGTACGTCAAGGCGCTGCTCTCCTACCTGCCCTCCAACAACATGGAGGAGGCCCCGGCCTACGACGAGGTCGCCGACCTGGAGATCACCGACCTCGACCGCGAGCTCGACACCTTCATCCCCGACGGCGGCAACCAGCCCTACGACATGCACGAGGTCATCTCGCACATCGTCGACGACGAGGAGTTCCTCGAGGTCCAGCCGCTGTGGGCCCCCAACATCATCATCGGCTACGCCCGCATCGAGGGCCGCCCCGTCGGCATCGTGGCCAACCAGCCGATGCAGTTCGCCGGCACCCTCGACATCGACGCCTCCGAGAAGGCCGCCCGGTTCGTACGCACCTGCGACGCCTTCAACGTCCCGGTCATCACCTTCGTCGACGTCCCCGGCTTCCTGCCCGGCACCGACCAGGAGCACAACGGCATCATCCGCCGCGGCGCCAAGCTGATCTACGCCTACGCCGAGGCCACCGTCCCGCTCGTCACGATCATCACCCGCAAGGCCTACGGCGGCGCCTACGACGTCATGGGCTCCAAGCACCTCGGCGCCGACATCAACCTCGCCTGGCCCACCGCCCAGATCGCGGTCATGGGTGCCCAGGGCGCGGCTAACATCGTCCACCGCCGCACCCTGGCCGAGGTCGAGGCCGCCGGTGGCGACGTCGAGGCCAAGCGCGCCGAGCTCATCGACGAGTACGAGACCACCCTCGCCAACCCCTACATCGCCGCCGAGCGTGGCTACGTCGACGCGGTGATCCCGCCCCACGAGACCCGCGCCGAGGTCACCCGCGCGCTCCGGCTCCTGCGCACCAAGCGCGAGACCCTGCCCGCGAAGAAGCACGGGAACATCCCGCTCTGAGTGGGGGCCCGATGCGAGCGAAGCGAGCGAGGGTCCCCACGAGGAGCGGATAACGCCGAGTCGGCGCAAACGGACCGCAGCGAAGCGAAGCGAGCGAGGACCGGATTGCGCCGACTCGGCGAAAGCCCGACGTAAGCCAGACCGAGAAACGAAAGGTGGTCACGGATATGACCGACAACGAAGAGCAGAAGCCCCTGCTCAAGGTCATCGACCAGAACGCCACCCCCGAGGACGTAGCCGCGATCGTGGCCGTCTTCGCGGCGATGGGGTCGGCGGGCGAGGCCCCGAAGAAGAAGGAGCGCTCCCTCTGGGCCACCCCCCAGCTGCGTACGCCGCTCCACCCCGGCCCGAACGCCTGGCGCGCCAGCGGGCTCCCTCGCTGACGAGGATCGCAATGTCATGATCGCTGCGTGATCACGTTCTCTCGGCGATATCTCCTGGTCACCCTGGCTTGGCTGGTGATCCGGGGATGGGTGGTGGTCCTCTACGGCTTCCCGGCCGCAGCCGAGGGCTGGTTCGACTGGTGGGGCTTGGAGTGGGGCGTCGTGGGCGACGTCAACTACTACCGCGACAGCCTGGACGCCCTGGCTACGGACGGGGTGGCGGGGACGCTGGTCGAGTATCCGGTACCGGCGCTGCTGCTGCTCTGGATCCCGTACGCGGCGATCGGCCTGCTCAACCTGGGCGGCGAGGCCTACATCATCGCCGTGCTCGCGATGGCGGCGCTGACCGACCTGCTCTTCATGGTGCTGCTCGTCCGCAACCGCCGCGGGACGCACCCGAGGTTCGGGATCTCCGCCGCCGAGGCGCTGTGGTTGGCCGCCGTCCCGGCACTGGGAGCGACGGCGTACGCCCGTTTCGATCTCTTCCCCGGGATCATGGTCGGCCTGGCGGTGCTCTACGCGGCCCGGAGACCGAGGGTGGCGGCGGCGTTCGCGGCCTTCGCGACGGGCGCGAAGTACTGGCCGATCCTGGTCATTCCTGCGCTCGCGGCCAACCGCGCCGCCCGCCGCGGGGTCATCCTCACCGTGGGCGCCACCGGCATCGCGCTGGCCGGGCTGAGTCTCGTCCTCGGTGGCTGGGACCGGCTCTGGACACCGCTGAGCTACCAGAGCGAACGAGGTCTCCAGATCGAGTCGGTCTTCGCGACGCCGGCGATGTACGAGTGGGGACACGGTGGTCCGGCGAGCGGCTACGCCATCGATTACACCGAGTGGAAGGCGTACGACATCAGCGGTCCGCTGGTCGAGGCGCTGCTCCTCGCGGCGACGATCGCCTCCGTGGTCGCCGGGGCGCTCGTCATCATCTGGTGGGTGCTCGCCTGGCGCCGTCTCCCCGGCGGCGAGCGGACCGAGGAGACCATCGTGTGGCTGGTGCTGGCGACCGTGGTCGCGTTCCTGGTGACCAACAAGGTGCTCAGCCCGCAGTACATGCTCTGGCTGCTGCCCGCCGCATCCGCAGGACTGGTCCTGCTCCGCGGCCGGGCCCGCAGGCAGCTCGGCATCTGGTCGTTCGTGCTGGTCGCGGTGACGCTGCTGACCCACGAGATCTTCCCGCGGATGTACGGCTACATGCTCACCTTCAACGACATCGGCTCACCGTGGATCACCGAGGTGCTGGCCTGGCGCAACGGCCTCCTGGTGCTGCTCTTCCTCTACGCCGCCTGGCGCACTACTCGGTTGCTGGCCGCCCTCCCCGAGCGGGGGCGGCCAGCAGCCGAGGGTCAGGAGAGGCAGACCTTGGCGACGTCGTCCTGAGCCGAGAAGATCGTGACCGGATCCTCGGCGAACACCGGGCGGCAGGCCGCCGGGCTGAGCTCGTGCACGGTGATCCCGTCGTAGAACCCGTGCTCGGTGCAGTTCTCGTAGTTCACGTAGACGTCGCCGGGCTCGCCGTCGCGGAAGATCCGCAGGATGACGTACGCCGTGACCGGCTGCCCCGCGGCGCAGTTCTGCGGCGAGTTGGGACCGGAGCGGGCGGGCGCGTCCCGGATCGCCTCGACGAGACCGGAGGCATCGGAGCCGTTGATCTCTCGCGAGCCGGTCAGCGAGGCCGAGGACGGCTCGTACTCGCAGATCGCGATCGAATCCGGGGCATCGCCCTCCAGCGGTGAGGTCTCCGGCGCGGTCGTGGGTCGCACCGGGTCGCCCGCGGCCAGCGGTGAGGCGGTCTCACAGCCGTAGGGGTCCTCCGGTGTCGTCCTCAGCGACGCCTTGATCTCGGCGTTCACGTCGTCGTCGCCGGGGCCGGTGAGGATCGAGGCGTACGCATCCCCGACCTGGACCCGCGTCAGCAACCAGCCCTCGTGCTCCCAGGAGCCGGACTCGAAGGTCTCACCCTTGTCGGGCTTCTGGATCAGGACGTAGGGCTGCCACAGCGCGAACGGCACCTTGCCGAACTCGGCAGGGTAGTCGCGGTCGTTCGTCTCGTTGCACGCGATCGCCGGAACCGGCTGGTTGGTGATGTTGGCGACGTAGGGAGTCCGCGGCACGGTGTCCCACTGGTCGCCCGGCTTCGCGATGCACTCGGGCAGCGCCGGCGCGTTCGCGTCGGCCCACTCCCGCGGCACCTGGAAGGCGATGTCGTAGCGGACGGCCCAGCGCTTCCCAGCCGCGGGCTCGCCCAGGTCGGTGCGGCGCGGATCGACGTACGTGCCCTCGGGGGCCGCTTCCTGTCCCTCGAGCATCTTGGGCGCGTCGCCGGAGCTGTCCTGCTCCCCGACGCTGTCGCTCGCCGCCGTGCTCTCGTCGCTGCTTCCGTCGGGCTGCAGGTTGGCGATGACGCCGCCCAGGCCGACGACGGCCAGCACCGCGGCTGCCGCCGCCAGGATCCAGGTGGATCGGCGGCGTACGGGTGCCTTCTCCTCGGCCGTCTCCGTCTTCACGGACACCGCAGCCGGTCCGGACTCCTCAGCGTCCCCGGGGATCGCGAGCTCCCGCGGCTCGAAGCCGTCGGCGGCACGGGCCAGGGCGGCCCGGAAGGCCCGCTCCTCGCGCTCGAAGTCACTCATTGTCAACCCCCTCGTTCAAACGTTCCCTCAGCTTGGCCAGCGCCCGGTGCACATGTGAGCGGGCGGTCGCCTCGGCGCAGTCGAGCACCGTCGCGATCTGTGCGAACGACAGGTCCTCGTAGAAGCGGAGCACCACGGCCGCTCGTTGGTTCGACGGCAGCGTCTGCACCAGAGCCCACGCCTCGTCCGCGTCGCGTTCCTCGGGGCCGGGCTCATGCTTGGTGGTCATCGGCTCGACGTCCTCGACCAGCACCAGACGGCGCCGCTTGCGCCATCCGCTGATCGACCCGTTGACGATGCTCCTCTTCACGTACGCCTCCGCCGTCCCGGACGCCGCCAGCGACTCCCACCGCGGCAGCGCTCGGGTGAGGGCGTCCTGCACCAGGTCAGGAGCGTCGGAGTTGTTGCCGGTCACCAGGTAGGCGAACCGCTGCAGCGCAGGACCCCGCGAGGCCACCCAGGCGCCGAAATCCGGCTCTGTCTCCTCATGGTCGGCATCCACAGACACCTCCTCTGGCACGTTCACACCCCTCCTACGCGAAGTCTGTCGTGTTCGTTGCGTGTAGCCAGGAATTGAGTTGCTCCAGCACGTCCCGGTCCTATGGTTGGCCGGGTGACCCGTGAAGTAGACGCCCGCACCGACCGCTATGTCGAGGAGCTCTGCGCCCTCGACCCGCTGACCGCGACCTACGTCGGTGTCGCCGGCCACGACGCGGAGCTACCCGACCTGTCTCCCGACGGCATGCAGGCGGTGGAGGAGCTCAACCGGACGGCCTATGCCGACGTGGCGGCGATCAAGCCGGTCGACGAACGTGAGCAGGTGGCCAAGGAGGCGTTCCTGGAACGGGTCGGGCTCGACATCGAGTTCGCCGAGGCGCAGCTGGACCGGAAGTTCGTCTCCGTCATCTCCAGCGGCATTCACAACCTTCGCGAGGTCTTCGACCTGATGCCGACCGACACCGAGGACGACTGGGCCGCGATCGGGTCCCGGCTGGCCGGGATGCCCGACGCGGTCGCCGGCTACACCGCGACGCTGCGCGAGGAGGCCGCGGCCGGTCGGGTCTCGGCGACGGCCCAGTACGCGAAGGTCGCCGACCAGATCCTGGGCTGGACCGGTCAGAAGGGCGCCGGTGACTTCTTCAGCGGCCTGGTCGCGCGAGCCCCCGGGACCACGCCCGCGTCGCTGCGCGCCGAGCTCGAGGCGTCGGCCGCGAAGGCCAACGAGGCGTTCGTCGAGTTCGGTCGGTTCATGGCCGACGACCTGGTACCCAACGGGCTGCCGAAGGAGGCCGTCGGGCGCGACCACTACCAGCTCGCCTCGCGACGCTACCTCGGTGCCGAGATCGATCTGGAGGAGACGTACGCCTGGGGCTGGGAGGAGCTCAAGCGGCTCGCCGACGACATGGAGGCCACCGCCGACCGGATCCTGCCGGGATCGAGCGTCACCGAGGCGGCGGCCCATCTCGACAACGACCCCGCACGGCAGCTGACCTCGACCGACGCGCTCAAGTCGTGGATGCAGAACAAGGCCGACGAGGCGATCGCGGAGCTGGCCGACGTGCACTTCGACATCCCCGAGCCGGTGCGGCGGATCGAGTGCATGATCGCCCCGACCTCCGACGGCGGGATCTACTACACCGGCCCCTCCGAGGACTTCTCCCGGCCCGGCCGGATGTGGTGGTCGGTGCCCGAGTCGGTCACCTCGTTCGGCACCTGGCGGGAGCTGACCACCGTCTACCACGAGGGCGTGCCCGGCCATCACCTCCAGGTCGCCCAGACCGCCTACCGGGCCGAGCTGCTCAACCGCTGGCAGCGGCTGATGTGCTGGGTCTCCGGCCACGGTGAGGGTTGGGCGCTCTACGCCGAGCGCCTCATGGACGATCTCGGCTACCTCGACGACCCCGGGGACCGCCTCGGCATGCTCGACGGCCAGTCCTTCCGGGCCGCGCGGGTCATCATCGACATCGGCATGCATCTGGAGCTGACGATCCCCGAGGACAACCCCTTCGGCTTCCACCCCGGCGAGGTGTGGAACCCCGAGCTCGGCCGCGAGTTCATCGGCCAGCACTGCCTGATGGAGGACGCCTTCCTCGACTTCGAGGTCGCCCGCTACCTCGGCTGGCCGGGCCAGGCCCCGTCCTACAAGGTCGGCGAGCGGATCTGGCTCCAGGCCCGGGAGGATGCTCGTGGGCGTGCCGGGGCCGCTTTCGACATGAAGGCCTTCCATCGTGCCGCGCTCGATCTCGGGTCGCTCGGGCTCGATCCGCTGCGTGCTGCTCTTGGGCGGTTGTAGCCCGGTTGGTCAGGGGCATTTGGGTCGTTACGCGGGGCGCCGTTTTCGGTGTGAGCAGTGTTCCGCGGGGCTGGCCTGGGCCGCCGACCCTGTCCTCGAGTGTTTCTCGACCCGCCCCGGAGTCAAGGACGGCCTGCGGCCGCCGGCTTCGCCGGCCGCTTGCGCGGTCCTTGACACCGGACCACGTCGAGAAAGATTTGGCTGGCTATCAGGGGCGGCGGCCCCAGTGTGGCCGCGGGACAGTCACTCCTCGGAAGGCGGACGCACCACGGTGAACGAAAATTCATTCCCCCAGAACAAGTAGACGCTCCGCCGGTGAAAGAAAAGTTTCTTTCACGCACCGAGGCACCCCCGGGCGGCGGCAACCGTAGTGAACGAAAATTCGTTCACCCCAGATCCCAGCCCCCGCCCAACCCGCATCGCCGCGCCAAACCCCTGCCGCCGACCCGATAGCCAGCCAAATCTTTTCTCAGCGACGGCCGGTGTCAAGGATCGCCGCAGGCGACCGGCGAAGCCGGCGGCCGCAGGCCGTCCTTTACTCCGGACGCCGCTGAGAACACCCTCCCCGAAAGGGTCGGCGGCAAACACCCACCACAAGACACAGACACCGATGCGCGCCGAAAGAAGGCTCTAGCTCCGCCGAGTCAACACCCGCTGCGCCACCACGAACACCAGCACCAACACCCCGATCGTGATCCGCGTCCACCACGACGACAGCGTGCCGTCGAACGAGATGAACGTCTGGATCGTGCCCAGCACGAGCACTCCGAGCAGCGACCCGATCACCAACCCACGGCCGCCGGTGAGCAGCGTGCCGCCGATGACCACGGCGGCGATCGCGTCCAGCTCCATCCCGACCGCGTGCAGCGAGTAGCCCGAGAGCGTGTAGAGCGCGAACAGGAGGCCGCCGAGCGCAGCACACAGCCCGCTGATCGCGTACACCCCGACCTTGGTCGCCGCGACCGGCAACCCCATCAGCAGTGCCGACGGCTCGCTGCCGCCGAGCGCGTACACGGTGCGGCCGAAGCGGGTCGAGGAGAGGACGTACGCAGCAACCGCGACGATCACGAGCGCGAAGACCGCGGTCCACCCGAGGTAGTAGCCACCCGGCAGGCTGATCGAGCCGAACGCGATGGCCGAGAAGGTCTCGTCCTTGATCGGGATCGAGTCGACGCTGATCAGGTAGCAGAGCCCGCGGGCGAGGAACATGCCCGCCAGGGTCGCGATGAACGGCTGGATGTCGAAGTAGTGGATCAGCAGCCCCATCGCGGTGCCGAGCACGGTGCCGGCCAGGAGCACGACGGCGATCACCGCCACCACCGGCCAGCCCAGCTCGAGCGTCCTGGCTGCGATCAGCGTCGAGAGGGCCACGTTGGAGCCGACCGAGAGGTCGATCCCGCCGGTGAGGATCACGAACGTCATGCCCACCGCGAGCACGATCAGGAACGCGTTGTCGAGCAGCAGCGTCAGGAAGACCTGCGGGTCGGCGAACCCCTCGTAGCGGAGCCCACCGACACCGAACATGCCGATGAACAGGGCGAACGTGCCGAGCACGGGAAGGTAGCGCCGCGGCGGGCTGAATCGTGCGATCCGGGCGAGGAGCCCGGGTTCGATCTCGGACACCTGGACACTCATGCGACCGCCTCCTCGCGGCTCGGGCCGGTCGGCGTACGGTCGCCGCGCCGTTGCAGCACCGCTCGCGCCTTCGGCGACTGCAGCAGGCACACGAGCACGACCACCAGCGCCTTGAACAGGTAGTTGGCCTCGGCCGGGATGCCGATGTTGGGGATGGTCCGGGTGAGGGTGGCGATCAGCATCGCCCCGACCAGGGTTCCGGTCAGCGAGAAGCGGCCACCGGCCAGTGACGTACCGCCGATGACGACGGCCAGGATCGCGTCGAGCTCGATCCACAGCCCGAGGCTGTTGGCGTTCACCGAGTGGGTGTTGGCGGCGATGATCAGGCCGGCGGTGCCGGCGCACAGCGCCGCGAAGACGTAGACGGTCCAGATGATCGTGCGGGACCGCACCCCCGCCAGTCGGCTCGCCTCGGGATTGATCCCGACCGACTCGATGAGCAGGCCGAGTGCGGTGCGGCGTACGACGATCTGGGTGGCGGCGAAGACCCCGAGCGCGATCAGCGCGGCCACCGGGAGAGTGAGGAGGTGGCCCGAGGCCAGGGCGGCGAAGGTGTCGTTGTTGACCGTGGTGATCTGGCCACCGGTCACCAGCATCGCGATCCCGCGGCCGGCGACCATCAGGACGAGCGTGGCGATGATCGGCTGGATGCCGATCACCGAGACCAGGAAGCCGTTCCACAGTCCCAGCGCGACGGAGACCGCGAGCGCCATGGTGATCGCCACGACCGCCGTGCCCGCAGCGCCGTCGACCGGGCTCTTGACGATGTAGACGCACGCGACCGCGCCCGCGATCGCCGCCACCGCTCCGACCGAGAGGTCGATCCCGCGGGTCGCGATGACCAGGGTCATCCCGACGGCCACCAGCAGCACCGGAGCGCCGTTGCGGACGATGTCGATCAGGCTGCCGAAGAGGTGACCGTCCTGGATGCGTACGTTGAAGAACGTCGGTGTCGCGATCAGGTTGACCACCAACAGCGCAGCGAGCGCGGCCAGCGGCCAGAAGAGGTGGTGGGCCATCACGCGGGCCCGGAGGGCCTTGCCCGTTCTGACGGTCTCAGGCATCTGCCCGCTCCTTCTCGGCCAAGCCGCCGGGCTCGCCGGTGATGATCTCGAGTACGTCGTTGACGTCGATGTCGCGGTTGGGCCGCTCGGCGATCTTGCGGCGGTCCTTGAGGACCACCAGCCGATGGCTCAACCGCAGCACCTCCTCGAGCTCGGCGGAGATGAACACCACGCTCATCCCCTTCTCGGCGAGGTCGGCGACGAGCTGCTGGATCTGGGTCTTGGCGCCGATGTCGATGCCGCGGGTGGGCTCGTCGAGCAGGAGTACGTCGGGCTCCGTGATCAGCCAGCGCGCCAGCAGTACCTTCTGCTGGTTGCCACCGGACAGGCTTCGCATCGGCAGACTCGGGTCGGCGGGCCGGATGTCGAGAGCGGTCATGAACTCCTTGACCAGCGACGCGCGGGTGGCGGTCGGGATCGGCCGAAGCCAGCCGCGGCTGGCCTGCAGCCCGAGCAGCATGTTGTCGGCGACGGAGAGCTCCTCGAAGACCCCCTCGGCCTTGCGGTCCTCGCTGCAGAAGGCGAGCTTGCGGTCGATCGCGTGACGCGGGCTCCGCAGCCTCCGCCGGCTCGACCCTCTCACCGTCAGCTCGCCGGTGTCGGGGGTGTCGGCACCGAAGAGCAGCCGGGCCAGCTCGGTGCGGCCCGAGCCGAGCAGGCCGGCGATGCCGACGACCTCTCCGGCGTACAGGTTCAGGTCGGTGGCCTCCAGGTTGCCCTTCCGCCCCAGACCGACGGCGCTCAGCACCGGGAGACGCTGCTCGCCGGACGCCTCCTCCGCGGCCTCCTGCACGGCATGGTCCAGGCGGTCGAGCACCTGGAGATCGCGGCCGATCATCAGCTGCACCAGCTCCAGCTGGGTGGTTCCCTCGACCAGCCGCTCGCCCACGACGCGGCCGTTTCGCAGGATCGTCATCCGGTCGGAGATCTCGAAGACCTGGTCGAGGAAGTGGGAGACGAAGACGATCGCGGTGCCCTGGTCACGCAGCCTGCGCATCACCTCGAAGAGCCTGGCCACCTCGTCGGCATCGAGGCTGGAGGTCGGCTCGTCGAGGATCAGCACCCGCGCATCGGTGTCGACGGCGCGCGCGATCGCGACGAGCTGCTGGACGGCGATCGGATGGCTGCCGAGCTCGGAGCCCGGATCGATGTCGATGCCGAGGGCCAGGAGCGAGGTCGCCGCCCGCCGGTTCATCTCGCGCCGGTCGATCCGGCCGAGTCGGCGCGGCTCGCGGCCGAGGAGCATGTTCTCGGCCACGGTGAGGTTGGGCACCAGGTTGACCTCCTGGTAGACCGTGCTGATCCCGGCGTGCTGTGCCGCCGCCGGGGTGGCGAACTGGGTCTCGACCCCGGCGATCTCCACCCGACCGGAGTCGATCGTGTAGACCCCCGTCAGCGCCTTGATCAGCGTCGACTTTCCCGCCCCGTTCTCCCCCATGAGCGCGTGCACCTCCCCCGGGAGGAGACGAAGCGAGACGCCGTCGAGCGCTCGCACCGCCCCGAACGTGATGGAGACGTCGAGCATCTCCACCACCGGTCCGGGTGACTTCACTTCTGCCTGACTCATGTCGTGCTGGCTCCTGGGGGATCGGGGCGGCTGCGGCGGGTCGGATGCTCACCGAGGTATCTCGGTGGGCGCGCGCTTCCTTCGCGGAGTTCCACGAAGGAAGCGGCGCCTGACCGAGATAGCTCGGTGAACGGCGTCAGTACTTCCGGTCGGGCAGCGCCTCGGCCGCCTGCTCCGGGGTGAACGTGGTCTCCTCGGTGACGATGCGCTCGGGGACCTCCTCGCCGGCGACGACCTTCTCGGCGACGTCCATCAGCTGCGGGCCGAGCAGCGGGCTGCACTCGACGATGAAGTTGATCTCGCCCGCGGCCAGCGCGGTCATCCCGTCCTTGACCGCGTCGACGGTGATGATCTTGATGTCGGTGCCGGGCTTCTTGCCGGCTGCCTTGATCGCCTCGATCGCACCCAGGCCCATGTCGTCGTTGTGGGCGTAGACGACGTCGATCTTCGGCTCGGACTGCAGGAAGGCCTCCATGACCTGCTTGCCGCCGTCACGGGTGAAGTCGCCGGTCTGGGAGGCGGCGATCTTGATCTTCGAGTCCGAGGAGATGACGTCCTCGAACCCCTTCTTGCGGTCGATCGCCGGCGCCGATCCGGTCGTGCCCTGCAGCTCGACGACGTTGATCGCGCCGTCCTTGTCGACGTCGGAGGCGTCGGCGTTGTCGACCAGCCACTGGCCTGCCTTCTCGCCCTCCTCGACGAAGTCGGAGCCGATGAAGGTCACGTAGAGCGAGGTGTCCTCGGTGTCCACGGCCCGGTCGGTCAGCACGACGGGGATCTTGGCGCGCTTGGCCTCCTGGAGCACCGCGTCCCAGCCGGTCTCGACGACCGGGCTGAACGCGATCACGTCCACCTTCTGCTGGATGTAGGACCGGATCGACTTGATCTGGTTCTCCTGCTTCTGCTGAGCGTCGGAGAACTTCAGGTCGATGCCGGCCTCCTTGGCCGACTCCTGGATCGAGGTGGTGTTGGCGGTGCGCCAGCCGCTCTCGGCCCCGACCTGGGCGAAGCCCATCGTGATCGAGCCGTCGTCGGCACTTTCGCTGCTACCGCACGCGCTGAGCGACATCCCGCCGATGGCGAGCGCGCACAGGGCGGTGAGGGTTTTCTTCACTGTCGTCCTCCAGTGTTCCCCTGCGGCGGCCAGTGTGACCGCCGTCACGATGCGACTCAGTGTGAGCGTTAACATCGGCGCGGTCAAGCGGAATGGGAAGATCGGTTCGAATCGGCAGCAGGTCGTCCGGAACTCCCCCTAGTGTGGCGACCATGACGCTCACCCTGGCTCCGGAACAGGCACGCCGGATCGCGGTCCGGGCTCAGCTTCTCGACGCGCGCCGGCCGGTTTCGCTGGTGGAGACCGTCGATCAGCTGACGCTCCTGCAGATCGATCCGACCAGGGCGATCGCGCCGAGCGCGGATCTGGTGGCGTGGTCGCGGCTGGGTGATGCGTACGACCATTCGGACCTCACCTTCGCGCTCGAGCAGGAGCGGTCGCTGGTGGAGTTCTCCAGCTTCATCATGCCGATGGACGAGATCGAGACCGTCCTGGCCCTCTCCCCCGACCGGGTCCACCCCACCGCGGTCAAGTGGGTGGAGGCCAACAAGAGATTCCGTACGCAGATCCTGGATCGCCTGCGAGCCGACGGCCCGCTCGTGGCCGGCGAGATCGAGGACACCTCCGAGGTGCCGTGGGCCTCGACCGGGTGGACCAACGACAAGAACGTTCTGCGGATGATCGAGCTGCTCAACCGGATGGGTGAGGTCGCGATCGCGGGCCGCCGTGGCAAGCTCCGCACCTGGGACCTCGCCGAGCGGGTCTACCCCTCAGACCTGCGGCTGCCCACACCCGAGGAGGCACTGAAGGTCGAGACCGTGCGCAGGCTCGCCTCGCTCGGGATCGCCCGCCCGGGGCGGAAGGAGTCTTCCGGTGGCGAGATGCTCGGCGCGGGTGATGCCGGTGTCCCGTGCACCGTGACCGGCGTCGACGGCGAGTGGCGGGTCGATGCCGAGGCGCTGGCCGCTCTCGAGGACGAGTTCGCGCCGCGTACGGCTCTGCTCTCCCCGTTCGACCGCCTCGTCTACGACCGCGACCGGGCGTTGGACCTGTTCGGGTTCGAGTACGTCTTGGAGATGTACAAGCCGGCCGCCAAGCGGCGTTGGGGCTACTTCGCCCTGCCGATCCTGCACGGCGAGCGGCTGGTCGGGAAGCTCGACGCGAAGGTGGACCGCAAGTCGGGGCTGCTGAACGTCTTCGCCGTCCACGAGGACTTCCCGTGGACCCCGGAGATCGGGGACGCGGTGGACGCCGAGATCGAGGCTCTGGCGGGCTGGCTCGGCGTCGATGTGACCCATCCCTGAAGTGGATGAGGCCATGCGGATTGCTCTTCTCAGCACCATGGCGCGCGCCTACTGTGGGCAGCGGGGTCAGACATCGATCAAAGGAGATCAGCATGGGAACGCTCAACCCCTACATCAGCTTCAACGGCCAGGCGAAGGAAGCGCTCGAGTTCTACAGCTCGGTGCTCGGCGGCAAGGTCGAGGTCATGACGTTCGGCGACATGCCCGAGATGGGCGCGCCCGCCGAGGCCGCTGACCAGGTCATGCACGGCTCGCTCACGTTCGACGACGGCCGGGTCCTGATGGCCTCCGACACGCCTCCGGGCATGGACTACGTCGCCCCGACAGCTGGCGTCACCATCGCGATCACCAGCTCCGACCCGGCCGACCACGAGATCTACGCCGACCAGTTCGCCAAGCTCTCCGAGGGCGGCACGCCCGGGATGCCGTTCGACCTGGCTCCCTGGGGCGACTACTTCGGCCAGTTCGACGACAAGTTCGGCGTGAGCTGGATGTTCGACGTCGCCGGCCCGGAGTCGGCACCCGCCTAGTCAGACCATGGTCGAGGTGAAGATCGTCCTTTCGTAGGAGGTGCGGTCGGCGAGGACGCCGTAGCGTCTGAGGCATGCTCATCGCCGAAGATCTGCTGCTGCTCGTGCTCGACGACACCCAGGGCACGCTCACCTCGTCCTGGGTCCAGCAGGCGCTGGGCGGAGCGATCCTGACCGAGCTCGTGATGACGGGTTCGGCGCAAGTGATGCCCAAGTCGGGCCTCACCCCGGCGAAGGCCGTGGCGGTGCCGGGACGGCGGCCGGACGAGCCGGTCCTGGCCGCTGCGTACGACTCGCTGGCAGCCAAGCCGCTGGCGGCCAAGAACGCCGTGACCGACCTCGGCAAGGGCCTCCACGAGGCCCTCGCCGCTCGGCTCTGCGATCGCAACATCCTCAAGCGCCGCGACGAGAAGATCCTCGGCATCTTCCCGCGCACCACCTGGCCGGCGGCGGACTCGACCCACGAGAACGCCGTACGCGGCCAGCTGGTCGCCGTCCTCGTCCAGGGCGCCACCCCGGACGCCCGGACCGGGGCGCTCATCGCCCTGCTCTCCTCCATCGACCTCGCCCACAAGGTGGTCGACACGCGGACGGTCGGCGCCGGGACGGTCAGGAAGCGGGCGAAGGAGATCGCCCGTGGCGACTGGGCCGCCAAGGGCGTCAGGGACGCGATGGACGAGGTCACCGCGGTCATGACCGCGGTGATGGTCGCCACCACCGTCACCACGACGACCACCTGAAAACGTGCTCGAGGATCGCAGCCGTGGGGGGACTGCGATCCTCGAGCTCTGCCCGGCCTGTCAGGCGAAGAAGGCCTTCAGGTCGGCGGCGATGTCGGCGGGGCGCTCCAGGGCCGCGAAGTGGCCGCCCTCGGGGAACTCCGACCAGTGCTGGATGTTGGCGTTGTCCCGCTCGGCCAGCGACCTGATGGTCTGGAAGTCGTCCTTGAAGACGGCGACCCCGATCCGGCCCTGCGAGACCTCCGGCTCGCGCTCGGCGTGCCCCTCCTCGTAGTGGTAGCGCGCCGCCGAGGCGTAGGAGTTGGTGAGCCAGTAGAAGGTCGCCTGCTCGATGACCTGCTCGGGGGTGACCAGCGACGTGCCGTTCCCGAAGGACTCGAAGAGCTCGCTGTAGGCCAGTGTCCCCACCGGTGAGTCGGCCAGCGCCGCGCCGATGGTCTGCGGACGGGATCCGTTCATGGCGTTGTAGCCGCCGACCGACTGGAACCACTGCATGTGCTCCAGCGCCGCGTACTCCTTCGGCCCGAAGCCCTCGAACTCGCTCGGGTCGCCGGACGGGAACGAGAAGAGCTGCAGGACGTGTGCGCCGAGGAAGCCCTCGGGGTTCAGGAGCGCCAGCTCGCGGCCGACCATCGCGCCGCCGTCGCTGCCGTGCACCCCGTAGGAGGCGTAGCCCAGCCGGCGCATGAGGACGTCGTACGCCTCGGCGACCCGCTTCATCGTCCAGCCGGTGTCGACGACCGGCGTCGAGAGCCCGAAGCCCGGCATCTCCGGGATCACCAGGTGGAACTCGTCGGTCAGGGAGTCGATCATCGGGAGGAACTCCAGGAACGAGCCCGGATAGGTGTGGGCGAGCAGGAGCGCCTTGGCGTCCGGGTTCGAGGAGGGTACGTGGACGAAGTGGATGACCTGGCCGTCGATCTCGGTCAGGTGGTTCGGCACCGCGTTGATCCGCTCCTCGACCGCGCGCCAGTCGAAGCTCTTCCAGCGCTCGACCATGTCGGCGAGGTACGCCGTCGGGGTGCCGTAGTCCCAGGAGTCACCGGGCACGGCCGGGGCGAACCGGGTGCGGTCCAGCCGGGCGCGGAGGTCGTCGAGATCGGCCTGCGGGAACTCGACGGTGACGGTGCTGATCTCGGCCTTGATCTGGTTGCTGACCTGGGTGTTCATGACTTCTCCTTGGTGGTTTCCGACCTTGTGAGACCCACGTTAGGAAGGGTTCCGGCAAGCCTGATTCCGGAATTTCGCTGGCTCGAGAATTTCTTTTGGAGCACTCTGAGTCCGTGCTGGAAACCTCCGCGCGACTCCTCGCGCTCCTCGGTCTGCTGCAGTCCTCGGCCGGCTGGACCGGCACCGACCTGGCCACCCGTCTCGACGTCTCCGAGCGCACCGTGCGCAACGACATGACCAAGCTCCGCGAGCTCGGCTACCCGGTGGAGTCCGTGCGCGGCCCGGGCGGCCGCTACCGGCTCGGCGCCGGCGGCAACCTCCCGCCGCTGCTCCTCGACGACGAGGAGGCGGTCGCGGTCGCCGTCGGGCTCCGGGCCGCGACCGGCATCGCCGGGGTGGCCGAGACCAGCACCCGGGCTCTCGCCAAGCTCGACCAGGTGCTCCCCGACCATCTGCGTCGCAAGCTGGCCGCGGTGGTCGACGCCACGGAGGCGGGCCCGGTCAACACCGACAGCAACGTCCCCGACCCCGACGTGGACGCCGGCACCCTGCAGGCCCTGGCCACAGCCATCCGTGACGGCCAGGGCGTGCGCGCCGACTACCGCGACGAGCCCATCGAGGTCGAGCCCTACCGACTGATCTCCTGGCAGCGCCGCTGGTACCTCGTCGCCCGCGACCCCCGCGCCGACGCCTGGCTGCCCCTGCGCGTCGACTGGCTGCGCCTCAAGGTCCCCGGCGGGCGCCCGTTCCGTCCGAGCGACCCGCCCGCATTTAATGGGCAGAGCGACCTCACCGAGTTCGTCGTGCGCGAGGTCGCGCGCACCGGCTGGGCCGTCCACGCCCGCCTGGTCATCGCCGCACCCGCCGACGAGGTCATCGCGCGCATCAACCCCGCCGTCGGCACCGTCGAGCCGATCGCCCCCGACCGCAGCGTGCTGGTCACCGGTGGCGACAGCCTCGAGGTCGTGGCCGTCTGGATCGGCATGCTCGGCCTCGACTTCACCGTCGAGTCACCCCCGGAGCTCCGCGACCACCTCGAGATCCTCGCGAAGCGCTACGCCGCCGCGATCACCGCACCGGAATGAAGCCATGCTGATCGCGGAGGACCTCGTGCTGCTCATGCTCGAGGACTTCAGCGGGCGTCCGGTCGGCGGGCTCGACATGGGGACGCTCGACCTGCTGGTGGGCGGTGCGCTGGTATCCGAGCTGGCGCTGGCCGGTGCGGTCCACCTGGTGGAGGAGCCCGTCGGGGGCACCATGGAGGTGCATCCGACAGGAGTCCGCCTACCCGCAGATCCCTTCCTCCAACGCTCGCTCGTGCTCGCCGGCGGCCGAGCCCGCCCCGCTCCCCTGATCAGGAGCTGCGGCATCCAGATGTTCGCGCATCTCGCCGACCGCCTCGTGCACCGCGGCCTGCTGCGTGGCGAGACGGAGCGGCGCCACCTCATCACTCGGACGACCTGGCCCGCCACCGAGATCAGCTACAAGCAGGACGTACGCCACCACCTCACCGCCGCCCTGTTCCACGGTGCGCAGCCGAGCCGACGCACGGCGACCTTGATCGGCCTCATCGCCGCCGTCGACCAGGTCGACCTGTTCTTTCCCTCCGCCACCGTGCCCCTGACGGAGGTCAGGCGCCGCGCGGATCACATCGCTGCGGGCGACTGGGCCGCGGCCACCGTACGCGGGATCCTTCGAGCCTCCCGCAGGCGAGGTGACTGGTTCGGCGGCGGCGACGGTGGAGGGTTCTTCGGTGGAGACGGCGGGGGTGGCGGCGACGGCGGAGGGGGCGGCGACGGCGGCGGAGGGGGTTGATGTCAGCTACGTGATGGCCCGCCCGAATCGCGCCACGTAGTGCCAGACCCGCTTGACCGACTGCGCGTCATGGTCGCCGGACCGCGCGGCGTCGCCCAGAAGATCAGGCGTGAGTCACCCAGCGACCGTGCCAGGTCGACGTACTCCTGACCGCGGTAGCTCGGATCGAGGCCATCGGTGGCGACCCGGAACCCGGGATGCCACTCCACCGCGCAGCCGAGGTCACGAGCCGCCGACTCGACCTTCGTGTCTCGAAAGCACGGGTCGAGCACGACCGCCTCGACGTCCCGCTCGATCACGACGCCACCGTGCACGTGTGCCTCGACGCACTCGTCGAGGTCGTCGAAACCCGAGGCGTCGGCCATCGCGGACAGCTGCGGCAGCACCTCCGGGCCACCGAAGTCGGTCGGCTCGAGGACCGAGTCGGGGAAGCAGAAGGTGCACCGCTCCAGCACCTCGGCCCGGAGCCGGAGGTGGGCCGACCCGAACCGGATCGCGCCGCCGTAGGGATCCTCACGGCGGTTCCACGCTCCGTAGACCGGCCGCTCACCGGCCGGCGCGTCGTCGTAGCGCCCGCCGAACAGCCGGCTCTCCCAGCGCCACCGGTCCCCTCCCCGATGCGCGGTCAACCCGCCGTTCGACGTGCCGGTCTCGAACTGCGACCGGTACCTCCCGTCTCGTGCCAGCGACTCGATCACCAGCCCGCCGGCGTACGGCCAGTCGGGGTGGAACTGGAGCGTGACGCTCATCGTCGTGCCAAGACCGCGCTCACGAACGCTCGCACGAGCGGGTGGACCGGAGCGCCGGCGAGGGCGCCGATGTGGGGCTGGAACATGCTGGTGACGTAGAACGGATGGTCTGGAAACTCCAGCACCTCCGCACCGGCGTCGTCGGCTGTGGCGCCGACGACGACACCGATCTTCTCCAGCGCAGCGACAGCGTCGGCGGTCGGGGCGTAGTTGCAGAAGTGCATCCCGACGAACGGCTCCGGCTGCCAGCCGTCGAAGCGGGTGCCGGGGACCGGGGTCACCAGCCGCTCCTCGCCGTAGAGCGAGCAGGCGAGGGCGGCGACGGCATTGTCGTCTCCGGCACCGTCGGACTCGGCGTGGGTCGCCGCGGATCCGAGCACGTTGCGGGTCCATTCGAGCACCGCGTACTGCATCCCGGCGCACACCCCGAGGAACGGGATCTCCCGCTCCCGCACCGCGGTGAGAGCGTCGATCACCGCGGCGTCGGAGGCATAGGGCGAGCCCGGCACCAGCCAGACTCCGTCGTAGCCCGCGATATCGAACCCGGAGTCGGTCGGCACCCACTCCGTCTCGACCCCGAGCTCGGCCAGCTGCGGTCGCAGCGCGTTGAGCTCCTGATGGCTACGGTGTCCCCGGTCGTCGCCGAGCAGTGCGATCATGCGCCGAATCCTCGCAGCCACGCAGGGCTCGATCCAACCGATTACTCCGGCTTGATGCCCAGCCGGTCGAGCTCCTCGTCGATGACCGCGGGGTCCAGCTTCTGGAAGACCGGGGTGGGCTTGGCGACCGGGGTACCGACGACGATCGGGTGGCGCTGCCACGCGGGCGCGCCGGCGTAGTCGCCGGTGATGATCGGGTAGGGCTTACCGGTGTCGAGGTCCTCGACCTCCTCGATGCGAGGCATCGGGGCCACCTCTCCCTTGCCGCCGAGGGCCTTGTCGATCTCGTTGGCGGAGAACGGCAGGAACGGGGACAGGATCAGGTTGAGGTCGGCGACGCACTGCGCCATCACGTGCAGCACGGTGCCGAGACGCTCGCGGTCCTCGGGAGCCTTGGCGAGCTTCCACGGCTCCAGGTCGGTGACGTACTTGTTGACCTCGCCGACGGCCCGCATCGCCTCGCCGATCGCCTGCTTCTGCCGGTGGCGGCCGATCAGGTCGCCCACCGTGGCGAACGCGCCGCCGACGGTGTCCAGGATCGCCCGGTCCGCCTCCGTGAGGGCCCCAGCAGCGGGCAGCTCGCCGAAGTTCTTCGCGATCAGGGTGGCGGTGCGGTTGACCAGGTTGCCCCAGCCGGCGACGAGCTCGTCGTTCGTACGCCGCACGAACTCCGCCCAGGTGAAGTCGGAGTCGTTCGACTCGGGGCCGGCGGCGGCCACGAAGTAGCGGAACGCGTCGGGCTGGTAGCGCGAGAGGAGGTCGCGCACGTAGATGACGATCTTCTTCGAGGAGGAGAACTTCTTGCCCTCCATCGTCAGGTACTCGCTCGAGACGACCTCGGTCGGCAGGTTGAGCACGCCGTACGAACCGGGCTCACCGCCCTTCGACCCCTGACCGTTGTAGGCGATCAGCTCGGCCGGCCAGATCTGGGCGTGGAAGACGATGTTGTCCTTGCCCATGAAGTAGTACGACAGTGCCTCGGGATCGCGCCACCACCGCCGCCACGCTTCCGGGTCACCGGAGCGACGGGCCCACTCGATCGAGGCGGACAGATAGCCGATGACGGCGTCGAACCAGACGTACATCCGCTTGGTCGGGTTGTCGCGCCAGCCGTCGAGCGGCACCTTGATGCCCCAGTCGATGTCGCGCGTCATCGCGCGCGGGCGGATCTCCTTGAGGATGTTCTGGCTGAACCGGATGACGTTGGGACGCCACAGGCCGGTCTGCTCGCGCTCGTCGAGGAACGCGTGCAGCGCGTCGGCCAGCGCGGGCAGGTCGAGGAAGAAGTGCTGGGTCTCGATGAACTCCGGGGTCTCGCCGTTGATCTTGGAGACCGGGTTGATCAGCTGGTCCGGGTCGAGCTGGTTGCCGCAGGTGTCGCACTGGTCACCGCGGGCCCCGTCGGCCCCACAGATCGGGCAGGTGCCCTCGATGTAGCGGTCCGGCAGCGTCCGGCCGGTCGACGGCGAGATCGCACCCTTGGAGGTCTGCTCGACGAAGTAGCCGTTGTTGTAGACCCCGAGGAACAGCTCCTGCACCACCGAGTGGTGGTTGGCCGAGGTGGTCCGGGTGTAGAGGTCGTACGTCAGGCCGAGCGAGGTCAGGTCCTCGACGATGATCCGGTGGTTCTTGTCGACGAGCTCCTGGGGTGTCACGCCCGCCTCGTCGGCGGCGATCAGGATCGGGGTGCCGTGCTCGTCGGAGCCGGAGACCATGAGCACGTCGTGGCCCGCCATCCGCATGTACCGACTGAAGACGTCGGAGGGCACGCCGAAACCGGCGACATGGCCGATGTGGCGCGGGCCGTTGGCGTACGGCCAGGCGACTGCGGACAGAACATTGCTCATGGGAAGCATCCTAGTGAGCAGACGCCAGAGGTTTTATTCCGCGGCGCGCGACGCGGAGCGTCGCATCAAGGCCCGCGCTGAGCGTCCCTCGTCTGGACTGACCGCAGCGAGGAGCGCAGCGACGAGCGGAGGGCGGGAAGACGAGGGTTATAGCGAAGCGCGCGCGACGCGGAGCGTCGCATCAAGGCCCGCGCTGAGCGCCCCTCGTCTGGACTGACCGCAGCGAGGAGCGCAGCGACGAGCGGAGGGCGGGAAGACGAGGGTTACAGCGAAGCGCGCGCGACGCGGAGCGTCGCATCAGGGATTGAACATCTGGTCGCGCTGGTAGGCGTACTTCCGGATCCACGGCAGCCACTTGGCGAGCTGGGCGCCCGGGCAGGAGGTCTCGTTGGTGTGGAAGTGGCCGTCGATGACCCAGACCCGGACCCGCCGGCCGGCGGGGAACCTGTCGCTGCCCTGGGAGACGGTCTCGAGCGTGCCGCGCTCGTCGCGGCCGGCCATGTCGAGCTTCCAGGCCGCCATCCGCTCGGTCTTGATGAGGGCGTCGTCGGAGGGACGTACGTTCTCGAAGTTGCCGATCAGGGCGATGCCCATCGACTGGTGGTTGAAGCCACGGGTGTGCGCGCCCTTGACGAGCCGGTCGATGCCGCCGGAGCGGCCCTCCCAGGCACGGCCGTACTTGTCGATGAGGAAGTTGTAGGCGATGTCGAACCACCCCAGTGACCTGGTGTGATAGCTGTAGATGCCGCGGATGATCCCCGGCACGTCGCCCTTGGAGTAGTTGTTGCTCGTGGCGGTGTGGTGGATGTGGACCTGCTTCAGCGAGCTGTTGTACTCGGGACGGCCGTTGCGCCAGGAGTTGTTGGCTCCCCACTGCGACCGGGTGAAGATCACCGGCTTCGGCGCCCACTTCGGTCGTGACCGCGCGACCCGACCGTTCGGGGCACTTCCGCCGGCGCTGCCGTAGCCCAGGTCGTCGGCCTCCCGCTTCGGCGCCTTGACGTCCTCCTGCGGACCGGTGTTGATCAGGGTCAGCTTGAGATCCTTGGGCTGCGCGCCCTCGACCCGCACCTGTACGCCGCTGGCCCGGCCGGTCCACACCGGCTGGGTGCCCCGGCGCTCGACCTTGCCCCGCGCGGCCACGGCCTCCTCGGCACCGTCGGGCAGGTCCTGCTGCAGCGGCAGCGGCTGCCACTCGCGCCACCGGTCCGACTTGCTCACCCGCACCTCGACCTGCGGCGTCTCCGCGCCGGTCCAGGACACCCCGACCATCGAGAACGTCGTCGTGTTCAGCTTCTCCGTCGCGGCCGCGTCGGCGGACCGCTCGGTCAGCCTCGGCGGCAGCTTCACGTCACGGGTGGCGATGCCGTCCTCGAGCCGCGGCAGCTTGATCAGCTGCTCGTCCTGGTCGCCCTGTGCGGCCGCCGGGTCGATCGCCGACCCGATCGCAGGCACGAGCATCGACGCGCCGAGAACGACAGCGGTCAGGGTCACGGTGATGACGCGGGGGAAGCGGGCCATACCCTTGATTTTGGAGAATCAAGCGTCCGACATGCCGCAAACGCATGTGTTCGGTGTGTCGCTTGAGACCGCTGTGACTAGTGCGACGAGGCCGATACGAACGGCACCGGCCTCCCGGCGTACGCCGCCAGGTGCTCGTAGGCACCCGATCCCTCCGGCGCCGAGAGCGCGTTGGCGAAGGCCCGTCCCTTGCGCTCCGGGCCGAGGATCCGGTCCATCGCGACGACCGCTCGCTGGGCGACCGCCTCGTCGAGGCCGTCGGTCGTCCGTCCGAGAGAGACCGCCAGGTCCCAGGTGTGGACCGCGATCTCTGCCGACTGCCAGTCGGGGTCGACCATCACCATGTCGTCGGCCCGGACCTCGCGCCACAGGTTGATCAGTGCGTTGCCCCGGGTGCGCAGCTCCTCACCCAGGTTGACCGCGTAGTCCTCACGGCCGTCCCATCCCGGCGGCGAGCCCTGGAGCATCGTCACGAAGACGCGGGGCTGAGCGATCATGTGGTTGGCCAGCTTGCGCAGATCCCACTCCGGACACGGCGTCGGCCTGGTCAGGTCGTCCGCCGTGACGGTGTCGAGAAGCTCTGCTGCCTGCGTCAGTGCCCGCTGCAGCGCGAACACACCCATCTGGTCAACCACATGACCATGGTGTCAGGAGACCTGCCGTCCGGCGAAAGCAGCCAGCCGCTCGTACGCCCCAGCACCCTCGGGCGCCGCCACCTCGGGAGCGAACGCTCCCTCGCGCATCTCCGGCTTCAGGCTCGCCTGCATGAACTCCAGACCCACCTCGGCCAGCTCCGGGTCGAGCTCGGAGGACGGGACGCCGAGCGCCTGCGCGAGGTCCCAGGAGTGCACGGCGTACTCGGCCACGATCATGCCGAGCGGCACCGACGCGCCGCCCTCCCAGCCGTCAGGGCCGGTGCCCTGGTCCCAGGCGTGCAGCACGTCGTCGGCCCCGACCTTGAACGCCGGCCCCCAGCTCTCGCTGACGTGCGGGGTCGGCGCGCTCCAGTCGGGCTGACCGCCACGAAGCATCGTGACGAAGTTGGGGCCGTCCGCGATCACGTGGTCCGCCAGCGCGCCGACGTCCCACTGGTTGCACGGCGTCGGCCGCGAGACGGTGTCGGCGTGCACCCGGTCGAGCAGGTCGCCGGTCTGGTCCAGCGCCCTCGAGAGAATTCCTGCCTCGTCTGAAGTAGTCACCCTGCCAACGTACGACCGGATGACCTCGGCGTCACCGCCAAATTCCGTCCTGACCGGCGAGCTCAGCTGAAGTCGAGGTCGTGCACCCGGGCGCGCTTGAGCTCGTAGACGTAGGGGTAGGCCGTGATCAGCTGGAACCCGTCCCAGAGCTTTCCGGCCTCCTCACCCTTGGGTGCCTTGGAGATGACCGGACCGAAGAAGGCCGAGCCGTTCATCGCGATCGTCGGGGTGCCCACGTCGTTGCCGACCTGGTCCATGCCCTCGTGGTGCGACTTCGCGATGGCCTCGTCGTAGCCGGAGTCGTCCATCGCGTCGGCAAGCTCGACGGGCAGCCCCACCGAGGCCAGCGCCTCCTCGATCAGCGCGCGGTCGAAGTCGCGGCCCTCGACGTGACGACGGGTGCCCAGCGCGGTGTAGATCTCGGCGAGCTTCTCCTGCCCGTACTCGTTCTGCACCGCCATGCAGACCCGCACCGGGCCCCACGCGGTCGAGAGCATCTTCCGGTAGTCCTCGGGGATGTCCTTGTCCTGGTTGAGGTACGCCAGGCTCATGATGTGCCACGTCACCTCGACGTCGCGCACCTTCTCCACCTCGAGGATCCAGCGCGAGGTGATCCAGGCGAACGGACAGGCGGGGTCGAACCAGAAGTCGGCGGCGGTCTTCTCGGCGGGAGTGGTCTGCGTCATGTCGAGACTCAACCACCGCTTCCCAGGTTCTGTTCCGGACTCGTTACCGCTACCCGCAGGTAAGCCCTTTCATACCCCACTAGGCTTCCGCGGTCCGATCGCTCGGATCGGACAAGACCCCCACGAAGGAGAGAGGTCTCGTGAGACTCTCGATCGACCGGAGAACAGGCCTGATCGGCGGTGTCGTCGCCGTCGTGGCGACCGCCGCTGCCATGTTCTCGCTTCTGCCCTCGAACGCCGGCGCCGCGACGACGGTGGTCCTCGACGGCGTCTCGGTCTCCGTCCCCTACGGCGGCGCTCAGGTCGTCACCGTGAACCGCTCGTCCGGGACGTACGCCAACGTCCGGTTCTGGGTGAAGGTCGACGGGAAGTGGACCCAGAAGTTCATGACCACCAAGGGGCGTATCGGCTCCGGCGGGCTCGTTCCGCGCGACCAGCGCAAGCAGGGCACGAGCACCACCCCGATGGGCACCTTCAGCCTGATGTCGACCTTCGGCACCCACGCCAAGGCCAGCACCCAGAAGCTGAACCACATCAAGATCACCAGCGAGTCCTACTGGGTCCAGGACAACAACTCGGCCTACTACAACCGCTACCGCCTCAAGTCCCAGGGCGGCTTCCGCTACTGGCTCCCGGCCAGCGACGTGAACAGCTCCGAGCGGCTGGCGGCCTACCCGACGCAGTACGAGTACGCGGTCGTCATCAAGTACAACTACGACAACCCCGTCCGCTACCGCGGTGCCGGGATCTTCCTGCACGTCAACGGCTCGGGTGCGACCGGCGGCTGCGTCAGCGTGCCGCGCTGGATGATGAAGGAGTACTTCAACCTCCTCGACCCCACCAAGAAGCCGGTCATCGCCATCGGCGCCTGACGCGCCCAACCAAGAGAATCACCGTGGGCCGGAGCGAGGATCGCTCCGGCCCACGGCCCATTTGGACGGAAGATCGGTCAGCTGACCGTGGCCCAGTCACCCCCGCTCGCCCAGTAGGCGACCTCGTCGCCGCGGTAGTAGACCTTCACGACGTACTCGTCCGGCGGGAGCTTGACGAAGGTGACGCTGGTGGACCCTCCGCTGAGCTCCTGGGTGACCTTGCGGTCGCCGTTGGTCACGATCGTGACGCTGCCGGTCGGGGTGTAGCCGGACGCGGTCACGTCCACGTCGACCTTGGTCTGGCCCGACCCGTCGGTCGCCACCACGTTGACGCGGGGCTTGACGCGCACCCGGCCGCTGGGGCCGTACGTCTTGCTCAGCGTCTCGCCGTTGCCGGAGCGGGCGACCACGGTGACGCTGAGCCGGTGACCGACGTCGGAGGCGGTCGGGTAGTACTTGTGGCTCGTCGCACCGGAGATCGGCGCGCCTTCGCGCGTCCACTGGTAGGAGAGGTCGACCTCCTCGCTGTAGCTGCCCGGGTCGACCTGCATCAGGCCGCCGAGACGGGTGCCGCCCTTCACGAAGCCGGCCGCGGTCTGGGTCAGGGTGCCGCTGGGCGGCGGCTCGACCGGCTCCATCGGCTGCTGCGGTGCCTTGCCGCCACCGACCAGGGTGTCGGCGAAGGCGTACGACTGCTTCGGGCGGTAGCCCTCCTGGACACCGACGACGACCGCACCGATCCTCTTTCCGGAGGCCGTTGCCGGCACCTTCAGGAAGCGGGACGTGCTGCGGGCGATCAGGGTCTTGTCGGCGTACCACCTGACCTCGCCGATCTTGGCCGACGGCTCGTAGTCCGCTCCGCCGACGGCGACCGTCGAGCCGACCTTCTGGGTGCCGGTGATCTTCGGCTGCGCCAGGACCTTGAACGTGCCCTGCTTGATCGGCGGCAGGATCTCGCTCATCGTCTTGGCCTCGGTGTAGTCCCGGCGGGTGCCGGTGAGCACCGCCGCGATCTGCTTGCCCGCGAGGTAGCCGGGGATGCGGAAGGTCTTGTTGGTCGCACCGGGGATCGGCTTCTTGTCGACGATCCACTGGTAACGGATCTTGTTCGGGTTCGGGCTCCACGAGCCGGTGTTGACCGTGACCGCCTTACCGACCTGCGCCGTGCCCTCGATCGTGGGCCGCTTGGTGACCGAGAGTCGCTGGTCGTTGAAGTGGATGAACCCGGTCGGGTAGTTCACCGAGTCCTTGCCGATCCGGCGCCAGCTGAGGTCGCTGCCGTAGTTGGACTCCGAGATCGTGATCGAGTTCTCGCTGACCCGCTCGACGATCGCGACGTGCCCGAAGCGGCTCGCGCTCGGGTGCGAGGAGTGCCACCAGGCGACCGAGCCCACCGTCGGGGTCCGGTCCGTCATCCTGCTCAGCGCCACGCCCCAGTTGGTCGCGTTGCCCTCGCCCGACCAGGGGCGAGCGTTCGGCAGGCCGGTCTGGATGAGCTTGTACGCGACGTAGTTGGTGCAGTTCCGACCGGCGTACATGCGCCAGTACATGCTTCCCCAGGCACTTTCGTAGCCGGCGGTGGAGTAGCCCTTGCTGCGGCAGTCCGAGAAGCCGGAGCAGAGCGTGATGGAGCCCGCGTGCGCCGGTGATGCCAACTTTGGGATGACTTGTACACCGAGGCCGACGAGCAGCAGAACCGCGCCGGTGACCAAGGTCCGGCGCAGCGCCCCGCCGGGCTTCCCCACCCGGCGCGGCTTCTGTGAATACTGGTGTTTCTGTGACTTGAGGGGCACAAGAGCACCCTAGAGAAAGTTGTCAACTATTGATACCGGTGTGTCGGAATTACAACACTGTATTTTTACTTTCCACGCTCAGCGACTCCCAAGAACGGGCAACAACGCCGATATAAATGTCTCGAAATCCGGGCGCAGTGAGAGGATCCAGGCATGCCTGGAACCAATCTGACGCGCGCCGAGGCCACCGCTAGAGCCGCACTCCTCGACGTCCTCTCGTACGACATCGAACTCGACCTCACCACGGGTGCTGAGACCTTCGGTTCGACGACGACGATCACCTTCACCTCCACCGAGGCCGGCGCCTCGACCTTCGCCGATCTCGTCGACGCGACCGTCCACGAGATCACGCTCAACGGCGTCGCGCTCGACCCCGCAACGGCCTACCAGGACTCGCGGATCCAGCTCGACGGCCTCGCGGCCGAGAACGTGCTGGTCGTCAAGGCCGACTGCACCTACTCCCACACCGGCGAGGGCCTGCACCGCTTCGTCGACCCCGCCGACGACCGCGTCTACCTCTACTCCCAGTTCGAGGTCCCCGACGCCCGCCGCGTCTACACCACCTTCGAGCAGCCCGACCTCAAGTCCGTCTTCACCTTCCACGTGACCGCTCCCGAGGGCTGGAAGGTCGTCTCCAACGCCGTCACGCCCGAGCCGAAGCCGCTGGGCGACGGCCGCGCGACCTGGGACTTCGAGCCCACCAAGAAGATGTCGACCTACATCACCGCATTGATCGCCGGTGAGTACCACGAGGTCCAGGACGTCTACGAGGGCAAGTTCGGCACGATCCCGCTGGGCCACTACTGCCGCCAGTCGCTGGTCCCCTACCTCGACCGCGACGAGGTCGTGAAGATCACCAAGCAGGGCTTCGAGTTCTTCGAGGACGCCTTCGACTTCCCCTACCCCTTCGGCAAGTACGACCAGCTCTACGTGCCGGAGTACAACATGGGCGCGATGGAGAACGCGGGCGCCGTGACGCTGCGCGACGAGTACCTGCCGCGCTCCAAGCAGCCGCGCTCCTTCTACGACTTCCGCGCCTCGGTGATCCTGCACGAGATGGCGCACATGTGGTTCGGCGACCTGGTCACCATGAAGTGGTGGGACGACCTCTGGCTCAACGAGTCCTTCGCCGAGTGGGCCTGCTACCACGCCCAGGCCAACGCGACCGAGTTCACCGACGCCTGGACCGGCTTCACCAACGCGCGCAAGCAGACCGGCTACCGCCAGGACCAGCTGCCCACCACGCACCCGATCGCCGCGGACAACTACGACCTGCAGGCCGTCGAGGTCAACTTCGACATGATCACCTACGCGAAGGGCGCCTCCGTCCTGAAGCAGCTGGTGGCGTGGGTCGGCCTGGAGCCGTTCCTGGAGGGCCTGAAGGCCTACTTCAAGGAGTTCGCCTACGGGAACTCCGAGTTCAAGGACCTGCTGCGCCACCTCGAGGCCGCCTCCGGCCGTGAGCTCCAGGGCTGGGCCCAGGAGTGGCTGCAGACCGCCGGCGTCAACACCCTCGCGCCCGAGTTCACGCTCGCCGAGGACGGCTCCTACGCCGCCTTCGCCGTGCGTCAGTCGGCCGCCGCCGACTACCCGACGCTCCGCCGCCACCGCATCGGCCTCGGCCTCTACGACCTCGTCGACGGCGCGCTCGTCCGCCGCGACGCGTTCGAGATCGACGTCACCGGCGAACTGACCTCGGTCCCCCAGCTCGAAGGCGTGAAGCAGCCCGACCTGCTGCTGCTCAACGAGGGCGACCTGACGTACGCGAAGATCCGGCTCGACGAGCGTTCGCTGGCCACCGCGCTGTCGTCGCTGTCGGCGCTGGACGACTCGCTCTCGCGCGCGCTGATCTGGGGTGCCGCGTGGGACATGACCCGCGACGCCGAGATGCGGGCCAGCGACTTCGTCGAGCTCGTGCTCGCCAACATCGGCCAGGAGACCGACGCCTGGGGCGTCACCCGGATCCCGGTCTTCGCCGCCCAGGCGGTCAACTCGTTCTCGGCTCCGGCCAACCGCGACGCCCTCAAGGCGCGCTGGGAGAGCGGGCTCAAGAGCCTGCTGGAGGCCGCCGCTCCGAGCAGCGACCACCAGCTGACCTTCGCCCGGACGTACGCCTCGGCAGCCCGCTCGAAGGCCGCGATCGCCGACCTCCAGGGGCTGCTCTCCGGCGACCTGGCCTACGATGGTCTCGAGATCGACCAGGACCTGCGCTGGGCGCTGGTCACCGGTCTGGCCGCCTCGGGCACCTTCGGTGAGGCCGAGATCGACGCCGAGCTCGAGCGCGACAACACCATCTCCGGCAAGGAGAAGGCCGCCGCCGCCCGCGCCGCGCAGCCCACGGCCGAGGCCAAGGAAGCCGCCTGGGACGCGGTCGTCGTCCGCACCGACGTCGCCAACGAGACCGCCCGCTCGATCGTGCTCTCGTTCCAGCGCAGCGGCCAGGACGAGGTGCTGGCGCCCTACATCGACCGCTACTTCGAGGCCGCCGACACCCTCTGGGACCACCTCGGCACCCACCGCGCCTCGACGGTGCTGGAGTTCATCTTCCCGAAGCCCGCCGCCTCCCCCGAGCTCCTGGAGAAGGCCGACAAGTGGCTCGAGACCTCCCCCGCCGAGCCCGCCGCCAAGCGGTTCGTCCGTGAGGGACGTGACGAGGTCGCCCGCGCCCTCGCCGCTCAGGAGCGCGACGCGCAGTAGCTCGCACGAAAGGACCCCCGGGCGCAGGTCGCCTGGGGGTCCTTCGCGTCTGCGGCGAAAACCACGAATGGAAGGGATCTCTCCCTTCCACTAACAACTTTATAGCGCAGATAGGGGCTTGCCGCAAGGCCCCCGGATTGGGGCAGAATCTCCTCCTCGAACAGGTAAAGTGCCTGTTCAGACAGGGGATTCAACGTTGCAAGCATTCGATCTCGCGGGCCGTCACGATGCCAAGGCGGACCCGGCACTGATCGCCGATGACGAGCAGCACTTCGCTGCCATCGGGCAGAGTCTCGAGGAGCAGATCTCCGAGCTGAACGAACGGCTGGACGACGTACGCCGCCGGCCGGGCGGGCACGGGCAGGAGGCGATGGACCGCGATCTGGAGGTGCACCGGATCGGCGGGCAGCTGCGGATGCTGCGCAGGTTCAGCCTGGACCTGTGCCTGGGGCGGATCGTCACCGAGTCCGGCAGCACGATCTACATCGGGCGGCTCGGGCTCACCGCCAGCGACGGCCGGCGGCTGCTCGTCGACTGGCGCTCGCCGGCGGCGGAGCCGTTCTTCGCGGCCACGCACGCCGAGCCGCGCGGGCTGCTGAGCCGGCGCCGTTACCGCTGGACCAACGGCCGGATCACCGACTACTGGGACGAGGTCTTCACCGCCGAGGGACTCGAGGGGCATGCCGCGCTCGACGACCAGTCGGCCTTCATCGCGACCCTCGGCAGCAGCCGGTCCTCACGGATGCGCGACGTGCTCGGCACGATCCAGTCCGACCAGGACGCGATCATCCGGGCATCGTCACGGGGCGCGCTGGTCGTCGACGGCGGTCCGGGGACGGGCAAGACCGTGGTGGCGCTGCACCGCACGGCGTACCTCCTCTACTCCGACCCGCGCCTGGGCGAGGGCAAGGGTGGGGTGCTGTTCGTGGGACCGCACGAGCCCTATCTCTCCTACGTCGCCGACGTGCTGCCGAGCCTGGGCGAGGAGGGCGTACGCACCACCACGCTGCGCCGGATGATCCCGGAGGGCGACGCGCTGGCGCCCGAGACGGATCCGGAGGTCACCCGGCTCAAGGCCGACGCCCGGATGGTCGCCGCGATCGAGCCGGCGGTCGCGCTCTACGAGAAGCCGCCGTCGAAGCCGACCCTCGTCGAGACCCCCTACGGCGACGCGGTGATCAGCGTCAGCGACTGGGCCGAGGCGATCGCCGCGGCGGAGCAGGGTACGCCGCACAACGACGCCCGCGACCTGGTCTGGGACGCGCTGCTGCGGATCGTGACCGACCGGATCCAGCAGAACGGCGCGAGCGACCCCGACCGCGACTACGACGCCGACCTCGACGACTGGGGAGACTCGCCCCTGGACGAGGACGAGTTCGACGCTTACGGCCTGGTCGACGAGGACGCCACCGACGCGCTGCGCGCTTCGCTGGAGACCAACGCCGGGCTGCTCGACGTCTTCGGCGAGGTCTGGCCGCGGCTGCGGCCCGCCGACATCGTCGGCGACCTGTGGGAGGTGCCGGCGTTCCTGCGGATGTGCGCGCCATGGCTCACGCCCGAGCAGGTGAAGCAGCTGCAGCGGGAGGACCCCCAGGCATGGACCGAGGCGGATCTGCCACTGATCGACGCAGCCCATCGTCGGCTCGGCGATCCCGACGCGTCCCGTCGCCGCAGCGCCAAGAAGGCGGCCGCGGCCGCCGACCGCAAGGCGAAGGCCGCGGTCGTCTCGGACCTGATCAGCCACGACGACTCCGAGATGAAGGTGATGTCGATGCTGCGCGGCCAGGACGTACGCACCGCGCTCTTGGACGACTCGGTGCGGGAGCCCGAGGAGCTCGACCCGTACGCCGGCCCGTTCGCGCACATCGTCGTCGACGAGGCCCAGGAGCTGACCGACGCCGAGTGGCAGATGCTGATCAGTCGCTGCCCCTCGCGCAGCTTCACGATCGTCGGCGACCGCGCCCAGGCGCGCCACGGGTTCACCGAGTCGTGGCAGGAACGGCTCGAGCGCGTGGGCCTGGACCGGATCGAGATGGCCGGCCTGAGCATCAACTACCGCACGCCCGAGGAGGTGATGACCGAGGCCGAGCCGGTCATCCGCGCCGCACTCCCCGACGCCAACGTGCCGACCTCGATCCGCGCCTCCGGCATCCCGGTCACCCACGGCCCCGTCGCTGACCTCGACGCGATCCTGGACACCTGGCTCGCCGAGCACGACGAGGGCATCGCCTGCGTCATCGCCGCAGGTTCAGGCGACCACAACGAAGGCCGAGTACGCCGCCTCAGCCCCGAGCACGCCAAGGGGCTCGAGTTCGACCTGGTCGTCCTCATCGACCCCGAGACGTACGGGACCGGGATCGAGGGTGCCGTGGACCGCTATGTCGCAATGACCCGGGCTACCGAGCAGCTGGTGATCCTGACGACCTGAGCGCTGCGCGAATTGCGAAGCAATCGCCAACAACCCAGCGCTGGAGCGCTCCTCGTCTGGACGCAGCGCAGTGAGGAGCGCCAGCGACGAACGAAGCGAAGGAAGACGAGGATCAAGCGAAGGCGCTGCGCGAATTGCGAAGCAATCGCAAATAACTCAGTGCGTCGCGGCGGGGAGGTTGTCGTCGGACGGCTTGTGGGGCTTCGGCAGCAGCCCCTCGCCGCGGAGCACGCCGGGAAGGAGGACGACGAGGGAGATGACCACCGTCAGGATGACCGGGATCAGCAGGATGAGCAGGAGCAGTCCGGAGGCGGTCATCTCCTCGGCGATCGGCCACCCGTTGGGGACCTCGGCGCTGGCGGGGCCGGCGGTAGCAACAGAGGCGACGACGGCGGCGGAGGCGGAGGCGCCGAAGAGGCCGGCGCGGCGCAGGATCTGGTTGCTCACGGGGCAGATACTAACCGGCGTACGTCGGGGTTCTCATCTCTGCCCCTCGTCGCCGGGGTGGGAGTCGATGCCCGGCCGGGGATTGGCCGTCGACCTTGAACGGCTTGGATACTGGAACCCATGTCCATTCCCCCGAATCCCCCTCTGGTCTCGGTCTCCTGGTCGACGCTCGGCGAATGGGTGATCGGCATCCCGCTGCGCATCCTCGGCCTGATCGTCCTGGCGATCGTGCTCCGCTGGGTGCTTCACCGGGTGACCGACAAGGTCGTCAACCGTGCCGTGGAGGCACCGGCGCTGGCCGGGAAGATCACCAAGATGCACGAGGCGGGCGAGGAGATCCACGCGAGCTCCCGTCGCAGCCAGCGTGCCCAGGCGATCGGTTCGCTCTTCAAGAGCGTCATCACCGGCGTCCTGGTCGCGATCTTCGCCACCATGATCCTGGACCAGCTGGGCATCAACATCGCCCCGATCATCGCCTCGGCCGGGATCGTCGGTCTGGCGCTCGGTTTCGGCGCGCAGTCGCTGGTGCGGGACTACCTGTCCGGGATCTTCATGATCATCGAGGACCAGTACGGCGTCGGTGACAGCATCGAGGTCAACAACATCAGCGGCACCGTCGAGGCGGTGACGCTGCGGATCACCCGGCTGCGCTCGCTCGACGGCACGGTCTGGTACATCCCCAACGGCGAGATCCTCACGGTCGGCAACCACAGCCAGAACTGGGCCCGCGCCGTCATCGACGTCGGCGTCGGCTACAACGAGGACCTCACCAAGGTGCAGCGCGTGCTCCGCGAGGTCTCCCACGACCTGTGGATCGACGAGGACTTCAAGGGCCAGATCATCGAGGAGCCCGAGGTCACCGGTGTCGAGGCGCTCGCCGCCGACGCGATCACCGTGCGGGTCCTCGTCAAGACCCTGCCGCTCAAGCAGTGGGCGGTCGCCCGCGAGATGCGCCAGCGGATCAAGGCGCGCCTCGACTACGAGGGCATCGAGATCCCGTTCCCGCAGCGGGTCATCTGGCACCGTGAGGAGAAGGCGGCCGCAGCCCAGGACGAGAAGGCCAACGCCTGACGTACGCGAACGGTGATGCCCGGCCGAGGCCGGGCATCACCATTCTTCGTCTCGCTGTCCTCGCGGACTCAGGCGAGGGCGGCGTCGAGGGTGATCGTGGTGCCGGCGAGCGCCTGGCTGACCGGGCAGCCGGCCTTGGCGCCCTCGGCCAGGCTGACGAAGGTCTCGTTGTCGAGGCCCTCGACCACACCGCGGGTGGTGAGCTTGATGCCGGTGATGCCCTTGCCCGGGGTGAACTCGACCTCGGCGCTGGTCTCCAGGCTGGTCGGCGGGGTGCCGTTGTCGGCGAGGCCGTTGGAGAAGGCCATCGAGAAGCAGGACGAGTGGGCGGCGGCGATGAGCTCCTCGGGGCTGGTCTTGCCGCTGGGCTCCTGCGAGCGGGCCACCCAGGTGACGTCGTACGTCCCCAGGCCCGAGGAGTCCAGCGTCACCTTGCCGGCGCCCTCGAAGAGGGTGCCCTCCCAGACGGTGGTGGCGGTGCGGGTGGTGGCCATCTTCATCTCCCAAAGATCGTGTGTGTGCGTACGTCCCCGATCCTGCCATGGCCCCACGGAGGACGCAGCGTGGAAGGCCGCGTGGAACAATGGTTCAAGTGACGTTCTATGAGGAGATCGGCGGGATGGACACCATCCGCACGATCGTGGCCAAGTTCTACGAGGGCGTGGCGACCGACGAGCTGATGCGGCCGATGTATCCCGAGGAGGATCTCGGTCCGGCGCAGGAGCGGCTGACCCTCTTCCTGGCGCAGTACTGGGGCGGCCCGACCACCTACTCCGAGCAGCGCGGACACCCGCGGCTGCGGATGCGTCACGCCCCGTTCGAGGTCACCTCGGAGGCTCGGGACCGCTGGCTGCAGCACTTCCGCGAGGGCCTCGACGCCGCCGGCCTGACCCCCGAGCAGGACGCGCAGTTCTGGGCGTACGCCGAGCATGCCGCAAACTTCATGATCAACACTCCCGGGTGACCCTGCGGCGGGCCCGCTCGCCGCGCCCGCGTGCACGGTGCCTCTAGAGTGGCGCCCGTGCCGACGACCTCCCCTACCCGCCGAGCGCGCCGCGGAAAGGTGCTGCTGCGCCATCCGAGCCAGATCGTGGCGGTCGGGTTCGCGGCGACGATCCTGCTCGGCACGCTGCTCCTGATGCTTCCGGTGGCGCGCACCGAGCCCGGACACGCACCGTTCCTGACGGCGCTGTTCACCTCGACCAGCGCGGTCTGCGTCACCGGTCTGGTGGTGGTCGACACCCCGACGTACTGGTCGACGTTCGGCGAGGTCACGATCCTCGGGCTCATCCAGGTCGGCGGGATCGGGATCATGACCCTCGCCTCGATGCTGGCGCTGGTCGTCTTCCGCCGGCTCGGCCTGCGATTCCGGCTCACCGCAGCCGTCGAGCACACCAGCTCCGGTCTCGGCGACGTACGCAGCGTCATCAAGGGCGTGGTCGGCATCAGCCTGGTCATCGAGCTGATCATCGCGATCCCGCTGACGCTGCGGTTCTGGCTGGGCTACGACTCCACGCTGCGACGAGCCGCCTACGACGGGGTCTTCCACTCGATCTCGGCCTTCAACAACGCCGGGTTCGCGCTGCGCTCCGACAACCTGATGAGCTTCGTGGACGACCCCTGGATCTGCCTGCCCATCGCCGTCGCCGTGATCGCCGGCGGCCTCGGGTTCCCGGTGTGGCTCGAGCTGCTGCAGCGTACGAAGGTGCGGATGTGGAGCCTGCACACGAAGATGACCGTCACGGGCACCATCGGGTTGCTGATCATCGGCACGGTGTTCTTCACCGCGGTCGAGTGGAGCAACCCCGACACCCTGGGTGCGCTGAGCACACCGGGGAAGATGCTGGCCGGCTTCTTCCAGAGCACCATGACGCGTACAGCCGGGTTCAACAGCCTCGACTACGAGCAGATGCACGAGGGCACGCTGCTCGGCGCGGACGTGCTGATGCTCATCGGCGGCGGATCGGCGGGCACGGCGGGCGGCCTCAAGGTCACCACGTTCCTGCTGCTCTTCTTCGTGATCGTCGCCGAGGTGCGCGGCCAGCGCGAGGTCGAGGCGTTCGACCGGCGCATCGACCCGCGGGCCGTCCGCCAGGCGCTCACGGTCGCGCTGCTCTCGGTCGGCTTCGTGGTCTCCGGCACCATCGCGCTGCTGCACCTGGTCGACGCACCCACCCACCGGGTGCTCTTCGAGGCCGTCTCGGCCTTCGCCACGGTGGGCCTGTCGGCCAACCTCACCTACGACGTGCCCGCTGGCGGCCAGATCGTCCTCATCGCGATGATGTTCGTCGGCAGGATCGGCCCGATCACCCTCGTCTCCGCCCTGGCGCTCCGCGACCGCGAGCGTCTGCACCGCTTCCCGGAAGGACGGCCTCTCATTGGCTAGGAAAGACACCACCAACGGCGGCGTCGCCGTGCTCGGGCTCGGGCGGTTCGGCAGCGCGCTGGCGCTCGAGCTCGTCGAGGAGGGCGAGGAGGTGCTCGCCGCCGACATGAACCCGCGGACGGTGCAGGAGCATGCCGGTCTGCTCACCCACGTGGTCGAGGCGGACAGCACGAGCGAGGACGCGATGCGGGGACTCGGTCTGAGCGAGTTCGGCACCGTGGTCGTGGCCATCGGCACCGACATCGAGGCGAGCATCCTCACCGCGTCGGTCGCGGTCCACCTCGGCGTACGCAACGTCTGGGCCAAGGCGATCAGCGAGCCCCACGCCCGGATCCTCAAGCAGATCGGGGTGGACAACGTGGTCCGTCCCGAGCACGACATGGGGCAGCGCGTCGCCCACCTCGTGCGCGGGCGGATGCTCGACTACATCGAGTTCGACGACGGCTACGTCTTCGTCAAGACCCGGCCGCCTGCGGTGCTGCACAACCGCAGCCTCTCCGGCGTCGGCGTGCGCCAGAACTACGGGGTGACCGTCGTCGGGGTGAAGCCCGCAGGCGGCAAGTTCACCTACACGACACCGGACACCGTGATCCGCCCCGACGACCACATCGTCGTCTCCGGACCGCAGCTCAAGGTCGAGGCCTTCGCCCGGCTCTAGCGGGACTCAGGCGCCCGGCTCGAGGGTGTAGCCGACACCGGCGGTGGTGACCAGGAAGCGCGGGTGGGAGGGATCGTCCTCGAGCTTGCGGCGCAGCTGCGCGGCGTAGACGCGCAGGTAGTGGGTCTCCTTGGCGTAGGCCGGGCCCCACACCTCCTTGAGGATCTGCTCGCGCGGGACCAGCCGCCCGACGTTGCGGGCGAGCAGCTCCAGGAAGGACCACTCCGTCGGGGTCAGGCGCACGTCCGAGCCCGCCTTGTGCACCCGCTTGCGGGCGAAGTCGATCTCCAGGTCGCCGACGCTCAGCGTGGTCGCGGCCGGGGGCGCGGACTCCTGGGAGCGCCGGACCGCGGCCCGCAGCCTGGCCATCAGCTCGTTCATCGCGAACGGCTTGGTGACGTAGTCGTCGGCGCCCAGGTCGAGGGCCTCGATCTTGTCGTCGCCGTGCTGCCGGGCGGACAGCACGACCACCGGCACCTGGGTCCAGCCCCGCAGCCCCTCGATCACCTCGGTGCCGTCGAGGTCCGGGAGCCCGAGGTCGAGCAGGACCACGTCGGGCCGCGCCTCCGCCGCCGCGGCGAGCGCCGAGCGCCCGTCGGTCGCCGTCTCGACCTCCCACCCGGCGGCCCGCAGGTTGATGGCGAGCGCGCGCAGCAGCGCCGGCTCGTCGTCGACCACGAGTACGCGACTCATTCCTCGCCCCTCGCTCGCGGCACCGCGACGACCATGGTCAGGCCACCGCCGGGGGTGTCCTCGGCGGACAGCCTGATCCCGAGTGCCTCGCTCAGCCCTTTGGCCACGGCCAGACCGAGCCCCAGCCCGTCCGGAGAGGTGTCGTCGAGGCGCTGGAAGGGCTCGAACATCCGCTCCCGCTGCTCCTCGGGCACCCCTGGTCCGCGATCGACGATCATCACCTCCACAGTCTCCGGGGTCTCGTGGGCGAGGACGCGTACCGGCTCGCCGGGGCGGGGCCCCTGACCGGCGGCTCGCACGGCGTTGCTCACCAGATTGGCGACGATCCGCTCCAGCAACCCCGAGTCGGTGCGTACGAGCGGGGTGTCCTCGGCGACGTCGAACGCGATCGATCCCGGCGGCAGGCCGGCGACCGCCAGCGGCAGCGACTCCTCGAGGCTGACGTCCCGCATCGCGGGGTGGACCAGGCCGGCCTCGACACGGGAGAGATCGAGGAGGTTGTCGATGAGCGCCTCGAGCTGGTCGGCGGAGGTGGCGGCCGAGTCGACCAGCTCCTTACGGTCCTCCTCGGGCACCCGGCTCGCCAGCAGGCCGTCGAGGGCGGCCCGCATCGTGGCCAGCGGTGTACGCAGGTCGTGGGAGACCGCTCGGAGCAGCGAGGTCGAGGTCTGCTCGGCCCGCTCCAGAGCGAGCGCACGGTCTGCCTGGTCGCGCAGCCGGCGATACTCCAGCACCAGCGACGTCTGGACGGCGAACGCGTCCAGCACCCGCTGGTCCGCCGCCCGGAGCGGGTCACCGCGCAGCACGATCACATGGTCGTCGTCGACCCGGACCTCGGTGTCACCGGTGCCCGGCTCAGTCGCCGGATCCTCGCCGACCCCGGCCAGCCGGTGCCACCCCGACGCGCTCGCCCGCAGGAGAGCCACCGACCGCTGCCCGAAGCTCTCGCGGACGCGGTCGACGATCGCCTCCGCAGTGTCCTGCCCGGTGAGCACCGACCTCGACAGGGCACCGATCGTCGACGCCTCGGCGCGCGCTCGTGCCGCCTCCTCCGAACGCCGCGCCGCCTGGTCGACGACCCCGGCCACGGACAGCGCCATCGTCAGGAAGACCGCCAGCGCGAGGATGTTGTGATGGCTCTGCACGGTGAGCTCGAAGTAGGGCTGGGTGAAGAAGAAGTTCAACAGCCCAGCGCCGATCATGGCGGCCACCGCCGATGCCCACCGGCCACCGATGAGCGCCACCGCCACGATCACCCCGGTCATCAGCAGGCTGGCCACAGGGAGCTGGGCGTTGCGGTCCTCGGCGGGCACCAGGTAGAGCCCACCGAGCAGCGCGAACGGCAGCAGCACCGCGGCGACCCATCCCGCCAGCCGCCGCGAACGGCCCAGAGCCGATCGGGGCCGCCGGAGGCGTACGCCTGCGCCGGCGTGCTCGTGGGTCACCAGGTGTACGTCGATGCTGCCCGCCGCGGTCGCGATCCGGTCGCCGGTGCTGCCGGTGAACAGACGCCGCACCCTGCCGTGCCGGGAGACACCGACGATGATCATCGTGGCGTTGGCGCCGATGGCGAAGTCGACGATCGCGGTGGCCGGATCGTCCCCGATGACGGTGTGGAAGGTGCCGCCCAGCGACCGGGTGAGCGCCTGGCTCCGCGGCAGGTCGCTGGTCGACCGAGCCAGCCCGTCCGACGAGACGACATGCACCGCGACCAGCTCGGAGCCCTTGGCCCGCTGGCAGAGCCGAGCCCCACGCCGCAGCAGCGTCTCCGACTCCGGCCCGCCCGTGACCGCGACCACGATGCGCTCCTTGGTGGGCCACGGGTGCGAGATCTGGTGCTCGCGCCGGTAGTCGCCGAGGGCGTCGTCGACCCGGTCGGCCAGCCACAGCAGCGCCAGCTCGCGCAACGCGGTCAGGTTGCCGACGCGGAAGTAGGAGGTCAGCGAGGCATCGATGTTCTCCGGCTTGTAGACGTTGCCGTGGGCCATCCTTCGCCGCAGCGCCTGCGGCGCCATGTCGACCAGATGGATCATGTCGGCGGTGCGTACGACATCGTCGGGGACGGTCTCCTGCTGGCGTACGCCGGTGATCCGCTCGACCTCGTCGTTGAGCGACTCCAGATGCTGGATGTTGACCGTGGTGATCACGTCGATCCCCGCCGCCCGGATCTGCTCGACGTCCTGGGCACGCTTGGTGTGGCGGCTGCCGGGCACATTGGTGTGGGCCAGCTCGTCGACGCAGACCACCTTCGGGTCACGGGCGATCACGGCCTCCACGTCGAGCTCGGTGAAGGTCGCGCCGCGGTAGCCGATCTCGCGGCGCGGGATCACCTCGAGCCCCTCGATCTGCCGGGCGGTGTTGCTGCGGTCATGGGTCTCGACGAACCCGACGACCACGTCGGTCCCCCGGGCCTGGCGCCGCTGCGCCTCCCCGAGCATGGCGTACGTCTTGCCGACCCCTGGCGCGGCTCCGAGATAGACGGTCAGACGGCCCCGCTTGCGCGGGGACCGTCCGTCCGTTGACGTGGTCTGCACGTCCCTATTCAACCCTCTGTGCGCGCACCGCGATGTTGAGCTCGAGCACGTTGACCCGCGGTTCACCGAGGAACCCGAGGGTTCGACCGTCGGTGTGCTCGGCCACCAGCGCCGTCACCTCCTCCTCCGAGAGCCCGTTGGCGCGGGCCACCCGGGACACCTGCAGGGCTGCGTAAGCCGGCGAGATGTCCGGGTCGATGCCGGATGCTGAGGTGGTGACGGCGTCGGCGGGGACCTGGTCGACAGGTACGCCTTCGCGCGCGGCGATCTCGCGCTGGCGCTCCCGGATCGCCTTGACCAGGTCCGGGTCCTCCGGGCCGAGGTTGGAGCCGTAGGTGGACAGCGTGTCCCAGCCGTCGCCGGCCGCGCTGGGACGGGGGTAGAAGAGCCCCTCGTCGTCGTTGCGCTGGCCGATCAGGGCCGAGCCGACCGCCTCGGCGGGGTCGTTGGTGCGCTCACCGGTCTCGGTCACCAGGGAGCCGTCGGCACGCCAGCCGAAAGCCGCCTGGGCGACGCCGGTGACCACCAGCGGATAGAGGAGACCGCACAGCAGGGTCGCGGCGATGAGCACGCGGAGCCCGGCGAGCGAGTGGCGTAGCAGTGCGAAGAGATCTGACATGTTCGGTTCCTTGGTCACAGTCCTGGGATGAGGGAGACGACGAGGTCGAGCAGCTTGATGCCGACGAACGGCACGATCAGGCCACCGACCCCGTAGAGCAGCAGGTTGCGGCGCAGCAGTGCCGAGGCCGAGGACGGCCGGTAGCGGACGCCGCGCAGCGCCAGCGGGATCAGCGCGATGATGATCAGCGCGTTGAAGACGACCGCAGAGACGATGGCCGACTCCGGCGAGGACAGCCGCATGATGTTGAGGACGTCCAGCGCCGGGAACACCCCGACGAACATCGCCGGCAGGATCGCGAAGTACTTCGCGACGTCGTTGGCCACCGAGAAGGTGGTCAACGCGCCCCTGGTGATCAGCAGCTGCTTGCCGATCTCGACCACGTCGATCAGCTTGGTCGGGTCGGAGTCGAGGTCGACCATGTTGCCGGCCTCCTTGGCCGCGGTCGTCCCCGTGTTCATCGCGACGCCGACATCGGCCTGCGCGAGCGCGGGCGCGTCGTTGGTGCCGTCGCCGCACATCGCGACCATTCGCCCGCCACGCTGTTCGCGCCGGATCAGCGCGAGCTTGTCCTCCGGGGTCGCCTCGGCGAGGAAGTCGTCGACGCCCGCCTCCTCGGCGATGGCGGCTGCGGTGGCGGCGTTGTCGCCGGTGATCATCACCGTCTTGATGCCCATCGCGCGCAGCTCGTCGAAGCGCTCGCGGATGCCGTCCTTGACGACGTCCTTGAGGTGTACGACGCCCAGCACCCGTGCCGGGTCGCCGTTGCGGTGCTCGGCCACCACGAGCGGGGTGCCACCGCTCTCGGCGATCTCCGCGACGATCACCGCGGTCTCCGGGGGCACCTGACCGCCGTGCTCCTCGACCCAGGCCGCCACCGCGGAGGCCGCCCCCTTGCGTACGCTCAGGCCGGGGCTGTCCAGGCCGGACATCCGGGTCATGGCCGAGAACTCCACCGTCGTGGCCTCCGCCGGCCCACCCATGGAACGGCCCACGAGCGTGAGGATGCTGCGGCCCTCGGGGGTCTGGTCGGAGAGACTGGCCAGGACCGCGGCGTTCTCGGCGCCGGTGAGCGTGGTGCCGGTGACCTGGATGATCTCGTACGCCTGCCGGTTGCCGTACGTGATCGTGCCGGTCTTGTCGAGCAGGAGCACATCCACGTCGCCGGCCGCCTCGACGGCCCGCCCCGACATCGCCAGCACGTTGCGGCGGACGAGCCGGTCCATGCCGGCGATGCCGATCGCGCTCAGCAGGGCGCCGATGGTGGTCGGGATCAGGCAGACCAGCAGCGCGGTCAGGACCAGCCAGGACTGGTGGGCGCCGGAGTATCCGGCCAGGTAGTAGAGGCTCCAGCAGACCACCACGAAGATGACGGTCAAGCTGGTCAGCAGCACGTTGAGCGCGATCTCGTTCGGCGTACGCTGCCGCTGCGAGCCCTCGACCAGGGCGATCATCCGGTCCACGAAGGAGTGGCCCGGGTCGGAGGTGATCCGGACGACGATCCGGTCCGAGAGGACCAGGGTGCCGCCGGTGACCGCGGACCGGTCGCCACCGGACTCGCGGATCACCGGAGCCGACTCGCCGGTCACGGCCGACTCGTCGACGCTGGCGACGCCGTCGATGACGTCGCCGTCGCCCGGGATCCGCTCACCGGCCTCGACCACGACCACGTCACCCGTGCGCAGGTCGGTGGAGGCGACGAGCTCCTCGACCCCTCCGGCACCGCCGCGCAGGCGTCGCGCGGTGGTCTCGGTCTGCAGCGCGCGGAGCGAGGCCGCCTGCGCCTTGCCGCGGCCCTCGGCGACCGACTCCGCCAACGCGCCGAAGACGACGGTGAGCCACAGCCACACGGTGACCAGCCAGCCCATCACCGACGGGTCGAGGAGCGACATGACGGTCGTGGCGGCCGCGCCGATCTCGACCACGAGCATGACGGGGGTCGCCACCAGCTTGCGAGGATCTAGCTTGCGCAGTGCACCGGGCACCGCCTCGGCGATCTGCGTGACTGTGAGCACCGAGGGCGCGGCCTCGACACGGGCGTGGTGCTCCGTGTGTTCTTCAGGGGTACGTACCGGGGTCTGGGTCATGACAGGGACTCCACGATCGGGCCCAGCATGAGGGCCGGGACGAAGGTCAGGCCGACCACGACCAGCGCGACGCCGGTCAGCAGGCCGACGAAGAGCGGGCGGTGGGTGGGGAGCGTGCCGGCGTTGTCCGGCAGCCGGTTGGCGGACGCGAACCGGCCGGCGAGGGCGAGGACGAAGACCATCGGCACGAACCGGCCCAGCAGCATCAGCAACCCGAGCAGCGTGTTCCAGAAAGGGGTGCCCGAGGTGATCCCCGCGAAGGCCGAGCCGTTGTTGTTGGAGGCGCTGGTGACGGCGTACAACGCCTCGGAGAGGCCGTGCGGACCGTCGGCCGAGAGGCCGGCCAACCCCGCCGGAGCCGTCACCGCGATCGCCGCGCCCACCAGCACCAGGATCGGCGTGGTCAGGATGTAGACCGCGACCAGCACCATCTCGTCGCGGCTGATCTTCTTCCCGAGGTATTCAGGCGTACGTCCCACCATCAGGCCGCACAGGAAGACCGTGACCACGGCGAGCATGAGCATGCCGTAGAGCCCCGAGCCGACGCCGCCCGGCGCGATCTCGCCCAGCATCATCCCGAACAGGGCGACACCGCCGCCGGGCGCGGTCAGGCTCTCGTGCATGCCGTTGACGGCGCCGGTCGAGGTGCCGGTGGTGGCCGCGGCGAAGAGTGCCGTGGCGGCCTCGCCGAAGCGGGTCTCCTTGCCCTCCATCGCCGCTCCGGCGAGCTGCGGGGCGGTGCCTGGACCAGCCATCTCGGCCCAGGTCAGCAGCGTGACGCCGACCGTGAGGAGCACACCCATCGTGGCCAGGACCGCGCCACCTTGACGCCTGTCCCTGACGATCAGGCCGAACGCCCAGGCCATCGAGAACGGCAGCACGAGGAGCGCCCAGATCTCGAGCAGGTTGGTGAACGGGTTGGGGTTCTCGAAGGGGTGGGCGGAGTTGACGTTGTAGAACCCGCCGCCGTTGGTGCCGAGCTCCTTGATCGCCTCCTGGCTCGCAACGGGGCCACCGGTCAGGGCCTGGCCGCCACCGGTCAGCGTGGTCATCTCGTGCACCGGGTGCAGGTTCTGCACTGCGCCCGCCGCGACCAGCACGATCGCGACGACGAACGCCGCCGGCAGGAGCACCCGCAGGGTCGTACGCACCAGGTCGACCCAGAAGTTGCCGATCCTCCCCTGGTTGCGCGTGCGGGCCAGACCGCGGGCGAAGGCGGCGGCGACGGAGAGACCGACGGCGGCGGAGACGAAGTTCTGCACTGCCAGCCCGGCCATCTGGATCAGGTGGCCGGCAGCGGCCTCGCCTGAGTACCACTGCCAGTTGGTATTGGTCACGAACGAGACCGCGGTGTTCCAGGCCCCGTCGCTGGGCAGCGGGCCGAAGTCGCCGTCGAGCGGCAGCACGCTCTGCAGGCGGCCGAAGGCGAAGAGGAACAAGATCCCGACCAGTGAGAAGCCGAGGACCGACATCGCGTAGGAGCGCCAGTGCTGGTCGGCGTCGGCGTCCACCTTGAGGACGCGGTAGGCCACGGTCTCGGCGCGCAGGTGCCGGGGGCTGGTGTAGAGGTGGGCGAGGTAGCGGCCCAGAGACGGCACGCTGAGCGCCAGCGCCGCGACCAGGGCCAGGATCTGCAGCACGGCCGCGAGCGTGGCGTTCATCGCGCGGCTCCGGAGGTCCTGCTGTCGTGGGGGACGTTCACGTCTGCGGTCGCCTCGGCCGAGCCCAGCCGGCGGTCGATCAGACCGACCAGCAGGGCGAGCCCGGCGAAGCACACGAGCGTGAGGAGGATGTAGATGAGGTCTGACACGTCTCCATTCCAGACCCGCATCCGGCCGGTTCCGCCGGCCTTGACGGATCCCTGACGGCGACACCGACGACCCCGCGCGACCTTGACGATTTCCTGATGCCTCGGAAAGTTCTCGCGCCGAGTGGAGAAGGTCTAACCTGTCCCGGTGCGGACGTGGGTCCGTACGAACGAGGCATCCGGGCTGCAGCCCCGCGAGCGAGGAAGAGAGGAGGTGGCCGCCATGGACGGTCAACCTCCGAGTACCACCTCGCCCTGACCGGTCCGGCCACCCAGGAGTGCGTGCCCGGGCCGGCGCGACGCGTCTGCGCGTCGCCGTCCCGCTCGCTCGCAGCATCCAGGAGGCCACCCATGTCCGAGCGCCCGTTCAAGTCCCTGCGCGCCCTCACCAGGCAGCGCCGTTCCGACCCGCCGAAGGTTCCGCCGACGACCTCGCCGCAGGGTGGGGGTGGCCGGTCCTCGATGCCGACGCCGGTGACTCGCGGCAGCATGATCGACAGCGCCGTCTACGTCGGCGGCGACCGTGTCGACTCACCCTCGACGCTGGCCGACACCTACCGCTCGCTCCACGAGCACGACGACGCGATGGCCTGGATCGGTCTCTACCAGCCCAACCAGCACGAGCTGGCCTCGCTGGCCGAGGAGTTCGGCCTGCACGAGCTCGCTGTGGAGGATGCGATCCTGGCCCACCAGCGGCCGAAGATCGAGCGCTACGACGACACCCTGTTCGTGGTCCTGCGCGCGGCCTGGTACGTCGACGAGACCGAGGACATCGACTTCGGTGAGCTCCACCTGTTCATCGGCCCCGACTTCGTGCTCACCGTGCGTCACGGCGCCCAGCCCGACCTCTCCCCCGTACGCCGCCGGATGGAGAGCAACCCGGATCTGCTGCGGCTCGGCCCGGAGGCGGTGCTGTACGCCATCCTCGACCGCGTCGTCGACGGCTACGCGCCGGTCGTGGCCGGACTCGCCAACGACATCGACGAGATCGAGACCGAGATGTTCCGCGGCGACACCCAGGTGTCCCGCCGTATCTACGAGCTCTCCCGCGAGGTGGTCGAGTTCCAGCGGGCGACCCGCCCCCTGCTTGGTGTCGTACGCTCCCTGGCCGCCGGATTCTCCAAGTACCGCACCGACGAGGAGCTGCAGCGCTACCTGCGCGACGTCGAGGACCACGTGATCGGCACCGTCGAGCAGATCGACGAGTTCCGCAACCTGCTGCGCGACATCCTCACCGTCAACGCCACCCTGGTCGCCCAGCAGCAGAACGAGGAGATGAAGGCGCTCAGCGAGCTCAGCGTGCAGCAGAACGACGAGGTCAAGAAGATCTCCGGCTGGGCGGCCATCCTGTTCGCTCCCACGCTGGTCGGCACGGTCTACGGGATGAACTTCGAGTTCATGCCCGAGCTGCAGTGGCGCTACGGCTACTTCATGGCGCTCGGGCTGATGCTGACCGTCAACGTCGTGCTCTACATCCTCTTCCGCCGCCGCAACTGGATCTGAGGCGAACGCAGGCTGCTGGTGGCGTGGGTCGGGAAACGCTGACAAAGGTCCCGTTTCTCGACAACCGCCACAAGCACTGAGAGGCTACTGGACTCAAGCACAACATTCTGCGGATCAGAGCCATCTCGGAGGGCGCATGCAGGCAATTCAGCGGGCCATCGTCGGAGTCGGATTCGTCCTCGTCGCCGTGATCGCGTTGGCACTGCTCATCCCACGTGTGACGGGCCCGGACCAGTCGAGCCAGCCTCCGACACAGGCGAACGGCCCGCAGGTTCCGCTCGCCGACGGCCCCTCAGGCCCGCCGGAGCCCGTCGACGCCGCCGAGGACACCTCGGTCGGGACGCTGCCTCCTCCCCCGGACGCCTCGCTCACCACCGAGCTGGTGTCCCGCGACCTCCTCGCACCCTCCGGTCCGGCACCGGACGACACCCAGGCCCCGAGCGACGACAGAACGCTGAGCGCACGGAAAGCACGCGCTGCCGAGAAGCCCGCCGAGTCCTCCGGCCCGGCCTCTCCCGAGCACGGCTTCACGGTCAGCCAGGACGGCTGGGAGTGGGGCGACTGGGACGAGTGGGACGACGCACGCGACGGCAACGGCGACGACTGCCGGCGCGAGGACCGCTACGACCGTGACGACCGCTATGACCGCCGCTACGACTGCGACGACCGCGACCAGCGCGACTGAGGTCGTCTAGAGCACGCTCTCGATCGCCGCGCGCACCTCGGGGCTCGGCTCGACGGCCTTCCCGGACTCCAGGTCGTAGAAGACCAGCGTGACCTGCCCACGGGCGAGCCTGAGATCGCCGTCGGCGATCTCGGACTCGATCGTCATCGACTTCGTGCCCAGCCGGGAGACGTGGCTCCACACGTCGTACGGCTCCGAGCGGGCGAGGATCGGCGCGTGGTAGGAGACGTCGGTCTGCGCGACGACGACCGCCGGCCAGGAGTCGATCCCGCGGTGCGACCTGAGCCGCTGCATCAGCGCCACCCGCGACTCCTGGAAGTACTCGAAGTACTTCACGTTGTTGACGTGCCCGTAGGCGTCGACGTCGGAGAACCGGACGTAGAGCGGGAAGTGGCCGGCCTCGAGACGCTTCGGGTCGCCCAGGGCGAGCGGCTTCGGCGTCCACCCCTCCGGATCGGCCTCGAGATAGGGCTCGAGGTTGGCCTTCTCCTCCGGCTTGAGCCGGCGCGGCGACTCGGTGGCGAAGACGTACGGCGCCAGGACCGTGCTCGCCCGCAGGAAGACCTTGCGGGTGCCGTCCGGCTCGGTGCGGAAGATCTCGTAGGCCATCGTGAAGCTCGCCGCCCGGATGTCGGTCACCCAGGACTCGACGTAGACCGGCGTGAAGTCGAAGAGCAGCGGGGCGACGTACGTGACCTGGTGGCTGGCCACCACGACACCCTCGGCCAGCCCCTGGGTCTGCGGGCTTCGGGCATGCGTGCGCAACATGTCCACGCGCGCCTCTTGGAGGTAGTCGACGTAGACGACGTTGTTGACGTGGCCGAGCATGTCGAGGTCGGCCCAACGCATGGGGCATTCGTAGAGGTGGCGCACGCGGCCGATCCTTCCAGACCATCTTGGGCACTGGGCCTGGTCACCACGGAGCGGGCGGGCGAGTATGGTGTCGACCACAGTCCTCTACTCATCAGTAACCGGGAGTCTTCATGCCTGAGGCAGTCATCGTCGCCGCCGCCCGCACCCCGATCGGGCGAGCCAACAAGGGATCTCTGAAGGACTTCCGTCCCGACGACCTCGCCGCCCTGATCACCAAGGAAGCCGTCGGGAAGGTGGAGGGTCTCGACCCGAACGACATCGACGACCTGCTGCTGGGCTGTGGCCTGCCGGGCGGTGAGTCCGGCAACAACATGGGCCGCGTCGTCTCCGTGCTCAACGGCTGGGACAAGGTTCCCGGCGCGACCATCACCCGCTACTGCTCCTCCTCGGTGCAGACCTCGCGGATGGCGCTGCACGCGATCAAGGCCGGCGAGGCCGACATCATCGTCTCGGCCGGCGTCGAGACCGTGTCCCGCTTCGTCAAGGGCACCTCCGACCACCTGCCCGACACCGTCAACCACCTCTTCGACGACGCGCAGTCGCGGACCGCCGCGACCGCCGCCTCCAACGAGAAGTGGCACGACCCGCGCGAGGACGGCCTGCTGCCCGACGTCTACATCGCCATGGGCCAGACCGCGGAGAACCTCGCGACCTCGCGCGGCATCTCCCGCCAGGAGATGGACGAGTTCGGCGTACGCTCGCAGAACCTCGCCGAGAAGGCCATCGCGGACGGCTTCTGGGCCCGCGAGATCACCCCGGTCACCACCCCTGACGGCACCGTCGTCTCCGCCGACGACGGCCCCCGCGCCGGCGTCACCCTGGAGGCCATCTCCGGCCTCAAGCCGGTCTTCCGCGAGGACGGCACCGTCACCGCCGGCAACTGCTGCGCCCTCAACGACGGCGCGGCGGCCGTCGTGGTCATGTCCGACAACAAGGCCGCCGAGCTCGGCGTCACCCCGCTCGCGCGGATCGTGTCCACCGGTGTCTCCGGCCTCTCCCCCGAGATCATGGGCCTCGGCCCGGTCGAGGCGACCCGGAACGCGCTGAAGTACGCCGGTATGTCGATCGGCGACATCGACCTGGTCGAGATCAACGAGGCCTTCGCGGCCCAGGTGATCCCGTCCTACCAGGACCTCGGCATCGACATCGACCGCCTCAACATCAACGGTGGCGCCATCGCCGTCGGTCACCCCTTCGGCATGACCGGCGCGCGCCTGCAGAACACCATGCTCAACAGCCTCGACTGGCACGACAAGACCACCGGTCTGATCACCATGTGCGTCGGCGGCGGCCAGGGCATGGCCATGATCCTCGAGCGCATCTGACACACCCACGCCGACTCGGCGCGTCTGCCCCAGGCATGCGCGCCGAGTCGGCGCGTCTGTCCCAGGCATGCGCGCCGAGTCGGCGCGTCTGTCCCAGCTGTCAGCGCATCTCGATGCCGGGACGGTCGCTGATGAGGTGGTCCGAGACCGTGTTCATCACGCGCCCCAGGGCGGCGAAGTCCTCCGGACTGACCAGATCGATGAGGTAGTCACGCACGCCGGTGACGTGGACCGGTGCCGCCTCGCGCAGCAGTGCGAAGCCACGGTCGCTCAGCGTGGCGACGACACCACGGCCGTCCTCGGCTGAGTTGCGGCGCTCGACGAGCCCGGCACGCTCCATCCGAGTGATCGTGTGGGTGACCCGGGAGCGCGAGTGGGCCAAGGAGTCGGCGAGCTGCGCCATCCGCATCGCGCCGTCGTTCTCGGAGAGACGTACGAGGATCTCGTACTCCGGCAGCGAGATGTCGAACTGAGCGCGTAGATCGGCATCCAGGCGGTCATCGAGCAGAGTCATCCCCATCATCAGCGCACGCCAGGAGCGCTGTTGCTCTTCGTCCAGCCACCGAGTCTCATCACCCACGGGGCATTACGTTAGCCCGGCGTCCGCACCGTTCCATGCACTGGCACCCATTTAAGGGCGAGGAATTCGCCCTCGCCGACTCGAACCGGACCCGGGACGAGAGCCCTACGAGGGCCGGGACCAAGGCCAGAACTCGGCCAGGACCTTAGCCCGCCCCCGCAGATCCGGGACGCAAGAAACAATTCGCCACCGATTCAGGTAAAGGCGAAGATTGGGCGGTGTCGACTCCCCCTGCCCTCGGACTCCGTGACTTCCTAGCCGCACTTCCACGCGAGGGCCGATGGCTCCTGGCGACGGTCGCGATCCAGCTCCTCGGCCGCGGCATGACACTGCCGTTCACGATCATCTACCTGCATGAGGTACGCGGCTTCGACCTGGGCCTCGCCGGCACCCTGATGGGTCTGATCGCCATCGTCGGCTTCGTGGTCACCGGCCCGGCAGGCTCCTTGATCGACAGGTACGGCGCCCGGCCGGTGATCCTCGGCGGCCTGGTCTGCGCGATCGCCGGCGACATCATGCTCGCCTTCGCCGCCACCCCGGTGCTCGCCGCCGCGGCGCTGTGCCTGCTGGGGGTCCAGGCCGGCGTCTCCTGGCCTGCCGCCAACGCATTGGTAGCGACGGTGGTCGAGGGTGAGCTCCGACAGCGCTACTACGGCGTGAACTTCGCCCTGATCAACCTCGGTATCGGCGTCGGCGGCGTCATCGGCGGTCTCTTCATCGACGTGACGCAGCCCGAGACGTTCACCTACGCCTTCCTCGGCAACGCCGCCACCTTCACGATCCCGGCCCTCGTCCTGCTCGGCCCGCTGCGTCATCTGCACGGACGCGCCGCGCGGCCCGCGGCCGACGAGCCCCACGCGACCGCGTCGTACGCCACGATCCTGCGCCGCCCCGAGGTCATCTGGCTGGTGGTGATCGGAGTGCTGCTCTCGACCCTGGGCTACGGCCAGATCGAGAGTGGGTTCCCGGCCTACTCGCGTCAGATCTCCGAGGTCTCCACCCGGGTCGTCGGCTTCGCGTTCGTCGTGAACTGCGCGGTGATCGTGCTCGCCCAGTTCTGGGTGATGAACCGGGTCAGCGGTCGGCGGCGCACCCGGGTGCTCATCGCCACCGCGGCGATCTGGGCCTTCGCCTGGGTGGTGTTCGGGTCGACCGGCCTGGTGCCGGGCTCGGTGGCCGCCATCGTCGGCGTGGTCGCATTCCAAGGCCTGTTCTTCGCGCTGGGCGAGACGCTGATGCAGTCGGCCTTCCCGGCACTGACGAACGAGATGGCGCCCGACCATCTGCGTGGGCGCTACAACGCGATCAACTCGGCGTCGTTCCAGACCGGAGCGATCGTCGGCCCGATCCTGGCCGGATTCCTGCTCGAGCACGGCCAGTCGACGATGTTCATCGCGCTGATGGTGGTCGGCTGCGTCGGCATCGTCGCCGGCTCGCTGCGACTCGAGCGCCGGATCACCCCCGCCGTGAACGGCGTACGTCCCGCCCTGATCGCCGAGTCGGCTCAACCTGACGCCGAAACCGGTCGAGTCCGCGCTTCGCGCGGTTACTCCCTCGCTCGGCGCGAGCGGACGAGCAAGCTCGCCACTCGACCTCGCTCCGGTCGTCTCGGCTCGTCATAACGAGCCGACACGGCAGGGGTTTCGGTCAGAACGCGCCGACTCGGCGCGTCCGTACGAGACAGACGCGCCGAGTCGGCTGGGGTTGGAATCAGTCGCGGGTGAGGCGACGGTGGGTGACGCGGTGGGGGCGGGCGGCCTCGAGACCGAGGCGCTCGATCTTGTTGGCCTCGTAGGACTCGAAGTTGCCCTCGAACCAGAACCACTCGCCCTCCTTCTCCTCGGTGCCTTCCCAGGCGAGGATGTGGGTGGCGACGCGGTCGAGGAACCACCGGTCGTGGGAGGTGACCACGGCGCAGCCGGGGAAGTCGAGCAGCGCGTCCTCGAGCGAGGAGAGCGTCTCGACGTCGAGGTCGTTGGTCGGCTCGTCGAGCAGCAGCATGTTGCCGCCCTGCTTCAGGGTGAGCGCGAGGTTGAGACGGTTGCGCTCACCGCCGGAGAGGACGCCGGCCTTCTTCTGCTGGTCGGGACCCTTGAAGCCGAAGGAGGCGACGTAGGCCCGCGAGTTCATCTCGAAGTTGGCGACCTTGATGAAGTCCAGGCCGTCGGAGACGACCTCCCAGACGTTCTTGTTGGGGTCGATGCCGCCGCGGCTCTGGTCGACGTAGGAGATCTTCACGGTCTGGCCGACGTTGAGCTCGCCGGCGTCGGGCGTCTCGGAGCCGGTGATCATCCGGAACAGGGTGGTCTTGCCGACGCCGTTCGGACCGACGATGCCGACGATGCCGGCACGAGGGAGTGAGAAGGAGATGTCGTCCCACAGCGTGCGACCCTCGAAGCCCTTGGTCAGGCCCTTCGCCTCCATCACCACGTCGCCCAGGCGCGGGCCCGGCGGGATGTTGATGTCGGCGGTGTCGATCTTGCGGGCCTTGTCGGCCTCGGCAGCGAGCTCCTCGTAGCGCGCCAGACGCGACTTCGACTTGGTCTGGCGAGCCTTGGCGTTGGAGCGGACCCACTCCAGCTCCTTCTCGAGCATCCGGGCGCGCTTGGCGTCCTTGAGGCCCTCGACCTTGAGACGCTCCTTCTTGGTCTCCAGGTAGGTGGAGTAGTTGCCCTCGTAGCCGTGGATCGAGCCGCGGTCGACCTCGGCGATCCACTCGGCGACGTTGTCGAGGAAGTAGCGGTCGTGGGTGACGGCCAGGACGGCACCCTTGTAGCTCTTCAGGTGACCCTCCAGCCACTGCACCGACTCGGCGTCGAGGTGGTTGGTGGGCTCGTCGAGGAGCAGCAGGTCGGGCTCCTGCAGGAGCAGCTTGCACAGCGCGACCCGGCGGCGCTCACCACCGGAGAGGTTGTCGACGATCGCGTCGCCCGGAGGGCAGCGCAGCGCGTCCATCGCCTGCTCCAGCTTGGAGTCGATGTCCCAGGCGTTGATGTTGTCGAGGTAGGTCTGGAGCTCACCGGTCTCGGCCATCAGGGCGTCCTGGTCGGCGTCGGGGTCGCCCATCTCCATGTAGGCGTCCTCGAGGCGCTTCATCTTCGCCTTGATCTCGCCGACCGCCTCCTCGACGTTCTCGAGGACGGTCTTGCCCTCGGTCAGCGGCGGCTCCTGCTGGAGCATCCCGACCGTCGCGTCCTGGTCGCGGACGATGTCGCCGTTGTTGGGATGGTCGAGCCCCGCCATCAGCTTGAGCAGCGAGGACTTACCCATACCGTTCGGGCCGACGACGCCGATCTTGGCACCGTGCAGGAACGAGAGGGTGACGTTGTCGAGGACGACCTTGTCGCCATGGGCCTTGCGCACATTGCGCAGGGAGAGGATGTAGTCGGCCATAGGGCCCACCCTAATGAGGGAGAGGTACGCCGGTACAACCGGCGCACCCCGCCGCCGGCCCGGCGGGCGCCCGACCCACCTCAGGCCGCCACGGAGCTCTCCGTCTCGGCGGTCGCCTCGGGCTCGTCGGCGGTCGCAGGCTTCTCCTCCCACGGGTCCGATCCGGGCGCACGCCAGTCGGCGATCGGGTCGCGCTCGGGGTCGTCGTCGTGAGGTTCAGGAGCGGGAGCGGCCACCGCGGCCAGGGAGCGCGGGTTGCGCGAGAGGCTGGTCATGCCGCGATTGAGATCGTGGCCGACAACGTTCGCCTCGACCTCGAAGGTGTTGACCTCGAGACCGTCCTTGTTGACGTAGCTGCGGGCGCTCAGCCGGCCCTGGACGACGACGGGGTCGCCCTTGCGCAGCGAGCGACCGACGTTCTCCCCCAGCTGGCGCCAGGCACTCACCGTGAACCATTGGGTCACGCCGTCGCTCCACTCGCCGGACGCCCGGTTGAACTTCCGCGGGGTGCACGCGATCCGGAAGTTGGCCACCGACACCTCACCGACGCTGCGCACCACAGGGTCGGCGCCGACGTAGCCACGCAGGGTGATGATCGAGTCGTTCATCATTGTCTCCTCAGTGTTCGCGCCCGCCTGGTGCGGGCCTCGGAGACAACCCTGCGCTCGACCACCGACAGTTCCAGGCGGCGTACGTCCGCCTGTGGACAACCCCGGATCGAACCGTCCCTGTGGACAGTGATCGGCCCGACCTCCAGGTCAGCGCAGCCTCCAGGTCAGCGCAGCGCCTTGGCCACCCCGTGCCGGAGCGCGGTGTAGGCCGCCAGCTCGGTCTCGATCGGGTCGACGACGAGCTCGCGGGAGACCTCGGCGACCGCCGTACGCAACCGCGCGTCAGCCACCCGCGCCCGCCGCCGGGCGGTGCTGATCACCAGCAGATGACACACGCACCACAGCAGCAGCCCGAGCCCGACGCCTCCGATGAACATCACGTAGGGCAGCTCGACCCCGGCGACCGAAGGCGTCACCTCACCGACCTGAGCGGCCCCGGAGAGGAGCAGCGCCACCGACCACACCAGCCCGACGCCGGCGACGACGATCAGCAGCCACTGGAGAGCCTTGACCAGCCCGGTCCACAGCGGCAGCCGCTCGGCGTTGAGGTCGACACCGCCGACCGAGGCGTCGAGCCTGTCGGCGAGGTCGCCCATCCGCGAGACCGAGGCCCGCCGGATCGCGTCGCGCCACGGCGAGGCGAGCCCGGCACCGGCCTCGTCGGCCAGCTGACGGACCTCGGTGTCGACCCTGGCCCGCTCGACCGCGGTGGTCTGCGGCAGCGAGGTCCGGGCGCGCCCGGCCAGCTGGGTCGCCTCTTCGCCCAGCGCGAGGTGAAGGCGCTTCAAGGGGTCGGGCTTGAGCCGGGAGACCCAGGAGACAAGCGGCCAGCCGGTGGCCGCACGAGCCCGGGTGCGTACGGAACGCTCGACCGCGTCGACCACGGTCGGCACCCCCGCGGCCTCCGCGATGGCGTCCTCGAGCGCCTCGACGCGCGGCTTGGCCAGGGAGCGCGGCTTGGCATCGCCGGACGCCTTGGCGAGCTTGACCGCGGCGGACTTGATGTCGGCCGAGAGCCGGGACTTGTTGGCGCGCTTCGCCGCGGCCCGCTGGGCGATCTCGGTCTTGAGCTGCGGGATCCCCCAGCCGAGCTTGGCCGAGACCGGGATCACCGGGACGTTGCGCAGCCCGTCCTGATCCAGCAGCCGGCGTACGTCCCCCAGCATCGACTCGCGGCGGTCCTCCGGCACGCGGTCGATGTGGTTGAGCACCACGACCATGATCTCGGAGTGGGTCCGGAGCGGCTGCAGGTAGCGGTCGTGGATGGCCGCGTCGGCGTACTTCTGCGGGTCGAGCACCCACACCAGCATGTCGGCGAGCTCGACCAGACGGTCGACCTCGAGATGGTGGGAGACCTCGGTGGAGTCGTGGTCGGGGAGGTCCAGGAGCACGACCCCGTCGAGCTCGTGCCCCTCGCGGCGGGTGTCGAGCATCGAGTCGCGCGTGGTCTGGTGACGCTCGGGGATGCCCAGCCACTCGAGCAGCTCCTGCGCACCCTCCGAGCCCCACACGCACGCGGTCGCCCACGACGTGGTCGGCCGGCGGACGCCGACGGCGGAGAGCTCCAGCCCGGTCAGGGCGTTGAACGTGGACGACTTGCCCGACCCGGTCGCCCCGGCGACCCCGACGACCGTGTGGTCGGCGGAGAGCTTCAGGCGTCCCTGGGCCTTGTTGACCACGGTGCGCGCCTCCTCGACGAGCCCGTCGTCGAGGCGTCCCGTCGCGGCGGTGGTCGCAGCGGTCAGTCCGTCCAGTCGATCACCGAGGTCTCCACCCCGGCTGACCAGGTTCTTCGCACCTTCGAGCAGGCCGCTCAATGGTCCCCCTTCACGTCTTGGTCAGACACAGTCTGACAAGTCTCAGTCCTCGCCGCGCTGGCTGGCGAACCGGGCGTCGCCGACCTTACGCGCGGCGTGCCGCAGTCGCTCCGGTGCACCCTGATCGATCTGCAGCGCGTCGACCTGTCCTGTGTAGCGCGCACGCTCCTCGTCGACGAGCCCCACGATGCGTACCTCCAGCGCCTTGCGCGCCTTGGAGGCCAGCCCGCGCACGGCCTGGTCGCCGAAGACCGCCTCCAGCAGCTTCTGGCCGAGCAGGAGCGTGCCGCCGGCGATGCCCACCTCGGCACCGACGAGCGCTCCTCCGGTCGAGGCGAAGACGACCACCATCAGCGCGACGCCGAGGCCGTTGACCCCGTAGGAGAGGAACTTCGCAGTCGTACGCTTGTCCTGACCCTCGCTGCGAACCATGTCGAGCACGTCCTGCTGCCAGTCGCGCACCGCGCGCTCGGCCTTGGGCCGCAGCGCTCGCGAGGCCCGGCCGAGGTCGGCGGGGCCGGCTGCCAGCAGCCCGCGTCCCGCCGGGCTCATCTGCCAGGCCGCCTCGGCCCTCTCGGCGGCTGCCTCGCACTGCTCGAGGATCAGCATCTCCAGGCCACCCTGCACGGCCGCGGTCACCCGCTCGGCCTGCTGGGGCTTGCCCTTGATCGAGCCCAGGATCCGGTCGCGGATCATCCCGACCCGGCTCTCGAGCGCCTTGAGGATCTCGCCGGTGCCGACGAACTCCTGCCAGCGGGCGAGCACCTCGCCACGCAGCAGCGTGCCGTCGGCGGTCGCCGCCATGATCGACCTGAGCGCGTCGTCGTAGGCCATGTCCGCATCCGCACGCAGCCGCTGCGCCGCCTCTCCCTGACCGTCCGCGGTGTCCGCGATCGGGTGGACCTCGAGAGTCAGCGCGCGCACCGCACCGTCGAGCGTCTGGGTGACGACCTGGTGTCGCGCGGTGGCGTCGTCGGCGAGCATGTCGAGCCAGGCGCGTACCTCGGCGACGTGCTCGGCCGGCAGCAGCCCGGCCTCGGAGACCTCGCCCTCGTGGACGATGAACAGCGGGGAGTCCTTGAGGCCGCGCGAGGCCAGCATCCGGGCCAGGTGGCCGGCGACGGTCTGGACGGCTTCGGTCGGGGTGCGGTCGAGCACGACGGCCACCGCGGTGGAGCGGTTGGCAGCCAGCTGCAGGAACTCCCACGGCACCTGGTCGGCGTAGCGCGCGGCCGAGGTGACGAAGATCCACAGGTCGGCCGCGGCGAGCAGCTCGGCCGCGAGAACGCGGTTGGCCTCCTCGACCGAGTCGACGTCGGGCGCATCCAGGATCGCCAGGCCCGGGTGGAGCCGGTCGCTGGCGACCAGCTGCAGCGCCCCGGGGTCGTTGGTCGGGTGGTCGACCCGCTCCAGCTCCGGAAGCAGGCGGTCCTGACCGAACCAGCGGCCGTCCTCCGGGTTGTGCACCAGCACCGGCGAGCGAGTCGTCGGCCGCAGCAGGCCCGGCGTGGTCACCTTGGTGCCCACCAGCGAGTTGACCAGCGTCGACTTGCCGGCGCCGGTGGAGCCGCCCACGACCGCGAGCATGGGCGCGTCGATGGTCATCATCCGCGGGATGATGTAGTCCTCGAGCTGCTCGACCATGGTCTGCCGCGCGGCGCGCTGCTCGTCGGCGCCGGGCAGGTCCAGCGGCAGGGTGACCTCGGTCAGCGCCTGGTGGAGCTTCACCAGCGCGGTGACCATCCGGTTGCTCTCGCCGCCGGCGGCCAGGATCGCGGCCTTGGCGGCCTCGAACTCGGTCGTCGGCTTCTCGGCGAGCATCCCCGCCGTCTGCGCCTCGTAGGCGGTCGGACCCGACTCCGGAGCGAGGTCCGGAGCTCTGTCGTCGTGTGCCTGTTCCTCGGTCATCCTGTCATCACCTGTCCGCTCGGGAACGCGATGTGCGGACGTACCTCACTGATGCGGTCAACGTATGCCCTCCCCCGGGCGGCGAAGTCTGGCGGCGGGTTGCCGCGCAGGAATCGCCAGTGCAAGTATCCGAGCTCGATCGCAGCCTGCTGGTATTCACGCATCGCCGCAACCCCCTGAGCCCCTCCATGGGTCGACGCGAACCTCCGCGCCTGATCCCGCCGCTGCAGATCGACCACCCAGCCGATGTCGGTGTAGGGGATCAGTCCCCGCTGGGCCGCGTCGGTCAGCGACCGGGTCAGCACGATGCGCTCGGACTTCCGGCGCCAGATCGCGAAGACCACCATCGAGACGAACGCGGGCACCATCAGGACGACGTACGCCAGCAGGAAGCCGGCCCCGTCGAAGAGCAGCGTCGAACCGTTCCAGGTGCCGTGGGTGAGCACCGCAACCGCGTAGCCGAGGACCGGCGCGACCATCTTCAGCCAGCGTTTGCGGGTCACCACCGCGACGCCGATGCCGATGCCGGTGAAGGCGGTGAAGAGCGGGTGGGCGAAGGGGCTGAACAGGCAGCGCATCACGAAGACGACGGTGAACTCGCCGATATGTCCGGCCGAGCTGTCGCCCATGCCGGGTGTGCCGTTGTAGGTGCCGCCGAGGTAGAGGATGTTCTCGGTGAAGGCGAAGCCGATGCCGACCATGCCGGCGTAGACGATCCCGTCGAGGACACCGTCGAGGAGGTGGCGTCGCCAGACCAGCAGCACGAAGAGGAAGAGCCCCTTGGCCGCCTCCTCGGTGACCGGTGCGACGATCGCGAGCTGGGTCGCCTCGTTCCACCCGGCGAGCAGCGCCCCGACGCTCTGCACGATCAGCGCCGCCGCCACCGCGATGAAGGCGCCCCACCCCAGGCCGAGGGCCAGCAGCGACTTCGGCTCGGGCTCGTAGCGGTCCAGCCACAGGAAGGCGTAGACCAGCGGCACCACCGGGACGGCCGCGAAGAGCACCCCGAGGATCGCGCCGGTCGGAGCGAGCTGGTTGTCGACCACGCTCGTGCTCAGCAGGACGACCCCGAGCACCGGCAGCGAGGTCAGCACGACAAGCACGCCCACCACGATGGTGAACGTGCGGCTGCTTCTTGTCGGATCCTTCGGGATCGCCCCCATGCGCGCCAGACTATCGGGCGTCCGGACCGCACGTGCGACCAGACACCGATCGGACACCCTCACGGCCCCCGTGGCCAGGGAACTCACGAGCGTCCTCGGCACGGCGCGGCGTACGATTCCCATATGACGGACAACGGCGCCCCCACCCCTGCAGACGACCACACCGAGAGCCACGACCAGACGGTTCCGGAGGCTTGGTCCAACTTCATGAGGGAGGGCTGGGACGACCGCGAGGTCGAGGTTCCCGAGCATCCGATCACGCCGTGGGCGGCCGCGCGCAGGGAGCGGCTCGCGGGGATCTTCCCGGGCGAGCGCCTGGTCGTTCCGGCCGGCACCTACAAGGTCCGCGCCAACGACACCGACTACCGCTTCCGCGCCGACACCGCCCACGTGCACCTGACCGGCAACCAGACCTCCGACGCCGTCGTCGTGATCGAGCCCGACGGCAGCTCGGTGCTGTACGCCCGCCCGCGCAGCGGTCGCGACACCGACGAGTTCTTCCGCGACCGTCAGTACGGCGCGCTCTGGGCCGGTGCGCGTCCCTCGGCCCGTGAGCTCTCCGACTCGCTGGGCATCGAGGTGCGCCACGTCGACCAGCTCGAGTCCGCGCTCTCCGGCAGCACCCCGACCCGAGTGCTCCGAGGCGTCTCGACCGACGTCGACAAGCTGGTCGGCCCGGCCGAGGGCGGCCGCGACGAGGAGTTCGCCAAGGCGCTCTCCGAGCTGCGCCTGATCAAGGACGAGTGGGAGCTGGGTGAGCTGCAGGAAGCCTGCGACATCACCGTGCGCGGCTTCACCGACGCGGTGCGCGAGTGGCACCAGGTGCTGAAGCACGGCGAGCGCTGGATCGAGGGCACCTTCTTCCGGCGCGCGCGTGCCGAGGGCAACGACCTCGGCTACGACTCGATCGTCGGCGGCGGGTCGCACGCCACCACGCTCCACTGGATCGACAACGACGGCCCGATCGTCCCCGGCGAGCTGGTGCTGCTCGACATGGGCGTGGAGGGCCACAACCTCTACACCGCCGACATCACCCGCACGCTGCCCATCTCCGGGAAGTTCACGCCGCTGCAGCGCAACCTCTACGAGCTCGTCTACAAGGCCCAGCAGGCCGGCATCGAGGCGATCCGCCCCGGCGTCACCTTCCGGGCCGGTCACTTCGCCGCGATGGAGATCCTCGCCCACGGGCTCGACGACCTGGGGCTGCTCCCGGTGTCCGTCGACGAGGCCCTCTCCGAGGACAACAAGACCTACTCCCGCTGGACCCTTCACGGCGTCTCCCACATGCTCGGCCTCGACGTCCACGACTGCGCCTCCGCGTCGAAGGAGGCCTACATCGAGGGTCCGCTGCAGGAGGGCATGGTTCTCACCGTCGAGCCTGGCCTCTACTTCCAGAAGGAGGACAAGCTCGTCCCCGAGGAGCTGCGCGGCATCGGCATCCGCATCGAGGACGACATCGTCGTCACCGCCGACGGTTCGGTGAACCTGTCCAAGGGCCTGCCCCGCACGGCCGACGACGTCGAGGCGTGGATGGGCCAGTATCTGTGACGTGAATGCTGACCGAGGCAACTCAGTCGAGCAGCACTGCCCTCGTGGAGTTCCGCGAGGGCAGCGACTGCTCACCGAGGTGACTCGGTCAGCGGCCGCCGTGGCCGGCTGCCTCGCCCTGGCCTCGGCCCTGACGGCCTGCAGCCCCGGACGTACGCCACGCCAGCAACCCGCCGCGTCGGCGGCGCCGAGCGCCTCGGCGTCCGCGTCGGCCGTTCCGGACGACGTCTTCGAGGGCGCCGTGATCGGGATCGACCCCGGACACAACGGCGGCAACGCGGGCGCGCCCGAGGTGATCAACGAGCCGGTGTGGAACGGGCGCTCGCGGAGCCCGTGCAACACGACCGGCACCGCGACGGCGGACGGCTATCCGGAGACCGACTTCACCTGGGCGGTGGCCACGAAGCTGGCCGCCAACCTGCGCGAGGCCGGCGCGAAGGTGGTCATGACCCGCACCAGCAACGACGGGGTCGGGCCGTGCATCGACGAGCGCGCCCGGATCATCAACGACGCGAAGGCGGACGTCGCGATCGACATCCACGCCGACGGCGCGGCCGAGACCGAGCGCGGCTACTCGCTGCTGATCCCGGTGCCCTCGGGCACCAACGACGAGATCGTCCAGCCGTCGCGGCGCTACGCCGAGCTGCTGCGTACCGAGATGCGGAGGACCGGGATGCCGCTGGCGTCCTATCACGGTGCGGGTGGCTTCGTGGAGCGCGACGACCTGGCCGGGCTCAACCTCACCACGGTGCCGCAGGTACTGCTCGAGACGGGCAACATGCGAAACGCCGAGGACGCGCGCCTGCTGAAGTCCGACCGGTTCCAACAGCGGACGGCCGCCGCCATCGCACGGGCGATGGCGGCGTACCTCCGTTCACGCTGAGCTCCGCGGTTCGCGCGGTCACTCCTTCGCTCGGCCTCGCTTCAGTCGTCTCGGCTCAGAGCTTCTTCCACTCGACGGGCTCGAGCCCGTACTCCTCCGCGATCGGGCCCCAGGCCTTGGCGGCCGCCTTCTTCGGGTCGTGGCTGGCCAGGCTGAGCGTGGTCGCCTTCTCGAGCTTGCCCTTGCCGCCGACGCACTCACCGTCGGCGTTGATCTTGCGCTTCTCGCCCCAGGCGGCGAAGGCGAGATCGGCGTTCTGGGCGGTCATCCAGGCGGACTCGAGGTTCTTCACGAGCTTCCGCGAGCCCGGGAGGACGGCGGTGTCGATCTTGGCGACCTTCGTCGCCAGCTCCTTGCGGGACGCCGCGGCGTCCTCGAAGGTCTGGATCGCCTCCTCGATGTTCTCGCAGGCCTCGAGATCGGCCTGCGCGGCACCGATGGCCGCCTTGTCCTTGGCCGAGGTCTTGATGAGCTCGTCGATCTTCTTGGCCTCGGCGGCGGCACCGCCCGCGGTCGTCGTCGCGCCCGTCGTGGTGCCGGTCTTGGCGTTGGCGTCGTCGTTGTTGTTGATCAGACCGATGACGAAGGCGATGATCGCGACCACGACGGCCAGCGCCAGGACGATGAGTCCCCAGCGCTTCAGGTCCAGGCCACCCTTACCCTGACCGCCCTGACCACCCTGGCCGCGCTGCGGCTCGTAGCGGGCGTCGAAGGCGTTCCCGTAGGGGTCGTAGCCCTGGGGCGCCATCGGAGGCGGCGCGGGCGTGTTCGGCCCGCCCCCGACCGGCGGCTGTCCCACGAGGGTGGCGTCGGCGTAGATGTTCTGGCCGTAAGGGTCACCGTACGACTGCCCGAACTGGTCCTGGGACGGGTCCTGCGGCTGCCCGTAGGGCTGCTCGAACGCGTGGTCGTAGGACTGGTCGTAGGACTGGCCGTACGGCTGGTCCTGGGGCTGGTCGTAGGGCTGGTCGTGGGGATGGGACCACTGAGCCTGGTCCGGCTCCAGCTGCGGCGCGAGCGGGGCATAGGCGGGATCGCCGTACGCCGGCGGCTGCTGACCCTGGTCGGCCTGGTCGTCGTAACGGGCCTCGGGTACCGGGGCGTCGAACTGATCCTGCGGCGGCGCGAACTGCTCGAACTCCTCGCGCGGACGGGTGCCGCCGGTGGCCTCCTCGACGCCGTCGAAACGGGGGCTCATCGCGGCCTGCGCGTCGTCATGAGCCTGTCGAAGGGTCTCCTCCGGGTGAGGCGGCGCCGGCTGGCGTCGCTCGATCGGGGGCATCGCCTCATGGGTCATCTCGGAGGTCGGGCCACCCATCTGCGGCACCGAGTCGACGAACGCCGGGTGCTCCGTGCTCTGGCTGTGCGCGGCGGCCGGACGCTCGGGAAGCGGGGCCAGCGGCTCCGACACTGCGTGCTCGGGCGCCTGGCGCTCGGGAAGCGGGGCAAGCGGCTCGGAAACCGGGCGCTCCGGCGTCGCACGTTCGGGAAGCGGGGCCAGCGGCTCGGACGCGGCACGCTCCGGTGCCTGACGCTCGGGCAGCGGCGCCAACGGCTCGAAGCTCTGCGGCTGCTCAGACATCTGCGGCTCGGGCATCTGCTGCGGCGCGGGCGCCTCGGGCGCGGGTCGCTCGGGCGCGGGCGCCTCGGCTGCAGGCTCCTCCGGGACCGACTCGGCCTCCTCCGAGACCTTCCTGCGCTTGGGCAGGAAGAGCGACTGCGACTGGGAGGCGAGCTCGGGCTCGAACTTCGGCGTACGCGCCGCCAGCCCGAACAGGCCACCGCCCTCCGACCCGGCCGGCGGCGGAGCCATACCGCCACCGAAGGCGGGCTGCTCACCGCTGGGCGCGGTCATGTTCAGCTGGGGCGCCATCGAGGCCCCCGGCGTACGTCGGACCTGCTCGAGCGGCAACGGGGCCGGCTCCGTGTCGGCCTCGGGCGCAGGCGCAGAGATTCCCTGCCCACGCCTCGGCAACGACAGACCACCCTGCTCAGGATCGGCACCCCTCTGCGGCAGTCGCGGCGGTGCGACCGGCTCCGGTGCACCTTGCGACGGCGGCTGATGAGCGCTTCTGACGGGGGTCCCACAACCTGTGCAGAAGCGCATACCGGTGACGGCTGCACCGCACGAGGTGCACATGGACTCCATAGTCATGACCGGGGACCTTACCGATGATCCGGTCGAGTCTCGAACCCTCGTAGTCCGCCAACCGGACACGCACGTCGACAGTGTGGGGACAGTGCGCCCAAATACCCCCCACACCTTGGTAACACTCCGGTCAGCGTTTCGGTTTCCGATGCACACATGGGATACGGGCACCGGTAAGATCGGGCGCGGCCTGCGCAAACCCCCTTCCGGCGGGGTGCTCGCGCGAGCCACGCCTCCGTAGCTCAGCTGGATAGAGCATCGGCCTTCTAATCCGACGGTCACAGGTTCGAATCCTGTCGGGGGCGCCCTAGGAATTTTGCGTGGGTTAAATCATGCGCCCGCGCGTGTTTCGGCGGCGACGGCTTCCGAGGCAGCCCTCCCGGCGTACACGGTCCGGAAGAACGGCAGGGTGCGATGCACCATCGGACCGATGAGGAGAGCCTCGGCGACGGTGCCGATCCCGACCAGCCCGCCGAGGAGCCAACCGACCGCGAGCACGGTGATCTCGACACCCCCGCGGCAGAGCCAGACCGGGGCACCGGTCCGCTGGTGCAGGCCGGTCATCAGGCCGTCGCGCGGGCCAGGGCCGAGGCCCGGCGCGATGTAGACGCCGGTCGCCGCGGCCAGCAGCGACAGCCCGCCCGCGAACATCGCGACCTGCAGGAACACGCCGGAGACGGGCGGGATCAGCCACAGGCCGATGTCGGCCGAGGTGCCGACCAGGAGCACGTTGAGCACCGTCCCGATCCCGGGCCGCTGGCGCAGCGGGATCCAGATCAGCAGCACGCCGAGCCCGATCAGATTGGTCATCAGCCCGAACGAGATGCCGGTGACCTCGACCAGACCCGAGGTCAGCACGTTCCACGGCCCGACGCCGAGCGAGGCACGCAGAAGCAAGGCCAGTGCGATGCCGTACAAGAAGAGTCCAGTTATCAACCAAGAGAGCGACTTCACGGAGAGATCCTTCACAATGGCAAAGCCAATCACGGGTCCAATCGAAGGTAAAGAAGCCAATCCGCGTAAGGTGGACTCATGCCTCGCGGAAGAATCGGTGCCACTGCACTCGCTGGCCTGCTCGGCCAGTGGCAAGGAGAAGGCCCCGCCTACGAGAATCTCGCCGAGCGGATCCAGCTGCTGCTGATCGACGGACGGCTCTCCGCCGACGTCCGCCTCCCCTCCGAGCGCGAGCTCTCGGAGCGCCTGATGCTGAGCCGCACCACGATCACGGCCGCCTACCGCCGCCTGCGGGAGCACGGCTACGCGCTCAGCGTCCAGGGGTCGGGTACGACGACGAAGCTCCCGCCCACGGCGCCCGACTCCTTCACCGAGGGCGGCGAGATCGACCTGGTCAGGGCCACCCTGCCGGCCACCCGGCGACTCCCCGAGGCCGCCGTCGAGGCGACCCGGCGACTGGCCGACCACATGACCGGCCCCGGCTACACGCTGTGGGGCATCGAGGAGCTCCGGGCGGAGATCGCGGCGCGCTACACCGCCCGCGGCCTGCCGACCGACCCCGACCAGATCATGGTGACCACCGGCGGCCAGAGCGCGATCGCCCTGCTCGCCCGCACCGTGATCAGCCGCGGTGACCGGGCCTACGCCGAGAGCCCGTCCTACCCCAACGCGTACGACGCCCTGAGCCTCGCCGGTGCCAGGATCATCACCAGCCCGGTCACCACCGACGCCGGCTGGGACATGCCCGCGATGCAGGCGGCCATCGCCCGCACCACCCCCGTGATGGCGTACGTCATGCCTGACTTCCACAACCCGACGTCTCGCTCGATGTCGACCGAGGACCGGCTCCGCCTGCTGCACTCCGCCGCGAAGGTCGACACCCTCGTGGTGGCCGACGACACCACCGCCGAGCTGGACATCGACCGCCGCCAGAGCCACCCGCCGCTGGCCGCGATGGCCGGTGAGCACCAGGCCCGGGTCGTGCACATCGGCTCGGCGAGCAAGATGCTGTGGGGCGGGCTGCGGGTCGGCTGGATCCGCGCTGATCCGGTCCTGCTGACCCAGATCGCCAGCGGCCGCTCGGCCACCGACCTCGGCACCCCGATCTGGGAGCAGCTGGTCACCACGATCCTGTTCCAGCACCTCCCCGAGATCCTGCGCGAGCGGGCCGACCAGCTCGCCGCCGGCCGCGCCGCGCTCTACCACGCGATGCGCGAGCACCTCCCCGACTGGGAGCTGCCGCCGCGCATCGACGGTGGCCTCTCCGCCTGGGTCGGCCTGCCCGCACCGGTCAGCTCCCAGCTCACCCTCGCCGCCCGGCCCCACGGCCTGCTCGTCACCGCCGGGCCGCGGTTCGGCGTCGACGGCGCCTACGAGCGTCACCTGCGGCTGGCGATCACGCCGCGACCCGACCTCGTCCGCCGCGGGATCGAGATCCTCGCCGAGGTCTGGCCCCGCGCCGCCTCGACCCCCGCCCTGGCCCTCACCACCTCGGAAGCGGTCGTCTGAGCCTCAAGAAGTTCGCCTGAACTCGTTGTGACGCAGGCCACGTTGGGTCACGATGTGCAGCATGCAAGGACTGATCCAGGACGCACCGCTGACCATCGACACGATCATCCGGCGCGCCGAGCGCGTCTTCCCGACGCGGGAGATCGTCACCAAGACCGCAACCGGTCTGGAACGCAACACGTTCAAGGACCTGGCCGTGGAGGTACGCAAGCAGGCCAGCGTCCTCGACCGCCTCGGCATCTCCGCGGACGGCCGGGTGGCGAGCTTCGCGTGGAACACCCTGCGCCACCTGGCGCTCTACTACTCCGTCCCCTGCACCGGCCGAGTGCTGCACACCGGCAACATCCGCTACTTCCCCGAGCAGCTCGTCTACACGTTCAACCACGCCGAGGACGAGGCCGTCTTCATCGACCGGTCGCTGCTCGGCCTGCTCGCTCCGCTGCTCCCGCAGCTGACCACCCTCAAGCATGTCGTCGTGATGGACGACGGTGCGCCGACGCCGCTCCCCCACGACCCGCGGGTCGTCTCCTACGAGGAGCTGATGGCCGATGCCGAGGAGGCGGTGATCGACGGCCGGGTCACCGACGAGCGCGCCGCCGCCGGGATCTGCTACACCTCCGGCACCACCGGCAACCCGAAGGGCGTCGTCTACACCCACCGCTCGCAGTACCTGCACGCGCTGGCCTCCCTGGCCGGCACCCTCTTCGGCACCAACGACCGTGACCGCGTGCTGCCCGTAGTGCCCTTCTTCCACGCGAACGGCTGGGGTTTCGCCCACTCCTCGCTGCTGGCCGGCGCCAACCTGATCCTGCCCGGCCCCGACCTCTCGCCCGCCGGCATCATCAAGCTCCTCGAGGCCGAGAAGGTGACGATCGCGGCCGGCGTACCCACCATCTGGATGGGCATGGTCCCGCTCCTGAAGGACGCCGACCTCTCCTCGCTGCGCGTGGTCATCTGCGGCGGCTCCGCGGTCCCGAAGTCGCTCTCCGAGGCCTGGCGCGAGGCGATCGGCCTGCCGATCACCCAGGCCTGGGGCATGACCGAGATGTCGCCGCTGGGCAGCGTCTTCAACGAGCGCGCCGAGATCACCGACCTCTCCGAGGAGGAGAAGGCCGACTACCGTACGTCCCCTGGCATCCCGGCCGTCGGCGTCGAGCTCCGCATCGTGGAGCCCGGGACCACCGACGAGCTCCCCTGGGACGGCGAGACGACCGGCGAGCTCGAGTGCCGCGGCCCGTGGATCGCGTCGGGCTACTACAAGGTCGACGCGGAGAGCTCCTTCTCCCCCGACGGCTGGCTGCGGACCGGTGACATCGCCGCGATCGACCCGCTGGGCTACGTACGCATCGTCGACCGCACCAAGGACCTGGTGAAGTCCGGTGGCGAGTGGATCTCGACCGTCGCGATCGAGAACCTGATCATGGGCCACCCGAGCATCGCCGAGGCCGCGGTCGTCGCGGTGCCGCACCCCAAGTGGGGCGAGCGGCCGCTGGCGTTCGCGGTGGTGAAGGACGGCGAGTCGGTGACCAAGGAGGAGCTGCTCGGCTACCTCGCCGACAACCTGGGCAAGTGGCAGGTGCCGGACGACGTGGTCTTCATCGACGAGGTGCCCAAGACCTCGGTCGGCAAGTTCTCCAAGAAGACCCTGCGCGAGGAGTACGCCGACTACAAGCTGCCCACCGCATAGGCCACGGATCAGCCCAGCTGCGCGAGGATCGAGTCGCACTCGATCCTCGCGCAGCGGGCGTCCTCGTGCTTGCCGAGGGCCGTGCGGGTCTCGGCCAGGTGGCCGAGGGCGTCTGCCAGTCCGGGTAGGTCGCCGGCGGCACGCAGCTTGGTGACCGCCTCCTCGAAGTGGCCGGCAGCCTCGTCGAACGAGCCGAGCTGCTGGTGGATCCAGCCGATGGTGGCGACGACGTTGCCCTCGCTGCGGGCGCCGGGCGCCACCCGGCGCAGCTCGGCGAGCGCCGCCTCGCAGTGCCGAAGGCCCGACTCGTAGTCACCGTCCAGAGCCTCGTAGAGACCCAGTCGTCCGGTCGTCCAGGCCGCGCGGATGGGGTCGCCGGCGCGAGCGAGGACGTCCGCCGCCCGAGCCGCGTACGCAGCAGCCCCGGCATGATCGCCAGAGGCCGTCGCCACGGTGGCGAGCCGGTGCAGGGTCTTGCCCTCCGCCGCCAGGTCGGCCGACTCCATCGCCAGGTCGAGGGCCCGGCCGAGGTGGTCGAGCGCGTCCTCGACCCGGCCGAGACGCCCGCACGCCGCCCCGGCGGCTCGGTGCAGGACGCCGAGCCCGGCCGGGTCGCCGCCCTGCGAGACGTTGCGGCGCACACCCGGGAGCGCGGCCTCGGCCAGCGCAGCCAGCTCGATCCAGCGTCCCTGGAGGTCGAGCAGACGCTCGAGGGCGCCGACGAGCAGGACGATCCGATCGAGCGCGATGCCTCGGGCGACGGCCGCGTCGATCACCCGTGACATCACCGGCAGCTGCGTGGCGATCCAGACCAGTGCCTCGGCGCTGTCCCCGACGATCTCGACCGTGACCCCGTCGCGCATCGGCTCGGTGGCGTCGAGGTGGCTCTGGTGGGGGTCATAGGCGCTGTGCACTGACCGCGCGCTGAAGACGTAGTGGTCGATCATCCGCAGCTCGGCCTCGCGACGGTCCTCGTCGAGCTCGTGCCTCGCGAGGTCGGCGGCGTACTCCCGGAGCAGGTCGTGCAGCACGAACCGGCCGGGGGCGACCTCGGTGAGCAGGTTGGCCTCGGTGAGCTCGTCGAGCAGGCGGCGGACCCGCACGCGCGGGATCCCGGCCAGGCTGGCCGCGGCCAGGACGGTGAGCGTCGGCCCCGGGTGCAGACCGATCAGCCGGAAGAGCCGCGCGGCCGCGTCGGACAGATGCCGCACCGACCACGAGAAGGTCGCCCGGAGATCGCCGCGTCCTCCGCCGAACCCGTCCAGGCGCGACTCCCCGAGCTCCTCGGCCAGGTCGGCGAGGGCGTAGGCCGGCCGGGTCGCCGCCCGGGCAGCCACCACCGAGAGCGTCAGCGGCAGCGAGGCGCACAGCTCGATGATCCGCTCCACCGCCTCCGGCTCGGCGAGGAGACGGTCCTCGCCGAGGCGTCCGGCCAGCAGCTCATAGGCCTCGACGTCGTCGAGCAGCCCCAGCTCCATCGGCTTCGCGCCTGCCTCCGCGACCAGCCCGGAGAGCCTGTTGCGGCTGGTCACCAGCGTCACGCAGCCAGGACTGCCGGGCAGCAGGCTGCGGACCTGCTCGCTGTCGCGGGCGTTGTCGAGCACGAGCAGCACCCGCTTGTCGGCGAGCCTGCTGCGCAGCAGCCCGGCCCGGCCGTCGATGTCCTGCGGCTGGCGGGAGCGTTCGACCCCGAACGCCTCGAGCACCACCCCGAGCGCGTCCAGCGGATCGAGCGCGTCGCGCGGGTCGAAGCCGCGCAGATTCACGAACACCTGCCCGTCCGGGAAGTGGTGAGCGCTCCGATGCGCCCAGTAGAGCGCCAGCGTCGTCTTGCCGATCCCCGCCGTGCCGGCGATCGCCGAGATCACGACGGCCCGGCCCTCGTCCTCGGCGGCGAGCTCGTCGAGCATCGTCAGATGGTCTTCACGACCGGCGAAGGCGGCGACGACGGGCGGCAGCTGGCGCGGCACGATCTGCACGTAGCCCGGCCCGGACGCAGTCTCGGGATCGTCGCCGTCGAGGATGCGCAGGTGCAGGTCGCGTACGTCCTTGGACGGCTCGACCCCGAGCTCGTCGCGGAGGAGGTGGAAGAGGCGCTGGTAGGCGTCGAGGGCCTCGGCGGTGCGGCCCGACTGCCACAGCGCGGTCATCAGTAGCAGCCACAGGCGTTCGCGCAGCGGGTTGTCCTGGACGAACGGGCCCAGGTCACCCACCACGGCGGCCTGCCGGCCGAGCGCCAGATCGGCGGCGGCGCGCGACTCGACGGCGACCAGACGCAGCTCGTCGAGCCGGGCGGCCTCGGTCGCGATCATCCGGGACTCGTTGATCCCGCCGTACGCACCCCCGGTCCACAGCCCCAGCGCAGCGTCGAAGAGCATGCTGGCCCGCTCGTGATCCCCGGCATCGGCGGAGGCGCGGCCCTGCTCGACCAGCTCCTCGAACCGGACCTGGTCGACATCCGCGCCGACCAGCGCATAGCCGTTCGCCCGGCGCTCCAAGTGGTGGCGGTGCTCGCCGAGCGCGCGGCGCAGGTCGCGGATGCGCTGGTGAAGGAGGTTCACCCCCGTTGCCGGGGGTGAACCTCTCCACAGCTCGTCGACCAGCAGGTCGGAGGAGACCGGAGCGCCACGTGCCGCCACGAGCATGGCGAGCAGCGTCCGCCGCGTACGCGACAGCCGCTGCACCGTGCCGTCGTCACAGATGAGCTCGACGGCGCCAAGGACCCGGACCCGCACCACACCTCCTGTTGACCACGCAGCATTACGTCCGAGACGACCCATCGTCTCATCACCACACAGATGGTGACGCGGAATGCCGCCAGACGGTTGCCTGGAGGTTGGCTAAAATTTCTGGCTTACGGAACCCGCCACAGGCCGCTCTCGCCGCCCTTGTCGATCTGGAAAGCCACCTGCTTGATGTTGACCCCGACCGGGACGACGAACGGCACCAGGGCCGTCCGCTGGTCACGCGGCTGCAACCCGAACGGGTTGGGGAACACCTCGCCGCCGTCGACCGCCACCGTGCTGGGCTGGCTCTTGTACTTCTTCCCCGAGGCATCGATGACCGTCGTACCGGTCGCCGGGGTGTCGTTGAACACCCGCGACCCGGCGTTGACGACCTGGATCTCGACGGCCATCACACGCGACCCCGGCGGGGTCTCGGTGCCATTGGTGAACGACGTCTCGAAGACGTCCTGCACGGTCACCCTCAACAGGATTCCGGGTGCCTCGCCCTTGATGGTGCCCTCTGCCGTCAACCCCAGCTGCTGGTTCTGCTGGATCCTCTCGGTGCTGTCGACGGTGATCACCTTCTTCTCCATCGCAGGGTTCTCAGCGTGGTTGTTGCTGTAGAACCCGTAGTCGATGGAACTGTCCGAACCGCAGCCGACCCCGGCCGCCGCGACGGCTCCCCCGAGGATCAGCATGGCCACACGACGCACACGCACTCCTTATGAAATTTGTTGCGATGGAAGGGTAATTGTTCCCCTTGATTTACCATGGCAACATGCCGGAGTCCAAGCAGTCGGCCTAGGGTCTAAGGTCCCAATCGCAGCACAAGTCTTGGGAGACGATTTCCACAGAACCACGTGGCGGACGAGGACCGGAATCACCGGTGTCACGAGAAACCACGGCGTGACCAGCGAAAGCTCGTCGACCAGGCGCGCCTACTCGGTCCCCACGGCCGGACGCTCGACGAGAGCAGCCAGTTTCGCCGGAGCCTGGATGCAGTAGGAGTCGGTCAGGAGCTCCGCGACCTCGTCCCAGTCGGTGGCGTCGCCGACGATCATCCCGACCACGTTGCCGCCCCAGCCGGCCTTGAAATAGGGGTGGCCGAGGTGCTCGAAGGCGACCACCTCGTCGGGCTCGGCACGGAACACGATCCGGAAGAGCTGGTCCTCGCCGCCGAAGACATGGGCGATGGTCGCCTGACCGACCCGCCAGCGTATGCCGACCCATGCGTCGTCCTCGAGACACTTCGGGAACGCGGTGAGGATCTCCCTCAGCCGCGCCACCATCGCCTCGGGAACCTCAGGACGCTCAGCCATGCTGCCGATCCTGCCAGGGACCACCGACAGCGTTAATTGCTATACATGTTTATGATCAACATGTAGGTTTTCTGGCATGAAGAAGCAGACGATCGGATACGTCGTGTGGCGACTCGCCATGCGTCTGCGGGTGTCGATGGACCGAGCTCTCGCGCCGCTGGGTCTGACCCACGCGCAGTACTCGCTCATCGCCTCCCTCCACGGCCTCCGCGCCTCGGAGGCCCCCACCCAGAAGCAGCTGGCCGACCTCACCGGCCTGGAGCCGATGTACGTCTCCAAGCTCGCCCGTCAGCTCGAGACCAAGGGCTGGGTCGAGCGCGTCCGGGACACGAAGGACACCCGAGCCGTACGCCTCGCCATCACGCCCGCGGGCACCGAGGTCACCCGCGAGGCGATCGCGGTGACCGGCCGGCTGCTCGACCAGCTCACCGCACCGCTCGGCGGCCGCGACAGCCGTCGCGCCGCCGAGGCGCAAGCAGCGCTCGAGGCGATGCTCGCCGCACCCATCGACACCGATCCCACACCTGGAGAACGATCATGACCACCGCCACTCCCCCTGTTCCGGGCCCGGTCACCGGCGCCAACCTCGGCGTCGCCTACTTCGCCATCCGCAAGAACCTTCTCGACGTGCTCGACGACTACGACCTGACCTTCGAGCAGTCGCTCCTGCTCAACTACCTGAGCCAGGGCGAGGCGACCCGCGCCGATCTCGTCGCGACGACCGCCGGCAACATCAAGGTCTCCGCGGCCGAGGTCGAGTCCCACCTCGACGCCGCGATCGCCCGCGGCCTGATCGCCGACGGGCTCACCCTGACTCCGGAGGGCGAGCACCTCCAGCAGCAGATCACGGAGCGCAGCCGGCCTCTGACCAGGACGTTCTTCGCGGACATCCCGGCCGATGACCTCGCCGCGACCGCACGCGTCCTGGCCACGCTCACCGAACGGGCCAACGCCGCTCTGGCCGCCTCCTGAGGGTCTGGCCGAGAATTGCCTGGCGGCTGCGCCAGGCGATTCTCGGCCAAACCCTAAGATCGGGCCATGGCACAGCAGAAGTACGACGTAGTGGTGACCGGCGGCGGTCACAACGGCCTCACCGCCGCGGCCTATCTGAGCCGGGCGGGCCTCTCCGTCCTCGTGCTGGAGCGGCTCGACCATGTCGGCGGCGCGGCGATCTCGGCGCAGGCGTTCGAGGGCTTCCCGACCCGGCTCTCGCGCTACTCCTACCTGGTCTCGCTGCTGCCCGAGCAGATCCGCACCGACCTCGGGCTCGACATCGAGCTCGCGTCACGGCAGACCGCGTCGTACTCCCCCTTCCTCGACGGCTCCCGCGCCACCGGCCTCCTCGTGGAGACGCCGGAGGGCGAGGCCACCGCGGCGAGCTTCCGCGCGGTGACGGGGTCGGACGAGGAGTACGCCGCGTGGCAGTCCTTCTACGAGGAGGTCGCCGACCTCGCCCAGGTCGTCGCGCCCACCCTCACCTCCCCGCTGCCGACCGCTGGCACGATCCGCTCGCAAGTGGGTGCGCCGATCTGGCGCGACCTCGTCGAGCGGCCGCTGGGCGAGGCGATCGAGCGCCGGTTCAGCAACGACCTGGTCCGCGGGGTCGTCGCCACCGACGCCCTGATCGGCACCTTCGCCGGCCTCGGCGAGGAGAGCCTGATCCAGAACCGCTGCTTCCTCTACCACTTGATCGGCAACGGCACCGGCGAGTGGCGGGTCCCGGTCGGCGGCATGGGCGCGGTCACCGGAGCGATCGCCAAGGCGGCCTACGCAGGTGGGGCGGAGGTCCTCACCGATGCGACCGTCACCTCGATCCGCGGTGGCGCGGTCGGGGAGGGCGCCGAGGTCGATTGGACCGACGCCTCCGGCTCGCACACGGTGGCAGCCGACTTCGTGCTCGCCGGCCTGGCTCCGTACCTCCTCGACGGCCTCCTCGGCCGCACTCCCTCCCCCGCGGTCAAGCCGGTGGGCGCCCAGCTCAAGATCAACATGCTCCTCGAGCGACTCCCCCGGCTGCGCTCCGGCGAGGACCCGACCGTCGCGTTCGCCGGCACCCTCCACCTCGGCGAGTCCTACTCGGAGCTCGAGAAGGCGTACGCCGAGGCCGCCGCCGGCTCGGTGCCGACCGAGATGCCCGGCGAGGTCTACTGCCACTCGCTGACCGACCCGTCGATCCTCGGCGACGTGCCGCCCGGCACCCAGACGCTGACCTACTTCGGCCTGCACGCTCCGGCGACCCTCTTCGACGACCCGGCCACCCGCGAGGAGCGCAAGGCCCAGGCGGTCGAGCGCGCCATCGCCTCCCTCGACAAGCACCTGATCGACCCCATCTCCTCCGTCGTCGCACGGAACATGGGCGGGGAGCCGTGCATCGAGGCGAAGATCCCTCAGGAGATCGAGGCCGACCTCGCCATGCCCGGCGGCCACATCTTCCACGGCGACCTGGCCTGGCCCTGGGCTCCCGACGACTCCGACCCCACCACGCCCGCCGACCGCTGGGGCGTCGCCACCGACGTCGGCAGCATCCTGCTGTGCGGCTCCGGCGCCCGCCGCGGCGGCGCCGTCTCCGGCCTCGGTGGCCACAACGCCGCCCAGGCCGTCCTGGAGCTCCGCTGACCCTCCTCGATTTGGGCCGCATCCGAGCCCGCTGCTAATGTTCTTCTCGTCGCCGAGCGCGCCTGACGCGCGAAGGACATGCGCCATTAGCTCAATTGGCAGAGCAGCTGACTCTTAATCAGCGGGTTGTAGGTTCAAGTCCTACATGGCGTACATCGCAACCGGTTCTCACCTGATCCTTCAGATGAGAGCCGGTTCTTTGGTTTTGCCCCGGGCACGCCATTCGGCACACAAAGCGCCTCTCGCACCGACTTGGTGATCTTCCGCTAGCCCCACGGTGGACTCTTCTTTGCCTCCGACAGCAGGTCGGACACCTCGATCGCCACGTCGCTCGACCACGTGTGGCCCGGCATGTCGGCGAGGACCTCTTGGGCGGCTTCGAGCAGCTGGACCACTCTGGCGTTGGAGTCCTCGAGATCGACGGCTGACTCGACGAACAAGCGCGCTGCCTCGTGGGCCTCCGACGAGAAGCGGTGGCCGACCGGGAGCCGGTTGCGTACGTCGTGGTGCACCAGCAGTAGGCGCAGGGCGAGAGAGGATCGGCCACTCCTGAACGGCTGCCTGGTCGCCGTGGTCAGGGCACCATGCAGCAGCAGAGCGACCGTCTCGAGCACGCGTTGACCCTCGCCTGCAAGTGGCGCGTCGGCATGCTGTTCTTTATCGGTCACAACGCCTCCGGGGGATCTGGAGGAGCCGAGGCTAGGAGGTAGCGCCGTTTCCTGCCTGAGTTTCGGGGGGATTTCCTTAACTTTGTGTTGGCTCGTGCGGTACCCGATGCCTTACCCCGCATGCGTTCCGCGAGGTCGTGGATGCGTACGCCGCATGAACCTCCTCCGACGTGCTCGATCAGGCCGGAGGCGGTCCTCGTTGTGCCGAGCGCCTAGGATCACAGGCATGCAGGGACTCCGGACGACGGCTCCCGGGCGCGGAACGCGCCTGGCGCTTGCTGCTGTCGCGGTCGCGCTGTTCGGGCTGATGTCGATGCACGGCTGGGGATCGCACGTCGGTGCTCATCCGATGGGTGCACCCGAGAGCGCTGGGGTCATGGTCTTCATGGACCACGACGGCCTGCATGCATCCGACTTGGCGACCGCCTCCGACAGCTCGGCAGGTCAGCAGACCCAGGTCCCTGCTGACGACGAGGAAGGCGGGGGTCTTCTCGGCCTCTGCCTCGCGATCCTCACCGGACTGGTCGTGGGCATCGCGTTGACCCTGGCGCGACGTGGCATCCGGGTTCTCCGCAGCCTGCTGCCCGCCTGGCCGAGTCCGGCCCTCTACGGGCGGGATCGTGACCCGCCCGATCTGCTCCGACTCTGCGTGATCCGCTGCTGACAGGCCCCTGGCCACGAGGAACCCACCCGGGTGACTCGGGCTTTCGCCTGCCCAGACCACGATCACACAGATGGAGTAACTCTCATGCGCAAGACCCTGACGGCCGCCGTGCTCGCGGCCGCGCTGCTCACGCTCGCTGCTTGCGGCGGCGAGGACGACAGCGACACCACCGCTGGACACAACGACGCCGACGTCACGTTCGCCCAGCAGATGATCCCGCACCACGAGCAGGCCATCGACATGGCCGAGGCCGCCGAGACGCGGGCCGAGAGCCAGGAGGTCAAGGACCTCGCCGCCGACATCGAGGCCGCGCAGGGCCCCGAGATCGAGACCATGACCGGCTGGCTCGAGTCGTGGGGCGAGGACGTACCCGACGGTGGGATGTCCGACATGTCCGACATGGACCACGGCGACATGTCGGACGACATGAGCGGGATGATGTCGGAGGAGGACATGACGGCGCTCGAGAACGCCACCGGCGCCGAGTTCGACCAGATGTTCCTCACGATGATGATCGAGCACCACGAAGGTGCGATCGAGATGGCCAAGACCGAGCAGGCCGACGGTGAGTCCGCCGACGCCAAGGCCCTGGCCGAGGACATCGAGACCGCTCAGACCGAGGAGATCCAGACGATGCAGGAACTGCTGAAGTCCTGACCGTCGTCCACGTGTGTCGGGCAGGCCCGGTGCCTGCCCGACACCTCCCTCGATTCCGGAGCAACCTCATGAACCGAACCTCCCTCGTCGCCCTGACCATCGTCGTGGCGACGGCCCTTCTCTCCACCGCCTGCGGCGAGGATCCGCGGTCCGATCGACCGGCCGCCGACGGTCACACCGAGGACGCCACCAAGGTGGGTCACATCCACGGCCTCGGGGTAGATCCCGCCGACGACACCCTCTACGTCGCGACCCACTTCGGTCTCTTCCGCGTCGATGACACAGGCGAAGCGGAGCGGGTCGCCGACCGGTGGCAGGACACCATGGGCTTCACCGTCGTCGGCCCCGGTCACTTCCTCGGCAGCGGGCACCCCGACCTCACCGAGGACCTCCCGCCGCACCTGGGACTCATCGAGTCCACCGACGCCGGCGAGACCTGGACGCCGCTCGCGCTGCAGGGTGAGGCCGACTTCCACATCCTCGAGCCGGCGGGTCGCATCCTCTTTGCGTACGAGTCCACCACCGGCCGCCTGCTCCGCACCGAGGACCGCAAGCAGTTCGAGGAGGTCCTCACCGGCGACCTCGTCAGCGTCGCCGCGACCGAGAAGGCCGAGCAGCTCTACGCAACCACCGGCAAGGGTCAGCTCATCAGCATCGATGCCTCCACCGGCCGGACCCGGGAGCTCGGCGGTCCGGTCACCACGTACGTCGACACCACGGCTGAGGGTGATCTCGTCGGCATCGGTCCGGACGGTGTCGTCCGAGTCAGCGACGACGTGGGCGCGAGCTGGCAGGAGGCCGGCTCCATCGGGGGCCCGCCGGCGGCCTTCACGATCACCGAGCAGGGCTGGTACGCCGCCACGGCCGAGGCGGCGTACCGCTCGAGCGATGACGGCAAGACCTGGGAACGAGTCCTGTAGGCCCCGCGGTACCAGTCGAACCACGGCACCGGCCGGGTATCCCTCATGCAACGGCCCGTGGTGGGTACCTCTCGGGCGTGAGGCCGGACGGCCCGCGTGCAAGAGCACCGTCGACGAGAGGGAGTGCCGTGCACACCGTCGTGGAACTGTTGAAGACCTACCCCAAGGACCTGGGCGGCATCGATACCGCCCAGCTCGCCAAGACGATCCAGTCGCTGATCGAATGCGGCCAGGCGTGCACCGCGTGCGCCGACGCCTGCCTGAGCGAGGACGGCGTGGCGGATCTGGCCAAGTGCATTCGCACCAACCTGGACTGCGCCGACGCGTGCTCGGCGACCGCCAACATCCTGTCGCGCCACACCGGTTACGACGCCAACCTCACCCGGGCTTTCTTGGAGGCGTGTGCGACCGCATGCAAGGCCTGCGGCGACGAGTGCGCTCGCCATGCCGACATGCACGAGCACTGCCGCGTCTGCGCCGACGCGTGCCGAGTCTGCGAGCAGGCCTGCCGCGACCTGCTCGTGAAGCTGGGCTGACCGTCAGCACCTACGAACGGACAGCCGGATCAGGACCCGTCCGAGACGGCTCGTCTGCGGTTGCCGGGGCCGGCAACCGCAGACGCCGCAGCAGGAGCGCGTTGACGGCGACCAGGAAGCTCGAACCCGACATCGAGAGCGCGGCGATCTCCGGGCGGAGCATCAGCCCGAAGGCCGGTACGAAAACACCGGCAGCGATCGGCAGGGCGACGGCGTTGTAACCCACCGCCCAGCCCAGGTTCTGACGCATCTTGCGCAACGTGCCGCGGCCGATGACCAGGGCGACGGGAACGTCGAGCGGGTCGGACCGCATGAGGACGACGTCGGCGGCCTCGATGGCCACGTCGGTCCCGGCCCCGACCGCGATCCCGACATCGGCCTGCACGAGCGAGGGCGAGTCGTTCACCCCGTCGCCCACCATCGCGACGACCCGGCCCTCGGCCTGCAGCTTCTCGACCTGCTCGGCCTTGTCCTGCGGCAGCACCTCGGCGATCACCGTGTCGATGCCGAGCTCGGCGGCGATCCGTTCCGCGGTGGCCCGGTTGTCGCCGGTGAGCATGACCACGTGGATGCCGGCCTCGTGCAGGGCCGCCACGGCGGCGGTGGAGGTCTTCCGGATGGCGTCGGCGATGCCGACCACGGCGACCGCACGGCCGTCGACGGCCACGAAGATCGCGGTGCGTCCGCCCGCGGCGATCTCGTCGCGCCGACCACCCAGATCTCCGTCGTCGATGCCCTCGGACTCGAGCAGGCGACGGTTGCCGACGGCGACCCGGTGCCCGTCGACCTCGGCGACGGCACCGATTCCGGTGACGTTGCGGAAGCCGGTCGCGCGCAACCGCGGGACACCGGCCTCGTCGACGTACCTGACGACGGCGCGAGCCAGCGGGTGCTCGGACTCGCGCTCGACGGCACCGGCCAGCGCCAGCAGGCGCGTACGGTCGATGTCGCCGAGGACGACATCGGTCACCTCCGGCTCCCCCTTGGTCAGGGTGCCGGTCTTGTCCATGACGACGGTGTCGATACGTGCAGAGGTCTCGATGGCAGTGGCGTTCTTGAACAGGATCCCGCGTTTCGCGCCCAGACCGGAGCCGACCATGATGGCGGTCGGCGTCGCGAGACCGAGGGCGTCGGGGCAGGTGATCACCACGACTGTGATCGCGAACAGCAGCGCCGTCGTGACCTCGGCGCCGGCGGCCCACCAGACCATGAAGGTGGCGGCTCCACCGATCAGCGCGACGAGCACCAGCCAGAAGGCGGCCCGGTCGGCAAGCCGCTGGCCAGGCGCCTTGGAGTTCTGTGCCTGCTGCACCAGCGCCACGATCTGCGCGAGCGCGGTGTCCGCGCCGACCTTGGCCGCACGCACACGCAGCGTCCCGCTCGCGTTGACGGTGGCACCGATGACCGCGTCCCCCGGTGCCTTGTGGACCGGCAGGCTCTCCCCGGTCACCATGGACTCGTCGACCTCGGACTCGCCCTCCTCCACGACGCCGTCGGTGGCGATCTTCGCCCCCGGACGGACGAGCAGCAGGTCTCCGACCCTCACCTCCGAGGTCGGCATGTCGACAAATTGACCGTCGCGGATCACCGTTGCCTGGGGCGGGGCGAGATCGAGCAGCGTACGGATGGCGTCGTTCGCTCCGCCGCGGGCGCGCATCTCGAACCAGTGGCCCAGCAGCACGAACGCCGCCAGCACGGTCGCGGCCTCGTAGAAGACCTCGCCTCCGCCGGTCAGGGTGACCCCGAGGGAGTAGAGCCAGCCGGCGCCGATGGCGACCGCGACCAGCACCATCATGTCGAGAGTGCGCGCCTTGAGCGCGCGCCAGGCTCCGTCGAAGAAGATCCAGGACGAGTAGAAGACCACCGGGATCGACAGGACCAGGCTGAACACGTCGTCGCGCAGCCCGAACGGCGCCGGCGCGTCGAAGCCGAAGACCTCACGTCCGATCGGCGACCAGAGCAGGATCGGGATCGAGAGCACGAGGGCCACCAGGAACCGGTTGCGCATGTCGGTGACCATGTCGGCCATCGACATGCCCTCGTGACCCCCGTGACCCATCGCCTCGTGCGGCGACATCGTGGGAGCGTGCTCGTGGTCGGCGTGGGCCGCGTGGTCGTCGGGAGAGGCGAGGGGGTCGCAGATGTGGCCGGGCACCGACTGCCCGGCGCAGTGATAGCCGCACTCGCGGACCCAGTCACGCAGCTGCGTCACGTCGGTACGTTGCGGATCGAACGTGACGGTCGCCGTCTGCGCGACCGGATTGGCCTCCACACCGAGGACACCCGGCCGCCGCCCGAGAACGGACTCCGCCACCGCCTTGCTCGATGCCCATTGGACTCCCGAGACCTCGAGGACGGCTGTGGCCGCTCCGCCGTGGCTGCTGTCTGGATCACGGTGGTGCTGATGCTCGTGGTTCATGCCGTGCCGTCCTCCACCAGTTGGTATCCCGCCTCGACGACGGCTGCGGCCACCTCGTCGGGGTCGGTTCGCGCGAAGCGTCGATCCTCATGAGGGACTCCTTCATCAGGATACCCCTATGGGGTACTCCGGCAAGGCCCGAATGTCCTCCGGGCGCGGGCCTTAGTACCACTCACGAGGTCCTTGTTGCTCTGCTGGTTCCCCAGCCCGCTTGTGAAGATGGAGAGAGTTCCACCGAGAGGAGCAGAGCCATGCCGTGGACCACGACCGGCGTCAGTCGCGTCGGCTCTTCGAATGCCCGGCGGCGAACCGTCGACAACACCCGACCGGAGCCCGCGAGCCGATGGAAGACGATTCGCGACACCGTCGGCGCGGTGACGGGCACCGTCCTGGGAATCGCTCCTCATGTCCTGCATCACATCGGACTCCTCGCGGGGGCGGCGCTGATCACCGGCACCACAGGCAACGTTCTGTTCTACGCGATCGGCCTGCTGCTCTCGGTGCCGATGCTGCGGCGCCTGCACCGGCGGTTCCGGTCGCTGTGGGCCCCCACGATCGCGGTCGTCGTGTTCACCGGCTTGTTCTCCGTGTCTGCCTTCGTGATCGGACCGGCGATCTCTGGCGACGACGACAACCCACCGCCCTCGACCCCGACGGACCACGGCCCGGGTTCTAGGGACGAGCACGGCCACTGAACGCCGACGCTGCCGACGAGGTCCTCCCCGCGTTGGACCGCCACCACAGAAGGCTGGTGAGCACGGCGAGCGCGAGCAGCCAGATGCCGGCGTACAGCAGCGGCGTCAGCTCGTCGAACGACGGAGTGAGCGCGCCGTCGAGGACCAACCGCGTGCCTCCGTACGCCGGAAGCCATCTCGCCCACGGGTCCGGCTGGGCACTCAGCATCGGGCTCTGAGAGATCCCCACGTCGAGGAACGGCAGGAGGAAGGCGATGAACACTCCGCTCACTCGACCGAAGAGCGGTCCGACGAGCACCCCGAGGAGGGCGTACGTGCCGGCGACCAGCACATTCCCCAAGGCGTAGACGGCCCAGTCAGCCGGGGAGAAGACCGCAGCGGTCACGGCGAGCGACACCGCTGCCGCGCCCAGCACCGCGGCACCGATCGTGGTCAGCCGGACGGCGAGGAGGACGCCCGGACGCAGCCCCGCCAGGCACAGCCTGCGATCGGTCTCTCCCGTGGCGAGGATCGTGAACAGGCCGACCAGCATGGCCAGCGACGCCACGGCGATGGGAGCCATCGTTCCCGCATGGATCTCGGCAGGGTCGAACATCCTCACCACCAGGCGACCGTTCTCGCGCACCGCGATGCCGGTGTGCCCGTGCGGCGTGATGACATCGGAGAGCACGATGAACACCGCGGGCACGACCGCCAGCAGCGCCCACATGGCCGGGTTGCGGACCAGCTCCCGCATGCCCAGGCCGAGGCTTCGGCGGTACTGGTCACTGCGGGATCCGGCCGCGTGCCTGCTCCGACGGTTGCCCCGGCCGACGGCCGAGGTGCGCGCGATGAGCAGCGCCGAGCCGCCCAGCGACACTGCCACCCAGGCAACGCTTATGCCCACGTCGCCCAGCCAGGCCGCGTGCCCTGACGGGGTGTCGGCCACCCACAGCGAGATGAAGTGGGTGGGCAGCAAGCGGGTGACAGGACTGTCGCTCGAGGACAGGGTCGGTCCGAAGAAGACGTCGAGGATCCAGACGAAGAGCACGACGACCGTGCCGTTCACCGGGTCGCGCGCGATGCCGCCCACCGCGGCGCCGATGCCGAGGTAGACCAACGCGAACATGGTGGTGCCGATGATCAGGCGGCCCGGGTGGTCCAAGGGCTCGCGCAGTGCCAGCACGGCCAGCGACACGGCGGTGGCGACCACTGCCAGAAAGGCCCCGGTCAGGAGCCGGGCGACGACGAGCGTCCGTGGCCGAGCTCCGCACAACAGCAGGCGGCGGTCGGCGTCCCGGGCGGCCGAGACCTGGAAGTACATGGCCACCGCGGCGAGGAATCCGGCCGCCCAGCCCGCCGTGGCCTGCTCCAACGCTGTGCCGTCACCACCGAGGAGCCGCGCCGCGTCCGCGAGCGAGTCAGCCGCGACGAGGACGAAGACGACCGGGACCAGCACCAGGACGACCAGGTTGGTGGAGTTCCTCGCGTAGTCACGCAGGAAACCGCGGGCGAGGACCCACCAGGTCACCGCGGGACCGCCTTCCCGTCGCGGATCTCCACGATCCGGTCGAAGCGGTCCTCATCGACGACGAAGTGGCTCACGATCAGGGCGCTGCGGCCCGCGGCCCGCCGCTCGGCGACCAGGTCCCAGAACTTCAGGTACGTGTCGAAGTCGAATCCCGCATAAGGCTCATCCAGCAACAGCACCTCGGGATCGGCCAGAAGCGCCAGGGACAGGTTGAGCTTGGCCAGCGTGCCACCGGACAGCTCATCGGCTCGTACGTCGGCATAGCGGGCGAAGCCCAAGGTCTCGTACAGGCTCTCGGCCGAGGTGCGAGCCTGCGCGGACGTGAGCCCGTAGGCGGCGCCGAACAGCTCGACATGGTCGTCGCAGGTCAGCCGTCCGTACACCTGCGGCACCTGTGGGCAGTACCCGAGGCGGCCGTCGTGGGTCACCGTCCCCTCGTCCTGAGCCAGGGCGCCGACGAGGATCTTCATCACGGTGGACTTCCCCGACCCGTTCTCGCCGACGAGGCCCACCACCTCACCCGCACCGAGTTCCAGGTCGATCCCACGCAGCACCGGGTGCCGGCGCCGACGAGGCCACCAGCCTCGACGGAACGACTTCACGATCCCCGCGGCAACCAGCACATCTCTCGCCGCTACGGGCTCGCGCGTCGAGCTCGGCTCCGCGGTGCTCATCGTTCGCCTAGTGGCGCGAGTGCGGGTCGCGCCGATGGTCGGCGTCCTGATGCTCGCTCCCGCCGCCGCCGTGCAGGCCCGGGTTCGAGGTCTTCATCGGTCGTCTCCTCTACGTCCGGCGGTCGAGCCGCCCGACTTCAGCCTGGACCGGGACACCGTCCGTGGCGAGGGTAGTTGGGTGACACCCCGGGGGCCGTTGGTCCCGGGCGAAGGTCCTCTGGGCGCGTGGTCCTTCGACCCCGGACGAGATTCCTGGTGCCCTGCTGCTTCCTCCCGCCGCTTGTGAAGATGACGCGGAGGGCTTGGCCGAGAGGAGCAGAGTCATGTGGCAGGACCCTGAGATCGGGCGGCGGGCTGTCTTGCGCGGGGCCCTCGGAGTCCTGGCGGCCGGGGCCTTCGGCTCGTGCGACGGCTCGGGCAGTCCGGGCAAGTCCCGACTCGTCGGACCGCACTCGGAAGCGGTTCGTGCCGCCGAGCGGTTACGCCGTGCGCCGGAGCAGCGTGTCGTGACCCGGAAGATCACCGCTCGGGAGAGCGTCGTGGATCTGGGCGGCAGGACGGTGCGGACCTGGACGTACGACGACGCCCTCCCCGGGCCCGGGCTGCGGACGAGGGCCGGCGATCTGCTGCGGGTCGAGCTCACCAACGACCTCCCCCACGAGACGAGCATCCACTGGCACGGGCTGGCGTTGAGCAACGACATGGACGGCGTGCCGGGCCTGACCCAAGATCCGATCGGCGCCGGATCGAGGTTCGTCTACGAGTTCACCACCACCGACCCTGGGACGTACTTCTTCCACCCGCACACCGGGGTACAGCTCGATCGCGGCCTGTACGGCGTGCTGATCGTCGACGACCCCGACGAGCCGGGTGACTACGACCAGGAGTGGGTCGTCGTCCTCGACGACTGGATCGACGGCACCGGCAGGACACCCGACGACGTGCTCGATCGCCTGGCAGCGAGCATGGGGCACGGCGGGATGATGGGCCAGACGATGCACTCCCCACTGCTGGGAAGCGCCGGAGACGTCGACTACCCGCTCTACCTGGTCAACGGACGCACCCCGCGTGCTCCGGTGACCTTGACCGGTCGTCCCGGACAGCGGGCCCGGATCCGGATCGTCAACGCCGGCTCCGACACCGCCTTCCGGGTCGCCCTCGGCGGCCACCGGCTGACGGTCACCCACTCCGACGGGTTCCCGGTGACACCGGTCGCCACCGATGCCCTGCTGATCGGCATGGGCGAGCGGTACGACGTGATCGTCGATCTCGCTGACGGCGTGTTCCCTCTGGTCGCGCAGGCTGAGGGCAAGTCCGGTGCCGGCCTGGCGCTGGTGCGCACCGGCGCGGGCGCCGCGCCGTCAACGGGGACGACGGTTCGTGAGCTCGATCGACGGGTCCTGCTGGGTACCGACCTGGCTGTGGCCGACAGTGCGCGGCTGGGCTCGCGAAGGATCGACAGAAACCTGGAGGCGGTGCTCGGCGGGGGCATGATGTCCTACCGGTGGACGATCAACGGCGCGGCGTTCCCCGACAGCGATCCCCTGACGGTGACGCAGGGCGAACGGGTCAGACTCCACGTACGGAACACCTCGATGATGTTCCACCCGATGCACCTGCACGGGCACACCTTCGCCCTCGCCGGGAGCGGCGTACGCAAGGACACGGTGGTCGTGCGCCCACATCAGAGCCTCGAGGTCGATCTCCAGGCCGACAACCCCGGCCAGTGGGCGCTGCACTGCCACAACGTCTACCACGCCGAAACCGGCATGATGACCGTGCTCTCCTACCGGCGATGACCGAGCTCGCAAGGGGCGCGGACCGAGGTCACAGGGCGCCGACGGCGCGGAGGACGAACTCCTCGATCCGCTCGGCCGGGAGGTGGCGGGTGCCGAGGACGGCGTGGACGAGGGCGAGGGTGGCATCGACGTCGGCGACGACGAAGATGCCCTGCTCGGCGCCCTCCTGGAGGATCTCGGCGAGAACCTGCTCGACGGCGACGACGTGCTCGCGGATCTCCTGGCGGGCCTCCTCGGGGAGCCCGCCGTAGACCTGGGGACCGAAGCCCATGTGGAACTTCTCGCCCAGCGCGAGGTGGTTGCGTACGTAGATCCGCAGCCGCTCCGCCGGATGCTCGCTCGCGGCGAGCTGGGCCTGCAGCGACGCGACGTACTCCGCGGTCTCGTGGGTCGCGAACGCGACCATCACTGCATCGCGATCCTTGAAGTGGTGGTAGATCGCAGTGCGCCCGATGTCGGCACGCTGGGCGAGCTTCGACATGGTGACGGCGTCATAGCTGCCCTCGGCCATCAGTTCCGCGAAGGCCGCGAAGATCCGCTCGCGCACCAACCTGCGGTGCTCGGCGACGTTCTCGGCGGCGATACGGGGCACGAGGACGAACCCTAGTTCACGTGCGATAGGTGTCGAGGCGAGCGCCGAGCTCTTCGAAGAGCGCCTGGTTGAGACCGAAGGCGACCTGGACCTCCTCGACGATCCGGGCCTTCTCGGCAGGGTCGAGGTCCAGTGCGTCGAGGCGGGCGCGGTAGCCGTCCTTGTAGGGCTTCGGCTTCGGGATCTCGGCGAACTCGTAGAACGCCACCCCTGCGCCGTCGAGCTCGAAGAACCGGTCGAGCAGCCGGCCGATCGCCTGGCCACCGGAGAGATCGCCGAGGTAGCGGGTGTAGTGGTGGGCCGCGTAGAGACCGCCCCAGGCCCGGGTGGCCTCGATCCGGGCGACGTACGCATCGGCAGCCGCCGACTCCACGCCGTCGCCGTCGACACCCGGTGCCCACACGGCCAGGTCGGCGTCGATCGCGGCCAGGCGCTCCAGCGCGATGTCGTGGACGGCCGTGGCGATGCGGTCGGTGGTGGCCAGGTCACGGCCCACCGACTCGAGCGCGACATAGACCTTGCGCAGACGCAGCAGGTAGTCGGCGTACCCCTGCTTGTTGACCCGTCCAGCCAGCAGCTCCTCCATGAAGGAGGACGTCTCGGCAGCGGTGTGCTGGACCCGGGAACCCTCGCGCATCAGTGCGGAGAGCGGGGCCCCGGAGGTCTCGTCGACGAGTAGGGCAGACATGTGTGCTCCAGTGCGGTCGGGGCGTCGGGCTGTTCGGCGTTCCGAACAGAGATATTGACACACTGTCAGAAAGTCATCAAGGCCTTGGTTAGGTTACCCTAAGTAGCCCTCATTCGTGATTGAGAACGAGTTTTTACAATTCGAGCAGAAAAGAACAGCCCGGGCACAAGATCCATACGGCCGTTCCATATCGAAGGCGACTTCCGGGACGTTGGTCATTTCTGCCTCGAATTCGGCGTCGAGCACGACGTGTTACCGGCGAAGTTACGGCGAAATTCTGTGACCTCGGGTCCGGATCGAGCGCTGGGCGACGGCGAACCGACGTGGCTAGACTCCCCGCTTCGTCACGGCGAGTCACAGAAACCGGAATTCTACTCGTCGTGCCCTGTCATCGACAGTTATCAACACCATTGGAGAAGTCACTTGCGCTCCCCACTCTCGGTCCGCGGAGCCGCCCTTGTTGCGGCGACCGCGATGATCGGTCTCTCCGTGACCGCGGCCCCGGCGACTGCGTCGGCGGAGAAGCCCCAGGCCAAGGCATCCTCGGTCGCCCTGACCGTCAACGTGTCCGACAAGGTCAAGGCGGACACCGGCCGCTACACCGCCACCTACAACGGCAAGAAGACCGTCAACTCCGGCACCAACAAGCCGGCCCTTCCCCTCCTCGAGGGCGAGCAGCAGCTGCTCTCCGTCGGCGTGTTCGCCCAGGACGCTGCCGCCGCACTCCGCAACGGCACCGTCTACTCCGGCGCCTGCTCGGCCCTGGCCGGCAAGGGCGCGACCCTGGTCTCCATCGGTGACGGCTCCAGCTGCGTCAAGCCGGGCGAGGCCGTCACGGTGAACCTCGCCGAGCTCGACCTGCAGAAGCTGGGCGCGACCACCGACTACGTGCTCAACGACGAGAGCAAGGACTTCCACGTCAAGCTCGGCCCGGTCAACGACCTGGTGCAGAACGTCGTCGCCGGCGTGCTCACCAAGGTGGGTGGCCTCTCGGTCGGCGTCGACCTCGACGCCGCGGAGAGCACCTGCATGGCGAAGGGCAGCAAGTTCAAGGGCAACACCCAGCTCAAGAACGCCGCCGTCACGGTCAACGTCCCCGGCAAGGGTGACATCAAGGTCGCCGACCTGCCGGCGAACCCCAAGAAGAACACGACGGTCGTCCCGGACCTCTCCCCGGTGACCGACGCCGTTCTCGGTCGCGTCGACACGCTGCTGCAGTCGGGCCTGAAGAGCCAGGCCGCGGGCGGCCTGGACATCTCGATCCGCGTCGACCTGATCGAGCACATCAAGGAGCAGCTCGCCGTGCTGCTCAAGGGTCTCGAGACCGACCTGGTGAAGCTCACCCTGAACAAGCAGACTCTGAACAAGCAGGCCGGGACCGCCAAGTCGCTCGAGGTGTCCGCGCTGGACATCAAGGTGCTCGACGCCGTGAAGAAGGTCGGCGCCCCGACCGCCGCCAAGGTCGCCATCGGCACCAGCACCTGCGGCACCAACGGCCTCACCGCCGCCGAGGAGAAGGCTGCGGCCGCCGGCGACAAGAAGAACGTCGACGTCGTCGTCTCCGGCGACAGGTCCGACCCGGACACGAGCGTCGCGGCCAAGCCCGACAACGCCCCGGCCAACGCTGAGCTCAACCTGCTCTCGTCGCCGGCCGCCAAGGGCGGGTTCGCCGCCGGCGCGCTCGTGCTGCTCGTCGCCGCCGCTGCCGCCACCCGGTGGTTCCTGCTGCGCCGCGCGCAGGCCTGATCCACTGATCAGAACCTCCCGATAGGGACGTCGTAGAACCTGCGACACCACATCCCGGGCCAAGGCTTGAAGCCTTGGCCCGGGATTCGTTCTGGGGTGGGCGACCGGGCGGCGCGCCTGCGTGCCGACCGCCGCGGGATCCGACAAAGTTACGCCGCCCCCGATGCTCCCCAGAGCTCTTCCCCAACTCTCTGGAGTCCCCATGCTGCGCCCGTTGGCGACCCTGCTCGCCGTCGTACTCCTCTGCGCCGGTTGTGCCGAGATCTCTCCGCCCGACACCGCCGTCCAGGCCGGATACGGCGCCGAGAGCGGCGAGGAGGTCAGCCTCCCGCTGACCGAGGCCATCGCGAAGCTCCCGGTCGCCAAGGAGGTCACCTCAGGGTATGAGCGGGAGAAGTTCAACCACTGGGTCGACGCCGACGGCGACTGTCAGGACGCCCGCAACGAGGTGCTCCTCGAGGAGTCGAGGAAGAAGGCGCGCGGCAGGTGCGAGGTGAGCCGCGGCACCTGGCTCTCCACGTACGACGGCGTCACCCTCAAGCGCCCCGGCGGCCTCGACATCGACCACATGGTCCCGCTCAAGGAGAGCTGGGAGTCCGGCGCCGACGCGTGGAGCGACGAGGAGCGGGAGGCGTACGCCAACGACCTCGGCGACCCACGCGCCCTCATCGCCGTCACCGCCGCGACCAACCGCAGCAAGGGCGACCAGGACCCGGCCGACTGGATGCCCGACGCCACCAGCTACCACTGCACGTACGTCGCCGACTGGGTCGCCGTGAAGATCCGCTGGGGCCTCTTCGCCGACCGTGCCGAGAAGGCCGCGCTGAAGAGCATCGCCGCCGGCTGCGACGACCCCGTGGTCACCGTACGGCTGGCCCCCGGCGGACAGTCCGACGGCGACGCGGGCCAGGGCGACGTGCCCGCGGGCGACACCGGCGAGGACCCCCGCTTCGACACCTGCGCCAAGGCGGCCGCGAAGGGCTACGGCCCCTACCGGAAGGGACGCGACGCCGAGTACGAGTGGTACCGCGACGGCGACAAGGACGGCACGGTCTGCGACAGCTGACCGACAGTTGACCGACACCGTGGATTCCGCAGGTCAGAAGCGATACCCCAGCCCGTAACGTACGAGCCTCCTCTTCCGTTGAGTGTGACGAAGGTCAAAGGGAGGGATATCTACGTGCGCACAACACTCATCGCGCGGGGAGCCGCAGTGGCGGCCGCAGCCGCCATGGTTGCCTTGTCGGCCGCACCTGCGAGCGCCGCCACGGTGTCGCAGGCGTCTGCAACCGCGCTGAGCCTGGAGCTCGCCGGCACCGGGGCGAGGGACACCGGCACCTATGCCGTCACCAACAACGGCTCCACCGAGTCCGCCAAGGGCACCAACGAGCCGCTCATCACCGCGCTCGGCGGGCAGAAGGCCATCCACGCCGGCACACTGGCCCAGGACGCCGTGGCCACCAAGGACGCCACCTCGGCAGCCTGCTCCGGCCTCGCCGGAGACGGCGCGACCGTGGTCGCCGTCGGTTCCGGCGACTGCCTCAGCGGCGGCGACAACATCTCGCTCGATGCGGCCAGCCTCGACTTCAGCGAGGTCGAGCTCGTCTCGTCCGGCCTGTTCCAGGGTGTCGACCGGCAGCTGATCGCCGAGCTCGAGAAGGTCGGACTGAGCCAGACCGCGGTCACCGACCCGCTCTCGAAAGCGCTGAAGGATCTCCTCGCAGCGATGGGTGACCCCGGTCTGCACCTCGACCTCGGCGCCGTGCAGAGCAGCTGCACCGCCGACAAGGACAAGGCGTCCGGCGACAGCAGCCTGGCGAACAGCCGGGCCTACATCACCGTCCCGACCGTCGGCGACGTCACCCTGGTCGACCTTCCGGTCGACCCCGACGTCAACCAGAAGGTCGTCACGGACCTGACCGGCGTGACCGACGCGATTCTGGATGCCCTGCGCAACCAGTTCACCAAGGCTCTGAACGGCGCCCTGGCCCCGGCCAACGGCGGGCTCGACCAGCTTCAGACGCAGGTGCTCGACACGGCCCTCGGCCAGATCCAGTCGCAGCTCGCGCCGCTGGAGGAGAACGTCCTCGACATCACCCTCAACGCCCAGAGCACCTCTCCGGGCGCGATCACGGTGACGGCGCTCGATGTGAAGGTCCTCCCGGCAGCCCAGGACTTCGTCGGCGGCAGCCTGGCCCACCTGACCATCGGCACCAGCAGCTGTGGCCCGAACAGCCCGATCTCCAAGACGGTCACCAAGAACCCGCCGAAGGCGGACAACCCGCCGGCTTCGGTTCCGACCGTCGTGACCGCCGGGGTGGAGAGCTATGACGACGGCAGCGCCGGTCGCATCGCCCTCGTCACCCTGCTGCTCCTCGCGGCCGCGGGCGCCGGTGTGGCGACGTACGTCCGCATGTTGCGGCGTGGCTGAGACCGCAACTGACTCGCCGCCGCGGCTTGCCGCGGCGGCGAGCGGCCTGTGGACCTCGCTGGTCGTGCTCGCCGTGGCGATGGTGCTGGCCGGGCTGGTGTGGCCCAGCGGCAGCGCCGCGGTGGAGGTGCCGCCCGGTGCCCCGCAGCGACTCGAGCTGCCCGGACTGAACACGAAGGCCAGGGTCGTCCCGATCCGGCTCGACGGCGAGGTGCTGGACCCGCCGCGCAACCCGCGCGAGATCGGCTGGTGGGTCGGCAGCGCCAAGCCCGGCTCTGCCCAGGGCCAGACGGTGGTCACCGGCCACACCGTGCACACCGGTGGCGGCAGCCTCAACAAGCTCGACCACATCGAGGAGGGGCAGGAGGTCGACATCGTCACCAAGGACGGGACCTTCCAGCACCAGGTCGACTCCGTCGAGGTGCTCAGCCGCAAGGAGCTGGCCGAGCAGGCCCAGCGCATCTTCGGCCAGGACCACGGCGACGGCCGGCTGGTGATCATCACCTGCACCGACTGGAACGGCTCGTCCTACGACAGCAACATCGTCGTGATGGCGCACCGGTTCAACGCGCTACCTTCGTGATGCCGAGTCGGCGCATCTGACCCCGTGCCTGGCGAAGCGAAGCGAGCCAGAGGGGTCGGATACGCCGACTCGGCAGTAAGACTCAGAGATACAACCCAGTAGATTCGTCGGCGATCCGCTCGGCCGCGACGGCGTGCACGTCGCGCTCGCGCATCAGGACGTACACCTCACCGGCGACCTCGACCTCGGGCTTGTCGTCGGCGTCGAAGAGGACCCGGTCACCGATCTCGACGGCGCGCGCGTGCGGGCCGACCGCGACCACGCGGGACCAGGTGAGCCGCCGGGCCGCGCCCATGGCGGCCGTGGCCGGGATGACGATGCCGCCCGATGAGCGGCGCTCACCGGCGTCGGACCCGACCTCGACCAGCACCCGGTCGTGGAGCATCTTGATAGGGGTCTTGTCGGTCACGTTCCGTCTTGCCTTGCCGGTGGGGGGTCAGTTGACCTTGGTGATCTTACGCAGCGTCGCCATGAGCAGGACGGTGCCCACCACCCCGCCGACGGTCTTTGCGATGTTGCCCATCCTCGGCTCGCCGGAGACGGGGTCGACGTAGACCGCCTTGACGGCCGCCACCTGGCGCTGCACGATCGTCTTCGGGCTGCCCCGGTAGATCAGCTCGTCGATGGTGCCTGCGAGCCGCTCGCGGATCTCTTCGATCTCGGACTCGAGCGAGGAAGTCTGGTCCTTGGACATGCGCAGACCTTAGCAACCGGCGTACGTCCACGGCGTGCTCCACCGCTGCGGTTCGCCTGGGAATGTTCGCTAGGTTGGCTCCATGACGCGTCTCGAGCCGGGCGATGTTGCCCCCGACTTCACTCTTCCCGACGACACCGGAACGGAGGTCTCGCTCAGCAGCCTCCGCGGCCGCAAGGTGATCGTCTACTTCTACCCCGCCGCGATGACCCCCGGCTGCACCAAGCAAGCCTGCGACTTCACCGACTCGATCGACTCGCTGAAGGCCGCCGGCTACGAGGTCGTCGGCATCTCGAAGGACAAGCCCGCCAAGCTCGCGAAGTTCCGCGAGCGTGACGGGCTGACCATCACCCTGGCCTCCGACGAGGACCTCTCGGTGCACAAGGCGTACGACGCCTACGGCGAGAAGAAGCTCTACGGCAAGGTCGTCGAGGGCGTCATCCGCTCGACGTTCGTGGTCGACGAGGAGGGCAAGATCGAGGTCGCGCAGTACAACGTCAGGGCGACCGGTCACGTCGCCAAGCTCCGTCGCGACCTCGCTGTGTGATTTGCGATTGCTTCGCAATTCGCGCAGCGCTTCCGCTTGACCCTCGTCTTACTTCTCGGTGGGCGGAGGCGGAGGAGGTACGTCCCCCGGGATCTCCTTGGGAGGCTCGACGACCACGGGGCCGGTGCCGGCGCTCCACTTGGCACCGGTCTCCTTCAGCCACTCGCCCGCGTGGGCGGCGACCTCGGTGGCGGCCGCGCCGACCTGGAGCAGGCCGGAGATCGCCTGGTTGCGCGGTGAGTCGGCGTCGGGAGCCGACGCCATCTCGGCCCGCTTGGCCTCGATCTGCGCCTTGAACTCGCCGGCCTTCTCGATGGTCTTCTCGCCACCGGTGACAAGGTGCGGTGCCGACTTCACCTTGGCGTCCTCGACCGCAGGCTTGGCGCCTTCGACGCCCTTCTGGACGCCATCGCGCCAGTTGGACGCGTTGTCCTTGAACGACATGACTTCATCCCTCTCTGGATGGGGTGTTGTGCTTCCATCCTTGAGGGTCCGGTACCCGTTGTCCATGGGGATCGCCCCTGGTCCGCCCCGGGTCGTACCCGGACTCTGTGTGCCGAAGGCGGGACTTGAACCCGCACGCCCTGGGGCACAGCATCCTAAGTGCTGCGTGTCTGCCAATTCCACCACTTCGGCCGAGCGGCGATCAGTCTAGAGACTGATCGCCGCTCGTGGTTAGCCACCGGTCAGGCGACGTTGTACTTGTCGCCCTCGGCATTCTCCGGGAGCGCCCAGAAGACGATCAGCACGATGACGCCGACACAGGTCAGGTAGAGCAGCTGCCACCAGCCGGAGCGGCCGGTGTCGTGGAGGCGGCGGGCGCCCACGGAGAGCTGCGGGACCAGGATGGCGAGCGCGAAGAGACCGCCGACGATGGAGCCGGCGGTCGAGTCGGCGCCGAGGATCAGGTTGATCGCCATGTTCACGACGAAGGTGAACAGGATGGCCCACCAGAACTCGGACCGGCTGGCGCGGCCCTCGAAGGAGGCGTACTTCTTGAAGAAGCGCGCGATGGCGTCGCGGGGCGAGGCGCCGCGGAGCGGCTGGCTCAGCAGAACTTCGCCCACAGGACCAGCGCCGTACGGCTGCTGCGGGGGCGGGGGCGGCGGGTAATCCGTCACGTCGGATTTCTCCTCGTTGAGATGGGTTGGATGTGCGAAACCTAGTCGGGACCGACACCGAGGTAAAGGACCGCTACCCCTAGGGTGGAGCCATGACCACGCTGGTCCTCGCCTCCAAGTCCCCCGCCCGGCTGCAGACGCTGCGCAGCGCAGGCGTCGAGCCTGTGGTGATCGTCTCCGGTGTCGACGAGAGCGTCCTCGACGGCCTCGCACCGACCGAGCTCGCCCTGGGACTCGCCGAGCTCAAGCGCGACGCGGTCGCCGGCCGCCCGGACGTCCCCGACGGGGCGCTCGTGCTCGGCTGCGACAGCGTCCTCGAGCTCGACGGCAAGGCACTCGGCAAGCCGAACGACCCTGAGGAGGCGATCGAGCGCTGGCGGGAGATGCGGGGGCGCAGCGGCGCACTCGTCTCCGGGCACGCGCTGATCGACACCGCGACCGGCCGGCAGGTGTCGCAGACCGCAGCCACGACCGTGCACTTCGCCGATGTCAGCGACGAGGAGATCGCGGCGTACGTCGCGACCGGTGAGCCGCTCCACGTCGCCGGCGCGTTCACGATCGACGGGCTCGGCGGAGCGTTCGTGACCGGGATCGAGGGCGACCACCACAACGTGGTCGGGCTCAGCCTGCCGCTGCTACGCGACCTGCTCAGCCGGCTCGGTCATGCGTGGCCTGATCTGTGGAACCGGTGACCCGCTCGCGACGGTCCGGGGCCACCACGAACGCTCGACCGTCGGCGGCGCCGAGCGCGGCCGCCTCCTCCTCCACGCTGCCGTAGACCTGCGTGTAGCGGATCGGGCGGCCGAAGACGAACTTCCGGAACAGGAAGAACCGGGCGATCTGACCCAGGAGCACCCCGACCACGTTGGCCGAGAGGTTGTCGGCGATCGCGCTGTCCCAGCCGAGCACGCTGCGGGTGACGTAGAGACACGCCACCGGCAGCAGCATGGTGACCGCATTGATCACGACGTAGGCCGTGAAGCCGCCGTCGGGATGGTCCGAGACCCGGTGGCGGAAGGTCCAGCGACGGCTCAGGTCGTAGCTGATCAGCATGCCGACCGTGTTGGCGATGATGTAGGCCGGGATCGGCTGCCCGTTCATCGGACCGGCCCCCATGAAGAAGCCGTGGACCAGTCCGTTGAACAGCACGAAGGCGACTGCTGTCGCGATTCCGCCGACCATCATGAAGCGGACCACCTCTCCGAAGAGGCGGGTGCGACGCAGCCGTCCCAGCAGCTGTCCCCCGAACACCATGGAGCCACAGTAAACGGTCAGTGGTGAGATGGCTCTTGATTACTTCCCGCGGTTTGTTCAGTGCGCAGTAAGATCCGCACTCACTCGACGGGCAGACCGAGGCCTCTTGCGATCAGCATGCGCTGCACCTCGGAGGTGCCTTCGCCGATCTCCAGGATCTTGGCGTCGCGGTAGAAGCGGGCGACCGGATACTCCTCCATGAAGCCGTAGCCGCCGAAGATCTGGGTGGCGATCCGGGTCGCGGTGACGGCCGACTCGGTGGCGTACAGCTTGGCGGCGGCAGCAGCCTGCTTGAACTCCTTCATCGTCACCGCACCCGAGTCGAGGCCGGCCTTCATCGCGGCGGCCTCGTACGTCAGCAGGCGCGAGGCCCGCAGCATGACCTCGAGGTCGGCGATCTGGAAGGCGACGCCCTGCTTGCGGCCGATCGGGCCACCGAAGGTCTGCCGCTCCCCCGCGTACTCCAGCGCCATGTCGAGGCAGGCCTGGATGCAGCCGACCGCGAGCGCGGCGATCGCTACGCGACCGTCGTCGAGGGTGGCGAGGAACTGGGCGTAGCCGCGACCACGCTCGCCGAGGAGGTGGTCGGCCGGCACCCGGGCGCCGTCGAAGGAGAGCGGGTGGGTGTCGGAGGCGTGCCAACCGAGCTTGTCGTAGCTCTTCTCGGCGGTGAACCCGGGCGTGCCCGAGGGGATCATGATGGTGCTGATCTCGGGCTTGCCGTTCTCCCGGGTGCCGGTGCGCGCGGTGACGGTGACGACCGAGGTGATCGAGGAGCCGGAGTTGGTGATGAACTGCTTGGCACCGTCGACGACCCACTCGTCGCCGTCGAGGACGGCCTTGGTGGCGGTCGCGCCGGCGTCGGAGCCGGCCCCCGGCTCGGTCAGTCCGAACCCGGCCAGCTTCTTGCCCGCCACGAGGTCGGGGAGCCACCGCTCCTTCTGCTCGTCGGTGCCGTAGGTGAGGATCGGGTTGATGCCCAGGCCGACGGCGGCCTCGAGCGTGATCCCGATCGACTGGTCGACGCGGCCGAGCTCCTCGATCGCGACGCAGAGCGCGACGAGGTCACCCTCGCCCCCGCCGTACGCCTCGGGGGCGGTCAGGCCGAACAGGCCCAGCTCACCCATCTTGTGGACCACGTCGACGGGGAAGTGGTGGTCGCGGTCCCACTGCGAGGCATGGGGCGCGATCTCCTTCTGGGCGAAGTCACGGACGACAGCACGCAACTCTTCGTGCTCGGGCTGGAGGAAAGCGGTCACGCACTCCAGGTTAGCGCTTATTAACCTGGAGTGCGAGACCCGCATCACATCCGACCGGGAACCACCCTCATCGGAAGGTGCCTGTCGACACCGTTCCGGCGATCCGCCGCTGGAAGATCAGGTAGACGACCAGCACCGGGAGCACGGTCATCACCACCCCGGCGAAGAGCGCGCCGAAGTCGACGTTGTAGCCGGCCTGCGACGAGAACGACGCCATCCCCTGGGTGAGCACCCAGTTCTCCCGCTGGGTGTTCAGCGCCACCGGGAGCAGGAACTGGTTCCACAGCCCGAGGAAGTTGAAGATCGCCACGCCGGCCATTCCGGGCGCCGCCATCGGCAGCATGATCTGGAAGAACGTCCGCCACTCCCCCGCACCGTCCATCATCGCGGCCTCGTAGACGTCGTCGGGCAACGTCTTGAAGAAGGCGTAGAGGAAGAAGACGGTGAACGGCAGCGCGTAGGCGACGTACGTCAGGATCAGTCCCGGCAGCGTGTTGAGCAGCCCGAAGCCCTGGAGCACGAAGAACAGCGGCACGATGACCAGGAAGACCGGGAAGGTCAGTCCGCCGAGCATGGAGTAGTAGATGAAGTTGCGCCCGAAGAACTCGAACCGGGCCAGCACGTAGGCGCACATCGCCCCGAGCAGCATCACCAGCACCAGCGCGGTGCCGACGACGATGACCGTGTTGAAGAAGTACGTCCCGATGCCGGCCTTCGTCCAGGCGCTGGTGTAGTTCTCGAAGCTCCACTCCGCCGGCAGCGAGAACGGCGAGGACAGGATCTCCTTCGACGTCTTGAACGAGGAGAGCACCACCCAGCAGAACGGCACGATGACGATCACCGACCAGAGGATCAGCATCGTGTGCGAGGTGCCGGCGACCAGCGCGTCGCCGGGCGTACGCCGCTGGCGGTCCGAGCTGGCAGCGACCGGCTTGTCCAGAGTGACGGTACTCATCGGCGTACGTCTCCCTTCTTGTCCCGCCCGCCAGCGAAGTGGAAGACGGCGAAGACCAGAGCGGCGAAGAGCAGCGTGACCAGGGCGAGGACGACGCCCATGGAGGTGGCGTAGCCGAACTGGCTCTTCTTGAAGGCGGTGTTCATCAGGTGCTGGCTCATCGTCAGCGTGCTGTTGGCAGGACCGCCGCCAGGGGCGAGCGCCGCCATGAACACGTAGGCGTCGAGGGTGAGGATGCCCAGGTAGATGTAGGCCGTCTGCACGTTGTCGCGGATCGAGGGCAGCGTGATCGAGATGGCGGTGCGGAAGCGACCGGCACCATCGATGCGGGCGGCCTCGTAGATCTCCGCGGGAACGCCCTTGATGGCGGCCACGAAGAGCACCGTGTAGAAGCCGATGTTGGCCCAGATCATCACGAACATCGAGGCAGGCATCGCCGCCCGCACCTCACCGAGCCAGGCGTAGTCCTTGAACCCGTCGAGGCCGATGCCGGTGAGCATGCCGTTGAGCAGGCCGGCGGCAGGGTCGTAGACCTGCGCCCAGAGCAGACCGATGACGACGGCCGGGACGGCGTAGGGGAAGAACGAGACGACCCGGTAGAAGCCGGATCCGTTCAGCCCGCGGACCTGACCCGTGCTGGGGCCGGCGGTGGTCACCACCACCGCGATCGCCAACGCGGCCACGAGAGTCACCAGGGGCACCACGATCGTGAGAAGTACGTTGTTGCGCAGTGCCTTGAGGAACGTCTCGTCGTCGAGCAGCTTGGCGTAGTTGTCCAGGCCGACGAAGTTCATGACCGGCGAGAAGCCGGTCCAGTCGGTCAGCGAGTAGAAGAGGGCCTGCCCGATCGGGACCACGACGAAGATGACGAAGACCGCGACCGGCAGGCCGAGGAAGACCGTCATGAACAGTGCCCGGTCGAGGGTGAGCTTGCGTCGGCGCCGGCCGGGGGCGGCCCCCCAAGGATTCTCCTCGGAGGGGCCGCCCGCCGTCAGCGCCATCGTGGTGGATGGGTCCGGCATGGTGTCAGGAAACCTTGAGCTTCTCGATCGAGGAGTCGTCCGCGACCTTGTCGAAGATGCCCTGGACGGCCTTGGTCAGGCCCTTGACGTCCAGGTCACCGGAGAGGAACGAGTTCCACACGACCAGCTCGTCGGCATTGGTGCCGTAGTAGTCGTAGAACTGGAAGTTGAAGGTGTTCTCGCCGGCGGCGTCGAGCATCGCGCTCTGCGACTTCAGCGCCGCGGAGCCGAAGCCGTCGGCCGGGATGGTGTCCTTGACGATGGTCGGCGCGAGCTTCGTCTTGGCGAAGTTGGTCGCAGCCTCCTTCGACAGCATGGCGCGGAGGATCTCCTTGCCGCCGGCAGGGTTCTTCGCCTTGCTCGGGACGATGAAGGCCTCACCGGCCGCGGCACGAACGGCCTCGTACGGCAGTGCCGGGCTGTCACTGAGGACGAACTCCGGGATGCCGGTCATCTCGAAGCCTTCCTTGGTGGCGTCCTTCATCTCGTTCTCGATCCAGCCACCGCTGGGGTAGAGGAGCGCCTGCTGGTCGTTGGACCACTTGGCCTGCGCGGCGGTGAACTGGGTGCCGGCGCCGCCCGGGATGAACATGTCCTGGCTGACCATCTCGCCGAGCTTGCCCAGGATGTCCTGGATGACCTTGTGGGACCAGATGCCCTTCTCGAGGTTCTCGAGACCGAGGCGCACCTCGTCGCCGCCCTCCTTGGCCGCCGAGTCGATGACCAGGGTGCGGTAGTAGGTCGCTGCCTCCTTGCCCCAGGTCCACAGGTACTTCTTCTTGGCCTTGGCCTTGGCACCGAGGTCGAGCGCCTCGTCCCAGGTCTTCGGGGCGGTCCAGCCGTTCTCCTCGAAGAGCGAGGCGGAGTACCACACGCCGTAGAGGGTCATGACGTAGTTGATCGCCACGAACCGGTCGCTGTAGGTGCCGGGCACCTTCACGTTCGGGTAGAGGGTGTCCTCGATCTTGACGCCCTCGTAGCTGTCGGCCTCGAAGACGTCGTCGAGCTCCTCGAGCTGGGCGGCGATCGAGCTGAAGCCGATCAGGTCCGCACCCGAGTTGTCGATCAGGTCCGGGGGCGTGCCGCCGACGAAGCGCGGCTGCAGCTCCGTGGCGATCTTGGTCGTGGCGCTGACCTTGAGGTTGGCGTCCGCGAACTCCTTGCCGACGATGCCGGCGGCGAACTCGACGTAGTCGTAGCCGTAGCCACCGTCGAAGATGACCGCGTCGACGGTGCCGTCCTTGGGCATGCCGAACGGGTTGGAGGCGGACTTGGTGCCACCGCCGGAGTTGTCGGTGTCGCTACCGGGTGCGCCACACGCGGCGAGCGCTCCGGAGAACGACACGAGCGCCGCGCCGGCGAGGGTGCCGCGCAGAAGGGTCCGGCGGTCGAGCCGGTGAAGCTGCTGGGACATCGTGCTGCCTTCTTTCGGGTGGGTTCCTCGTTACTTCTTCATTACGGGTGTTCAGGCCATGCTTCCGATGCGCTCGCCGTAGCGAGCCTTCAACGCATCGTTGTGCTCATCGCCACCCGGGATATTGGCGGAGAGATAGAGGGGCGGGGTCTCACCGGCTTCCTGGATCCGCGCGGCGGTGCCGAGGGTCAGGAGCTGGGCGATGTAGGCCGCCGTGATGGAGGAGACGGCACCGGCGAGGACGCCGCCGTCTCCGACGGGCACCGTCGCGTCGCCGAAGGGGGCCAGGTTGTCGATCACCACGTCGGCGATCTCGGCCAGGCGCTTGCCGCTGGGGTGCTTGGGGGTGACCGCGTTGGTGTGCTCGAGGCTGGTCACCGCGATCACCTTGTGGCCCTCCTCCTTCGCACGCAGCGCGATGCCGACGATCGAGCCGTTGACGCCGGAGTTGGACGCGATCAGGAAGACGTCCTCGGGGTGGAACTCGTGGAGCTCCCAGAGTTCGTTGGCGATGTTGGTGTCACGCTCGAGCAGACCGCCCTTGAGATCGCTCGCCGGGCGGTCGCCCTTGAGGACCGTGTCCCGCAGAGCGATGGCGTGGGTGGGGATCAGACCACCTGCCCGGCCGGCGATCTCCATCGCGAACGCCTGGGAGTGGCCGGTGCCGAAGGCCTGCAGCACACCGCCGTTGCGGATGCTGCTCACCATCACCTCCACCGCCTCGTCGAAGCCACCGGACTGGGCAATCGACTGCAGCTCGGACAGGCGTGTGCGAACCTGCTCGTCGAAGGCTCCGAACACGTCTCTGGTCAATTAGTCCACCCACCTAGCAAACTCGCGCCGCGACTGTATGCCGAGGCCTGCGCTCGAAAACTATTTGGAGAGAGTACGCCTGGCAATGGTTTTCTGTTACGAAAAGGTGTCAATGAATAACAACTACTTGGGCCTCGACGCTGGAGGCACCAGCACTCGGGCCGTCGTGGTCTCCTCCGACGGACACTGCCGAGGCATCGGGAAGGCCGGCAGCGGCAACCCGACCTCCGCCGGCGTCGAGGCCGCCACGGCGGCGATCAGGGATGCGGTCACCCAGGCTGTGACCTCCGCGAAAACCGGTCCGCTCGCCGGTGCCGCCCTGGCGGTCGCGGGTGCGGCCGACCCCGGCCACCGGGCGGCGATCGTGTCCGCCCTCTCCGGGCTGGTCGCGACCGAACCGGTCTTCGAGTTCGATGTGCTGGCCGCGTACTTCTCGGGGACGGCGGCTCCCGACGGCTATGTGCTGCTCTCCGGCACAGGGGCGTCGGCGGTGCGGGTCGAGGACGGCGGGCTCGCGGGCATCTCGGACGGCCTGGGCTGGCTGCTCGGCGACGTCGGCTCGGGCTTCTGGCTGGGCCGGGAGGTCGTACGCGCCGGGCTGGCGCCGCTCGACGGCCGAGGCGCGTCCACGGCGCTGACGGGCCTGCTGCTCGACCGGCTCGGGATCGCCGTCGACGAACGTCGCCAGGGCGGCCGGACCGCGACGCTGGTCGCGGCGACCGCGGCGCTCTACGCGATGCCGCCGCTGCGGCTGGCCGACTTCGCGGCGCTCGTCTTCACCGCGGCGGGGTCAGGCGACGAGGTGGCCGCGGGCATCCTCGACCAAGCAGCGGCCGGGTTGGCGGAGACGCTGGCGGCGGTGCGTACGCCTGAGATCGAGGGGCCATTGGTCGCTGCCGGAAGCGTCCTGGCCCGGCAGCCGGACTTCGCCGCCAGGGTCGCTCCAGGGGCGGTCGTCGCCACCGACGGGCTGGCCGGAGCTGCGGTGCTGGCACTGCGTCACGCGGGCGTGCTCGTCGACGACGCTGCCTACGCACGGGTAACCTCGTCGCTCGCCCACCTGACCGGAGTGTGACAATCGTTACTACGGCTGCCTGAAGCCAGGCCGGATGGCCTCCCCTAGCATGTCCTTGCATTCACGATGGAGGAGTTCTCGTTGAGCAAGCCACTGACAAAGGTCCTGATCGCCAACCGCGGTGAGATCGCCGTCCGAGTGATCCGCGCGTGCAAGGACGCCGGAATCGGCTCCGTAGCGATCTACGCGGACCCCGACCGTGACGCGCTCTTCGTGCGCCTCGCCGATGAGTCCTACTCACTCGGCGGAGCCACGCCGGCGGAGTCCTACCTGTCCATCGAGAAGATCATCGATGTGGCACGCCAGTCCGGTGCGGACTCGGTCCACCCGGGCTACGGCTTCCTCGCGGAGAACGCCGACTTCGCCCAGGCCGTGATCGACGCGGGCCTGACCTGGATCGGTCCTTCGCCCGAGGCGATCGACGCGCTGGGCGACAAGGCGAAGGCCAAGCAGATCGCACTGAAGGCCGGCGCGCCGCTGGCCCCGGGCCTCAAGGACCCTGTCAAGGACGCCTCCGAGATCGTCTCCTTCGCGCAGGAGTACGGCCTGCCGGTCGCCATCAAGGCGGTCTTCGGTGGTGGCGGTCGCGGCCTGAAGGTCGCGCGCACCCTCGAGGAGATCCCCGAGCTCTACGAGTCGGCCGTGCGTGAGGCCGTCGGCGCCTTCGGTCGCGGCGAGTGCCTGGTCGAGAAGTTCCTCGACAAGCCGCGCCACGTCGAGACCCAGTGTCTGGCCGACAAGCACGGCAACGTGGTCGTCGTCTCCACCCGCGACTGCTCGCTGCAGCGTCGCCACCAGAAGCTGGTCGAGGAGGCCCCCGCGCCGTTCCTGACCGACGAGCAGAACAAGCGCCTCTACGAGTCCTCCAAGGCGATCCTGCGCGAGGCCGGCTACGTCGGCGCAGGCACCTGTGAGTTCCTCGTCGCCGCCGACGGCACCATCTCCTTCCTCGAGGTCAACACCCGCCTCCAGGTCGAGCACTGTGTCTCCGAGGAGGTCACCGGCATCGACCTCGTCCGCGAGATGTTCCGCATCGCCGCAGGTGAGGAGCTGGGTTACGACGACCCCGAGGTCCGCGGCCACTCGATCGAGTTCCGCATCAACGCCGAGGACGGCGGCAACAACTTCATGCCGGCCCCCGGCACCCTGACCGAGTGGGCCCCGCCGGCCGGCCCGGGCGTACGCCTCGACGGCGGCTACGAGAAGGGCGAGACCATCCCGGGCTCGTTCGACTCCCTCATCGCCAAGCTGATCGTCTCCGGCCGCGACCGCACCCAGGCGCTGGAGCGCTCGCGCCGCGCCCTGGACGAGTTCAAGGTCGACGGCATGCCGACCGTCATCCCGTTCCACCAGGCCGTCGTCACCGACCCCGCCTACACCGCCGAGAGCGGCTCCTTCGACGTCTACACGACCTGGATCGAGACCGACTTCGACAACCAGATCACCCCGTACGCCGGCGCTGCCGGCGAGCCGGCCGAGGACGTCGAACGCCAGACCGTCGTGGTCGAGGTCGGCGGCAAGCGCCTCTCGGTCTCGCTGCCCGCCGGGCTCGGCGGCCTCGCGGTCGGTGGCGGCACGGGTGCCGCGAAGAAGCCGAAGCGGTCGGCGAAGAAGGCCGGCGCGGCCGCCTCCGGCGACTCCGTCGCCTCGCCGATGCAGGGCACCATCGTCAAGATCGCCGTCGAGGAGGGCCAGGAGGTCGCCGAGGGCGACGTCGTCGTGGTCATCGAGGCGATGAAGATGGAGCAGCCCCTCAAGGCCCACAAGGCCGGCGTCATCACCGGCCTGAACGCCACCGTGGGCGAGACCGTCACCAACGGGGCGGTCATCGCCGAGATCAAGTAGCTGGCGAAGGCTGTCCTTTCGTCAAGGTATGCAGCCCAAGGCGCACATCCCTAGCGGAGTTCCGCTAGGGATGTGCGCCTTTTCCTGCATACCTTGACGAAGACTCACAGCCCGAGCTCGTCCGCCAACACGGCCAGATGGAGCTCGAAAAGGCCGGCGGGGTCGCCGAAGCGGTCGGGGCCGAACTGGCCGAAGACCTCGAAGCTGACGCGTCCGAAGAGGCTGGTCCAGACGAGTACGCCGCGGGTGAGCGCGGCATCGGGCAGGTCGAGGCCGAGCTGGTCGCGGATGCCCTGGAGCCCCACCGCGAGCTCGGGCGAGATCCCGCCCACGCCCTCCGGCACGGTCAGCCGGCCGACGGCGAGCGCGCCGGCACACACCCGCAGCATCGCGGTCGGGACACGGGTGCCGGGCACGCTGGTGCGCTCGTCCGGCGCGGCGTAGCCGGGGACGGGCGACCCGAACAGCAGCGCGTACGTCGCCGGCTCGGCGAGCGCCCAGGTCCTGACCGCGCGGCCGAGAGCCAGGAACTGGGCGCGGTGGTCGTCCTCGGAGGCGGCCGCGACGGCCGCGTCGACGGCGTCGCCGAGCTCGTCGTAGCCGGAGACGAGGAGCAGGGTCAGCAGCTCGTCACGGTTCTTGACGTAGCGGTAGACGGCCGAGGAGACCACCCCGAGGTCGCGGGCCACCGCGCGCAGCGAGAGCGCGGCGGCGCCGTGGACCGCCAGGTGCTCGCGGCCGATCCGGACGATCTCGTCCATGGTCTGCGCCCGCGCCCGCTCGCGTGGGGTGCCGTCTCGTGAGGTGGCTGTCATGACGCCATCGTGTCCCGATATAGAGAGCGCTGTCAACAAAAGTGAGCGGTGCTCTTGCTTTTGTCGACGACACACGCCAGACTCATTCCGAGAGCACTGCTCTCGGAATCTCGACAGGCTCGATCACCGAAACCAAGGACACAGCCATGAACAGCACCTACCTCGTCATCGGCGCCGGCCCCGTCGGCGCGACCATCGCCCAGCAGCTCGCCGCGCGCGGCGACCGCGTACGCCTCCTCACCCGCTCCGGGAGCGGTCCGGTGCACGAGAACATCGAGCGCCTCCGCGGCGATGCCACCGACACCGAGACGGTCACCCAGGCGGCCACCGGCACCCGCGCCGTCTTCCACTGCATGCACGGCAGCGCCTACGCCGCGGAGACGTGGCGCGCCGAGCTCCCGCGGGCCGAGAAGATCGTGCTCGAGGCCGCCGGGCGGGCCGGCGCCGTGGTCGTCTTCCCGGAGAGCCTCTACGCCTACGGCCACGTCGCCGGCCCGATGACCGAGCAGACCCCGCGGAACGCCGACTTCGGCAAGCCCGCGGTGCGCGTCGAGCTGCTCCGCGCCCGCGACGCTTCCCCGACACCGACGGTCAGCGTCGCGGCCTCGGACTTCTACGGCCCGCTGGTGCGTACCGCCCACGCCGGCGAGCGGATGGTGCCGACGGTCCTCGCCGGCCGCACCATGCGGGTCCTCGGCGACCCGGACGCGCCGCACTCGTGGACATACGTCCCCGACCTCGGCGCCGCGATGATCAGGGCGGCCGACGAGGAGAGTCTGTGGGACTCCTTCCTGCACGCTCCCACCGCCCCAGCGATCTCCCAGCGCGACCTCGTCCGGCTCTATGCCGACGTCGCCGGGGTCGAAGCGCCGCGGGTCGGCCGGATCCCCACCTGGGCGCTGAAGGCGATCGGCACGGTGCATGCCGGCACCCGGGAGCTGGCCGAGATGGTCTACCAGTTCGACAAGCCGTTCGTGCTGGACTCCTCGGCCAGCGAGTCGCTTCTCGGCCTGTCCCCGACCCCGCTCGAGACCGGGGCCAAGGCGACGGTGGACTGGTGGCGTACGCAGGCCTGAGGGGGCTAGCGGGCGCTCCAGCCGCCGTCCATGGCCCACGAGGCGCCGGAGACCATCGAGGCGTCGGGGCCGGTGAGCCAGCCGACCAGCGAGCCGACCTCGTCGGGCTCGACCAGCCGCTTCACCGCCACGTCCTGCAACAGGACCCGCTCGACGACCTCGGAGGCGTCCACACCGTGCACCTCGGCCTGGTCGGCGATCTGCTTCTCCACCAGCGGTGTACGCACGTAGCCGGGGTTGATGCAGACGCTGGTCACACCGTGCGGGCCGCCCTCGAGGGCGGTGACCTTCGAGAGTCCCTCCAGACCGTGCTTGGCCGAGACGTAGGCGCTCTTGAAGGGGGAGGCGACCAGGCCGTGCACGGAGGAGATGTTGATGATGCGGCCCCAGCCGTTGGCGTACATGTGCGGCAAGGCGGCCCTGACCAGCAGGAACGGCGCGACGAGCATGATCGAGTGGATCCTGCGGAAGTCGTCGGGGTCGAACTTCTCGATGGGGCTGACCCGCTGGATGCCGGCGTTGTTGACCAGGACGTCGACCTCGAGGCTGAGGTCGTCGAGCTCGTGGGTCGCGGTCAGGTCGACCACCCACGCCTCGCCGCCGATCTCCTCGGCGAGGGCGTGGGCAGCGTCGCCGGCCAGGTCGGCGACGACGACCCGCGCGCCGCGGGCGGCGAGCTCGCGGGCCACCGCCGCGCCGATCCCCGACGCGCCGCCGGTGACCAGGGCCCGTCGGCCCTGCAGCGTACGTCCGGGATCGACGCCGCCCGAGACGGCCGAGATCACGCGGCGCTCACCTCGCGTGCGGCTTCACGGTCGGCGTCGGCCCGGTCCAGCGCACGCAGCGAGGTGCCCTTCGTCTCCTTGAGGGTGAGGACGACGAGCGCGGTGATGACGCCCGCCACGGCGAGGTAGACCGCGGTGTTGGTCCAGGTGCCGGTGTCCTTGAGCCAGGCGATGGCCAGCAGCGGCGCGAGCGAGCCGGCGAAGATCGAGGTCACCTGGTAGGAGATCGAGATGCCGGAGTAGCGCATCCGGGTCGGGAACATCTCGGCCATGATCGCGGGCTGGGTGGAGTACATCAGGGCATGGATCGCCAGGCCGGCGATCAGCGCGGCGCAGATCGCGACGTTGCTCTTGGTGTCGAGCATCGGGAAGGCCCAGAAGCCCCAGGTCGCGCCGAGCACCGCACCGACCAGGTAGACCGGCTTGCGGCCGACCCCGTCGGCGAGCCGGCCGACGGCGAGGATGAAGAAGAAGTGGCAGGCGTGCGCGATCGCGATCAGACCGAGCAGCGCGCCCTGGTCCATCTTCTGGTCCTCCACCAGGTAGACGATCGAGAACGAGACCACCAGGTAGTACATGATGTTCTCCGCGAACCGCAGACCCATGCCCTTCAGCACTCCGAGCGGGTAGCGACGCAGCACCTCGAAGACGCCGTAGCCGGCCGAGGCGGCGTCGGTCTGCTCGGCCTTCGCCTCCTCGAAGATCGGCGAGTCGGTGACCGAGCGACGGATGAAGTAGCCGACGAGGACCACGACGGCCGAGAGCCAGAAGGCGACCCGCCAGCCCCAGGCCAGGAACGCGGCGTCGGAGAGCGTGATGGTCATCAGCGTGAGCACCAGCGTGGCGAGCAGGTTGCCCACCGGCACCGCGGCCTGCGGCCAGGCGGCCCAGGTCGCCCGCCGCTCGTCGGGGGCGTGCTCGGCGACCAGCAGGACGGCGCCGCCCCACTCACCACCCAGCGCGAGCCCCTGCACGAACCGCAGCAGCACCAGAGCGATCGGGGCGGCCAGACCGATCTGGTCGTACGTCGGCAGGCAGCCCATCAGCACGGTGGCGACGCCGATCAGCATGATCGTCAGCTGCAGCGTGTACTTGCGGCCGAGACGGTCGCCGATGTGGCCGAAGACGACACCGCCCAGCGGGCGGGCGACGAACCCGATGGCGTAGGTCACGAAGGCCGCGATGATCGCGTCGTAGGCGTTGCCGGTGGCCGGCATGATCACCTTGGCGAAGACGAGCGCCGAGGCGGTGGCGTAGAGGAAGAAGTCGTACCACTCCACGACCGTGCCGGCCATGGAGGCCGCCACGGTCCTGCGGAGCAGGCTCTGGTCGTTGGGGGCGGCGGTGGCGCCCGGCTGTGTCATGGACATGGCTGGGAGTGTGACAGTGATCATAATGTGCTTGCAACGCGCATGTTGGCACACGCGATGAACGGAAATGCACATCACGAGCTAGGGTGGCCCGATGGCCACGACCTCGCCGACGCCGCCGTCCGCCGACCAGCTGCTGGTGCTGCTGGAGGTCGCCCGCAGCGGCCGCTTCACCACCGCCGCGCGCTCGCTCGGCCTGACCCACACGACGGTCAGCCGCAACATCTCCGCGCTCGAGCGTGCGCTCGGCGGCCGGGTCCTGGTGCGCGGCTCCGACGGGTGGGCGCTGACCGCCCTCGGCGAGCGCGCGGCACGGGCGGCCGAGGGCGTCGCCGAGTCGCTGGCCCGGCTGGCCGCGGACGAGCCCGCCGACCCGGTGGCCGGCGTGGTCAGGATGTCGACGACCGACGGGTTCGCTGCGTACATCGCCTCACCGGCGGTCGCCGCGCTGCGGCAGGATCACCCCGAGCTCGCGGTCGAGATCGTCACCGTGACCCGGCAGGCGGCGCAGCACCGCTCCGGCGTCGACATCGAGGTGGTGGTCGGCGAGCCCGCGGTCATGCGTGGTCGCGCGCTCCACCTCGGCGAGTACGAGCTCGGTCTCTACGCCTCCCCCGGCTATCTGGAGCGCCACGGCACCCCGGCCACGATCGAGGAGGCCGTACGCCACCGCCTGGTCTACTTCGTCGACTCGATGCTCCAGGTCGACGACCTCGACATCCCCCGCCGCCTGCTGCCCGGGATCCGCGACGCCGTCACCTCGACGAACGTGTTCGTCCACGTGGAGGCGACCCGTGCGGGTGCCGGCCTCGGCCTGCTCCCCTGCTTCATGGCCGACCGTCACCCCGACCTCGTCCGGATGCTCCACGACGAGATCCACCAGCGGCTGCCCTACTGGGCGGTCGTGCATCCCGAGTCCTGGCGTCGGCCGGCCGTGGCCGCCGTCGTCGGCGGCCTGCGACAGCAGATGGCCGAGCAGCAGGATGCCCTGCTCGGCCGGTGACGCGGCCATCAGCGACAATTCACGGGTGCCACACTCGACCCGGGCAGCCGCCGTACGACTGGTGGCCTTCTTCGTGGCCGGGATGCGCCTGGCGACCCTCGCGCAGATGGCGCCGTCGCTGCTCGCCGCGATGCCGGCACTGTCCCGCGTCGAGCACCCCTGGCTGACCGCGGCCAGCTGGATCGTCGCCACGGTCGTGCTCGTCGTCATCACCGCGATCACGCTGGTGACACGGAGACCGCCGGGAGTGCCGTACGCCGTGTTCGACGTCGCGGTGGCGGTGGCCCTGCTGATCGTCGGGCTGTGGACGGTCCCGGTGGAGCTGCGTACGGGCACCTGGGTGGGGTTCCAGCTCGGCTATGCACTGTGCGTGTCCTGCGGGCTCTCGGCCGTACGCTCCCGCTGGCTGTGGATGTTCCTGCTGGCCGCGCTGGCGATCGCCGAGGTGGTCTACATCGCGCCGACCGTGGACGGCGTGGCCGACCTCACCGGCGCCGTCAGCACCTGTCTGACCCTGCTGGTGCTCGGGCCGCTGGCGTGGTTCGGCTGCCAGACGATCGTGCGGATCGGGACGGAGGCCGATGAGGCGCGGCGCTATGCCGCGGAGGCCGCCAAGGCCGAGGAGGAGCGCCGGGCCCGGCTCGCGATCCACAACGGCACCGCGATGATGCGGCTGCTCGTGGAGACCCACTCCGCCGACGGCAACGGCGCGCTGCGCTCGCAGGCCGAGGTCGAGCTCAACCGGATGCGGGCCTACCTGAGCGGCCAGGCCCTGTCGCCGGTCGGCGAGGCGACCAACCTGGCCGCGGTGGTCACCGCAGTCGGCGCCGAGTTCGACGACCTCCCGATCACGGTGGTCGCCGACCTCGCCCAGGACGTCTCGCTCCCGCGGGGTCTCGCCGACGACCTGGCCGCGGCGCTGCGCAGCCTGCTGCTTAACGTACGTCAGCATGCCCGGGCCGCCCGGGTGGTCCTGCACGCCGCCGAGGACGAGGACGGCTCGGGCTGGGAGGTCACCCTGCACGACGACGGCATCGGCTTCGACGCGTCCGAGACGGTGTACGGGGTCGGGCTGCGGGAGGTGGTCGTCGAGCAGCTCGCGCGCTCGGGCATCGCCGTCCGGATCAACAGCATCCCCGACCTCGGCACCACGATCACGCTCGCGCAGACCGCCGCCGTGGAGGTGCCGTGACGTCCGCCGCGACCCCCGAGCCGCGCTTCACCCACGTCGACGACGCGACCGCGATGCGCGCCTCGCTGAGCCTGCTCCTGCCCGACCTCACCTTCGTGTCCAGCCATGGATCCGTCGAGGACCTGCTGGCATCGAGTCCCGAGGCCGACGTGGTGATCCTCGACCTCCACCTCGCCAACACCGGCCAGCCTGACGCGTCCCAGGGCACCGCGGCCATCCGGCGCATCGTCGAGGCCGGCTACCGGGTCTGCGTCTACTCCCAGGAGGAGCGCCGCTTCGTGCTCGCGGCCTGCCTCGCCGCCGGCGCGACCGGCGTGGTCTCGAAGTCGGCCTCGCTGGCCGAGGCGGAGACCGCGTTCCGGGCGGTGGCCGCCGATGAGCCGGTGATCCCCCCGGGCATCACCGGACTCATCGAGGTCCTCGTACGCCGCCGCAGCATCACGGTCCTCACCCCACGGCAACGTGAGGTCCTCGCCCATCGCGCCCGCGGGCTGACGTACGCAGAGATGAGCCGGATCATGTATCTGTCCGAGTCGACCCTGCGCGGCTACTGGATGGAGCTGGCCCAGCTGGTCTCCCAGCATCTGCGCGAGACCTCGCCGGGCGACATCGAGCATGCCCTCGGACTGCGCCCGGGGGACCTGCTCGACCTCTGGCCCGGATGAGCCCTAGCTGCTGATCCCGCTCCACTTCCAGGTGCCGTCGGTGCCGACGCGGACGGGGGCCGAGAAGGTGGTGCTGTGTCCGATGCCGCTGCTCTGACGCAGGCGCACGGCGTTGCCGGTCGTCGGGTTGATCAGCACGATGTCCTTGGCCGCGACCGCGCCGTCGGCGTCGTAGCAGTTGTGCACGGACATGTAGCGCCATCCGGACCCGAGGCTGCGGACGACGTACTTCTTCGCCTCAGCCGGCCGGTCCGGGCGTACGACGATCTGCTCGAGCTTGCTGGTGCTCGGGTTGATCGAGTAGAGCAGGTTGTACGTCACCCCGTTGTGGTTCGTCCACACGCCCGCGACCGTCGTGGTGCTCGGCAGGGTGACCGGCAGGTTCGTGACCGTGCCGAGGCGAGCCCCGGTGCTGGAGTAGGCGAGCGCGGTCTGCTGCACGACGCCGGAGCTGGTGACGCTGTAGACCGCCGTCGTCGGGCCGTTCACGACCTTCTTCGGGCTCCAGCCGGTCACCGCGGCACCGTTGGTGCGGTAGAGCTGTGCGGACCTCGTCTCGGTCAGCACCGGCTGCCCGATGGTGCCGGCGATGGTGACGGTGCGGCCCGTGCCGTCGGCGCCGGGCACGATGTAGCTGGTCTTCCAGGTCGTCTCGTCACCGGCGCCACCGACCTCGATCCAGGCTCGCGGGGACCAGGTCACGGTGCCGGCGCTGCGGTAACTCCCGGTGACGGTGCTGTTGCTGACGGAGCGCTTGCGGAGGTAGCCGCCGGCCTTGCCGTTGATCGAGCCGGAGCAGTTCACGGTGCCGGCCGCGGCGGCCGGTGAGCTCGCCGCCCCGAGCGCGGTGAGCGATCCGGCCAGCAGTGCCGTGCCCGCGATGGCGACCAGAGCTGAACGACGCTGAGTCTTCATCTTCATGCCGCCGAGGGTATGGTCCGCGACCCGTTCGGCGGTCCCAACGAATCCGCACAGTTCAAAACTTCTTAACGTCCACTAACTGGGCGAAATCGTCCCATAACCTGGACGACGCTCTCCGGATGGGTACCGTGGCCGCCATGTTCAAGAAGGTGTTGGTTGCCAACCGCGGCGAGATCGCGATCCGAGCTTTCCGTGCAGGCTTTGAGCTCGGGGCCAAGACGGTCGCCGTCTTTCCCTACGAGGACCGGGGCTCAGAGCACCGGCTGAAGGCCGACGAGGCCTACCAGATCGGGGAGCTCGGTCATCCGATCCGTGCCTACCTCGATCCCAACGCGATCGTCGAGGTCGCCAAGCAGAGTGGCGCGGACGCCATCTACCCGGGTTACGGGTTCCTCTCCGAGAACCCTGCGCTGGCCGAGGCCTGCGCCCGGGCGGGGATCACGTTCATCGGGCCGTCGGCGGAGGTCCTCACGCTGACCGGCAACAAGGCCACCGCCATCGCGGCGGCGAAGGCCGCCGGCGTACCGACCCTTCAGTCCGTCGAGCCGTCCACCGACGTCGACCAGCTCGTCTCCGCCGCGTCCGCTCTTCCCTACCCCCTGTTCGTGAAGGCCGTCGCCGGTGGTGGCGGTCGCGGGATGCGGCGGGTCGACGACCCCGAGAAGCTTCGCGAGGCCGTCGAGACCTGTATGCGCGAGGGTGAGGCCGCCTTCGGTGACCCGACCGTCTTCATCGAGCAGGCCGTGGTCGAGCCGCGTCACATCGAGGTACAGATCCTCGCCGACGGCGAGGGCAACGTCATCCACCTCTTCGAGCGTGACTGCTCAGTGCAGCGCCGCCACCAGAAGGTCGTCGAGATCGCACCCGCACCCAACCTCGACCCCGAGCTGCGCGAGCGCATCTGCGCGGACGCCGTGCGGTTCGCCAAGGAGATCGGCTACTCGTGTGCGGGCACGGTCGAGTTCCTGCTCGACCCCGCCGGCAACTACGTCTTCATCGAGATGAACCCGCGCATCCAGGTCGAGCACACCGTGACCGAGGAGGTCACCGACGTCGACCTGGTCCGCTCGCAGATGCGGATCGCCGCCGGCGAGACGCTGGCCGACCTCGGCCTGAGCCAGGACTCCGTGCAGCTTCGCGGCGCGGCGATGCAGTGCCGGATCACCACCGAGGACCCGGCCAACAACTTCCGCCCCGACACGGGCATGATCACCACCTACCGCTCCCCCGGCGGCGCCGGGATCCGGGTCGACGGCGGCACGACGTACGCCGGCGCCGAGGTCTCGCCGCACTTCGACTCGATGCTCGCCAAGCTCACCTGCCGCGGGCGCACCTTCGAGGACGCCGTCACCCGCGCCCGCCGGGCCGTGGCGGAGTTCCGGATCCGCGGCGTCGCGACGAACATCCCGTTCCTGCAGGCGCTGCTCGACGACCCCGACTTCATCGCGGGCTCGATCACGACCTCGTTCATCGAGACCCACCCGCAGCTGCTGACCGCGCGGGCCTCCGGCGACCGCGGCACCAAGCTGCTCACCTACCTCGCCGACGTGACCGTCAACCAGCCGCACGGCGCCGCGCCGGTCTCGCTGCACCCGTCCTCGAAGCTGCCGGCGGTCGACCTCTCGATCGCGCCCCCGGCGGGTTCGCGCGACCTGCTGCGCGAGCTCGGGCCGGAGGGCTTCGCGGCCGCGCTGCGCGCCCAGGAGGCGGTGGCGGTCACCGACACCACCTTCCGTGACGCCCACCAGTCGCTGCTGGCGACCCGGGTCCGCACCACCGACCTGCTCGGTGTCGCCGGCCACGTCGCGCGGCTGACGCCGCAGCTGTGGTCGATGGAGGCCTGGGGCGGGGCGACGTACGACGTGGCTCTGCGCTTCCTCTCCGAGGACCCGTGGGAGCGGCTGGCGCAGCTGCGCGAGGCGATCCCCAACATCAACCTGCAGATGCTGCTGCGTGGTCGCAACACGGTGGGCTACACGCCCTACCCGACCGAGGTCACCGACGCGTTCGTCTCGGAGGCCGCGGAGACCGGGATCGACGTGTTCCGGATCTTCGACGCCCTCAACGACGTCTCCCAGATGCGCCCGGCGATCGACGCCGTGCGCTCGACCGGGACCGCTGTCGCCGAGGTGGCGCTGTGCTACACGGGCGACCTCTCCTCGCCCGACGAGAAGCTCTACACGCTCGACTACTACCTGCGACTCGCAGAGGAGATCGTCTCGGCCGGAGCGCACGTGCTGGCGATCAAGGACATGGCCGGGCTGCTACGGGCGCCTGCGGCGCGCACCCTGGTGACCGCGCTCCGAGAGCGGTTCGACCTGCCGGTCCACCTGCACACCCACGACACCGCCGGTGGCCAGCTGGCCACGCTGACGGCCGCGATCGAGGCCGGCGTCGACGCCGTCGACGCCGCGACCGCGTCGATGGCCGGCACCACCTCCCAGCCGCCGCTCTCCTCGCTGGTGGCGGCGACCGACCACACCCCGCGAGCCACCGGGCTCTCGCTGGCGGCGGTCAACTCGCTCGAGCCCTACTGGGAGGCCGTACGCCGCGTCTACGCGCCCTTCGAGTCCGGGCTGCCCGCGCCGACCGGCCGGGTCTATCGCCACGAGATCCCGGGCGGCCAGCTCTCCAACCTGCGCCAGCAGGCGATCGCGCTCGGGCTGGGTGAGAAGTTCGAGCAGATCGAGGACATGTACGCCGCGGCCAACCAGATCCTCGGCCGCGTCCCCAAGGTCACCCCGTCCTCGAAGGTCATCGGCGACCTGGCCCTGTCGCTGGTCGCCGCCGGTGCCGACCCGACTGCGTTCGAGGCCGACCCGGCTGCGTACGACATCCCGGCATCGGTCATCGGCTTCCTCAACGGCGAGCTCGGCGACCCGCCGGGTGGCTGGCCCGAGCCGTTCCGCAGCAAGGCCACCGCGGGACGCACCTGGAAGGAGCCGTCGCCGTCGCTGTCGGCCGAGGACGCCGCCGGGCTGGTCTCCGACCGTCGCGGCACGCTCAACCGGCTGCTCTTCCCCGGACCGACGAAGGACTTCAACGAGGCGCGCTCGAAGTGGGGCGACGTGTCGGTGATCTCGACCCTCGACTACCTCTACGGGCTGCGCGAGGGCGAGGAGCACGTCGTCGAGATCTCCGAGGGCAAGACGGTGATCTTCGGTCTCACCGCCGTCTCCGAGCCCGACGAGCGCGGCATCCGCACCGTCATGGCGACGATCAACGGCCACCTGCGCCCGATCGGCGTGCGTGACCGCTCCGTCGCCGCCGAGGTCGCCGCCGCCGAGAAGGCCGACCCCGCCGTACCGGGCCAGGTCGCGGCGCCGTTCCAGGGTGTCGTCACCATCACCGTCGCGGCCGGCGAGTCGGTCAAGGCCGGCGACACCGTCGCCACCATCGAGGCGATGAAGATGGAGGCCGCCATCACCGCCCCCATCGACGGCACCGTCTCGCGCCTCGCGTTCTCCGCCACCCAGGCCGTCGACGGCGGCGACCTGGTGCTCGTGCTCGGCTGAGCCGAGACGTCAGCGGCGTCGGCCGAGATGGCACCTCGGTGCCATCTCGGCCGACGCGCGCGCCTTCTCGGCAGGATCAGAGCGCTGCGTACGCCTCGGCCCAGTCCTCCGCCCGCAGGTCACGCGGCAGCACGGGCGCGTGAGATCGCCGGCGCCGCCGGGCGATCCGATGGGCGAGCGCACCGGGGACGCCGTTGCGGCGCAGGATCTCGGCGACCCCGCGGCCGCGGCTGCTGAAGACCTTCGCGACCCACGACTGGAAGTCGCGGCGTTCGGACTCGGGAAGCAGCGGCTCCCGGCGCCGGTCGACGAGCAGCAGCCCGCCGTCGACGTTGGGCCGCGGACGGAAGGCCGTCGACGGGACGCGCCGGTCGAGGGTGAAGGTGAACCACGGCCACCACTGCGCGGTGAGCTGGGTCGTACCGCCTACCCCCGCGCGCTTGCGGGCGACCTCCCACTGGGTGAGGAGCACGGCGTGACGCCACGTCGTCGAGGCGAGCAGGTGGCGCAGGATCGGTGTGGTCAGGTGGAACGGGACGTTGGAGACGACGACCGCGTCCTGAGGTGGCGCGTGCCGCAGGATGTCGCCTTCGGCGATACACACGTGCGTACCGATCCGTCGGCGCAGGTCGGCCGCGCGGCGGGAGTCGATCTCGACCCCCTGCAGCGGCCGGCCCAGCTCGGCCAGCGCCAGCGTGACGGCACCGTTGCCGGTGCCCCACTCGACCAGCGGACCCTGCCGCTGCGAGACGAGATGGACGATGCGGTCGACTGTCGACCTGTCGGTGAGAAAGTTCTGGCCGAGCTCGTGCCGGCCAGGGCGTACGTCGGGCATGGATGCTCCTCGAGACAGAAGGAGCCGGGCGGCATGCGGGTAGCACTCGAGAGCCGCCCGGCAGGGTGCCAGGTGGCGGCGCGAATGCGACGAGTGCTTCGGTGGGATCCGCGCCGTCAGCGGCGGCGGATCCGGACGAACAACGTCATGCAGCAGTTACCCATGGCGGTCACGCTAGCGAAGCCGCGGCCCCGCTCGCACACCGTTTATAGATGACCGAATCTGCAGTTGTGGGCGACGAAACGTTCGTTTCGTCGCCCACAACTGCAGATTCGGCCCGCCAGAAGTGCCTACTCGACGTGGTGGAGGCGGCGGGCGGCCTCGGCGGTGGAGCCGGAGATCGACGGGTAGACCGTGAAGGTGTTGGCGATCTGGTCGACCGTCAGCCCGGTGGAGACGGCGAGGGTGATCGGGTGGATGAGCTCGGAGGCGCGGGGGCCGACCACGACGCCGCCGATGACGACGCCGGTGCCGGGGCGCGAGATCAGCTTCACGAAGCCGTCGGTGATGCCCTGCATCTTGGCCCGAGCATTGCCCTTGAGGTCGAGGCGCAGGGTGTCGGCGACGACCTCGCCGGAGTCGACCTGGGCCTGGGAGTAGCCCACCGTGGCGATCTCGGGCGAGGTGAAGACGTTGGCCGCGACCTCCTTGAGGTCCATCGGGATGACCGCGTCGCCGAGGAAGTGGCGCATCGCGATCCGGCCGGCCATGGCAGCGGTCGAGGCGAGCATGAAACCGCCGGTGCAGTCGCCGGCTGCGTACACGCCATAGGCGGAGGTGCGCGACACCTTGTCGGTGCGGATGAACCCGCCCTCGTCGAGCTCGATGCCGGCCTCCTCCAGGCCGAGGCCCTCGGTGTTGGGGATCGAGCCGAGCGCGAGGATGCAGTGGCTGCCGGTGACCTCGCGGCCGTCGGTCAGCCGGACCGTGACGACGTCGCCGTCGCGGGTCACCGACTCCATCCGCGACTTGCTGAGGATGTTCATACCCTGACGCTCGAGTACGTCCTGGAGGACCGTCGCCGCGTCCGCGTCCTCACCGGGGAGGACGCGGTCGCGCGAGGAGACCAGGGTGACCTGGGAGCCGAGGTTGAGGTAGGCGCTGGCGAACTCCGCGCCGGTGACACCCGAGCCCACCACGATCATGTGCGAGGGCAGCTCGTCGAGGTCGTAGACCTGCTCCCAGGTCAGGATCCGCTCGCCGTCGGGCTGCGCGGTGGGCAGCACCCGGGGCCGGGCGCCGGTGGCGATCAGCACGGCATCGTTCTCGATCGCCTCCTCGCCGCCGTCCTGGGCCCGGGTCGCGATCACCTGGCGCTTGTCGGCGTCGATGCGCCCGGTGCCCTTGACGATCCGGATCCCGCGACGGGACAGCCGGCTCTCGATGTCGCTCGACTGCGCGAGCGCGAGCGACTTGACCCGCTTGTTCACGACGCCGAGGTCGGCGTAGAGCTCGGTGGCCGGGTCACCCTGGTGATCGCGGAAGTGGATGCCCAGGTCGCGGGCGAGCGTCATGTCCGACATCAGCTCGGCCGTGGCGATCAGGGTCTTGCTCGGCACGCAGTCGGTGAGCACCGCGCTGCCGCCGAGGCCGTCACGGTCGACGACCGTCACCTCCGCCCCGAGCTGCTGCGCGACCAGCGCCGCCTCGTATCCGCCAGGACCCCCACCAATGATCGTCACCCGCGCCATGGGCCGCATTCTTCCACGCGCCCTGGAGGGCAGAGTCAGCCCATCGTCTTCTGACCGTCGATGGTCTCCCGGATGATGTCGGCGTGACCGGCGTGCTGGGCGGTCTCGGCCAGGATGTGAGCGATGACGCGGCGGTTGGACCAGCGGGCGCCGGCCTCGAACCACGGGGCCTCAGGAAGGGCGTGGTCCGCGTCGAGGTCGACGGTGCGGATCAGCTCGTCGGTGGCGGCGGCCACCTTCTCGTACGCCTCGAGCACGCCCTCCAGCGTCTCGTCGGCGAGCACGAAGTCGGCGGCGAACTCGGCGTACTTCTCCGGGGAGAGCTCCTGCGCGACCGTCCCACGGACGATGAAGTCGGCCCAGCCCCGCTCGACGCCGGCGACGTGCTTGACGAGACCGCCGAGGCTGAGCGCGGAGGCGGTCGGGGTGAGTCGTGCCTGCTCGTCGGTCAGGTTGCGGACGGCGAAGCGCAGGAAGCCGCGGTGCTTGGCCAGCGTCTCCAGCAGGTCGGCGCGCTCGCGCGAGGAGGTGGAGATGTCGGTGGCGGTCACGGCGGTGGCGGTCATGGCATGGACTCCTTGGTGGTGTTTCGTTCTGACACCGACAACGCTATGAGTCCTTCAGGTCAGTTTCTGTCCGCATTTGGGTTGGGATCGAAAAAGATCAGCGGACCATTACCCTGCTGGGATGACCAGCCCCGCGAACCGGACCCGGAGCGACGCGGTCCGCAACCGCGACCTCCTGGTCTCGGCTGCCCGCGAAGTGCTCGCCGAGCAGGGTCTCGACGCCCCGATGTCGGCCGTCGCCAAGCGCGCCGGCGTCGGCCAGGGCACCCTCTACCGGCACTTCCCCGACCGGGCCACCCTGGCCACAGCGGTGCTCGAGGAGAACGTACGCGACATCGAGCAGGTCGCGGCCCGGCCGGACGCGACGCTGGCCGATGTGCTCGGCGTCGTCACCTGGCAGATGATCCGTTCGACCGCCTTCGTCGGCATCATCCGGCTCAGCAGCGAGGAGAGCTCGCGGCAGCTCGCCGATCGCGTACGCACCACCATCGACGGGCTCCCGAAGGACACCCACGACACCGACGAGGTCATGCTCGCCGTCGCGATGGTCTCTGGCGCGGTGCACGGGCCGACACCCGAGGCACGTGAGGCCACCGCCCGACGGGCGTGGGGAATGCTCGGGATCGAGATCGGCCCGGTCACGCCGGGGGTCTAGAGGACCCGCAGACGTGACGAGGCCCGGATCCGCAGATCCGGGCCTCGTCACGTCAGATCGGTCAGATCAGAGGTTGATCATGTGACCCGCGATGCCCTCGATCGCTTCCTTCATCGCCTCCGAAAGCGTCGGGTGGGCGAAGACGTTGCGCGCGACCTCGTCGGCGGTCAGGTCCCACTGCTGGGCGAGCGTCAGCGCGGGCAGCAGCTCGGTGACCTCGGGGCCGATCATGTGGGCGCCGAGGATCTCGTTGTGCTCGGCGTCGGCGACGATCTTCACGAAGCCGACACCCTCGGCCATGCCGCGGGCCTTGCCGTTCGCGGAGAACGGGAAGGAGGACGTCTTGACGTCGTAGCCCTTCTCCTTGGCCTGCGCCTCGGAGTAGCCGAACGAGGCGATCTGCGGCTGGCAGAACGTCGCGCGCGGGATCATGTCGAAGTTGAGCTCCATCGTCTCCGCGTCGGCGATGGTCTCGGCGGCGACGACACCCATCGCCTCGGCGGTGTGGGCGAGCATCAGCTTGCCGGTGCAGTCACCGATGGCGTAGACGCCCTCGACATTGGTGCGGCCACGCCCGTCGACCGCGATCGCGCCCCGGTCGGTGAGCTCGACGCCCGTGTTCTCCAGGCCGAAACCCTCGACCCGCGGGGCGAACCCGAAGGCCGCGAGGAACTTGTCGGCCTCGAGCACCTGCTCCTCGCCGCCGGCAGCAGGAGCCACCCTGACCGTCACGCCGGAACCGGTGTCCTCGGCGCCCTTGACGGCGGTCGAGAGCAGCACGTTGATGCCGAGCTTCTTGTACTGCCGCAGCAGCTCCTTGGACACGTCGGCGTCCTCGGTCGGCACCATCCGGTCGAGGAACTCCACGATCGTGACGTCCACACCGAAGTTCTTCAGCACGTAGGCGAACTCGACGCCGATCGCACCCGAGCCGCCGATGATGATCGAGCTGGGCAGCTGCTCGGTGAGGATCTGCTCCTCGTAGGTCACGATGTTCTGCCCGTTGGGCTCGACACCCGGGACCGAGCGGACGGTCGCACCGGTGCCGATGATGAGGTTGTCGAAGGTGTAGGAGCTCTTCGCACCGTCGTTGCCCTCGACGTCGATCGACTTCGGTCCGGCGAGGGTGCCCCAGCCGTCGATCTCGGTGATCTTGTTCTTCTTCATCAGGTAGTGCACGCCCTTGGCGCTCGCGTCGGCCACGCTGCGGCTGCGCTTCCACGTCGCACCGAAGTCCATGGTCGCGTCCCCCGAGATCCCGAAGGTCTTCTTCTCGTGGGTGATGATGTGCGCGATCTCAGCATTGCGGAGCAGCGCCTTGGAGGGGATACAGCCGACGTTGAGGCAGACACCACCCCAGTACTGCTTCTCGACGACGGCGACGGACTTGCCGAGCTGAGCGGCACGGATGGCGGCGACGTAGCCACCGGGGCCAGCGCCGAGGACGAGGACATCAAAGTGGGTCACACATCAAGGGTAGACCGCCATTAGCAGATAGATCCCAAGCGGGTGAGGACTGGGCGGTAACCTCGTGACCTGTGACTCTCTACGCGGCCTATGGCGTCAATCTCGACCCGGCGCTGATGAGTGAGCGGTGTCCGCATTCGCCGTTGCGTACGACCGGGTGGCTGGACGGTTGGCGGCTCACCTTCGGGGGCGAGGACAACGTGCTCGGCGACGGCCCGACGACCACGATCGTCCCAGACCCGTTCGAGCAGGTCTTCGTCGCGGTCTACGACGTGGTGGACCAGGACATGGAGGCCTTGGAGAAGTGGGAGCTGGCCGACATCGGCCTCTACTTCAAGACCAAGGTTCGGATCGCCGCGCTCACGGGGGAGCTGCTCTGCGAGACCTACGTGCTGGACACGTACGAGGGTGGCATCCCCTACGCGCGCCACCTGGGCGCGCTGGCCGACGCCGCCGAGGCGGCCGGGGCGCCCGACGACTACGTGCATGCGCTGCGTACGCGTCCGTGCCGGTCAAACGACTGAGCGAGTCTAGAATCAGCGAGTGACCACGCCTTACGAACTCGCCAAGGAAGCCGCCGCCGCGCTCGCGGAGAAGACCGGCGTACGGACGCACGACATCGCGCTGGTGCTGGGCTCGGGCTGGCTGCCCGCCGCCGAGGCGCTCGGCGAGGACTACACCGAGATCGCCACCACCGACCTGCCCGGTTTCAGCGCCGCCGCGGTCGCGGGTCACAGCGGCAAGATCCGCTCGATCCGGTCGGCTTCCGGGCAGAATCTGCTGGTCTTCCTCAGCCGCACGCACTACTACGAGGGCAAGGGTGTCTCGGCGGTGGTGCACCCGGTCCGGACCGCTGCCGCGGCCGGCTGCGAGACCATCGTGCTCACCAACGGCTGCGGCGGGCTCAACCCGTCCTGGTCGCCGGGCACTCCCGTCCTGATCCGCGACCACATCAATCTGACCGCGGCGTCTCCGCTGGTCGGCGCCAACTTCGTCGACCTCACCGACCTCTACTCAGCGCGTCTGCGGGGTCTCGCCAAGGAGGTGGACGCCTCGCTCGACGAGGGCGTGTACGTCCAGTTCCCCGGACCCCACTACGAGACCCCCGCCGAGGTGAAGATGGCCGGCATCATCGGCGGAGACCTGGTCGGCATGTCGACCACCCTCGAGGCGATCGCGGCCCGCGAGGCCAAGATGGAGATCCTCGGGATCTCGCTGGTCACGAATCTGGCCGCCGGTATCTCCGACCAGCCGCTCGACCACGCCGAGGTCCTCGAGGCCGGCCGCAGCGCCGCCACCCGGATGGGCGCGCTTCTCGGCGACCTGTTGCCCAAGATCTGAGCCTCCGGGCACCCGATGACCTAGGGTCTGGTCCATGGTCCCCACCGATCAGTCCGCGCTCGTCGTCCAGGCCAGGGAATGGCTCGCCGACGATCCCGACGCACAGACCCGGGCGGAGCTCGAGAGCCTGCTGTCCTCCTCCGACCCGAGCGTGGTCGCCGAGCTGGCCGACAGGTTCTCGGGCACCCTGCAGTTCGGGACCGCCGGGCTCCGCGGCGCGCTCGGGGCCGGGCCCAACCGGATGAACCGCGTGGTCGTGATCAAGGCCGCCGCGGGGCTGGCCCGCTACCTGCTCGCCACCGGCGCGCAGGGGCCGGTGGTGATCGGCTACGACGCCCGGCACAACTCCGACGTCTTCGCCCAGGACACCGCCCAGGTGATGACCGGGGCGGGCCTGCAGGCGCTGGTGATGCCGCGCTCGCTGCCGACACCGGTGCTGGCCTATGCGGTCAAGGCCCTGGACGCGAGCGCGGGCGTGATGGTCACGGCCAGCCACAACCCGCCCCAGGACAACGGCTACAAGGTCTATCTCGGCGACGGGTCGCAGATCGTGCCGCCGGCCGACATCGAGATCGCGAAGCGGATCGCGGCGGGCGACAAGGTGAGCTCGGTCCCGCAGGGACCGGCCGGGCAGACGATCAGCGAGGACCTGGTCGACAGCTACCTCGACACGGTCGTCGGGCTCCTCGACGAGGGCGGCCCGCGCGACCTCAGGACCGTCTACACCCCGCTGCACGGCGTCGGCGGCGACCTGGTGCAGCTGGCGATGAAGTTCGCCGGCTTCCCCGGACCGATCGTGGTCAAGGAGCAGGAGCGGCCCGACCCCGACTTCCCGACCGTCGCCTTCCCCAACCCCGAGGAGCCCGGCGCGATGGACCGGGCGATGGCGCTGGCCGGGAAGAAGGGCGCCGACCTGGTCATCGCCAACGACCCCGACGCCGACCGCTGCGCCGCCGCGATCCCGGTCGGCAAGAAGTGGCGGATGCTGACCGGCGACGAGGTCGGCGCCCTACTGGCGACCCACCTGATCCGCAAGGGTGTGACCGGGACGTACGCCGCCTCGATCGTCTCCTCCTCGCTGCTCGGCAAGATCGCCGCGGCCGCCGGGCAGGCCTACGCCGAGACGCTCACCGGCTTCAAGTGGATCTCCCGCGCGCCCGGCCTCGCCTTCGGCTACGAGGAGGCGCTGGGCTACTGCGTCGACCCCGCGCACGTACGCGACAAGGACGGCATCTCGGCGCTGCTGCTCCTGTGCGAGCTGGCCGCGTCGCTGAAGGCCGAGGGCCGCGGCTTGGCCGACCTGCTCGACGAGATCGCGGTCGAGCACGGCCTGCACGCCACCAGCCAGCTCTCCGTACGGCTCGAGGACCCGGCCCAGATCGCCGCCGCGATGCAGCGGCTCCGCGAACGCCCGGTGACCGCGCTGGCCGGGGCCGCCGTGCAGCAGCTCGACGACCTCACCACCGGCATCGGCGGGCTCCCGCCGACCGACGGCATCCGCTACCAGCTCGCCGGCGGGTCGCGGGTGATCGTGCGACCCAGCGGCACCGAGCCCAAGATCAAGTGCTACCTCGAGGTCGTCCAGCCGGTCGCCGACGCGTCCGCTCTCGCCGACGCCCGTGCCGACGCCGAGATCGCGCTCGGGGCGCTCAAGGTCGACATCCGCGCTGCCCTCGGGGTGTAGTTTGCCGGCGTGGCCGGGGTAGTCCAGGGAGTTTCGGTCGGTCTACTCACGAGTAACCGACCGAAACTCCCTGGACTACCCCGATCGCTCAGACCACGAGCAAGACGACGAAGACGACGGCCACCGCAAGCGTGACCGCGATCAGGGGCCAGTCCCAGCTGCGGCGTACGTCATCGGCGAGCGCGAACTGCTCGTCGGAGTCACGCTTGATCCGGAGCCGGTCGCGGGCGTCCTGGGCCAGCGCGTTGAGGCGGTCCTCGATGAAGTCGGCGTGGTTGCTCAGCGGCTTGTGCTCGCGCTTCGAGCCCTTGACCGCCTCGCGCATCGGCCGCCCGATGGCGCCGCTGACATAGGTGCGGCCGCCGGCGTAGGCGCCGAGGGTGCGGCCGACCGAGACGCTCTCGAGGGCGGCCATCGGGAAGCGCACGGTCGAGTAGAGGTGGTTGAGCACGAAGTCGCCCTCGCTGACGCCGACCTTGGTGCGGATGAACGCGGCGTACGCCACCAGCACGAAGAGCAGACCGCCTGCCGTCGTCTCGGGGTGCCAACCGGTGGCGGCGTCGATCACGATGACCGCGATCGCGGCCCCTGCGGAGAGGAAACCCCATGCGGTGCTGCTGGAGTTGCGGAACCACTCCTCGGGCTGATCGTCATTCACGGCGCAAACATTAGCCTCCGACCCCGAGATGCCTATGCTGAGGCCGTGCCTACCTCCACAGAGATCGCCAAGCTGATCGACCACACCCTCCTCAAGCCCGAGGCGACGCACGCCGACGTCGAGGCGCTGATCGTGGAGGCCGCCGAGCTCGGCACCTATTCGGTGTGTGTCTCGCCCTCGATGTTGCCGGTCACCGCGCCGGCCGAGCTGAAGCTCGCCGTCGTGTGCGGCTTTCCGAGCGGCAAGCACATCTCCTCGGTCAAGGCCGCCGAGGCCGCGGCCGCCGTCGAGGCCGGCGCGGACGAGATCGACATGGTCATCGACATCGGCGCCGCCAAGGAGAAGCGCTACGCCGACGTCGAGGCCGACATCGCCGCCGTCCGCGCCGCCGTTCCGGCCCCGACGGTGCTGAAGGTGATCATCGAGTCCGCCGCTCTGGAGGACGACGAGATCATCGGCACCTGCCAGGCCGCCGTCCGCGCAGGCGCGGACTTCGTGAAGACCTCCACCGGCTTCCACCCCGCCGGCGGCGCCACCGTCCACGCGGTGGAGCTGATGCGCCAGACCGTCGGCCCGGACATCGGCGTCAAGGCCTCGGGCGGCGTACGCACCGTGGAGCAGGCCGAGCAGATGATCGCGGCCGGCGCCAACCGGCTCGGAGTCTCGGGCTCGCGCGCGCTGCTGGCCGGCGCGCCAGGATCGGGTTCCAGCGCCGGCTACTGAGGCCGGCTACTCGGTTTCGGGCACTCTCGGGGAGAATGCTCCGGTGCGTGCTCAGGTCATCGTCCTCGCCGGCCCCTCGGGCGCCGGCAAGTCCCGTCTGGCCGAGCGGCTGGGCCTCCCGGTGCTCCGGCTGGACGACTTCTACAAGGACGGCTCCGACCCCTCGCTCCCCCGGATCACCGAGGGTCCGAACGCGGGCCTGGTCGACTGGGACCACCCCGACTCCTGGCTCCCCGATGACGCGGTGAAGGCGATCGCCGCGCTGTGCGAGGCGGGCACCGCCGACGTACCCGTCTACGACATCGCCCACGACGGCCGCACCGGCTGGCAGGAGCTGACCCTCGGGGACGAGTCGTTCTTCGTCGCCGAGGGGATCTTCGCCCAGGACATCGTGGCCGAGTGCCTCGAGGCGGGGCTCCTGGCTGCCGCCTACTGCGTCACCCAGTCACCGACGGTGACCTTCTGGCGCCGGCTCACCCGCGACCTCCGCGAGCGCCGCAAACCACCGTTCGTGCTGGTCAAACGGGGCCTTGCGCTGATGCGCGCACAGCCGCAGGTGGTCGCGGACGCGGTCGCCAAGGGCTGCACCGCGGTCTACCCGAAGCACGGCTACGTCGCGGTGCAGCGTCTCACAGCGCCGCGTACGCGTCCTTGATCTCGTGGATCAGGTCCACCCGCTCGTCGTAGGGGATGAACGCCGACTTCATCGCGTTGGTCGTCAGCCGCTGGAGCTCGGGCAGCCCCCAGCCGAAGGCCTCCACGATCCCGGCCATCTCGGCCGACATCGAGGTGCGTGACATCAACCGGTTGTCGGTGTTGATCGTGACCCGGAAGCCGAGGTCGTAGAGCAGCCCGATGGGGTGCTCGGCGATCGACTTGACGGCCCCGGTCTGCACGTTGGAGCGCGGGCAGAGCTCGAGCGGGATCCGCCGGTCCCGGACGTACGCAGCGAGCCGGCCGAGCCGCGGCGCCTCGCCCTCCTCGATCGTGATGTCCTCGACGATCCGTACGCCGTGACCGAGCCGGTCGCAGCCGCAGGGGTGCACGGCCTCCCAGATCGAGGGCAGCCCGAAGCCCTCGCCGGCGTGGATGGTGAAGCGCATGTTCTCCGCGGCCAGGTGCTCGAACGCCGCCAGGAACCGGCTCGGCGGGAAGCCCTTCTCCGGCCCGGCGATGTCGAACCCGGCGACCCCACGGTCGCGCCAGGCCACTGCGAGGTCGGCGATCTCGGTGGCGTGAGCCGCCTGCCGCATCGCGGTCAGCAGCTGGCGTACGACGATCTTCTTCCCGGTCGCCGCGACCGCCGCCGTGCCCTCGTCGAACCCGGCCTGGACGGCCGCGACGACCTCCTCCGGCTCGTGACCGTTGGCCAGGTGGAGCTCGGGCGCCCAGCGGACCTCGGCGTAGACGACGCCGTCCTCGGCCAGGTCCTCGACGCACTCACGGGCCACCCGGGTCAGCGCGGGCAGGGTCTGCATGACGGCGAGGGTGTGCGCGAAGGTGTCGAGGTAGCGCTCCAGCGACCCCGAGTCCGCACTCGTGACGAACCATTCCTCCAGCGCGACCGGATCGTCCTGGGTGCCCTGGGGGAGCTCGTGACCGACCTCGGCGGCGAGCTCGATGAGGGTCGAAGGACGTACGCCACCGTCGAGGTGGTCGTGGAGCAGCACCTTCGGGGCTGCCTTGATCTGCATGTCGGACGGTTCCATGGGCTCATTATTCCGCATACCGCTAGATTCCGGGGGTGCGCACATTCACCACTCTCGAAGAAGTCTCCGACGCCGCAGGCACCGAGATCGGCACCGGCGAATGGCTCCAGGTCGACCAGGACCGGGTCAACGCGTTCGCCGACGCCACCGGCGACCACCAGTGGATCCACGTCGACGAGGCGCGGGCCAAGGAGGGCCCGTTCGGGGGCACCATCGCCCACGGCTACCTGACCCTGTCGCTGATCCCCTACCTCGGTGTGAGCGTCTACTCGCTGGAGACCCCGGGCGCCAAGCTCAACTACGGTCTCAACAAGGTCCGGTTCCCCACGCCGGTCCTGGTCGGCTCCCGGATCCGTCCGGTCGTCTCGTTCGGCGAGGTCACCGAGCTCCCCACCGGGCTGCAGCTCGTCGTGAAGACCACGATCGAGATCGAAGGCTCCGCCAAGCCGGCATGCGTCGCGGAGTCAGTCGTCCTGCTCCTCGAAGACTGATCTCAGGAGTAGTCGGCCCAGAGCCGCCGGGCACTGCCGTCGACGGTCATCTCGCCGCCGTACGGCAGGACCCACTGCGGCCGGGTGTGCCCGAACGGCGGGCCGACGACGACCACCGCCTCGGGGTTGTAGCGGGCGACGGTCTCGATCGCCGCGTCCCGCTGCTCGGCGCGCTTGGATGCCCTCTCCTCGGCACTCGGGCAGCACTCGAAGTCGGAGGTCGGCGGGCGCGCGACGACCACCGCGTCGATCGCCTCGAGCAGCCCGCGCTCACCCAGCGAAAGCGTGATCCAGGCGAACTCCCGCGCCGGGATGCGCTCCTCGGAGCCCTCGAGGAGGAGTACGCCGCCCTCGAGCACGCCCGGGTCGGCCGGGAAGCGTCCGGCGGTGAGCGCCCACTGGAGGATCTCGATGCAGCCACCCCAGGTGCGGCCGGTCACGGCGCGGGCCGGGCCCGCCCAGGTCCACGGCTCGGTCGCCTCCCGCTCGCCGTACTCGGTCAGCGCCCGCGGGTCGTTCCAGTCGCGGCCGATGTCCTCGGACTCCCCCGGCTCGGTGATCTCGAGGGTCTCGCCGGTGAGGAGAGCCGCCTTCAGCGAGGCCTCGTGGATCGGGTCGAGCGCCGGACCAGGCCCGAGGTGCACCTGCGTCGAGCCGCCGTGGAACGCGGCGACGCCGTTGGTCCACAGCCAGTTGAGCAGGTTGGTGTTGTCGCTGTAGCCGAGGAAGGGTTTCGGGTCCTTCCGAACCAGCTCGGGGTCGAGGTACGGGATCACGGTGATCTGGTCCTCGCCGCCGATCGTCGCCAGCACCGCCCGGATCTCCGGGTCGGCGAACGCGGCGTTCACGTCCGCCGCGCGCTCCTGCGCCGTCGCGCCCACCTTTCGGGTCGTCGGGTACTCCACCGGCACCAGCCCGGTCGCCTCGGTCAGCCGCGCCAACGCCTGCTCGTGGATCGCCGGCGCCACCCCCGGCGCCGCGAACGAGGGTGACAGCACGGCGACCTTGTCGCCCGCGGTGGCCTTGGGTGGCTTGACGATCTCCATGCGTGAAGTCTGGCGGTACGCCGGCCGGTGAAGCGAACGGTTATCGGTCCGGCCCGCGGGCGAGGTGTAACACGCTGTTACTCGCCCTATCCGGTCGTTCGGATAGGGCGAGTAGTGCTACGAACGACGTGTTACAGCTCGCGGAGACCGACAAGCGCGGCACCGCCGTGGCTCCTCCGCGGCTAGCTGATCCGGTCGAGGATCAGCGGCGTCGCCTCGTACGCAGCCCCGTCCCCGATCTCGTAGCCACCCTCCAGCGCGGCCAGAGCCCGGTCGAAGCGCTCGGGCGTGTCGGTGTGGAGCGTGAAGAGCGGCGCACCGGCCGTCACCTCGTCGCCCCGGCGGGCGTGCCAGGTGACCCCGGCGCCCGCCTGGACGGCGTCCTCCTTCCGCTCGCGCCCGGCACCGAGGCGCCAGGCGGCGAGGCCGACGGCCATCGCGTCGAGCCGGGTCAGCACACCGGACGAAGGTGCGGTGACCACGTGGGTCTCGCGGGCGACCGGCAGCGGCGCCGACGGGTCGCCGCCCTGGGCCGAGATCATCGCCCGCCAGGCGTCCATCGCCTTGCCGGAGGCGAGTACGTCGGCAGGATCCGGGCCGGACACACCCGCGGCCGACAGCATCTCCCGGGCGAGCGCGACGGTGAGCTCGACGACGTCGGCAGGACCGCCGCCGGCGAGGACCTCGACGGACTCGGTCACCTCGATCGCGTTGCCGGCGGTGAGGCCGAGCGGCGTGGCCATGTCGGTCACGAGCGCGACCGTGGTGACCCCGGCGTCCGTGCCGAGGTCGACCATGGTGCGCGCCAGCTCCTGCGCGGAGTCGAGCGTCTTCATGAAGGCGCCGGCGCCGACCTTGACGTCGAGCACGAGCGCGCCGGTGCCCTCGGCGATCTTCTTGGACATGATCGAGGAGGCGATCAGCGGGATCGACTCGACGGTGCCGGTGACGTCACGCAGCGCGTAGAGCTTGCGGTCGGCCGGGGCCAGCCCCTCGCCGGCCGCGCAGATCACCGCGCCGACCGACCCGAGCTGGGCGAGCATCTCCTCGTTCGACAGCGACGCGCGCCACCCGGGGATCGACTCGAGCTTGTCGAGCGTGCCCCCGGTGTGGCCGAGCCCGCGCCCGGACAGCTGCGGCACCGCCACCCCGCACGCGGCCACCAGCGGCGCCAGCGGCAGCGTGATCTTGTCGCCCACGCCGCCGGTCGAGTGCTTGTCGGCCGTCGGCCGGTCCAGGGAGTCGAACGACATCCGCTCCCCCGACGCGATCATCGCCGCCGTCCAGCGCGCGATCTCGCGCCGGGACATCCCGTTGAGCAGGATCGCCATGTTGAGCGCCGACATCTGCTCCTCGGCCACCACCCCTCGGGTGTAGGCCGCGATCATCCAGTCGATCTGCGAGTCGCTCAGCTCGCCACCGTCGCGCTTGGCGAGGATCACCTCGACCGCATCATGTTCCGCCATACGGACAGCGTAAAGCGCGGCCGCCGCAGCCCCCTATCGGGCGTCGTCCGACCGGCTACGCCAGCGCCTCCGGACCGAAGGCGTCGGGAAGGACCTCCGACATCGGCTTCACGCCGGAGACGGTCATCAGCAGCAGCTCGGGGCCACCGTTCTCCCACAGGAGCTGGCGACAGCGGCCGCAGGGCATGATGACCTCGCCGGAGCCGTTGACGCAGACGACGTGGGTGAGCCGACCGCCGCCGGTCATGTGCAGCGAGGAGACCAGGCCGCACTCGGCGCACAGCGTGACCCCGTAGGCCGCGTTCTCCACGTTGCACCCGTGGAGGAGGCGCCCGTCGTCGGCGATTCCGGCCACTCCGACGGGGAAGTTGGAGTAGGGCGCGTACGCATTTTTTGCGGCCTCGACCGCCTGCGCACGCAGGCCTTCCCAGTCAAAGCCCTCTGTGGCGTACGTCTGCTTCTCGGTCATGGTTCGACCTTAAAGCCTGTCCGGACAACCGGAAGACAGGCTACGAGGCTTAGGCTTCGTCGAGATCAAAAGTTGGTAACCGTTCGCGTAATCCCTGGCGTTGCTCGGTCATTGGGGAGAACGTTCGGACATGAATGTCCTTTGCACCGTGATTTGCGGAGCAACGACCTGGAGGCACCAGTGAAGAACAACATCAAGAAGGCCGCCGCCGGCGGCTTCGCCGCGGTCCTGACCGCTGCCGCGCTCGCCGCGTGCGGAGAGGCGCCGGCCGAGCGCGCTGGGGAGGGCAACAGCGACTACCTTCCCTGCATCGTCTCCGACGAGGGCGGATTCGACGACAAGTCGTTCAACCAGCTCAGCTACGAGGGCGTGAAGGAAGCCGCCGACGAGCTGGGCTCGAAGTTCAAGGACGTCGAATCCAACAGCCCCAACGACTACACCTCCAACCTGGAGAGCCTGGTCGGGCAGGGTTGCGACACCATCGTCACCGTCGGCTTCGCACTCTCGGCCGCGACGATCGAGTCCGCCAAGGCCAACCCGGAGACCGAGTACGTCCTGATCGACGACGCGGCCGACGCCGACTTCGACGGCAAGACCGACGCCGAGAACATCAAGCCGATCCTCTACGACACCGCTCAGGCCGCGTTCCTGGCCGGCTACGTCGCCGCCGACTACACCAAGACCGGTGTCGTCGGGACCTACGGTGGCCAGCCCTTCCCGACCGTCACGATCTTCATGGACGGCTTCAAGCAGGGCGTGGAGTACTACGCGAAGACCAAGAACAAGGACGTCAAGGTCGTCGGCTACGAGGGCGGCGAGAAGGGCTCCTTCACCGGTGAGTTCGTCGCCAACGAGAAGGCCACCAACACCGCCCGCCAGATCATCGACCAGAACGCCGACGTGATCCTGCCGGTCGGCGGTCCGATCTACCAGGGTGCGCTCACCGCGATCGAGGACTCCGGCAAGGAGGTCGCCCTGATCGGTGTCGACGCCGACTTCTACGAGACCGACCCGAACACCCAGGACGTCGTGCTCACCTCCATCCTGAAGAACATGAAGACCTCCACCACGGATGTCATCCTCGCCGCGGGTGAGGACAAGTTCGACGCGACGCCGTACGTCGGCACCCTCGAGAACGACGGGGTCGGCCTGGCGCCGTTCCACAACTTCGAGTCGAAGGTCTCCGAGACCCTCCCCGACGAGATCGAGGAAGTCACGGCGGGCATCAAGGACGGCTCGATCAAGGTCAACTCCTACCTGGCCAAGTGATCCAGCTCTGACGAGCAAGCGCGAGGGGGCCGGAGACCCGGCCCCCTCGCCCCGTACTTTGGAATCTCTCCACCCCTGCAAGGAATGATCCGTGCCATGAGACTCGCGCTTCGCGACATCACCAAGCGCTTCGGCTCCCTGGTCGCCAACGACCACATCTCCCTGACCATCGAACCAGGTGAGATCCACTGCCTCCTCGGCGAGAACGGCGCGGGCAAGTCCACGCTGATGAACGTCCTCTACGGCCTCTACCAGGCCGACGAGGGCGAGATCCTCATCGACGACCAGCCACAGCGCTTCAAGGGCCCCGGCGACGCGATGGCCGCCGGTATCGGCATGGTGCACCAGCACTTCATGCTCATCCCGGTCTTCACCGTCGCCGAGAACGTCATGCTCGGCCACGAGGCCACCGGGTTCGCCGGCAAGCTCGACCTCGACGCCGCCCGCAAGCAGGTCCGGGAGATCTCCGAGCGCTTCGGCTTCCAGGTGGATCCCGACGCGCTCGTCGAGGACCTCCCCGTCGGCGTGCAGCAGCGGGTCGAGATCATCAAGGCGCTCTCGCGCGACGCCGAGGTGCTCGTCTTCGACGAGCCGACCGCCGTGCTGACGCCGCAGGAGACCGACGAGCTGATGGCGATCATGCGCCAGCTCAAGGAGTCCGGCACCGGCATCGTGTTCATCACCCACAAGCTGCGCGAGGTGCGCGAGGTGGCCGACCGGATCACGGTCATCCGCCGTGGCGCCGTGGTCGGCGAGGCGTCCCCCGAGGCGTCCAACGCCGAGCTCGCGGCCCTGATGGTCGGACGCCCGGTCGAGCTCAAGGTCCACAAGGACCCGGCCAAGCCCGGCGAGCGTGCACTGGTCGTCTCCGACCTGACCGTCGCCGACGAGGACGGCTACATCCATGTCGACGGAATCAGCTTCCACATCGACGCCGGAGAGATCCTGGCCGTCGCCGGCGTCCAGGGCAACGGACAGACCGAGCTCACCGAGGCCATGGTCGGCCTGGCGCCGCACATCGAGGGCTCGATCAAGCTCGACGGCCACGAGATCGTGGGCCGTTCGGTGCGCAAGGCCCTCGAGGCCGGCATCGGGTTCATCCCCGAGGACCGGCAGGTCGACGGCCTGGTCGGCAACTTCACCATCGCCGAGAACCTCATGCTCAACCGCAGCTTCGACGAGCCCTTCGTCTCCCGCGGCTCGCTGAACCTCAAGAAGCTCGACACCTTCGCCAAGGAGAAGCTGGCGGAGTACGACGTACGCGCCCCCGGGGTCTCGACCCTGGCCGGGCAGCTGTCGGGCGGCAACCAGCAGAAGGTCGTCGTCGCTCGCGAGCTCTCTCGTGACCTGCGGCTCCTCGTCGCCGCCCAGCCGACCCGTGGCGTCGACGTCGGGTCGATCGAGTTCATCCACAAGCAGATCGTGGCGGCACGGGATGCGGGTGTCCCGGTGCTCGTCGTTTCCTCCGAGCTCGACGAGATCTCCGCTCTCGCCGACCGGATCATGGTCCTCTACCGCGGGCGGGTCGTCGGCATCGTCCCCGCCGACACCTCCCGCGACACCCTCGGCCTGATGATGGCCGGCGAGTCTCCTGAAGGGAGCGAAGCGTGAGCACGAAGGGGCCGGAGAACGAGCCGGCCGAGACGGAACCCACGGAGACGCCCGAGGCGGGGTCGACCGACACGAAGACGGCCTCCGACACCGACCGGGTGCCCGAGGCCAGCCGCTGGCACCTGGCGCTGCGGGAGATCACCACGGGCAACGCCCTCGTCGCGGTGCTCTCGGTGGTGCTCGCGATGTTCTTCGGGTCGCTGATGATCCTCTTCACCGACGAGGACGTCCGCTACGGGCTCTCCTACTTCTTCGCCCGCCCCTCCGACACGTTCTACTACGCGTGGGAGGCCATCTCCGGGGCGTACGTCTCGCTGTGGCGAGGTGCGGTCTACAACGACCTGGGCGGCACGTTCGTCCAGCAGATCAAGCCGATCACCGAGACGCTGAAGTTCGCCGCGCCGCTGACGCTGGCCGGGCTCGGCATCGGCCTGACCTTCCGGGCCGGTCTCTTCAACATCGGCGGGCGTGGCCAGATGCTGCTCGGTGGCGCAGCGGCCGCGTTCGTCGCAGTCAGGCTCGACCTGCCGATGATCGTGCACCTGCCGCTGGCGATCCTCGTCGGCGCGCTGGTTGCGGCCCTGTGGGGCGGCATCGCCGGCCTCCTCAAGGCCCTCACCGGTGCCCACGAGGTGATCGTGACGATCATGCTCAACTACGTCGGCTACTACCTGGTCTTCTACGCACTGACGCGCAAGTCGCTGCTCCAGGCACCGGGCTCGGGCAACCCGAAGTCGTCGCCGATGCCGGAGTCGGCGATCCTGCCGGACCTGCTCGGCCCGCAGTTCAACCTGCACGCCGGGTTCCTGCTCGCGGTGCTGGCGACGTTCCTGGTCTGGTGGATCCTCAACCGCTCCTCGCTGGGCTACCGGTTCCGGGCGGTGGGTGAGAACCCGTCGGCCGCACGGGCGGCGGGCATCAACGTCGGGGGCACCTACTTCAGCGCGTTCCTGATCTCCGGCGCCCTGGTCGGGATGGCCGGGGTCAACCAGGTGCTCGGCTCGGTGACCGACGGCGCGACCAGCGGTCTCGACGCCGGGATCGGCTTCGACGCGATCACCGTCGCACTGCTGGGCCGCTCGCGTCCCTTCGGCATCCTGGCCGCCGGCATCCTGTTCGGCGCGTTCAAGTCCGGCGGCTTCTTCATGCAGGCCTCCGAGGGCATTCCGGTCGACATCGTGCTGGTCATCCAGTCCCTGATCGTGCTCTTCCTCGCCGCACCGCCCCTGGTGAAGGCGATCTTCCGACTCCCCACGAAGGAGGCCTGACCGTGTCCGCTGTCGATCTTCCGGTCAACTCCGACGCACCCGCCGTCGCCGAGCGCATCCCGGGCCTGTGGAAGACGCCCGGCGTGATGGCCGCGTTCACCGTGCTGGTGGCGCTGCTCGTCCTCGTACGTCCCCGCGCCGGTGACTCCACCTTCCGGTGGAGCCGCGACGGCGACTGGTTCACCATCCCCGACATCGCGCTGCCGGCCAACGCCATCGTCTGGACGGCCGTGGTCCTGTGTCTCCTCGGCACGGCGTACGCAGCCTGGAACGCCTACTCCGGCCGCAAGACGCACCTGGTCGTGGTCGCCGCGTTCGCGGTCGTCGCGGTGTCCGGCTTCCTCGCCTGGGCGGTCGCGGGCAAGACGCTTCCCGTGGTCGGCCTGCTCGCCGGCGCGCTCGCGCTGGCGGTTCCGCTGGTGTTCGGTGCGCTCGGCGGCGTACTCGGTGAGCGGGCGGGCGTGGTCAACATCGCCATCGACGGCCAGCTGCTCTTCGGCGCCTTCGGCGCGGCGATCACCGCCTCGGTCACGGGCTCCCCGTGGGCGGGTCTGATCGCGGCGATGCTCGCGGGCATGCTCATCGCGCTGCTGCTCGGCCTCTTCGCGATCACCTACTGGGTCGAACAGGTCATCGTCGGTGTCGTCCTCAACGTGCTCGTCATCGGCTTCACCAGCTTCATGTTCTCCCAGGTCCTCTCGGAGAATGCGGCTGCCCTCAACAACCCGCCCCACTTCCCACGTCTGGAGATCCCGCTGCTGTCGGGCATCCCGGTCATCGGCCCGATCTTCTTCCGCCAGACCGTGCTGGTCTACCTGATGTACGCCGCGGTCGTCCTGGTCGCCTGGGCGCTCTACCGCTCCAAGTGGGGCCTGCGGGTCCGCGCGGTCGGCGAGCACCCGAAGGCGGCCGACACGGTCGGCATCAACGTGATCGCCACCCGCTACCGCACCGTGCTGCTGGCCGGCGCGATCGCGGGCATCGGCGGCGCGACCTACACGCTCGTCTCGGTGCCGTCGTTCGGACGTGAGATGACGGGCGGTGCGGGCTACATCGCGCTGGCGGCGGTGATCTTCGGCAAGTGGGACCCGATCAAGGCGACGCTGGCGGCGCTGCTCTTCGGCTTCGCGACCAACGTCGAGTCGGTGCTCTCGGTCATCGGCTCGCCGGTGCCGTCCCAGTTCATGCTGATGCTGCCCTACGTGGTGACCATCTTCGCCGTCGCCGGGCTCGTCGGGCACTCACGTGCCCCGGCCGCCGACGGCGTGCCCTACCGAAAGGGCTAGCTCCCGAGGAGCTAGCCCAGCGTGCGGTGGGCGGCGGCGGCCAGGACCTTGGCGCCGACGCCCACCGCTCGTTCGTCGATGCGCAGGTCGCCCTGGTGGAGGTCGTAGGTGGGGCCGCCGGGGGTGCGTACGCCGAGCCGGAACATCGACCCCGGCACCTGCTCCTGGTACCAGCCGAAGTCCTCGCCCCCGAGGCTCTGCGCGGAGACGACCGCGCCCCGCTCGCCGAGGACGTCACGGACCGCCTCGGTGAGGATCTGGTGGGACTCCTCGTCGTTGCTCACCGGCGGGACGCCCCGGGTGTAGTCGACCGCGGCCGTCACCCCGTAGGGCGCGATGATCTCGGCGACGACCTCGCGCACCACGTGCTCGACCTCGCTCCAGGCGTCGCTGTCGAGGATCCGCACGGTGCCGGCGACCAGGCCGTGGCCGGGGATGACGTTGTGTGCCTGACCTGCCGAGACCTTGCCCCAGACGACGCTGACCCCGGCTCGTGGGTCCATCCTCCGGCTCAGGATCGCGGGCAGCTCGGTGGTCACCTTGGCGAGAGCGAAGACGAGGTCGCCGGTCAGGTGCGGGCGCGAGGTGTGACCGCCGGTGCCGCTCAGGTGCACCTCGATCAGGTCGGCCGCGCTGGTCAGCGCACCGGAGCGGATCCCGACGCGTCCGACGTCCACGGTCGGGTCGCAGTGCAGCGCGAAGATCCGCTCCACGTCGTCGAGCGCACCCAGGCTCATCAGGTGCAGCGCCCCGCCCGGCATGACCTCCTCGGCGGGCTGGAACAGCAGGCGTACGCCCCCGGGCAGCGGCGACTCGCGGTGCAGGTCGGCCAGGGCGAGGCCGGCGCCGAGCAGCGCCGTGGTGTGTACGTCGTGGCCGCATGCGTGGGCGACCCCGGGGACGGTGCTCGTCCAGATGTCGGTGGTGACGTCGTCGACGGGCAGCGCGTCCATGTCGCCGCGCAGCGCGACGACCCTCTCCCCCTCGCCCAGATCAGCGATGAGACCGGTCGCGGAGGGCCGGTCGACCTGCCAGCCCGCCTTCTCCAGCCGCTCGGCGATCAGCTCGGTGGTGCGATGCTCCTGCCAGGAGAGCTCCGGGTGGGCGTGGATGTCCCGTCGCAGGTCGATCAGCTCGGCATCGTAGGCGTCGACTCGCTCGGCGAGGAAGGCAGCAGGCTCCAGCATGGTCCCGTCAGACTAATCCTTGTCGTAGGCGGCCAGGATCCTGTCCGCGGCCACGGTCGCCGGAAGCTCGCCGGAAAGCACCTCGCCACGGATCTGGTCGCGGATCGCCTTGACGCCCGGCGAGTGCTTCAGCCGCTGGTCGAGCTCGTCTCGGACCAGTGCCCAGGTGAAGTCGAGCTGCTGCTCGGCACGCTTGGTGCGCAGGCCGTCCTCGCCGAGATGGGCGCGGTGCGCCATCACCTGCTCCCACACCGAGTCGACCCCGTCGTCATGGAGTGCCGAGGCGGTGATCACCGGCGGCGCCCACTCCTCACGCGAGCGCACCAGTCGCAGGGCGCCGGCGAGCTCGCGCGCGGCCGCGCGCGCCTCCTGGGCGCGGTGGGGGTCGTTCGGGTCGGCCTTGTTGACCGCGATCACGTCGGAGATCTCCAGGATGCCCTTCTTGATCCCCTGCAGCTGGTCGCCGGTGCGCGCGATGGTGAGGAACAGGAACGTGTCCACCATCCCGGCCACGGTCACCTCGGACTGCCCGACACCGACCGTCTCGACGAGGATCACGTCGTAGCCGGCCGCCTCCAGCACCGCCATCGCCTGCACGGTCGCCCGGGCGACCCCGCCGAGCGTGCCGGCGCTCGGCGAGGGCCGGATGAAGGCGTTGGGGTCCACCGAGAGCCGCTGCATGCGCGTCTTGTCGCCCAGGACGGAGCCGCCGGTGCGTACCGAGGACGGGTCGACGGCCAGCACCCCGACCTTGAGGCCGTTGGCAGTCAGCCGGCTGCCGAGCGCCTCGATGAAGGTCGACTTGCCGACGCCGGGGACGCCGGAGATCCCGACCCGCACGGTGTCGCCCGCGGGGAGCTTGGTGAGCAGCTCGCGGGCGATGTCACGGTGCTGCGGCTTGGTCGACTCCACCAAGGTGATCGCCCGTGACACCGCCGCCCGCTTGCCGTCGCTGATGCCGTCGAGAAGGTCTTGTACGTCGGGCCCTGGCATGCCCAGCACCTTAGCCAAAACACCCGGCACCCCGCGGCCCGGCTCGACCAGCGGAGCCTGGTGAGCGCCGGTACGCTCGACCGACGTGACCGAGATGACGAGAACAGCGGTGGTGACAGGCGGCGGGACCGGACTGGGACGCGCGATCGCCGATCGGCTGGCGGCGGACGGCCTCGAGGTGACCATCGTCGGTCGCCGGGCGGAGGTGCTCGAGACCGCGACCAAGGAGATCAACGCCGCCGTCGGCGCCGATCGGGTGACGTACGTCGTCGCCGACTGCGCCGATCCGAGCGACGTACGTGCCCTGGCCGATGCCTGCCCCGACCGCGTGGACGTGCTCGTCCTCAATGCCGGCGGCATCACGCCCTCGACCGGCGACGACCTCGAGGCGCTGGCCCACGACTGGGCGGCCGACTACCGGCTCAACGTGCTCACCGCGGTGCTCCCGGTCGAAGCGCTGTTGCCCAGACTGGCCCGGTCGGGCGGCCGGATCGTCGCGATGAGCTCGATCGCGGCGCTGCGCGGCCCGGGGTCGTACGGAGCCTCCAAGGGCGCGATCAACACCTGGATCACCGGGCTCGCCGCCGAGGTCGCGGCGGACGGGATCACCGCCAACGCGGTCGCTCCCGGTTTCGTCCCGGACACCGAGTTCTGGGACTCCCGCCGCAGCCCCGAGCTGATCGCCCAGCGCACCTCGCAGATTCCCGTCGGACGCCCCGGCGCCCCGGAGGAGGTCGCCGCGCTGGTGGCTCACCTCGTCTCGCCGGCAGCCGGGTTCACCACCGGGCAGGTCGTCGGCATCCACGGTGGAGCGCTCTTGGCGCGACTGTGACTGCACGAATGGCCACCCAGGACATGGGTACCGGGCAGGCATGACGGATCTCGGCTACACCCTGTTCACCGAGCAGAGCGGACCTCGCGACCTCGTCCGCTACGCCTCCTCCGCCGAGGAGGCCGGCTTCGACTTCGAGGTGATGAGCGACCACTACTCGCCGTGGCTGACGGAGCAGGGGCACGCGCCGTACGCCTGGAGCGTGCTCGGCGCGGTCGCCCATGCCACCTCGCGCGTGGGCCTGATGACGTACGTCACCTGCCCGACGCTCCGCTACCACCCCGCCGTGGTGGCGCAGAAGGCCGCGACCGTGCAGCTGCTCGCCGAGGGCCGCTTCCGGCTCGGCCTCGGCTCCGGCGAGAGCCTCAACGAGCATGTCGTCGGCCAGGGCTGGCCCTCGGTCCAGGAGCGGCACGCGATGCTCCGCGAGGCGGTCGGGATCATCCGTGACCTGCACACCGGCGAGCTCGTCGAACCACCGCGGTGAGTACTTCCAGGTCGACTCCGCCCGGATCTGGGACCTCCCCGAGGAGCCGGTCGAGATCGGGCTCGCCGTGGGCGGCGAGCGCGCCATCGAAGAGCTGGCCCCGCTGGCCGACCACCTGATCGCCGTCGAGCCCGAGGCGTCGCTGGTCGACACCTGGAACGGTGTCGAGGGCGCCAAGCGGATCGGCACCGAGGCCCGCGCGATCGGCCAGATCCCGATCTGCTGGGACCCCGACGAGGAGACCGCCGTACGCCGTGCGCACGAGCAGATGCGCTGGTTCAGCGGCGGCTGGGAGGTCAACGCCAACCTGCCCACGCCGGCCGGTTTCGCCGCGGCCACCCAGCTCGTCCGTCCCGAGGACGTCGCCCGGTCGGTGCCGTGCGGTCCCGACCTGGATGCGATCGTCGAGGCGGTCTCGGCCTACTGGAAGGCGGGCTTCACCGACGTCGCGTTGGTGCAGATCGGCGGCGACACCCAGGACAGGTTCCTCGCCGAGGCCGCCCGGCCGCTGCTCGAGCGGCTCCGGGCGGCCGCGCCCTGATCAGCGAGCACGCCGCAGGATCTCCCGGAGGACGTCGGGGAGCCGGCTCGACCGGGCGTCGTCCAGCGGCACCCACGAGACGCCCATCTGCAGCGCGTACCAGGCGACGGCCGCGGCGAGGATCGCCAGGCCGATGACGGCGACGATCCACCGCTGCGGCGGCGAGGAGGCTGCCCGAGCGATCGGGCCGACGGTGTCGCGGACCCGCTGGGAGGCGAGCCAGGCCGCGGACATGAAAATCATCGCGGCGGCGTAGAGCACCGCGGCCAGCGGCAGCCCGAGCGCCAGAAGCCCCACACCGACAGCGGCCGCGATGACTCCCGTCAGCGCGGTCAGCGCCGCCGTGCCGGGGACGGCGCGCAGGAGGTCCCAGGGCGAGCGGATCAGCGCCCAGGTTCCGTCGTACCACTTCCGTCCCCGCGCCTCGCGGCGCTTCGACAGGTGATCGGCGGCGAGCGAGGTGGCGCGCAGCAGCCAGACCCCGGTTCCGAGCAGAGCAGCGCCCGGGAGCGGGTAGGCGGCGACGACCCCGGCCAGTATCGCGGCGAGCGCGACCAGGATCAGGAAGTGCATCGGACCCGGCCAGCGCTTGAGATTGGCGTGCTTGCTGGGCGGGCTCCAGCCCGGCTCGGGTGGCGGAGCGGGCGGGGGCGGCGACTGCGGGTCGAACCGGCGCACCACCACGGGCTCGGCCGGGACATCGGCGACGGTGACCGCGGTCGGCGGCACCTCCTCGACCGCAGGAGTCGCCACCTCCGTCACCGCGTCGCCGGCGGCGTCCGGGTCGACCAGCGTCGGCTTCAGCCCTGGGTTCATGGGTGCGGCGGCCAGCGGCATCGTCAGCGGCAGCACCTTCGTCACCGCCGCGGCGTCGCCACCGGACCACGGCACCTCGGGCTCCATCAGCCACTCCCGCAGCTCCTCGAGACCCGGCCGGTCCGCGGGATCGGTCGCCAGCGCGGCCGCAAGGACCTCACGCATCGAGCCCTCGATGCCGTCGAGATCGTGCTGGCCGCGGCGTACGCGATCCAGGACGGCCATCGACGGCCCGGTCCCGAACGGAGGTCGGCCCAGCAGCGCGTAGGCGGTGGTGGCCGCCCATGAGTGCACGTCACTGGCCGGCGAGGAGGGCGTGCCCTCCAGGATCTCCGGCGCCAGGTAGCCCGGGGTGCCGACCAGCCATCCGGTGAGGGTGATCTTGGGATCGTCGGCGACCCGGGCGAGCCCGAAGTCGATCAGCACCGGCGTACGTCCCTCCATCACCACGTTGGAGGGCTTCACGTCACGGTGCAGCACGCCGGCGTCGTGGCAGGCCGCCACCCCGTCGGCGAGGCAGCGCGCCAGCCAGAACCGGTCCTCACCGAGGACCGGCCCGTCGTCCTTGATCCGGTCGTGCAGCGTCGGCCCCGGCACGTAGCGGGTCGCGACGTAGGGAAGGTCCGCGTAGGGGTCGGCGTCGACGATCTCGGCGATCCACGGGCTGCGCACCTGCCGCAGCGACCTGACCTCGCGCTCCAGCCGGGCACGGGTCTCCTCGTCCCCGACGACATGCGTACGCAGCACCTTCAGCGCCACCCGCTCGCCGGTCTCCTCGTGGCGGGCCAGGTGGACGACGCCCATGCCGCCCTCACCGAGCTTGGTGAGGAGCTCATAGGCGCCGACCCTCACCAGCCCGTCCCCGGATGCCCGCCCGGGGCGTAGGTCCGTCACAGCTCTGAGGCTAGACGAGCCCGACGCCCCCGGCGAGGACAAACTCCGGGTCTGTCAGACCTCAGTGATCGAGCTGCTCCCGCAGCCGGCCGAGCAGATCGATCGCGGAGTCGGCGATCACGGTGCCCGGCAGGAAGACCGCGGCCGCGCCCATCTGCTCGAGCGTCGCCACGTCGTCGGGCGGGATGACACCGCCGATGACGATCATGATGTCCGGGCGTCCCTGCTCCTCCAGCGCCGCCTTCAGCGCGGGGAGCAGGGCGAGGTGACCGGCAGCCAGCGACGAGACCCCGACGATGTGTACGTCGGCGTCGACCGCCTGCTGCGCGACCTCCTCGGGCGTGGAGAACAGCGGGCCTACGTCGACGTCGAAGCCGAGGTCGGCGAAGGCCGAGACCACGACCTTCTGGCCACGGTCGTGACCGTCCTGGCCCATCTTCGCGACGAGGATGCGCGGGCGGCGGCCCTCGGCCTCCTCGAACTCCTTGGTCGCCTTCAACACCTCGGTGACCTTCGAGTCACCCGACGTCGTCGCCTCGTCCCGGTACACACCGGAGATGGTACGGATCACCGCCTGGTGGCGTCCCCAGGCCGTCTCCATCGCGTCGGAGATCTCCCCGACGGTGGCCTTGGCGCGGGCCGCGTCGACGGCCAGCGCGAGCAGGTTGCCGTCGAGGTTCGCCGCGGACTTCTCGGCCCCGGCAGCGTTGGTGATGGCCTCCAGGGCCCGGCGTACGTCCTCGTCGTCGCGCTCGGCGCGCAACCGCTCCAGCTTGGCGACCTGCTGCTTGTAGACCTGGTCGTTGTCGACCTTGAGCACGTCGAGCGGGTCCTCGGCGGGGAGCCGGAAGGTGTTGACGCCGATCAGCTTCTGGGCACCGGAATCGAGGCGCGCCTGGGTGCGGGCCGCGGCCTCCTCGATACGCATCTTCGGGATGCCCTGCTCGATCGCCTTGGCCATCCCGCCGGCCGCCTCGGCCTCCTGGATGTGGGCCCAGGCGCGCTCGGCGAGATCGTGGGTGAGCTTCTCCACGTAGTAGGAGCCGCCCCACGGGTCGATGATCTCGGTGGTGCCGCTCTCCTGCTGCAGGAGCAGCTGGGTGTTGCGGGCGATGCGGGCCGAGAAGTCTGTCGGCAGCGCGATCGCCTCGTCGAGGGCGTTGGTGTGCAGCGACTGGGTGTGACCCTGGGTCGCGGCCATCGCCTCGATCGCGGTGCGGCCGACGTTGTTGAAGACGTCCTGGGCGGTCAGCGACCAGCCACTCGTCTGGGAGTGGGTCCGCAGCGACAGCGACTTCGGGTTCTTCGGGTCGAACTGGCTCACGAGGCGCGACCAGAGGGCGCGGGCCGCGCGCATCTTGGCGACCTCCATGAAGAAGTTCATCCCGATGGCCCAGAAGAACGACAGGCGCGGCGCGAAGGCGTCCACGTCCAGCCCGGCGGCGAGGCCGGTGCGGAGATACTCCACCCCGTCCGCCAGTGTGTAGGCGAGCTCGAGGTCAGCCGTCGCCCCGGCCTCCTGCATGTGGTAGCCGGAGATCGAGATCGAGTTGAACCGGGGCATCTTCGCGGCGGTGTAGGAGAAGATGTCGCCGATGATCCGCATCGACGCCGCCGGCGGGTAGATGTAGGTGTTGCGGACCATGAACTCCTTGAGGATGTCGTTCTGGATGGTCCCGGCCAGCTTCTCGGGCGGAACCCCCTGCTCCTCAGCAGCCACGATGTAGAGCGCCAGCACCGGCAGCACCGCACCGTTCATGGTCATCGAGACCGACATCTGGTCCAGCGGGATGCCGTCGAACAGCGTCCTGGTGTCGTAGATCGAGTCGATCGCGACGCCCGCCATCCCGACGTCACCGCGCACCCGCGGGTGGTCGGAGTCGTAGCCACGGTGGGTGGCCAGGTCGAAGGCGACGCTCAGACCCTTCTGGCCGGCCGCGAGGTTGCGCCGGTAGAAGGCGTTGGACTCCTCGGCCGTCGAGAACCCGGCGTACTGCCGGATCGTCCACGGCTGGGTCGTGTACATCGTCGGGTAGGGCCCGCGCAGGAACGGGCTCAGGCCGGGGAAGGTGTCGAGCGCGTCGAGACCCTCGAGATCCGCAGGCCCGTACGCCGGCTGGATCTCGATGCCCTCGGGGCTCAGCCAGCCTTCGCCCGAAGGAGCGGCGGCAGCGTACGCCGGGGTCTCGCCCTTCAGCGGAAGGCCCTTGAAGGAGCTGGGAATCGTCATGAGAGCTTCTCCCTCGTAGCGGTCAGGAAGGCGAGGGCGTCGACACCCATCGAGGCGGCGTCGTCCACCTCGGCGTCGACGGCGTCGGGCTTCCCGGCGATGATCACGTGCGTGGCACCCGCCTCGCGCAGGGCCGCGATCGCGGCCGCGCCCCACTCGGCGTACGCCTTGTCCGAACCGGCCAGGCAGACGACCGGCGGCGCGCCGGCATGCCCCAGTGAAGCTGCACGGTACTTCCCGACCAGCTCCTCGGCGTCCGCGGTCGCACCCGCGACCTCGACGCCGATGCCACCGGCAGCGAGGAGGTTGGTCGCGAAGGTCGCCCGGGCGGTGTGCTGGGCGACGGTGCCGAGGGTCGCGAGGAAGACCTTGGCGGTGGCGGGGGTGTCGCGCAGCGCCTCGAAGGAGGCGCCGTAGCGCACCACCCGCTCGTTGAGCGGGTCGACCGGCCGCTCGGGCAGCGTCTCGGCGAGGTTGGGGAACTCGGTGAGCCCGGTGATCGGGCGCTTGCGGCGCGCGATCGCCTTCTCCCGGGCCGCGGAGACCGCGGCGATCCGGTCGCGGAAGGGCGAGAAGTCGTGGCCACCGACGGCGTTGGCCCCGGTCCACTCCTCCTCGAGCTGGATGAATGCCTCCCAGCCGGCGGCGGCCATGTCGGCGGTCAGCCGCTCGACCGCGAAGGAGCCGCCGGCGGGGTCGGCGACGGCCGCGACGTGGGACTCGTCGATCAGCAGGTGGGACACGTTGCGGGCGATCCGGCGTCCGAACCCGTCCGGCACCCCGTTGGCGGAGTCGAAGGGCAGCACGGTGACCGCGTCCGCCCCGCCGACACCGGCGGCGAAGGCCGCGACGGTGCCGCGCAGCATGTTCACGTAGGGGTCGTACTTCGACAGCATCGGCCGTGAGCTCACCGCGTGGATGCGCATCTCCACGCCCTCGGCCCCGGAGAGCTCGAGCACGCGCGCCCACAGCTGGCGGGCGGCCCGCAGCTTGGCGATCGTCGGGAACTGCTCGTCGGTGGCCGCGTAGCGGAAGTCGATGAGGCTCGCCGCCACGGCCGGCGAGAACCCGGCCTCGGTCAGCGCGCGCAGGTAGGCGACGCCGACCGCGATCGACCAGCCGAGCTCCTGGACGTCGGAGGCGCCGAGATCGTGGGCGGCGGTGGCGTCGACGACGATCGCGCGCACCCCGATTCCCTGGGCCAGGCGGGCGAGGTCGACCAGCTCGGCGAACGCCTCGTCGGGCGCCAGCGGCAGGTCGCGCAGCAGCGCGCCCATCGGGTCGGCACCCAGGTTGGTCGCGGCGTGCAGCCCGGTGCCACGCTCGGCGATCAGCGCGAGCAGGTTCTGGGCGACCTTGACCGCACCGATCGGCGCGTCGAGCACGACCGGAGCCAGGTCGAGGAGCACCTTGTCGAGCAGTACGTTCAGGTCGGTGGTCTCGTCGGCGGCGACCCACAGCGAGGAGACCCCGCCGTCGAGGTCGACCAGAGCCGACTCGTTGGCCGCCTTCGCGTCCACCCCGGACAGGCCGGAGACGAGCGAGCGGATGTCCCAGGCGCCGACGCGCGTCGGACGCGCCACGTCGGCGAAGGACGTGTCCGGCAGCCCCAGCGGGGCGATCCGGAGTCCGTCGAGGGAGGTGCGGGTCAGCTTGTCCCAGACGAGCGAGTCGGCGTCGTCGGCGCTCAGCCGACCACTCTTGCGGAGGACAGCAGCGGTCGCCGCCTCCCACTCTGCCTGGGAATGGGCATCCGCCGGCTGGGCAAGGCGCAACGAGTCGGCGCGAGCGGCGTCGTTCATGGATCGAACCTTAGGCGGATGAAGTGGCGGTGACCACAAAGTGTGAGGTTTACAACCGCTAACTGAGACGCGCCGTTACGTTGAGCGCCGTGAAGGTACGCACCCCAGGCGGACAGACCTACCGGGTCACCCGCCGCTGGGTCCCCTGGCAGCGCAAGTCCCGCCGGTTGAGCCTCGACGGGTTCGACGTCCCCCTCGGCCCACCGTCCGGCGACGACCCGATCAGCGCGATCCTCCTGGTGCTCTGGCTCGTCATCGCGCTGCCGATCATCCTCGTGGTCGTCGTGGTCGTGCTCCTGACCGGCATCGAGCTCCTCCTCCTGCTCGCGATCCTCCCCTTCGCCATCGGCGCCCGGGTCGTCTTCGGCCGTCACTGGACCGTCGAGGTGCGCCGCGCCTTCACCCCGATCCACGAGGAGCGCGCCGGCAGCTGGACCGCCAGCGGCGTACGCATCCGGGAGTTGGCGCGGGAGATCGAGTCGGGCAACGTCCCGGCTGACACTCTTACCGAACAACCTCAGGAGCGCCAGTCACGCCTGGCGTGATCTTCGCTCCTACGGTCAGCGGCAACCGGGCAGTCGTCCGAGCACGCAGCTGGGGTCCCCGCCCAGCCGCGGGTTCTGAGAATCCGCGCCACAGCTTGGGCCGTGCGACACGGAGTGTCGAACACCTGGTGCCAGCGAAGCCGAGCCGTGACCGTTCCCGACGCAGCGAGATCGTCGAGGGCACGGTCGGCGTCCCGCGCCTGATCACGCCACGCGTCGTGACCAAGGGCACCGTCGAGCTCGACAACGAGTCCATACGCCACATACTCGACGTCACGGAACTGGCTGCCGCTCGGCGCCGTGCGCGGCGACTGCCGCTCGGCCGGCGGGAGACCATGCGCGCGCTCGACCTTGGTGAGGTAGCCGTGCTCGAGGACCGAGTGACTCCCGGACTCCAGGTCATCGACGATCGCGCCGATCCACGCGCGCCGACGCAGCGACGGGAATCGACCAAGCGCCGCCCGCAGGGACGTCGGAGTGACGTACGACCGCCCGGCGACCTGCGCAAGACAGGCCACGGCGTCGAGCTCTGAACGCGCCTCATGTGCCATCACCAACGCGTTGTCCTCGAGCCTCAGCCGCGGTGGAGTGCCGCCAAAGGCGTGGCTTTCGAGGTTGGTGATCCTGTGGATCACGATGCCCGGCTGCGCCTTGACCCGGCGCGACTGATCGATCGCGACATGGATCGGATCGGGGACGAACCCCGGGCGCGCGAGCTGCTCCGTCCGCGGGGGTTCCGCGCTCGGGCCATACAGATAGGCAGGAGCGGCATAGAGGACCGCTGCCCACGCTCGCTGGTGCCAGTTGAGCGGACCTGTGTGGTCGACATAGATCCGCGGATGCACCCGCCGCAACTCCTTGCGCCGCTGCATCCGCGCCAGATCTGCGCGCGTCAAACCGGCCGCCATCAGCTGACCATGGGTGAGCACCCCGTCCTGCATCCGCCGCTGACTCTCCAACTGCAGACGCAGCCGTTCGCGCTCCCACCCGTCGTCGTCCACACGAAGCTCCCCCGAGACCCCCATGATCCAGTTATCCCACGAAGGCCACCCGGACCCCAGGAGCGTGAGGCACATCAGGTGTGCGTGGCGCTCCTAGGGATCAGGAACCGCAGCAGTGGCAGGCCGGTGTAGATCAGGACCCAGACCGGCCAGAAGAACCCTTCGCCGGTGAGGTGCCAGGCCAGGATGGCGATCGCGCCGCAGATCAGGAACGCCAGAAGATCCCGTACGAATCGGGAGTCAGCCCCGCCCGGCGACACAGGATCCTCACCCAGGTCATCGACCACGGCAGCCAGCTCGGCGGCCCGGGCCGCGCCCCACACCGCCGCGGCGCGCGACTCCAGCTCGGGCGCATCGATCCTCCCCGCGGCGTACGCCTCGACGAGCCGCGCCCGCGCGGCCTCACGTTCCAGGTCGCCGACCCTCATCACAGGCCCTCGAGGTCGAGGGCCCGGCCGGCGGCGTACAGGTCCTTCGGGCAGGTCGAGGCGGCGCAGTCCTCGTAGCGGGAGGCCAGCCGGCCGAGGGCCTTGACGGTCTCCGCGACGGACGGGTCCGCGGCGAGGTTGTGCTGCTCGTAGGGGTCCGAGGAGCGGTCGTAGACCTCGACCTGGCCGGTGTGCAGGCGGGCGTAGGTCCAGGAGCCGACCCGGACGCCGGACCACAGCTGCCGGCTGCCGTCGGTGACCCGCCAGCCGGCGACCGGGATCGCGCGGACCTGCTCGGGGGCGCGCAGCCACGGCATGATGTCGATCCCGTCGGACGCACGGGGCGGCCGAGCGCCGGCGGCCGCGAGCAGGGTCGTGGCAAGGTCCGGGTTGGTGACCGGGGTGCGCACGGTCCGGCCGCGCGGCACTCCGGGACCGCTCATCAGCACCGGGATCCGCAGGGACTCGTCGTAGTGCCACAGCTTGCCGTTGAGGTTGTGGTAGCCGTTGGAGAAGCCGTTGTCGGAGGTGAAGACGACCAGGGTCCGCTTCAGCCCGCCGCTCCTCTTCAGCCCGACCAGGAGCGAGGCGATGTTGCGGTCCAGGCTGCGGATCGCCTCGAGCCGGCGCTGGTAGGCGATCCGGAGCGCGTCCTTCTTCCTCGGGTTGAACCTCCCACGCCCGGGGGAACCCTTCGCGTAGCCGGAGGTGTCCTCGGGGAAGAGGTTGGGCCGCGCGGGGATCCGGACGTTGTCGTAGAACCCGCGGTCCTGGGCATCGGGCACGGTCACGGACAGAGCGGCATCGGTGCCGGGGTAGATCTTCTTCGGGTCATCAGGCCCCGACGGCCCACCGTGGTGCGGCGCCACGTAGTTGACCCAGGTGAACCAGGGCTTCCCCGACCCGCGCTCGGCCGCGATCCCTGCCTTCGCGTGCTCGGTGATGACGGTCGAGGAGTAGCCCTTCGACTTGATGATCTCGCCGTTGACGTTGAACTTCGGCGAGCGGAAGTTGTAGGTCGACGGGTCGACGGTCGCGCGCCACTGGTCCCATCCGGGCGGTACGTCGCCGCGGCTCTGACCCTCGCCGTAGCCATTGAGATACTTCCCCGCGAGGATCGTCGCGTAGCCCGCGTCCTGCAGAGAGGTGGCGACCGTCGAGGAGTCGTCGAAGGCCTGATAGCCGCCGTAGGGCCCCTCGATCGTGCGCGCACCGTGGTTGTGGGCGTACTGCCCGGTCAGCAACGAAGCCCGCGCCGGCACGCAGATCGGCGTCGGCGCGATCCCCTCGGCGAAGGAGACCCCGGTCCGCTCGACCAGCTTGCGCACCTGCGGCAGGTGGTCCATGTCGAGATAGGAGAGGTCGTCGACCGTGACCAGCAGCAGGTTCGGCTTCTTCACCGGCCGTTCCACAGCAGGCGTACGCGTCGGGGCCGCCGCCATCGCGGCCGGCTCGTGCACCAGGCCGGTCACGGCGAGGGCGCTCATCGCGGCCGTCGCCACAGCAGCACGCCTGCGACGGGTGAACAGGTTGCCGACCGGCATGACCAAACACTCCCAAGTAATATGAGTTATTTAGTCTACTTTAACGCGGTGGCGGACGAGGAAGAACCCCCGCTCGCCCGCCGGACCGGCGTTCAGCCGGCCGAGCTGGTCACCAGCGAGAGCGACACGACGCCGGGGAGGTAGCGGTCGTCGCTGAACTCGAAGGAGCGCCCGTCGGCGAACCGCGCGGTGCGGACGACCCGCAGCAGCGGGCTTCCCCGCGAGACCCCGAGCAGGCGGCCGTCCATGGCCGAGGTCGCGAAGGCCTCGATCCGGTGCTCGGCGTGTGCGAGACGGACACCGAGCTCGGCCTCGACGGCGTCGACGATCGAGGGCGCCTCGACCGGCAGCGCCTCGATGGTCGCGGCGAGCCAGCCGGGAAACACGGTGTGCTCGACCATCGCCGGCGACCCGTCGAGGGAGCGGACCCGCACCACCCGCAGCACCGGGTTGCCCGGCCGCTCGCCGAGCTCGCGGGCCTCCAGGGTGGTGGCGCGACCACGCGCCACATCGACGAACCGGCCGCCGGGGCTCAGCCCTGACGAGGTCGCCCACTGCGCGAACGAGCGCACCCCGAGGCTCTGCAGACGGGTGGCCACATGGGGGTGCCAGTGCCGGCCGTGGTGGGAGACGAGACGACTGTCGGCCTCGAGCCGCGCGAGCGCGCGTTCCACGGTGCCCCGAGCGACCCCGAACTCCCGAGCCAGGCAGGACACGGCCGGGAGCGGCCGGCCCGGCGGGTACTCGCCGGCGCGGATCCGCTTCTCCAACATGGCCGCGACGGCGTGGTATCGACGCGTCGCCCTCGACTCCTGCACCGCTCACCCCATCCCGAGGACTCGTTGGACGAACCAGACGAGCCCGACGACCGCGACCCCGGTGGCCGCGGCGACGCCGAGCCACCAGCCGATCACCGGCTGCCGACGCCGCAGGACCAACAGCACCGGGAAGGCCAGGGCGATCACCACCATCTGGACGACCTCGATGCCGAGGTTGAAGACGAGCAGGGACACCAGCAGCCGCCACGAGAACGGCTCGTCGATGCCGAGGGCGCCGGCGAAGCCGAGGCCGTGGATCAGGCCGAACCCGAAGACCACCGCGAGCCGGACCTTCTCTCCCGACACCCGCGACGCCCACGATCCGGCCGTCCTCGGCGCAGCCTCGGTGGACGTACGCACGGCCAGGGCGACGGCACCCTCGCCGGCCTGGGCGGACGAGGCCGGGCCGACTCCACCCGAGGTCTCGGGCGACGGCGCGGAGCCACCGGGGCGACCGTCCCGCCACGAGCCCCACACGTGCCAGGCCGCCACCGCCGCGATCGACAGCGCGATCACGGGTTCGACGATCGCGGCCGGGACCGACACCAGGCCGAGGCTCGCGAGGACGAAGGTGACCGAGTGCGCCGCCGTGAACGCGGTCGCGGCCAGCAGGATGTCGCGCGGACGACGGGAGCCGACGATGAGCGCGACGAGGAACAGGATGTGGTCGATACCGAAGAGCAGGTGCTCGGCACCGAGGACGAAGAAGTCCAACAGCCTGGTCGGCGACGACTCGTCCGTGGAGAAGCTCGGGTCATCGGCGGTGAGGACCGTGTTGCCGGAAGCGTCCGGAAGCGAGTACTCCAGGATCGTCTCGGTGCTTCCGACGAAGCCCTCCGACTCAGGGAACAGCCCGCTGGAGACCTCGTACGCGACGTCGCCCGGCACCTCGGGGCAGGCATGGTCGAGCGTCACCACGACGTGGGGCACGCCGTCGCGCTCGGTGGTCCGGAGCTCGTCGGCCAGCGACGGCGCACAGTCCTGGCCGTCGACGGAGACACGGAAGCGGTCGCCGAGGTAGCCCAGCACCGCGTCCCGGTGCTCCTCGATGAGGCTCACATCGGCGCCCGAGGTCTGGAACGCGGCCTTGGCCTCGCTCTCCAGCCCGGGATCGGCCTCGGCCTTCGCCACCGACCTGACCAGGAGGACGTACTCCATCTCGAGCTCGGTGCTCACGACACCGTCGGCGCGCTGGGTCATCTCGGCGTAGACCGTGGAGGTGAAGCCGTGGGCCGAGGCCGGGAGCGTCAGCAGGATGGGCGTGAGCAGCGCCAGCGCGGCAGCGGCGAGGAGACGTACGCCGGTGGGAGCGGTCATGAGGATCCTCGATCCGAAAGTGGGGGAAGGAGGCCCGCCCGGCGAGCACCGGGTGGGCCTCCCCGCGGGTCAGACGATCGGCTCGGTGTCGAGTCGAACGTGGTCGATGGCCCAGTACCAGTCGTTCATGGCGTTGAAGAGCCGGAAGCTGACCTTCATCGAGGTCGCGCCCGCCGGCACGTCGACCGGCAGATTGACGGTCTTGTTGCCCTGGCTGAGGTCCGGGGTGTTGGCCGGCGTCCAGTGGACCAGCTGCACCTTCTGGCCGGTGTCGAACTCGACGGTGACCTCGGCCTCCTGCGGCTCCTCCTCGCGGTAGTGGTTGTCCCAGGCGAGGTAGACGCGCGAGGTCCCGGCCGGGATCGGCGCGCTGGGCGTGGTGAGCGTCGAGTCGAAGCGGCCACGGCTCTCCGGGTCGTTGACGTCGTCCCACTCGTCGGGGTCGGCCACGGCCACGATGTTGCGGCCCAGCGTGAAGCCGCTGCGGTCCTGGTCGTCACCGTTCTGCCAGAACGCCTTGGTCATCAGCGACCAGCCGTTCATCTCCTTGGTGCCGGTGGGCATGTCCGGGGAGTTGGTGATCGTCCACCCCGCCGGCGTGGTCTTGGTCCAGCCGAGGACGCTCGCGTTCGCCGGCATGTTGTGCTCGACGCCGTACTGGAGCTGGCCGGCGACCGACTCGAAGTCCTGGTAGACGAGGTAGTCGGCCGGGTCGACCGGAGGCGGCGGCGGAGCGGTCTTGAAGGTGGTCGAGATCGACCCGCCCGCCTTCCCCCAGGTGTTGTAGGGCGTGACGCGCACCTCGTACCGGGTATCGCCCTTCAGGTTCCGGATGGCGTGGCCACGGGTGGCCGGCAGCGGAAGGATGTAGAAGCCCGACCACTGCTTGAAGTCGGCGACGGTCGCACCGGTGGACTTGTCGACGACCTGGTAACGGTAGAGGTGGACGATGTCCTGAACGTCGTTGGCCGCCGGCTTCGCCTGCGGGAACGACACCTGCGCGCTGTCCTCCTTGATGTCGGAGACGGTCACCGCCGATCCCGCGGGCCACTTCGGACCGGCGGTCCTGGCCGCGCGGCGGTCGGTGTAGGGGAAGTTGCGCTGGGGGTTCTTGATCGCTTCCTCGACGTCCCACGTCCAGGTCTGGTCGATCCACCGGCCGGCCTGCAGGTCGTAGTTCTTGACCTTGACGACGCTGCCGGCGACCTCGACGACCGCGGTCTGCGCGTTGTCGCCCGCGTCGTTCGGCGTGGTGTCGTTGTCGACGCCGCTCTCCATCTCGAAGTACGCCAGCGGCGGGGCGTTGACGGTCGTGAAGCCGCCGTCCTGCCAGATCGAGGTGGAGATGTTGTTGGGCGTGTGGATGTGCCCGCCCCAGACGACGGCCTGGGGGAAGTTGTCGAAGACCGACTTGAAGGTGTCGCCGCAGCCCTCTGAGAGGCCGGCGCCGTACCACTCGTTCGAGACGTAGTGCGTGCACTTGAGGGGGTGGTGCACGAGCACGAACACCGGGCGGTCGGGGTGCTCCGCGGTCGCGGCGGCCATCCGGGTGTGGAGCCAGTCGCGCGCGTAGGCGTAGTCGCCCGTGCTGCGCTGGGTCGGCCGGCCGGTCTCCTCGTCGAGCCGGCCGGAGCCGGGCGAGACCGTGATGAAGTGGTAGCCGTTGATCACGTAGTCGGCGTTGGGCCGCTGGCCACCGGTCGACTGGGTGAAGAGGTCGTAGCCGGTCATGCCCGACCCGACGTCGTGGTTGCCCAGCGCGGCGACGAGGGAGATGTCGTCCTTTCCGTCACCGTTCTCGTCGAGACGGCGGTCGAGCACCTCCTTCAGACCGGCGTACTCGCCCGCGGTGGCGTTGTTCGTCAGGTCGCCGACGAACAGCGTCGCGTCGAGGTCCTGGGCGTGGTAGAGGTCGAAGGCCTTGTCCAGGTCGCGCCACTCGTTGTGGATGTCCCCGATCGAGCCGAAGGTCACCTGCGGCTGGTTGTCGTTGGCGGTGCGCCGCGCGGCCTCGGCGCGGGCCTTCTCGACCTCGGCGTCGTTCCCGGCGACGACGTCGAAGTCCTCGAAGTCGACGGTGCCGTTCTCGCCGACGGCCGAGTAGCTGATCCGGTAGTCGCCAGGGGTCTGCGGGGTGAACTCGTAGACCGGCTCGCTCGCGGAGCCGGTCGGGGAGATCTCCGCGGTGACGCCGTCGGGCGAGGTCACCGAGACGACGTAGTCGCCGGTCCGGAAGGAGCTGCTCTCCTCGGTGGGAACGGGCTCCGGGATGCGGAAGGTCTCACCGACCGCGGCCTTGGGCTTGGGGGCGTCCTGCAGCCGCACCTGCTCGTCGAGCAGCGCGAAGGCCGGGCCGTCGGCCTCGGCGCGCTCCTGGGCGACGACGGTGCTGCCACCCGCAATCGCGACAGTCACGAGGGTGCCTGCGGCAAGCAGCGCACCCCACGATCGTCTGATGGGAATCATCGGTCTCCTCGTCTCGGTCACGGTGCTCGGGCACCGGGAACTTGTCTGGACAAGTCCATCCGAACGAGGTGGCGCGTGATTGTCCGTCTGCAGCCCGAAACCACGGCAGACAGATGAAATATCCGTGACGCGATGCGGCAATCCGGCGTGGTTGCCACATCGGGATCACCGGCGAGCTCCTAGAGGCCCTCGAGGTCGAGCGGCCGGTCGGCGGCGTACAGCTCCTTCGGGCAGTCGTCACCGGCACAGTCGCGATACTTCTCGGTCAGGTCGGCCAGCCGCGAGACCGTCTCGGCATGGTCCGGGTCCTCAGCGAGGTTGTTCATCTCGTACGGGTCGGTGGTGCGGTCGTAGAGCTCGACACCACCGGTGGTCAGCTCGACGTACGTCCATCGCCCGACACGTACGCCGGACCAGAGTCGCGAGGTGCCGTCGGAGGTCGGCCACGCCTCGATCGGGACCACGCGCGTCTGCGCGGGCGCGCGCAGCCAGGGCAGGATGTCGATGCCGTCGGGCTCGTGCGGGTCGTCGGCGCCGGCGGCGGCGAGCAGCGTCGTGGCGATGTCCGGGTTGGTGAGCGTGGTCGCGACCTCGCGCCCCTTCGGCACGCCGGGTCCGCTCATCAGGACGGGGATGCGCAGCGACTCCTCGTAGTACCAGAGCTTGCCGTTGAAGTTGTGGTAGCCGTTCGAGAACCCGTTGTCGGAGGTGAAGACGACCAGCGTGCGCGCCAGCTCGCCGCTCTTCTTCAGCCCGCCGAGCAGGGCGGCGATGTTGCGGTCGAGGCTGCGCGCCGACTCGATCCGTCGCTGGTAGGAGAGCCGGTAGGCGTCCTTCTCGACCTGCGACGGGCGTTTCCGTGACGGCGACCCCTTGGGGAACTGCTTGCGTCCCTCCGGGAACAGGTTCGGCTGCTGCGGGATCGGCTTGTCGGCGTACGCGTCCCGGTCCTGCGGGTCCGGCACCGGTACGCCGATCGCGCCCTTGGTGCCGGGGAAGCGCTGCTTGGGGTCGCCCTTCTCCGTCGGGCCGCCGATGTGCGGAGCCACGTAGTTGACCCACTGGAACCACGGCTTCGCCGCGGCTCCCGGCTTCTTCCCCTCGTTCTGCACAGTCTTCAGGGCTGCCTGCGCCTGCTGGGTGATGACGGTGGTCGAGTAGCCCTTCGGCTTCACCAGGTGCCCGTTCACGTTGAACTTCGCGCCCAGGTAGTTGTAGGTCGACGGGTCGACGGTCGCGCGCCACTCGTCCCACCCGGGCGGGATGTCGTGCTCGCTGCCCGCCTCGCCGTACTCGTTGAGGTACTTGCCGGTGAACAGCGTGGTGTAGCCCGCGTCCTGCAGCGAGGTGGCCAGGGTCTCGGAGTCGTCGAAGGACGGATAGCCGCCCTCGGGGCCGTGGATGGTGTGGGCACCGTGGTTGTGGGCGTACTGCCCCGAGAGCAGCGAGGCCCGGGCCGGAACGCAGATCGGCGTCGGCGCGACCGCGTCGGTGAAGGTCACCCCGCTCTCGCCGACGAGCTTGCGCACGCTCGGGAGGTAGTCCATGTCGACGGTGGCGAGGTCGTCGACGGTGACCATCAGCAGGTTGGGCTTCTCCACCGGCATCTCGAAAGCCGGTGTCGCCGTCGCCGGCTGGTCGGAGTCACCGTCACCGGACGGCCGCTGGGTCGGCGCATGGCCACAGCCCGACATCCCCACGACTCCGGCCACCGCGAGTGCCGCCGACAACGCCCGGACGCGTCTGGATACCGCCACTGATTGTCCTCATCACACTGGTCATCTACTGGTCGCCATGACTGGGCCCGCCCGGTCGCGCGGAAAGCCTGCCACTATGCCGATGGTTCATCCCAGATCAACGCACGTGTCGCGCACTCGCCATCCCCGGGCAGGACGCTGGTCCCATGAAGATGGCGCTGGTCACCGAGAGCTTCTTTCCTACCATCGATGGTGTCACAACCACGGTGAAGGCCATCGCCGACCGCATGATCGAGTCGGGCCACGAAGTGCGCTTCATCGCGCCCGGTCCCGGCCTCTCGGTCTACCGCAACAGCCGGGTCGTCCGGGTCTCGCCGATCGCCAAGACCGGCAGGCAGGTACGCAGCGCCCTGGAGTCGTTCGAGCCGGACGTCGTGGTCAGCTTCGACCCGGGTCGCCTGGGCCGCAGGGCGCTGGCCTCGCCGACGGCCGCCGACGCGACCACGCTGGTCGTCCAGCAGTCTCCGATCTCGCCCAAGGCGGCGCTCACGTGGAACGCCTCGATCGCGGCGTACGCCGATGAGATCTTTGTCACAAGCGAGTGGCTCCGTCGAGTGCTCTCGGCGATCGACGTCCACGCCGGGGTGTGGGAGCCGGGGGTCGACACGGCCGCCTTCTCGCCCAGCCTGCGCGACGACTGGCTCCACCGACGCTGGGCCAGGGCGAAGTCCCGACCCACCCCGCTGGTCGTGGTCGGCTACGCCGGAAACCTGGCGAAGAGCCATGGCGTACGCCGCCTTGCCGAGCTCACTTCGGTGCCCGGCATCCGCCTCGTCATCATCGGCGACGGACCTCAGCGCGGCTGGCTCAAGCAGCGGGTCCCGCAGGCGAAGCTGACCGGGCCGCTGGGCACCGGCGACCTGGCCATCGCACTGGCCTCGCTCGACGTGCTCGTGCACCCCGGCGAGGAGGAGGGATGCGGCCACATCCTGCGTGAGGCCGCGGCGAGCGCGCTCCCGGTGGTCGCCCCGCGCGCCGGCGCCGCGGCCGAGATCGTGCAGCACATGGAGACCGGCGTGCTCTACAACCCGGCGCGCAGCCGAGAGCTCGCCGACGCGGTCGCCTCGGTGGTCTCCGACCCCCGTCGACGCCTGCTCGGCGACCGCGGTCGCGAGCTGGCCGCGACCCGTCCGTGGACCGATGCCGTCGACGAGCTCTTGACCCGTCTGGTCACACTGAACGACGCCCGGACCTCACAATCTCACGCCGCCGCCACCGAGAATATGGGACCTGCTGTTAGGCTTGCCTAACTCACGATAACGATACTCACCGGTAACCTCGCCCGCCCAGGTAGAGACGACAATGTCACATACTCCCTGCGTACAAGTTCGGGTCTGAGGGGTAGTAGCGTGCGTGCCGTGGCAACCACGACTCTGATCAAAGGCGCGCGGTCGACGCGCTCGACGATCGCCCTGAAGCTCCTTATGGCGGCCAGCGGCATCGTCTTCATCCTGTTTGTGCTGGTGCACATGTACGGCAACCTCAAAGCCTTCAGCGGCGAGCTTGCCTTCAACGAGTATGCCGAGCACCTGCGTACGTTCGGGGAGCCGATGCTGCCGTACGGCGGCCTCCTCTGGATCATTCGCGTGGTGCTGCTGGCCTCGCTGGTGGCGCACGTCGGCGCGGCGATCGCGCTCACGAAGCGTGCGCACACGCAGCGTCCGGTGAAGTACGCGGTGAAGAAGAACAAGGCCTCGTCGCTCTCCTCGCGCACCATGCGCTGGGGCGGCGTGGCGCTGTTCCTCTTCCTCGTCTGGCACCTGCTCCAGTTCACCATCGTGAAGATCAACGTGGGTGCGGGCGGACAGGCTGCCGAGGTCACCGAGAACCCCTACCGGCTGCTGATCAACGCCTTCCAGCCGGAGCAGTGGTGGATGGTGATCATCTACCTGCTCGCGATGCTCGCGCTCGCGTTCCACCTGCACCACGGCACCTTCAGCGCCATCCAGACGCTCGGGTTCACCAACACCGCTGAGTCGCGTGCCAGGGCCCGCGTCACCGGCTGGGTCGTCGCGATCGTGGTCGCTGGCGGCTTCTCGCTGGTCCCCCTGTTCACCGTCTTCGGCGTCATCTCGTAAGGACATCTGACACATGGCTGCTGGAACCCACTACCTGCCCGGCCTCACCCCGACCAACGAGGCACCGGTCCAGAAATCCGACGACGCCGCGGGCTACTACGTGCTCGGCGACAAGCTCGTCGACCCGAAGGCTCCGACCGGTCCGATCGAGGAGCGCTGGACGACCCGCAAGTTCGAGAACCGCCTGGTCAACCCGGCCAACCGCCGCAAGCTGTCGATCATCATCGTCGGCACCGGCCTGGCCGGCGGCGCCGCCGCCGCGACGCTCGGCGAGGCCGGCTACAACGTGAAGTCGTTCTGCTACCAGGACTCCCCTCGTCGCGCCCACTCGATCGCCGCCCAGGGCGGCATCAACGCCGCCAAGAACTACAAGGGCGACGGCGACTCGGCCTACCGGCTCTTCTACGACACGGTCAAGGGCGGCGACTACCGCGCCCGCGAGTCCAACGTCTACCGCCTCGCCGAGGAGTCGGTGAACATCATCGACCAGTGCGTCGCGCAGGGCGTTCCGTTCGCCCGCGAGTACGGCGGTCTGCTCGACAACCGCTCCTTCGGCGGCGTGCAGGTGTCGCGTACGTTCTACGCCCGCGGCCAGACGGGGCAGCAGCTCCTCATCGGCGCCTACCAGGCCATGGAGCGCCAGGTCGCGGCCGGCACGGTGGAGCAGTTCACGCGTCACGAGATGCTCGAGCTGATCGTCGCCGACGGCAAGGCCCGCGGCATCATCGCCCGTGACATGGTCACCGGCGAGATCGAGACCCACCTGGCCGATGTCGTCGTGCTCGCCACCGGCGGCTACGGCAACGTCTTCTACCTCTCGACCAACGCGATGGGGTCCAACGTCACCGCCACGTGGCGTGCGCACCGCAAGGGCGCCTACATGGCCAACCCCTGCTACACGCAGATCCACCCGACCTGCATCCCGGTGACCGGCGCCCACCAGTCGAAGCTGACCCTGATGTCGGAGTCGCTGCGTAACGACGGCCGCATCTGGGTGCCCAAGAACGCCGAGGACTGCGCCAAGGACCCGCGCGACATCCCCGAGGAGGACCGCGACTACTTCCTGGAGCGGATCTACCCCTCCTTCGGAAACCTGGTCCCCCGCGACATCGCCTCGCGTGCCGCGAAGTACATGTGTGACGAGGGTCGCGGTGTCGGTCCGGAGGTCGAGGAGACCCAGCCCGACGGCTCGGTGAAGAAGTTCCGCCGCGGCGTCTACCTCGACCTGGGTGCCGCGATCGAGCGCCTCGGCAAGGCCGCCATCGAGGAGAAGTACGACAACCTCCTCGACATGTACGAGCGGATCACGGGTGAGAACCCCTACGAGCTGCCGATGCGCATCTACCCCGCCGTCCACTACGTCATGGGTGGCCTGTGGGTCGACTACGAGCTCTCGACCAACATCGAGGGTCTCTACTGCACCGGTGAGGCCAACTTCTCCGACCACGGCGCGAACCGCCTCGGTGCCTCGGCGCTGATGCAGGGTCTTGCCGACGGCTACTTCGTGCTGCCGAACACGATCCGCGAGTACCTCGCCGACGGCCCGTTCGAGCCGATCTCCGAGGACCACCCGGCGGTCGTCGAGGCGAAGCAGTCGGTCCAGGAGCGGATCGACAAGTTCATGTCGATCAACGGCACCCGCTCGGTCGAGTCGATCCACAAGGAGCTCGGCCTGATCATGTGGGAGTACTGCGGCATGGAGCGGACCGAGGAGGGCCTCAAGAAGGCCATCGGCCTGATCCGTGAGCTCAAGAAGGAGTTCTGGACCAACGTCAAGGTCCTCGGCTCGGCCGACTCCCTCAACCAGGACCTCGAGAAGGCCGGCCGTGTCGCCGACTTCATCGAGCTCGGTGAGCTGATGTGCATCGACGCGCTCAACCGGCGCGAGTCCTGCGGCGGCCACTTCCGCGCCGAGTCCCAGACCGAGGACGGCGAGGCGCTGCGTCACGACGACGAGTTCGCCTACGTCGCCGCCTGGGAGTTCGGTGGCGAGGACGGCGCCCCGATCCTCCACAAGGAGGACCTGATCTACACCGCCATCGAGATGAAGCAGAGGTCGTACAAGTAATGAAGCTCACGCTCAAGATCTGGCGGCAGGCCAACGCGTCCGACAAGGGTGCGCTCAAGACGTACGAGCTGGACGGCGTCTCGCAGGACATGTCCTTCCTCGAGATGCTCGACCTGCTCAACGAGCAGCTCCTGCAGAACGACGAGGAGCCGGTCGCGTTCGACTCGGACTGTCGTGAGGGCATCTGCGGCATGTGTTCGCTGATGATCAACGGCCAGGCGCACGGCCCGGAGGTCACCACGACCTGCCAGCTGCACATGCGCTCGTTCAACGACGGTGACACCATCACCATCGAGCCGTGGCGAGCCGCGTCGTTCCCGATCGTCAAGGACCTGATCGTCGACCGCTCCGCGTTCGACCGGATCATCCAGAACGGTGGCTACATCTCGGCCAACACCGGCTCGGCCCCCGAGGCCAACTCGGTGCCGGCTCCGCGCGACAAGGCCATGCGGGCGTTCAACACCGCCACCTGCATCGGCTGCGGCGCCTGCGTCGCCGCCTGCCCCAACGGCTCGGCGTCGCTGTTCCTCGGCGCGAAGATCACCCACCTCGGTGAGCTGCCGCAGGGTCAGCCGGAGCGCTACTCCCGCGTGCAGTCCATGGTCGGCCAGCACGACGCCGAGGGTTTCGGTGGCTGCACCAACATCGGTGAGTGCGCCGCCGCGTGCCCCAAGGAGATTCCGCTCGACGTGATCTCCCAGCTCAACAAGGACCTGCGCAAGTCGCTGATCCTCGGCTGACCAATCTGGTTCACGAAGGGCCGTCCTCCCTCGGCGGATTCTAGGGGTCCTTGCAACACCTGATGACCTAAGTGGCTGTCAGTAGATCACGCAGACGCTCGGCTGGGGTATCCCAGTCGAGCGTTTTGCGTGGTCGGGCGTTGAGTTCCTGGGCGACGTGCTCGAGGTCTTCGGCCCCGTGGATGGATAGGTCGGTGCCCTTGGGAAAGTACTGACGTAGCAGGCCGTTGGTGTTCTCGTTCGACCCGCGCTGCCACGGCGAGTGGGGGTCGCAGAAGTAGACCGGTACGTTCGTGGCGACCGTGAACTGTTTGTGGGCGGCCATCTCGCAGCCTTGGTCCCAGGTCAACGAGCCACGCAGGTGGGCGGGAAGCGACCCGATCAACGGAACCAGCACGTCACGGACTTCCTCGGCGGTGTGCCCGCCCGGGAGGTGTCCGAGCATCACGTATCGGGTGCTGCGCTCGACCAGGGTCACGATCGCGGACTCGCTGCGGGTGCCGACGATCAGATCGCCTTCCCAATGACCGGGCACAGCACGGTCCTCGACCTCTGGTGGCCGCTCAGAGATCATCACCATCGGGTCGATGAACCGCGGTGTGCGCTGGTCGGGCTGCTTGCGTGGTTTGCGGCGGGTGCGGCCAGTCCGCAGCGCTGCGGCCACCTCGCGCCGTAGACCGCCACGGGCCTGGACGTAGATGGCTTGGTAGATCGTCTCGGCGCTCACACGCATGCTCTCGTCGTCGGGGAACTCTTTGACCAGAGCGTGGCAGATCTGCTCGGGCGACCAGTGCACCGCGAGCTTGCCGGTGACGAAATCGCGCAACCGACCGCCCGCAGCGAGCTTGCTGTGCTTCGGCCTGGCACGGTCTGTGGCCCAGCCCCGCTGAGCAGCGTAGGGACGGTAGACACCATCGACTGACCGGTTGTCCAGCTCCCGCTTGATCGTCGAGGCCGGCCGACCTAGCTGCCGCCCGATCTCGCGCAGCGAGGCCTTGTGCTGACGCAGGTCTGCGATCGTCTCGCGCTCTGCCAGTGTCAAGAACCGCGGATGCAGATCTGCTTCCAACACCGTCATCGCCGGCGCTCGCCGCGCATCCACGTGGGTGGTCATCCCCGTGTTGTAAACCACCCGACGCCCATCAGGACGAAGGCGCGAGCCGTTGCTCTTCCGGATCCCCTTGTCCCAGTCCTCAGCGGTCCGCTCGTGGATCCCAACCTGGGCAGCAGCTTCCCGCCGCCGAACCCCTGAGGAGCGAAGCCGGTCATACTCCGCACGCCCTGGATGCCCGCCCCTGCCGCCAGGCGTGCCCTGAGCACGCATCCCGGCCTTCCGCGCCCACGCATAGGCCGTGTTCCGGTTCATCCCGACCACACGCGCAGCCGCCGAGACACTGCCACCCTCACGATCCAGCGCCTCGAAGAACCGAACCTTCAACTCCGCAGACAACACGATCCCCGCAACTCCTGAAACTCAGGGTGTTGCGGGGATCGCTAGAGCCCGTCCTCGGGAGGACGGCCCTTCTGATTTGCCGAGACGTCAGGTACGTCGGCCGAGACGTCACCGGCTTGCCACCTCGGCCGACGCGGCCGACGCGGCCGACGCGGCCGACGCCTCGGCCGACGCGGCCGACGCCTCGGCCGGGATGGTCCTCCTCAGGCGACGGTGAGCTCGACCTCGATGTTGCCGCGGGTGGCGTTGGAGTAGGGGCAGACCTGGTGGGCCTGCTCGGCGAGCTGCTGAGCGGTCGCGGCGTCGGCGCCGGGGATGGTGACCTCGAGCTGCACGGCGAGGCCGAATCCGCCCTGACCGTTCTCACCGATGCTGACATCGGCGACGACCTCGGAGTCGGTCATGTCGACCTTGGCCTTGCCGGCGACCAGCTTGAGCGCGGAGTGGAAGCAGGCGGCGTACCCGGCGGCGAAGAGCTGCTCGGGGTTGGTGGCGCCGCCGGCGCCACCCATCTCCTTGGGGACGCGGACGTCGGCGTCGATGAGGCCGTCGGAGGACTGGACGTGACCGTTCCGGGCGTCTCCGGTGCTGACTGCGGTGGCTGTGTAGATCGGTGTCATGTGCACAACTATATTGCGCACAACTTAATAGCGCAAGGGAGTAGACTGATGAATGTGTCCGGACGTACCTATCCGCAGCTCTCGCTCGACCTGCAGCTCTGCTTCCCGCTGTACGCAGCGACCCGAGCCGTCACGAAGCGCTACGTGACGCTGCTCAAGGGGACCGGGCTGACCTATCCGCAGTATCTGGTGATGCTGGTGCTCTGGGAGAGCGAGGAACCGCTCTCGGTGACCGCCCTCGGCCAGCGCCTGCGGCTCGACTCCGGCACACTGACGCCGCTGCTCAAGCGGCTCGAGACGGCCCGGCTGGTCCGGCGAGACCGCGACCCCGGCGACGAGCGCCGGGTGCTGGTGAGCCTGACCGAGGAGGGCAGGGCCCTGGAGGAGCAGGTCTCAGGGGTACCGCAGCAGCTGGGTGAGTCGATGGGAATCACCCGTGACGAGGCGCTCGCGCTCCGCGACCAGCTCACCGAGCTGGTCGACCACCTCGACACGGCCGACTCCGCCTGAGGTCTACCCCCTGGTCAGCAGCCGCTGCACGCCGAGCTTGACCAGCAGACCGCCGAGAAGGACGTCGACCACCACGAGCACCGCGTGGGCGACGTAGTAGGGCTTGGGCCGGGTCTGCTCCGGGTCCGTGGCCGTCTTGACGAGATTGCGTCCGAAGTTGGTCCAGATCGCGATCGTCCAGATGCCGATGACCAGGAGGAGCGCACCGTCAGTCTTCTCGAGCTTCATGGGCACGACTCTCTCATCCGCTGGTGTGGTGCTGGCGGGCGGCCCGGGGTCGGGATAGTCCAGGGAGTTTCCGTCCATTACTGCCCGGTAGACCGACCAGAACTCCCTGGACTATCCCGACTCTGGGTTGATCCCGGGGCTCATGCCGACCATAGACGGAGGTAACGGGCACGCTGATCGGCTGTCAGGGCGCGACGCTGCTCGACCGTCGTGGTCGGCGTCCACCACGACGGCGGGGTGATGGTCCACTGTCGTGGACCGAGTCTCTGCCGCGCGCGCCGCCTAGCATCGTGCGTGCGTTGCAGGAAGCCGGATGGGTCGCGCCGATCACCGGCGACCATGGTCACGTACTCGAGGCCCAGACGACGGAAGTCGCCCTCGCGCTCGATGTCTCGCGAGCGCTGCTTGCCGGCGAGGTGAAGGGCTCCGTCGTACTCCCCCACGACCCCCGCCTCGAGATCCAGGAGATCGGGCGTACCGATGTGGCTGCCGGTCAGGTCGAAGACCGGGTGGTTGCAGGCGATCCGGTGGACGCCGAGCTCGATCTCCCAGACCAGCCGCATCTCGGACTCCATCGGCGACCAGCTGTTCTCCACGACGTAAGGAATCGCCTCGCGCAGCTGCGGGACGCCGGTCCAGCCGTTGAGCGCGGCAGCATAGGTGGCGACCTCGACCTTCGAGACCAGATCTGTCTTCATCGCCATGTCGAGAGCGACCACCGCACTGACCAGATCGGGGGCGTAGCGCGCTTCGAACGCGATCGAACGCGTCGGATCGGTGCCACGTACCCCGTCCAGCTCGCGACAGTGGCGAAGTGCGAGACGCTCCTGCGTGATCACATGACCGGGCTGAGGATCTCTGCGATGTTCGTGGACCACGATCGGCACCGGAACCGGTTGTCCATCGCGGTCGGTGCCGTCGAACCAGCGCGCCCCCGACCACGCGAACGTCGCCCACCCCGTGATGTAGCCCTCCGGCACCGCGGTCGCCGCCTCCAGCACCCGTTGTTGCGCGAGGTCACCATCTACCGCGGCCGGTACGTAGAGCCCTCGGCTGCTCCGCCGCCATCCCCGACCGCGCGCCTGGCGCTCGGTCGGTCCGGCCTCGCCGGACGGGTCGACTCGCACCGGACGCACGAGCTCCAGCCCCCGCCGCCGCTGCGGCACAGGCATGAACTGAGGGCGTCGTCGAACCACTCCAGGAGCGTGCGCCACCCCCAGACGTTCCGCACCTGCATAACCCGGGCCTGTGGATAACTCCCCGCCGGCCGGGGTAGTCCAGGGAGTTTCCGTCGGTTACTCATAGGTAAACCGACGGAAACTCCCTGGACTACCCCTCTGAGTCGGCCGGAGTCGCCCTCACATGCGCATACGAGGCGGCGTACAGGATCACCATCGAGGTGTAGTGGATCCAGACGACCAGTATGAGGGCGATGCCGAAGGCCTGGAAGGCGGGCTGGCCCTGGGTGGCGTTCAGCAGCAGGGTCGAGGCCTGCTTGAGGACCTCAAAGCCGATCGCACCCAGCACCGCGCCCGCCCACAGGGGTCGCTTGGGGGTGTCCTTCTGGGGCGCCAGGTGGAACATCGCGAAGAAGAGCACGGTGTTGGCGGCCAGGCCGAGCACCAGGGTGAGCAGAACGATCAGCCAGCCGAATCCCTCGTCGAGACCGATCCAGTCCAGGACGTTGACCGAGAAGGTGCGGATGAGGCCGGTGAACGCCACCGCGACCAGCATGATCGCGCCGAGCAGGATCAGCGCGGCCAGGTCGCGGGCCTTGGCCATCAGGAAGCCGGGCTGCTCCTCCTCGGGCACCAGGAAGACCGCCTCGAGCGCCTTGCGCAGCCCGTCGATGAAGCCAAGACCGGCGTAGAGCAGACCGAAGGCACCGACGATCCCGACGGCACCGGCGGCGCGCTCGATGTCGGCGATCTTCAGCTGCCCGGGGCTGTCTCCGACCAGGCCGGGCAGGACCTGGTCGATCGCCTCGACGAGGTCGCTCTCGGCACCGGCGTACACCTTGGCGATCTGGCCGACGGCGAAGAACGCGAGCGCGAGGATCGGGAAGGTCGACAGGAAGCCGAAGTAGGTGATCGCGCCGGCCTGCTGAGCGGCCCCCACCTCGCCATAGTGCTCCTGCGTACGCACCACCCGGTCCAGTGCCGGGAAGCGAGCACGCAGCTCGGCGATCTTCGCCTTGATCTTCTCCTTGTTGAGCATCCCGAGGTCCCCATCCGTCGTTCGTTGGGCGGACCCGAGCCCGCCTCAGCCGGTCAGTGCTGCTCTCAGTGCGAACTCCCGGGTCGGGCGCCAACCGTCCGTGTCGTCGTGGACATAGAGGTGGAACTCCTCGACCGACCACTCGCACTCGAAGTCGGCCAGCTCACCGAAAGCCTTGTCGAGGCTAGCGTCGGGAAGGTCGTGGGCGATCGTGACATGCGGGTGATAGGGAAACGTGAGCTTCTGGTCGAGCGGACCCTGCCGGACCGTGTTGGCCAGCTGCTCGCATCCCGAGATGCCCTGGACCACAGCCACGAACACCACAGGCGAGACCGGCCGGAAGGTGCCGGTGCCGCGTAGGTGCACACCGAAGGGAGCGACCCTCGAGGCCGCTGCCTCGAGATGGCTCTCGACGTCCGGCAGCAGATCCTCGTGGATCTCCGTCGGTGGCACAAGCGTGATGTGCGTCGGGATCATGGTCGCCGTCGCGTCCCCGAGAGACGTCCGGTAGTCCTGGAGCTGACTTGCCCACGGCTCCGGGATAGCGATGGCAACACCGATGGTGCGCATGCGCCGACCTTACTAGCCCAGAGGCGCCGCGGGGGCCACAAAGCCAACCCGCTCGTAGACGTCGGCCAGAGTCTTGCGGGCAACCGCCCCCGCCTTCTCCGCGCCCTGCTGGAGGATGCCGTCGAGGTAGTCCCGGTCCTCGAGGACCTCGAAGGTCTTCTCCCGGAACGGCGTGACGTAGTCGACGACGACCTCGGCGAGGTCCTTCTTGAGGTCGCCGTAGCCCTTGCCGGCGTACTTGCCGACCAGGGTGTCGATGTCGGCGCCGGTCAGCGCGGAGTAGATCCGCAGCAGGTTGGAGACACCGGGCTTGGCCTCCTCGTCGAAGCGGATCTCCATCTCCGAGTCGGTGACCGCGGAGCGGATCTTCTTCGCCGAGACCTTCGGGTCGTCGAGCATGTCGATCAGGCCGCTCGGGCTCGAGGCCGACTTGGACATCTTGATCGTCGGGTCCTGGAGGTCGTAGATCTTCGCGACCTCCTTGAGGATGTAGGGCTCAGGGAGCCGGAAGGTCTTCTTGTAACGGCTGTTGAACCGCTGCGCCAGGTCACGGGTCAGCTCCAGGTGCTGCCGCTGGTCCTCGCCGACCGGGACGTACGCCGGGCGGTAGAGCAGGATGTCGGCGGCCATCAGCATCGGGTAGGAGAAGAGGCCGACCGAGGCCGCGCCTTCACCGCCCTTGGCGGACTTGTCCTTGAACTGGGTCATCCGGCGGGCCTCACCGAAGGAGGTGATGCACTGCATCACCCAGCCGAGCTGGGCGTGCTCGGGAAGGTGGGACTGGATGAAGATCGCGGACCGCTCCGGGTCGACACCGGCGGCCAGCAGCTGGGCGGCAGCCCGGCGCGTACGCTCCCTGAGCACCTTCGGGTCCTGCTCGACCGTGATCGCGTGCAGGTCGGCGATGAAGAAGAACGGCTCGTGCTCCTCCTGCAGGTTCACCCACTGCCGGACCGCGCCGAGGTAGTTGCCGAGGTGGTAGGAGTCCGCGGTCGGCTGGATGCCGGAGAGGACCCGTGGCCGAGTCGTGGGAGCGGTGCTGCCGGTCATGTGCGCATTCTGTCAGCCGGTCGTCGAAAGGCTCGAAATGACAGTGGATCCTGCCCGCGGCACTGATCTGCGTGCCGGCCATGGGCCTCGGCGCCCCCCGTGATCAACGTCGAGGACCATGGTCGCCCGCAGTCTGGAAGTCCGCGAGCAGGATCCGCATGACCCATCAACGACGGATCATCGGCGGGGTTACCGGAGAAGTGCATCCAATTTCTTACGAGTTTGTGGACCTCCTGAGAGGCTCTACTCAGTGCGGATTCGATGGTCCGTCAAGTGCCCTTTCCCTGCGGGACACATGCCCCTGTTAGCCTGGTTGGTCGACCCGCGGATCCTCCAAGGGGTCCGCAGCCTCGGGCCAGCTGCCGAATCGGCCTCGAGGCCAGGCGACCCCCGAGGAGACTTGTGAACCACACGTCCGCTGCCAACGCGCGCATGCTGCTCGCGACCGATCTGGACGGGACCTTCCTAGCCGGCGACCCCGAGGCGAAGGTCAAGCTCTACCAGACGCTGAGCCGGCGCGAGGACGTACTCCTGTCCTTCGTCACCGGGCGTGGGCTGGAGTCGGTGCTGCCACTGTTGGCCGACCCGACCATCCCGACACCCGACTTCATCATCTGCGACGTCGGCGCCACGATCGTGACCGGCCACGACCTGCTCGCGGTCGAGCCCATCCAGCAGGACATCGCGGCCAAGTGGCCCGGCGAGCTCACCGTGCTCGAGAAGATCGGCGACCGGCCCGGACTGGTCCGGCAGAACGTTCCCCAGGACCGCCGCGTCTCCTACTTCTGCGACCCCGAGGCCGTCACCGACGACCTCGCGCCGCTGGTGGCGGAGATCGGCTGCGACCTGCTCTACTCCGCCAGCCACTACCTCGACGTCCTGCCCGGTGGGATCAACAAGGGCCACACCGTCACCAAGCTCGTCGAGCACCTCGGCATCCCGAAGGACCGCGTCCTGGTCGCCGGTGACACCCTCAACGACCTGTCGATGTACGACATCGGGTTCCCCGGTGTCTGCGTCGGCGAGGCCGAGGACCTGCTCCTGGACGCGACCCGCGGCAAGGGGCGTACGTTCCACGCGACCTCCCCCGGCACCGGCGGGATCCTGCAGGCGATCCGGCACTTCAACCTGCTCGACGACGAGCACATCTACGACCCCGAGAACGACGCCGACGACCCGGGGAAGTCGGACCTCGTGATGGTCTACCACCGGCTCCCCTACGACGAGGTGATCGAGGAGGGAGAGGTCAAGCGCCGTCGTCCGAAGTCACCCAACGGCATCATCCCGACGCTGCTCTCCTTCTTCACCGAGCGCACCGGATCCTGGGTCGCCTGGTCGATCGACGACCCCAAGCGCGGCAAGTTCGCGACCCACACCGTCGTCGACCCCAAGCTCTACCCCGGCCTGGTCGCCTCCCGGCTGCCGCTGTCGAAGAAGGACGTCGACGTCTTCTACAAACGCTTCTCCAAGGAGGCGTTCTGGCCGCTGCTGCACACCTTCTGGGAACGCGCGAAGTTCAAGGAGGAGGACTGGAAGGTCTACTGCCGGGTCAACAAGGCCTTCGCCGAGCAGGCGGCGGCCGAGGCGGCGTACGGCGGCATCGTCTGGATCCACGACTACAACCTGTGGATGGTGCCGGCCTACCTGCGTGAGCTGCGGCCCGACGTGAAGATCGCCTTCCTGCACCACACCCACTTCCCCGGCGCGGACGTGTTCAACGTGGTGCCGTGGCGCCGCGAGATCATCGGCTCGCTGCTGCAGTGCGACTACATCTCGTTCCACATCCCCCGTCAGGTCGAGAACTTCGTCGACGTGGCTCGCGGCGTGGCGCCGGTCGAGGTCGTCGAGACCGAGGACTCGGCGCCCCGGTTCCGGACCTACGGCTTCGCCCTCGGCCTGGACACCATGCCGTCGGTGATCGACGTCGGCGGACGGCGCGTCCACCTGGGCGCCAACCCGGTCAGCGTCGACACCAAGCGGATCGAGCGGACCCTTGCCACCCCGGCGGTGCAGAGCTCGATCGCTCGGGTGAAGGAGGAGTTCGAGGGTCAGCGGATCGCGCTCGCGGTCTCGCGGCTCGACTACACCAAGGGCGTGCTCCAGCAGCTCGAGGCCTTCGAGCGGGCGCTGCTCGAGGACCCGTCGCTGCTGGGCGAGCTGTCGCTGGTGCTGGTGTGCGTGCCCGCGGCCGGCGAGATGACGGTCTACAAGACGCTGCAGAATCAGATCGAGCAGGCGGTCGGGCGGATCAACGGCCGGTTCTCGCGGATGGGCTGGATGCCGGTCCACTTCTACTTCCGGCCGATCCCGTTCGAGGAGCTGCTGGCCTACTACGCCAACGCCGACGTCATGTGGATCACCCCGCTGCGGGACGGTCTCAACCTGGTCGCGAAGGAGTACGCCGCGGTCCACGGTCTCCGCGGCACGAGCGGCACACTCGTGCTCTCCGAGTTCGCCGGAGCGGCCGCCGAGCTGCGCGGTGCGGTGCTGACCAATCCCCACGACGTCTCCGACATGGTTCGGGTCTTCCTCCAGGCCGTCGACATGGACGAGGCCGAGGCCAAGGACCGGATGCGCGGGCTGTGGGACACCATCCGCCACCACGACTCCAAGGCCTGGGCAGACGGGTTCCTGGCCGCGGTCGAGGCCGCGACCTCCAACGCCCCGGGCGACGAGGTCGAACTCTAGGACTGGGCCCGCCGCCGGTGGATGCTGGTGCTCCACAGAAGCACCAGCATCCCGGCGGCGGCCAGGCCGGCGCCGACCAGCGGCGCCTCGCGGACGCTCCACACGTCGAGGGCGACACCCCCGGCGAAGGCGCCGAGCGCGTTGGCGATGTTGAGGCTCGCGTGGTTCATCGCGGCGCCGAGGGTCACCGCGTCGTCTGCGACGTCCATCAGGCGCACCTGCAGATTGATCACCAGCACCGACGCCACCGCCGTGGTCAGGAAGGCGACCGGGGCGAGCCACCAGCCGGCCGGGGCGACCAGCCAGAAGAGCGTCAGCACCGCGATCATGCCGAGGCTGCTGGCCAGCAGCGATCCCATCACCGACCAGCGCGCCAGCTCCCCCGCGATCCAGGTGCCGACGACCATCCCGGTGCCGAACGCGAAGACGAACCACGGCACCGCGCCCTCCGCCAGACCGGCGGTGTCGGTGACGATCGGGGCGATGTAGGAGTAGGCGGCGAACATGCCGCCGAACCCGATCGCGCCGGCGAGCATGGTCAACCAGACCTGCTTGTTGGTGAAGAAGCGGCCGGCCTCGCTGCGGCCGGTCGCGTTGGGGTCGCCGGGGAAGTGGGGAACCGACAGCTGCACCAGGACCACCGTCAGCAGCGCGAGGCCTGCCGCGGCTGCGTACGGGGCCCGCCAGCCGGCGGTCTGGCCGAGCCAGGTGGCGAACGGGACACCGATCACGTTGGCGACCGAGAGTCCGAGCATCACCAGGGCGACCGCCCGGCCGCGGTGCTTCGGGGCGGCCATCGAGGTCGCGACGATGCTCGCGACACCGAAGTAGGCGCCGTGCGGCAGCCCGTCGAGGAACCGCGCGACCAGAAGCATCTGGTAGTCGACCGCAGCCGCGCTGAGTACGTTGAACAACGCGTACGCCGCCATCAGCGAGAGCAGCAGCCCCTTGCGCGGAAGGTGGGCGACGAAGAAGGAGAGGATCGGTACGCCGACCACCACACCGACCGCATAGGCGCTGATCAGGTGGCCGGCCGTGGACGTGCCGACACCCACGCCCTCGGCGATCTCGGGCAGGACGCCCATGGTGACGAACTCGGTCGTACCGATCGCGAAACCACCCGTCGCGAGGGCGACCATGGCGATCGCGAACCGGACGGGGGTGACCTGCCTCAGGGCGGTCTCGGTGCTGGCGGTGTCGGTCACTACTGCTTAACCTTCGGCGATTTGGGGCCTATTCCGCGAATCGGTGTGACCCGGGTCCCGCTTCCGTCGCGGATGTCAACTCCGGTTGACACCCACGAGTTGTCAACCTATATTGACATCATGACGGATGCCAAGGATCTCGCCGAGTCGGCCGCGAGCGCCGACCCGCGCACCGGACTGCGAGCCGCGCTCGCGCTGCGTCGCCTCGCCGACTCGCTGGAGCGGCTGCAGGTGGCGAACGCCCGCCGACAGGGCTGGGCCTGGCAGGAGATCGCCGACGCGTTGGAGGTCAGCCGTCAGGCGGTTCACAAGAAGTACGCGAAGGAGCTGTGATGTTCGAGAGGTTCACCAAACAAGCCCAGCTGGTCGTGGTCGAGGCACAGAGCGTCGCCAGAGAGCTGGACCACACCCAGATCGACACCACCCACCTGTTGCTGGCAATGCTGGGCGACCCCGAGAACCCCGCCGCTCGGGCGCTCCTCGAGGCAGGCATCGACCGGGATGGGCTGCGCTCGGAGGTCGCGAAGGCCCACGGCCGTCTCGGGCCCGACGACGCCGAGGCGCTCGCGGCCCTCGGGATCGATCTCGATGCCGTCCGGGAGAAGGTCGAGGAGGCCTTCGGGCCCGGAGCCCTGGACAAGGGCGGGCCGAGGCGCCGCGGCGGGCACATCCCCTTCTCCAAGGAGGCCAAGAAGACCCTCGAGCTCTCGCTGCGCGAGGCGATCCGGCTCAAGGACCGCTCGATCGGCACCGAGCACATCCTGCTCGGCATTCTGCGGGCGGAAGGGGAAGGACATGCTGCACTACGGGCCCTCGGCGTGGATGTTGCTGCGCTGCGCCGCACGCTCGAGCGCGGCGAGGCCGCCTGACGCCGAAGCGTCAGACGGCCCGCCGAGGTGGAGGTCAGCCGGCGAGGTGGGCCCAGGCCGGGGCCAGCTCGGTCCACGGGCCTACAGCCGCGACCTCGCCGTCGACCATGACGACCACGCGGTCGGCCTGGGCGAGAGCGGCCCGCTTCGAGGTGGCTCCGATGACCGTCGTGTGCCGGTCGCGGAGCGCCCGCCAGAGCTCGATCTCGGTGGCCGCGTCGAGCGCGCTGGAGACGTCGTCGGCCAGGAGCAGCTCGGTGTCGGCGGCCAGCGCCCTCGCCAGGGCGAGACGCTGGACCTGTCCCCCGGACAGGCGTACGCCACGGTGACCGACGATCGCGTCCGCGCCGCCCGCCTCCTTGACGTCGAGCTCGAGCCGCGCGTCGGCGACCGGGCTGTCGAAGGGTCGGTCGTGACCCAGACGGATGTTGTCGGAGAAGGTGCCGGAGAGCACCCGCGGCACCTGGGCGACGTAGGCGACCTGGCCGGGCCGCAGGAAGGCCTGCGGGTCCTCGACCAGCTCGTCGTTCCACCGGATCGTGCCGGTGTGCTCGATGAGGCCGGCCAACGACGCCAGCAGGGACGACTTGCCGGAGCCGACCTGACCGACGAGCAGCACCAGCTCGCCGCGCTCGATGGTGAGCGAGACGTCCGAGACGCCGATCGTGCCGTCGTCGTGGACCGCCGACAGGGCCGAGAGCTCCAGTGACTCGAGCGGCACCTGGTCGACCGGACCCGGATCCGGCGCGGCGCCGGAGACCAGGTCGACGCCCGGCGGCAGGTCCATCAGGTCCCGACCGCCGGCGAACCGGCTGGTCTCCTTCTGCCACGCGCGGGTGCCAGGAGCCTCGGTGACGACCATGCCGGCCACGCGGCCGAACCAGTCGAAGCCCGAGACCGCGTTGGCCACCAGCAGCGCGGTGGCCAGACCCCAGCCACCGCCGAAGTAGATCCCCCACGCAGCCACGACCCCGCACTGCACCATCAGCGCGGGAACGCCGTCGAGGAACGCCTGCACCCGGTGCTCCTTCACCGCTGCCTCGACCCGGCCCGAGTCGACGTGCTGCAGGTGGGCGTGGACCTGCGGCGTGGCCGCGGCCAGCTTCACGGTGCGTACGGACTCCAGCGCCGAGACCACCGCACGCCCGAACCGGGCACGAGCGGCGGAGGAGGCTGCGGCCGAGCGACCGGCGATCGGCCGGCCGACCGCGGAGGCCAGCGCCGAGGCGACCATGACGACCAAGAGCACGGCCCCCGCGAGAGCGGTGCCGGCGAGCAGGGCCGTGATCGTCGCGATCACCAGACCGTTGACGAAGTCGACCCAGCGGTCGGCGTAGCGGGCGTAGCGATCCGCGTCCATCGACCGCGCGACGACCTCGCCCGGAGGCGTACGCGTCAGGCGGTGCTGCCGGGTCTGTCCGTAGAGCACGGCCATCCGGGCTCTCAGCATGACCTCGATCCACCAGCGCGGGTAGCGGTAGAAGGCGTCGGCGAGCATCAGCGGCGCGGCCAGCAGGCTGACCACCAGCAGCACCGACAGCACGGTCGGACTGCCGCCGTCCTGAAGCGACTCGACGATGCGACCCCACAGGAGCCCCGTGAAGGCACCCTGCGCACCGGTCATCGACGCGAACAGGAAGAGCAGCGCACCCGCGACTCCCCACTCGGGGCGCAGGAACAGGACGTGCAGCATGCCGCGGGCGAGCGACGGACCGGTGCCGACCTCCGGGAGCTCCGGCGGAGCACCCGAGCGGCGCTTGCCGCCCACGTTGCCCGCCGCGACATGGTCGAGGGTGGAGTGGTCGACAGGCTTGGCGTCCGGCGAGGGCGAGTCGTGGTGATCGGTCCGGCTGGCCTCGAGGAGGTCGCGGAACGGCCCGGGGGCGGTCGCCAGCGAGGCCCGCAGGCCGTGCTGGATCACCCGGCCGTGGTCGAGCACGGCCACGTGCGGCGCCCGCTCGATCGTGGAGAGCCGGTGGGCGATCAGGATGCCCGTACGTCCGGTCAGCAGTCGATCGGCCGCCGCGACCACCCGACGCTCGGTGAGCGGGTCCATCCGCGCGGTCGCCTCGTCGAGGACGACCACTCGTACGTCGCGCACCAGCAGCCGGGCGAAGGCGACCAGCTGCTCCTCCCCCGCCGAGAGCGAGGTGCCGCCGGGGCCGAGCAGCGTGTCGAGGCCTTCCGGCAGACCCGCGACCCATTCCGAGAGCCCGAGCCGGGCGACCGCCCGCTCGATGTCCTCGCGCGGACGCGAGTCGTCGAAGAGCGCGATGTTCTCCGCGAGCGTGCCGGCCAGGATCTCCGTACGCTGCGTCACCACGCCCACGGAGGCGCGCAGCTGCTGCAGGTCGAGGTCGCGCACGTCCACGCCACCCAGGAACACCGAGCCACGCGGCGGCTCGACCGCCCGGGAGAGCAGCGAGGCGAGCGTCGACTTGCCCGAGCCGGTACGGCCGACCAGGGCGATGGTGTCGCCGGCGGGCACGGTGAGCGAGATGCCCTGGAGGGCGAAGGTGCCCTCTGCGTAGGAGAAGGTCAGGTCGCGCAGGTCGACCTCGAGCGCTCCTCCACCGGGCACCGGCTCGCCACCCTCGGGCTCCGGCTCGGCGGCCATCATCTGGCGCAGCCGGATGACCGCACCCAGGCCCGCCTGGATGTCGGGCAGGTGGTTGGCGAGCATCGCGATCTGACCGACGAAGGTGCTGGTGACCAGGAACAGCGTCACCAGCGCGCTGATCCCGAGCCGGTCCGTCGCGGCGAGCGCCACCCCGGCCAGGCCGATGCCGGCCAGCAGCGAGTGGAGCAGCACGCCGGCTCGGCGGCCGACCTTCGCCTCGACCGTGACCACGGCACGGAACTTCTCGTGAACCGTCGCCGACAGCCGCGCCACCCGGGCGACCACGTGGTCCTGGCCCAGGCTCGTACGCAGGTCGTCACGTCCCGCGATGCCCTCCTCGAGCACCGCGGCGTGGTCGGTCCAGGACGCCTCCTCGATGACCTTGAGCCGGGAGATCTGGCCCAGCAGGCCCCGGATGACGAACCAGGTCACCGCGGCGAGGAGCGGGAACAGGATCGCCGCCGGCCACCAGGTGAAGCTGGCCACGATCCACATCGGCAGCGCCGCGAAGACCGAGCGGAAGAGCATCCACAGCTGCCAGCGCAGCAGGTTGCCGACCTCGTGGGAGTCGTCGTCGACCCGGTCGAGGATCTCGCCGACGGCCTGCTCGCTCAGCTCGGAGAGCGGCTGTCGCATGGCAGCCTGGAGCACGTCCTCGCGCAGCTTGCCCTCGACCCGGTCGGAGACCCCGACCCAGGCGATCTTCGCCGTCGAGTCGATCAGCGAGGCGCCGATCACGCACAGCGCCAGCCAGCCGACCAGGCTCGCGGTCGGGTTCTCGGCCAGCCGTCCGGCCACGACGGTGCCGATCGACTGGGCCACCATGGCAACCGCCAGAGCCAGCAGCGCGGCCACCGTCACCGGCCCTTTCAGGCGTCGCCAGTCGACCTGCCGGCTCGGGTCGGCAGGGGTGGCGGGCACTCCGGGAGCCTTGCCTGAGGTGGGCACGGGCGGAGTCGAGAGGGTCGCAGTCATCAATAGATCACGGTAGGCGCGACCACCGACACTCACCTAAAGGTTTTCCGTCCGTCACCCCCACCAAACCCCAGGCTGACCTGGACCTATAGGAATCAGAAGAAAGATCTGGAGAGTAAGATCACCTCTTCCCGGAAGGCGTCCGGACACCGTTCGACGGCCCGGCACGGACGATTCCGTGGCGGGCCGCCGGTCGATCAGAAGGAGTCGAACGACTCACGGGACGCCGACCCTATGGGCCGTCGCTCCTCGACGGAGCCTCCTTCATCCGGAGTCGTCAGCGACTCCATGGGTATCCCGGTGAACTCGTCCACCCTCACCTGCCGGGTGCTGCCATCGCGCAGGGTGAGCGTGACGTGGCTGAACTCGGGCGTCGTGCGAGCGTTCTCCGAGGCCTCGGTGATCGGATCATCCGGCCACCAGGCGGCGTAGTGCCCGTCGTTGACGGTGGCGGTCACGGCGCCCTGAGCTTCTGTGTGCAGGACCAGGCCGACGACGTCCGACCCGACGAGGCCTGTAGACGACCGCTGGCTCTCGGTGTCGTTGCCCATCACGCCACCGATGCTGCCGAGTGCGCCGTCGGCGTCGACCGTGACCGGCTCAGCTCCGGGACCGCCCGGCGTTTGGCCGTAGAGGCCGGCTGGCTCACCGTTGCGGAGCATGCACACCGCCTCCGTGAGCCCGTCGGGGGTGGCGAGATAGACAAGTGTCCACCCGCCGCGACGCTCCGCGACGTACGTCTTCATCTCCGGGCCCTGGCGACCGGGCAGGAAGTCCCAGAATCCGCCGACGCAGGCTTGTGCCGCGTCCTCGGTCTCGGCCGCCGTGAGCGGCGACGGGGCCGGTGTCCACGCCGCCGCGGGGGCCGGTCCACCGAGGACGCTGGGAGCCGCGATGGCGGCAGCCGCTGCCGCCGCGGTCACGGCGAGCGCGAGCCCGACACGTCGCCGGTTGACTCGGGTACGCGGCGCGACAGGTACCGCGGCCGACCCTGCCGGCTCGGCGACCTGCGCGTCGTGAGCCGTGATCCGGGCCAACAGATCCTGGGCCGCCGGATCACGGGCCACATCGAGTGCCTCCGGGGTGACAGCGGGATCGAGGGTGCGGAGCACACGATCGGTGTTCATGAGGAGCTCCTTGCGGTAGCGGCGGGAGTGACGGGTTGGGGGCACGCCGCGGCGAGGGCACGCAAGGCGCGTCGGGCGCGGCTCAGCCGCAGGCGGTAGGCCACCGGCGAGATACCGAGGACCTCGGCCGCCTGGCGGGTGGTCAGGCTGTCCCAGACGGTGAGCGCGATGGCCTCCTGGTGGACCGGACTGAGCCGTCGCCAGGCAGTGGCGAGATCGACACGTGCTGCCACCAAGTCCGGCTCGAGCCCGACCGTTCCCGGGCCGACCAGCTGGGCGTCGGCGACCCGAAGCGTCAGCTGCTGCCGCCGTTCTGCCGCCCGATACTCGTTGCTCAGAGTGCGATGGGCGACTCCGAAGAGCCACGCCCGTTGTTCGTCGTGCACCCCCGGGACCTCGGCGTACCGTCGCCAGGCGACCAGGTAGACCTGCGCGAGCACGTCCTCGGCGTGGGAGGGGTGCACACGCCGCTCGATGAACCTGCGCAGGTCGGCGTACGTTCCTTCGTAGAGGCGCGTGAAGGCCGCCTCGTGACTCGGCGGGCTGTTCTCGTTGTGTCCCATACCCTTCACATGTCCGCTGACGGATGGATGTGTCACCGTACGGGCCACGTCGTACGCCCCGCGATCACGGCGTCTGCATCGTCGGCCACTCCACCGCGGCCGTCGGCCTGTCGACAGCAGCTCGAAAACGCAGCGCGGCCCGGCACGGGTTCGTGCCGGGCCGCCCTCACGCGCAGCTGATCAGAGAGAGTCGATCGCCTCGTTGAGCGTCGCGGAGGGACGCATGACGGCGGTGACCTTCTCGGCGTCGGGCATGTAGTAGCCGCCGATGTCGGCGGGCTTGCCCTGGACCGCGAGGAGCTCCTCGACGATCTTGTCCTCGTTGGCGGCGAGGGTCTCGGCGAGGCCCTTGAACGCCGCGGCGAGCTCGGTGTCCTCGGTCTGCGCGGCGAGCTCCTGGGCCCAGTAGAGGCCGAGGTAGAAGTGCGAGCCGCGGTTGTCGGTCGTGCCGAGCTTGCGACCCGGGGAGCGGTCGTTCTCGAGGAACGTCGCGGTCGCCCGGTCGAGCGCACCGGCGAGCACCTTCGCCGCCGGGGCAGAGGCCTGCTCGGCGTACTTCTCGAACGACGGCACCAGCGCGAAGAACTCACCCAGCGAGTCCCAGCGGAGGTAGTCCTGCTCGACCAGCTGCTGCACGTGCTTCGGCGCCGAGCCGCCCGCACCCGTCTCGAACAGACCGCCGCCGGCGATCAGCGGGACGATGGAGAGCATCTTCGCCGACGTACCGACCTCGAGGATCGGGAACAGGTCGGTGTTGTAGTCACGCAGCACGTTGCCGGTGACCGAGATCGTGTCCTCGCCGTTGCGCAGGCGCTCGAGCGAGTACGCCGTGGCCAGCTCGGGCGAGAGGATCTTGATCTCGAGACCCTCGGTGTCGTGCTCCGTGAGGTAGGTCGTGACCTTCTTGATCAGCTCGGCGTCGTGGGCGCGCGACTCGTCGAGCCAGAAGACGGCCGGGGTCTTGGAGTCACGGGCACGGCTGACGGCGAGCTTGACCCAGTCGCGGATCGGGATGTCCTTGGTCTGGCAGGCGCGCCAGATGTCGCCGGCCTCGACGTCGTGCTCGATCAGCACGTCGCCGGCCTTGTTGAGGACACGGACGGTGCCGGCGGCCTCGATCTGGAAGGTCTTGTCGTGGGAGCCGTACTCCTCGGCCTTCTGCGCCATCAGACCGACGTTGGGGACGGTGCCGATCGTGGCCGGGTCGAGCGGGCCGTTCTTCTTCACGTCGTCGATGACGGTCTGGTAGACGCCGGCGTAGGAGGAGTCCGGGATCACCGCGAGGGTGTCGTCCTCGCCACCGTCGGCACCCCAGAGCTTGCCGCCGTTGCGGACCAGCGCCGGGATCGAGGCGTCGATGATGACGTCGGAGGGGACGTGCAGGTTGGTGATGCCCTTGTCGGAGTTGACGTAGGACAGGCGCGGGCCGGCCTCGATCGCGGCCTTGAAGGCGGCCTCGATCTCGGCGCCCTTCTCCAGGCCGGACAAGCCCGACAGGATCGCGCCCAGGCCGTCGTTGGCGGACAGGCCGGCGGCCTCGAGGTCGGCGCCGTACTTCTCGAAGACATCCGTGAAGTAGGCCTTCACGACGTGGCCGAAGATGATCGGGTCGGAGACCTTCATCATCGTGGCCTTGAGGTGCAGCGAGAACAGCACGTCGTCGGCCTTGGCCTTGGCGAGCGCGTTCTCGAGGAAGGCGTGCAGGTTGGCCACCGACATGTACGTCGCGTCCACGATCTCGCCCTCGAGCACCGGCAGCGCGGCGAGCAGCGTCACCGTCTCACCGTCGGCCTTCTCGAGCACGATGGAGAGGGTGTCGTCGGCCGGGAGGGTCACCGACTTCTCGTTGGACTTGAAGTCGTGGGCGCCCATGGTGGCGACGGTGGTCTTCGAGTTGTCCGCGAACGGCTTGTTGGTGTGCGGGTGGGCCTTGGCGTACGCCTTGACCGAGCCCGGCGCACGACGGTCGGAGTTGCCCTCGCGCAGGACCGGGTTCACCGCGGAGCCCTTGACCTTGTCGTACTTGGCCCGGATCTCCTCCTCCTCGGGCGTGCTGGGCGCCTCGGGGTAGTCGGGGATCTCGTAGCCCTTCTCCTGCAGCTCCTTGATCGCGGCCTTGAGCTGCGGGATGGAGGCGGAGATGTTGGGCAGCTTGACGATGTTGGCTTCCGGCGTCTTCGCCAGGTCACCGAGCTCGCCCAGCGCGTCGTCGGCCAGGCCGAACTGCGCCAGGATGCGCGCGGCCACCGAGATGTCACGCGTCTCGACCTCGACGCCCGCCTTGGCCGCGAAGGCCGAGACGATCGGAAGGAAGGAGTACGTCGCGAGCAGCGGCGCCTCGTCGGTGTGGGTGTAGATGATTCGTGCGGCCATGGGTGTGGCTACTCCTGACAAGTTGCGATCTGCGGTGCTGCGGACTTAGGTCGGGGACCCCGGACATGAAAGTGCCTTGACGTCAAGATACCTGATCCCCGATGCGACACCGCCCCGCCCTACCTAAGCACCACGAAGTGCCGTCGCAAAAGAGTTACTGTGTGTCAACACCTCCTTGTTGTTCAGGTGACTGCTGATGCCTGAGTGCTTCTCGGGTGTCGATGGGTCTGACCGACGTCAACAGACATTGAAGGGTTTAAGGGGACATGACTGAGGAATCACTGTCGGCCGCTGAGCCGACCTTCATCCAGAAGATGGCAGCCGAGGTCATCGGCACCTTCATCCTCGTGTTCATCGGCTGCGGTTCCGTCATCGCGGTGGTGGCCGGCGCCGGCCACGCCGAGCAGCCGACCTGGGGACTCGAGGTCGTCGCAGTCGGGCTCGCCTTCGGTATCGCCGTGGTGATGGGCGCCTACACCTTCGGCCGCATCTCCGGCGGCCACTTCAACCCGGCGGTGACCCTCGGCGTGGCCACGGCCGGCCGGATCAGCTGGAAGGACGCCGGCGCCTACATCGGCGCTCAGTTCGTCGGCGCGGTCATCGGCGCGATCGCGCTGTTCCTCATCGCGCTCTCCACGGGCTACAACTCCTGGAACGACGGTGGCCTCGGCGCCAACGGCTTCGGTGACGGAGCCGGCACCGGCATCGTCGGCGCGATCCTGGTCGAGCTGATCCTCACCTTCATCTTCGTCTTCGTGATTCTCGGTGTCACCGACGTCCGGGCCGGCACCAACGCCGCTGCCGCGCCGCTCGCCATCGGCCTGGCGCTGGCCGCGATCCACTTCGTCGGCATCCCGCTGACCGGCACCTCGGTCAACCCCGCCCGCTCGTTCGGCCCCGCGCTCTTCTCGGGCACCGACGCCCTGGCCAACCTCCCGATCTTCCTCATCGTCCCGGCCCTCGGCGGTGCGCTCGCCGGTCTCGTCTACCCGCTGCTCTTCGACAAGGACGGCTCCGAGATCGCGGGTGCCGGCCTCGCCTTCGGCGGCGACAACCTGCGCCCGGCCGTCCCGGCCTGGGACTCCCAGGCTGCCGCCCCGGCGGCCCCCGCGGCTGCAGCTCCGGCGGCTCCGGCCGCTGCTCCGGCGGCGCCCGCTGCTCCCGCGGCACCCGCAGCACCCGCCACCCCGGCGGCACCTCCGGCCGCGGAGAACAGCGACCGCACCATCGTCTCCGGCGGTGCCGGCGGCGGTCAGCAGGCCTGGCAGCAGCCGACCCAGACCGCCGAGGGCGAGCTGCCGGTCTACGAGCAGGACGGCTGGCGCTGGGACTACGCGAAGCAGGAGTGGGTCCCGATCGAGCAGTGACCCGCTGATAGTAAGAAGGCCGTCCCCCTCGGGACGGCCTTCTTTCTGTTCCTGGGTCCTACTCGCCCGGGACTGTCACGGCGAGGATCCACAGCGCGCCCGCGGTCAGCGCCAGCAGCACCACGTCGAACCAGCGGTTGCGCACGGCCAGCATCCCGGCGTCCTTCGTACGCAGCACCGCACGCCCCAGCGACGCGGCCCCCAGCCCGGCGGCGAGGACGATGATCCCCACCCGCCAGTGGCCGAAGCCGACCAGCCCGAGACCGACGATCGCCGCCGTCAGCACGCCGAGGTAGACGAACCCGCCGATGGTCGAGGGGAAGCTGCGTACGTCCTTGGGGTCCGTCTTCTCAGGCGCCACCGCCACCGGTGCGGGAGCCGCCGGTGTGGGGCTGAGCGGGGGATGGACGGACACGTGTCAGAGCCTTTCGAGAGCCTTCTCGGCGCTGAGGACGATATTGGAGAGCAACATGGCGCGTGTCATCGGACCCACCCCACCCGGGTTCGGAGACACCCAGCCAGCCACGTCCCACACGTCCTCGGCCAGGTCTCCTGCGATCTTACCGTCGACCCGGGAGACACCGACGTCCAGCAGGGCCGCGCCCGGCATGACCATGTCCTTGGTGATGATGCCCGGCACGCCCGCGGCGGCCACCACGATGTCGGCGTTGCGGGTGTGGGCGGCCAGGTCGCGGGTGCCGGTGTGGCACAGGGTGACCGTGGCGTTCTCGGAGCGCCTGGTCAGCAGCAGCCCCAGCGGACGCCCGACGGTCAGCCCACGGCCGACCACGACGACCTCGGCGCCGTTGATCTCGACCCCGTGACGACGCAGCAGCTCGATGCAGCCCACCGGCGTGCACGGCAGCGGGCCTTCCTCACCCAGGACCAGCTTGCCGAGGTTGTGCGGGTGCAGCCCGTCGACGTCCTTCTCCGGAGCCACGCGGGAAAGGAGCGCGAACTCGTCGAGGCCGGTCGGCTGCTGGATGAGGAAGCCGGTGACAGCCGGGTCCGCGTTGAGCTCGTCGATGACCTTCTCGACCTCGGCCTGGGTCGCGGTGGCGGGCAGGTCGACACGAGTCGAGGCGACACCGATCTCGGCGGCGTCCTTGTGCTTGGCGTTGACGTACCAGTGCGAGCCGGGGTCGTCGCCGACCAGAACGGTGCCGATCCCAGGGGTGATCCCCTGGGCCTTCAGCTTCTCGACCCGCTCGGCGAGCTCGGCCTTGATCGCCTTCAGCGTCGCGGTGCCGTCCAGCTTCTGTGCTGTCACTTCTTCATCCTGTCACTCTGGGCTGTGGTTTCGGCGTAGTGGGCGGGCTGTGTCTGTTCGTCGAGGTATGCAGGGAAACCGTCACGTCCCACGCGGAGTTCCGCGCGGGAAGTGACGGATCGGCTGCATACCTCGACGAACATACGGCGCGCTCAGTGTGCGAAGTGGCGCGTGCCGGTGAAGTACATCGTCACGCCGGCCGCCTCGCACGCCTTGATGGTGAGCTCGTCGCGGATGGAGCCGCCGGGCTGGACGATCGCCTTGACGCCGGCGTCGATCAGGATCTGCGGGCCGTCCTCGAAGGGGAAGAAGGCGTCGGACGCGGCGACGGAACCTCGGGCACGCTCGGCGCCCTCGGCGAGCGTGTTGGCGCGCTCGACGGCCAGACGGCAGGAGTCGACGCGGTTGACCTGACCCATGCCGATGCCGACCGCGGCACCGTCACGGGCCAGCAGGATCGCGTTGGACTTGGCTGCGCGTACGGCCTTCCAGGCGAACGCCAGGTCAGCCAGGGTCGCCTCGTCGGCGGCCTCGCCGGTGGCCAGGGTCCAGTTGGCCGGGTCGTCGCCCTCGGCCTGGAACGTGTCGGTGTGCTGCATCAGCAGACCACCGCTGATCGGGCGGGTCTCGACACCGGAGGTCGCGAGCGGCTCGGCGACGAGGATGCGGATGTTCTTCTTGCCCTGCAGGACCTCGACGGCCCCGTCCTCGTAACCGGGAGCGACGATCACCTCGGTGAAGACCTCGGCGACCTGCTCGGCCATCTGCTTCGAGACCGGTACGTTGGTGGCGATCACGCCGCCGAACGCGGAGACCGGGTCGCACTCGTGGGCGCGGCGGTGGGCCTCGGCGACATCAGCGCCGACCGCGACGCCGCACGGGTTGGCGTGCTTGATGATCGCGACGGTCGGCTGGTCACCCTGGTCGTAGGCCGCACGGCGAGCGGCGTCGGTGTCGACGTAGTTGTTGTAGGACATCTCCTTGCCGTGCAGCTGCTCGGCGGCGGCCAGCCCGCCCGGACCGAAGCCGGAGCGGTAGAGCGCGGCCGGCTGGTGCGGGTTCTCGCCGTAGCGCAGCACCGCCTGGCGGTCCCAGGTCGCGCCGGCCCACGCCGGGAAACCCGAGCCGTCGGAGGTGTCGGTGAGCACGTTGCCCATCCAGGAGGCGACGTGGACGTCGTACGTCGCGGTGTGCACGAACGCGGCCGCGGCGAGCGCCTTGCGCTGGTCGTAGGTGAACCCGCCGGCGGCAAGCGCGGCAAGGGTGTCGGCGTACTGCTCCGGGCTGGTCACGATGGCGACCGACGGGTGGTTCTTGGCGGCGGCGCGGACCATCGAGGGGCCACCGATGTCGATCTGCTCGACGACCTCGTCCGGGCCGGCACCTGAGGCGACGGTCTGCACGAACGGGTAGAGGTTGGAGACGACCAGGTCGAACGGCTCCACCTCGAGCTCCTTAAGCTGCTCGACGTGGGACTCGAGCCGGCGGTCGGCGAGGATGCCGGCGTGCACGCGCGGGTGCAGCGTCTTCACGCGGCCGTCGAGGCACTCGGGGAAGCCGGTCAGGTCCTCGACCTTGGTCACCGGGAGGCCGAGCTTCTCGATCAGGGCGGCCGAGCCGCCGGTCGAGACGAGCTCGACGCCGGCGTCGTGGAGCCCGCGGACCAGGTCCTCGAGGCCGGTCTTGTCGTAGACGGACACCAAGGCCCTCTTGATCGCGATCTGGTCCTGCACAGCCACAGCAAACTCCCCATCGGTCGATGAATTCGATGAGGGGCACCCAGGCGGTCGATGCCGTCTCTTTACACTCCCCGGTGGTCCCCCACCTGCGCCAGTCGTGTGCTCGTCACTCTAACCGTTCAGGCGCGCCCGAATCGAACCCGCCGGCCGTCCACGGTGTAGCCCTCACGGGCGATCCTTCCGACGGACTCGACCAGCATCGAGCGCTCGACGACCTTGATCCGCTCGTGCAGGGTCTCCTCGGTGTCGTCATCCTCCACCGGCACCGTCACCTGGGCCATGATCATCCCGGTGTCGACGCCGGCATCGACGATGAACAGCGTCGCGCCGGTCACCTTCACGCCGTACTCCAGCGCGTCCCGCGCCCCGTGCATCCCCGGGAAGCTCGGCAGCAGCGCCGGGTGGGTGTTGAGCGTCTTCCCCCCGAACCGGTCGAGGAAGGCAGCTCCGACGAGCTTCATGAAGCCCGCCGAGACCACCAGATCCGGCTCGTACGCCGCCACCGACTCGGCCAGCGCCGCGTCCCACTCCTCGCGCGACCCGAAGTCCTTGACCCGGTGCACGAAGGTCGGGATCCCGGCGTCGGTCGCCCGGGTCAATCCCTGGATGCCGTCGCGGTCCGCCCCGACCGCGACCACCTCGGCCCCGTACTCCGGGGACGCGCAGGCGTCGAGAACAGCCTGGAGGTTGGTGCCCGAGCCGGACACGAGGACGACAAGACGAAGAGCCACGTCGTCACTTTAGAGCAGCGCAAGCCGCGCGCCCGCGCCAGCCAGACCCCACTTCGCCTGAGAAGAGCCCCGTTAAAGCGATCAGGCCTCGGAGGGATGGGCAGCACAGGGGGATCACGATGGTCGGCCACTAGGGACCCCACCAAAGGCGCCCAGAGCCTTAGGCACGCCCGGAGCGCCCATCCCTTCATTCTGCGTGGCCCTCGAACTCCCAGTACGCAAACCGTCCGAGTTGCTGGGCGACCTCATCCCAGGTGCCCCCGCGGCACGCCTCAACACGGCGGGTGACGTAGGCCTCAATGGAACTCCACTGGAAGCCGCCGACGATCAGATGGTGTCGACCTTCGAACACACCGTGCTTCGCCACGTTCTCCTCGACCCACTCCACGCTGCAGATCGTCAGGTCGAAGGACTCATCACCGGGCCCTTCATCTGGGCCAGCCACAATGCGGAGCCCGATGCTCCACGAGCTCGCCTTTGGCCTCCAGATTGCCAGCTCCTCGACGTCGAAACTCGACAATGACCTCAGGGATGCTTTCATGGCGCCTCCATGTCAGTGATGTCCAAGTGGCGACCTAGCCCGAATCAATCGCTCCGAGGTGCTATCCCTGCTCGAATCTTGGCAACACTGGCGAGCCAATCGTCCCAAGCTGCCGGATCTGTGGGCTCGCCATCGGCCTCGATTCCAGTGTCGCCAATGAGCGTCATCAGGTCGTCGCCGGCTCGCTGAGCAAACTCCCAGACGAAGTCGGTCATGGCAAGAAACGCCTGCCGAGGGGTTAGTAGGTCGTCATCTCCGGCGGCTTGGCTATCGTGGAATGACATTGAGTCCTCCGTTCGTGATCTCTCCGTTGCGGACCTCTGCCCACGCTTGAGTGCCGTCGGGCAGGTCTTTGAAGTACTTCTGAAGGCTAGTTCCGTCTTTGAGCGTGATCTCATGGCGCAGGTTCGCCGGATCTAGTGCGCTCCTGATTAGGGCGCGGTTCTCGACCGTATCGTCAGCCAGGTGACCCTTCGCGTTTCTGAAGATGTGCGAGGTGTCTGATCGAAATCCGATCTCGGCGAGCTCGTCCGCAGATTTTGAAGAAGCCCTTCCCGGAGTGGATTCCATCTTGAGGATCGCATCGCTGAGTTTTCCGCCACTCTTACTCGCTTGGTACCCGGCCGCACCAGCACCCGCAGCGGCGGCACCCGCGCAGGCGACACCCGGCACCGCAGCGACAACCGTTGGCGAGGTCACCACAGCCTCGGCCCCGCAGGCAACCGCGCCAACGCCCGCAAGTGCCGACAAGAGGCCCCAGGCAGCCATCTCAGTGCCCGCAAGTGAAGCGTCGATGAGCGAGTCTTGGTTGTGCTCAATCCAGTCGATTACGGGCTGTCCAATCGGATCGCCATCCGGCAACTCAACAGGTTCTGCACCTGCGAACGGGCTGCTTCCGCCGCCTGAGGACGTCCCTCCGCTGGTCGAGGGCGGTTGGCCGCAGCCAGCACTACCTGGGTAACAGTCGCTGTCTCTGTTCGACCCTCCGCCACCTCCTGATCCGTCCAGGAGCAACAGGCCAGTCGGGTCACTTTGAGTGACCGGGGACTGGTTGCCGTAGGCGTAGGCGTTCCATTGCTTCGGCGAGGCCAGGTCCAGCAGCGGGTCAGGGGAGATGAAAGTCCCCGTTGACCCGTCGTAGTACCGCGCGCCGACCTGGGTCAATCCGGTGATGTCGTTCGACTTGCCGAGGAACCCATGGTCACCAGGGGTGCCATTCGCGTCCCTGTCCACCATGCTCGCCGCTGCGGTTGCGCTCTTGCCGCGGGTAGCACCGAACGGGTCGGCGTACTGCTTACGGACCGAGGCGGGGGTCCAGGTGGTGTTGGGGACGGCAACGATGGGGGTGCCGTGGTGGTCGTTGACCAGAGAGGCGACTCCGCCGAGGCCGCGTTGATCGCGTACGGCGATGGTCTCGCCGTTGAAGGTGTAGTAGCGGTGCGCGGAGACGTTCCTGGTCAAGTCGCGCGGGATGGTGACTTCTTGACCGCCGGGTAGGTAGATCGTGACCGCTTCGGCATCCGCGCGGATGATGCGTTCTCCGGTGCCGGTGTAGACGTACTCGGCCTCTCCGAGCTCGTCGACGACTCCGTCGGTGCATGTCTCGCCGGTGGTGAGGGTCTTGACGAGCTTTCCTTCGCGGTCCCAGCACATCGCCTGCGCCACGGACCGACGGGCTGCGGCGCCTTCCGCAGTACGGGCACCGTTGTGGATGGCGGCGATCTCGGTCGAGGAAAGGGCTTGGGAGTACAAGCCCATCTTTGCGACGGAGACGGGTGAGAAGAACTGGCCTGCGGTCGTGGAGCTGGCATCTGCGCCGACGAAGAACCCATTGCGCCCGAGGTTGCCGGGACGCTTCAGCGGACCGGGTGCCTCGATACTGGCGGCGAGCTGCCCGTCGAGATAGAGGCGGGCGGTGTCTCCGTCCCAGGTCCCGATCGCGTGGTACCACTTCCCGGCCGTGATCGCGGCTTGAGCTTGGCGGTAGCCACCGTCGGTGTAAATGTTGAAGGTGAGTTTGCCGTCGTACACCACCATGGAGGCACCCCCGCCCTCCTTGGCCGAGCACACCGAGTGCTCGGTGGTGTTGGGAAGGGTGCCGTTGTCCTTCATCAGGCACTCGATGCTCATCTCGTCGGTGAGCTTGTCCCACTGGGCATCGCCCATCGCGTAAGAGTAGGCGTCATCGACACCGTCGAACTTGGCGACCTTCGACCCGGCCAGCCCAAGCTTCGTGCGGCGTGCCGCATCGAGGGTGGTGTCGTCGATGACGGCGGGGGTGCCGTGCTTGGTCATCGTTCGGCCCTGGGCGTCGTCGGTCGGGGTGCCGTCGGTGTAGTCGACATCGAGGACATCGGCCTCGGGGACCGTCACCTCGGCAACCTCCGTCCCGGTCCGGGTCTCCTGTCCACCGGTGGCGGTGTAGGTGAAGTTACGGGCCGGGAGCTGGGTCGTGGTCCCGTTCGCAGCCTTCGACGTGCCGGTGATCGAGGTGACCGCGTGCGGGCCGGCATTCCCGGTCTGCGTGTAGTCGTAGTCGGTGGTCTCGGTGACCCCGGTCAGCCCGTCGCGGTAGGTCTGAGTTTCGCGGTTGCTGTTGAGCGGATTGTAGGTGTAGCCGATCTGGTAGGGCGCCGGGCCTGCCAGGGCCGGGTTGCCTGGATCGCCGGTGCCGCACTCGGTCCCCAAGGCTGGGGTCCAGGCATGCTTCAAGCGCGCGAGGTTGTCGTAGACGAAGCACTGCTTCTCCCCGCGCGCACCAACACCGGTGTCGCCGCCGAGGGCGGTATTGGTGGGGCTGTCGGTGATCTCGGTGACGTTGCCCGAGTCCGTGTACTTGTAGGTCTGGTTCAGGTCGTTGCCGGTGATTCCCTCTCGCTTGAGCATCTGTCCGGTGAGCCGGCCGGTGGTTGGGTCGTAGGTGCGAGAGAGCGCGGCGGAGTAGGTGTTGCCGAGGTCGGCGAGCTCGAGTCGGCCGAGGTCGTCGTAGTGGGAGTCTGCGACATAGGTGCCCCACCCGAACCCGCCGCCCATCCAGCGGGGCTTGGAGGCCTGGTCGTAGAACGTCGTGACTCGCTCAGGGCCCAGGATCGTGGCGGAGTCGGTCGCAGCGACCTTGGAAGTCGTCTGGGACTTGATCTGACCGTCAGCCATGTAGGTGTAGTCCACGCTCGCGGACTCGGTCGAGAGCCGCGCCAGCGCCTCAGGGATATCACCGGTCGGCCCGGAGCCCTCACCCGTGTTGTCGCCGGTAGCGGCTTGGGGGTAGTCCAGGGTCGTGGTCAGGGGCCGGTAGGCGGCATCGACCTTGCCGATACGGGTGGTGTAGTTGCCCTCGCTGGTGTGGCGGGTGGTGGCGTGCTCCATACCCAGCATGCCAGCGGTGTCCGGGTCGGACTCGGGGTCGCCGTCATAGGCGTGCTCGACCCGGATCCGGCCGTCGGTCGTGTCGTCACGCAGGGTCAGCGGACGTCCGAGCTTGTCGTAGGTGTAGGCGATCGTCTTGCCGGCGCCGTTAGTTACCGTCTTCGGCTGGCCATCGCTGGTGTAGGCGGTCAGCGTGTCACCGGCATCGGGGTCCTTCGCCACCGTCTGTCGTCCAGCGAAGTCGTAGGTGTAGGTCCAGGTCGTGCCCGCGGGGTCCTTGAGCTCGATTAGCTGCCCGGCCTGGTCGTAGGTGTAGCTGGTGTCTTGGGTCGCGGTGCCGTCGTGTTGCCGCTGGATCCTGGTCTGGCCCAGCGCGTCAACGATCGTCGTGGTCTTGATCCCTCCCGCCGGCGGGGTGACCGTGGTCACCTTGCCGTTGTAGGCGGTCAGGGTGCGCCACTTCTCGTCGTAGCCGTTGGTAGACGGGTCGGACCACAAGATCTCGTCGGTGACGCGACCCGCGCGGTCATAGAGCCAGGAGACCATCTTGTCCGGCTCGACAATCGTCTTATAGTTCAACAACTCCGCGGTCGGTTTCCCGTCAACCGAGAGCCACGGACCGTACGTTTTCTCCTTCTCGCCGGCAGTGTTGTAGACCGTGTGGGTCATCACCCGGGTGTCGACCGCCTTGGAGCGGTTCTGGTAGGAGTCGCCGGTGTTGGCGGACTCGGCCTGGGTCTGAAGCTCGCGGCCCAAGCCGTCGCTGATCGCGACCGCTGTGTGGTAGCCGTCCCCGTGAGCGTTGAGGGTCTGGGTCGCGACCGCGTTGATGCCGTTGGCGCGGTCGGTGTAGTCGTACTTGACCGAGGCCTTGCCGAGGCTGGCGTGCTGCGGATAGGTCACGGTCAGCAGACGGCCCAAGCCGTCATAGCTGGCCTTGGTGACCTTGTCGTTGAGGTCCTTGGCCTCGAGCACGACACCGAGGAACGGGTCGTACTTCTTCGAGGTCACGAACTCCGGCCGCCAACCAGTCGTGCCGTCGATGTCACCCTGGCTGGTGGTGACGTGCTCGACCAGACCGGCACCCGCCGGGGCGTAGGTCGTGGTCGTGGTCCGGTCGACCGCGGAGTCGTCGGGATAGACGGTCTCGCTGACGGTCCGGCCGAGCGCGTCCGGTGTGGTCTTGCTGATGCGGACCATCCCAGCCCGGCCGGCACCGTCCATCGTGCCCGCCTTGACCGCCCCGACCGTGGTCGAGGTGGTGGTGACCTCGGGGTCGTCGGGGTCGATGGCCCAGGTCTCGACCGGGATCCCGTCGGCGTTGAGCTTGACGATCTCCTCGCTGAGCAGATCCGAGGGCGCGACCGCGTCGAGATCGGTCGAAGAGGGGCAGGCACCGACATCGGCTGCGGTCGTGTTCAGGGTCTGGGTGCGCCACACCAGGCCGCGCTGGTTCGCGAGGCCCGCGGGGGCGGTGGGGTCGCGGTGGGCATACGCCAACCGTGTGCAGGTGTCATCGGCGTCGGTGCCCAGGTCGCCACGGTTGCTGACCTTGGTCGGTTGACCGTGCTCATCGAACGTGGTCGAGGACAGGGTCCGGAAGTCCAGGCCGGTCGAGGTGTCGCCGGTGGCGTCGTAGGAGAACCCGTAGTCGTCCGAGCCGGTAACCCGGGTGGCTTCGAGCTTGCCCTTGGTCACCACGGGTGCGGAGATGTCGGTCTTCGTGACGGTCTCGGAGAGCTTCTTGCCGTCGTTGAAGGAAGCTGTCGCGAACACGTCTCCGACCCGGGCGTCCTCGTTGTCAGCGACCGAGACCTTGTGTCCCTCGGCACCGGCGGTCAGGGTCTGGGAGGCCTTGCCGCGGTAATAGAAGGTCTGGACCGGGCTGGTCGCCTCCGTGCCGATACCTTGGGTGGTCTTGACCCATTTGAAGCCGCGGAACTCCGAGTGGGTGAGGTTCTTGGGATCGGTGATCGCTGCGACCGGCTCGGCCCAGAACGCGCCACCGGCGGTGTCGTAGTCGTAGTGGGTCTCAGTCGGTGCCGAACCTGTCGGCAGGATCGCCGCGTCGGCGGGGTTGGAGGATCCGGAGGCGACGATCGAGGAGACGATGTATTTCTGGAACCAGTCGATGATCGGCTCGGGCTCTTCGGTGTCACCCGCGACGCTCGTCCACTTGACCGGGAAACACAACCGCTTGTTCCCCGCACCACCGTCTCCGCCGGGGTCCGTGGCGGCGGGCTTGGTGTCGCAACCGCCCTTGTAGTTGATCGAGACACTCGCCCCGGACTCGGTGCGGATCGAGTTCAGGCGTGGACGCCACATCCCGGCCGCGTTGTCGGTGGAGGTATTGAGCCGGTTCTTCATCGCCACCCAGCCCAACTCCACCGACGGCAACGTGACATCAGGGGCATCGCTCGAGCCACGGCCGGTGTGGGTGATCTTGTCCAGACGCAGAATTCTGCCTGTGCCACCCTTGCCCAGGGAGTAGTCGCCCGGATCGAACCACGACTGACCCAACTGCCATTCATCCACGCCCAGGCGGTAGGCGCCGGCGCTCGCGTCGTAGGCGTCGGTGCGGATACCAGTGAGCTGCTTGGTGGTGTAGAAAGCCGGAGAGACCTTCTCTTTGCACTCTGTCGCATCCGCGGCACAGCGCAGGTCGGTTGGGACGTCGGTCTTGGTCGTTCCGTCGGCTGTCCAGTCGCGAGCACTCGTCGTGAACTCGACTTTCACCGGCGCGTTCGTGGGCGTGTCGGGGCCGCCCGTTACCTCGCGGGTTCCGTACTCGATCCGTTTCAACCAGCCACCTGGCTGGTACTGGCGGACCTTCTCGCCCATGTCCGCGCCGTATGCGGCCGTGTTGGAGCCGTAGAAGTAGGTCATAGAGTTCCCCGTCGGGTCCACGACATAGTCCAGGTTCCACCGCCACGCCTGCTGAACCGCGGAGGCCGCAAACGAGGAGTTATAGCCCGGCTCACCCGGGTGGTTGCCATAAACCGGGGCCGTCCACGTCGAGTTCAGCGCCTCACCCTCCACCGGCGCCCGGTCACGACCGAAGTAGTAGACGGTCCCATCGACACCGGTGACCTTCCAATACTCACCACTCGCATCTCGCAACCCGGCCGGAACACCATCAGGGGCCGGGGCTCCGGTGAGGTGTTGGATCTTGGTGCCATCGATGTCTTTGGGGAGCCATTCTCCGGTCTCATCGTTCTTGACCAGCGCGACCGAGGTCCCGCCTAGCATCAAGGTCGCGTTGTCGACGCCCCAGCACAGGTCGCCGGTGCGGTGGGTCTTGTTGTTCGCTGTGGTCCCGGACTTGTCGTCGCGGTCGTCATCACACGGGACATAGGAGCGCTCGATGTAGCCTGGCTCCAGGTCGAAGCCCTCTCCCACCCATGAGGTCTGGTTGTTGGTCGAGGCCACCCGACCATCTGAAGACGCCGAGGAGTACGAGAGCCCGAGCTGCGGCACCAGCCCGCCAGCGGTCTCGGGAACATCGATCGGATACGACCAGGTGAACCCACCAGTCGCGCCCGAAGTGCCCCACGTCGAAGACGGCGCCAACGAGGTCGCCGACCAGTCCCCGCCTTCCCCTGCGGATCCAGGTGTCTGTGGCGGGGTCGTGGTCAAAGCCGAAATCGCACCCTCAGCACCCTCGGGCTCGACCGCTTGCCGGTCACTATCTGAGCCATTGGACTTCGCCGACTTCGGAGATGCAGACGCCGACGAGCTTGGCGAGGCCGACTGAGACTCTTCAGGAGCCGCCGTGGCGCCATCGCTGGGCGACGGCTCAGCCGACGCAGTCGAGGCATCCGCGCTCGGCGCCATGCTTGTGCTCTGGCCGGCAAAGGGCTCTGTGGTCGGCGCAGTCTGCGTCCCGGCCGACTGGTCATCACTGGTGGACTTCTCACTCGATGCGGCCGGGGCCTTGGCGGCTGGCTCTGAGGAAGGAGCCGCTGCCGGAGCCGCCAATGGCTCCTCACCTGGATCGGGCTCCGGATCGGCCAGCCGCTCGACATCATCGACAACACCCTCGATGGTGTCGTCGGAATCAACCGTCTCCGCGGCCGGAGTCAAGGCCTTGTCGGTGACATCGATAGAGTCCAACGGCGCCGTGAGCGCCGCCTTGAAGGTCTCCTCCCGAGAATCCACCGGAGGCGTCAACTCGTCCTCGGTGAACACACCGATCGTGGTCACCGAGGCCTGCGCCGGGGCGCCCACGGCGACGCTCAGCATCGCCCAGGACATGCCCGCAGCGGTCAGGACGCCTGCGGCCCGGGCCGCCCGGCGCGCGAGAGATACGTTGGTTGAAGTGCTCATGATCCTTGTTCGCTTCTTCTCGCGCGTCAGTTCTGGGTGGGGTTGAGGAACTTGTCCTCGTCTTGGCCTTGCCACGCCTCGGCGCCCTGACACATCCGGCGGACCTTGGCCTCGGCCAGCACCTCGCCCTTGAAGATCCGAATGTTGTCGACCACGCCATTGATTCGGTCGGCCGGGTTGCCCTGGTAGAAGCCGTGGCCGACGTAGAACTTCCCGCGCGGCAGCGCCAACGGGCCGGTGAAGGTGGCATCCGAGCGGAACACCTCCGCGTCCTCGGGTGCATCAGGAGTCCCGATCTGACACGTCCACAACCGCAACGTGTCATCGGCATCTGTCGCTGCGCCCTTGTCGTACTCGGCGGTCAAGTGGACCCACTCGCCGAACTTCGCCGCGCTCTTGGCGTAGACCAACTTCGAGGCGTTGTTCTTGTCTCGAACGATGAAGGCCCAACACCCCGTGCCCGGGGCTGGACAGTCCGCAGTCGACGTCGACGCGTTCGGGAGATATCCCAAACGGAACCCATCGTTCCCGCCCAGTTCCTGGGACAGGACCGTGCCCCACGCGTTCGGATTGAACGAAGCATCCAGCTTCACGTGCACAGAGATCACGAACGACTGTTTGGTATCGATCACCTGCGCCTCAGTGTGCACGTCCTCGTCCGCGATGCCAGAGAACCCCAACGCGAAGTCGTCATCACGAGCACCGAACGCCCCGTGCGGGCCCTGGACCGAGTAATCGACGCCATCCAGAACCAGTGTTCCTGCCGGTTCCTGTTCCCCGGTGTCCTTGACCGAGACGTCACGCCCCGGGGCACTGACGTCATCGAAGGACCAGACGCCGTCCTCACGCGCAGTCGCGACCGTGAACTTCAAGGTGCCCGGGTTCGACTTGTTCAACGCCTTGTCATACGTCGATGCCGTCAACGTAATTGAGTTCGCCACCGTCGGCGCCCAACACACCACGATCGACGTGCTCGTCGAAGACACCGTTGTCACACTGGCCTGAGGCGAGAACTTGTATTCATACTTGACCACGTCGCCCGAGTTATCGCCTCGAGTGATCCGGAAACATCCGGTCTGCCCGATTCCACCCAAGTCCATGTCCGGGTCGTCATAGACCGCCTGGGCCCTAGGATCGTCGCTCAGCTTCAACGCATCGATTCTCGGTACGCCCGGGTCGGTGCGATCAACCCCGAACTCACACCACGCAGATGCCGCCGACCCGAACGCCACATCATTGGGACGGAGATTGGCAATGGTCGTGTTGTCATAGGCCGTGGCGCGCCACCGATAGGTCGCCGAGCCCAACGACGGCATCCCTAGCCCCGTGGTGGTGTGTGCGCTGGATGCTGCACGAGCAGTGGTGTAGCCAGAGGTCCACGCCGTCGACCACGCTCCCGAAGAATACTTCTGCAGGGTGAACCGGACCCGCGAACTGTCTCCATCGGAATCACTGGCCAGGACCGACAACAGAGGCCCACCCTCGTTCAACAGCGGCCGCCCCGCACCCGTCGTGCAACCCCGCCCATCGGTCGACATGCTGGTCGGCGTATTCGGGGCCCGGTTGTACTCCACTTCGAGCTTCGCATCCCACCGATACCGCTTCCACCCCGCCATCGAGGAGGTATCCGCCACCGCCAGGCCGATAGAGAAGGTGTCGTCGTTCCATTCGACCTTCTGCTTCGCCCCCGACAAGACATCGAACTCGACCCACTGTGGGCCCTTAGGGCACCCCGACTTGTGATGCAGCGTCTTGACGCCCATCTCCCGATCGGAGGTGAAGTAGCCGGCGTGCGAGTTCCACGTCGAAGACGAGGTCAAGTCCGCCATCCGGTAGGACTTCACCATCTTGTCGGTGCAACTGTAGGAATGCGTTCCCCACGCCGAGAACGACGCCGAAATCAGCTCGCGCGGCTCCAGCACCGCGAACTCACCCAGGCCGCCGAACTCCCAGATCAGGCGCTTGGTCGTCGTTCGGTTGCACTCAGCCGCGACCCCATAGACGCACCGGCCCACCCCGGTGCCGTTGTCGCTGCTGAACTTGTAGCCTGAGGACGAGGACGGCAATGCGGACTCGATCATCGTCCACTCCGTACGCGAGTTCGTCGCGGCCGGATCGAAATGCAGTGGCCACGAAGTGTGGTCGTCAGTGACCATCTCCTCGTCGACGGCGGCCGTGAACGAGCGGCCATTCGCAGCGACCTTGGTGTGCATCAGCTCGACCTTGTCACCCGCGAGTGGCGCCCCCGTACGATCATCCGTTACCGCCTTCGTCGCCGATATCTCCGGGGCTGACTCGCTTCCCGATGGCTCCGCTTCCGATGCCTCAGCGGCCGAGGACTTGTCGCTCGAGCTCGTCGTCGGCGCAGTGCTTGGGGCGGCCACCGATTCCGAGCCAGCCGCGTCCCACTGACGCGCCACCGGCGAAACCAGGACGACCTCACCCTCAGCATTCACCGCCTGCAGCGTGCCGTCCGAAGCCACACCGTCAGGGCCCGCCCCGTCAGCCTCCGGCTTCCACTGTGCACCCTTAAGGGTCATCTCGAACGCGACCTGATCCGCGCCCGCCGCCGCAGCCGCTGCCTCCACCGCCTCGAACGCAGCAGGCGAATCCACCCGCAGCACCGGGACCATCCCCGCTGCGTCACGCTCCACAGACGCCAAAAGGCGAGCGCCCGCGATCGGGGACCCGGCAGCATCGAGCACCGGCCACGACACCCGCGACCCCACGCTCGACTCGCCCGCCCCAGAAGCGACGTCCTCGACCTGGGCCACGCCCAAGCCCACCGGCAGCTCGAACCCGACCGAGACCCCCGCATCAGTCACACCCGGGTCGGTCATCGACGCAAAGGCCGCCCCCGGCGCAATCGGGCCCGCATCGAATCTGAAGTCATAGACACCCGAAGCCAATGTCAGATCACCCGACCCCGCTATCCGCACCAGACCCGGCTCCACCGGCTTCCACTCGCCCGAGATCTTCGTCCGGGTCGCGGCAGCGGTCCGCACCAGCCTCGTCGCCGAGCCCTGATCGACTGCGTAATACGTGTCCCAGGGAGTGTTCCGCTCCCCGATCGCCACCTCCACGTCGCACACCGCCGAGATCTCGGTCGCCAACGCCGCCGACTCCGCAGCAGCCGCCCCTGGATCGACCTCCGAACAGTCCACAGTCGAGTTCGGGTACCGATCGACCTCCTCCGGATCGACGACGTCAGCTGTCGTCATCCCAAACGCAGCCAGCAGACGCCTCGCCGTGAGCGACTCGCTTGAGGCAGCCACCAACGCCGCCGAGGCCGAGCCGGCCACCAAGCTGACCACGACGAGGCCGCCGACAATCCCAGTCAGGACTGGTCGACGACGCCACCACCCGGCAACGAAGCCGACGACGAATCCGACGGCGGGGCGCAGCATCCGGGCGGCCGGCCAAGATGCGATGTGGGGGACCTTCAACAGAACTCCTCGAGAACCAAGACAACACAGCTCTGAGTCCCCGGCCCGATCCAGCCTCTAGAGCAGGTCCCACATCTTTCCGAGCGGATCATGCGGACAGGTCGCGGAGATCTACCGGCTTCCTGCCTTTTCCTTTACCAAGGAAGGTAAACAAAAGATCAACCATGGACCGAAAGTCAACCGAGCCTCGCAGGGTCGAGGAGATAGTTCCGGTATGCCACCAGAGGTATCGGCTGCATGGCCAGGCACACGCGATGCACGACCGCACATCACGCTTGACAGACTCAACGGTCCCCTTCTGTTCGACGAGGGCGGCATTCGACTCCTACGCAATGCTCATGCCATCGGGCTGACCATCGCCGAATGGCGCGTCCTTCGCCTGCTTCACGACCACGCCCACCAAGCTGTCCCGCGCATGCAGCTACTCATGGCCGCCGCCAACGGTCGCCACCCCGGCAGCGACCGCAGCCTCGACACCCACATCAGCCGCCTCCGCGACAAGATCGAGACCGACCCGCACTGGAAGATCCATAGCCCTCAAAGCGCGGAGATTGCCCGCGAGCGCAGGATGCGGCGGATCATCCACACGGTCAACAACTACGGATACCGTCTCGATCCTCGCTAGCCACGGGCCTGCTACTGGATCAGGTGCATCACTCGTCGGCCGCGAGCGTACGCCGGTGCCACCAGGTCATGGTGAGACCGGCGAGGAGGCCGGCGAGACCGAAGAAGGCGATGGCGTTGACGAGCACCTGGCCGGCGTACGGCCCGACGTCGGCCATGCGGCCGGGGCCGACGGCACCACCGGCGATGCCGGAGAGGATCGCGACGAGCAGGCCGGCGACGACTCCGGCGCTGACCCCGCGGAGCGCGCCCTCCGACCAGCGCAGGGTCGGCCGGACGCGGCTGACCCGGCAGACTGCCCAGAAGGCGGTCAGCGGGCCGAGGGCCATCACGGCGGCGACCCAGGCGGGCGGGGTGCCGTTGTCGGGGAGCGCGGCGAGCATGGGGAACATCGGCAGCGGGCCGAGGGTCACCGCCGTCGGGGTCACGGTGGTGCCGACGCCGACGGTGAAGCCCGGGCCCAGGGCGTACGCGCTGGAGAAGAGTACGGCGTTGGGCAGCACGAGGACGGCGAGCAGCGAGTAGAGGATGATCCCGCCGAGGTCGAGGTGGAGCTGGGAGACGACGTTGATCGAGGTGGTGAAGTCGGCGAAGAGCGCCGCGAAGAACACCAGGGTGCTGACCGCGAACCACCAGAGCAGGATCGACCGGACCATCACGAGGACGTCCACGGCGGCCCGTGGCAGCAGCGTGATCCACAGCGCCGCACGACCGGAGCCGACCGCGATCGCGGGCAGCGCCACGACCACGCAGAGCCCGACCGACCAGGCGAAGACACCGGCGATGCTCGGCGCGGTGGCAGGGGTGCCGGCGACGGCCGCGGCCCCCACGGCCACCGCCGTGTAACCGAGCGCGAAGAGCCCGGCCACGACCGGGGCGGTCACATCACGCTCGCCGTCGGCGAGGGCGTTGGCGTCCGGTCCGTGCAGCGAGACCGCGTCACCGACCCGGACGGCGACCTGCCACATGACCCAGGCGAGGACGAGGGTGAGGCCGAGCGGGACGACGGTGACCGCCACGCCCGAGACGAGGACGCCGGACCCGTGGCCGAGCAGCCAGCCGAGCGCCGCGACACGCAGGGCGTCCGAGGGCTCGCCGTGGGCTCCCATGTCGCTGATGAACCAGCCGAGGATGCCGATCGCCAGACACACGACCAGCGTGGAGGCGGCCGCGCCCACGCCGCCGAGCAGGGCGACCGCGACCAGCGGGCGGCGGTGGCGGAGATCGTGGAGATCGTCCGCGACTCGCCCATCGGGGGTGCGAGGAGGCAGCAGCGAGGACATCGCCACTCATCCTCGCAACCCGTGTCGGCTCGATCTCGGCGACGCGCCGCCAAGGCCGGTGCCCGGCTTGGTCACAGCGGTTGATACCCGCCTGTGCATCTGCGGGTATTGCCGTTCATTCGACCGAATCACCTACAGTTGACCGCTGACATGGGCATGACCGCGGCAGACCACGAGACCTTCGAGGCGTTCTATCAGGACGTCCGCGGACGCCTCCTTCTCCAAACCTGGTCGCTGACCGGGGATCTGGAGGCCGCCAAGGCCGCCGTGCGCGGTGCACTGGTCATCACCTGGCACCACTGGCGCAAGGTGAAGCCGATGGACGACTTCGAGCGCGAGGACTGGGTCCGCCCGATCGCGTGGTCCAAGGCGATCCGCAACCACTCGGTGCCGCTGCTCCACCGCGACCAGACGATCGCTCCCGAGGCTCGCAGCACCCTCTCAGCGCTGCGCAGCCTCCCGCTCCACGACCGCAAGGTCTTCCTGCTCGGCCACCTCACCAGCGTCGACCTGGCCCAGCTGGCCCGCGAGGTCGGCACCCCGATCAGCCGCACCGAGACCGACCTTCAGGGCGCCAACGCCGCGATCTGCGCCGAGCTCGGGATCGCGCCGGAGCAGCTGCAGACCATCTTCGACCCGCTCGTCGACGTGCTCACCGAGCAGCCCTGGCCGAAGACCTCCACGATCACGACCGCCGGTGCCGTACGCCGCCGGGTGCACACCGCGATCGGCGCGGTCGCGGCCATCGCCGCCCTGGTCGGCACCGGCTTCTTCGTCACCCAGGACGCCGAGACCGAGCCCCGGCTCAACACGCTCTCGATGCAGTCGGCGGCCGAGGAGTTCGAAGTCGAGCCGAGCCAGATCCCCGGCAAGAAGCTGACCGCCAAGGACCTGATGACCGAGGACGAGGTGGCGAAGATCTACGGCGGCACCTGGGCCGTCGACATCTCCTCCGACAACCTCGAGGGCACCGGCCTCACCATCCCCTGCCAGGCCGACACCTCGGCCGACAAGCGCCCCGTGGCGAGCCTGGCGCGCACCTTCACCGCCCAGGCGAAGGCGACCACCGCCGGCACCACGATCGAGTCGTCCGTCGACGCGAAGGCGGCGGCTGCTGCGTACAAGAAGATGCAGGGGTGGTACGCAGCATGCGCCGAGCCTCGCTACCAGCTGATGTTCACGGAGTCGGTCGAGGGTATCGGCGACCAGGCGACCCTGTTCTCCTACCGCGACTGGGAGAACAACCGGGCGGTCACCTACGGCGTCGCGCGCACCGGCAGGCACACCGCCGCGGTGACCGTGAAGACCGAGGGCAAGTCCAGCACCACCGCCGCCAAGACCTCGACCATGCTCGGCACTGCGGTCCACAACCTCTGCTCGATGCCCGGCGCGGGTGCGTGCGTGGAGACCAAGCGGCCGCGGGCCACCGTGGTGCCACTTCCCACCGGCAAGGCGCCGGGACTCATCAACGAGACCGATCTTCCCCCGGTCAGCACGATCGGTGACCCGTGGGAGGGCACCGAGGCGAAGGCAGCCAAGACCAACCCGGCCCAGACCCGCTGCGACAACACCGAGTTCAACGCCAAGGGCATGTCCGGCGCCCAGACCCGCTCCTTCGTGATCCCCGAGACGAAGAAGAAGCTCGCCCCGATCTTCGGGCTCACCGAGACCGTCGGCAAGTTCGGCTCCGCCAAGGAGGCGCAGGCGTTCAACGTCGCGATCAAGGGCCGGCTGGACAAGTGCAGCGACAAACAGCTCGGCAGCCACGTCACCCAGCTCGCGACCGAGTCCATCAAGGACGGCGCGATCACGGTGTGGTACATCCGGGTCGAACTGGAGAACACGTCCATCTACTACCGGATGGCCGCGATCCGGCGCGGTGCGAACGTCGCCCAGATGAGCTTCGTGCCCGACGGTGACGCCGACATCAGCAACGCCGAGTTCGTCGCGCTCGCCAAGCGCGCTGCGTACCGCCTCGACTACCTCTGAGCAGTTCTCGGTATTTCTCGTCCGGATGCAACCGGACCTGCCTCTCGTGCATCTGACTGATCGAGGCTGGCGCAGGGCCAGATCGGCAAGGCCCAGTCTGGGGGAGGCAAGCGATGGACGAGGACGAGTTCGACGCGTTCTACAACGCGTCCTACCGCCGCGTGTGCGCGCAGGTGTACGCCATGATCGGCGACTCCGACGAGGCCGCCGAGTGCGTCCAGGAAGCCTTCGCCCGCGCCTGGGCGCACCGGCGCAAGCTGTCCTCGGTCGACTATCCCGAGGCCTGGGTCCGCACCACCGCCTACCGCCTCGCCGTGGGCCGTTGGCGGCGCAAGAAGTACGCCGGCCGGGCCACCGACAGAGCGGTCGGCATCCGGATGGAGATGCCTGCGGTCGACGAGACGCATGTCGCCCTCGTCGCCGCACTCAAGAAGCTCCCCGAGGCCCAGCGCCAAGCCATCGTCCTGCACCACATCGCCGATCTGCCGGTCTATCAGGTGGCCGCTGAGGTCGGCGCCCCCACCGGCACCATCAAAGCCCGCCTGGCCCGAGGACGAGCCACGCTGGCCGAGCTACTCGCCGACGAAACACCCGGCGCCGTCTGGAAGGAGGCCTGAGATGAGTGATCCGATCTCGCGTCTGGACCAGTTCCGCGCCGACACCCCTGGAGCACCGATGAAGTCCGCAGCCGAGGTACGCCAACGGGGTGATCAGATCCGACGCCGCCAGCGCGCCATCGTCACCGCCGGCGCGGTAGCCCTGGCCGCGGTCGTCGCCGGGCCGATCATCTTCCTCTCCGCCGGATTCGGCGAGCGGGCCACCGAGCCGGACCCCGCCCCGGCGCCGAGCCAGACGCCGAGCACGGCGCCCAGCGCGTCGTCCTCGGCGCCGGCCGCGGACCTCACCCGTGCCCACCTTCCGACCGCGGACGACCTGGTCGTCGACGAGCCCTATCCGCGGTGGGTCGAGGACCAGACGTACGACGACGAGGGCAGGAGCGACTACAACGACTGCCTGACCGAGTCGCTCGGGGAGATGGGGGCAACCGCCGCCGTACGTCGCGACTTCCAGCCCCGGTCCGGCGAGGAGCTCTCGGACGCCGCAGGGACGCTGAAGGCCGTCGTCGCCGAGTTCGCCTCCGCCAAGGAGGCCGACACGGCCCGCGCCGAGATCACGAAGACCGCGGCGAGCTGCTCCGCCCGCGACGCCGAGACCGCCGGCTCGCTGCCGGTCGAGGGCGGCGTCGCCACGGCCGGGGACATCAGCGTGGTGACGTACCAGCCCGACGACCCCGACATGAACGCGGTCTGGGAGGTCGCGACGGCCGTCGTGACCGTCGAGGACCGGGTGCTGGTGATGACCAGGAAGCGTGGCGTGCAGAGCTACGTCCCGCCGACCGACCTACGGGCCTCCGCCGTCAATGCCACCTACCGGATGGTCGGTGCCCGGCCGCCGGCCGCATCGACGTCGTCGCCGGCGTCCGACCCGGCGTCGAACCCGGCCTCCTCTGCCCCGCCCGCCGACATCCTCGGCGACGCCCAGCTCGTCTCGGCCGCATCCCTGCCGGCGATGCCGTTGGAGGGAGAGTCGTCGGCGACCTGGCAGCAGGTCCCGGCGCAGCCGACCCCGACGCTCTACTGCCAGGGCGCGTGGCTCTCCTCGCTGAAGGCCGCCGACTCGGTCAGCCGGGAGTTCCGGCTCGAGAACCCGGGCGAGATCGGCAAGGTCAACGTGACGGTGCTGGAGTTCGCGACGAAGCAGGCTGCCGACGCGGCGTACGAGACGGTCCACGGCTGGCTCGACGGCTGCCCGGCGACGTTGGCCGACGCGAAGCTCTTCACGGCCGGGCCGATCGAGTCCATCGAGATCGACTCCACCCCCGCGATCGACCGCGCCGCGCAGACGCTCGCCGAGTACGCCGGCGACTGCGGTGGCCAGGACTGCGACGCCACCTGGTACGACCACCAGACCGTCGCCCAGATCGGGACGCGGCTGGTGCTGGTCACCCACGCCGAGTCCGGCGGCCCCTGCCCGCCGACCAGAGCCTGCCCGCCGGAGGAGGCCTCGGACTACACCGAGTGGGACAACCGGGTCGCCCAGACCGTCGAGGCCACCGTGGGCCAGGCCATCGTGGACCTGCGCTGACCAGGGGACCCAGGTGCTATTGAACTTTACGGTCACGCCCGTCACCGCCGACACTGACGCTCTGGCAGGCGTCAGGGGACGCGCCAGAGAGAGCCAGCCGGGGAGGCGAACGATGGACGAGGACGAGTTCGACGCGCTCTACAACGCGTCGTACCGCCGGCTGTGTGCTCAGCTGTACGCCATGATCGGTGACTTCGACGAAGCGGCCGAGTGCGTGCAGGAAGCGTTCGCCCGCGCCTGGGCGCACCGGCGCAAGATGTCCTCGGTCGACTACCCCGAAGCCTGGGTGCGCACCACCGCCTACCGCCTCGCGGTCGGCCGCTGGCGCCGCAAGAAGTACGCAGGCCGCGCCGCCGACAGGGCCGTCGGTGCGCGCACCGAGATGCCCGGGGTCGACGAGTCCCACGTGGCTCTGGTCGCGGCCCTGAAGAAGCTCCCTGAAGCCCAGCGCCAGGCCATCGTCCTGCACCACATCGCCGACCTGCCGGTCCACCAGGTCGCCGCCGAGGTCGGCGCCCCGACCGGCACCATCAAGGCCCGCCTGGCCCGAGGACGAGCCGCCCTCGCGGAGCTGCTCGCCGAGGACAATCCCGGCGCCGGCGCTGTCTGGAAGGAGGCCTGAGATGAGTGACCCGATCTCACGCCTGGACCAGTTCCGCGCCGACTCTCCGGGCGCCCCGATGAGCTCCGCTGCCGAAGTCAGGAGGCGGGGTGACCAGATCCGCCGACGCACCCGTGCCGTCGTCACGGCCGGCGCCGCCGCGGTGGCCGCCGCCGTCGCCGGACCGGTCATCTTCCTCTCCACCGGGATCGGCGATCAGGGCATCGACCCGGCACAGAGCGACAGCATCAGCGCGGCTGAGTCCGGCGCGGCTTACTCCGCCGCCCCATCCGCTCTCACCCGCGCCAACCTGCCGACCGAGGACGACCTGGTCGCCGACGACCCCTATCCGGCGTGGGTCCAGGAGCAGACCTACGACGGCGAGGGCACCGACCCCTACAACGAGTGCCTGACCGAGTCGCTGGGTGACTCCGGTGCGGCGACGACGTTCCGCCGCGACTTCGTCGCGAGACCCGGCGCGGAGATGGCGGACGCGGCGGGCACGCTGAACGCCGTCGTCGGCGAGTTCGACTCGGCCGGAGAGGCCGAGAAGGTGAGCATCGACCTCTCCGACGCCGCGATCTTGTGCTCCGGCGTGGACGGCGCCGAGCTGGCCGGCACGCTGCCGGTCGAGGGCGACGTCATCTCCAGCGGCAGCATCGACGTGGTGACGTACCAGCCCGACGAGCCGGACAAGAACGCGGTCTGGGAGGTCGCGACGGCCGTCGTGGCCGCCGAGGACCGGGTACTGGTGATGACCCGCAAGCGCGGTGTCCAGGACTACGTCTCGCCCACCACCCTGCAGACCTCCGCGGTCAACGCCGCCTACCGGCTGGTCGGCGTCGCACCTCCGGGCGCCCCTTCCACCGACCCGTCCGTCGATCCGACGCCCACCGGCTCCCCGACCGAGGGGCGCCTCGGCGACGCCAACCTGGTCGCGGCCGGCGAGCTCCCGGCGCTCGACCGCTTCGAGAGCGCCCTCGGCTGGAACCGCTACACGCCCACGCCCGACGTACCGACCCTGGCGTGCCAGAAGGAGTGGCTCTCCACCCTCGGCGCCACGGCCAAGGTGGCGGCCGACTACCGCTGGGACACCGACCGCGCCATGGTCGGCCAGGTCCATGTGGCCGTGCTGGAGTTCTCGGACGTGAACGCGGCGGGTGCTGCGTACAACGAGGTCATGGAGTGGATGGAGGTCTGCCCGGCCAACAAGCTCGGGGTCGACCCCGACGTCACCGCGCTGCCGAGGGACGTCAGCGCCGACCTCGATGCCGGGCCGAAGCGCGCGGCTCGGTCGCAGGCGACGTATCCCGGGTCGGACGGCAACGACAGCATCTGGTTCGAGACGGAGCTGGTCGCCGAGTACGACACCCGGCTGGTCCTGGTCGGCTACGGCGAGCTCGCCGGGCCGTGCCCGCCGAGCACCGGCGACAAGGAGGACCCGTGCTACCAGCCCGACCAGCCTGACTCCTGGCCCGGCCGGATCCTCGCGATCGAGAAGGCGGCGGTGACTGCCGGCATCAGCGATCTGCGCTGACGGCACCCGGCTCAAATACGATATGGTTGATCGTCTTTCATGATTTAGCGTGGAGACTCCTGTCACAACGCGCGTACGCAGGGAAGACACGTACTGGCCATGGCGTTCGGGACCAACAGAGCCCGACCCGCATCAACCCTGGAGTAGCCCTCTCGTGTCCACCGCCCCCACCACCCGACGACGTCTGCCGCTTCCGTCGTTCTCGGTCCAGATCGTTCTCGGCCTCGCCCTCGGTGTCGCCCTCGGTGCCATCGCGCGAGCGATCGGGCCCGGGGCCGGCGACGAGGCCAACTGGCTGACGACGACGCTCGCCACGATCGGTGACTCGTTCGTCTCGCTGCTCAAGGCCGTCGTCGTACCCCTGATCTTCACGGCCATCATCGCCTCGATCGCCAACCTCCGCACGGTCAGCAACGCGGCCCGGCTCGCCGGCCAGACGCTGCTGTGGTTCGCCGTCACCGCGGCGATCTCGGTCGTCATCGGCATCGGCCTGGGGCTGCTCTTCCGTCCGGGCAGCAACACCGCGGTCAGCACCGCCGACGCGGCCGAGACCGGCGCGTCCGCGTCGTGGCTCGACTTCCTGCAGGGCCTGATCCCCGGCAACTTCCTCGGTCTCCAGGCGTCGACCAGCGTCGAGCAGGTCGGCGGGAGCCCGCTCGCGGAGACCGCGCTGAGCTTCAACGTGCTGCAGGTGCTCGTCGTGGCGCTCGCCATCGGCATCGCGGCGCTGAAGACCGGCGAGAAGGCCGAGCCGTTCCTCGCCTTCAACCGCTCCTTCCTCGCCATCGTGCAGAAGGTGCTGTGGTGGATCATCCGGCTGGCGCCGATCGGCACCCTCGGCCTGATCGGCAACGCGGTCGCCTCCTACGGCTGGGACTCGCTGAGCTCCTTGGCGTGGTTCGCGGTGGCTGTCTACGTCGGTCTGGCGCTGGTCCTGTTCGTGGTCTACCCGGTGCTGCTGCGTGTCCACGGGCTCAACCCGATCGCCTACTTCCGCGGTGCCTGGCCAGCCATCCAGCTCGCCTTCGTCTCGCGCTCCTCGGTGGGCACGATGCCGGTGACCGAGCAGGTGACGGTCAAGAACCTCGGCGTCCCGCAGGAGTACGCCTCGTTCGCCGTCCCGCTGGGCTCGACCACCAAGATGGATGGCTGCGCTTCGATCTACCCGGCGATCTCGGCGATCTTCGTCGCGCAGATCTTCGGTGTCGACCTGAGCATCACCGACTACCTGCTGATCGCCTTCGTCTCGGTCGTCGGCTCGGCCGCGACCGCCGGGCTCACCGGCGCCGTCGTGATGCTGACGCTCACGCTCTCGACCCTCGGCCTGCCGCTGGCCGGGGTCGGCCTGCTGCTCGCGATCGACCCCATCCTCGACATGGGACGCACCGCCGTCAACGTCGCCGGCCAGGCGCTCGTGCCGACGATCGTCGCCAAGCGGGAGGGCATCCTCGACCTCGACCGCTACCGCTCCGCTTCCGCAGAGGGGCTGTTGACGGACGAGGAGCCGGCGACCGGAGCCGTCGCCGCCTGATCCTTGGGGGCATGCAGCGCCCCGGCAGCCAGCTGGCTGCCGGGGCGCTGTCGTCTCAGCCGGGGTAGGAGGCGGCGGAGCGGGCGGTCCGCAACGCCTCGGCCCACCAGGCGAGCTGAGCCAGCATCGCCTTGGCGTAGACGGCTGAGTCCGGGTCGTCGGGCCGACCGTCCTCGTCGAGCCGCTCCCAGTAGCGGGGAAAGGCGAGGCGGGCCTGGAGGGGGTGGGCGTGCAGCTCGGTGAGCACGTTCTCCAGGTGCAGGGCGGCGTGGCGGCCGCCGCTGTCGCCACCGTAGGAGACCAGCGCGACCGGTTTGGCCTGCCACTGGGTGAAGTGCCAGTCCAGCGCCGACTTCAACGAGGCCGGGTAGCTGTGGTTGTACTCGGGCGTGACGATGACGAAGCCGTCGGCGGCCTCGAGGGCCGCGGTCAGGTCGCCCTGACCCGCCGGCCGTGGATAGTCGGCGCCGGCCATCTTGGGCGACTCGGCGGGCAGCGACAACGGGATCTCATGGTCGGCCAGATCGATCAGCTCGACGTCGAGACCGCCGTACGCCTCGGCCTGCTCGGCCATCCAGGAGCCGAAGATCGGGCCGCCGCGACCTTCCCGGACGCTGGCGAGAATGACTGCGATACGTAGTGATTCGTTCATGTCATCCAGACTCACCCGGATCAACGGGTGGCGGGAGACCGAGCCGAGGCTGGCCCCGCCAGGGCCACCCTCACCACCCAGCCTCGCCGTAGGCTTGGCGCCATGCCTGCCAACCCGGGAGCCCTTGGCTCGTTCATCAGGGACCGCCGGGACCAGACCACGCCGGAGAGCGTCGGTCTCCCGGTCGGCGTACGCCGCCGCGCGCCCGGCCTGCGGCGCTCCGAGCTGGCCACGCTGGCCTGGATCAGCGTCGAATACCTGGTCCGGATCGAGCAGGGCCGAGACCGCCACCCCTCACCCCAGGTCCTGCGGGCCATCGGCGACGCGCTCCGCCTCGACGCCGCCGCCCACGAGCACCTGCGCACCCTGGCGATGGCCTCCAGCGGGCAATGCCTCGGGCCGTACTCCACGGGTCGCGACGTACGCCCCGGCGCCCGCGCCGTGGTGGAGCAGTTCGAGCCGGGGCTGGCGGTGCTGACCAACCGGCTCGGCGACCTGCTCGCCCACACCTCCGGGTTCGACGCGCTCGCCCGGACGCTCGGCCTGCTGGACCAGGCGGAGCCCAACCTGACGACGTACGTCTTCCTCGACCCCCGCGCCCGCGAGGCGTTCCCCGACTGGGACCGGGTGGCCGACGACCGGGTCACCAACCTCTACCGCGGACCGACCGCCGGTGCCTCACGCCGGCTCATCGACGCCATGTCGGAGCACGCGGGGCCGGAGTTCACCGGGCGCCTGAACCGCCACGAGCAGCCGCACGGCGGGGTGTGGCGCTGGCGTCACCCCGAGGCCGGCGAGCTTCGCCTCGACGTCGAGGAGCTCGAGCTCCCGGCGGCCGACAACCAGCAGATCCTGGTCATGATGCCCGCCGACGACGCCACCGCCGAGTCCCTCGACACGATGCGGCGTCGCCGGTCGGGCGCCCTGCGCGCGGTCTGACGTAGGTCAGCCTCGGCCGCTCTTCTCGGCGTCGTCGTCGGCCGACAAGCTGTGCCAGACCTCGTATGCGACGGAGGCCGCACCCTCTGCGTCGCCGGAAGCGAGCAGATCGATCAGGGTGTCATGACGCTCGACGGAGGCCTGGCCGCCGGCATCGAAGCGGAGTCGCTCGGCGCGGCGCACCAGCGGGTCGAACTGGTCGAGAACTGCCTCGATGGCACGGTTGCCGAGAACTGCCACGGGGATGCGGTGAAGCTCCTCGTCGGCGTCGAGAGCAGCGTCGACGTCGCCGGCACGCACCGCATCCGCGAAACGGCGGTTGGCCTCGCGCATGCGAGCGAGGTCCCGCTCCGCCAACTTGCCGGCAGCCTCGCGTGCGGCCAGCTGGTGCATCGCGGCCACCACGTCGCGCGCGTCCCGCACTGCTTGTGACTCGATCTTGCTCACGGTCGTCGACCGCCCGGGCAGCGCGACGACGAGCCCGCTTCCCGCGAGGCGCAGCAGCGCCTCGCGGACGGGGGTGCGGCTGACACCCAGCCACTCCGCAAGCTCGACGTCCTTTAACTGCTCACCGGGACCGAAGGTGCCGTCGACAATCGCATCTCTGAGCCGTCGATAGACGTCATCCCGGAGGAGCGTTCGGTCGACTGAGGGTGTACCCGAGGGGATCGGCATGCAACATATTGCACACACTTCTTGGGGCCGACGCAAACCCACAAGGGGCTTGTCCCCGACTCCGGCATGCAATATATTGCACATTGGATGGCGCAAACACGTCGCCATAACCCGCAGAGGAACGCCTCGCGGCACACGAAAGGAACAGCAGCATGAGCACCCCCGGTCAGCAGATCCAGAACATCGTCCTGGTGCACGGCGCCTTCGCCGACGGCGGCGGGTGGCGCCGCGTCTACGACGACCTCACCGCACGTGGATACCGCGTCAGCATCGTGCAGAACCCCCTGACGTCTCTCGCCGACGATGTCGCAGCAACCACACGGGTCCTCGATCGCCAGGACGGCCCGACGGTCCTGGTGGGCCACTCGTGGGGCGGCACCGTCATCACCGAGGCGGGCAACCACCCGAACGTCGCCGGCCTCGTCTACGTCTCGGCGCTCGCGCCGGCTTCGGGCGAGACGACCGCGCAGCAGTACGAGGGCTTCGCCCCCACCCCCGATTTCGTCATCGACGTCGGCGAGGACGGCTACGGATTCCTCAACTCCGCGAAGTTCAAGGTCGGCTTCGCGGCGGACACGAGCGATGAGGACGCCGCGTTCCTCCGCGACTCGCAGGTGCCGATCAACATGTCGGTGTTCAACGAGCCCGTGACCCGCGCCGCGTGGGCCGACAAACCCACCTGGGCCGTCATCGCCACCGATGACAAGTCGTTCGACCAGGCGATGCTCCAGCACATGGCCAGCCGCGCAGGTGCCAAGATCACGAACGTCTCTGCGAGCCACGCGTTGTACATCACCCAGTCGGGCGTCGTCGCCGACGTGATCGCCGACGCCGCCGAGCACGCGCTGATCGCGGTCGGCTGAGTCACGCAGCCCGCTGAGCTCGTCCGACCGTCGAAGCGCAGGGAGCGGCCCGGACTACCGCGGCCCGGGCCTCACTCCTAGAAGGAGACACCATCATGATCACCACGCTTCAGGCGCCCCTGTGGATCGAGCTGCTTGCGGCCGGCCTCGGCGGGCTGCAGGGCGCACTCTTCGCCGCCGGCGAGCGCCACCGCCGCATCGACGTCCTGGGCGTCGTCGTCATTGGCCTCGCCGTCTCGCTCGGCGGCAGCCTGCTGCGTGACATCTTGCTCAACCAGCCGCCCGTGGTGATCTGGAGCAACGGCTATCTGCTCGTGGCCGGCGCCTCCGCGGTCCTCGGAATGCTGGTTCAGCGTCTGCTGGCGCGGGCCGACTGGACGCTCACCGCCCTGGACGCGGTCGTGATGGGCCTGTTCGGCGCGATCGGCGCCTCCAAGGCGCTCGCGCTCGGGGCAGGCGAGGTCGGCGCGCTGGTGGTCGGAGTCGTAGGCGCCATCGGCGGCGGGATGCTGCGCGACGTCATCCTGGGCCTGCCCCTCTCGTTCCTCCAGGTGGGGACCTTGTACGCGGTTGCAGCAGGTTCCGGCGCCGGGGTCCTCATCCTCCTCGTCGGCCTCGGCACGCCGGTGGCGGTGGCAGGCCCCGTCTGCGTCATCGTGACGGCGACCGTCCGACTGATCGCCGTGCGTTTCGAATGGCGTTTCCCCGAGCAAGGGCCGCTGCGCTTTCGGCGACGCGTCGGGCACAGCGGCGAACCCGTGTGAATCGAGCGCCGGCGATCAGCTCGGCGGGATGTAGAGCTTGAAACCGGCAGGCAGCTTGTCCGGCGCCCGGTGGCCGTTGTAGATCCGCAGCTCCTCCTCGGTGATGCGGAACTTCTTGGCGACGTTTGCCCAGGTGTCCCCGGCGACGGTCGTGTAGACCGTCTCGCCGGTGCCGGGCTGGGGCTTCGGCTTGGGCTTGGGCTTGTCCGACTTGGCAGGGATCTCGATCGTCGTGCCGGCGATCAGCTTGGTCGGGTCGTCGTAGCCGTTGTGCGCCATCAGCTCGTCGGCGGTGACGCCGAACTTCTTGCCGATGCTGAAGAACGTGTCACCGGCGACGACCTTGTACGTCTTCAGCTTCGGCTTCGCCGCCGGGATCTTGATCTCGCTCCCGGCAAGGAGCTTGGTGGGATCCTCGTAGCCGTTGAGGGCCATCAGCTCGCCCACGTCGACGCCGAACTTCTTCGCGATCCCGGAGAAGGTGTCACCAGGTGCCACGGTGTACGTCTTCTCGGCCGGCTTCGCGGGTGGGCTCACCACGAGCGTGGCCCCCGCCCGGATCTTGGCCGGGTCGACGATCTTGTTCCAGGTCGCGAGGTCACTGACCTTGACGCCGTACTTCTCGGCGATGCCGGAGAGGGTCTCCCCCGGCTGGACGGTGTGGGTCTTCCGCTCCGTCTTTGCCTGATCAACGCTCTGGTGCGCGCTCTGGGTCGATGCCGCCATCGCCGGGGCCGACCCGGCGATCGACGAGCCCACCGAGGCTGAAACGGCCATAACGACCGCACCCGAGATCAAACGCCTCATTCTCTTGGCCATAGCCGTCACAGTAATCCGTTCGGACGCGCACCGGCGCCCATTCGAACCGATCCCCGAAAACATGACCGCCCCGCGACCATTCCGGTCGCGGGGCGGTCAGGTCTGACGTACGTCAGAGGGACTGCAGGATCTCGCGAGCGAGAGCAGCCGTCTCCGACGGGGTCTTGCCGACCTTGACGCCGGCGGCCTCGAGGGCCTCCTTCTTCGCCTGCGCGGTGCCGGCGGAGCCGGACACGATCGCACCGGCGTGACCCATGGTCTTACCCTCCGGCGCGGTGAAGCCGGCGACGTAGCCGACGACAGGCTTGGAGATGTTCTCCTTGATGTAGGCCGCGGCCCGCTCCTCGGCGTCGCCACCGATCTCACCGATCATGACGATGAGCTTGGTCTCGTCGTCCTTCTCGAACGCCTCGAGAGCGTCGATGTGGGTGGTGCCGATGATGGGGTCACCGCCGATACCGATGGCAGTGGAGAAGCCGAAGTCCTTCAGCTCGTACATCATCTGGTAGGTCAGCGTGCCCGACTTGGAGACGAGACCGACCGGGCCCTTGCCGGTGATGGTGTGCGGGGTGATGCCGGCCAGCGACTCGCCCGGCGTGATGATGCCGGGGCAGTTCGGGCCGATCATCCGGGTGGCCTTGCCCTGCAGGTAGGACCACACCTCGGCGGTGTCCTGGACCGGGACGCCCTCGGTGATGACCACGATCAGCGGCATCTCGGCGTCGATGGCCTCGATCGCGGCGTCCTTGGTGAACGCCGGCGGCACGAAGAGCACCGACACGTTGGCGCCGGTCTCCTTCATCGCCTCAGCGACCGTGCCGAACACCGGGAGCTCCACGTCGGCGCCCTGGGCGTCCTTGTGGGTGACCGTGGTGCCGGCCTTACGGGCGTTGACGCCACCGACGATCTGGGCGCCCGAGTCGAGCATCAGGGCGGTGTGCTTCGCACCCATGCCGCCGGTGATGCCCTGGACGATGACCTTGCTGTCCTTGTTGAGGTAGATGCTCATGTTTCTCTCTCCTGACCTCAGGCGTTGGCCAGCTCGGCGGCCTTGTCGGCGCCGCCGTCCATGGTGTCGACGATGGTGACCAGCGGGTGGTTGGCCTCGCTGAGGATCTGGCGGCCCAGGTCCACGTTGTTGCCGTCCAGACGCACGACGAGCGGCTTGGTCGCCTCGTTGCCGAGGATGTCCAGCGCGCCCACGATGCCCTTGGCGACCTCGTCACAGGCGGTGATGCCACCGAAGACGTTCACGAACACGGACTTGACCTGCTCGTCGTTCAGGATGACGTCGAGACCGTCGGCCATGACTTGCGCGTTGGCGCCGCCACCGATGTCGAGGAAGTTGGCGGGCTTCACGCCACCGTGCGCCTCGCCGGCGTAGGCGACCACGTCGAGGGTCGACATGACCAGACCCGCGCCGTTGCCGATGATGCCGACCTGGCCGTCGAGCTTGACGTAGTTGAGGCCCTTGTCCTTGGCCTTGGCCTCGAGCGGGTCCTCCTCGTCACGGATGACGAACTGCTCGTGGTCCTCGTGCCGGATCTCGGAGGCGTTGTCGTCGAGCGACACCTTGCCGTCGAGGGCCTCCAGCTTGTCGCCCTCCAGGCGAGCCAGCGGGTTGACCTCGACCAGAGTCGCGTCCTCCTCGGTGAACACCGTGTAGAGGCTCTGGATCATCGAGACGGCCTGCTCGAAGACGGGCTCCGGGAAGCCGCACTCGGTCGCGATCTCGCGCGCCTTCGCCTCGTCGACGCCCTTGCCGGGGTCGATGCCGATCTTCTTCACGGCGTCGGGGTTGGTCTTGGCGACCTCCTCGATCTCCACACCACCCTCGACGGACGCGATGCAGAGGTACTGCCGGTTCGAACGGTCCAGCAGGAAGGAGAAGTAGTACTCCTCCACCGGCGGGGTCGCCGGAGTGATCAGCACCCGGTTGACCTTGAGGCCCTTGATCTCCATACCGAGGATGTTGGAGGCGTGCTCGAACGCCTCATCCGCGGTCTTGGCCAGCTTCACGCCGCCGGCCTTGCCGCGGCCACCGGCCTTGACCTGCGCCTTGACGACGCAGAAGCCGATCTCCTCGGCGGCCTTCCTGGCTTCCTCAGCCGTCTCGACGACGACACCTTCGGTCACGGCGACGCCGTGCTTGGCGAAGAGCTTCTTCGCCTGGTACTCCATGAGATCCACTGATCCACCTGGTCTGTGTGTTGCGGTACGAGGCGGCGTACCGCAGGGATCAGCGGTCGACGTCCTCGTCTTCAGATGTGTCCGTCCAGCACCTTAGACCCCGTCACGGCGCGGTTACGAGCCCAGGGGCCACGACGTGACGTACGCCACTAGCGGGGCGAGACCCCGGACACACCGGACATATACCAACAAATCGGCAACCTTGAGTAACAGTCCGTAGCCCTGCCCGAGGAGGCCCGTTTGACCCCGTACGGCGGGGCCCGCCCTTCGGGGATCGGCAGGTTTCGACACCTTATCGAGACTCAAACCCGGCCGTAGACACGCGTTTCGGGTGACACGAAGAAGCCGCAATCCAGTTTCGAGTCTGGCGGATATACGCAGATCAGCGACCGATTCGGTGTTCGCCGAAGGTGAAATCAGCGAAACGGGCGTGCCACATTTCTTGACCGCGCCCTCCGGTCCGTTACAGTCATGGCTCGCCGTCTGACCCCGAACAGCGGAGATATGAACTGATGGGCAACCACCGAGCCGACGTCACAAGTGACAGTCCGCGTTCGGTCACCCCTTCCCCCGGAGCAACCACGAGCAGCAGCTACGTCGGGAAGCGGCGCGCAGCGCCGGCGACCGACAGCCCTGCTTCCAGGCCTGCTCCGCGAGCGACCGGATCGACCTCCTACGTCGGGAAGCGACGCGCCGCGCCGTCCCCCGCCGTCGGGACCGCGACACCGACCCCCGCCCCTGAGACTTCTGAAGAGCCGGTCGCCAAGGCCCGGCCCAACCGCGTGGTCCTCGAGCAGACCGGCAAGATGCCCGTCGTCGGGTCTCCCCGCAACGAGACTCCCTTCGAGAAGGACAGCACCGACGGCCGCATCTCGACGGGTGAGCTCCGCGCTCTCGTCGAGGGCGACGGTGGCCCCTCCTTCCCGGCGTCGTTCCCGACGCCGCCCCCGGTCCAGTCCGCGCCCCGGCCGATCGTGCCGACGCAGCGCCGGGCCGCCCAGATCGACCCGGTCCTGGCCGATCTGCTCTCCTCGATGGGCATCGACCCGGACAAGGTGACTCCCGAGGTGCTCGAGGACCTCGGCGTCGGAGGCATGACGACCTCCGAGCTCACCAAGTTCCTGACCCAGCCGACGAAGCCGGCGCCCATGAAGGCCGCGCTGAGCAAGCCGGTCTCGACCAAGACTCCGCCGCGCGGCATTCCGGCAGCTCCCGCGCCGGCCCGTCCCGAGCCGGTGGCACCTGTTGCCCCCGTCGCGCCTTCGGCCCCGGCGGCGCCCGTCGCGCCGGAGCCGTCCTTCCAGGCGCCCGAGCCGACGCACACCCCGAAGCCGCTGCGGATGGCCAACACGTTCTCGCCGCTGACCGGCAAGGTCCGCGCCGTGCGTCAGGCCCGCCAGATCCCGGCTCCGCCGATGGCCCCGGCTCCGGCCTACGAGCCCGAGGTCAGGGAGCCCCGCGGGTTCCAGGAGGCGTTCGACGCGCCGCCGACCTCCTTCAAGATCGACACCACCTCGTTCCCGGCCCCGCCGGTGTCGCTGCCGCAGCAGATCGACTTCGACTCGATGGCGATCGACCTTCCGACCGAGACCTACACCGCGGACGCGCCCTACTACGAGGCGCCGCAGGCCGCCGAGTCGTTCTACCAGGACGACTACACCGGCGACTACGGCCACGAGGCCCACCAGGCCGAGTCCTACTTCCGCGCCGAGACGGGCAGCATCGACCTGCCGAGCATCAGCGAGATCGCGACCTACCGGCCCGAGCTCCACGACCTGCCCGCGGTCGAGACCACCGGCACGATGGTCGGCATCGGTGGTCCCCCCCGGCCGCGCACCCGCCGCGCCGCAGCGGCCGCGGCCGGTGGCCGCCCGACGGTCCCGATGACTGCAGGTGCCGCCGCCCTAGCCGCCGCCATCGGTGGCATCGCGCTGACCGGCGGTCCGACGATGGTCGCCGCCGATGACGTACGCCTCGTCGGAGCCACCGCGCTCGGTGGCGACAGCGACATGGTCGTCGTCGGTGACCGCTCCGCGACCGTGACCCGTAACGACGAGCGCTCCGAGGCCGACACCGCGGCGAGCGACCGGGAGAAGGCGCTCCAGGGCGTCGACGTCCAGGCGGACAAGCAGGACAAGTTCCTCAAGTCCAACCTGTGGGAGCTCCCGATCCCGGCGGGCGTCTACCGCATCACCGGCACCTTCGGCTCCTCGGGCGCCAACTGGTCCAGCACTCACACGGGTCTGGACTTCGCTGCGCCCTACGGCACCCCGATCCACGCCATCGCCCGCGGCACGGTCACCGAGACCGCCTGGGGCGGGGCGTACGGCAACCGGACGATCATCACCCTCGATGACGGCACCGAGATCTGGTACTGCCACCAGAGCGACTACGGCGTCTCCGTCGGCCAGACGGTCTCCCCCGGCGAGGTCATCGGCTACGTCGGCTCGACCGGTAACTCCACCGGCAACCACCTCCACGTCGAGGTCCGCCCCGGTGGTGGTGACGCCGTCGACCCGGACGCCGCGCTCAACGAGCATGGTGTAGACCCCAGCTGACACAGAGCCGAGTCGGCGCAACTGCATGCCTTGGAGCGAAGCGAAGCGAGCGAGGCGTGCCGTTGCGCCGACTCGGCGTACCCCGAGGAGACAGCCGCCTATGCGACTGGCGCCACGTGAGCCCTCAGCCGCCCCGAGTCACAGCTTCTCGACCGGGGCATAGCGGAGAAGCAACCGCTTCACCCCCGTATCCCCGAAGTCGATGCTCGCGACCTGCTTGTCGCCGGAGCCCTCGATGGTGACGACGGTGCCGAGGCCGAAGGAGTCGTGGGTGACCCGGTCGCCCGGGTCGAGCGAGGGCACCGCGCGGGCGGGCTTCGACTTGGCCGCGGCATCCGCGCGCAGGGCGGCCGAGGAGAAGTTGCGGCGCCCGGCGGCCGTGGGCTGGCCGAGACGTTGACCACCGCCCCAGCTGTCCCCGGCGAAGTTGGGCCGGCCCCAGGAGGACATCTCCTTCTCCGTACGCCGCCAGTCGACCAGGTCGACCGGAAGCTCGTCGAGGAACCGGCTGCCCGGGTTGTGCGAGGGCGCGCCCCACGCGGACCGGACGACGGCCCGCGAGATGAAGAGCCGCTTCTCGGCGCGGGTGATGCCGACGTAGGCCAGCCGGCGCTCCTCCTCGAGCTCGGTGCCGTCACCGAGGGCCCGGGAGTGCGGGAAGACGCCGTCCTCCATACCGGTGAGGAAGACCGCGGGAAACTCGAGGCCCTTGGCGGTGTGGAGGGTCATCAGGGTGACCACGCCGTCCTCGTCGTCGGGGATCTGGTCGGTGTCGGCAACCAGCGCGACCCGCTCCAGGAAGTCGGCGAGACCGGGCTCGACCGTGCCGGCGTCGACGTCGGCCGGGTCGGCGCTCGGGGCGGCGACGGGGTCGTCGGAGAACTCGCGGGCCACGGCGACCAGCTCGGCGAGGTTCTCCACCCGGGTCTCGTCCTGCGGGTCGTCGGACTCCTCCAGCGAGGCGAGATAGCCCGAACGGTCGAGCACCGTCTCCAGGATCACGTCGGCTCGCTCGCCGGCGTCGACCATCTGCAGCAGCTCCTCGACCATCGCGACGAAGGCCTTGATGTTGGTCAGGCTGCGGGTGGCCATGCCGGGGGCGTCCTCGGCCTTCTGCAGCGCCTCCCAGAAGGTCAGCCCATCGCGCTCGGCCAGCGCGTTGACGCAGGCCACGGCGCGGTCGCCGATACCGCGCTTCGGGGTGTTGAGGATCCGACGCAACGACACCTGGTCGTCGGGGTTGGCCAGGGTGCGCAGGTAGGCCAGCGCGTCGCGCACCTCCTTGCGTTCGTAGAAGCGCACTCCGCCGACGACCTTGTAGGGCTGGCCGGTGCGGATGAACACCTCCTCGAAGACGCGCGACTGGGCGTTGGTGCGGTAGAAGACGGCGACGTCGGCGGCCTTGAGCCCGCCGTCGACGAGCTTGTCGATCTCGTCGGAGACGAACCGGGCCTCGTCGCGCTCGTCGTCGGCGACGTAGCCGACGATGCGCTCACCGTTGCCGGCGTCGCTCCACAACGCCTTCTCCTTGCGGCCCTTGTTGTTCTTGATGACCGCGTTGGCGGCGGTGAGGATCGTCTGCGTGGAGCGGTAGTTCTGCTCCAGCAGGATCGTGGTCGCGTCGGGGAAGTCCTGCTCGAAGTCGAGGATGTTGCGGATGTTGGCGCCGCGGAAGGCGTAGATCGACTGGTCGGCGTCACCGACCACCATCAGCTCGGCCGGGTCGCTGCGTGGCGCCTCGTCGGCGTAGGAGTCGGTCAGGGCGGTGTCGTCCATGCGATCCGCACAGAGCTCGTGGACCAGGGCGTACTGGGCGTGGTTGGTGTCCTGGTATTCGTCGACCAGCACGTGTCGGAACCGGCGCCGGTAGACCTCCCGCACCTCCGGATAGGCCCGGAAGAGCTCGACGGTCGACATGATCAGGTCGTCGAAGTCGAGGGCGTTCGCCTGCCGCAGGCGCTTCTGATACTCCTTGTAGGCCGCGACGTAGGTCTGCTCGAGGTGGTTGCGGGCGTCCTTCTCGGCCGCCTCGACGTCACGCAGCTCGTTCTTCTGGTCGCTGACCCAGTTGAGCACCTGGCCGGGCTGGTAGTGGCGCGGGTCCAGGTCGAGATCGCTGAGCACCAGCTGCATCAGCCGCTTCTGGTCCTGGGCGTCGTAGATCGAGAAGTTGGACTTCAGCCCGACTTTGTCGATCTCCTTGCGGAGGATCCGCACGCAGGCGCTGTGGAACGTGGAGACCCACATGATCCGGGCGCGCTTGCCGACCAGGGCCTCGACGCGCTCCTTCATCTCGGCGGCGGCCTTGTTGGTGAAGGTGATCGCCAGGATGCTGCCGGGATGGGCGCCACGCTGGGAGATCAGCCACGCGATCCGCCTGGTCAGCACGCGGGTCTTCCCCGACCCCGCGCCCGCGACGACCAGCAGGGGCGCACCCTGGTGCTGCACCGCCGCCTTCTGGGGCTCGTTGAGCCCGTCGAGGAGCTCCTCGGCGCTCGGTCCACGCCGTTGCGTACGTGGCTCGTCGGCCGGCTGCACCGAGGCGAAGGCCTCGAGGCCCGGGATGGAAGCGAGTGGGGTCTGGTCAGGCTTACTCATGCTGCCTCCAGCCTAGGGCGTAGCACCGACAAGTCGTGGGTCGGCGGGCCCTCGAGGAGGGTCAGGAAGCGACGTGCGCGGAGGACCAGAAGACGGCCACGCAGACGTTGATGACCGTGAGGCCGAAGATCGTCCAGTAGAGGCCGTCGGAGATCTTGGGCTTGCGCAGCTGGGACATGACCAGGCCGAGGACCACCAGGCCGATCACGAGCTTCACGCCGACCTTGGCGTGGTCGACCGGACCGTCGCCCATCTCGAGGACGCCGACGAGCAGCAGACCGGCGAGGAACGCGGTGCCGGAGCCGTCGCGCATGAGTCCGTTGGCCACCTTGTCCGGGGCCTTGATCTGCACCAGCAGGCCGCCGAAGAGCGCCGCGAAGCCGAGCAGGTGAATGACGAGCAGGATGTGCCGCACGATCTCCATGGGCAAAGACTAGAGCCCGCGCCTCGGAGCCCATCAAGCGGTACCGCATCGACGCGTTTTCGAACGATCACACGAATTTGATCACATTCGCCTTGGGGAATTCCGGTGCGTCTGCCTACTCTCACCGTGACCGCCACCATCGCTCTCGGCTCCGCAAGGAGGATTCTGACGTGTCATCACCTCGCCCGACCCTGCCCACCGGCGGGTCCAGACCACTCGATCAGCTCCGCCAGATCATTCGCTTCGACGTACCGGCCTCGCTGGTCGTCTTCCTCGTCGCCGTGCCGCTCTCGCTCGGCATCGCCGTCGCCTCCGGTGCACCTGTCGCCGCAGGCCTGATCGCCGCCGCGGCGGGCGGCATCGTCGCCGGTCTGTTCGGCGGCTCCCCGCTGCAGGTCAGCGGCCCGGCTGCCGGCATGACGGTCGTCGTGGCCGAGACGGTCGCCGAGTTCGGATGGGAGGCAACCTGCGCCATCACCGTGATGGCAGGGATGCTCCAGGTCGTGCTCGGTGCCACCCGGCTGGGACGCTACGCGCTGGCGATCTCGCCCACCGTCGTCAGCGCGATGCTCGCGGCGATCGGGATCTCGATCGTGCTCGGCCAGCTCAACGTCGCCCTCGGCGGCCGGTCGCAGTCCAGCGCGTTCGAGAACGTCAAGCACATCATCGGCAACGCGCAGGAGCCCAACATCCACGCCATCCTGGCCGGGCTCGGGGTGATCGCCATCCTGCTCGTCTGGCCACGGCTCCCGCAGCGGATCCGCGCGGTGCCCGGCCAGCTGGTGGCCGTCGTCGCGCTCACCCTCCTCGCGGCCGCGTGGCTACCGGGCGCCGAGCGGGTCGAGCTCGGTGGTGACCTGCTCGACGAGATCGGCTCGGTCGCGCTGCCGGAGGGCACCCCGCTCGCCATCGCCGGCGCGGTGCTGACCGTCGCGCTGGTCGCGAGCGTGGAGAGCCTGCTCTCCGCGGTCGCCGTCGACAAGCTGCACGGCGGCCAACGCAGCAACCTCAACCGCGAGCTCGTCGGTCAGGGACTGGCCAACACCGCCTCCGGCGCCCTGGGCGGTCTCCCCGTCACCGGCGTCATCGTGCGCAGCTCGACCAACGTCGCGGCAGGGGCCCGCACGCGTGCCTCCGCGATCCTGCACGGCGTCTGGGTGCTGCTCTTCGCCCTCGTCCTGGTCGGGCTCGTCGAGCAGATCCCGCTCGCGGCCCTGGCCGGCCTGCTGATCATGATGGGCACCGGCCTGGTCAGGCCCGCCGACATCTCCCAGGCGCACGCCCGAGGCGAGCTCTGGATCTACGCGCTGACCATCACCGGTGTGCTCGCGCTCAACCTCATCGAGGGCGTCATGATCGGCCTGGTCGCCGCTCTGGTCCTGGTGCTGTGGCGGCTCGTCCATGTGCGGATCGACGTACGCCCGGCCGGCCAGGCAGCCGACGGCCGCGAGAAGTGGCTGGTCGAGGTGCACGGCAGCCTCTCGTTCCTGGCGACGCCGACGCTGGTCAGCAGGCTCGACGCGATCCCGGAGGGCCAGCTCGTCGAGCTCGACCTCCTCGTCGACTACCTCGACCCGGCCGGACGCGACCAGCTCGACCACTGGCGAGCCCGCTACGAGGCCGCCGGCGGCACGGTGCTCGTGGAGCACTCCGGGCCGCACGGCGTCGAGGCACCGCATCAGGAACGGGCGCTGAAGGCACCGCCGATCAGCCCGCGAGGGCTGCTTCCGTGGGGCGCCTGGCAGGACGTACGCGCCGACCACACCGACCCGCACCATCCGCTGGCCCTCGGCGTCCGGGAGTACCACCGCCGGCACGCGGCGCCGCTGCGGCCGGTCTACGAGGGGCTGGCCGACGGCCAGGAGCCGCAGGCGGTGTTCCTGACCTGCGTCGACTCGCGGGTCGTACCCAACCTGATCACGTCCAGCGGCCCGGGCGACCTGCTGACGGTCCGCACCATGGGCAACCTCGTGCCCGAACCGAGCAGCACGGACAGCTCCGTCGCGGCGCCGATGCTGTTCGGTGTCGACGATCTCGGCATCAACACCGTCGTCGTCTGCGGCCACTCGCGCTGCGGTGCGATCACCTCAGCGCTGGAGAGCACCCGCGCCGGTGAGGTGCCCGCGGGTCCGGTCGGTGACTGGCTGCGCCATGCCACACCCGCGATCCAGGAGTGGCAGACCGGGCATCCGGTCGGTCTCGCCGCTGCCGCGGCCGGCCGGAGCGAGGTCGACCAGGTCTCCCAGGTCAACGTCGCGGTGATGATCGATCGGCTCGGGGAGCTGCTGGCCGGCCGGGACGTACGTCTCGTGGGGCTGTTCCTGGACATCTCCGACGGCACGCTGCAGATCCTGCGCGGCGACGGGTTCACGACGCTGACCGACGCGGAGACCGACGAGCTCGCCCACCTGATGGAGGCCAGGCCGCCCGAGCCCGCGTGACCGGGACCCCTAGAGCAGGCGGCGGTCGTTGGCCCAGCGGGTGAGCTCGTGACGGCTCGACAGCTGCAGCTTGCGCAGCACGTTGGACATGTGGGTCTCGACCGTCTTGATCGAGATGAACAGCTCTCCGGCGACCTCCTTGTAGGAGTAGCCGCGGGCGATGAGGCGCATCACCTCGCGCTCTCGTTCGGTCAGACGGTCGAGGTCCTCGTCGATGTCGGCGATGGCGATGGTGCCGGCGAAGGCATCGAGCACGAAGCCGGCCAGGCGCGGCGAGAAGACCGCGTCTCCCCCGGACACCCGCTGGATCGCGGCGACCAGCTCGGCGCCGGTGATGGTCTTGGTGACATAGCCGCGGGCACCCCCGCGGATGGTGCCGATGACGTCTTCCGCGGCGTCGGAGACCGACAGCGCGAGATAGCGCGGCGAGCCGTCGACGGCCGGTGCCTTGCGCATCACCTCGACGCCGCCACCACCGGGGAGGTGCACGTCGAGCAGCACCACGTCGGGCTTGCCCTCGGCGATCGCCTTGACCGCGGTGTCGACGTCCTCGGCCTCCCCGACGATCCGGATGACCGGCGACCGGCTCAGCTCGGCGCGTACGCCGGTGCGGAACATCGCGTGGTCGTCGACGATGACGACCTTGACCTCACTCATGTCCGTTCTCCTTCATAGCCGGCCTCCTTCGTGCGAGGCTGCTTCAGCCGCACCTCGGTGCCTTCACCCGGTGACGATCTCACCACAGCCGAGCCGCCGTGGCGCGACATCCGGTCGATGATGCTGTCTCGTACGCCATGTCGGTCCGCGGAGACCTCGTCCAGGACGAAGCCGGCGCCACGGTCGCGGACGAAGACCTCGAAGGCCTCCTCGGTCGCCTCGGCGTAGACGTCGACCCGTCCCGTGCCGGCGTGCTTGGCGGCGTTGGTCACGGCCTCGCGGGTAGCAGCGACGATCGGCCTCACCGTCTCGTCAAATGGCCCGTCGCCGACGACCACCACGTCGACGGTCACGCCGTGGGCGTCCTCGACCTCGGCGGTGGCCGCTTTCAGCGCCGCGGCGAAGGTCTCGTCGGCCTCGGCCGGGGTCGAGAAGAGCCACTCGCGCAGGTCTCGCTCCTGGGCGCGTGCGAGTTTCTGCACCATCGCGGGGTCGCCGGAGTTGCGCTGGATCAGCGCGAGCGTCTGGAGAACGGAGTCGTGCAGATGGGCGGCCATGTCGGCGCGCTCCTGGCTCCGGATCCGCTCCTCGCGCTCGCTGCCGAGATCGCTGGCGAGCTGACGCACCCAGGGTCCGGCGACGAGGAAGCCGGCGCCGAGCACGATCAGGCCGGCGATGACCAGCGCGGTCGCGTTGCCGAGATCGAGCTGGCCGCCCGCGAGGATCACCGCGAAGAGCATGAGCCCGACGCCGACACCGACACGGACGTAGGCCCGCCAGCCGCCCTTGCCGAAGACCATCCGCACCAGGTCGAGGTGTCCGGTGCCATCGATCCAGCGCTCGCGCTGGGCGGCGTCGGCCTGACGCCACAGCAGCGCGACACCGGCCACGCCGAGCATCGCCGGCCAGATCAGCGCACCGGCGCCGAGGACCGTGTCGAAGAGCACGATGGCACCGAACCCGAGCGCGAGCAGCGCGATCGCCGGGCCCTTGTCGACGCCTCCGGGGCGCGAGGACGGGCGGCGACCGCCGCGGGTAGCGCTCTCGCCGCCCGGCGTGGACTGCTCGATGTGGGGCGCGGCGGGGATGAAGATCCACAGGGCGGCGTAGAGGACCACGCCGAAGCCGCTGAACACCGCCGTCACCACGAAGAACGCACGCACGGCCAGTACCGGCAGGCCGAGGTGCTCGGCCAGCCCGGCGGCCACGCCGCCGATCACCGACGCGTCGGTGTCGCGGTAGGCGCGGCGTACGGCCGGCTCCGGGGGCGGTGCCGGCAGCTCCGCCGTCGCATGGGTTGTCGTCATGATGACAACCATCGTCACACCTACAGCGGATGCGTGCCATGAGGATTCACCCTGATCCTGGCTCTTCGAGAACTCAGGGCCGTCCCTGATGGTCTGCGGCGGGCCGAGGGGTCAGAGTAGGGGTGTGACGATCCCGCCCGAGGCGCCGCTGCCTCCAACCCCGGAGCCGCCATCGCCTGTCTCCGAGGCGCGCACCCGCCCCACCGGCGAGCAGCTGCGCAACCTCAGTGGCCTGCGGCGTACGACCCATGCCTCCCCGGAGGGAAGGCACATCGCCGGCGTCGCGGGTGGGATCGCACGCCACTTCGACGTCGACCCGCTCCTGGTGCGGGTGATGCTGGTGGTGTCGGTGTTCTTCGGGGGCTCCGGCGGCATCGTGTACGTCGCGGCCTGGCTGCTGGTGCCCGAGGAGACCGCCGAGGACGGGCTGATCCCGGTCGGGCCTCCGGCCCGCAACCTCCTGCTCTGGATCGCCGGCGGCATCGCGGCGATCTCGCTGCTCGGTGACGCGTTCGGCGACACCAGCGTCCCCTGGTTCTGGCTCGCCGTGCTCGCGGTGGTCGCACTCTGGTACGCCAACCGTGGCAAGTGGGGCCGTCGCAAGCAGGGCGGGACACTGCCCGTCGCACCGACGACCGGTGACGTGGCCGCCCGTGCTCCTGCGGCTCCGACGCGCTATCTTCCGGCGCCGTGGGCGCCTGGCACCTACGACCCGAACGCGCCGATCCGGCCGGCCGGACGCCGGCGCCCGCCGCTGCTGTTCGGCCGGGCCGTAGCGGTCGCCGCGATCGAGGTCGGTGTCCTCGGCCTCGTCGACGTCGCCGGCTGGGCGCAGGTCCCGGCCAGCGCCTACCCGGCCGCGCTGCTGGCCGTCTTCGGTGGCTTCCTCGTGCTGGGCGCGTTCTGGGGCCGAGCGGGCGGGCTGATCTTCCTCGGGCTGGTCTCCCTGGCCGCGCTGCCGCTCACGATGATCGACATGTCGAACCTCGAGACCGGCAGCAGCATCGAGATCCACCCCCGCAGCGTCGCGGCCCTGGAGACCTCCTACGTGGTCGACGCGGGCGCGATCGTCGTCGACCTGAGCGCCATCGACCCGAAGACGCTCGACGGCCACGACCTCGACATCACCAGCTCGTTCGGCGAGATCACCGTGATCGTCCCCGACGACGCCACCGTCGCCGCGGAGGCGACCCTCGGGGCGCTGGGCGAGGCCCAGGTCTTCGACGAGACCCGCAGCGGCCTCGGCGGGTTCGTCCTGGCCCGCACCCATGTCGCCGGGGAGGAAGGCAGCGAGCCCGGCCTCACCGACGACGCCGACCTGCACCTGACCGCGACCGCCGACCTCGGGGCGATCAACATCTACGAGGAGAGCGACCCCAGAGCCGTACGCTTCGTCGGCACGGCCGAGAGGAGGACCCCATGAGCCACGACTACGCCCCGCCTCGCTTCGAGGACAGCGCCGGCGAGCCGAAGCCCACCGGCCGGCACCCGGTCAACATCGGCCACCTCGTCATGGGCCTCGTCTTCCTCGTCTTCGTCGTCGTGTGGGCGCTGGTCGTCAGCGGCACCGTGACCATCCGCAGCATCGAGGACCTCCGCTGGCTGCTCCCGCTCCCCTGGATCGTCGGCGGCTCCATCGGGCTGCTCGCGGCGTTGCTCAGGAAGAACTGACCTCAGCCCGCCGAGGCGTCAGGTACGTCGGCCGAAGCGTCACTCGCGCCGACCGAGTCGGCAGTGCGGTGACGTCTCGCCCGACCGGGGTGACGCCTCAGGAGACGCTGGAGATCTCCCCCGCCCAACGCCCGATCAGCTCGGCCTCGTGCGGAGGCGGGCCGGGGAGGCGGCGGCTGGCCGCGTCGGCGCGCAGGCCGTCGCAGACGAGGGCGAGATAGCGGCGGCGCAGGGCGGCGCTGCGTACGTCGTCCCCGACGTCGATGCGGTCGATCTGCTCGAGGATGACGGCGATGTCGGCCCGGGTGACGTCGGGGCGGAGGATGCCGCTGCCGCGGGCGCCGCGCAGGAGCCGGTTGGTGGTGTCGACGGCGAGTCTGTCCAGGTCACGCAGGTCCTGATCGAGATCGACCTCGCCGCGCAGGGCGAGGGTGAGGCGCGGGAGGCCGTCGTCGAGCACCTGGCGCAGGAAGCCGGTGAAGGCGTGCCAGGGGTCATCGGTGTCGCTCAGCGCCGCCTCCGCGAAGGCGATGTAGCGGCGGTAGTTGTCGGCGGCGACCGCGCGCAGCAGCGCCTGCTTGTTGGCGTAGCGGCGGTAGAGGCCGGCCACACCCATCCCCGCCTCCTCGGCGACCGCGGCCATCGTCGCGCGGGGGTCCCGGAGCAGCACCTCGCGAGCAGCGATCAGGACCGCGCGGTCCGCGTTGAGGGGCGGCATGCCCCACACCCTACGGGGGCGCGCCAGCCTCAGGCGGTCTGCGCGGCTGTGACGTCTGCCAAAGCCGCGATCGGCCGGTTCGGGTAGTCGGCGAACACCCCGTCGACCCCTGCCTCGAAGAGGCGATTCGCCTGGTCGCGACCTGCTTTCAGGGTCCACACGAAGACCTTCAGGCCGTGCCGGTGGGCCTCATCGGCCAGGCCGGTCGGCGGCTGCCCCTTCTTGCGCACCATCGACTTCTTCGGGCCGATGGCCTGGGCGTACGTCGCGATCTCCGCGCAGTCGACCGCACCCCACTTCTTGTCGACCAGCTGCACCAGGGGCAGATCCGTGCGGGTGCTCATCTCACGCACCCACGCCTCGTCGAAGCTCTGCAGCCACAGCCGCTGCGTCGGCAGACCCGGAAGGCTGTTCCAGGCATCGACGCCGTGGTCGGCGAGGGTCTGGAGGAGGGTGTCGGTGACGGGCAGGCCGATGGAGGCGAAGTACGTCGGGTGCTTGACCTCCACGTGCAGCCCGATCCGCCGGCCGCGCCGCTGCGACTCGTCGGCGACGAGCAGCAGCAGCGTGTCGAGCGTGATGATCGGCTGGCTCGTGGTCGGCGCGCCGAGGGTGAGCAGCTCGGCGAAGGTGAAGTCCTCGGTGAACCAGCCGGTCCACTTCTTGCCGCTGATGACCTTGGTCGTACGCCGCTCCGCGAACTCCGGGCGAGAGGCGACGTCCGTGGTGCGGGTGAGCTCGTTCTCGTGCCGGAGCACCATGACCCCGTCACGTGTCATCACCACGTCGGTCTCGAGCGCGTCCACGCCCTGGCGCAGCGCCAGGCGGTAGGACTCCAAGGAGTGCTCCGGCAGGTAGCCGGGTGCTCCGCGATGGCCGATCACAAGGGGGCGGGAGGCCGATGCCATGACACCCAGCGTGCGTGGCGGCAGCGACGCCGCGGCGGGCGCAATGTGAATGGGACGTTACGAGCGGCAGGCCGTTCGGTACGGCACCTTCAGGGCGTGTCCTCGCCGGACCAGACGACGTTCTCGCGGATCAGCCGGGCCGGGACACCGGCCACGGCCGTACGCGGCTCGACCTTCTGGTTGCGGACCATGCTCCGCATCCCGACGACAGCGCCGTCGCCGATCTCCACATGACCGGTGACGATCGCGTCGCGACCGAGCCAGACGTGCTCGCCGAGGCGGATGTGGGCGCCGTACGGATTGATCCGCTGCCCCGTCTCGCCGTCCTCGAGGCGGTGCATGTCGTCGGTGGCGACGTAGACGTTGGCGGCCCAGAGCTGGTCGGGGGCGGTGACGATCGAACCGCCGTTGCGGGCGTCGATCTGCGCGCGCGAGGTGGCGACGAGGCCGCCGGAGAGGATCACCGACGAGTCGCCGCCGCAGTAGATCTCGCCCCAGACCATGCTGGTGTCCGGGCCGATGAAGATCGTCGGCCGGTCACCACCGACCAGCAGCGCCTGCATCGAGGTGATGTCGGTCGCGACCACGATCAGCGCGTCGGAGAACGGGTAGAACCCGAGCAGGTCGATCAGCCGCTCGTCGAGCCGGAAGCCGTCGCGCAGGTAGAGCGCGTTGCCGCCCTCGTGCCACCACTCGGGCAGCGGCCCGGTGATCTCGCTCAGCTCCAGCCCGACGAGCACCTCCGGCGCGAGCCCCGCGGCGATGAGCCGCTCCCGATGTACGTCGGTGAGCGGCTCACCCCTGGTCCAAGACATGCCGGGAACCATAACCCGGTCCGCGCCAGCTCTTAGCTCGGGTACATCCCGCTGGTCACGTTGAGCCAGGTGCCGGTGATCGCGCCGGCGCCGTCGGAGGCGAGGAAGGTCGCGGTGTCGGCGACCTCCTTCAGCCGCGGCGAACGCTTGGTCATCCGCAGCTCGTCGAGGTTGGCCAGGATCCCGGCGAGCGCCTCCTCCGGGAGCCTCGTCCCGACGACCCGCTCGAACTTCTCCGCGGTGAAGGTCTCGGTGATCCCGGCGGTCCAGATCCCCACGACGCGTACGCCGGAGGGCCCGACCTCCGCGGCCAGGTCCCGCACCAGCGCGTCGAGCGCGCCGTCGGCGGCGCTGGTCCCGCCCATGCCCGGCGCCGAGCCACGCGCGGAGCCGGAGTCGAGGGCCAGCACGACGCCGCGGCCCTGCGTCACCATCTGCCGGGCGGCCGCGCGAGCGGTGTGGAAGGAGCCGGTGATGCCACGCAGGACCGGTTGGTTGTAGTCGGCGGCCGAGATCTCCAGCAGCGCCTGACCCTGGATGTCGCCTCGGTCGGCGACGTTGAACGAGATGTCGAGCGAGCCGGTCTCGGCGACGACCCGCTCCACGAAGGCGACCACGGCGTCCTCGTCGAGGATGTCGACCACGCCGTATCCGGCAGCGCCGACCTCCTCGGCTCTGGCCGCGAGCGTCGCCTCGGTGCGACCCGCCAGATAGACCTTGGCGCCCGCGTCGGCGAAGGCCTTCGCGGTGGTCGAGCCGATGTCGCCCGCGCCGCCCCAGACGATGGCGGTGCGGTTCTGAAGCTGTGCGTTCACGATGTCTCCTGAGCTGTCCTCACACACCCGGTGTGCGTGATCTGCCCGTTAGGACGTACGCCACCTCGTCCACTCATCGGGTGCCCCAGAACTTTTTTCGATCGGTGCTCAGGTCAGCGCCTGCGGGAGCCCGAAGGCGGGGAAGAGATGCGGCTCGAACGTGGTGATCTGGGCGACCCGGCCGTCGACCACCCGGAGCACGTCGAGCACCTGCGGCCGGTAGATCGTGGTCCCCGGGCGGCGTACGTAGCCGGCGACCGCGGGCATCCGGTTCGCGCTCGCCGGAAGGAAGCGCCATTCGCCGAAGTAGGTCGGTGAGGACGGGTCCAGACTGGGCAGCACGAAGTCCATCAGCGACTGCCGGGTGGTGAACCAGAACGGGTTCGGCGGCATCGTCAGCACCGCGTCGCTGGTCAGCAGGTCGGCGATCCCCTCGCGCCAGTTGCTCGCCCCTGCCGCGATGTAGGCATCGATGACCTTGCGCTCCTCCTCGGTGGGCCCCTCGGTGCGCCAGGCCGACCGGTCCTCGGGCAGATGACGGCGCAGCGCCGGCTTGGCCCGCTGCAGCAGGGAGTTGACCGTGGGGACACTGACCGAGAGCGCGGCCGCGGTGTCGGCGGCCGACCAGCCGAGCACCTCGCGGAAGACGAACACGGCGCGCTGCTGCGGGGTCAGGTGCTGGATCGCGGTGAGGAAGACCAGCTCGATCGTCTCCCGCGCGACCGCCTCCTCCTCCGGGCGCTCCGGCTCGAGCAGGGAGTCCGGGAACGGCTGGAGCCACTCCAGCAGCTCCGGGGGCTCACCGGTGCCGTGGTCGAACCCGGGCAGCGGGGCGTACGTCCTCGGCCGGCGCTCGTTGCGGCGCAGGAAATCGAGGCAGGTGTTGGTCGCGATCCGGTAGAGCCACGCTCGCATCGCCTCGGGGTCGGTCAGCTGGTCGCGGCGCTCCCACGCCTTGACCAGGGTCTCCTGCACCAGGTCCTCGGCCTCGTCGAAGCTCGCGACCATCCGGTAGCAGTGCACCCGCAGCTCGCGCCGGTGCTTCTCGGCGGCCTCCACGAACGGGTCGGTCATCACGCTCATGGCTGGGAGCGTAGAGCCTGACACCCACACCGGAAACGGAATTCGCAACCGGTCTCAAACAGGTGCAACGCAAGTTAAATGGGCGGCGTAGTAGGTATGTGGGGCGGTCCTCCCAGGGCCCCGGCTCTGATTCCCAGCCGGGGCCCTGGCCTTGCCCGGGGCCCAGGGTCAGGGCTCAGACGAGAGCCCGGAGCTTGGGGAGGATCTCCTCACCGTAGAGCTCGAGGAACTTCGCCTGGTCCGGACCCGGAGCGTGGAAGACCAGGTGGGTGAAGCCCATGTCGAGGTATTCCTTGATCCGGGCGACGTGCTCGTCCGGATCGGTCGAGACGATGAACCGCTTGGCGGTCGCCTCGGTCGGGAGCGCGTCGGCGAGACGCTGCATCTCTACCGGGTCCTCGACGGAGTGCTTCTGCTCGGGGCTGAGGCCGAGGGCGCCCCAGAAGCGGGTGGCCTCCATCGCCTGCTCCAGGTCGTGGTCGAAGGAGACCTTGACCTCGATCATCATGTCGACGTCGTCCGGCTTGCGGCCGGAGAGCTCGATCCCGGTGCGTACGGCCGGAAGCAGGGTGTCGGTGTAGAGCTCGGCGCCCTTGCCGGAGGTGGTGATGTAGCCGTCACCGGCACGGCCGGCGTACTTCGTCGCCGCCGGGCCCGAACCCGCCAGGTAGATCGGCACCGGCGTGGAGGGCTTGTCGTAGATGGTCGCCCGGTCGAGCTGGTAGTAGTCACCGTCGAAGGTGACCCGGTCCTCGGTCCAGAGCTTCTTGATGACGCGCACGGCCTCGCGGAACCGCGCGAAGCGCACCTTGCCCTCGGGCCACTCCACACCCAGCGGCGCCTCGTTCATCGCCTCACCGGTGCCCATCCCGAGCACGACACGGTCGGGGAAGAGCGAGCCCAGGGTCGCGAACGACTGCGCCACGATCGCCGGGTGGTAGCGGAACGTCGGGGTGAGCACCGAGGTGCCCATCACGATCCGCTCCGTGCGCGCGCCGAGCGCGCCCAGCCAGGTCATCGCGAACGGCGCGTGTCCGCCGTCGTGCCGCCAGGGCTGGAGATGGTCGGAGATGAAGACCGAGTCGAAACCCTGCTCCTCCGCCATCACGCCGTAGTTCAGCAGCTCCGTCGGTGCGAACTGCTCGTTGGACGCCTTGTATCCGAACCTGATCTCCGTCACACGGTCACGGTAGCCTCCTCGGCATGAAGCTTGCGATGCCCTTGACCTACTTCGGCAACCCGCGTGACACCGCAGACCAGGTCGTCGGCCTGGAGAAAGCAGGGCTCGACCAGCTCTGGGTCGCCGAGCCGTACGGCTTCGACGCGGTCTCGCTGCTCGGCTACCTGGCCGCGAAGACCGAGACGGTCGAGCTCGGCGCGGGCATCCTCAACATCTACAGCCGTACGCCGGGAGCGCTGCTCCAGACCGCGGCCGGCCTCGACAACGTCTCCGGCGGGCGCGCGATCCTGGGCCTCGGCGCGAGCGGGCCCCAGGTCATCGAGGGCTTCCACGGGGTGGCGTACGACAAGCCGTTGGCCCGCACCCGCGAGATCATCGGGCTCCTGCGCGCCGGGCTGCGCGGTGAGCGGCTGCAGAGCGACGGGCTCTACAAGATCCCGCTGCCGGCCGACCAGGGCACCGGCCTCGGCAAGCCCCTCAAGCTGCTCAACCGGCCCGAGCGCGCCGACACCCCGATCTGGGTGGCCGCGCTGGGCGACAACAACGTCGCCATGACCGCCGAGGTCGCCGACGGCTGGCTCCCGTTCCAGTTCCTGCCCGACAAGGCCCGCGACGTCTGGGGCGAGGCGATCGACAAGGGCCTGGCCAAGCGCTCGCCCGACCTCAAGCCCTTGGAGATCTCCGCCGGCGGCCTGCTCGCCATCACCGACGATCCCGACGAGGCCAAGCGCCATCGCGACACGATGCGCGGCCTGCTCGCGCTGTACGTCGGCGGCATGGGTGCCCGCGGCAAGAACTTCTACAACGACATGGCCGTGAAGTACGGCTTCGGCGACGCGGCCAAGAAGATCCAGGACCTCTACCTCGACGGTCACAAGCGCGACGCCGAGGCCGAGGTCCCCGAGGCCTGGCTCGAGGCGGGCAACCTGGTCGGACCGGAGTCGTTCGTGAAGGAGCGGATCGCGGCGTTCAAGGAGGCCGGCGTGACCAGCCTCCAGGTCACTCCCGCCGCCGGCACCGACGGTCTCGCGTCGATCGCCCAGGTCAAGGAGTGGCTGGTCTGACCTCCCGGCCGGCTGTGACCTCGCTTACCCCCACGGCCGGCCCGGCCGTCCCCCTGTGACCTTGCCCCCACGGGCATTGGTTGCATGGACGCATGTCTGAGCGGATCGGCGCCCAACTCGCGACCAGCATCACCGGACCCGTCACGAAGTGGGTCGTGCTCGGCTTCTGGCTGGTGATGCTGGTCCTGATGGGTCCGCTGACCGGCAAGCTCGGCGATGTCGAGTCCCACGACAACTCCGACTGGCTCCCGGCCGACGCGGAGTCGACCCAGGCGATCGACGAGCTCGCCAAGGTGCAGGATCCCGACGATCTGACCACGACGATCGTCTACCACCGTGAGGGTGGTCTGACGAAGGCCGACTACACCGCGATCGTGCTCCAGATCCCGGAGATCGCATCGCTGGACGGGGTGACGAGCCAAGCGAATCCTCAGTCGCAAGAGGATGGATCTCGACAGGCTCGATCACCGGTGATGCCGGCGATCGCCTACCCGACCGGGGAGAAGAAGGGCCAGAAGCACGGCCTGGTCTCCGCCGACGGCGAGGTCGCCACCGTCTCGCTCGTGGTCAACTACGCCGACGAGGACCCGACCGCGCTGCTCGACCTGCGCGACGACCTGGTCGAGATGACCGAGATCGACGGCGTCGACGTCTACATCGGCGGTGCCGGTGGCTCCACCGCCGATCAGATGGAGGCGGGTGCCGGGATCGGCGGCGCGCTGCTCTACGCCGCTGCCGGCGTGGTCATCGTGATCCTGCTGATCACCTACCGCAGCCCGGTGCTCTGGTTCCTCCCGCTCGTCTCGGTGCTGGTCGCGCTGGTCGTGTCGATGGGCGTCGTCTACCTCTGCGCGAAGTACGCCGGGCTGACCCTCAACCAGATGAACCGGGCCATCCTCGACGTGCTCGTCTTCGGCGCCGGCACCGACTACGCGCTGCTGCTCATCGCCAGATATCGCGAGGAGCTCGGCCGGCACCAGGACCGGCACCGCGCGATGGCGGCGGCGCTGCGCGGCTCGGCGCCCGCGATCATCGCCTCGGCGGGCACGGTCACCGTCGGCATGCTCGGCCTGATGGTCGCCACCATGGGGTCCACCGCCAGCCTCGGCCCGGTCTGCGCGATCGGCATCGTCGCCGGGCTGGTCGTGATGCTGACCCTGCTCCCGGCACTGCTGGTGATCACGGGCCGCTGGGTGTTCTGGCCGGTCAAGCCGGCGTACGGCACCACCGGCGAGAAGCACGGCGGCGTCTGGACCCGGCTCGGCGGGTGGATCCAGAAGCGGCCGCGAGCGGTCTGGATCGGCACCGCCGCGGTGCTGCTGGCCTGCTGCGGCGGGCTCTCGATGCTCAACATCACCACGCTGGACAGCTCGGAGACCTACACCAAGGACTTCCCGTCGCTGATCGGCGACCGGGTGCTCGAGGAGCACGATCTCGGCGACCCGTCCAACCCGATCCAGGTCGTCTCGGCCCGGGGCAGCGAGAAGGACGTCGTCGAGGCGCTGGCGAAGGCCGGCTACGAGGGCGTGACCCCGGTGACCGACGGCACCCACGAGGTCGCGCTGACCGCGGTCCCGCTGTCCACCGACCCGATGTCGAAGGCGTCTTTCGACACCGTCGAGGACGTACGCAGCGTGGTCCACACCGTCGAGGGTGCCGACGCACTGGCCACCGGCACCGCCGCGATCCAGCTCGACATGGCCGCAGCGACCGACCGGGACACCAAGGTGGTGATGCCGCTGGTGCTGGGCCTGGTGCTGATCATCTTGATGATCCTGCTGCGCTCGGTCCTCTCCCCGCTGCTGCTGATGGCCACCGTCGTGCTCAGCTTCGGCGCCGCGCTCGGTCTCTCCGCGGTCGTCTTCGAGGCGATGGGCTTCGCCGGGCAGGGGCGCGAGTTCCCGCTGTTCGTCTTCGTGTTCCTGGTCGCGCTGGGCATCGACTACAACATCTTCCTGATGCACCGGGTCCGCGAGGAGGCCCTTGCTGGAGAGGCCAGTGGGCACGGCGACACCCGGCGCGCCTCGCTGGTCGCGCTCTCGGCGACCGGCGGGGTCATCACCAGCGCCGGCATCGTCCTGGCCGCGACGTTCGCGGTGCTCACCACGCTGCCGCACGTGAGCTTCATCGAGATCGGCCTGGCGATCGCCCTCGGCGTGCTCCTCGACACCCTCGTCGTCCGCTCCATCCTGGTCACCGCCCTCAACCTCGACCTCGGCGACGTCATCTGGTGGCCGAGCCGACTCGCCCGCGCGCGAACGAACTTTCGTTCACCGCCAAACCCGCGAACGAACTTTCATTCACCCATGGATCCGCGAATGAACTTTCGTTCACCCACAGGTGCGACTGGCCCGAGACCTCCCGGTGACCTCCGAGGCCGCCGCGATCCTCGCCGTTACTGAAGGCTCGGCTGCGGATTCCGCGAAGTGTCTTTACGATGTGCCCTACGACTCGGGTCGCTCGGCCCGGTCGCTCCACTTCACTGACATGCGGGGCGTACGACATGGGGCCAGACGACCAGGACAAGACGAGACCCGGCACGCCGCGGCCCACCCCGCCGCCGGCGTCTGAGCCGGTCAACCCGGTCGACCCGGACGCGACCCGGATCCCCAGCGCGCGCCCCACCCCACCGCCTCCGCCGCCTCCGCCGGCCGGACCCCCGGCGATGGCGCCCCCGACGGCGCCTCCGCCGTCCTCTCCTCCCCCGGCGCAGCCGCCGACCGCGCCGCCGACCGCGCCGCCGACCGCGCCGCCGACCGCTCAGCCACCGGCAGCACCGCCCCCGCCGCCACCCACGATGGCGATGCCCGCGGCACCGGCGAGCGGCTACGGTCCGCCGCCGGGACAACCACCGGTGGCGTACGGCTCGACCTACGGGCTGCCGCCGCACCACCAGCCGAAGAAGAGCAACAAGGGGCTGCTGATCGGTCTGGGCGCCGCGGGCGCGGTGGTGCTGGTCGCGCTGCTCGGCACCGGGGCATGGGCGTTCTTCACCGGGCGCCTGGGCTTCGGTCCGCTCAGTGCCGAGGACAAGAAGGCGGTGACCGCCATCGCCGCAGACGCGCCGAAGCCGGCCTGGGCCTCCGAGGGCGACGCGAAGTGCGCCGCCGAGCAGCTGGTCAAGGACGAGCGCAGCGACGCTCTGCGCAAGGCCGGGCTGATCCAGACCAGCGGCGAGACCGTCACCTACACCGGCGCCTGGCGCGGGCAGCAGGCGACGACGTACGCCGAGGGTCTGCTCTCCTGCGCCGGCGACTGGAGCAAGGCGATCGGCAACGAGTGGGCGCTGACCGACACCGGCTGCCTGGGCGACGTCGACGAGTCCGCGATGGCCGGCCTGATCACCACCCAGGTCATGGAGGTCGAGGACGCCGGCGTCCAGAAGCAGGCCGACAAGGCAGTCTCGGCGCTGGACGAGTGCTACACGAGCGACGAGCTCACCGCGCCGACCGCGACGGCCACCCCAGCCGTGCTCGGTGTCGACTTCTCCGTCAAGGGCCCGTCCGTCGAGGGCAGCGAGGTGGTCCTGCGGGCGAAGTCCGCCGATGCCACCGAGTGGACCCCGGTGTCGGGCGGGAAGGTCAACATCCCCGTGCGCGAGGGCGGCCAGGAGGGCTGCGCCACCTTCGAGGCGTCGATCAGCTACCCCTGGGGCACCACGAAGACCAGCGAGACCGAGGCCTGCGGCAAGGCGAAGGACCGCCGGCTGTGGTGGACCAAGGACAAGTCCTGCGCGCAGCCGAAGTTCGCCCCGTGCAGCTCCTGGACGCTCCACTACGAGGGCTACGAGCTCCTGTCCAGCGTCACGATCAAGCTGAAGCTCAACGGCGGCAACTGCCAGTCCGCATCGGGTTCCTGCTCGGACACCGCGTTCGTGACCAAGCCGAGCGGCACCTGGACCAACTGGACCGCACCCAAGGGCTGGAAGGACCGGTTCACTGCGGAGGTCGACGGGCTCACCGCCGTACTTCCTAACTAACGCCTTAACAATTGGTCTCGCCCGTGGCGTTGGGGCGCGACGATCGTTGACGGGACGCTAGGGTTTCGGCAGAGGTCATTCGGGTAAAAAAATCAGGGCGAGGTTCTAAAGATGGTTGCGTTCCCCCAGGAAGGCGAACAGTTCGGTCGCTACGTGATCGAGCGGGTCCTGGGTCAAGGTGGCATGGGTGTCGTCTACCAGGCGAAGGACCCGGCACTGCGGCGCAAGGTGGCGCTCAAGCTGGTGCTGCCCTCGCTCACGGTCGACAAGGACTTCATCACCCGCTTCGAGCGGGAAGCCAACATCCTGGCCAAGCTGCGTTCGCGCAACATCGTGCAGATCATCGAATACGGCGAGGTCGAGGGGACGGTCTACCTCGTCACCGAGTACGTCCCCGACGGCGACCTGCACGGCTGGCTGAAGACCCAGGGCGCGCTGGAGACGGTCCAGGCGCTGCGCCTGGTCGGCGACGTCAGCGACGCGCTCTTCGACGCCCACCGCGCCGGCGTGGTCCACCGCGACGTGAAGCCGTCCAACGTGCTCCTGTGGGAGCGCCAGGAGGGCGAGCTCGTCCCCTATCTGACCGACTTCGGCATCGCGACCGAGGGCGACTCCAACGTGACCCGCGCCGGCTCGGTGGTGGGCTCGCTGCCCTACATGTCGCCCGAGCGTCACATGGGTGAGCAGGCGACCGCGGCGGGCGACATCTACGCCGCCGGCTGTCTGCTGTGGGCCTGCCTCACCGGCAAGGCTCCCTACACCGGCACCGACTTCGAGCTGATGAGCGCCCACATCAACAGCCCGGTGCCGCGGCTGCCTGCCGCGACGCCGGGCGCCGACCTGATCAACCCGATCATCCAGCGGGCGCTGGCCAAGAAGCCGGAGAACCGCTTCCAGACCGCCGCCGAGCTCTCCAAGGCCCTCGACAAGGCCGCCGACCGGCTCGAGGAGGCCGGTCTGGGCGGCGGCGTCATCGGCGGTGCCGGCGCCGCAGCCGCCGACCTCGGTTCCCGTCCCGGCGCCAGCTACGACACGACCGCGAGCGGCACCTCCGGCGGCGGCACTCCGGTGCCCGAGGCCGAGGCCCAGCCGACGATCGTCAAGCGCCCGGGCGAGGGCACTCCGACCCCGGCACCGCTCGCCAACGAGACCGACTCCACCGTCGTGCACAGCGGCAAGGGCCTGCCCGCGGCTGTGGCGGCCGCCTCTGCGGCCGCCGCCACCGGCGGCACCGGCGGCGGCCAGCCCGAGTGGCTGCCGTCGCACCACTCCAACGCCGGCCAGGGCGGCGACGGTGGCGACAAGAAGAAGCTCTACGCCATGGTCGGCGGCGGCGTCGCCGCGGCCCTGCTCCTCGGTGCCGGCATCTTCACCCAGGGCTTCGGCATCTTCGGCCTCCACGGCGACGACGGCAAGGCCGCCGAGGCGATCGCCAGCGGCGTACCCAAGCCGGGTTGGGCCAGCGAGGACCAGATGACCTGCGCGGCCGAGAGCCTGGTCGGCAAGGTGCCCGCGGCCGAGCTGCGCTCCCACGGCGTCGTCGACGCCGGCGACGAGTGGACCTATACCGGTGAGTGGCCCGCCGACGACGCGATGAAGTTCACCCAGGGCCTGCTCGACTGCACCGAGTCCTGGGCGACCGAGATCGGCGACAACTGGAAGGTCGGCGACACCCGCTGCATGGAGAAGGAGGTCGACAAGACCTCCATGGCCGGCCTCCTCGCCGTCGGGGACCTCCTCAAGGACGGCGACCCCGGCGCGGCCGGGCCTGCCAAGGAGAAGGCGGTCAAGGCTCTCGACGAGTGCTACGTCAAGGCCGACGCGCTCGGTGCCAAGGTGACCCCCAAGCCCGCCTACATGCAGGTCGACTTCGACGTGCAGGAGCCGACCGCTCCCGGTGGGCAGTCGGTGATCGGGATCGCCAAGACGGGCAGCAGCAGCTACGAGGAGCTCAAGGGCTCCACCTACGAACTGCCCGTCACCGAGGGTGGCGTCGAGGGCTGCATCGCGGTCAAGACCACCGTCACCTTCGCCTGGGGCACCGAGAAGGCCACCGACGCCGACGCCTGCGGCAAGGCGGAGCCGAAGAAGCTCGAGTGGATCAAGCAGGACAAGTGCACCGACCCGATCTATACGAAGCAGAAGGTCGAGTGCAACACCTGGCGGCTGACCTTCGAGGGGTTCCAGCCCGGCAAGACGTTCAACGTGAAGCTCACCCTCAACGGCGGCAAGTGCTCCGACGGAAAGGGCGCGAAGTGCGCCTGGCCGGGCACCCCCGACGGCGAGGGCAAGGGCGCCATCGTCGACTGGTCGGGCCCGAAGGACTGGACCGCCAAGTTCGTCGCCACCGCCCCCGGGGCGAGCGCCCAGATCGACAACTAGTTCGACAACTGGGCGACGCCTACTAGGCTGCTCGTGATGAGCGAGCAGCCGACACCTCAGCAGATCCGCCGGGCCCTGGCCCGGGCCGAACGCGGCGCAGCCCTCGACGTGGCGGAGGCTTCGGCGCTCCTCGCGGCCCGGGGCGACGACCTCGACCGGCTGACCGCCGCCGCGGCGAAGGTACGCGACGCCGGCCTGGTCGCGGCCGGACGACCCGAGACGGTGACCTACTCCCCGAAGGTCTTCATCCCGGTCACCAAGCTGTGCCGGGACCGGTGTCACTACTGCACGTTCGTGGAGACGCCGGGGCAGGCGGCGCGCGAGGGGCGGGAGCCCTACCTGAGCCCCGACGAGATCCTCGAGATCGCCGCCGAGGGCGCGAAGCTGGGCTGCCTGGAGGCCCTGTTCACCTTGGGCGACCGGCCCGAGGACCGGTGGCCGGAGGCCCGGGAGTGGCTGGAGAGCCGTGGCTACGAGTCGACCCTCGACTACGTGCGGGCGATGGCGATCCGGGTGCTCGAGGAGACCGGCCTGCTCCCCCACCTCAACCCGGGCGTGATGTCGTGGGAGGAGATGAACCGGCTCAAGCCGGTCTCGCCGTCGATGGGGATGATGCTCGAGACCACGTCGCGGCGGCTGTTCGAGACCAAGGGCGAGGCCCACTACGGTTCGCCCGACAAGGACCCGGCGGTGCGGCTGCGGGTCCTCGAGGACGCGGGACGGCTCTCGATCCCGTTCACCTCCGGCCTCCTGGTCGGCATCGGCGAGACGCTCACCGAGCGCGCGGAGACGATCTTCGCGCTGCGCAAGGTCCACAAGGCGTACGCCGGGCTGCAGGAGATCATCGTGCAGAACTTCCGGGCCAAGCCGTCGACCGCGATGCGCCACGTCGACGACCTGGGCCTGGACGAGTATCTGGCCGCGATCGCCGTCTCCCGGATCGTGCTCGGACCCAAGGCCCGGGTCCAGGCCCCGCCCAACCTGGTCGACCTCGACGAGTGCCGGGCGCTGCTCGGTGCCGGGATCGACGACTGGGGCGGCGTCTCCCCGCTCACCCCCGACCACGTCAACCCCGAGCGTCCCTGGCCCTCGCTGGACGCGCTTCGCCAGGTCACCGCCGAGGCCGGCTTCCAGCTGAAGCCGCGGCTGACCGTCCACCCGGAGTACGTCACCGGCACCCTGAGCGACGGCCAGGCCTGGATCGACCCTCGCGTCCTCTCCCACGTCGAGGCGCTCGCCGACGAGGACGGGCTGGCCCGCGACGGTGTCCGTCCCGAAGGCCGCCCGTGGCAGGAGCCCGACGGTGGCTTCACCGCCGCCGGCCGGGTCGACCTGCACGCCTCCGTCGACACCGAGGGCCGCACCAACGACCGCCGCGACGACTTCGAGACGGTCTACGGAGACTGGGAGGCGGTTCGGGAGGCTGCGGTGGAAACTGCCTCCTCCGGGGTGGTCTCGACAAGCTCGACCACCGGGTCCAGCGAGGGGTTTGCGGCGCTCAAAGCTGCCGAGAAAAACCCTGGCAACCTCTCCGACGAGCACGCGCTGACCCTGATGACCGCCGAGGGCGACCTGCTGCGCCAGGTCACCAGGCTCGCCGACGACCTGCGCAAGGAGGTCAACGGCGACACCGTGACGTACGTGGTCAACCGCAACATCAACTTCACCAACGTCTGCTACGTCGGCTGCCGGTTCTGCGCCTTCGCCCAGCGCCGGACGGACGCGGATGCGTACTCCCTCGATCTGGACCAGGTCGCCGACCGCGCCGAGGAGGCCTGGAACCTCGGCGCCACCGAGGTCTGCATGCAGGGCGGCATCGACCCCGAGCTCCCCTCGACCGCCTACTTCGACCTCGTCCAGGCCGTGAAGCAGCGCGTCCCGGAGATGCACGTGCACGCGTTCAGCCCGATGGAGATCGTCAACGGCACCGCCCGCACCGGGCTCTCCATCGAGGACTTCCTGATCAAGGTCCGCGAGGCCGGACTCGGCTCGCTCCCGGGCACGGCAGCAGAGATCCTCGACGACGAGGTTCGCTGGGTGCTGACCAAGGGCAAGCTGCCCGCGAAGACCTGGATCGAGATCGTCTCGACCGCCCACCGCGTCGGCATCCCCACGACGTCCACGATGATGTACGGCCACGTCGACAACCCGCGGCACTGGGTCGGCCACCTCCGCGTCCTCGCCGGCATCCAGGACCAGGCCCGCGAGCACGGAAACGCCGGCTTCACCGAGTTCGTGCCCCTCCCCTTCGTCCACACCAGCGCACCGATCTATCTCGCCGGCGCGGCCCGCCCCGGCCCGACGATGCGCGACAACCTCGCCGTGCACGCGCTGGCCAGGATCATGCTCCACGGCCGCATCGACAACATCCAGACCAGCTGGGTCAAGCTCGGTGTCGACGGCACCCGGGCGATGCTCCAGGCCGGCGCCAACGACCTCGGCGGCACCCTGATGGAGGAGACCATCTCCCGCATGGCCGGCTCCGAGCACGGCTCGGCAAAAACTGTGTCCGAGCTCGAAGACATCGGTGCCGGCATAGGCCGGGCGGTATCGGAAAGGACTACCCTCTACGATCCTCGCTGAACTGTTCTCGAGGGAGTGAGATGTCCGACCCCACCGGCAGTACCGCTCAACAACAACCGAAGCCCACCGAGCTCGCCTACGCGGCGGCCGAGGAGGCCCGCCGGCGGCGGCTCGGGCTGCCCCCGATGCCGCGGCGGCGGCGCGACCGGACCCGGCCCGTACGCCGGGTGCTGCGCTGGCTCGTGATCGTCGGGGTGCTGGTAGCGGTCGCCTTCCTCGGGACCTCGGCGTGGGCCTACTTCACCGGTCAGATCGGTCCGATGCGCGGTGACGAGAAGGCGGTGGCGCGCACCCTCAGCCTCGCCGGCGACACCCCGTCGTGGGCCGACCCCGCGCAGATCCGGTGCGCCGCGGAAACGGTCGTCAAGGACAAGGGCAGCGCCGGCCTCGCCACCGCCGGAGTGGTCACCAAGAACGGCAGCGGCTTCAGCTACACCGGCGAGTGGCCGTCCGCGCTGGGCGCGCAGTGGTACGCGGAGCTGCTCGACTGCGCCGACGGCGGCGCCAACGCCTGGAGCAAGCAGGTCGCCGGCGCCTGGACGCTCGAGGACCCGCGGTGCCTGCGCGAGGTCGGCCGCCCGGCGATCGCCGGCGTCCTCGCGGTCACCAACCTGCGGCTGAGCGACGAGGACCTCGCCGCCAAGAACGTCGCGGCGATCACCGACCTGGACAGCTGCTACGCCCGCACCCCCGAGACGCCGACCGGCGCCGCGGCCGCGGGCTACCGCGAGGTCACGCTGAAGGTCACCGCACCGGCGGTCACCTCCGGCGTCGCCTCCATCGACGACGGCGCCGCGCAGCCGACCGCCGGCGAGGACCCGGAGCTCACCTACACCCTGCCGGTCGCCAAGGGCGGCACCGAGGCCTGCGTGGAGGCGACCACCAAGGTGACGTACGCGTGGGGCACGGTCCGCACCGGCGAGCCGGCCAAGATCTGCGGCAAGGCGCAGGCCGCCACGATCCAGTGGCGCCCCTACAAGCACGCCTGCCCGAAGAACATGCCCAGGTGCGCCTACATGGCGGCGTACATCGAGGGGCTGGCGGACAACCAGAGCCTGACCGTCACCTACCGGATGTCGGGCGATTTCAAGTGCCCGCGCAAGAAGCCCAGCTGCAGCGCCACGGTCAAGGCCGACGACGCGGGCAAGGCACGAGCTCCCGGCATCCTGGTCACCGGCAAGAAGGGCAAGGTCGTGGCCAGCGCGGGCAGCCTGAAGGCGACCTACCCCCACTGAGCCAAAAGGCTCGGCTCGTAGGGTGGTGGGCGTGCCCTCCGACCTGACCTTCGGCGCGACCCGCGGACCCAGCCCCGACCCGGCTCTGCGCCCGCCGGCCCTGCCCCGCAAGCGCCGCCGGACCCTCGTCGACCTCCCCGGCGGGACGTACGCCGCCGGGGACTCCTTCGACGAGGGATACCAGGCCGACGGCGAGGGCCCGGTGCACCAGGTCGAGCTGCCCGGCTTCCGGCTCGACGCGACCGCGGTGACCAACGAGGAGTTCGCCCGGTTCGTGAAGGCGACCGGTCACGTCACCACCGCCGAGCGGGAGGGCTTCTCCGCCGTCTTCCACCTGGCCTTCGAGGGCGACCCCCGCGACGTGCTGGGCCGCTCCCCCGAGGCGCCCTGGTGGCTCGGGGTGCGTGGCGCCTCCTGGCGCACACCCGAGGGCCCCGGCTCCAACGTCGGCCGCCGCGGCAACCACCCGGTCGTGCACGTCTCCCACGACGACGCGCTCGCCTACTGCGACTGGGCCGGGACAAGGCTGCCGACCGAGGCCGAGTGGGAGTACGCCGCCCGCGGCGGGCTCGCCGGCTCGAGGTTCCCGTGGGGCGACGACCTGGAGCAGGACGGCACCCATCACGCCAACGTCTGGCAGGGAGTCTTTCCAGACACCAACACCGCGGACGACGGGTTCGTCACCACCGCGCCGGTGCGGACGTACGACCCCAACGGGTTCGGCCTGTTCCAGATGATCGGCAACATCTGGGAGTGGTGTGCGGACTGGTTCTCGCCGACCTACTACGGCGACCTCGTCGACTCCGGCTCCTCTTCGGACCCGCGGGGCCCGGCCGAGGGCCTGACCCGGGTCATGCGCGGCGGCTCCTACCTCTGCCACGACTCCTACTGCCACCGCTACCGGCTCTCGGCGCGCTCCAGCAGCCCGCCCGACTCGACCGCCGGCAACCTCGGCTTCCGCTGCGCGGCCGATGGCCCCGACGCGGCCGATCAGTCCGCCGGGTAGAACTCCTTGGGGCAGGTGTCACCGGCGCAGTCGGCGTACTTCTTGCTCAGCGAGCGCAGCTCGGTCAGCTCGTCGGCGTACTCGGGGAGCAGCGCGAGCGAGCGGATCTGGTAGGGGTCCTCGGCCAGGTCGTAGAGCTCCTCGCTGCCGTCGGAGAAGCGGGCGTAGGTCCAGTCGCCGAAGCGGATCCCGGAGTAGATCTGCTTGTATCCGTCGTTGACCCGCCAGGCGGAGAGCGGAATCACCCGGTTCTGAGCGGGCGCGGTGAGCCAGGGCATGAAGTTGACGCCGTCCTGGGTCCGTCCCGGCTCGGCGCCGGCGACCGCCAGGATCGTGGTGGCGATGTCGGGGTTGCCGATCCCGGTGGCCAGGGACCGTCCGGCCGGGATCCGCGGGCCGCGCAGGATCACCGGGATCCGCTGCGTCTCGCGGTAGTGCATCAGCTTGCCGTTGATGTTGTGGCCACCGGTGGTGTAGCCGTTGTCGGAGGTGAAGATGATGATGGTGTTGTCGAGCTGGCCGGTCTCCTGAAGCCGGAGTAGGTGGCTGGCGACGGCGCGGTCGAGCGACTGGACGGCCTCGACCCGCTGCTCGTGCGCGATCCGCAGCTCGGCGCGGCCCTGCGCGTCGAAGTACTTGCGGGAGGCCGAGATCCGCGGCGCATCGGTCGGGGTGCGGAACATGTAGGGAGTGTCCGGCAGCTCGAGACCGTCGAAGGAGTGCTTGTCCTCCTCCGCCGGCCTGGTCGTGCTGGTGCCCTCCGGGTCTTCCGGCTCATCGGGCCCACCGTGGTGCGGGGCCACGTAGTTGAGCCACATGTACCACGGCTTGTCGGCGCGTTCCGGCGCCGAGATCATCTCGTTGGCCTGGTCCCGCATGACGTAGGTCGTGTAGCGGTGGTAGGTCGTGAGCTTGCCGTTGTGGTTGATCCGCGGCCGGATGAAGTTGTAGGTCGACATGTCGGTCGTCGCCCGCCAGTCGGTCCACCCCGGCGGCACGTCCTTGGCGGTCCCGCGCAGGCCGTAGCCGTTGAGGTACTTGCCGGCGAAGAGGGTGTCGTAGCCGGCGTTCTGCAGCGCCTCGGGCAGCGTGCCGGTGTGGTCCATCGACTCGTAGCCACCGCGTTCGCCGTTGATGGTCACGGTGTGGTGGTTCTGGCTGTACTGCCCGGTCAACAGGGACGCACGGGCCGGCACGCAGATCGGCGTGGGAGCGATCGCCTCGGTCAGCGACGTGCCCTGCTCGGCCAGGAGACTGCGCGTGTGGGGCATGAACTCGAGATCCTCGTAGGCGAGGTCGTCCGCCGTGATCATCAAGATGTTGGGCTTGGTCGAGTAGGGCGCCCACTCGGGGGTCTTCGTCGGCGTCGACGGCACCACTCCGGTCTCCGGAGCGATGCGGGCGAAGGCGTTGCCCGCCAGCGTGCCCAACGACCCCAGCGGACCGGTCGAGTCGGGCATCACGCCGAGCGCGATCGAGGAGCCCGCGAGCACGGCAACAGCCGCCACCGCCAATCGGGCGCGAGGCGCCATCTGGTCTGCTCCCTCGGTCGTTCCCCGCGTCGTCTGTGTCCGTCTGGTTCCGCTCCATACCGGACCGGGTTAACGTTACCGAAGGGGGCCTCGATGACCCCAATGCCCGGCCGATGAGGAGACCCAGGTGAGCGAATCGCGCGAGAACTACGGCGACTACAGCGTCGACGACGAGGATCAGATCACCGGCGAGGACGCACTCTCCGGGGACGTTCTCGAGGGTGAGGTGCGCGACGAGCTCGACCACGGCATCGTCACCGCTGACCACTACTCCACCGACTACGGCAACACGCCGTGGGAGGAGGAGCACCGCGAGTGCATCGACCAGCGTCAGCACCAGGAGATCCCGGAGCCGGATCCCTACGCGGTCGAGTACGACGACGCCGAGGAGGCCGACGATCCCGACGGTCGCGAGGTCGGCAACAAGCGAGCGGGCCGGCTGGTCGACCCCGACCAGGGCGGCGGCGAGGACACCGACTCCGAGGTCTACGGGATCGACGCCGGCATCGACGGCGCCGGCGCCTCTGCGGAGGAGGCTGCGATGCACATCATCGACGACGAGGACGGCGACGAGGACTACAGCTAGGCGGTGAGGTCCTCGACCTCCAGCACGATCTCGACCTCGAACCCCTCCGAGCTCTCCAGGTAGAGCGCGGTGTGCTCGTCGCCGCCGGCGTGCGGATAGCGGTCGGCGTACATCTCGTGCCAGCCGTGCTCCGTCGACGCCGCTCGCATCCGGTCGAGCACCTCCCGGCTCTCGACGGTGAAGGCGATGTGGTTCACGCCCGGCCTGAGCCGGTCCTGGGTGCCGTGCTGGTCCGAGGAGTGCTCCATGAAGACGTACGTCCCGTCCGGTGCCTCCCAGAAGTGACCCTTCTCGCCGGCCTCCCAGCCGAGCTCGCCGAAGAGCCAGCCCCACTCGCCCGAGGCGGTCTCGAAGTCGTCGACCCAGAGGTCCCAGTGGTGGATCGCCCGCATGCCTGCCTCCAAGCCTTCGATCTGGTCCGGACTAGCCCACGATCGCGACGTTCTTGACCTCGATGTCGTGTGCCTCTTCACCGTAGTTGTGCACGGCGGTGGCCATGGTCTCCAGCACGCTCGCGGCGCGGCCGGAGGCGTCGATCATCCTGCGTGCGGCCCGGTCCGCGGCCTGCTTCGAGCCCGTCTCGGCCGACCAGCCGGCGGTGATCCGGTCGACCTCGTCCATCAGGTCGGTGAAGAAGGTGCGCAGGTCCTCGGCGGCCGTCCTCAAGGTCGTCTCGAGGTCGTCGATGCTGGCTTCCTTGACGATCAGACTGTTGTCGCTCATCAGAGGGTCCCCAGTCGCTGCTCGAGGTTCGAGGCCTGACCGTGGGCCTCCTGGACGATGTCGTTCTGGGTGGTGGTGTGCTGGATGTCGACGTCACGCAGTGCGGCGGCGTACTCCTGCATCAGGGTCCCCAGCCCGCCGACCTTCTCGAACCAGGTCTGCAACGACTCCACGAGGCCGCCCGCGGCGCTGCCCATCATCCCCGGGACCGCGCTCTCGATGTTGCCGGAGAGTGTGGTCAGCAGCTTCTCGAGATCGGCGATGCTGTCCTCGACGTGCTTGGCCGCAGCCGTCTGCTGCCCGAGTGTCAGTTGAATGTTCACAGGCGCCCCAGGTTGTTTCGATGTGCCGGCGAGCGTGAGGCTACATTGTCCTCCGACGTACGCGGTCCGGTACAGACTCGAAAGGCCTTGGTGGATGCCCTCCTACGACTTCGAGGTGGACCTGGAGTCCTTGGCCAAGGCCGCTCAGGGACTGGCCGAGACGGTGCAGCTGTTCAAGGACAAGGACGTCGAGGACCTGGTGCCCTCCGAGGACGCGTGCGGCTCCGACGAGGTCTGGAGCGCCGTCGAGGAGTTCAAGGACCGCTGGGAGCGCGGCATGAACAACCTGTGCGAGGACGTCGGCGAGATGTCCGGCCGGATCGGCAAGATCGCGATGAACTACATCGAGCTCAACGAGAAGGGCACGGCCGAGATGGCGAAGGCCAAGGCCGCCGCCACCGATCTCACCATCACCGGCGGTGGGAAGTAGCCGGTGCCCGACTTCACCATCAAGGGCAACCCCGGCGAGATCCGTTCGCGCGGTCAGACCTGCGCCGACAAGGGCAAGTTCTTCGACCAGACCGGCGACGCCCTCACCAAGATCGACACGCAGGGGTGGATCGGCCGCGCCGCCGACAACTTCCGCGACGCGCACGACCGCGAGCCGAACCGGTGGTACGAGGCCGGCACCGGCTTCCGCGCCGCCGGCAACGCTCTGATCGACTACGCCTCCGCGCTGGAGGTCGCCCAGCAGAACGCGGCCACTGCCAAGTCGGAGTACGAACGTGGCGAGGGTGTCACGACCCAGGCCAAGGCCGACTACGCCGAATACTCCAGCCGTTTCGACCGGGCCCGCTCCGACGCGTTGGCCGGCGGGATGACGTACCCCTATACCAAGGACCCCTTCACCGACCCCGGCGCCGAGATCCGCTCCGGGGCACTGGAGATGTTCGAGACCGCGAAAGCCGACCTGAAGGTCGCCGCTTCGCGCTGCGCCCGGGAGGTACGCGTCGGCTGCAAGGACGCTCCCGAGAAGCGCAACTGGTTCGAGTCCGGCCTCGCCTTCGTCGGCGGGATCTTCGAAGGCGCCGGTGAGGCCATCTGGGACCTCGGCAAGATGATCTACGACGTCTCGATCCTCCACGACATCATCGAGCTCGCCTCCGGCGACCTCACGCCCGAGGAGCTCGCCGCCCAGAAGTCGATGATGCTCGAGGACGCCCAGGCCCTGTGGCAGGCCCTGCAGGACGACCCGCTCGAGTTCGGCAAGCAGCTCGGCAAAGGCCTGCTCGACTGGGACACCTGGGCCGACAACCCCGCCAAGGCCATCGGTCACCTCGTCCCCGACGCCGTCGCCGCGGTCTTCTCCGGCGGCACCGCCACCGTCGCGACCCGCGGCATCAAGGGCGGTGCCGACGCGCTCGACGCGCTCGGCGACATGACCAAGGGTCTGCGTGGTCTCGACAACCTCGACGGTCTCGGCGATGTCGGCAAGATCGACAACGGTCTCGATGGTCTTGGGGACCTCGGCAAGCTAGACAACTTCGACTTCTCCGATGCACCGTCACCGCCTCAAGACCTGTTGCGTGCCCCTGACGACCCCGCTGTTCTCAGATGGGTCGACGACATGCACGAGCGTTATCCCGGGCTGTCGAAGGATGAGATCCATGGTCTGTGGGACTACACAACTGATGCTGGCTATCGGGAGATGAACGGCGGGCTGCGATCGCCGGAAGGACCGAGTCCTGAGGTTCAGCAGCGGATCGACAACGCCGTCGAGGGTCTCGACAAGCTCCCCAGCTACGAGGGCACGACCTTCCGCGGCACCAACCTGCCCGATTTCGTCCTGGAGCAGATCGAGAGCACCGGTAAGTACAGCGACCCTGCTTTCTCCAGCAGTTCCACCAAGATCGAGGTCGCTCGAAGTTTCATAAACGATTGGGGCAGCAATCCGACCATCATGCGGATCGAAGGGCACTCCGGCACTGACGTACGACCATTCTCCGCAGCTCAGGGCGAAACGGAGTACCTGTTCAAACCTGGGAACCAGTTCGACGTCCTCCGCAACGAGATCGTGGATCAGATCGAGATTGAGGGCCAGACTTTCAGGAACGTGCGAGTCCTTGAGCTTCGGGAGCCGAAATGACAGACAACGAGCGTGACCAGCCTCGTCGGAGGTTCGAAGCGAGCGAGGTCAAGAAGCAGGTCAACGCCGACTGGCCGCAGACCAACTGGGCATCACCTCTCCTCAAAGGGGCGTGGGTCCGAGTACGCCGGAATGGTGAGGTCTACGACGGCCGGGTGCTCGGCAAGCGATCGGTCCGCGGCGGGGGCCCGATGGCAGCCGTTCTCGATCTGGCCGGTCTTGGTCTACACGCGGCGCGCGCGGCCGACGGTCCACCGCGAACCTCGACCGACCCCGGCGACCGCACGAAACTGTACGTCCCGATGGTCCTCTGGCCCGTCCATGACTCCACCGAGATCACAGCCCCGGGCGATGACACCTCGGAGTGGTGGGTCCGCGCTAGCTGGAAGCAGGAACAACTGTGAGCACCCCGAACCCCGACGCCTTCCTCAAGACTCTCGAGAAGCTGCCGCCGTTCCAGGGTGTCGTGTTCCGCGGCTGCCCGGCCGATGCCGGGTTTGTCCGCGACGGCCAGGTGACCGTGACCACTGGCTTCACCTCGACCACCCGCCGCCCGGACTTGGTCGCGAGCAGTGGGACGGTCTACGCCATCTACACGACCACCGCGCGCGAGATCTCCGCGTTCTCCGCGCAGAAGGACGAGTACGAGACGGTCGTCCTACCGGGCACCGCTCTCGCACTTGCCGAGACCCGGCGGCTCGCAGGCCTCGACGTACGCCTGGTCGTCGAGTTCACCCCCGGCCAGCAGATCCCACCCGAGACGGTCGAGTCCATCGCCACCACCGTCGAATCCTGGCTCGCCGACCTCACCCCGTCACCCGACCCGCGCCCCCGCTTCATCGGCGACATCGGCTGATGGGCATCTTGATCGAGGGCACGAAGGTCTTCGAGGACGACCAATCGGTCACGTACGCGTTTCTCAGTCCCGGAAACGGCCGATCCGGCCAGGTGTCGATCGCCAAGTCAGACATCCGTTCACGACTCTCGACAATTGGCTCTGATATCGACCCCACGGGGGCGAAGATCCTCGTGAAGGCATACAAAGTGGCATCCTCCACGGGATCGTGGCCGGACCGGGTGACCTACGCCGCTTAGCCTCCGATCGCTGCACATGCCGATGACACCTGGTGAACGGGTTCACAAGGTGTCATCGGCTGGTACAGCCGCTGAAAGAGAGTCGCGGCAGGGCGAACCCGCGTGTGAGGATCGGGGCGTGAGTGACCTGAAGACTTTCATCGCCGGGCTGCCGAAGGCAGAGCTGCACGTCCACCACGTCGGGTCGGCTTCGCCGCGGATCGTCGCGGAGCTGGCCGCGCGGCATCCGGGGGCGGTGCCTGCGGACGTGGAGCTCCTGAAGGAATACTTCACGTTCAGCGACTTCGCGCACTTCATCGAGGTCTACCTCTCGGTCGTGGACCTGGTCCGGACGCCGGAGGACATCCGCTATCTGACCTACGAGATCGCGCGCGACCTGGCGCAGACCCAGCAGGTCCGTTACGCCGAGCTGACCTGCACCCCCTACACCTCCGTACGTCCCGACCTGGCCGTCCGCGAGCCCGGGACCGGGCACAACGGGATGCCTATCGAGGCCTACACCGAGGCGCTCGAGGACGCCCGGGTGGGCGCCGAGCGCGACTTCGGGATCGTGCTGCGCTGGATCTACGACATCCCGGGTGAGTCCGGGATCCCGGCGGCCGACGCGACCCTGGCGTACGCCGTCGACCACGGGCCCGAGGCACTGGTCGGATTCGGGCTCGGCGGGCCGGAGGTGGGTGTTCCCCGGCCGCAGTTCGAGCGGCACTTCGACGCGGCTCGGGCCGCGGGGCTCCGCTCCGTCCCCCACGCCGGCGAGACGACTGGTCCGCAGACGATCTGGGACGCCCTGAACGTACTGAAGGCCGAGCGGATCGGCCACGGCACCTCGGCGGCCCACGACCCGACCCTGCTCGCCCACCTCGCCGAGCACCGGATCCCGCTCGAGGTCTGCCCCTCCTCCAACGTCGCCACCGGTGCGGTCGCGTCGCTCGAGGAGCACCCGCTGAAGACGTTCGTCGACGCGGGAGTGCCGGTCACGATCAACTCCGACGACCCGCCGATGTTCGCGACGACGCTCAACCAGGAGTACGAGATCGCGACCGACCTCCTCGGCCTCGACCCGACCGGCATCGCGACCCTCGCCCGGGCCGCGGTCGACGTCTCCTACGCACCCGACGACGTCAAGGCGCGGCTGCGCGGCGAGATCGACGCGTACGCCGCCGGCGCCGAATAACGCTTGACGCGATCTGCCGAGGGCGATCTGCTGGTCGCCATGGAGCAGATGCTGGCGGTCAACGGGATCGAGCTGTGCACGGAGACGTTCGGTTCACCGACCGACCCACCGATCCTGCTGATCGGTGGGAAGTGCGCTTCGATGGACTACTGGGAGGACGACTTCTGCGCGGCACTGGCGGCCGGAGGCAGGTACGTCATCCGCTACGACCACCGCGACACCGGCCGCTCCACGACCTGGCCGGCCGGCAAGCCCGGCTACACCTGGCGTGACATGGTCGCCGACGTACCCGGTCTTCTCGACGCCCTCGCCCTCGACCGCGCCCACCTGTTCGGGATCTCGATGGGCGGCGCGCTCGCCCAGTGCGCCGCCGTCCTCTATCCCGAGCGGGTCGCCACCGTGGTGCTCGACCAGACCACGTCGGCGTTCGAGGGGGTCGAGCTGCCGCCGATCGGCGAGGCGATGGCGGACTTCTTCGCAGCGGCAGCCGAGCGGCCGATGCCCGACATGGACGACCACGACGCGCTGGTCGCCATGCTGGTCGAGGACCAGCGCGCGTTCATCCCGAAGCGCTTCGACGAGCAGCGGATGCGGGCGGTGTGCGAGAAGGTGGTGAAGCGTACGCCGGACATGCGGCCGACGTTCGAGAACCACGACGCGGCGCCCGAGGGCGAGCGCATCGAGGGAACGCTCGCCGACATCGCCGCACCCACCCTGGTCGTCCACGGCACCGCCGACCCGCTGATGCCGGTCGGCCACGGCGAGGTCCTCGCCCGCGAGATCCCCGACGCGACGCTGCTCACCCTCGACGACGTCGGCCACGAGCCGCCGCCGCCCTACACCTGGGACACGGCCGTCCCGGCGATCCTCGACCACACCGCCTAGAGCTACTCGATCTTCCCGAGCACGTCACCGATCGCGACCGTGCCGCCCACGTCGGTGCCGCGGGCGAGCACGCCCGCACGATGTGCGGTGACCCGGGTCTCCATCTTCATGGCGTCGAGGACCGCGACGTCCTGACCCTCGGTGACCTTCTCGCCGTCGGCGACGAGCCATTCGACGAGTACGCCGGGAACGGGTGCCTCGAGCACGGACGGGTCGGCGGCGGCCGCTACCGGTGCGCCGCCCACCGGTGCGGACCCGCCCGCGGCGAGACCGCGCAGCAGGTCGTCGGGAAGTCCCAGCATCACCCGGCGACCATCGATCTCGATCGGCACCCGCCGGAGCGGCTGTTCGGGCGCCCGCTCGGGTCGCCGCTGCGCGTCGAGGCGGGGCATCAGCGTGGTCTCGATCCACTGCGTGTGCACCGCGAACCCGTCGGTCGAGAACGCCGGGTCCTCGAGCAGCACCCGATCGAACGGGATGACGGTCGCGACCCCCTCGACCGAGAGCTCGCGGAGCGCGCGGCGGGCACGTACGAGGGCGGTGTCGCGGTCAGGCGCGTCCACGATCAGCTTGGCGATCAGCGAGTCGAAGGCGCTCTGCACCGTGTCGCCCGCCTCGATCCCGGCATCCCAGCGCACTCCGGGCCCGGCGGGGACGCGCAGGCCGGTCACGACGCCGGGGCTCGGCAGGAAGCCGCGGCCCGGGTCCTCGGCGTTGATCCGCAGCTCGATCGCATGCCCGACGGGCTCCGGGGTGGACGAGAAGGAGAGGCCTTCGCCTGCGGCGATCTTCAGCTGCTCGGCGACGAGGTCGACCCCGGTGACCGCCTCGGTGATCGGGTGCTCGACCTGCAGCCGAGTGTTCACCTCGAGGAACGAGATCACCCCGTCGGCCCCCATCAGGAACTCGACGGTGCCGGCACCGCGGTAGGAGACCGCCGCGCAGATGTCCCGCGCGGCGTCGTGGATGCGGCGGCGCTGCTCGTCGGTCAGGCCCGGGGCGGGTGCCTCCTCGACGAGCTTCTGGTTGCGCCGCTGCAGCGAGCAGTCCCGGTCGCCGACGACGACCACATGGCCGTTGCCGTCGCCCAGCACCTGCGCCTCGATGTGCCGCGGACGCTCGAGGAACCGCTCGACGAAGCACTCCCCGCGGCCGAAGGCGGCCAGCGCCTCACGCGAGGCGGACTCGAAGGCGTCGGCGACGTCCTCGAGCTCTCGGGCCACCTTCAGACCGCGCCCGCCGCCACCGAAGGCGGCCTTGATGGCGATGGGCAGGCCGTGCTCGCGCGCGAACGCGACCGCCTCGTCGGCGGACTCCAGCGGCCGGTCGGTGCCCGCCACCAGCGGGGCGCCCACGCTCTGCGCGATCCGGCGCGCGGTGATCTTGTCGCCGAGCTTGTCGATGCTCTCCGGACTCGGGCCGATCCAGGTCAGGCCGGCGGCCTCGACGGCGCGCGCGAACTCGGCGCTCTCCGAGAGGAACCCGTAGCCGGGATGCACCGCGTCGGCACCGGAGGCCTGAGCCGCGGCCAGGAGCCACTCGATACTGAGATAGGAGTCGGCGGCGGTGGAGCCACCCAGGACGTACGCCTCGTCGGCGAGCCGCACGTGCAGCGCATCGGCGTCCTGGTCGGCGTAGACGGCGACCGACACCAGGCCGGCCTCGGCGACCGCCCGCACGACGCGGACGGCGATCTCTCCCCTGTTGGCGATGAGCACCCTGCGCATGTCAGTCTCCTCGGGTCTCGGCCGCCGGCGCATCTGGCGCGACGGGTCGGAAGCGGATGCGGACCCCGGGCGGCAGCTGCCCGGCCAGGTCCAGGTCGCGGTCGATGACCGCGCCGATGATCGGATAGCCCCCGGTGAGCGGGTGGTCCGGAAGGAACAGCACCGGCTGTCCGTCGGGCGGCACCTGGATGGCGCCGGTCACCGCCCCTTCGCTCGGCAGCTCGCCGGACACGGCGCGCTCGAGCGGGACGGCTCCTTCCAGACGTACGCCGACGCGGTCGGAGCGCGGCGTGACGGTCCACTCCTGCTCGACGAGGGTGCGGACTCCTGCCGCCGTGAACCAGTCCTCACGCGGGCCGAGCACGATCCGCAGCACGACGGTGTCACCGGGAGCGGGCAGCTGGTCGTCGGGCGTGGCGCCGGGTTCCACCGCGTACGGTGCTGCCGCGGGACCTCGCAGCGGGACGACGTCGCCAGCACACAGGGGGCGCCCACCGAGATCGCCCGGGCCGAGGCCAGCGAGCGTGTCGCTGGAGAGGCTGCCGAGCGCGTCCGGAAGGTCCAGGCCGCCGCGCACGGCGATCACCGCACGCAGGCCCGCACTCACCGCGCCGAACCGCAGCTCCTCGCCGTCCTCGAGCGCGGTGGCGGCGCCGTGCTCGACCGGGAGCGGCGGGCCGTCGCTGCGTACGATCGTCGTCTCGGCGACCGCGCCGGCCACCGCGACGACCGCAGGGCCGGTGAAGCGCAGGACCGCGCCGCCGCCGGCGAGCTCGAAACCTGCCGCGCCGGGAGCGTTGCCGACGGCGCGGTTCGCGGCCCGCAGGGCGCGGCGGTCGGCCGTTCCCGATGCGGAGACGCCGAGCGCGGCATGGCCCGGGCGGCCGAGGTCCTCGACGACCAGCTGCAGACCGGGGCGTACGACCTCGACGGCGAAGGCGTGCTCCGCGGCGTCAGCCGGTGCGGCCGACGCGGCGACCGAGCGTTGTATCGAGCTTGTCGAGATGACGGACTCCCGCTCGACCCGCTCGAACCGCACGGTCATCCCGGGCGCGAGGAGCGCGGGCGGGTCCCGGTGCAGGTCCCACATCGGCGCGTCCGTACGCCCGATCAGCTGCCAGCCGCCGGGGCTCTCCCTCGGGTAGACGCCGGAGAACGTCCCGGCCAGCCCGACCGAGCCGGCCGGGATCCGGGTGCGCGGCGAGGAGCGGCGCGGTACGTCGAAGAGCGGGTCGTCGCCGACCAGGTAGCCGAACCCGGGCGCGTAGCCGGTGAAGGCCACCCGCCAGGTCGCGGCGGCGTGGCGCGCGACGACCTCCTCGGCGCTGACCCCGAGCAGCTCGGCGACCTCATCGAGATCCTGCCCGTCGTAGTGCACGCCGATCGTCACCGAGCCCGCGGTCGGAAGACCGCCGTGGACGGCCTCGACGTGCGACAGCTCCTTGGCGAGCGTCGCCTCGTCGACGAGCGTGGGGTCGAACCGGACGAGCACCGTCCGGGCCGCGGGCACCAGCTCGACGACGCCGGTCGGAGGTGCGGCCACGAGGGCGGCGTGCAGCCGCATCGCGCCCTCGAGGTCCTCCTCCTCGACCAGCAGCGCCTGGTCCGATGCGATGAGAACGCGCCTCACGCCAGATACTCCGCATCCCGTACGTCGGTGATGAACATGTGGCCGGGCGCGTGGGTGAGCGCGAACGGCGGGCGCGAGGCCATGATCGCCGCCTGCGGCGTGACTCCGCAGGCCCAGAAGACCGGCACCTCGCCGTTCCGCACCTCGGGCGGGTCGCCGAACTCGGGAGCGGCCAGGTCGGCGATGCCGAGCGAGGCCGGGTCACCGACGTGCACGGGCGCACCGTGCACCGCCGGGTAGCGCCCGGAGATGCGTACGGCATCGGCGACCCGGTCGGCCGGGATCGGGCGCATCGAGACCACCATGTCGCCGCGCAGACGTCCGGCCGGCGCGCACGCCCGCGAGGTGCGGTACATCGGCACGTTGCGGCCGAGCTCCTGGTGACGGATCGGGATCCCGGCGTCGGCCAGGCCCGCCTCGAAGGTGAAGCTGCAGCCGATCAGGAACGAGACCAGGTCGGGGTGCTCCTCCCAGGCAGCGCCCGCATCGGTGACCTCCTCGGTCAGCTCGCCATCCCGCCAGATCCGGTACGCCGGGATGTCGGTGCGCAGGTCGGAGCCGGGCGCCAGGGACGACTCGTAGGCGCCCGGGTCGAGCACCTCGAGCACCGGACACGGCTTCGGGTTGCGCTGCGCGAAGAGCAGCACCTCGAAGGCCCAGTCGGCCGGCACGGAGATGAGGTTCGCCTGCACCAGGCCGTGGGCGACTCCGCTCGTGGGCGCGACCTCGCCCGCCCGGTAGGAGGCGCGCGCGGCGCGGGCCTCCTTCAGCTGGGTGGCGCTGGCGGTCATGCAGACGCTCCGGCGAAGGGAGCGATGACCATGCCCTCGGCCTCGAACAGCTCCCGGATGGCCGCGGCCATCCGGATCGCCCCGTCACTGTCGCCGTGCACGCAGATCGAGTCGGCGCGTACGGCCACGTCGGTGCCGTCGATCGCCTCGATGACACCTTCGCGCGCGAGCCGCAGCATGCGGGCGGCGACCGCTTCGGCGTCGTGCAGGACCGCGCCCGGCTCGGCGCGCGAGACCAGCTCGCCGCCCGGCGTGTAGGCGCGGTCGGCGAAGGCCTCGGCGGCCGTCACGAGCCCGGCCTTCTCGGCCACGTCGAGGACGACACCGCCGGCGAGCCCCAGCAGCACGAGGGACGGGTCGATCGCCTTGACCGCGGCCACCACGCTGCGCGCCTGCCGCTCGTCGCGGGCGATCGTGTTGTAGAGCGCGCCGTGCGGCTTCACGTAGCGGACCGCGCCGCCGACCGCCGTGGTCAGGCTGATCAGGGCGCCGAGCTGGTACTCCACGTGCGCCTGCAGCGTCGCGGACTCGATGTCCATGGCGCGACGCCCGAAGCCCTCATAGTCGCGATATGCCGGGTGCGCGCCGATGGTGACGCCCTTGGCGACGGCATCGGCCAGCGTCGCACGGATCCCTTCGGGGGTGCCCGCGTGGAACCCGCAGGCGACGTTGGCGCTCGAGACGATCCCGAGCATGGCCGCATCGTCGGCGACCACCCGGTCGGGGGCGTTCTCGCCGAGGTCGGAGTTCAGGTCGATGGTTGCCTTGTTGTTCACGGTGCTCACGCTCCAATGCCGATGAAGGCGAAGATCGGGCCGATCGAGACGATGCCCATGTACCAGCTGAGCAGGGTCGCGAGCGTCCCCAGGGCCAGCAGCCACACCGGGTAGCGGTAGCCGTGCAGGACGTCGCGCTGACGGAACCAGCCGACGTACATGAAGATCGTCATGCCGATCGGGAGGATCAGACCGTTGAAGCCGCCGACGAAGACCAGGATGGCCGCGGGCGCCGCACCGATCAGCAGGTAGAGGACGAGGGAGACCAGGATGAAGGCGACCGTCGCGACCTGCAGCGGCCACCCCGATCCCAGCTTCTTGGAGAAGGTCGAGATGAAGGTGGCCGAGGTGTACGCGGCGCCGATGACCGACGTGATCGCCGCGGCCCAGAAGATCGCACCGAAGATACGGATGCCCGCGTCGCCGAGCACGGCGCCGAAGGCCTGACCGGCCGGGTTGGCCGCCTGGCTCGAGAAGTCGAGGGTGACACCGGAGGCCACGACGCCGAGGATCGCCAGGAAGAGTACGTAGCGCATGATCCCGGTGACGAGGATGCCGCTCATCGAGGCACGGTGGACGGCCGGCACGTGCTCGGCGCCGACCAGGCCGGAGTCGAGGTAGCGGTGGGCTCCCGCGTAGGTGATGTAGCCGCCGACGGTGCCGCCCACGATCGTGGTGATGGTCGCGAAGTTGAGGGTGTCGGGCGCGAAGGTCTGGCGCAGCGCGTCGCCGACAGGAGGCTGCGACGCGATCGCGACGAAGAGGGTGAGGCCGATCATCAGCAGGCCGAGTGCGAGCACGACCACGTCGACGACGCGGCCGGCCCGCTTGTACATGAAGATGCCGATCGCGAGCAGCGCCGAGAGCAGTCCGCCGACCTTCGGGTCGAGGCCCAGCAGCGCGTTCAGGCCCAGGCCGGCGCCGGCGATGTTGCCGATGTTGAACGCCAAGCCGCCGATCACGATCAGCGTCGCGAGCACGTGTCCCGAGAACGGCACCGCCTCGTTGGCCAGGTCCCCGGCCCGCTTGCCCGAGACGGTGATCAGGCGCCACACGTTCATCTGCAGCGCGAAGTCGATCAGGATCGAGGCCAGGATCGCGAACGCGAACGCCGCACCGAGCTGGGCGGTGAACGTCGCGGTCTGGGTGATGAAACCGGGGCCGATGGCCGAGGTGGCCATCAGGAAGATGGCGCCGAGGATCGGTCCTCGGCGGGAGCGGGCGAAGCTCTTCGCACGCTCGGCGCTGGTCGTGTCAGTCATGGGGGACTCCTGCCATCTGCGGGCCATGTGGTCGGGGCCACATTCTTTGTGTAGTACAGGATGACATCGATTGTTCAACAATGATAGTCGGGTCCGTTAAAATCGTGTTTCGATTGTCCGCGGATGCGACTCCCCTAGGATGCGGTCATGCCCGATGTCGAGGACACCCTGACGAACGCCCTGCGCCGGCGGATCATCGACGGCGAGTTCGCGCCCGGCACCCGGCTGTCGGAGATCTCCCTCGCCGAGAAGCTCGGCGTCTCGCGCAACACGCTCCGCGAGGCGTTCCGGGTGCTCGCGGAGCAGGGGCTCATCGAGCACATCCCCCACCGCGGGGTCTCGGTCGCCTCCCCCGGCGTGGCGGACGTCGTCGACATCTACCGCGCGCGCCGCTACGTCGAGCCGGCCGCCCTGGCCGCGGGCTCCCCGCTGCACCCGGCGGTGGCCGCGATGCGAGAGGCCGTGGAACTGGGCGAGACCAGCCTCGAAGCACGCGACTGGCGCACCGTCGGCACCGCCAACATGGCGTTCCACGACGCCATCGTCGCCCTCGCCGACAGCCCGCGTCTGGAGCGGCTCTTCCGCGACATCGCCGCCGAGCTGCGGCTCGCGTTCCTCGAGATCGACAACCCCGAGGCCCTGCACGCGCCGTTCGTGACACGCAACCGCTCCCTGCTCGAGACCTTCCTCGAGCAGGGAGGACCTGCGGCCGCTGAGGAGCTGCGCGACTACCTCATCCTCTCCGAGCAGACCGTGCTCGGAGCGTTCACGCGACTGCGCCGCGGCTAGGCGATAGACGCTCGACGACCTCCGGTGAGGTCAGGCGCTCTTGAGGTGCCGGAGTCGGGCCACCGCATCGGCACCAACCCGGCGGTGCGGCCCTTCGGGAAGGGTCTCGAGATGGCCCTCCAGCGCATCGACGACTGCCACAGAGACGGTCTCCGGGGCCCGCTCGATCAGTTCGATCAAGGACGTCAGGTATTCACCAGCGTCGATATCGTCCGCGATGACCTCGAGCACATCAGCGGGGATGGACGGCAGTGCCTCCATCAGCACGCCATAGGCGAAGTCCTCGACGTTCATGACAACCATGCTAGCCCTCACTGTCCACGGGGTAGGCGTTCCAGATCTCGGGTGGCTCCATATCGTCCCGCACCTGCACGCGGACGAGCTGACCGTCGACGACCCGCTCGAAGCGAATCTTGTCGCCGAGACGCGTCGGCGGACGGTCGGGGTCTGCGAGTGCGAGGTCTACCGCAGCGATGATCTGAACTGCGCTCCAGTCAGCGGGAAACTTCGACTTCCTGGGCCACTCCCGTTCGGACTCGGACGTGGCTTGGTGCCGCTCGAGGATGTGTGCGCTCATCCACGCTGAGATATGTGGGCGCTCCGACGGACGGAACGGCACAGTCGTGCCGTCCGCCATCGCCGGGTAGCTCCATCTCACGCACAGGAACGGTAGTCCGGACCACCGACATTCTCGGTCGCCCCGAGTTCAGTCGCGGTAAGCCGGTCATGCCGGCGTACGGGCGTCTCCACCTTCCCCCTCCTCACACGGAAGCAAGTGCTCGCAGCCGCGCGTCGCGCGGCCAGGCACCGGCCCAGACGAGGACGGCGGTGGCGATGGCGAAGACGGTGTTGAAGGCGGGCTGCCCGAAGACCAGGTTCACGGTGACCGCGCCGCCGAGGTAGGCGGTGATCAGGACCGTTCCCATGGCCCGGGTGGCCGGCACGTGGTACGCGACCAGCGACAGGCCGAGAACGACGCCACAGACCACCGGGAACCAGCCCGGCGCGCCGATCTTGTCGTTGAAGTCCATGACCGGCTCGACCCGCAGCAGGTGCGTCACGATGTCGAAGCCGAGGAACAGGGTGACCAGGACGGTGATGACCCAGCCGGCTCGTTGTGCGTTGGTGCTCATCTCGATCTCCTCGGAGGTGGGTGGTGATGCTCTTACCCATCCGTCGAGCGTGCACCGGCGATCTCGACATCGCCTCTCGCTATTTCTCTGCGGTCATTTCTTCAGGGCCGCGGCGGCGACCTTCAGATCGGCGACCAGGCCGTCGTACGTCGCCTGCCGCTCGTCCTCCGCCCGAAGAACGGCGGAGGGGTGGGGGGTCGCCAGGACCCAGGGGTCGAGGGTCGCCGACGCGATGGCCTCGGGCCACTCGAGGAGGTGGCCGCGGGCCTCACCGACGCGGAATGAGGAGCCGAACAGTGCCTTGCCGGCGGTGCCGCCGAGCAGGACGACGCCGGTGGGACGTACCAGAGCCAGCTCGGCGGCCAGCCACGGAGCGCAGGCGCCGACCTGCTTGCTGGTGGGCGACTGATGGATGCGGCGCTTGCCCGAGAGGCGGTGGCGGAAGTGCTTGACCACGTTCGTCGTGTACGCCGCCTCCGGATCGATCCCGGCATCAGCGAGCGCCTCGTGGAGGATGCCGCCGGCGGGGCCTACGAACGGCTCGCCCTCGCGGTCCTCCCGGTCACCCGGCTGCTCACCGAGGAGCATCAACGGAGCCGGCGTGGGCCCCTGGCCCATCACGCCCTGGGTGGTGTCGCGGTAGAGCTCGCAGCCACGGCACTTCTGCACGGCGCTGCGCAGGTCGGACAGCGTCGGTGACTCCGGCACCCACTCTGCAGCGCTCACGAGACTCACGAGCTCAGCGGGTCGTGGCCGACGTTCATCAGCCGGCGCCGCCAGTGCGCGTCGCCCGCGGTCGGCTCCCACTGGCCGGTGTCGCCACCGCGCAGGTCGGTGACCTTGTCGACCACCCGGTGCATCACGTCCACGTCGTCAGGGGTGAGATCGGAGCGGCGCTTGCCCAGGATGTCGGCCACCCGGTGACCGAGCGCACTGCCGGCCCGGTCCGGTTCGGTCTCGGTCGTCTCCCCCGCCCCCTGCACGGCGAGCCACTGCCGCAGGTCGCGCGAGGTCATGTTCACCGCACGGTGGAAGTTCTCCCAGAGCCTGTCGTCGACGATCGTCTCGGCCATGTCGTGCCTCCTTCGAGCTTGTTCACCGTCCCGGTACCCTCCCGAGCGACTGTGAACTCCCGCAGGCGCCGCACTTTCCCGCCATGGCGGGAAAGTGGCCGTGCTTCCGCGTCGGTGAGCCAGCAGATCCCCGCCATGGCGGGAAAATGCCGCGCCTCGCGTCACCCCAGGAGAGCCTGGGCCTCCGGAGAGTCGTAGAAGCTCGACAGCCGACGACGGACCAGCTGCTCGAGGACACCGGCCTCGGCGAGCGCCTCGATGACCGGCGGCCCGAAACGGAGGGCCTCCTCGATCAGGTCGTCGCGGCCCAGGCCCCACTCCTCCAGGAGCCGGTCGAGGGTGAAGCTCCCGTAGGTGTCGAAGAAGAAGTCGACCCCCGTGTCGACCAGGGCCTGCAGATACTCGGAGTCCCGGATGTCGAGCCAGACCTGGTAGAGCCCGACGAAGAGCGCGACCAGCTGCTCGTCGTCGACCAGGTCGGCGATCTCGCGCACCGGACGGGTCGCCAGCGCGTCCCAGACCTCCAGCAGCGCGTCGTGCACCTCCTCGTCGGTCACCGAGCTGGCCGCGGTGTCGGACAGATAGCCGAGGAGCGCCCCGGCTCCCCGCTCGGCGAGCTCGCGGGCGCTCTGGTCGACGGCGGCGCCGACCGGCGTACCCTTCACCGTGTCCGCCATCCGGCCCGCAACACGCTCGGCGATCGAGAAGCCGAAGGAGCCGCCCGGAAGGTTGTCGGCGAGCCGACGACCGGTGTCAACGGCCCCCCGGGCCGTGCCGCGCACCAAGGTGCCGACGCCGGCCTGGATCCCGGAGTTCTCGGCCAGGCTGCGCAGGACCTGCTGGCGCAGCGTACGCATCTCGACGAGGGCGTCGACCAGCTCGGCGATCCGCGGCCGGCTGACCACCTTGCCCAGCTGGGTGTCGTTGGCGGGGTGCGCCCTCAGTCTCGTCGCGAGCGCACCGGCGACCTCCGGGATCGCGCCCGGGAGCCGGAAGGTGCTGACGTACTTCAGCGCGACCTCCTTGATCAGGTCGCGCGGCATCACCTGATCGAGCGTCAGCTCACTGGCAGCGCGCAGCGCGAAGTCGATCTCGCCGGTGACGAGATCGAGAAAACGTACGCCACGGATCGCCGCCATCTCGTGGGCGACATGGGCGTCGAGGAGTCGTCGAGCGAGGTCCGGCTCAGTCATGGTGGACATTGTCCACGGCCGAGACCGCTCGACGACTCATTCCCACTCGATGGTGCCCGGCGGCTTCGAGGTGATGTCGACGGTGACCCGGTTGATCTCGCTCACCTCGTTGGTGATCCGGGTGGAGATGCGCTCCATGACGTCGTAGGGCAGTCGGGCCCAGTCGGCGGTCATGGCGTCCTCGGAGGTCACCGGACGGAGCACGACGGGGTGGCCGTAGGTGCGGCCGTCGCCCTGGACGCCGACCGAGCGGACGTCGGCGAGCAGCACGACCGGCATCTGCCAGATGTCGCGGTCGAGACCAGCGCGGGTCATCTCCTCGCGGGCGATCGCGTCGGCCTCGCGGAGGATGTCGAGGCGCTCCTTGGTGACCTCGCCGATGATGCGGATGCCCAGACCGGGGCCGGGGAACGGCTGGCGCTGGACGATCTCGTCGGGCAGCCCGAGCTGGGAGCCGACCGCGCGCACCTCGTCCTTGAAGAGCTCTCGCAGCGGCTCGACCAGCTCGAACTCGAGGTCCTCGGGGAGACCGCCGACGTTGTGGTGGGACTTGATGTTGGAGGTGCCGGCACCGCCACCCGACTCGACGACGTCGGGGTAGAGGGTGCCCTGGACGAGGAAGGCGACCTTCTCGTCGGAGTCACCCAGGATCTCGACCTCGGCACGCTCGAAGCAGCGGATGAACTCACGCCCGATGATCTTGCGCTTCTCCTCCGGGTCGGTGACCCCGGCGAGCGCGTCGAGGAACTCCTTCTCGGCGTCGACGATCTTCAGCTCGGCGCCGGTGGACTCGCGGAACGCCTTCTCGATCGCGACCGACTCGTTCTTCCGCATCAGGCCGTGGTCGACGTAGACGCAGGTCAGCCGGTCACCGATCGCCTTGGCGACGATGGCGGCCGCGACCGCGGAGTCGACGCCGCCGGAGAGGGCGCAGATCGCGCGGTGGTCGCCGATCTGCTGGCGGACCCGCTCGATCTGGTCCTCGGCGATGTTGCCGATCGTCCACGTCTGACGACACTGCGCTATGTCCCACAGGAAGTGCTCGAGCACCTGCTGCCCGTGCTCGGAGTGGAGCACCTCGGGGTGCCACTGCACGCCCGCCAGCTGCTTGTCGACGTTCTCGAAGGCCGCGACCGGGGTGTCCGCGGTGCTCGCGAGCACGGTGAAGCCTTCGGGCGCCTCGGAGACCGAGTCGCCGTGGGACATCCACACGTTGTGGGCCGGCGGGATGTCCTTGAGCAGGATGCCAGGCACGCCGACGGTGACGGGCGTGCGGCCGTACTCCCGGGCGCCGTTGTCATCGACGGTCCCGCCCAGACCCTGGGCCATCAGCTGGAACCCGTAGCACATCCCGAACACCGGGGTGCCCGCGGTGAACAGGCTGTTGTCGATGGCGGGAGCCCCCTCGGCGTACACGCTCGAGGGGCCGCCGGAGAGGATGATCGCCTTCGGGTTCTTGGCGAGCATCTCCTCGACCGGCATCGAGTGAGGCACGATCTCGGAGTAGACCTTCGCCTCGCGGACGCGGCGGGCGATCAGCTGCGCATACTGCGCGCCGAAGTCCACCACGAGAACCAGATCGTGCTCTTCCGCCCCAGGAGCCTGCGTCATGCACGAATCCTAACGACGGGTCGCGCCACGAGCCGAATCAGCCTTGCTCAGGCCCGACCTGCCTCCCGCGACTCAGGTCTCGACACGCGGCTCGCTTGAAAATGCACCAGGGCCCGGCCGGGGAGGGAGGTGGCCGGGCCCTGATTGCCCGAGGCATCACTGTCCCGGACTGAAGACCCGGCATGTATTAGGGAGGGAGCAATCCCGGGTCTGATCACTCCAACGAACCCTCTTAACCACGGTTACGGGTCAACTAAAAACTTCCTGCCAGAAAGTTCGTGCGCTGCCGGTGTCATTACGGCAACAGTCTGGTCACCGAACATCAACGATGGGCAGCTGCAGCGCGGCAGGCGCCGTGGCCGGCACCGCAGGGGCGGCCGGCCGGACCGGCTGTATCCGCGCGTACGCGGCGCCCAGCTCCGGACGCGGGTCGGCCTGGTCCTTGTTGGGCCAGAACGCCATCGCCCGCTCGGCCTGCGCGGTGATCGTCAGCGACGGGTTCACGCCCAGGTTGGCGGAGATCGCGGAGCCGTCGACGACGTGCAGGCCCTGGTAGCCGTAGAGCCGCTGGTAGGGGTCGATGACACCGGTCTCCACCGAGTCGCCGATCGTGCAGCCACCGATGAAGTGGGCGGTCATCGGCTTGTTGAACGGCTCGCCGATCGTGCCGCCCGCATACCCCGGCTTCTCACCCGAGCTCATCACCCCGGCCATCTTCCGCACGGCGTCGAGGCCGGCCGGGATCCAGGTCGGGTTGGGCTTGCCGTGACCCTGCCTCGACGACATCCGCCATCCGAAGATCGTGCGCTTCGGGAAGGTCGTGATCGAGTTGTCGAGCGCCTGCATGACCAGCGCGATGACGGTGCGCTCGGACCAGTGCTTGAAGTCGTAGAACGTACGCAGCGACCGCCGCTGCAGCCACATCTCCTTGAGCCAGCGCTGGAACCGCCGGGGACCACCTTCGGTGAGCACCGTCTGCATCGCCGCGATCGCGTTGCTGCCGTGCCCGTAGCGGACCGGCTCGATGTGCGTGTGCTCGTCGGGGTGCCACGAGGAGGTGATCGCCACGCCCTCGGTGTAGTCGATGGCCGTGTCGGGCGCGATCGCGCCGAGGATCGACTCCGAGTTGGTGCGGGTCAGCTCGCCGAGACGGTCGGAGATCTGCGGCAGGTCGCCGGTGCGCTTGAGCTTGTGGAGCAGCTTCTGGGTGCCGAGCGAGGCCGCCGAGAAGATCACCTGGTCGGCGGTGAACCGCTTCGTCCGGCCCAGCCCCAGCTTGGCCTTGGTGGAACGGGTCTCGACGACGTACCCGGTTCCGGTCTTGGCGGGGTAGACGCGGGTCACCGTGGTCAGCGGGTGCACCTCGGCGCCGTTCTTCTCGGCCAGGTAGAGGTAGTTCTTGACCAGGGTGTTCTTCGCGTTGTGGCGACAGCCGGTCATGCACTCGCCGCAGTTCGTGCACGTACGCCGGTCGGGGCCCTCCCCTCCGAAGTAGGGGTCCGCGACCTCCTGCCCTTCCACCTGGCCAGGGCCTCCGAAGAAGACGCCGACCGGCGCCTTGTGGAAGGTGTCACCGCGCCCGGCCTCGGCCGCGACCTTCTGCATGACCTCGTCGGCGGGGGTCAGGTGCGGGTAGAGGGTGACGCCGAGCATCCGCTTGGCCTGCTCGTAGTAGGGAGCGAGCTCGTCCTTCCAGTCGGTGATGTGGCTCCAGGAAGGGTCCTCGTAGAACGGGTCGAGCGGCTCGTAGAGGGTGTTGGCGTAGACCAGCGACCCGCCGCCGACCCCGGCACCGGCCATGATCACGGCGTCCTTGACCATGTCGATGCGCTGGATGCCGTAGCAGCCGATCGCCGGCGCCCAGAGGTACTTGCGCAGGTCGAAGGAGGTGGTGGGCAGCTCGTCGTCGCTGAACCGGCGACCGGCCTCGATCACCCCGACCTTGTAGCCCTTCTCGGTCAGCCGCAGCGCGGAGACCGATCCTCCGAAGCCCGACCCGACGACGAGGACGTCGTAGTGACTCCCGCTCATGCCCGGCCCAGCGACTTCAGCACGCGCAGCGAGGCGGTCATGAACTTGGCGTACGCCTGGTCGCTCATCCCGAACTGCGGGGCGAAGCGTAGGACGGCCTGAGAGGCGACCGACTGGGTCTCGGTGTAGCGCAGGATGCCCTCGACACCCTGGCGACGACCCTGGCCGGACTCGCGCATGCCGCCCATCGGGGCATCGATGCTCGCGAAGGTGGCGCCGAAGGCCTCGTTGATGTTGATCGTGCCGCACTTGATCTGGCGGGCGATGCGACGGGCGCGGGCGGTGTCGCGGCTGTAGATCGAGCCGTTGAGGCCGTACTCGCCGTCGTTGGCGCGCTCGATCGCCTCCTCCTCGCTGTGGAAGCGGTAGATCGAGACGACCGGGCCGAAGGTCTCGTTGCCGAAGCAGGTCATCTCCGGGGTGACGCCCTCGAGGATGGTCGGCTCGAAGAAGAACGGCGCCAGGTCGGGGCGGGCCTTGCCGCCGGTGAGCACCCGCGCACCCTTGGAGACGGCGTCCTCGACGTGGGCGGTCGCGGTGTCGACCTGGGCCTGCGAGATCAGCGTGCCCATGTCGTTCTCCCACCCGAGGGTGGCGCCGAGGGTCATCGCCTGGGTGCGGGCGACGAAGCGCTCCACGAACCGGTCGTAGACCTGGTCGTCGACGAAGAGCCGCTCGACGCTCACGCACAGCTGGCCGGAGTTGGAGAAGACCGCGCGGGTCGCGCCCTCGGCCGCCTTCTCGATGTCGGCGTCCTTCAGGATCAGCATCGGGTTCTTGCCGCCGAGCTCGAGGCTGGCGCCGATCAGGCGCTCCGCGGCCTGCTTGGCGACGATCTTGCCGGTGTTGGTCGAGCCGGTGAAGCAGACGTAGTCGGCGCGCTGGATGATGCTGGTGCCGACCTTCGACCCCGGGCCGGAGACCACGGTCCACAGGTTCTCCGGGAGCCCGGCCTCCTCCAGCAGCTCGGCACCGAGGAGCGCGCTGAGCATGGTCTGGGAGTCGGGCTTGATGACCACCGCGTTGCCGGCGGCGATCGCGGCCAGGCCGTCGCACAGCGCCATCGTGAACGGGTAGTTCCAGGGGCTGATGATCCCGACGACGCCCTTCGGCACGTGGTTGAGCTCGACCCGGGTGAGCACCGGGATGACGCCGAGCTTGCGCTCGGTGTCGAGGATCTTGCTGCTCCTGCGCCCGTAGTAGCGGGCGGTCAGCGCGATGTGCAGCGGCTCGTCGAAGGCGTGCTTCCGGGCCTTGCCCGACTCGAGCACGATCAGGTCGAGGATCTCGTCCTGCCGGTCGAGGACGAGGTCGTGCAGCCTCATCAGGATGCGCTCACGCTCAGCGACCGGCGTCGCCGCCCACTTCTCCTGCGCCACCCAGGCCTTGGCGAAGGCGCCGGCGACATCGTCGTCGCTCGACTGCGGGATGTGCGCCAGCGGCGCCCCGTTGAGCGGACTGATGACCTCTCGGCTCTCCCCCGTCGTCGCCACGATGCGGCCGGTCAGGCGGGAGACGTAGTCAGGCTCGAGGGCCAGGGACGCCATGGCGTCGTGCTCGGGATCGAGCGGGCCCTCGACGATCGGGCCGCCGGAAGAAGTCGGGTTGGATGCGCTCATGTACCGAGAGTATGTGACGGGCGTCTCGGAAGCCAGACAGTCGTCCCACTAACTCACGATACGAACGTCCGCGGCCCACCACAGATAGTCGTGCTGCTCGGCCGGAAGGTCGATCACGACGCGGTCCAGGGGCAATCGATCGAGCGCGTGCACGGTGCACTCCTCCGCCGGCGTGGCCCGGTAGAGATAGGCGTCCAACGGCCATTTCGTACGCAGCCACTCATCCAGCCGCTCGGCGACCGACGCGCCGAGCCCGGGCTCACGGTCCTGGCGGAGCCAGTAGCTCACCCGGGCGGTGGAGCCACCTGCGTACCGGAGCAGGGTCTGGGCGTCGGCCCCCATCGCCTCCAGGTAGGGGAACAGGGGCTGCACGTAGAGGCAGCCGAGCGAGGAGGTGCCCGCGGGGTCGAGGAAGAGATAGGTGAAGGCGCGTTTTGCCTGGTGGTCGGACCAGTGCCGGATCACCAGCGGCAGGTTGTCCTCGGTGCCGAAACCCTCCAGCGGCCACCGGCCACAGCTGTGGTCGCGGATAACGTCCGGGCTGGCCAGGTAGGCCTCGGTGTCCAGGTCGAGCAGCTCGGGCCGGAGCGGGGCGAGCACGAAGTCTTCGGTGGCCAGCGGCTCGGGGGGATCTGCGACCAGGAACATGGCGTCAGAGTGCTACGTCAACCGCTTGGTCCGCCACGGCAATTCGGCTCGCCTTGAATCGATCTCGACCCGCGGATGCGGCTTCGCAAGCTCAGCCGCACGCTCGCTCGATCTCTTCGCGTTGCGACCCTGCTCCTTCGTCGCAGGGTCGCAGGCTCAGACCTCGACCTCGTGCCGGGCGCGGTCGGCCTCCTCGTCGGTGACCTGGAGCTGGGAGCGGCGCTCGGCCTCGATGCGGCGCAGGTAGTGGTCGACCTCCTCCTTGGCGCGCTGCTCGTCCCAGCCGAGCTCGTCGGCCATGATCTTGGCGACCGCCGGGGCAGCGCGTACGCCGCGGTCGAAGGTCTCCATCGAGATCCTGGTGCGGCGCTCGAGCACGTCGTCGAGGTGGCGGGCGCCCTCGTGGGTGACGGCGTAGACGACCTCGGCGGCGAGGTAGTCGTCGGCCCCCTCCAACGGCAGCGCGAGCGGGCGGCGCTGCTGGATGAGGTCGAGGACGTCGTCGATCAGGCCGCCGTGACGGCCGAGGAGGTGGTCGATGCGGGCGACGTGCAGGCCGGACCGACGAGCGAGCAGAACGCGCTGGTTGGAGCGGGTCTCGAAGCCCTCGGCCCCGACGAGCCGCACCTTGTCGGTGATCGAGTCGCGCAGGGTCATGTTGGTGGTGGTGCCGAGCGAGTGGGCCGCGGCGTCGACGGCGTCCTTGGCCATCACCCGGTAGGTCGTCAGCTTGCCGCCGGCGATCAGCACCAGGCCCGGCAGCGGCGTGACCACGGTGTGCTCGCGGCTGAGACCCGCCGTCTGGTCGGACTCGCCGGTGAGGAGCGGGCGGAGCCCGGCGTACACGCCCTCGACGTCCTCGAGATCGAGCGGCTCGCGCAGGATCGCGTTGACGTGCTCCAGGACGTACTCGATGTCGGTCTTGGAGGCCGCCGGGTGGGCGAGGTCGTAGGTCCAGGGGGTGTCGGTGGTGCCGATGATCCAGTGGCGGCCCCACGGGATCACGAAGAGGACCGACTTCTCGGTGCGGACTATGAAGCCCGACTCGGAGCGGATCCGGTCGCGCGGGACGACGAGGTGGATGCCCTTGGACGCCTTGACGTGCAGGGCACCGCGGCCGCCCACCATCGCCTGGATGTCGTCGGTCCACACGCCGGCGGCGTTGACGACGGTCTTGGCGCGGATGACCAGATCCTGGTCGTGCTCGAGGTCGCGGGCACGGACGCCGACGACCCGCTCACCCTCGCGCAGGAACCCGGTCACCTGGACCCGGGTCGCGATGTGGGCGCCGTGGGAGGCGGCGGTGCGCGCGATCGTCATCACCAGGCGGGCGTCGTCGACCTGGGCGTCGTAGTACTGGATCGCGCCGGTGATCGCGTCGGTGTTGAAGTCGGGGGCGATCCTGGCAACGCCCCGGCGGGTCAGGTGGCGGTGGCGCGGGAGGCCGGAGTTGCCGAGCCCGGAGAGCGGGCCGAAGCTCGCCATCCCGTCGTAGAGCGCGAGGCCCGCGCCGATGTAGGCGCGCTCCCAGACCGGGTTGGTCAGGGGATACAGGAACGGCACCGGCCGGACCAGGTGCGGGGCCAGGGTGTTGAGCAGCAGGCCGCGCTCCTGGAGCGCCTCGCGGACCAGCTCGAAGTCGAGCATCTCGAGGTAGCGGAGCCCGCCGTGGACGAGCTTCGAGCTGCGCGAGCTCGTTCCGGAGGCCAGGTCGCGCTGCTCCACCAGGCCCGTGCTAAGGCCTCTGGTGACGGCGTCCAGCGCCACGCCGGCGCCGGTCACACCTCCGCCGACGACGAGTACGTCGAGCTCGGTCTCTCCCGCCGCACCGACCATCGTGCCGATCGCGAGATCGCGGCTCTGTGGACTCAGTGCCCCAGTACGAGTCATACGTTCGAAGTTAACTCACCACGCCGAATTGTCACTTCTGGCGCGCGAGAAATTCACCGGCGCCGGCCGATAAGTCACGCAGCCGTCACAGACGGGCGGCGCCGACCAGGGTGGCGAGGCGATCTGAAGCCATCGGCTCCTCGACCACGACCATCTTGTCGCCGTCGGCGTGGATCATCGGGCGGGTGCCATCTGGGTCGGGAGACGCCGTGGCGATGGCGACATGCATGACCCGCCCGTCCGGGCGCGCGAAGAAGTAGAGGTCGCCGGCGGTGACGTCGTCGAGGTCGATCGGATCGAGCTCGGCGGCCTGGTCGCGGGCGTCCCGCGGCAGACGTACGCCGATGGCCTCTGCGGCTCGGAAGACCAGCCCCGAGCAGTCGATGCCGGCCTCGGTGGTGCCGCCCCAGACATAGGGGACACCGAGGTAGGTGCGTGCCTTGGCGAGCAGGGTGTCCACGGGTATGGCGAGGGCGCTCGTCGGCAGCCAGCCGGGATAGCCGCGCTCGTCCTTCGAGGAGGCGTGGGCGGGGACCACGACGTACGCCCACTCCCCCTGCGTCTTCAGGACGACGACCTCCTCACCGGGGACGACCTCGGTCTCGTGCTCGGCGTCGGGCGCGGGCTCGGCGACGACGAAGGTGGGCTGGTTGACGGTGGTCATGGGAGGACTCCTTCGATGCCGAGGCCGTCGGCCTGGGGGAAGAGGATGCGGGGGCCGTCGTAGCCGACGCCACCTTCATAGGGGCTGGTCCTCGCCCACCAGCCCGCGTCGAGATCCTGCTCGCCGGGGATGCCCGTCGCGGCGACCAGGGCTGCCGCTGCGCCGATGCCGAGGTGCGACTCCATCATGCAGCCGACGAGCCGCCCGAGGCCGTGGCGCCCGGCGACCTCCAGCAGCTCGATCGCGGGCGTGATCCCACCGCACTTGGCCAGCTTGACGTTGACCGCATCGGCCGCTTCGGCGCGGATGACGTCGACGAGGTCCTCGAGGTCGAAGACCGACTCGTCAGCGAGGATCTTGTAGGGCTGGTGACGACGGACGTACGCCATCGCCTCCAGGTCCCGCCGGGCCACCGGCTGCTCGACGAACTCGAGCTCGACGCCCTGGTCGGCCAGGGTCGTCAGCACCATCACCGCCTCGTCCGCGCGCCAGCCGGTGTTGGCGTCGAGACGGAGTACGCAGCCCGGGGCCGCCTCGCGCACCGCGAGCACGCGCTCGGCGTCGCCTGCCGCGTCCGTTCCGACCTTGATCTTGAGTGTCGTGAAGCCGTCTCGGGCTCGCGCGGCCGCGGCCTCTGCGAGGTCGACGGGGGTGCCTACGGAGAGGGTGATGTCGGTGAGCAGGCTCGTTGGAATACCCGGTTCACCGGGTACTCCTGCACTTCTCAGGTGTTGCATTGCCCGAGAAGTGCAGGAAACACCTGAGCGGCGTGACGCATGGGACTTGAGGTGCTCGACTATCGAGACTCCGGCCCGCCGGGCAACGAGGTCGTGCAGCGCGATGTCGGCGGCCATCTTGGCCGACCGGTTCCCGATGACCGCCCCCTGGATCAGCCCGGCGGACGAAAGATCGGCGGCGGCACCGACCAGCGCATCCGAGATCGGCCCCTCCAGCGCCGCGACGGACCCGGCGAGCGAGTCTCCGGTGACCCTCCAGACCTGCGGCGCCTCACCCCACCCGACGCACCCGTCGGAGTCCTCGACGGTGACCACGACCGTCTCCGCGAACTCCGTACGCCGCAGCGCGGTCACGAACGGGGTGTGCAGCGGCACCCGCACACGCCGGGTGCGCACCGCCGCGACCCGAGGCACCGTCACAGGGTCGACCACAGATAGCGAGCGACCTCGCTGATCCGGAACTCCGACTCGTCGTCGTCCAGGCCGGTCGTGAGGACGACCATGACCTGAGGTTCGCCCTGAGCAGGCCGGATGATCGCCATGTCGTGGCGTACGCCGTCGACCCAGCCGGTCTTGTTGCCGACCACCGCATCCTCGGGCACCCCGAGCGGGATCGCGTCGCGATACTGCTGAGCGACCAGGATGCCCTCGAGCTCGGCGGTCGACTCGGGCGACAGCAGCCGGCCGGAGGCGAGCTTGGTGAGCAGCTTGCCCATGTCGTTGGCGGTCACCAGGTTCTGCAGCCCGGCCTCGCGCGCGGGCGCGTCCTCGATCCCCCGCGCGACCGTCGTCATCGGCGTCACCCCGGCATCCGCGAGCACCGCGGCGACCTCCTCGAGCCCGACCCGCTCGAGCACCAGGTTGACGGCCAGGTTGCCGGAGACGGTCAGGGAGCGGCGTACGAGATCACCCAGCGGCAGCGCGGAACCGACCGCTTCCCAGGTCTCGGGATCCTGGTCCTCGGCCGGATCCATCTCGAACCGCGCCCCGGTGGCCGCGGAGTCGAAGTCGGGATGCACCGCGATCGGCTCGTCGAGCGACAGCAGCCCGCGATCGCGCAGCCGATAGGCCGCGATCGCCACGGGCACCTTCATCAGGCTCGCCGCGTAGTGCTGCTGGTTGACGTTCTGTGCCTGCGTCGGGATGCCGTCGAGGCCACTGAGCCAGGTCGAGACCAAAGATTCCACGCCTCGAGGCTAGTCGGTCCGGTCGAGCTCCTGCCGGACACGGTTCACGTCGTCGATCCAGGCGTCGACGTCCGAGGCGCGCGTGGCGTACTCCTCGGCCACGTCGGGCTCGAGCGAGATCCAGAACTGCGAGCTCTGCCCGGCATCCCAGACGGCGTCGGCGACCTCCTCGGCGGTGAGCGCGCCCTCGGCCGTCCGGAAACCCGGGAGTCCGGAGGAGCGCTCGAGCATGGCCGTCTTCACGCTGCGCGCGACGATCGCCTGAGCGACGATGCCCTGATGCCGGTAGGTGGCGGCGAGCCACTCGGCGAAGGCGATCTCGGCGTGCTCGGTGGCCGCGTAGGAGGGGGAGCCGAGCAGGGTGAGGAGGCCCGCGGAGGAGGAGGTGACCACGAACCGACCGGCACCTCGGGCGACCCAGTCCGGCAGCAGCAGCCGCGCTGCGCGTACGTGGGCGAGGACGTTGACCTCGTAGGAGGTCAACCAGGCGTGGTCGGAGGCCTCGAGGCCGCGGCCGCGCTCGACCCCCGCGTTGCCGTACCAGGCGTCGATCTTGCCGAGCTCCTCCCGGGCAGCATCCACGAGTGCCGCGGTGCCGGCGGCGGAGGCGGCGTCGCCGGGGACCGCAAGGGCACCGATCGAGTCGGCCACCGAGCAGAGCTCGGCGTCGTCGATGTCGGCCACGACGACGCGACACCCTTCCGCGGCGAACCGCGTGGCCAGGGCTCTCCCGATCCCTCGGGCTGCTCCGGTCACAACTACCCCGCTCCCGGGTGCGAGTACGTTCACGGACCGACCACCTCCAGTGGCATTTGGGTTGGCTGACCACTGTACCGAGGTCGATCCGTGAACGTGTGACTACCTACTGATCAGTACGGATCACTCCGCCCAACTCATTCGGGGAGCCCGGACGAGGGCGGGGCGTCCGAGGCGGCGCTGTCGTCCTCCTCGATGGGCGCGTCGCCGATGTCGGTGACCAGCACCGGCGTGAGCGGCTCGGAGGCACCGTTCTTGATCTCGACCACGCTCACCCCGGAGATGCCCATGTGGGAGTCCTCGGAGAAGCGGAACGGCGCCAGCCCGGGTCCTTCGAAGGAGGCGCCCTCCTTCTCGATCGTCTCCACGATCGACTCGCGGGTGAGGTCCTTGCCGTTGGCCTGCAGCGCCTGGACGAAGGTGTAGGCCTGCGACATGCCGTAGATCCGGTAGTTGGTCAGCTTCTCCGTGCCCTTCTTGGAGTAGGAGTCCCAGACCTTCTGCCAGAGCTTGACCCACTCGTCGTCAGGAGCGTCGACGCCGGGGATGTACTCGGTGGTCATCATCCCGTCCATCAGCTTCACGCCCTGCTCGGCCGGGATCTTCCCCTTGGTCATGGAGGCCAGCAGGCCGCCGACGAGCGCCGGGTCGGAGCCGACGTTCGAGTAGAACCACTTCGACTTGAAGCCGACGCCCTGGGCGGCGATCTGGCTCAGCGCCGTGTAGGAGGGGGTGTTGAAGCCGATCACCAGGTCGACGCCCTTGGACTTGAACGAGGACATCTGCGGGGAGAAGTCGGTCGACCCGCCCGGGGTGTACTTCTGCACGTCGACGATCTGGGCGTCGAGGAACTGGCGCGCGCCCTTCTCGCCGTCCTCGCCGAAGTCGTCGTCCTGCAGGAAGAGACCGACCTTGGCGTCGGGCATGTTCTCCTTGACGTACTGGCCGATGACCTTGCCCTCGACCTCGTAGTCCGGCTGCCAGCCGAACGTCATCGGCGACGCCGCCGGGTCGTCGCCCCACTGCAGCGAGCCGCTGGAGACGAACAGGTCGGGGATGCCGTCGTCGTTGAGCCGCTGCACGACCGCGCGGTGCGTGGGAGTGCCGAGGCCGGAGACCATCGCGAAGATCTCGTCCTGCAGGATCATGTCGTTGGTGACGGCGCTGGTGTTGGTCGGGTTGTAGGCGTCGTCCTTGACGACCATCTCGATCTCGCGGCCGTGAACGCCGCCGGCGTCGTTGACGTACTCATAGAACGCCTGATGCCCGGAGGGGATCTCGGAATAGCCGGGTGCGGCCGGCCCGGTCAGCGGGAAGTGCGCACCGACCTTGATGGTCGTGTCGGTGACGCCGACCGCCGTTCCGTCCTCGGAGGGCCGCTCCTTCCCCGCGCCACAGGCAGCGAGGAGGGAGGCAGTGGTGAGGACACAGACGACCTGTACGGCTCTGCGTGCAGTGTTTCTCATGTTGTCTTCTCCTTGGTTTGCCCGAGAGATGAGGTGAGAGATGAGCGCGCCAGGAACGAGCGCAGGCTGCCGACGATCCCCGCCGGAGCGAGGAGGATGACGAGCATCAGCACCAGCCCGTAGACCACCGGGGTGACCTCCGCGGCCTGGGTAGCACTGAGCCCGGCCGACTCCCCGAGATCGGTGGCGAAGTGCGGAAGAAAGGCGAGTACGCCGGCCCCGATGAGCGCTCCGGTCAGGCTGCCGAGCCCGCCCAGGACCACGGCGGCCAGCAGCGTCAGCGAGAGCGTGATCGTGAACGCGCCCGGCGCCGTGAGACGTACGTTCATGGCCATCAGCCCGCCGGCGAGCCCGGCGCACATGGCACTGACGGTGAAGGCGACGACGCGGGCGCGACCGAGGTGGATGCCGGCCAGCTCGGCGGAGACGTCGTCGTCCCGCACCGCCCGCCAGCGGCGTCCCACCCGGGACCGGCTCAGGTTGGCGAGCGCCACGAAGGTGAGCACGAGGAGCAGCCAGCCGAGGTAGGCGAGGAAGGAGTACTGGTCGATCTCGACGGCGGTGAAGAACCAGATCAGGTCCTGGATCCAGGCCGGGAGCTCGCTCGCCCGCGGCACCGGCACCTGGAGGCCCTGCTCGCCACCGAGGACGTCCCACTGGTTGGCCAGCCGGGGCACCGCGACAGCCAGGGTCAGCGTCGCGCCGGCGATGTAGGGCCCGTGCAGCCGCGCCGCCGGGACCCCGACCACCACGCCGACCACCGCGCAGACGGCGATCGCGACGAGCAGGGCGACGAAGACGTCGGCCAGCGTCTCGCCGCCGGTGCGCTCGAGCACGAGGGTGGCGGCGTACGCCCCGACGGCCATGAGCGCGCCGTGCCCGAGTGAGAGCTGGCCGGAGAGGCCGGTCAGCAGCGTCAGACCGCCGGCGGCGATGGCGAAGTAGGCCATCTCGGCGTAGCGGGTCTGCAGGTACTGGCTGGAGGTGCCGATGACCGCCATCGCCACCACGAAGGCGACCAGGGCGACGACGAGGTGGCGGGCCAGCGGCACCGACATCACCGGACGGAGGAGAGAGCGCAGACTTTCCATGGGTCAGACCCTCCTGGCCGCAGCCGCCGCGAAGAGGCCGCTGGGACGCACCAGCAGCACCACCATCAAGATCCCGAGCGCCACCAGCGGCGCCAGGTGCTCCCCGATGTAGCCGGTCACGTAGGAGAGCGAGAGCCCGAGGATCAGGCCGCCGATGACCGAGCCGAGCGGCGAGTCGAGACCGCCCAGCACGGCGGCGATGAAGCCGTAGATCACGAACGGGTCCATGAACGCCGGGTTGACCAGGTCACCGCCGGCGATGAGCATCCCGGCCACCGCGCCCACAGCGGCCGCGAGCGCCCAGCCGAGGGTCAGCATGCGGCCGACGCGTACGCCCAGGAGGCGGGAGACCTCGCCGTTGAACGCCGCCGCCCGCATCCGCAGCCCCAGGTCGGTGAAGCGGAAGAGGACGACGAGCCCGGCCATCACGACGGCGACCACGACGATCGTCAGGATGCCGAACGGGGTGATCCCGATCGAGGTGTCCCCGACCGCGATCGCGTTGGTGCTGACCGGGGCCGGGAAGCCGCGGTGCTGCACGCCGAAGGTGATCGCGGTCAGGCCGTGAAGGACCATGAACAGCCCGAGGGTCAGGATCACCGCGTTGAGCTCGGCCTTGCCCTCGACCGGGCGGATGATCACCCGCTCGATCACGGCGCCGAGCCCGAAGCCCGCGGCCAACGCGGCGACGAAGGCCACCCAGTAGGGCACGTCGGCGTTGATCAGGGACAGCGCGATGTAGGTGGTCACCATCGCCATCGCCGCCTGAGCGAAGTTGACGATCCGGGTCGAGCGCCAGATCAGGCACAGGGCCAGCGCGAACGCGGCGTAGACCGCGCCCAGGACCAGCCCACCGAGGGTGGTGTCGAGGAACTGTTGCATCGTTCGTGGCCTCCTAGAACCCGAGGTAGGCGTGGCGGAGCTGCTCGTCGGCGGCCAGCTCGGCGGCCGGCGCCGAGGCGACGACCTTGCCGAGGTTGAGCACGACGCCGTGATCAGCGATGGACAGGGCACTGCGGGCGTTCTGCTCGACCAGCACGACCGTGAGCTCCTCGGCCCGCACCAGTCCGCGGAGAAGGTCGAAGATCTGGGCGACGACCCGGGGTGCGAGCCCCAGCGAGGGCTCGTCGAGCAGGAGCACGGACGGGCGGGCCATCAGCGCGCGGCCGATGACGAGCATCTGCCGTTCACCGCCGGACAGTTGATGGGCGGTCGCGTCGCGGCGCTCGCCCAGGCGTGGGAACAGCTCGAAGACCCGCTCGATCGGCATCGGCTGCGAGCCCGTCGCGCGGTGCAGGCCGCCGAGGCGGAGGTTCTCGACGACGGTGAGCTCGGCGATGACGCCGCGCCCCTCCGGGACGTGGGAGAGGCCGTACGAGGTCAGCTTCTCGGTCGCGGTGCGGGTGATGTCCTTGCCGTCCAGCTTCACGGTGCCCTTGGTCGACCTCACCAGCCCGGAGACGGTGCGCAGCAACGTGGTCTTCCCGGCGCCGTTGGCGCCCAGGACCGCGGTGACCTGCCCTCTCGACGCGGTGAAGGTGACGCCGTTGAGCGCCTTGACGGGTCCGTACGCAGCGCTCAGGTCCTCGACGGCGAACATCAGGCCTCCTCCCCATCGGTCGAGCTTGTCGAGACCATGGCGTGGACCTCGGCGTCCTCGTCGTCGTGCTCGACCTGGTCGCCCAGGTAGGCGGCGAGGACGGCGGGGTCGTTGCGGATCTCGTCGGGCGTGCCGGCCGCGATCACGCGGCCGAAGTCGAGCACGGTGATCCGGTGGCAGACCGACATCACCAGGTCCATGTGGTGCTCGACGAGCATCACGGCGGTGCGCTCGGTCAGGCCGGTGATGATCTCGCCGAGCTCGCTCATCTCCTCGGCGCTCAGCCCGCTCGCGGGCTCGTCCAGGAGCAGCAGCTCCGGCTCGGCGACCAGGGCGCGGGCGAGCGCGACCTTCTTCCGGATCGGGTACGGCAGGCTGCCCGGGTAGCGGGCGGCGTACGACTCGATGCCGAGCTCACCGAGCACCTCGCGCGCCTTGGCCGCCAGCCGGGCGTCGTCGCGGTGACCGAGGCCGAGCAGCCCGCGCAGGAAGCCGGCACGGGCGAGGCGGTCGGCGCCGACCATGACGTTGTCGAGCACGGTCATCCGCTCGAAGAGCCCGAGCCCCTGCAGGGTCCGGGCGATGCCGTGGCCGGCCAGCTGGTGCGGGCGGAGGCCGTGGATCGTCTCGCCGCGCAGGCGGAGCTCGCCCTCGGCGGGACTCACGAAGCCGCACACGACGTTGAACAGGGTCGTCTTGCCGGCACCGTTGGGGCCGATGACGCCGAGCACCTCGTGGGGCGCGACCTCCAAGGAGACGTCCTCGAGGGCGCGTACACCACCGAATCTCACCGAGACGCCTTGGACGGCGAACAGTGGCGGGGCCTCGCCAGGGTTCTGCATCGTGCTCCCTTCGCCTGTTGTGACGGCTATCACTTTGGACTCTCTGCACAACGGGGGATATGGGCAATGCGCCCAAAATCCTTCGGGCGCTCCGTCCGAGATTCCCTGGTTCACTGGCGGATACGGCAGTGGGCATGGGACGCTCCGCACATGGGTGTGATGCGCGACACATCTCCTGACTCGGAGCTACGACCGCTGGTGGAGCGTGCCTGGGCCTCCTTGGTGAGCCAGGCCGATGCGATCGCCGACGACATCACGCTGACGCTGATCGCGATCCAGCCGGAGTGGCACCAGAACGCCGAGCCGTCGGTGCGGGCCGACCTGCGGTCGAGCACCCGGGAGCACGTCCGCCGCGGCATCCGGGCCATGGCCGGGATGACCCCGGGCGCCAATCCCGTCGACCTGTGGCGCGAGACCGGCCGGCGACGGGCACGGCAGGGCGTGCCGCTGGAGTACTGCCTCAACGCCTACACCGTCGGCACCCGGATGCTGTGGGAGGCGATGGTCCGCCAGCAGGAGGCCCTGGGCATCGACGACCGGGTGATGGTGCTCGCCGGGCGGCAGGTGTGGACCGACCTGGACGTGCAGAACTCGGTCATGTCGGGCGCCTACCGGAAGGAGGCGGCGCTGCTGCAGCGCCGCGACCTGCAGCTCCAGGGCAGGCTCCTGGACGGCCTGGCCGAGGGCCGTGGCGGTGACCCGGCCTTCGCCGCCGAGGTGCAGGACATCCTCGGGATCGCCGCCGACGAGCAGATGGCCTGCGTGGTCGCCGCGTTCGACGGCAACCGCGACTCACCGCTGCGCAACCCCGACGACCGGCTGGAGAAGGCCGACCTGATCTCGTTCTGGCATGTCCGCGGCGACCACCACTTCGGGCTGGTCCCGCTCGGGTCGCGGCCGGTCGCGGAGGCCGTCGACGACCTGGTCGAGCAGCTCGCCTGCTGCAACTCCGGTCGGGTCGGGATCGCCACCGCCGACGACCTGAGCGGCTTCGGCACCGCCTTCCAGCTCGCCACGCACACGGTGGAGACGGTGCCCCGGGGACGTACGGACATCGCGGTCGTCGACGACCGCCTCCCGCAGGTGCTCCTGACCGCCTCCCCGGCGGTCTCATCGCTGCTCGTACGCCGCACCCTCGGCCCGATCCTGGCCCAGCCGACGCACCAGTCCGACGTGCTCCTGGCGACGCTGCGCGCCCTCATCGCCCATGGCGGCTCCCCCACCCACGCCGCCGAGGACCTGATCTGCCATCGCAACACGGTCATCTACCGCATCAAGCAGATCCAGGATCTCACCGGAAAGAGCATCTCCGACCCCGGCGACCGCCTGCTCCTGGCGCTCGCTCTGATGGCCCTGGAGAAGTAGCCGAGGCGTCACCGGCGTCGGTCGAGTGGGCACCGTGGTGCCCACTCGACCGACCGGCGTGACGCCTCGGCATCAGATGTCGACCAGCGCCCCCAGACGGTCGCGATGGAGGCCGGGGAGGCCGTACGCGATCTGGTCGGCCTTGGCCCGCTTGAGGTAGAGGTGGGCGGGGTGCTCCCAGGTCATGCCGATGCCACCGTGCAGCTGCACCGCCTCCTCGGCCGCGGTGACGGCGAGGTCACCGCAGTACGCGGCGGCGACATGGGTCGCGAGCTCCGCCTCCTCGGCGTCGCCGAGAGCCAGCGCTCCGGCGGCGTAGCGCGCGGCCGCGCCGGCGCCCTCGACGCTGGTGTAGAGGTCGGCGAGCCGGTGCTTGAGCGCCTGGTAGCCGCCGACGATCCGGCCGAACTGGCGGCGCACCTTGAGGTAGTCCACCGTGGTGGTCAGGCACCACTGCGCGACCCCGACCTGCTCGGAGGCCATGAGCGCGGCCCCGGCCAGCAGACCGGAACGTACGCCGTCGGCACCGTGCTCCGCGGCCACGACCACCTCGCCTGCGGCCGGGTCGAGGCGTACGTCGGCGAGCCGGCGGGTCATGTCGAGCGAGCTCACCGGGGCGATCGTGGCCTGGTCCGCGGGGACTGCTCGGACCTCGATGCCGGCAGGTGTCGTCACCGGCACCAGGAGGGTGTCGGCCTCGAGGGCACCGGCGACCGATCGCACCTCGGTCTCGACGGCCTCCAGCGGCTGGACGGTCGTGGCGGTCAGCGGCACGACCGGCGCCGCGGTCCGCTCACCCGCGGCCAGCCCGCCCAGCAGCTCCACACCCTTCTCGGTGGGTCCCGCCAGCAGGACCGAGGTCGCGACGACCGCGCTGGTCAGGAACGGCACCGGGGCGACCGAGCGCCCCAGCTCCTCCAGGACCACGGCGGCCTCGCGGGCGGACGCGCCGGCGCCGCCGTAGGACTCCGGGATCAGCAGCCCCGCGAGCCCGAGCTCGCCGGCGATCCCCTTCCACAGGACCGGGGTGAGCGAGCTGTCGCCTTCGTACGCCTTGACGACATCGGCCGGGTCGCAGCGTTCGGCCAGGTACGACCGGACCGTGGCCCGCAGGTCGGCGTCGAGCTCGTTGTCGAGCAGTTCGACTTCGGGTCCGCTCATCGCGGGATCTCCTTCCAGGCGACGTCCTTGTCGACCCGGTGCTCCCCGGGGAGGCCGAGGACGCGCTCGGCCACGATGTTGCGCAGGATCTCCGAGGTGCCGCCCTCGATGGAGTTGCCCTTGGCGCGCAGGTAGCGGTAGACCGCGTCGCGGCCGGCGAAGTCGACGTGCTCGGGCCGGACCATCGTCCAGCCCTCCCCGTCCTCGTAGCGAAGACCCTCCTCACCACGGAGCTCGAGGTCGAGCCCGGTGAGCTGCTGGTTGATCTTGGCGAACGTCAGCTTCATCGCCGACCCCTCGGGGCCGGGCTGACCGACGGCCAGCTTCTGCCGCAGTCGTGCCCCGGTCAGCCGGGCCACCTCCGACTCGACCCAGAGCTTCAGCAGCCTGTCGCGCAGCTCGGGGGTGTGGTTGTCAGGATGCGTACGCCACGACTCGGCGACCACGCCGAGCATCCCGCCCTCGCGGGGCATGGCGGCGCCGCCGATGGCGACACGCTCGTTGTTGAGGGTGGCGTTGGCGACCTCCCAGCCCTGCCCGACCGCGCCGAGCCGGTGCGCGTCGGGGATCCGCACATCGGTCAGGAAGACCTCGTTGAACTCCGCTTCGCCGGTGATCTGGCGCAGCGGGCGCACCTCGACGCCGGGATCGTGCATGTCGCACAAGAAGTAGGTCAGACCGCGGTGCTTCGGGACGTCAGGGTCGGTGCGGGCGACCAGGATCGCGAAGTCGGCGTTGTGGGCACCCGAGGTCCACACCTTCTGCCCGTTGACGACCCACTCGTCGCCGTCGAGGACCGCCCTGGTCGCCAGTCCGGCCAGGTCGGAGCCGGCACCGGGCTCGGAGAAGAGCTGGCACCAGATCTCGTCGCCGCACCACAGCGGCTCCAGGAACCGAGCCTTCTGCTCCGGGGTGCCGTAGGCCAGGATCGTCGGCGCGGCCATGCCGAGCCCGATCCCGTTGCGCCGTGGGTTGTTGTCGGGAGCACCGGCGGCCTCGAAGAGGTCGTTCACCAGCGGCTGCAGGGCCCGGGAGACCCCGAGACCACCCTCGCCCTCGGGGAACGCGACCCAGGCCAGCCCGGCCCGGTAGCGGGCGTGCAGGAAGGCGCTCGGCTCGGTCGTCGCGACCGGGTGCGCTGCCAGGAACTCCTCGACCCGGCCTCTGATCTCCTCAGGAGTCACTGCCGGCCCTCTCGACGTGCGGCCTGCCGGCGCAGCTCGGCCTTGGCGAGGGCGTTCTTGTGCACCTCGTCGGGGCCGTCGGCGAACCGGAGCGTGCGGATGCCGGCGTAGGCCTTGGCCAGCGGGAAGTCCTGGGAGAGGCCGCCGGCGCCGTGCGCCTGGATCGCCTTGTCGAGGATCCACTGCACGGTCGCCGGGGTCGCGATCTTGATCGCCTGGATCTCGGTGTGGGCGCCCTTGTTGCCGACCGTGTCCATCAGCCAGGCGGTCTTCAGGACGAGGAGCCGCAGCTGCTCGATCCGCACCCGCGACTCGGCGATCCAGTCCCGGATCACGCCCTGCTCGGAGAGGGGCTTGCCGAAGGCGACACGGTCCTCGACCCGGGCACACATCAGCTCGATCGCCCGCTCGGCCAGACCGATGGAGCGCATGCAGTGGTGGATGCGGCCGGGTCCCAGGCGCGCCTGCGCGATCGCGAACCCCATGCCCTCGGTCCCGATGAGGTTGGCCGCCGGGACGCGTACGTCCTCGAAGACCAGCTCGGCGTGACCACCGTGGTCGTGGTCGTCGTACCCGAAGACCTCCATGCCGCGCTTGATCGTGAGACCCGGGGTGTCGCGAGGCACCAGGATCATCGACTGCTGCTTGTGGCGCTCGGCCGACGGGTCGGTCTTGCCCATCACGATGAAGATCTTGGCGTTGGGGTTCATCGCGCCGGTGATCCACCACTTGCGACCGTTGAGGACGTACTCGTCGCCGTCGGGCACGATCGAGGTCTCGATGTTGGTCGCGTCCGAGGAGGCGACGGCCGGCTCGGTCATCGCGAACGCACTGCGGATCTCACCCTCCAGCAGCGGCGAGAGCCACTCCTTCTTCTGCGCCTCGTTGCCGAAGTCGTGCAGCACCTCCATGTTGCCGGTGTCGGGCGCGGCGCAGTTGAACGCGGCCGGTGCGAGGTGGCTGCGGCCGGTGATCTCGGCCAGCGGGGCGTACTGCAGGTTGGTCAGCCCCGCCCCGCCCTCACCGGGGAGGAAGAGGTTCCACAGGCCGCGCTTGCGGGCCTCGGCGCGGATCTCGCCGAGCACGGGCACCGAGTCCCAGGCCCACTTGTCCGGCAGTGCCGCGAGCTGCTCGTCGAAGACGGCCTCGTTCGGCTCGACGTACGTCTTCTGGAAGTCCCACACCGAGGCGACGAGCTCCTCGGTCCTGGCGTCGGGTTTGAAGTCCATGCGTCACTTCTCCTTCATTGCAGACAGTCCCATGTCCAGGAGCGGGTGGATCCCGTCCCCGATCGTGTCGAAACCGGGCCCGACGGTCTGGCCCTTGAGGTAGCGGTAGTGGATCCCCTCGAGGATCGCGGCGAGCTTGTAGGCGGCCAGCCCGAGGTAGAAGCCGAACTCGCTCAGGTCGCGCGGGCTGGCGGCGTCGTAGCGCGCGATGATCTCGTCCTCGGAGAGCCACCCGGGTGCGTTGCTGACGTCGGTCACGGTGCCGTCGCCGGAGACCGAGGCCATCCGCTGGTAGGTGAGCAGGATCGCCAGGTCGGTGACCGGGTCGCCGAGGGTGGCCATCTCCCAGTCGACGACCGCCTTGATCTGGTCATCTGCAGAGGTGAGGACGTTGTCGAGGCGGTAGTCGCCGTGCACGATCCCCGGTCCGGTCGAGGCGGCCTCGGCGGCACCGACCCGTGCCTCCAGGAGCGCGTGGAGCTCGTCGGCGGCAGGAAGATCGCGGGAGTACGACGCCTCGAGCTGCTTCTTCCAGCGCCTGACCTGCCGCGACAGGAAACCCTCAGGACGGCCGAACTCGCTCAGCCCGACCTCGGCCGGGTCGACCGCGTGCAGCGCAGCCATCACGTCGATGAGCTGCTCCGAGATCGCGCGGGTCCGCTCGGCGCCGAGCGGTTCGAGCTCGCGGGCGTAGCGGTAGGGCCGGCCGTCGACCTTCTCCATCACGTAGAACGGCGCCCCGAGCACCTCCTCGTCCCCGCAGAACGCGAAGGTGTGCGGCACCGGTACGTCGGTGTCGCGCAGCGCGGTGATCACGGTGTGCTCACGCTTCATGTCGTGCGCGGTGGCGAGCACGTGCCCCAGCGGCGGGCGCCGGACGATCCACTCGTGGGTGCCGTCGGAGACGGCGTACGTCAGGTTGGACTTGCCTCCGGAGATGTGGGTGGCGCTCAGCTCGGCGCCGGCGCCCTCCACGTTCTCGGCGAACCATGGCCCGAGCCTGTCGAGGTCGAGGCCGGGCAGGGATTCGGTCGTCACGCGGCACCTCCGAGGGTGGGAATCATCCGGGCGAGCGCTGCGCGGGTGCTCGCCGGGTCGGTGTGGAGCAGTGCGTCGAGACCGACCGCGCGGGCACCGAGGACGTTGGGCTCGGCGTCGTCGATGAAGAGGCACTCCTCGGCCGGGAGGCCGAGCCTGCTCAGGGTGCGGTCGAAGATCGGCGGCTCCGGCTTGCGCATCGCGACCTCCTCGGAGATCACCACGACCTCGAAGAGCGCGTCGACCTGCTTGCGCGGGTAGAAGTTGCCCCAGCTGTTGGAGAGCAGGGCGAGCCGGATGCCGGCGTCGCGGAGCTCCTCGGCCAGCGCGAACATCTCCGGGTTGGGCCGCATCCCGGCGAAGAGCCGGGACAGGACGCCGTCGGGGTCGACCGGGCTGCCGTCGTACGTCTCCAGGCGGGCCGCGAGGAGCTTGTCGAACTCCTTGACCGAGAGCTCGCCGAGCTCGAGGCGGTGGATCGGGGTGCCGGCGTCGGCGTAGCGACCCAGCCACTCCTTGAGCACGGTCGTGAAGCTCTCCGGCTTGATGCCGTCGGCCTTCAGCCAGGCCCGGATCGAGTCGCCGATCGGCGTGGTCAGCACCCCGCCGTAGTCGAAGATGACAGCCTTCATGCGACGTACACGACCCGTCCGACGGTGGTGCCGTCGGCAAGACGCTGTACGCCGTCGGCCACCTCGTCCAGGGACAGCTCCTCGCTGACCAGCGGCTTGATCGAGCCCTCGTCCGCCATCCGGGTGAGCTCGGCGTGGCACTCCTTGACGAGCTCGGGAGCGAGCATGTTGTAGAGGCCCCAGTGGAGTCCGACGATCGAGTAGTTCTTGATCAGCGAGTGGTTGAGCGCGGCCTCCTGGATGCGGCCTCCGGCGAAGCCGATGATCAGGATCCGGCCCTCGAAGGCGATGCACTTGGTGGAGCGGTCGTAGGTGTCGCCGCCGACCGGGTCGTAGATCACGTCGGCGCCCTTGCCTCCGGTGACCTCCTTGACCACCTTCACGAAGTCCTCGGTATGGCGGTCGATGACGACGTCAGCGCCGAGCTTCTTGGCGACCTCGGCCTTCTCCGGGCCGCCGACGACACCGATCACCGTGGCACCGGCGGCCTTGCCGAGCTGGATCGCGGCGCTGCCGACCCCACCCGCGGCGGCGTGCACGAGCAGCGTCTCGCCGGGCTGGATGTGGGCGCGGCGGTGCAGCGCGAACCAGCCGGTCTGGTAGCCGATGTAGAGGCTCGACGCCTCGGCGTCGGTGAGCGCCTCGGGAGCCGGGAACGTCGTCGCGGCGTCCATCAGCGCGAGCTCGCCGAAGCCGCCGTAGGGCAGGGCGGCGCCGCCGATCACGCGGTCACCGACCTGGAAGCCGTCGACTCCGCCACCGAGCTCGACCACCTCGCCGCACAGCTCGACGCCGGCGGTGAACGGCAGCTCGGGCTTGACCTGGTAGAGACCGCGGGCCATCAGGACGTCGGGGAAGTTGGCCGGGCTGGCCAGCACCTTCACGACGAGCTGTCCGGCCCCGGGGGACGGGTCGGGCACCTCCTCGAGCCTCATCACGTCCTTGGGCTCACCGAGCTCGTTGATCCGCCACGCCTTCATACCTGTCCTTCCACGTGCTGCCAGAGTCGGTTCATCCCGCCGAGCCACTTGTCGGTCTGTGTCGCCCGCGCGGCGTAGTAGTCGCCCACCTCCGGGTGCGGGAGCACCAGGAAGCGGTCGTCCTTGGTCGCCTCCCAGGCGCTCTCGGCGACCTGCTCGGGCGTCAGCGCCGCGTCGCGGCTGAGCAGGTCCTTCATCACGCCGGACCGCTCGAGCATCCCGGTCTGCACGCCCTGCGGACAGATCGCCTGGACGACGATCCCGTGGTGGCGATAAGTCGCCGAGAGCCACTCCGCGAAGGCAACCGCGCTGTGCTTGGTGACGGTGTAGGTCGGCGCGCCGATCATCATCAGCAGCCCCGCCGCGCTCGCGGTCACCACGTAGCGGCCGGCCTTGCGCTCGACCCACTCGGGGACGAGGAGCCGCGCTGCCCTGACGTGGGCCATGACGTTGACCTCGTACGACGCCTGCCAGTCCTCCTCGGGACAGTCCAGGCCGATGCCCCGGTCGATGCCGGCATTTCCGTACCACGCGTCGATCTGGCCGAGGTGGCCCTTCGCCGCCTCGACCAGGCGGGCGACGCCCTCGACGGAAGCCGCGTCGCCGGCCACCGGGTGGGCGCCGATCTCCTTCGCGGTCTCGGCCAGGCGTACGTCGTCGATGTCGTTGACCACCACGCGGACGCCCTCGGCGACGAGCCGGGCGGCCAGCGCCCGGCCGATGCCGCCCGCGGCGCCGGTGACGACGGCGGTGCTGTCGGGAGCGATCGGCATCAGACGCGACCGCCGGCGAGGGTGAGGCCGCCGTCGACGGTGACGAGCTGGCCGGTCATCCAGCCGGCGTCCTCGGAGAGGAGGAAGGAGGCGACGCCGGCGATGTCCTCGGGTACGCCGAGGCGCTTGAGCGGGTAGGCCGCCGAGACCTCGGCCTCGCGGCCCTCGTAGAGGAGCTCGGCGAACTTGGTCTTCACGACCGCCGGGAGGATCGCGTTGACGCGCACCTTCGGGCCGAGCTCGACCGAGAGCTCCTGGGTGATGTAGCTGAGCATCGCCTTGCTCGCGCCGTACGTCGCGATCAGGGGCGTCGGGGCCAGGCCGGCCACCGAGGAGATGTTGACGACCGCGCCGCCGTGCTCGGACATCCACTGCCGCCAGACCTGCTGGGTCCAGCCGATCGGCGAGAGGCAGTTGACCTCGACGGTCTTGCGTGCCGACTCGCGGTCCATGTCGATCAGGCCGCCGGCCTTCGGGTTGATGCCGGCGTTGTTGACCAGCAGGTCCGCGCTGCCGAAGGTGTCGATCGCCGCCTTGACGACCTCCTCCTGGTGGGCCGGGTCGTCGGCCTTGCCGGCGATGCCGAGGGCGACCTCCTTGCCACCGAGGCCCTCGACCGCCTCCGCCAGCGCCTCGGGCTTGCGCGCCGTGATGACGACCTTCGCACCCTCCTCCACCAGCCGCTGGGCGATACCCAGCCCGATGCCCCGGCTGGCCCCGGTGATGATCGCCGTACGTCCCTCGAACCTCGACATGCTCATTCCCTCGTGTGCTCGGCTAATCTAAGCGCTTGCTTAGGTGGTGACAGCGGTCACTCTACGGGGTAGCCCGAGAACATGGAAGGTCGGCGTCCAAGCAATGCCGAGAAGTCAGCCCCGTCGGCCGAGGCGTCGCGTAGGTCGGCCGAAGCGTCCCGCGCGTCGGCCGAGCTGTCGTGCCCGACCACTCGGCCGACGGGCGCACCGGCCGTACGGCGAAGGTGCCAGCGGCCAGAATCCCGCCATGGCGGGGAAGTGCGGACTCCATGCCCGTTCAAGCAGCCCATTTTCCCGCCATGGCGGGAAAGTGCCCGCCCACCCGCGACCCGCCCCAGAAGCAACAGCGAAAACGCAGTTGTGGGCGACGAAACTGTCGTTTCGTCGCCCACAACTGCGGACTCGGTCCGCCAGAACTGCGGACTCGGCCCGCCAGAACTGCGGACTCGGCCGGATGGAGTCGTCAGCCGACGACGACCTCGATCCGCTGGAACTCCTTGAGGTCGGTGTAGCCGGTGGTGGCCATGGCGCGCTTGAGGGCACCGACGAGGTTCATGGTGCCGTCGGCGACGTGGGAGGGGCCGTAGAGGACCTCCTCGAAGGTGCCGACCGGCGAAAAGGCGACGCGCTCGCCGCGGGGCAGGTCGGCGTGGTGAGCCTCGTTGCCCCAGTGGAATCCCTTGCCGGGAGCATCGGTGGCGCGGGCGAAAGGCGACCCGACCATGACCGCGTCGGCACCGCAGGCGATCGCCTTGGCGATGTCGCCGGAACGACCGACGGCTCCGTCGGCGATGACGTGCACGTAGCGGCCGCCGGACTCGTCCAGGTAGTCACGACGGGCAGCAGCCACGTCGGCGACGGCCGAGGCCATCGGCACCGCGACACCCAGCACCGTCCGGGTGGTGTGGGCGGCACCGCCGCCGAAGCCGACGAGCACACCGGCCGCGCCGGTGCGCATCAGGTGGAGTGCGGCCTGGTAGGTGGCACAACCACCGACGATGACCGGCACGTCGAGCTCGTAGATGAACTCCTTGAGGTTGAGCGGCTCGGCCTGCGAGGAGACGTGCTCGGCCGAGACGGTGGTGCCGCGGATGACGAAGAGGTCGACGCCGGCGTCGACGACGGCCTTGGCGTACTCCTTGGTCCGCTGCGGGGACAACGCCCCGGCGACGGTGACGCCCGAGGCGCGCACCTCGCGCAGCCGCTCGGTGATCAGCTCGGCCTGGATCGGAGCCTCGTAGATCTCCTGCAGACGCCGGGTCGCGTCGACACCGCTCAGCTCGGCCAGCTCGTCGAGCAGCGGCTGCGGGTCGTCGTAGCGGGTCCACACGCCCTCGAGGTTGAGCACGCCGAGACCGCCGAGCTTGCCCATCGCGATCGCGGTCGACGGCGACATCACCGAGTCCATCGGCGCGGCGAGGACGGGGATGTCGAAGCGGTAGGCGTCGATCTGCCAGTCGGTGCTGACCTCGGTGGTGTCGCGGGTGCGGCGGGACGGCACGATCGCCACGTCGTCGAAGGCGTACGCCCGTCGTGCTCGCTTGGCCCGGCCGATCTCGATCTCAGTCACAGGACGGATTGTTCCACGTGACCGGATCGAGATCGGAAAGCACGCACCGACCTGGACCGTCGAGGCGCTAGCTGCGTACGGCGGTGAGCAGCAGGTACTCCCAGTTCATGGTCCCGCCGTCGAGGTGCCGGTCCCCCAGCTCGGCGAGCGCGGCGTCGAGCTCGCCGGTCCGTGACTCGTCGTCGGCGATCCCGCGATAGGCGACGATCGTCGGCCCGTAGCAGGCCTTGAAGAAGTCGCGGAACTCCGCGCCGGTGTCGAACGAGTCGATCGCGACCGTCCGCTTCTCGGCCCGGACGTCGCTCACCGAGTCACCGAGCAGGCCGCGTACGTGGCTCTCGTCGCCCCACCTCGGAGGCGGCTGGGCACCCTCGGGCGGCGGTGCCATGAACGGCTTCATCGTCGCGAACATCTGGCCGATGAAGCCCTCGGGCGTCCAGCTGATCAGACCGATCCGGCCGCCCGGCCGCACGACCCGGACCAGCTCGGCGGCGGCCTTCTCGTGGAACGGCGCGAACATGATGCCCACGCACGACATCACGACGTCGTACGCGGCGTCGTCGAACGGCAGGGCCTCGGCGTCAGCGACGCGCCAGGTGATCGAGCCCGCGCCGGCTTCCTCCGCGTGCGCCTGCCCGATCTCGAGCAGCTCCGGCGTCAGGTCGCTCGCGGTGACGTCCGCGCCGGCGAGCGCGGCGGGTACGGCGGCGTTCCCGGTGCCGGCGGCGATGTCGAGCACGCGGTCGCCGGACCCGATCTCGCAGGCCTCGACGAGCACCCGACCGAGCTCGGGGATGAGCTCGTCGGCGACCCGGGCGTAGTTCCCCAGCCCCCACATCGTCCGGTGCTTGGCCTTCAGGTCGGGTGAAGCTGGTGATGCGGTCATGTCTTCCTCCACGACGTCGACCCGAGATGTGATCTGGAGCTCCAGCCTCACCCCGGGCGCCCGACGGACGACACGGCACGTTCCGAACTCATCGAAGTTCAGGATCTTTTGCGCCACCACCCCACCGTGCATCAGCTCCAGTCGTAGGAGAGGACGAAGCCGTACGCCTCCCCGCCGCCCTCCTCCGAGAGGATCATGTCGGCCTCGCCGACGAGGCCCTCGAGGCCGCCGGTGCCGAGTCCGGGGATGACGGTGAGGTGGGAGCGGACGGTCTTGTCGGCGTACGTCCCGCTGATCCGCCACACGCAGGAACCCTCCTGGCCGGCGATGGAGCCGGTGAACTGCTCGTACGCCTCGAAGACCGCTCCCCCGGCGGGGTTGCCGTAGGCCCCGATCATCCGCGCGACGCCCGTGCCCTCGATCTCGCCGGCGTAGGTGTAGTCGGTCTCGGAGGTGGTCAGGCCGCGCGTGGGGATGTAGACGTCGTCGCCCATCCGGGTGCCCTCGCCGTCGATGTCGACGTAGGCCGCCTCGATCCAGCGCGCGACGGTCATCGTGGTGCTTGCCTTGTTTCCGTAGGTGTTGCTGGGGCTCTTCATGGCTCCAGCCTGCTGCCGGAACAGGGGCGCGGGATTGAAGGAACGCGCCATATCGTTGGCGGCATGGTGGGCCAGATGGAGGGCAGGGGCTATCCCGACGCGATCGTGCGGCCGGTCACGGCGGCGCGGACCATCACGACCGAGCGGTTCGCGCCCTCCGCGGAGATCGCCGGGCACGTGGACTACCACTGGTACGTCGGCTGGGACCTCGAGCACCCGCACGACCAGCAGGTCATCCCGCAGCCCCGGATCCACATCGCCGCCGAGGACGGCCGGCTGCTGGTCCACGGGATCGGCCGGCGCCCGTTCGTCCGGCACCTCACCGGCCGCGGTCACACGCTCGGTGTCGCGTTCCTGCCCGGCCTGTTCCGCCCCGTGCTCGGCAGCCGGGTAAGCGCGATCGCGGACCAGGTGGTGCCCGCGCAGGACCTGCTCGGTGTCGACGACCGCCCGGCCGCGGACCGGATCCTGTCGTCGGCCGATCCGAAGGAGATGGCCGCCGCGATGGAGGCCTACCTCCTCGAGGTCGGCCTGCCCGCGGACCCGGTCGCCGAGGACGTACGCCGCTGGGTCACTCTCGCCGAGGACGACCGCTCGATCACCCGGGCCGAGCAGCTCGCCGACCACGCCGGCCTGAGCCTGCGGTCGCTGCAGCGCCTGTTCAGCGAGTACGTCGGGATCGGCCCGAAGTGGGTCGTGCAGCGGTTCCGCGTGCTGGAGGTCGCCGCCCGCGCCCATTCCGGCGACGTCGACTGGGCCGCCGTCGCCGCGGAGCTCGACTTCAGCGACCAGGCCCACCTGGTGCGTACGTTCCGAGACGTCGTGGGCGCTCCCCCGGCTACGTACGCGAAGGACCTGTGAGGGGCAGCGTGAAGCGCGCCTTGGCGGCCTCGCGGGCGCCGGTGCGGCGGTAGAAGCGGATCGCTCCGTCGTTCCACTCCGGCGTCTGCCACTGCAGCTCACCGGCGCCGGCCGCATGCGCTTCGGCCTCCACCGCCTGCATCAGCAGGCGGCCCGCGCCCCGACCCCGGGTGGACTCCCGCAGGAACAGACAGTCGAGGTGGGCGTACTCGGCCGCCTGCCAGGTCGAGGCCTCCGGGCTCCAGCTCGCGTAGCCGACGAGCGCGTCGCCCTGGACCGCGACGAGGACCCGGAGCCGCGGCCGGGGGACGAACAGCCACGCCGCGAGCGCGGTCTGCAGGTCCGGTCGAGGATCGGCCGCTCGCTCGTAGCTGGCGTGCTCCCGGATCAGGTCGACCAGCTCGGGCAGGTCGTCAGCTCCTACCGGACGGATCGAGACGCTGCGGGCCAAGCGGATCCTGGAGTCAGCAAGCACAGAAGATCGTGTCCAACGGCGCGGTCAGCGGGTCCTTGGCACGAACGACGGGGCCACGCTCGTCCTCGACGGGATAGCCCTCGCGCGCCCAGTACTCGAAGCCGCCGATCATCTCCTTGACCTGGTAGCCCAGCTTCGCGAACTCCAGGGCCGCCCGGGTCGCGCCGTTGCAGCCCGGCCCCCAGCAGTACGTCACGACAGGCATGTCCAGCGGGATCTCGTCGGCGGCCCGGCCGGCGATCTCGGCCGTGGGCATGTGGATCGCGCCCACGATGCGGCCCTGCGCCCAGGCGGCCTCTCCACGTGAGTCGACCAGCACGAAGCGGGCGCGTTCGGCCTGGTCGGCGTGGACGTCTGAGGCGTCGGTCTCGAAGGCGAGCTTGCTCGCGAAGTGGGAGACAGCCTCGGCGGAGGCGGCGGGAGAGTTCATGTCCCGAATCGTATGGACGTCGGAACGCGATCTGAAGGTCCGTTCCCCGGCATCTCTGCCGGATCGCCTTCGATTTCGTGGCATTCTCGCCCCGTGCCCGCGAATCTCCCTTTCGAGCCTGACAAGGTCGATACGGCCATCCTGAAATCGCTGCAGGCCAACGGGCGACAGAGCATCGCCGAGCTGGCACGGCACATCAACATGAGCCACAGCGCGGCAGCCGAACGGGTCCGTCGCCTCGAGGAGTCCGGCGTCATCTCCGGCTACGGCGCGCAGGTCGATCCGGAACGACTCGGCTTCACGATCCTGGCCTACCTGCGCCTGCGCTACCCGAGCAGCGTCTACGACCCGCTCCACAAGCTGCTCGCCGACCTGCCCGAGGTCATCGAGGCGCACCACGTCACCGGCGACGACTGCTTCGTCATGAAGGTCGTCGCCACCGACATGAAGCACCTCGAGCAGATCAGCGGCCGGGTCGGCTCGCTCGGCAGCGTCACGACCAGCGTCGTCTACTCGTCCCCGTTGCCGCCGCGGCCGCTGCTTCCACCCGGCTGATCGGTCGAGGGCATCGCGGCCAGCGTGGCCAGCGCGGCAGCCGAGGGCGAGCCGGGCTCAGCCCGGTAGAGCACGATCCGCTGGCTGGTCTCGGGCAGCACCATCGCCTCGTACGCCAGGTCCATCCGCCCCGCCACCGGATGCCGCAACCGCTTGATCCCGTAGCCGCAGTCCATCACCGGATGCTCGGCCCACAGCTCGGCGAACAGGTCGCTGCGCTGGACGAGCTCGCCGACCAGGCAGCTGAGGATGTGGTCCTCGGGGTGGAGACCCGAGGAGTAGCGCAGGAAGCCGACCATCTGCAGCCCGGTGCCCTCGGGGTCGACGAAGAGCTCCGGCCCGTCCGGCTCGAGGAAGAACCGACGGATCAGGTTGGGGCGGTGGGGGCGGCCGGCGTACGGGGCGTCGAAGTCCAGCCCGTGTCCGTAGAGGCGGTGTCCGAGGTCGTTCCAGGTGAGCACGTAGTTGGCGTGGTCGACGATGAGCGCCGGACCGGGATAGTCCATCAGCATCGCCACCGCGGCCGGGCGCGGTTCCACGTCGCGGCTGCCCGACACCGTTCCGACGGGACGCGCCAGCCGCCGCAGGTGGTCGTGCTCCTCGGCGCTCAGCCGCAGCGCCCGGGCGAGCGAGTCGATCACCGCGTCGGAGGCGTTGTGGTGGTCGGCCTGCTCGAGCCGGGTGTAGTAGGTCGGCGAGACGCCGGCCAGCATCGCCAGCTCCTCGCGCCGCAGGCCAGGGACCCGTCGGGCGCCGTAGGACACCAGTCCGGCGTCCTCGGGACTGATCGCCGCCCGGCGGCTGCGCAGGAACTCTCCGAGCTCGGTCGTCATGGTTCCCATAGTGCCGTCACACGGCGATTTCTTCCTGACCCTGTCAGTGCCAGGCACGCGGGTGGGTGGCAGGACAGGTGTCTGGCTGGCGTACGTCATCCGACGGAGCGTTGGGGTCATGACCACGACTACCCAGGCCGAGCCCGTACGCGAGGCCGGCATGACCCGCGGACAGCTGCTGGTGCTCCTGCTGCTGCTCGCCTCCCAGTTCACCCTCACCGTCGACTTCTCGATCCTCAACGTGGCGCTGCCGACCGTCGGGGTGAGCCTCGGGTTCGCCGAGGCCCACGTGCAGTGGATCGCGACCGCGTTCGCCCTGTGCGCGGCCGGGTTCACGCTGCTCTTCGGCCGGATCGGCGACTACGTCGGCCGCCGGCGGGTCTTCCTGGTCGGCATGGTCGCGCTGGGCGCCGCCTCGCTGCTCGGCGGGGTCGCCACCTCTCCCGAGGTGCTGCTGACCGCCCGGGTCGCCCAGGGCCTGGCCACCGCCGCGGTCACCCCGGCGGCGCTCTCACTGCTCACCGTCTCCTTCCCCGAGGGTCCGTTGCGGCAGCGTGCCCTGGGTCTGAACAGCGTGGTGATGTCGACCGGCTTCACCGCCGGGGCGGTGCTCGGTGGCGTACTCACCGATCTGCTGTCGTGGCGCTGGGCGTTCCTGGTCAACGTACCGATCGCGCTGCTGGTGGTCGCCGTCGCACCGTTCGTGCTGCGCGACTCCGCGGACCGGGAGCGGTCGCGGCTCGACCTGCCGGGCGCCGTGCTGGTGACCAGCGGTCTGCTGGCGCTCGTCTACGGCGCGACCCGACTGGGTGAGGCCGGCATCGCCGACGTGTGGGGGCTGACGGCGATCGGGGTCGCGATGGTCCTGCTGGTCGCCTTCTGGCGCGCCGAGTCCACGCACCCGCATCCGCTGGTGCCGCTGCAGATCCTCACCCGGCGCACGATCGGCTTCGGCAACATCGCCGGCTTCGCGACCTTCGCCTTCGAGTCGTCGCTGGTCTTCGTGCTGACGATGTACCTCCAGCACGTCCTCCGTCTCGATGCTCTGCAGACCGGCCTGATGCTCGTCGCGATGGGGCTCGGCGCCATCATCGGCGGGTCCGTCGCGCCGCGGTTGATCGACGCCTTCGGAATACGCAACGCCGTGGCCGGCGGGCTCGCCGTCCAGGCGGTCACCACCGGCGTGCTGGTCCTCGTCGGGCCCTCGGTCGGCTGGCTCTGGTTCCTCGGGCTGATGAACTTCGTCGGCGCGATCGGGCACGTCACCGCGATCGTCGGCTTCATGGTCGCCGCCACCTCCGGGCTCCCCGACCACGAGCAGGGGCTGGCCACCGGGCTGGCGATGATGACCCAGCAGGTCGCGATCGCGCTAGGCATCCCGATCATGTCGACCGTCGCCACCGCCGCGGGCGGCGTCGCCTCTCTCGATGCTCTGCACGTGGCGATCGCGGTCAACGCGGTCCTTGTCCTCCTCGCCGCGGTGCTGGTGGCCGTCGGCCTGCCCCTCCGGCGCCCGGCACCCGAGCCCGCCTGAGCCCCGCGCTCAGAACGGAATCTTCTCCCCCGCTTCGACCGCGACCGGCAGCCGGTTGCCGGCCGGTGGAAGCGGGCAGGTGGCGTGGTCGGTGTAGGCGCACGGCAGGTTGGTGGCGCGGTTGAAGTCGACCAGCACGTTGCCGGCGCCGTCCGGTGCCTCCACCGAGAGGCTCCGGTTGGCTGCGTACGTCGTCCTGCCGGAGGTCTCGTCGACGAAGAGCACGTGCAAAGATCCCGGTGCGGATCCAGGGAAGGCGGTGAGGCTGTGCGTGGCGTCGCCCACCGTGAACTCGATCTCGCCCACCGCCTCATAGACGTGCTCGAGGCCGTCGACGACCGAGCCGACCGTCGTCGGCACCGGCGACTCATAGGCGACGAAACGCCCCGGCACGGCCCAGCTCGGGTCGGGCGCGTAGGCCTCGGTGCCGCGGTAGCCGGTCAGGACCGGGTTGTCGGGATGGCGCGGGCGGAGGATGTCGCTGTCGCCACGCCTGGCGATCTCGACGACGGCGTCGCCGAACGCGGCGGTGATGCCGCCACGCTCGTCGATGACACCGAAGGAGTGCCGCCCGGTGATCTCGGCGCCGTTCACGACCAGCGACTCACCCGGCGCGAGCGAGACCACGACGCCGTCCGGGCCGCTCGACCAGGCACCCGGTACGTCGTCGTACGTCTCGGGCTCCTCGTCGAGCCAGCGCATCGAGGTGATCGCGAGGAAGCCGTGGGCCGAGGCCCGCCGCTTCTCGTGCGCCTCGTGCCACGCCGCCCATTCCTCGGCGAAGGTCTCGATGTCGACGACGGTCATTGGTCCTCCCGAAAGGTTCAGATGCAAGCCCCAGATCCAGCTCTGGGATTGAACTCTGTCCGGTCCGGCTTTGTGCCCGAATTGCCCACATCGTGACCATCTCGTCGTACGAAAGGGTCGAGCCTCGGATCCGTGGATCCGGGGCTCGCGTTGATGCAGGTCAGACGTGGTAGTTCGGCGCCTCGGCGGTGACCTGGACGTCGTGGGGGTGCGACTCCTTGAGCGAGGCGGAGGTGATCCGCATGAAGCGGCCCTTCTCCTGCAGCTCGGGGATGGTGCGCGCGCCGACGTAGAACATCGTCTGGTGCAGGCCGCCGGTGAGCTGGTGGGCGACCGTCGCCAACGCGCCCTTGTAGGCGACCTGGCCCTCGACGCCCTCGGGGACGATCATGTCGTCGTCGGTGACCTCGGCCTGGAAGTAGCGGTCCTTGGAGAAGGACTTCTTTCCGCGCGACGACATGGCGCCCATGGAGCCCATGCCGCGGTAGGCCTTGAACTGCTTGCCGTTGATCAGGACCGTGTCACCGGGGGTCTCCTCGGTGCCGGCGAGCATCGAGCCGAGCATCACCGTGTCGGCGCCGGCGACGATGGCCTTGCCGATCTCACCGGAGTAGCGCAAGCCGCCGTCGGCGATCACCGGGACGTCGGCCGGCTTGCAGGCCAGGCTCGCCTCGTAGACCGCGGAGATCTGCGGCACGCCGACACCGGTGACGACGCGGGTGGTGCAGATAGAGCCCGGGCCGACACCGACCTTGACCGCGTCGGCGCCCGCGTCGACGAATGACTGGGCGCCCTCGCGCGTGGCGACGTTGCCGCCGATGACCTGGACGTGCTTGGTCGCCGGGTCGGTCTTGAGGCGGCGAACCATGTCGATCAGCATGCGTACGTTGCCGTGGGCCGTGTCCGCGACGAGCACGTCGACACCGGCCTCGATGAGCGTGGTGGCCCGCTCCCAGGCGTCGCCGAAGTAGCCGATCGCGGCGCCGACGAGCAGACGGCCCTGCGCGTCCTTGGAGGCGTCGGGGAACTGCTCGGACTTCACGAAGTCCTTGACGGTGATCAGGCCGGTGATGCGACCGTCCGTGTCGACCAGCGGGAGGCGCTCCAGCTTGTGCTGGCGCAGCAGCTTGGTGGCCTCTTCGCGGGAGATCTCGGCGGGCCCGGTGATCAGGTCCTTCGAGGTCATCACCTCGTTGACCTTCGTGGTCGCCCACTCCGCGACCGGGGTGAACCGGAGGTCGCGGTTGGTGATGATGCCGATCAGCTTCTGGTCGACGTCGACCACGGGGAACCCGGAGATCCGGTATTCGCCGGCCAGCTTGTCGAGCTGCTCGAGCGTCGCGTCGGGGCCGATGGTGACCGGGTTGGAGATGATCCCGGTCTGGGTGCGCTTGACCAGGTCGACCTGGTAGGCCTGATCCTCGATGCTCAGGTTGCGGTGGAGCACGCCGATGCCGCCCTGACGGGCCATCGCGATCGCCATCCGCGACTCGGTCACGGTGTCCATCGCCGCGGAGATCAGCGGGACCCGCAGGTCGATCTCGCGGGTCAGCCGGGAGGTCGTATCGATGTCAGACGGCGCCAGATCCGAGTATCCAGGCATCAGGAGTACGTCGTCGTAGGTGAGGCCGAGCGTCGCGAACTTCTCCGGGATCTCCATGGAGAAATGTTACGGCCGGGCCCTGGAGATCGCCGAAACGGCGAGACTTCTCAGGTGTTTCCTGCACTTCTCGGGTGTTGCATTGCCTGAGAAGTGCAGGAATACCCGGTTAACCGGGTATCCCTCCCTACCGGTCCAACGGCTTGAGATCCCGCACCGGCACCTTGACGGTCAGCAGATCGCCGGCCATCCGGATCCGGCCGCGCATCCCGGCGGCGAGAACCATAGGCAGCACGGCCTGGTTGTCGGACTGGGTGGTGAGCAGGATCTCGTCGGCGCCGAGCATGTGCGCGAGCTTGGCGGTGTCGACCAGCAGCCGGGTGCCGATGCCGCGACGCTGCCAGGCCGGGTCGACGCGCAGGTTGACGACGCGTACGTTCTCGTCGTCCTCCGCCGCCCCCAGGACCTCGCCGATGCCGACGGCGACACCGTCGATCAGGGCGCTGACGGTCTCGCCGGTGACGACGAGGTCGGGGGTGCTTCCGGTGCCCAGGCGGCGTACGGGCGGGGTGGTGCCGATCGCCGCCGACTCGCGGCTGCGGTCGAGGACGTCGTTGACCAGGTCGGCCATCGCGGAGCCGCGGGCGTGCTCGGTCGCGGTGAAGGGGGCGGTGCGGTGGAGCTGGACGTCGACGTCGGCGACCCGCAGCTCCATGGTGTCGTGGACGACCCCGGGCGGAGCCTCGGCCTCGGCGTCGAAGAGCTGCGCGACCACCTCGGGGAACGACATCGGCCGCTCCAGCACGTGCCGGCACGCCTGCACGTAGCGCGTCGGCTGGTCGGCCAGCGCCGCCTCGTTGGCGGCCTGGATGACGGTGTCGCCGCCACCCGCGGAGGAGATCACGTCACAGATCTCGGCCTCGCCCCAGCCCTCGGGCGTACGCAGCACGAACTCGTCGGTCACCTGCGCCAGTCCCGGGAAGATCTGCATCCCCAGGATGTTGACCCCGGCCTCACCGCAGCGCTGCGCCAGCGCCGCCAGTGCACCCGGTCGGTCCGGCAGCGTCGTACGTACTCTCCACAACATCGTCCCCGCCATGAGCCCTAGTCTGCCTGTTTCGCTGTTTCTGGTCCGTTTCCCACGGTTAAACCTTCAGTCCGCGGGCGGCCGCGGCGGAGTCTGCTCGCCCGCTTCGACGAGCACGTCGATGTGGTTGCTCGCGGGCGGAAGCGGACAGGTGGCGTGGATCGTGTAGGCGCAGGGCATGTTGGCGGCACGGTTGAAGTCGAGGACGGCCTTGCCGTCGACCGGCCGCTGGACGGCGAGCTGGCGGCAGGCGGCGTAGGTCGTGACCCCGCTGGTCTCGTCGGTGAACAGCAGCCACAGCTCCTCGTCGCCGCCGTCGAAGGCGATCAGCCGCTGCGGGCGTCCGTTCACCTCGAACGCGACCTCCCCCACCGCGTCGATGATGCTCGAACGACCCTCGACCACGGAGCCGACCGAGATCGGGCGACTCGTCTCGTACGCGGTGAAGGCGGCCTTGACCTGCCATGACGGGTCCGGATCGTACGTCGGGGTGCCCGTGTAGTCGCGCAGGAACGGGCCGTCGGGCTGTCGCGGACGGAGCACCGGGGTGCCGAAACGGTCCGCGACCTCGACCGTGCCTGCGTCGAAGGTCGCGATCACGCCGATGGGATCGACGTGGCCGAAGACGTGACGCCCGGCGAGGGTGACCCCGCCGAGCTCGAGCCACTCGCCCTCGCCGAGCTCGACGACGGCACCTTCCGGACCGTTCGACCAGACACCCGGGATCCCGGGGAAGCGCTGCTGCCTCGGCCCCAGCCAGTGCAGGCCGGTGATCGCCAGGAAACCTTCGGGACTTCTCAGCTCGGCCTCCCGCTCATCGCGCCATCGCTGCCAGGCCTGCTCGAAAGTCACGCGCCGCACTCTACAAAGACATGCGTTGCCAGGTCTTGCAATGGTCGCCGACTTTTACCCTCGGCTTCACCGGCTGTGTGCCTGGCCCCTCCCCCGTGCGAGCCTGGCCAGGTGGATCGCACCGCGCGCCGCGGTGACCATGACGAGGTACCAGATCGCGGCCACCGTCAGCAGCGGGATGATCAGGTGGTTGCGCTCCTCAAGCGCCTGGACGACCCCGAGCAGGTCGGTGATCGAGAGCACCGAGACCAGGCTGGTCGCCTGCAGCGTCGTCACCAGGATGTCGCCCGAGGCGGTGAGCCGGTCGTCGTCCTGGAGAGCCCTCGCTGCGTACGCTCCCAGCGCCAGGGCCAGCCCCGCGATCGCCGCGTGGACGGGCGTGACCAGCCGCATCGCATCGATGTGCACCCCGGGGATCGCGAACGTGATGTCGGGAAAGACCAGCGCGATGTTGCTCCACAGCAGGAGCTGGACGAGCACCGGGATGCTGCCGAAGACCCAGACGTACGCAGCCGCGATCCCGCCCAGCAACGGGTTGCCCGACCTCTCCATCCTGATCACGACGAGTCCGATCGCCGAGGCCATCGCGAAGACCAGCGCGGTCAGCCGGATCGTGAGCCAGACACCGGCGAGGACGTCCGGATGGAGCAGATGGTGGACGACCTCGCCCGGAAGGAGGTTCTCGTTCCTCGCCAGGCTCCACAGGAACCTCATCAGGAGTAGGGCGAGAAGGGCTGCGATCACCCATTCGATCGCGCCACGCTGGATCAGCCGGGTCGCGTCTGCCCGGCCGGTCCTGTCGGCGGCAACGGTCTCGGTCATCGCGGTGAACCCTGGCGTCTCCTGGTGACCAGCAGGTTGCGATCAGCTGGTCATTCCTTGAAATCACCGAGTCGGCGCATCTTGCCCCGCAAGATGCGCCGACTCGGCCCTGCTCAGTAGGAGGGCTGAGCCTGGACGTTCAGCTCGTCGAACCTGACCCTCTTCGCCGAGGCGACGCGCGGGTCACGCAGGTCGAAGACGTCGAAGCCGCGCTGGATCTCGTTGGAGTAGATGTAGCCGTTGTAGTAGTAGGTCGACCAGGGGCCGGCGATCGTCGAGGTGTCCTCGAACGGGCCGCGGTCGAACCAGGCGATCTCCTTCGGGTTGGCCGAGTCGGTGAAGTCGTAGACCGACACACCGCCCTGGTACCAGGCCTGGACCATGATGTCCTTGCCCTTGACCGGGATCAGCGAGCCGTTGTGGGCGACGCAGTTCTCGGTGTTGGACTGGGTGCGCGGCATCTTGTAGTAGGACTTGAAGACGAGCTGGCCGTCCTCGATGTCGTAGATGCCGTTGGCGCCCTTCTCCATCCCGGTCTCCGGGTTGCAGGTCGGCGCACCGCCGCCACCGAGCTCGTCGGTGAAGACGACCTTGGTGCCGGTGTTGTTGAAGGTTGCCGAGTGCCAGAACGCGAAGTTCTCGGTGTCGGTGACCTGCTCGGTCACCACCGGGTGCTCGCGGTCGGAGATGTCCATCAGGATGCCGTCGCCCATGCAGGCGCCGGCCGCGATGTCCTTGGACGGGTAGGTCGTGATGTCGTGGCAGCCGGCGGTGTTGGTGTAGCCACCGTCGGGGAACAGCACCGGTTCACCGACCACCGCGGCCCGCTCCGGCGCCCGCTTCGGGATCTTCACAATGCTGATCTTGTCGTGCGGGGGCTGGCAGTCGGGGTATTCGAGGCGCGGCCCGTAGGAGGAGACGTACGCATAGACCGCCCGCCCGTCCTTGCTCGGTGCCAGCGAGTGGGTGTGGGAGCCGCACTTGGTCTCGACCGCCGCGACGTACTCCGGGTCCCTCGGGTTGCTGATGTCAAAGACGCGGAGGCCTTCCCACGACTCCTTGATCGCGGCCGACTGCGCCACGTTGTCGCAGGTGTTGTTGCTGCGGCTGGAGTCGACGGAGAGGACCAGCAGGTCGCCGTAGACGGAGATGTCGTTCTGGGAGCCGGGGCAGACGTACTGCTTCACGAGCCGTGGGCTGGCCGGGTTCCTGATGTCGATGACGTTGAACCCGTTGTAGTTGCCCGCGAAGGCGTAGTTGCCCTGGAAGGCGAGGTCGCTGTTGAGGGCGTTGGCGGGGGTGAAGGCACCCGACTTGGGGATGTTGGCGATCAGGTGCATGTTGGGTGTGCCGTCGGACTCGCCGGCGGGCACGACGGGATTGTTGGCGCCCAGCTGGGCGAGGTCGTTGCCGGCGACGCAGGCGGAGGCGAAGTTGTCACCGAGCTTGGTGATCGCCTGCTTCTCTTCGGCCGTGCAGCTCGTCTGGGCCTCGGGAGCCTGAGTCGTCTGACTCGAGTCGGTCTCGGTGCCGTGGGTGTGGGACTCGTCTGCAGAGGACGGGGCGGCGACGGCCAGCCCTCCTGCGACAACCAGGACCGCCGCGATGGGGGCCAGGTAATGGGTAGGTCGTCTAAGCCTCATGTTGCAAGCCTTCCGAGTCGGCCGCCGTGGGGTGGCAGGGCATGACCTCTCAACTTTAGTAAATCTCGTACATGGCCGGCATGGAATGTGAATAAATTGTTCCTCCCACGGGATCTCGGAAGGAGACACATGCCCAGGCGACTCGGTGTCATCTCGGTGGTCGTGCTCGCGGCGATGTCGCTCGGCGGGTGCGGGGGTTCCTCGCACGACGCCCATGCCTCCCACGGGTCCCACTCGCCCAGCCCGGAGGCAGCCACCCAGTCGGCGCCGGTGGTTCAGGGCGGTGCGCCCGGGGAGACCGCCGAGACGATCTCGCCGTCGGCCGCCGGCACGGACGAGTGGACCCAGACCGACGCCGACTTCGTGACGATGATGATCCCTCACCACGCCCAGGCGCTGGAGATGACCCGGCTGGCGCGGGAGCACGGCGTCCACCCCGAGGTCGTGTCCCTGGCCAAGCGCATCGAGGCGGCCCAGGGCCCCGAGATCGTGGCGATGAGCGGCTGGCTCGATCTGCGCGGGCTGAGGGTTCCCCGGGCCTCGGATCCCCCGCACACCATGGCCGGCATGCTCACCCCCGAACAGATGACCGCGCTCGGCAAGGCCCGTGGCGAGGAGTTCGACCGGCTCTTCCTGACCGGGATGATCCAGCACCACCAGGGCGCCCTGGAGATGGCCGAGCCGATGGCGTCCAAGGGCGGCGACGCGCTGGCGATCGAGATGGCGACGGACGTCGAGGCCACCCAGTCGGTGGAGATCGAGATCATGGAGAAGCTGCTCGCGGACCTGTGAGAACCGGTACGTTGCGGCGATGCCCCTCACCCCTGCCCGTCGCCGACGGGTGCTGATCGGCTCCGCCGTCTTCGCCTGTCTCGCCCTGGTCATGACCGCGCTGGTCTACACCGGCGTCGTGATGCCGACCCGTCTGTTCGCGGCGAAGTACGACGTACGCGGCATCGACGTCTCCCACCACAACGGCACCGTCAACTGGCCGCGGGTCGCTGAGCAGGACATCGACTTCGCCTGGATCAAGGCGACCGAGGGCTCCTCCCACGTCGACTCACGCTTCGCCGCCAACTGGGCCCAGGCGCAGCGCGCCGGGATCGCGACCGGCGCCTACCACTTCATGAGCTTCGAGAGCCCGGGCGCCGACCAGGCGCACAACATGATCGCCACGGTGCCTCGGGTCCCCGGCACGCTCGCCCCGGTCGTCGACCTGGAGCCCTACGGTTCCTTCAAGGGAAATCTGCCGCCCGCCACCGAGGTCCGCGCCATCCTCGACCCGCTGTTGTCCACGCTCGAGGCGCACTACGGCACCGCGCCGGTCATCTACACCACCCCGTCGGCCTACCGCGCCTATCTGGTCGACGCCTACCCCGACAACCCGATCTGGTTCCGCTCCGTCGCCTGGCCGCCCCGTGTCCCCGACGGACGTTCCTGGACCATCTGGCAGTACTCGAACCGGGACCGGCTCGACGGCGTGGGGAGTGAGAAGGAGGCGTACGTCGATATGAATGTGCTTTCGGACGACGTCTCGCTCGGATCGCTCGTCGTCCGCTGAAATCGCCGAGTCGGCGCATCGGACCCCTTTCGCTCGCTTCGCTTCGCGAAGCACGGGGTCAGATGCGCCGACTCGGCTCTGTGTCAGTGGCCGTGACCGTGGCCGTGACCGGCCGCGGGCGCCTCTTCCTCTTCCGGCTTGTCGACGACCAGGGTCTCGGTCGTGAGCAGCATGCCCGCGATCGAGGTGGCGTTGATGAGCGCGGAGCGGGTCACCTTGACCGGGTCGATGACGCCCTGGGCAACCAGGTCGCCGTACTCACCGGTGGCGGCGTTGTAGCCCTGGCCGACGCCGAGGTCGCGGACCTTGGTGGTGATGACGTAGCCGTTCTCGCCACCGTTCTCGGCGATCCAGCGCAGCGGCTCGTCGGCGGCCTTGCGGACGACGCGTACGCCGACCGCCTCGTCGCCCTCGAGGCCGAGGTCCTTCTCCAGGACGGAGACGGCGTGGATCAGCGCGGAGCCACCGCCGGGGACGATGCCCTCCTCGATGGCGGCGCGGGTCGCGGAGACAGCGTCCTCGATGCGGTGCTTCTTCTCCTTGAGCTCCACCTCGGTGTGAGCGCCGACCTTGATCACGCAGACGCCACCGGCGAGCTTGGCGAGGCGCTCCTGGAGCTTCTCGCGGTCCCAGTCGGAGTCGGTGCGCTCGATCTCGGACTTGAGCTCGGCGACGCGGCCCTCGACGGCAGCAGCGTCGCCGCCACCCTCGACGATGGTCGTGTTGTCCTTGGACACCGTCACGCGGCGGGCGGTGCCGAGCACCTCGAGGCCGACCTGGTCGAGCTTGAGGCCGACCTCCTCGGCGACGACCTGCGCGCCGGTCAGGATCGCGATGTCCTGCAGCATGGCCTTGCGGCGGTCACCGAACGCGGGCGCCTTGACGGCGGTCGCGTTGAAGGTGCCCTTGATCTTGTTCACGACCAGGGTCGAGAGGGCTTCGCCCTCGACGTCCTCGGCGATGATGAACAGCGGCTTGCCGGCGGCGATGACCTTCTCCAGCAGCGGCAGGAGCTCCTGGATGGAGCTGATCTTGCCCTGGACGAGCAGGATCAGCGGGTCGTCGATGACGGCCTCCATCCGCTCCTGGTCGGTCACGAAGTACTGAGAGATGTAGCCCTTGTCGAACTGCATGCCCTCGGTGAACTCGAGCTCGGTGCCCGTGGTGTTGGACTCCTCGACGGTGATGACGCCGTCCTTGCCCACCTTGGCGAAGGCCTCGGCGAGGATCTCGCCGATCTTCGCGTCGCGGGAGGAGATGGTGGCGACCGAGGCCATGTCGGACTCGTCGACGACCTCACGAGCGGCGGCACGCAGCGCGTCGCCGACGGCGGCGGCAGCGGCGTCCATACCGCGCTTGAGGCTCATCGGGTTGGCGCCGGCGGCAACCGCCCGCAGACCCTCGTGGACCATCGCCTGGGCGAGGACGGTCGCGGTGGTCGTGCCGTCACCAGCGATGTCGTTGGTCTTGGTCGCGACCTCCTTGGTGAGCTGAGCACCAAGGTTCTCGAACGGGTCGTCCAGCTCGACCTCACGGGCGACGGTGACGCCGTCGTTGGTGATGGTCGGGGCGCCCCACTTCTTGTCGAGGACGACGTAGCGGCCCTTGGGGCCCAGCGTCACCTTGACGGCGTTGGCGAGGGCGTCGACGCCACGCTCGAGGGCGCGGCGGGCGTTCTCGTCGAACTCCAGGATCTTCGGCATTAGTATTTACTCCCTAGTACGCAGTGCGCGGCCGAGGCCGCCGGGACATATACCCCGCCCGGCCCGGCCGCGCTTTGCGAGACGGATGACGTCAGGCGATGACCGCGAGGATGTCGCGGGCCGACAGGATGAGGTACTCCTCGCCGGCGTACTTCACCTCGGTGCCGCCGTACTTGCTGTAGATGACCTTGTCGCCCACGGCGACGTCGAGCGGGACGCGGTTGCCCTTGTCGTCGATGCGACCCGGACCGAGGGCCAGGACCTCGCCCTCCTGGGGCTTCTCCTTGGCCGTGTCCGGGATGACCAGGCCCGAGGCAGTGGTCTGCTCGGCCTCGACGGCCTTCACGACGATGCGGTCCTCGAGCGGCTTGATGTTGACCGACACTGTGTCGACCTCCCCATTTCTTCTATGGAGTCAGATGATTCTGGGTGGGTGTTGCTACGTCTGTGCTTGCGACATGCCACGTACGCCGTCGCGGGGGTCGCACCCGGCTCGCAAGCGCTGGCACACTCAGGGGGAGAGTGCCAATGCAGACGTTAGCACTCGACCACAATGAGTGCCAGCAAGGCCCGCTTATCGCTGTCCCGGGAGTCTCACCGTGAGCGCGATCGCGCCGGCCACCAGGCCCAGGACGATGATGCCTCCGACGACCAGGAGGGACCAGCGATCCTCGCTTTCGTCCTTTTCCTCGAATGTGGTGATCTTGAGCTCCTCGCCATCGCCCGGCAGGGGGCCGAGGGATGACGGCTCGCCCGGTGCCGGGGACTTCTCGGCGCCGGCCGAGCCGCTCGGCTCCGCCTTCTTCTCCGGTGCTTCCGCGGTGATCTCAGCCTTCGGTTCCTCCTCCGGCGCCGCTGTCTCCGGGGCCGCTTCGGGCTCGCTCGCGACCGGGATCTGCACGTACGTCACCGAGTAGCTCTCCAGCTGCTTGCCGCTGCTGTGACTGACGACGGTGGTCCTCTGCGGCGTGGACAGCGTGTGCCTCTCGGCGCCGGCGTTCCCGCGTCCGACCACGCAGAACGACGCGATCCGGTAGCCATCGGGCGCCGTCGCGGTGGCGGATGTGGCACCCACAGACGTGTAGGAGCGGTCCCCGGATGAGCATTGGCTCACCGGGGTCGCGGTGTCAGCCGACGCGGGCGGGGACAGCGTCAGCGACAGCAGAGTCAGGACGGCCCCGGCCGCCCCGAGGATCGGCAGGGTCATGCGGGGGGATCTACGCACTCGGCGGATCCTACATAAACACCCCGCAGGGTAATGGAGTTTGCCGCGTCCGTAATCCCGCCTGAGAGGATCGGTTCATGGATCTCGATGCCTTCGCCTGGTTGCTGACCGACGACGGGCAACGGCTGCTGGCGCGGGCCACCGAGATGGAGTCGTCCGGATCGGCCCTGTCGGTGCAGACCGCGTTGCGCAAGGACGAGACCGCCGAGCGCGTGGCCGCGGCGATGACCCAGATCGATCTGCGCCAGAAGGCGGCCGCCAAGTTCGGCGACCTGGCGCCGAGGATGTACTTCACCCCCGACGGCCTCGAGCAGGCCACTCGGCTCGCCGTCGCGCACCACCGGGCGGCGCGGCTGCGTGCCTTCGACGCGGCGAGCGTCATCGACCTCGGCTGCGGGATCGGCGGCGACCTGATCGCCTCCTCCCGCGCCGGGCTCACCGCGGCCGGGGTCGACCACGATCCGGAGCGGGTCGCCGTCGCCCAGGCGAATCTCGATGCTCTCGGGCTGCCGGGCGCGGTCACCGTCGCCGACGCGACCGGTGTCGACCATTCCCCTTTCGACGTGGCGTACGCCGATCCGGCACGTCGCGGCGCCAAGGGCCGGGTCTTCTCCGCCGAGGGGTGGACCCCGCCGTGGTCGTGGGTCGAGACGCTCTTCGAGCGCGATGCCTGCGTGAAGGTCGCCCCCGGGATCCCGCACGATCTCGTCCCCGGCGAGGTCGAGGCCGAGTGGGTCAGTGACCGCGGCGAGGTCAAGGAGGCGGCGCTGTGGTCGGGCTCGTTGGCCAGCACGCATCGTCGGGCCACCGTGATCGGTGAGCGTGGGTTGGCGACACTCACCTCCGAGGACGATCCGGGCGGTGAGGTCGGCGGGGTCGCCGAGTTCCTCTACGAGCCCGACGGTGCGGTGATCCGTGCCGGGCTGGTCACCGCCGTCGCCGCCGGGGTGCAGGGCCATCTGGTCGACGAGCACATCGCGTACGTCACCTCCTCCGCCTCCTTCGAGACACCCTTTGCCCGCGGGTATCAGGTGCTCGAGGAGCTTCCCTACCGGGAGAAGCAGCTCAAGGCGGCGCTCCGCGAGCGTGGGATCGGGAAGCTGACCATCAAGAAGCGTGGCGTGCAGGTCGTGCCCGAACAGCTCCGCAAGCGGCTCGCGCTGTCGGGCTCGGCCGAGGCGACGATCGTGCTCACCAGGGTTGCCGGCGAGGGGACGTGCCTGCTGGTGCGGCCCTTCTGAGGGTCAGACCAGGACGGTCGTGATCGGCTGGGAGGAGTCGGCCGGGAGATCCAGGGCCGAGGGCGTACGTCCCCTGGCCACCATCTCCGCCCCGAGAGCCGCCACCATCGCGCCGTTGTCGGTGCACAGGCCCGGTCGCGGGACCCGGACCCGGATGCCGAGCTTGGTGGCCCGCTCCTCGGCGAGCACCCGGAGCCGGCTGTTTGCGGCGACCCCGCCGCCGATGATGATGTCCTCGATGCCTTCGGAGGAGGCGGCGTCGAGGGCTTTCCGCACCAGCACGTCGACCACGGCCTCCTGGAAGCTGGCCGCCACGTCGGCGACCGGGACGGGTTCGCCGCTGCGCTCCTTGGCCTCGATCCAGCGCGCGACAGCGGTCTTGAGTCCTGAGAAGGAGAAGTCGAACCGGTGTCGCTCCAGGTCTCGCCGGCTGGTCAGCCCGCGGGGGAAGTCGATCGCGATCGAGCTGCCCGACGTGGCGGTCCTGTCGATCACCGGACCGCCCGGGAAGCCCAGGCCGAGCAGACGGGCGACCTTGTCGAAGGCCTCTCCGGCGGCGTCGTCGATCGTCGCGCCCATCGGGTCGACGCCTTCGGTGATGTCGGTGACCTTGAGCAGGCTGGAGTGGCCGCCGGAGACGAGCATGGCCACGCATGGCTCCGGGAGCGGACCGTGCTGCAGCTGGTCGACCGCGACGTGTGAGGCCAGGTGGTTGACCCCGTAGATCGGCTTGTCGAGCCCGAGGGCGAGTGCCTTGGCCGCGGCCACCCCGACGAGCAGGGCGCCGGCGAGCCCGGGACCAGAGGTGACGGCGATCGCGTCGACGTCGTTCAGCTTGATCCCCGACTCCTCGCAGGCCCGCTCGATCGTCGGCACCATCGCCTCCAGGTGCGCCCGACTCGCGACCTCGGGAACCACCCCACCGAAGCGGGCATGCTCCTCGACGCTGCTCGCCACCGCGTCGGCCAGCAGTGTGTGACCGCGCACGACACCGATCCCGGTCTCATCGCACGACGTCTCGATCCCGAGGACCAGGGGCTCATCAACGAGGGCACCGGAAGTCATGAGCCCATTCTGCCTCCACGTCGCTCTGAGGCTCAGCGCCGGCCCAGGGCGGGGACGCGGCCCCTGGCTTCGGCGGACGAACGAATTTTCATTCACCCCCGACACGTGAACGAATCTTCATTCACCCCCGACACGTGAACGAATCTTCATTCACCCCCGACACGTGAACGAATCTTCATTCACCCCCGACACGTGAACGAACTTTCATTCGTGACAGGCGCTCGAATGAATCTTCGTTCGTCACGGGCGCGCGAAAGAACGTTCGTTCGCCCGGGCCTCACAGCCCGCCCGAGAAACGCCCCGAGAACGACTCAGGCGAAGGTCCGGCCCCTCAGGCGGCTTGGGCGCTGTCCAGATCGTCATGGAGGGCTGAGTAAGCGGCGGCCCAGAGTTGTTGCGCGAGATCAGGCTCGATCGGATCGGCGGAGCAGAGGCCGTCCCACAGCCCACGGAGCAATATCACCAGCCCACCCGATTCGTAGTCCGTGAGTTCCCGGCCGATCGACCTGCTGAGCCAGAACTTGACGTTGTGCCACACGTAGCGGACCGCCTCGCCGACATCGTCGTTCGTCCGAGCGAGTTCCTCGAAACCCAGCCAGGCTCTGAGAAAGAACATCTCGTCCCGGGTCGAAGGCAGGTAGCCGGCCCATCCCCGTAGGTTCACGCGCCGAGCGATCCCCTCCCAGTAGATGCCGGCGAATCCCGCGCTGGCATGGGGCAGCATGTTCTCCCGCCCGGCGAACCACTTGTGCAGCGTCGACACCGCCATGTTCGCTTCCTCGGCAACCACCTTGAGGGTGGGCGCACGCAAGCCGTCGCGCCCGATCGTCCTCGCCATGGCGAGGCCGGCTGTCGTCGATTCGAAACCGCTGCGGTTGAAGGCCATGACACTGATCGCACCACAGACCACCGACATTTCGGCCCGATACGACCTCAGCCAGATGTCGTCGGCGGGCCGGTGAGCTCCATCGCCAGCACGATCCCCGTCGCCCCGTCGCGGTAGTAGCGCTCACGGCGGTCGATCTCGACGAATCCGGCCTGGTCGTAGAACTGGAGGGCCGCGACGTTGCCTTCACGCACCTCGAGGAGAAGTCGCTCGGCTCCCTCGCTCCGAGCGAGCTCGATCGACGCCGCGAGGAGCGACCCACCGATCCCGCGGCGGCGCTGCTCCTGAGCGGTCGCGATCCGCTGGAGCTCGGCGATCTCGTAGACGACGCTCACCAGCGCATGACCGACGACCGTCCCCGCATCATCGACCGCGACCAGGATCCGGACGGTGGGCATCTTGCCTTCGATCGCCACCTGCAGGTACTCGGGCGTCCACGCGTCGTCGGGGAACGCCTCGACCTCGAGGTCGGCGATCGCGTCGACGTCGTCCGGGCCGGCCGAGCGTACGGTCACTGCGAGACTTTCTTCTGGACCTTCTTCTGGGCAGCCTGCTCCACCGCATCGGGCCGGCGTAGGTAGAGCGGCTCGGGGTCCATCAGCTCGACCCGCTCCTCGGCCACCGCCCGCGCCAGCCAAGCGGCGGACGGGCGCACCGGGCCGAGCGGCGTCGGGAACGCATCGGGATAGAGCAGCGCCCCCTCACCGACCACCGGCACCGAGGTGGCGACCTCGGCGGGGCGGGCGACGACAGGTCCCTCGAGGCGTGCGCCGTCGGCGTCGTAGGACGCCAGGTAGACCTCCTTGCGCCGCGCATCGGTCGCCACGAAGAACCCCTCGGTGGTCGAGCTTGTCGAGACCACGCCGGACTCCACCGCCTCCACCGCGAGCACGTCCAAGGAGCAGGCCGCATAGACCGGGATCTCCAGCGCGAACCCGAGAGTCCGAGCGGTGACCAAGCCGACCCGGAGACCGGTGAACGGCCCCGGTCCGGCGCCCACGGCGATGGCCGTCAGATCCTGACGTACGATCCCGGCCGCCGCCATGACGTCGGAGATCAGCGGCGCGAGCTGCTCACCGTGCTTCATGGTCCGGTCGGAGGCGAGCTCGGCGACGACATCGTCGCCGTCGTGGAGCGCCACGGTGACCTGGGGCGTTGCGGTGTCAAAGGCGAGAAGCACGACTCACACCCTAGAGCGCGCTCAGGTCCACGCCACGCCAGCGGGCCCCGACGGGAACGATCTCCACACGCCGAGGGTCGGCACCGTCAGGCGCCTCGACCAGATCCAGCGGAGCCTCGTCGGCCTCGGCGCGGACGATCCGGATCTCCAGCCGCGACTCGGAGAGCCCCTCGGCCAGGCCCTCGCCCCACTCGACGACGGTCACCGCGTCGTCGAGATCGGTGTCCAGGTCGAGATCGTCGAGCTCGTCGATCCCACCCAGCCGATACGCGTCGACGTGGACGAGCTCCGGACCACCGACCGTCGAAGGGTGCACCCGGGCGATCACGAAGGTCGGCGAGGTGATCTCACCGCGCACCCCCAGCCCCGCCCCGAGGCCCTTGGTGAAGGTGGTCTTGCCGGCGCCGAGGCCGCCGGAGAGGACGAGTACGTCGCCAGCGGCGAGCAGACCGGACATCCGCCGGCCCAGCTCGAACATCGCGTCGGGGTCGAGCGCCTCGACGACGTGCTCGTTCAGCGGACGATGCAGCCGCACCGCGGGCGCGTCACGCGAGATCTCCCGAAATCCCTGCCGCTCCCAGAACCGCAGCGTCTCCGGGAGCTCCTCACGAGCGATCACCGCGAGGTCGCCGAAACCCTCCGAGCGCGCCAGCCCGGCGGCGTACGTCACCATCTTGTGCGCCACACCATGACCCTGCTGATCAGGCAGAACAGCGAATCGCCGCAGCCACATCGTCGAGTCTGCGGGATCCATCACGACGGCCCCGACCCCGACCCCGTCCAACCGCGCCAAGACACCTCCGAAGCCGGAGAGGCGCTCCTTCATCGACCCCTCGGTCTCCCCGAGCGCGTCGGCGGGCGGGTCCAGAGGCGGGCGGGCGGAGAAGGCCGTGCGGACGATACCGAGCACCTCGGCCGCGGCCTCCGCCCCGACCCGCTCGAAGACGAGCGTCATGCCGAGGCCGCATCCCGGGTGGCCGAGGCGAGCAGCTGGTCGAGCTCGGCGTTGACCTGACCGTGCCGCTCGAGGATGACCATGTGCCCGGCCTTCTCGCACTCGACCAGCCGCGATCCGGGGATGTAGGAGTGCAGCTTGCGGCTGTGACCGACGGCGGTGAGCCGGTCGGCGGTGCCGCAGATGATCGTGGTCGGCACCCGCCCCATCGCGGCGACGCTCGAGAACTTGTCCAGCGCACGGAAGCTCGGGAAGAACTCCGCGACCACCTCGAACGGCGTCTGCGAGAGCAACCCGTCGACGAACTCGACGTACGCCTCCGGCACCTCGTCCCCGAAGGCGAACACGTCGGTGAAGACGGTCGCCACCGAGGACCCCATGGCCCGGAACCGGTCGACGATCCCGTGCCCGCGGGCCAGCGTGCGCATCGTGCTGTTGGCGATCCCGCCGGACAGCTTGGCCGGGAGCACCGGGATCAGCAGCCGGCTCGGGTCCAGACCTCCGGCGGTCGTCGAGATCAGGGCGGCACCGATGATGCGGCCACCCTCGTCGTAGGGGGCGAACAGCTCGGGGTGGTCCTCGGCGAGCGCGGCGATCGTCATCCCGCCCATCGAGTGGCCGATCAGGATCACCGGGCCCTCCGGCACGACCGCGTCCAGCACGCGGAGCAGGTCGTCACCGAGCTGGTCGATGGTGGCGTTGCCGAGCGAGGACCGGCCGCTGCGGCCGTGGCTGCGCTGGTCGTAGAAGACCGACCGCACCAGGCCTCGGTAGGCGGCGCGCTGGAAGTGCCAGCAGTCGAGGTTGAGGCAGTAGCCGTGGACGAAGACGAGCGTCACCTCGCTCGCGCCACCGTTGTGGTGAGCCGAGTCGACCTCGTCGATCTCCACATGAAGAGGTACGCCGTCGGAGGTCACCACGGTCACCGGACAGGACCGCAGCGTACCGAGCGGGGTCTTGTCCTCGGGGCGCTCCTCGATCGCGCGGCGGCGCTTCTTGACCACCACCGCGCCGCGGGCCGCGGCAGCGACCGCCGCAGCTCCCAGCGTCCCTGCCGCGATCTGACCGATCCGTGTTGCGATGCTCATTGGTCGCCTCCCTGCTCGGTGTCGACGTAACGCCGCTTCATCCGTCCTCCGATCCTGGTGACGACCTCGTAGGCGATGGTCTCGCTCGCTTCGGCCCAGTCCTGGGCGGTCGGCTCGCCATCGGCTCCGGTGCCCCACAGAACCACCTCGGCACCGGGTTCGACCGCGGCGTCGCCGAGATCGACCACGATCTGGTCCATGCAGATGGTGCCGCGTACGGGGCGCCGTAGCCCGTCCACCCACACCGACGCGCGATTCCCGGAACGACGCTGGATGCCCTCGGCGTAGCCGACCGGGACCAACCCGACGGTCGTCGGCGCCTCGGCCACCCAGGTGTGGTTGTAGGAGACGCCCGCGCCGGCCTCGATCCGCTTCACCAGCGCCAGCTCGGCGCGCACGGTCATCGCCGGGACGAGTCCGAGCTCGTGCCACGGCGATCCGTCGACGCCCGGCGCCGGGTCGATGCCGTACGTCGCGATCCCGACCCGCACCAGGTCGAGCCGTGCGCTCGGCCGCAGCAGCGCTCCCGCAGAGTTGGCGAGGTGGCGCACCTCGGGCCGGAGGCCGGCCTCCTCGGCGACTGCGAGCGCCTCACCGAAGACCTTCTCCTGGAGGGCGCTGGCCGGGTCGGCGGTGTTCTCGCTGGAGCTGAAGTGCGACCAGATGCCGGTCACCCGGATCGCCCCTTCCGCCTCCAGGATCCGCGCCAGCGCGACCAGGTTGCCCCAGTCGGCGAAGGCCGCGCCTCCCCGGGAGAGCCCGGTGTCCACCTTGAGCTGCACCCGCGGCGTACGGCCCAGGGCGTCGCCGGCGGCGGCGAACTTCTCCAGGTCGGCGACGGTGTAGGCGGTGACGTCGATGTCCGCGGCCACGAGGTCCTCGGCAGGCTCGCTCGGCATGATCAGCCAGGCCAGCAGCCTGCCCTCGTCGCCGGCCGCGCGCAGCGCGAGCGCCTCGTCGGCCGAGGCCACGCCGAGCCAGTCGGCACCGCCCTCACGAGCGGCCCGTCCGGCCTCGACCAGGCCGTGCCCGTAGCCGTCGGCCTTCACCACCGTCATGATCGGCGTACGAAGGTGCTCCTTCAGCCGCGAGACGTTGTGGCGGATCGCGGCGAGGTCGATGACGATCTCGGCTCGCCGAAGCGGAGCCCGAGGCGCTGGGCTCGGTGACATGATGTCAAGGATAGTTGCCGCGCTGTGCTCTTTTAGGCAGGGGGCAAGACAGCAGGAAGGGATCGGATAACGGCGGGTATCGCCGCGGCGACGCCGCTCGCGGTCACCGGCCCGCCGGCGCTCGCCAGGCTCGCCGCCGCACCGTGCAGCCAGGCCCCGGCCGAGGCCGCGTCGATGGGCGCGAGACCGGTGGCGAGGAGCGAGCCGATCAGGCCGCCGAGCACGTCCCCCGAGCCGGCAGTGGCCAGCCAGGAGGTGCCCGTGGTGTTGACGCGTACCGGCGTGTCGGGGTCCGGCGAGGCGATCGTCGTGCGGCGGCCTTTGAGCAGCACCACCGCGTGGAACCGTTGGGCCGCGAGCCGCGCGTAGTGCAGCGGACGGGCCTCGATGTCGGCGCGGTCCTCCCGGATCAGCGTCGCCAGCTCGCCCGCGTGCGGAGTCAGGATCGCGGGCACGCCGAGTGGCCCCGTCAACGGACGGAGGCTGTCGGCGTCGATGACCAGAGGTACGCCGCTGGCCCGGGCGAACGCGAGCGCGCTGTTGGCGCCGTCGGCGCTGCCCGAGCCGACCACCCAGGCCTGGGCCTGCCCGTCGCCGACCACCTCCGGATGCTGGCGTTTGACCCACTCCGAGGCGGTCCCGACGTAGCGGACCATCCCGGCGAGCCCGGTGTTGGCGCCGGCGACGGCCAGCAGCGCGGCGCCGGGATAGGTGGCGCTGCCGACCCGCAGGCCGACCACGCCGCGGGTGTACTTGTGCACGTCCGGCGCCGGGCGCGGCACCAGAGCGGCCACGTCGGCCGCCTCGAGACTCTCGATCGCCGGCGTCGGGAGGTCGAGGCCGATATCGATCAGCTGGACCTTCCCGCAGGCCGAGGCCGCCGGGTCGAGCAGATGACACGGCTTGTAGGTGCCGAAGGTGACCGTCAGATCGGCGTCCACATGGGCGCCGTCCACCTCCCCTGCGTCGACGCAGACCCCGCTCGGCGTGTCGACGGCGACCACCGGGACCCCGGCGAGCATCCCCAGCGCCGCCTCGGCCTCCGGCCGCAGCCCGGGCTTCCCCCCGATCCCCACGATCCCGTCGATGACCACGTCCGCACCGGTGGTCGAGCTTGTCGAGGCCACCCCAGAGGAAACAGTCCCCCCTGCCGCCTTCAGAGCACTGACCCCACCCGTGTGCGCCCGATCCGAGAGCAGCCACGCCTCGACCCGCGCGCCGCGACGCGCGAGAAGCGCCCCGGCGTACAGCGCGTCCCCGCCGTTGTCGCCGCTCCCGACGAGCAGCACGACACGCTTCCCGTAGGCACCGCCCAGGTGACCGATGACCGCATACGCCAACCCGGCCGCAGCGCGCTGCATCAGGGCGCCTTCTGGCAGGCTCGCCATCAAGGCCTTCTCTGCCGCTCTGACCTGCTCAACCGAGTGCGCACGCCGCATGACCCCAGCCTACGCGCCGAGTCGCTGCCGGGGCCGGGCCGAAGGGCTCGAACCAGCCCGTCAGTCCTCCAGGACGACCATCGCCGAGGCGATCCCGGCGTCGTGGGAGAGCGAGAGGTGGACGGTGGCGACGCCGAGCTTCGTGGCCTGCGCCAGCACCGTGCCGCGGAGCTCGAACCGGGGCTGTCCCGACGACTCCGAGATCACCTCGGCGTCGTGCCACTCCATCCCCTGGGGCGCGCCGAGCGCCTTGGCGAGCGCCTCCTTGGCGGCGAACCGAGCGGCCAGCGAGGCCATCGGCTTCCCCGCCTCGGCGGGGGTGAACAGGCGCTCGCGCAGCCGCGGCGTACGCTCCAGCGACTCCTCGAAACGCGCCAGGTCGCACACGTCGATCCCGACTCCGATCACGGCCATCAGCGCAGCACCGTCACTCGACCGTGACGGACTTGGCGAGGTTGCGGGGCTGGTCCACGTCGTAGCCGAGCTCGGTGGCGAGCTGGCAGGCGAAGAGCTGCATCGGCACGACCGCGACGAGAGGCTGCAGGAGCACCGGCACCTTCGGCAGCCGGATGATCGTGTCGGAGACCGAGTCGACCGAGTCGTCGCCCTCCTCGACCAGCGCGATGGTGCGCGCGCCGCGAGCGCGCACCTCCATGATCCCCGAGCGCATCTTGTCGTGGAGGAAGTCGCGGCCGCGTGGGGGCACGATGCACCAGATCGGCAGTCCCTCCTCGACCAGCGCGATCGGGCCGTGCTTGAGCTCGCCGGCGGCGAACCCCTCGGCGTGCAGGTAGGCGAGCTCCTTGAGCTTGAGCGCGCCCTCCAGCGCCACCGGGTAGCCGGCGTGGCGGCCCAGGAACAGGAAGGCCCGGCGGTCGGCGTACTCACGTGCCAGGTCGTAGACCTGCGGCGCGGTCTCCAAGACCTTCGACACGGCGGCAGGCATCGCCTCGAGCTGCGTCATCACGCCGTCGATCTCGTCGCCGTACATCGTGCCCTTGACCTGGGCCAGGTAGAGCGCGAGCAGGTAGCAGGCGACCAGTTGGGTGACGTACCCCTTGGTCGAGGCGACCCCGATCTCCGGGCCGGCGTGGGTGTAGATGACCGCGTCGGACTCGCGCGGGATCGTGGAGCCGTTGGTGTTGCAGATCGCCAGCACCTTGGAGCGCTGCGAGCGCGCGTGCCGGATCGCCTGCAACGTGTCGGCGGTCTCGCCGGACTGCGAGATCGCCACCACCAGGGTCGAGTTGTCGAGGATGGGGTCGCGATAGCGGAACTCGCTCGCCAGCTCGACCTCCACCGAGATCCGGCACCAGTGCTCGATGGCGTACTTCGCGACCATGCCCGCATAGAACGAGGTCCCCGCGGCGATGATGATGATCTTGGTGACCTCGCGCAGCTCGTCGTCGTCGAGCCGCATCTCGTCGAGGTGGAGCGACCCCGAAGGCGTACGCCGCCCCAGCAGCGAGTCGGCGACAGCACGAGGCTGCTCGAGGATCTCCTTGCGCATGAACCAGTCGTGGCCGTCCTTCTCGGCGGCGGCCAGATCCCAGTCGACGTGGAAGCGGCGGCCCTCGGCGGGGGTGCCGTCGAAGTTGGTGACCGTCGCGCCCTCGCGGGTGATCGTGACGACCTGGTCCTGGTCGAGCTCCATCGCCTCGCGGGTGTGCTCGATGAAGGCGGCGACGTCGGAGCCGAGGAACGACTCCCCCTCGCCCAGGCCGACCACGAGCGGGCTGTTGCGTCGGGCGGCGACGACGCGGGACGGGTCCTCGGCGTCGACCGCGACGAAGGTGAAGGCACCCTCCAGGACCGAGCAGACCTTCTGCATCGCGATGGTCAGGTCGGCGCCGCCGACGACCTCGCGCTCGAGCAGGTGGGCGGCCACCTCGGTGTCGGTCTGCGAGGCGAACTCGTGCCCGTCGGTCTCCAGCGAGGCCCGCAGCTCGGCGAAGTTCTCGATGATCCCGTTGTGCACGACCGCGACGCGCCCGATGCGGCCGACGTGCGGGTGGGCGTTGCCGTCGGTCGGGCCACCGTGGGTCGCCCAGCGGGTGTGGCCGATCCCGGTCGTCGCCGCCGGCAACGGCGTGTCCGCGATCGCCTTCTCGAGGTTGGCGAGCTTGCCGGCCCGCTTGTCCACGGCCAGCTTCCTGCTGGCCACCAACGCGATCCCGGCCGAGTCATAGCCGCGGTACTCCAACCGCCGCAGGCCATCGATCACGACGCTCTGCGCCGACCGGTCTCCGACGTACCCAACGATGCCGCACATGGCGGATGATCCTACGGCGCTCGTGGACCCCATCAGGAAGTGGCGGCGCCAGTGCGTAACAATCGTTGCCATGTCACACCCCGGGCCACACGGCGATGACCGCGGCTCCTCGCCCTACGTCGAGCTCGACCGTAGCGCGTGGGCCGAGCTCGCGACCGAGACCGAGAGTCCGCTGACCGAGGCCGAGATCGAGTCGCTGCGTGGCCTGGGCGACCAGATAGACCTCAAGGAGGTCGAGGAGGTCTACCTGCCGCTGAGCCGCCTGCTCAGCCTCTACGTGAGCGCCTCCGCCAAGCTCCACGACCAGCAGGAGCTGTTCCTCGGCAAGACGATGCCGGAGCGTACGCCCTTCGTCATCGGCGTCGCCGGGTCTGTCGCCGTCGGCAAGTCGACCACCGCGCGTGTGCTCCAGCAGATGCTCGCCCACTGGCCCGAGCACCCCAACGTCGCCCTGGTGACCACCGACGGGTTCCTCTACCCCAACGCCGAGCTCGAGCGGCGCGGCCTGATGGAGCGCAAGGGCTTCCCGGAGTCCTACGACCGCAAGGCGCTGCTCCGCTTCCTCGTCGACCTCAAGTCGGGCGAGGACGAGGTGCGCGCGCCGATCTACTCACACCTGACCTACGACGTCACCGACCAGACCGTGACCGTCAAGAAACCCGACATCGTCATCCTCGAGGGGCTCAACGTCCTGCAGCCCTCCCGGGTCCGCGCCGACGGCACCATCTCGCTCGGCCTGTCCGACTTCTTCGACTTCTCCGTCTACGTCGATGCCGACTCGCGCGACATCAAGCAGTGGTACGTCGAGCGCTTCCTGCGTCTGCGCGAGACCGCCTTCCGCGACCCGTCGTCCTACTTCACGAAGTACGCGGCCCTGAGCCACGACGAGGCCATCACCCGCGCCACCGAGATCTGGAACGAGATCAACGGCCCCAACCTCCGCGAGAACGTCCTCCCGACCCGCTCCCGCGCCACCCTCGTGCTCCGGAAGGACCGCGACCACTCGGTGCGGTATGTGAGGTTGCGGAAGATCTAGGCGGTTGGTTCGTCTAGGTATGCAGAGAAACCTTCACTTCCCGTGCGGAGTTCCGCCCGGGAAGTGAAGGTTCGGCTGCATACCTAGACGAACATTCAGAGTGCCAGCCGGGACCGCACCACGCCCGCGAGCCGCTCGGCGCACGCCTCGGCCTCGTGGTGGGTGGGAGCCTCGACCATGACGCGTACGAGATTCTCCGTGCCGGAGGGACGCAGCAGGATCCGACCGGAGCCGGCGAGGGCCTTTTCCTCCGCGGCGACCGCCTCCAGGAGACCGGAGTCCGTCTTGCAGCGGGCCTTGTCGACCCCCTTGACGTTGAGCAGGACCTGCGGGAGCCGGGTGACGACGGAGGCGAGGTCGGCGAGCGTACGCCCGGTGTCGGTCATCCGCTGCAGGACGTGGAGCGCGGTGAGGATGCCGTCGCCGGTCGTGGCGTGCTCGCTCATGATGATGTGGCCAGACTGCTCGCCGCCGATGGCGTAGCCGCCGCGGCGCATCTCCTCGAGCACGTAGCGGTCGCCCACGGCGGTCTGCTTCACGCGGACGCCTGCGGCGTCCATCGCCTTCACGAAGCCGAGGTTGCTCATCACGGTGACGACGACGGTGTCGTCCGGGAGGCGGCCGGCGTCGTGGAGCCCGAGGGCGAGGATCGCGATGAGCTGGTCGCCGTCGACCAGGTTGCCCTGGGCGTCGACGGCCAGGCAGCGGTCGGCGTCGCCGTCCCAGGCGAAGCCGACGTCGGCGCCATGTTCGACGACAGCCTTCTGGAGCATCTCCGGGTGGGTCGAGCCGACGCCGTCGTTGATCGAGAGCCCGTCGTTGGTGTCGTTGATCGCGATCACCTTCGCGCCGGCCTGGTCCAGGGCCAAGGGCCCGGCGGCCGCTGCCGCGCCGTTGGCGCAGTCGACGACGACGGTCAGCCCGTCGAGACGCCGCTCGAGCGTGGAGACCAGGTGGGCGGCGTACGTCTCCACGGGGTTGTCGTGGGACGAGATCCGGCCCACCGACGCACCGGTCGGGCGGTCCCAGGGCTCGTCGAGGTGCGCCTCGATCCGGTCCTCGAGGATGTCGTCGAGCTTGTGCCCGCCGCGCTGGAGGAACTTGATGCCGTTGTCGGGCATCGGGTTGTGCGAGGCCGAGATGACCACGCCGAGGTCGGCCTGCAGCGCCGCGGTCAGGTAGGCGACCCCGGGCGTCGGCAGCACGCCGACCTCGATCACGTCGCAGCCGGCCGAGGCCAGACCGCCGGCGACCGTCGCTTGCAAGAACTGTCCCGAGACGCGCGAGTCGTTGCCGATGACCGCCAGCGGCTTGCGTCCGCTGCCGGAGCCGCGAAGCTCCTCGGTGAGGACCAGTGCTGCCGAGGTCGCCAGGTTCTGGGCGAGCGAGGCCGTGAGGACCTCGCCGTTCGCGAGACCGCGAACTCCGTCAGTGCCGAAAAGGCGTGCCACGTCCGTGTGACCTTCTTTCGTACGTCGGCCCCCGCCCGAAAATGAGTCGGGGTGCCTCGGCGAGCCGAGGCACCCCAACAATGCTAGGCGATCGCGAGGGCGATCAGCGCTTGCTGAACTGCGAGGCCTTGCGGGCCTTCTTGAGACCGGCCTTCTTCCGCTCCACGACGCGGGCGTCGCGGGTCAGCAGACCGGCCTTCTTCAGGGTCGGGCGGTTGGCCTCGACGTCGACGTCGTTCAGCGCACGGGCCACGCCGAGACGCAGCGCGCCGGCCTGACCGGCGATGCCGCCGCCGTCGATGCGGGCGATCACGTCGAAGCGACCCTCGAGCTGCAGCGCGACGAACGGCTCGTTCGCGACCTGCTGGTGCAGCTTGTTCGGGAAGTAGTCCTCGATGGTGCGACCGTTGATGGTCCACGCGCCGGTGCCCGGAACGATCCGGACGCGGGCGACGGCCTCCTTGCGGCGGCCGGTGGCGGCGGCCGGGGCGATGGTCGCCGGGCGCTCGGGGGTGTCGGCGGATGGGGCGCTCTCGGAGGTGTACGCGAGGCCCTGCTCGTCGGTCTCGAAGGTCTCCTCGACCTCTACGGTGTTCTCAGTCATGTTCTGGTCCTGGCTCACTGGGCGATCTGCTTGATCTCGAACGGAACGGCCTGCTGCGCGGCGTGCGGGTGCTCAGGGCCGGAGTAGACCTTCAGCTTCTTGAGCATCTGACGGCCGAGCTTGTTCTTCGGCAGCATGCCCCACACCGCCTTCTCGATCGCCTTGCGAGCGTCCTTGTCCAGGACCTCACCGATCGGGGTGGCCGTCAGACCGCCCGGGTAGCCCGAGTGACGGTAAGCCAGCTTGGTGGTCTTCTTGTTGCCGGAGAGGGAGACCTTCTCGGCGTTGATCACGATGACGAAGTCGCCGGTGTCCGCGTTGGGCGCGAAGATCGCCTTGTGCTTGCCGCGGAGGAGCTCGGCGACCTGGACAGCGAGGCGGCCGAGACGGACGTCGGTCGCGTCGATCACGAGCCAGGCGCGCTCGATGTCGCCCGGCTTGGGAGCGTAAGTACGCACGTGTGCCTTCTTAGTTCGTAGTGCCCGCCCAGCGGGTGCAGGAGGCGGGATGTTGCTGCGTGGCTTCTGACGAACACGGCCCGGCTTGCCCCGTCGCTGGGAACCCAGCGACAGTCATCCGGATCTGCGCCCCTGACCGTGCGACAGTTCTCATCGAACTGGATCAGGACGCGGCAGGAGTCACGACCTCACAAGGTTACGAGTCCCCGCGCAGCGGAGACAAATCAAGAACGTACGCCGCCGGTCGGGGAGCCGGGCGGCGTACGCGTTCTTGGGCGGGTCAGCTCGACTGACCCGGGAAGGACCGTCCGTCGGACTGGCCCTGGGGCTGGCCGAGGCCGCCCGGACCACGGCCGTCGTGGCCGAAGTCGGGCGGCTGGCCGTACGGCATCTCGCCGCCCCCGCGCATCTGGCCCAGCTCCCGCGGGCCGCGGTCCGCGCCTCCGTCGACGACCGCGGCGACGACCCCGGCGGCAACGCCGCCACCGAGGACGAGCCCGGCGGCCGCTGCGGCCGCGACGCTCTTCCATCCGAAGACCCGGTCGGAGAGCTTCTTCTTCGGCGCAACCGCCGCCACAGGTGCAGCAGTCGGAGGACCGTAGGCAGGCGGCGCGTACGCCGGCGCGGGCTGCTCGGCGGCGGACTGCTCGGCCGTCGGTTCCACCGGCTCGGGAGCCTCGTCCGTACTCTTGTCGCTCATGCTTCCAGAGTCCGCCGGGTTCCTGTGGTGAGGCTGTGCGAGACCTTTGGCTTCGGTGAGAAGCAGGACGTACGCCGCCGGAGCCGTGCCCGGCGGCGTACGTCGTTCTCTGCTTGATGGTCGGCTACTGGTCGACGCCGACCTCACCCTCGGGGGCGTAGAGGTCTGCGACCTCCTCAGGATCCGGCTCCGGACGCTCCTCGGGACCCGACGGAGCCGGCTGGTTCTTCTCGACCACCGGTCGCTCCGGCTCGTCCTCGCCGGAGAGGGCGAGGACTCCACCGAAGGCACCAGCAACCAGCAGCACGACCGCGGCGCCCGCCAGGATCAGCTTGCGCGTCATGGTCACGCCAGTACGCGGTACTGGATGCCGACCGCGTACTTCCAGATGTCGTAGCGCGAGCTCGAGTTGAGGCCCGCGGTCCACCACACGGCGGGGCAGTACTGCGTCGAGGTGCGGCTCTGGATCAGGCTGTTGGGCGAGGCGACGGACGCCATCGTCTTCCACTTGATCGAGTTGCCGAACTGGTGGCGCTGACGCGTCGACCAGTCCGACGGGCGCAGCACGGTGGTGACCAGGTAGACGTCCTTCGTGTAGCCCTTCGGACGGCCGCCGTAGTGCTTGAGCGTCAGGTTGCGGTAGTTGCCGTCGACCGACTTCGGCAGGCACTTGACGTTCTCGGTGTAGACCGTCGCCTTGGCGCTGTCGCCGGGGGCCTTGCAGCGCACGTTCGAACGGAGGCCGCGGGACTCCGACCAGTCGCTGCGAGCGGGCGCCTTGAGGGTCGAGCAGGAGCCGACGTACTTGTAGTCGAGGGCGTCGGCGGCGGTGACCGTCCTGCTGTAGGTCTTCCAGGTCAGCTTCTTGGCGGACGCGGCGACCGAGATCTGGGCGGTGGTGGCGTTGCCGGCCTTGTCCTTGGCCTCGATGCGGATGTAGAAGGTGCCGGAGACCCGGGTGCCGGCGTTGTTGTTGCCGTTCCAGGTGTGGGACGCGGTGCCGGTGAAGCTCGTGGACGAGCCCAGGGTGCGGACCAGCGTGCCGCCGGCGGTGACCACCTTGGCGGTGTAGCCGACGGTCTCGTTCACGGTCATCTTGGCCGTGACCGTGTCGCGGTAGCCGTCCGGGTATGGGTAGAAGGTCGTCAGGCTGCGGCTCAGGGTGACGACCGGCTTGGTGGCGTCGACGGACCCGAGCTCGACGGTGACGGAGTCGGTCGCGCCGCTCTCACCCTCGACGAACCCGGTGAGCCGGTAGGTGTCGGTCGCGGTCGGCATCGTCGCCTGGACCGACCCGACACCGTTCGTGTCGAGCGTGATCGGCGCCGACTGCGGGCCGCTCGGCGAGGTGCCGTTCGAGCCGGTGATCGTCCAGTTGGCCACCGGGTTGGCGCCGAGCGCCTCGATGTTGTCCACGTCGTACGTCACCGGGAACGTCGCGCCCCCGGCCGGGGTGGTGGCGGGAACGGTGATCACGACGGTGGTCACGACGGCGGCCGCCGGCTCCTCCGCCACGCCTGCCGCGGGAGGCTCAGCCTCGGCGCCGGGCTCGGTCTCGGGCTGGGCCTCCGGCTGGGTCTCGGGCTGGGTCTCGGGCTCCGTCACGGTGTCCGCCTCGGTGCCCGTCTCGGTCTCCGTTTCGGGAGCGGGCTGCGAGTCGGCCGGGGTCGTCTCGACGGTCGTCGTCTCCGACGAGTCCGTGGGGGTCGACGGGGTCTCCGTCGCGAAGGCCGGCACCGCCGGCACGATCAGGGCGACGGCAGCAGCCGCCACCAGTGCGCGCATGCGCATCTGTGGTTCCTCCGAGTCTCTTGCCCGAGATGGTCTTGGTGTCGCTTCGCTGCCAGAGAACGCGAGGCGGGGCCGAGATGGCCGACGGAACATATACCCCGGGGCGCACACCCTCCGCACCGGTATTTGCTGCCGCGTTACCGAGCTGGCGACAACGATGAGGCATCTGGCGTAGCCTGATCGTAGGATTGTCTGACAATCAGATGATTCTGCCTCAGATCACCGAGAACGCCCCACGAGATGGAGGAGTGCGATGACCCTGCTCAACGACGCTCAGGACGCCGCTGCGACCAGCCTGACCCCCGCCGCCTTCGCTGCCGCCGAAGCGCACTCCGCGCACAACTACCACCCGCTCGAGGTGGTGATCAGCCACGCCGAGGGCGCCTGGGTGACCGACGTCGACGGTCGCCGCTGCCTCGACATGCTGGCCGGCTACAGCGCGCTGAACTTCGGTCACGGCCACCCCGCACTGCTGTCCGCCGCCCGTGAGCAGCTCGACAAGGTCACCCTGACCTCGCGTGCGTTCGTGCACGACCAGTTCGCCGAGTTCACCGCCCGCCTGGCCGCGATGTGCGGCAAGGACATGGTGCTGCCGATGAACACCGGCGCCGAGGCCGTCGAGACGGCCATCAAGGTCGCCCGCAAGTGGGGCTACGACGTCAAGGGTGTCCCCGCCGACCAGGCCGAGATCATCGTGATGGCCGGCAACTTCCACGGCCGCACCACCACGATCGTCGGCTTCTCCGACGACGCCGACGCCCGCGACGGCTTCGGCCCGTTCGCCCCCGGCTTCGTGATGGTCCCGTACGCCGACCTGGCCGCGATCGAGGCCGCCATCACCCCCAACACGGTGGCCGTGCTGGTCGAGCCGATCCAGGGCGAGTCCGGCGTCGTCATCCCCGGCGACGACTTCCTGGTCGGGCTGCGCGAGGTCTGCACCCGCGAGAACGTGCTCTTCGCCGCCGACGAGATCCAGGCCGGCCTCGGCCGCACCGGCTACACCTTCGCCTGCGACCACGCGGGGGTGAAGCCGGACATGTACATCCTCGGCAAGGCGCTCGGCGGCGGCATCGTCCCGGTCTCGGCGGTCGTCGCCGACCGCGACGTGCTCGGCGTCATCGGCCCCGGCCAGCACGGCTCCACCTTCGGTGGCAACCCGCTCGCCTGCGCCGTCGGCACCGCCGTGATCGAGCTGCTCGAGACCGGTGAGTTCCAGGCCCGCGCCGAGGCCCTCGGCCAGGTGCTGCGCGACCGGCTCCTGGCGATGGTCGGCAAGGGCATCGTGGGCTTCCGCTCCCGCGGCCTGTGGGCCGGCGTCGACATCGACCCGGCCGTCGGCACCGGTCGCGAGATCTGCGAGCGCCTCCTCGCCCGCGGCGTGCTCGCCAAGGACACCCACGGCTCCACCATCCGCCTCGCGCCGCCCCTGGTGATCGCCGAGGAGGACCTCCACTGGGCCCTCGACCAGCTCGAGGCCGCTGTCTCCGAGTAGACCCGAGCCGCCCTGTAACACGTCGTTCGACGTACTGGTCGCCCCAAGAGAACGACCGGATAGTACGTCGAACGACGTGTTACTCGTCCGCTAGCCGTCGAGCGCGGCGAGATCGTCGATGATCTCGTTCGCCGCGGCGACGAACAGCTCCTGCAATACGCGGATCAGCTCGGTATAGGACGCCGCGGTCTGGTCAGGCGTCATCGTCACCCGGTCCAGGCTGCCGGTGGTCAGGACCTGGTTGACCGCCCGCGGCGCGGGAAGCCCGATGGCCCCGTCGGTCGCGGTGTTGTAGGTGATCTGGTCGAGAGTCTCGCGCTGACGCTCCGAGGTCGCGGTGTAGAAGTCCGCGAGCGATCGGCGCCAGGTGGCCTCGGCCGCAGCCAGCAAGACGAGGTCTTCCTTGCTGATGGGCTCGGCTTGCACAGCACCCGGAGCCTGCGGCTGCTGGTGCTTGGTGATGGCGTTCGTCATGACGGCCTGCTCCTCGAGGAGCGAATCGAAGACCGGTTGAACGCTGCCGAGCGCCTGGATCTCGGAGTCGATCTCGGAGTCACCGACCCACGGCACGAACGTTGAGATCGCGAGGAGGTCGTTGACGAGTGCCAGGTAGGCCAGCTGCCCCGCCTGGGTCTCGGCCTTGAGGGAGTCGGCGCGCATCTCCGCCATGCCGTCCAACGACTGCTGGATCCTGGAGAGGAGATCCGCGAGCTCCTGGTTCCCGCCGGCGTCGATCTGCTCCGCCTTCGCGCTCCAGGTGGTGATGGACTCATCGGTCGTCGTCCGCATCGGCCTCAGCACCACGTCGGGGACGGCCTCCATGGTGGCGTGGCGCTCGAAGATCAGGTTGATCGCCAGGTCCAGGCTGCTGGGCAGCGCCTGTGCGACCGACTCGGCCTGACGCACCGACGATGTCGACGTTGAGGTCGGGGAATCTGCCGGATCCGTGGCCCGGTCCGCAACGACGGGCCGCAGCGCCACCCCTGCGATGGCGATGACGCCGACCGCCAGGACGGTCCCAGCGGTGGCGACCAGGCGGGCTCGGCGCACGCGGCGGCGGCCGCGACGTACGTCTTCGGAGGGGTCCACGCGTGGGACCGGAGCAGTGACGCCGATGCGGTGGAGGCGCTCGGTCAGCAGAGTGTCGTCGTCGAAGATGTTCATCGCCGGCCTCCTCGGGCAGCGTCGGAGTCAGCGTGGCCAGGACGAAGGGTGCGGCGCAGGTTGGCCAGGGCCTCAGAGGTCTGGCTCTTGACCGTCCCACTGCTGACACCGAGGTCGGCGGCGGTCTCCTCGACCGACAGACCCCAGTAGTGTCGAAGCACCACAACCCGGCGCTGACCTGCAGGAAGAGATCGCAGCGCGGTCCAGAGCTCGTCGAGGTCCTCGGCCCCGAGGCCGACGGGTGCCGGCCGGTCGGCGATCTCGCCCGCCCGCTCGCGCCGCCACGGACGGCGGCCCTCGTCGAGATGACTGTTGACCAGCACCCGACGTACGTAGGCATCGACGCTGTCGGCCTTCTGCACCTTTCGCCACGCTGCGTACACCTTCGACAGCGTCAGCTGCACGATGTCCTCGGCGCGATGCTCGTCACCGCACAGCAGGTAGGCCGCGCGGAACAGATGCGCACGTCTCTCCCTGACGTAGGCGGTGAACTCCTCGTCCCGACTCACCAGTCTCCTCCTCCGGTTCCAACCCCCGACGCCCTACTGACGCGGTCGGTCGTCGATCGGTTGGGAGCGGGCGCGTGCATTCCTGAGTGCGGGCGAACGTGTAACACGTCGTTCGTAGTACTACTCGCCCTATCTGAACGACCGGATAGTCGTACGAACGACGTGTTACACCCGCCAGTCAGCCGCGGGTCGGGGCCGGAGGCAGGTTCTTGGAGACGTCGGGGATGACGAACACCTTGCCGATGAGGACGTCCTTCGTCGTGATCGGGACGAAACGGATCCGCTCGTGCGCCTCACGGGTGCCGGTGAGGGCGATCCACCTGTTGCCGACCGTGCTGGCATAGGCGTTGATGGTGCCGAAGTATGTCCCGCCGACATAGACCTTCGCCCGGCCCCACTTCGGGCCGACGCGGTACTGGATCCGCAGCTTCTTCGCGGAGAAGCGGTCCGTGGTCCGTGCGGTCTGGTGGTAGTAGTCGTCGCGTGTCCGTACCGAGGTCCAGATCTTGCCTCCGGACGGGATCCCGACGCCAGCGGTCCAGCCGTCCATCGGCTCGATCGGCGCGAAGGAGCACTTCCAGCCCGTCCACGCCGAGTAGTTCCCGGCCTCATCGAACGCCCGGACCCGGTAGCAGGTCGCCGACCCGGCCCAGTCGACATCTACCGGCATCGACGTGTTGCTCGTCACGGACGAGCCGTCGTCGTAGTAGGACGTCGAGCCGCCGCGCTTTCCAGCCAACTCGTAACCGGCGACCTTGACGTTGTCAGTGCCTCGCCATGACGCCTTCACACTGTAGAAGCCGTTGCTGTTGCGGGTGGTCGGGAAGGTCGGAGACAGCGAGAAGCCGGTCATCGTCGGTCGCGTGGTGTCAGTGCTCTCGACCGGGTCCGCCGGCCACAGCTCGCTTCGGGGCTGCCAGGTGACCACCTTGCTCGACCCCAGCGGGGCCGTCGCCCGCAGCGCCCACAGGCCGACGAACCGGAACGGACGGGTGTCGGCCGAGATCGCCCTGACCTTGATCGCGCCGGTCAGGTTGGCGGACTTCTGCAGCGTCACGACCTTGTAGCCGGCCTTGCTCGCGTAGCCGCTGACCGTGCCGAGCAGCGTCGACCCGATGAGGATCCGCGCCTTGCCGTACTTCGGGCCGGTACGCACCTTCACCCGAACACCTTTGGCGAGGTAGCTCACCGAGCGCACCGGGTTGTTCGAAGCCCCGTTGTTCCTCACGTAGTAGTCGAAGACACCGTTGTCGAAGCCGTACCCCGGCACGAACTCCTCGGTGCCGAGCGGGGCATGGCTGCACTTCCATCCCGACCACCGGCCGACCGTCCCGGCATTGTTGACGGCTCGTACGCGGCGGCAGACCTGATCACCGGAGTAGATGTGTCCGGCGAGCGACGTGCGCGAGGCCGGGTAGGTCGCGATCGTCGACTGGTAACCGGAACCCGTCGAGTCCACACCGACCATCGATCCTCGGCGCTTCCCGTGCCAGGTCTGCACCTGGTACTTCGCAACGCCCTCGGCCGTGGCCGTACTCCACCGGAAGGCCGGCGTCGCACTCCAGTGGGTACCACGCCAGCGCATCGCGGAGGCTTCGACGAACGTCGGATACGACGTGGAGGTGATCGAGGGCGGAGCCGTCTCGGCAAACGCGCTCGGGGCACTGGTCGCGACCGGGGTGAGCACAGCCGTAACCAGTGCGATCGCACCGACGAAGCGCACCTTTCGCGCACCTCGAGCGGCGGAAATCCATGACATGGGGGACTCCTCGAGTTCAACCGGCTCACGGGCACTCCCGGAGCCTGGCCAGCGGAGCATAGCGAACACCCACCGGGGTGTGCGGACCCTTGTAACACGTCGTTTGTAGGACTGTTCGCCCTATCCAAACGACCGGATAGTCCTACGAACGACGTGTTACAGCTCCGCGGGCCCGAGCATCTCCAGCAGCACCGGCAACGACCCGGCCAACATCCCCAGCAGCTCCTCGCGCGACAGCCCTGCGGGATCTGCCTTCCACGAGAGCACCAGCTCCTCGGACATCGCCTGCCAGCCACGCACCACCAGCCGCGCCGCGGGGGTGTCCTCGACGAAGTCGGCACCGGCATCGAAGATCCGGAGCCCCAACGCCAAGAAGGCCTCGTCATAGATCTCGCGCAGGACCGGGTCGCTCGCGGCGCCGCGGACCATCGAGACGTACCCCTCGTAGTTGGCGTCGACGAAGTCGACGTAGGCCGTCATCGAGGCCAGCAGGCGCTCCACCGGCTCCCCCGTCGCGGGCGGCGCGGTCTGGGCGACGAGAGCGTCGGCGGCGCGGCGTACGACCGCCTCACGGAAGGCCATCTTGTCGCCGAAGTAGTGGTAGAGCAGCCCGCGCGAGATGCCGGCCTCGCGCGCCACCACGTCGATCGAGATCTCGTCGAGGGAGTGGCGCGAGAAGAGGCGAATGCCCAGGTCGAGCAGCTGCTCGCGGCGCTGCTCGGGCGTCAGGCGCGTCCGTTGGCTCATGCCGACCATTCTATTGACATCTGTTCAATAGGCAAGAATACTCTCGGTATGACCACTGCTGACCTCACCCACGTCGACCACCTCATCGTCGGCGCCGGCTTCGGGGGCCTGTGTGCGGCGATCAAGCTCGAGGAGGACGGCGAGCGCGACTTCGTCGTCATCGAGAAGGGCTCCGGCGTCGGTGGCACCTGGCGCGACAACACCTACCCCGGCGCCGCCTGCGATGTGCCCAGCCAGCTCTACAGCTACTCCTTCGCCCTCAACCCCGACTGGTCGATGAGCTTCTCGCCCCAGCCGGAGATCGAGGCGTACATCAAGAAGGTCGCCGAGAACTCCGGCACCCTGGACCGTTTCGTCTTCGACACCGCGGTGACCGCCGCGTCCTGGGACGAGACCCAGCAGCGCTGGCTCGTCGAGACCGAGGGTAGGAACGGGAGGAAGACGTACGCAGCGACCACCGTCATCGCCGGCCCCGGCGCGCTCTCCGAGCCGAAGCTCCCGGACATCGAGGGCATCGAGGGCTTCCAGGGCGAGATCTTCCACTCCGCCCAGTGGAACCACGACGTCTCACTCGAGGGCAAGCGTGTCGCCGTGATCGGCACCGGTGCCAGCGCTATCCAGATCGTCCCCGAGATCCAGAAGAAGGCGGCGCGGCTGGACGTCTACCAGCGCACCGCGCCGTGGGTCCTCCCCCGCAACGAGCACCGCTACTCCAAGCTCGAGAAGGCCGCCTTCCGCCACGTCCCCGGCGTCCAGCGGCTCGCCCGCGCCGCGGTCTACTGGGGCCTGGAGGTCCGCGTCCTCGGCCTGGCCGTGGAGCCCAGGCTCACCAAGGCCCACGAGCTGATGGCGAAGAACAACATCCGCCGCGGCATCAAGGACCCCGAACTGCGCCGCAAGGTGACCCCCGACTACACGCTCGGCTGCAAGCGCACGCTGATCTCCAACGCCTACTACCCCGCGCTGGCCGCCGACAACGTCGACCTGATCACCGACGGCATCGACCGGGTGAGCGAGAACGCGATCGTCGCCAAGGACGGCACCAGCCGCGAGATCGACGTCCTGGTGGTGGCGACCGGCTTCTACACCACCGACCTCCCGATCGCGCACGCGATCACGGGCAGCAAGGGCCGCACCATGGCCGAGCGGTTCGCCGAGACCGGGATGAGCGCCTACAAGGGCACCACCGTCCCCGAGTTCCCCAACCTCTTCTTCGTGGTCGGCCCCAACACCGGCCTGGGCCACTCCTCGATGGTCTACATGATCGAGTCCCAGGTGGCCTACATCCGCGACGCGATCCGCACGATGCGTACGAATGCTTACGCCACCGTCGAACCCACCGAGGACGCCACCTCCGCCTGGAACGACGACCTGCAGCGCAAGATGGACAAGACGGTCTGGTCGGAGGGCGGCTGCGCGTCGTGGTACCTCGACGAGCACGGCCGCAACACCACCCTGTGGCCGAGCTTCACGTTCCTGTTCCGCCACCTGACCAGCAAGTTCGACGTCGACAAGTACGCCGTCACCGCCGCCGGAAACCCGGCAACGACCAAGGAGAGTGTCCCCGCATGAAGTCCTTCGACGACAAGGTAGTCGTGCTCACCGGAGCCGGATCCGGCATCGGCCGCGCCCTCGCGGTCAACCTCGCCGGCCGTGGCGCACGGCTGGCGCTCTCCGACGTCAACGAGGCGGGTCTGGCCGAGACCGTCGAGCTGGCCAAGCAGGCCGGCGCCCGCGAGATCAAGGCGGACAAGCTCGACGTCGCCGACCGCGAGGCCTTCACGGCGTACGCCGAGGGCATCATCGCCCACTTCGGCGCGGTCAACGTCGTGATCAACAACGCCGGCGTCGCGCTGTCGGGCCGGGTCAACGACCTCGACTGGGAGGACATCGACTGGATCATCGGCATCGACTGGTGGGGCGTCGTGCACGGCACGAAGCTCTTCCTGCCGGCCCTGATCGAGTCCGGCGACGCGCACATCGTGAACATCTCCTCGCTGTTCGGGCTGGTCTCCATGCCCGACCAGGCCTTCTACAACGCAGCCAAGTACGCCGTGCGTGGCTTCACCGAGGCCCTGCGCGAGGAGATGCTGATCGACGGCCACAAGGTCGGCGTCACCTCGGTCCACCCCGGTGGCATCAAGACCGCGGTCGCCCGCAGCGCCCGCGTCTCGGCCAAGGACGACCAGGCCGCGACCGCGAAGTTCTTCGACGAGAAGCTCGCCAAGATGGAGCCCGAGCGGGCCGCCGAGATCATCGTCAAGGGCATCGAGAAGAAGCAGGCCCGCGTGCTGGTCGGCCTCGACGCCCACGTGATCCACAACTTCGGCAAGTTCACCGGTTCTCGCTACCAGGACCTGATCGCACTCGGGGCCAAATATGTGATGCCCAAGAAGAACGGCTGAGGCAGAATCGGCGCCCATGCGCTTCGAGGCCGGCCACCCCGTTCGTGTCGAGTTCACGAAATGGGGTGGCCGGCCTCATTGGGCCTTCGACGGGATCTACCTCGGCGAGGACGAGCACGGCGAGTGGATCGGCCATCCCGCAGGCACCTTTGCTGCCAAGCCCGGCAGCACCTTCACGTCCGGGTGGCCGTGGCTGACCCTGAGACCTCGACGCGACGCCGCCCATCTGGTCACGATCAACGGCGCCGACCATCCCGACCTCGCGATCTACGTCGACATGAGCACGCCGCCGGAGTGGTCCGGCACGGTGCTGACCTGCGTCGACCTGGACCTGGACGTGATCGAGCGCCACGACGGGACCGTATTCATCGATGACGAGGACGAGTTCGCCGAACACCAGGTCTCGTTGGGCTACCCGCCCGAGGTCATCGACCTGGCCCGGACCGCGGCCGACCGCGTGCTGGCCGAGGTGAAGGCCCGCACCGCTCCGTACGACGGCAGCGCGAACCGCTGGTTCGAGATCCTCGCGAGCCTCGCCCCGCCCGTGGGAGATTGACCTCATGACGCGCTTCGAGGCAGGAACCCGGATCCGGGTCGAGATGAAGAAGTGGGGCAACAAACCCCACTGGGGCTTCGACGGGATCTACCTCGGCGAGGACGAGCACGGCGAGTGGATCGGCCACCCCGTCGGCACCGCGTTCGCCCGGCCGGGCAAGGGATGGGTCGCCGACTGGGACTCGGTCAGCCTCATCCCTCACCGCGACGCCGCCCACTTCGCTGCCTTCAACCGGCCCAACGGGCGGGTGAGCTCGCAGATATATGTCGACATGTGTACTCCGCCGCTGTGGCAGGACTCGACGGTCACCTGCATCGACCTGGACCTCGACGTGGTCAAGAAGTTCGACGGGTCGGTCTACATCGACGACCAGGACGAGTTCGAGCACCACCAGATCGAGTACGGCTATCCGCCCGAGATCATCTCGATGACCGAGGACTCCGCCGAGCGGGTCTATCTCGCGGTCAAGGAGGGCCGGGCGCCGTACGACAATGTCACCACCGAGCGCTGGTTCGAGGCGCTGGTTCGTCAAGGTATGTAGCCGAACCGTCGCATCCCTCGCGGAACTCCGCTAGGGATGCGACGGTTTCTCTGCATACCTTGACGAACCGGCACCCCCGCTGCCGCCCTAGGAGTCGACCTCGGCGGGGACCGGGGTGGTGGTGCGGTCCTTCCGCAGCGGACCGACGAGGCGCGGCCCGGACAGTCGCGTCTCGATCCGCCAGGACCGGCGGCTGAGCGGCTGGGCGATGAACTCGCCCAGATAGACGCCCGAGGCGAGAGCCAATGCCACCGAGGCGGCGGTGAAGAGGGCGACCAGGCCGACCGAGGTGGTCGCCGGAGTCTCCTGGGCCAGCATCGTGAGACCGCGGTAGATCGAGTAGCCGGGCAGGAACGGCACCACCGAGGACACCACGATGACCAGCGGCGGCACCTTCAGCCGGGTGGCCACCGAGTAGGCGATGAGACCGATGAAGAGGGCGGCCACGGCCACCCGCCACGTACGTCCGACGTCGCCGGGCACGACGATCGAGAGCACCACGGCGATGCCGGCGATGACCGCGATCGGGAGCAGCGTCCGTTTGGGGGCGTACGCCGCGTAGGCGAAGGCCGCGGCACCGACCGCGCCGCCGATGGTGGCGAGGGTGATCGACTGGAGCGTGCTGGTGCCGCCGGAGACGGCACCGTGGATCGGCACCCCGACGGCGCCGGCGAAGACCAGACCGCCGGTGACCCCGGCGATGATCCCGGCCGTGGAGACCAGGGCCTCCATGATCCGGGCGCTGGCGGTGACGTGGAATCCGGTCAGGGCGTCCTGGAGGGCACCCATGAAGCTGATCCCGGCGAGCATCACGGTGATGTTGGCCGTGATCGAGGTGGAGACGTCGAGGTCCAGGGGCAGCGCCGCGGCGATGACCGCGAGCAGCGTGGCCACGCCTGCGCCGGCGACCTGCAGGTAGAAGAGCGGCAGCCGCCAGCGGCGGTGGAGCAGCGCCTGCAGCTGGTCGATGGCGGCACCGGAGATGAACGCCAGGATGACGACCCGGAGCTCACCGCCGACGTAGACGGTGAACGCGGCGGCCATCACCGCCATGCCGAGGGTCGCCGCCCACCGCGGCCGGCGGTGGCCGCCGGAGATGATGCGGCCCAGCGCGATCCGGGCGCCCTGGAGATCCACCTCGTCGCGTACGACCCGGCGGACCAGGTGGTCGACGGCGGTCAGGTGGTCGTAGTCGATCGTGCGATTCTTGACCTGCCGCGTGGTGTGGATCGGGATCGCCTCGGGATCAGCCTGATAGCTCATCGAGAGGCTGGTGTAGGTGACGTCGACCTCGGCTCCACGGAGCCCGAGATGCTGAGAGAGCGACCTCATCGTCGCAGTCACGTCAGCGGCCCCGGCGCCGGTGGAGATCAGCAGCTCACCGACGCGGAGGCAGAAGTCCAGAGTCAGGTTCACCTCGCGCGCGTCCACCGTCACAGGGTGCCATCGGGGCGGTGATCAACAGGCATTCACGGTGCTCGACAAACGGGCTCGCGCAAGGAACGCTCGATACATGCGGATCGACTTCCATCCCTCCCCTCGACCGACGCTCGGCGTCGAGTGGGAGCTCGCCCTCGTCGACCGCCAGACCCGGGACCTGGTCAACGTCGCCGACCATCTCTTCGCCCGGGCCAAGGCCCGCGTGCCCAACCCCGAGCGGATCCACAAGGAGCTGCTGCGCAACACCGTCGAGATCGTCACCGGGATCTGCGAGACGGTCGAGGAGGCCATCGACCAGATCCGGGCTACGACGTCCGAGGTCGTACGCGCCGGGGACGATCTCGGCGTGGACCTCTTCGGTGCCGGCACCCATCCGTTCGCGTCCTGGACCCGGCAGGAGCTGTCCGCCGGGCACCGTTACGAGGAGCTGATCAACCGCACCCAGTGGTGGGGGCGGCAGATGCTGATCTGGGGCGTGCACGTGCACGTCGGGATGCCGGAACGCGACCGGGTGCTGCCGGTCCTCAACGGGCTGCTGACCTACTACCCCCACTTCCAGGCGCTGTCGGCCTCCTCGCCGATCTGGGCCGGCGTGGACACCGGCTACGCGTCCAACCGGGCGCTGATGTTCCAGCAGCTGCCGACGGCGGGGCTGCCGTTCCAGTTCGCGACGTGGCCGGAGTTCGAGGCGTACGTCTCGGACCAGACGGTCACCGGCGTGATCGAGGACATCAGTGAGATCCGCTGGGACATCCGGCCCTCGCCCCGGATCGGCACCATTGAGAACCGGATCTGCGACGGTGTCGCGACCCTTCAGGAGCTCGCCGCGATCGCGGCTCTGGCCCACTGTCTCTGCGTCGACCTGGACGCCCGGGTCGCCGCTGGCGAGCCCATCGCGACGATGCCGCCGTGGCACGTCCAGGAGAACAAGTGGCGTGCCGCCCGCTACGGCCTGGACGCGATCGTGATCCTCAACGACGCCTCCGACGAGCGGCTGGTCACCGAGGACCTCGCCGAGCTGCTGGTGCGGCTCGAGCCCGTGGCCGCGCGCCTCGGCTGCGAGAAGGAGCTCGCCGGGGTGCACGACATCATCCACAAAGGTGCCTCCTACCAGCGACAACGCGCCATCGCGGCGTCCACCGAAGGGGACCTGGTCGCGGTGGTCGACTCGGTCGTGCGGGACCTGCGGGGATCGCTGTAGCGGGATGCTCACCGAGGTAACTCGGTCGGGCGCCACATACTTCGTGGAGTTCCGCGGAGGAAGCGACCACTCACCGAGGTAACTCGGTGAGCATTCAGCGGGGCGGCAGCGGCGGCAGCGCGTCGGTCGCCTCGAACTGCCCCATCCCGGTCACCCCGAGCAGGTCGACGATGATCGACCTGATCTGGACGAGGATGACCTCGGCGTTGAGCGATTCCGTACGCTCCACCTCGGCCGAGTGCTCGCCGACCGCGAGCAGCACCGACCTGGCCTCCCCGCTCAGTCCGTCCGGCCCGAGGCCCGCGGCTAGCTCGGCCTCGACGACGTCGACGGCGTCGGCGAGCCCGAAGGCCAGCTGGTGGTAGCTCTCCGGCACGATGTCCCCGCGATAGGCCGACACCGCCGCCCGCCGCACCAGCACCCGGGTGCTCCGTAGGGCGCGGTCGAGCGGCTCGACCAGCTCGGCCATCCGATGTACGTGGCTGCGATGCCGGAACCGGAACGGCGACACCGCCAGCACCGACATGCCCTCGTCGGAGGCGTCCTGCAGCTCCCGGATCAGCGGATCGGTGGCGCGCGCGTCGGCGAGCACCTTGAGACCGTGGACCGCGTCGGCGTCGAGCATCACCTGGCCGGCGGCGCGCAGCAGCGAGGCGATCTTCCTGGCGACCACCGCCGCCTGCTCGCCGGGCCGCCGCAGCGGTGCGGCCGGCACGATCGAGGCGGCCACCAGCGCCACCGCACCGCCGATCAGCGCGTCGGTCCAGCGCGTGAACGCCGCGCCGGGCGTCGGCAGCAGCCCCATCACGAAGATCGACTGCACCGCCGCCTGGTTGCGGAAGACCTGCCCGGAGGAGATGAAGATGCCCACGGCCATGGCCATCCCGACGACGAGGGTCATCTGCCAGGCGCCTTCGCCGATGACCTGCACCACGACGTCACCGAGGAAGACGCCCAGCGCGACGCCGATGGTCACCTCGGTGACCCGCCTCAGACGCTGTCCGTAGGAGGTGCCGAGGCTGACCACCGCGGCGATCGGCGCGAAGACCGGTTGGACGTGGCCGAGCAGCCCGGCCGCGATGAACCACGCCACCCCCGCCGCTCCCGCGGCCTGGAACACGTGCCACCGCTTCGACTTCAGGCGCGCCAGCCGGCGACGTACGTCGGATCCCACCTGCTCACGGGTGACTCGCGGAGCAGTGAACGCCATGCCGCAGATCCTAGGCCAGCCGAGTCCTCAGTTGTGGCGGCCGATTCGGTCGTTCTGGCGAATGAGATCGGGATCTCGTACGCCACTTCTACCGATTCGGCCGCCACTTCTGCATAGTCGGCGTGGGGTCAGCGGGCGAGGGTCACCGAGACGGTCTGGCTGCCGCAGCCGTTGGCGGAGGAGAGGTTGGTGAGGGCCGACTTCTCGGTGCTGTCGACGGAGAGGCGCCAGCGGATCTTCACCGAGACGAACTCCTTCAGGTAGCGGCACTTCTGCAGGTCGGGCATCCACCCGGCCGGGTCGGCGTCGGACTTCTCCTGGTTCTCGTTGTCGGTGACGCCGACGAGGGAGCCGTAGTAGCCGAGGTCGTTGGCGTAGTTCCTGCGTTCGGTCGAGGTCCAGGTGCGGGCGCCGGAGTCCCACGCCTCGGCGAGCGGGACCATGTGGTCGATGTCGATGTCACTGGTGGCGGTCCAGGACAGTCCGTCGTAGTAGGAGTACCAGCGGCCGCCCGACAGCGAGCAGCTCGAGCCGACCGTGGGGGCCTCCTCGGCCTCCGCGATCAGCACCTCGTTGCGGGTGTTGCAGCCGTCGCCGTCGGCGTCGATCCAGTGCTGGAAGAGGTCGCGGCTGTAGCCGGTGCGGTTCTCGGCCGCGACCGGGAGGTCGCCGATGGCGGTCGAGAGCGGCTGGGAGTAGGACTCGGCGTGTGCTGCCGCCGGAATCGTGAGCGGCACGAGGGCGCCGCAGGCGAGGATGAACAGGCCACGGAGTTTCATGGGGGTCTCCCGAGGTGAGGTGTTCGGTCGACCCCAGACGATGCCGCGTTTTACGCACCCCGTGTAACGCGGTTACCAGATGTTTCGAGAAGTTCACCCAACGGCACGATCACCCCGAGACGAACGGCTCCGTCAGGTGCGGCGTCGCCAGGTGCAGCGTGGTGGCGGCGTCGCGGCTGAGCATGCGCTCCCGCGACTGCCTGGCCGCATCGGCGTCGACCTCGTGCGCGTAGGCGAGCTCGGGGTGGAGCAGCTGGAGCGCGTGCACCAGGAGGTCGCCGGTGACGAGCGCCAGCTCGCGGCCCTCGTCGACCAGCACGCTCTGGTGCCCCGGCGTGTGACCGGGCGTGGCGAGCGTACGCCCGGTGCGCAGGGGCGTGTCACCGTCGAGGAGCCGGAGCCGACCGGCGGCTGCGAGCGGGTCGGTGAGGCTCTCCCGGAGCTGGGGGTTGAGCGAGTCGAGGGCGTCGTACTCGGCCCGCTGGAGCAGGTAGTCGGCGTTCGGGAAGTAGGGGTGGCGGCCGTCGGCCTCGGTCACGACGGCCCATCCGACGTGGTCGGTGTGGAGGTGCGTGAGCACCACGGTGTCGACCTCGGCCGGGTCGATGCCCGCGGCGTCGAGCGATTGAGGAAGCACCCCGGGCACCGGCGCCCATGAGGCGGCCGGGCCGTCCGCCGGACCGATTCCGGCGTCCACGACGGTGAGGCCCTTGTCGCCGCGGATCGCGTAGGCACGGAACTGGAGCCGCCAGCGGCCCTCGGCGTCGACCGCGCCCGGGTCGTAGCGGTCGGCCTCGGCCCACTCCGCGGCCGTGGCCTCGGGGAAGGCATCGGCGCGCGGGGAGAAGAACGGACCCTCGCCGTCGGCGAGGGCGATGATCTCGGTCGATCCGATCCGGAGGCGGGGGACGCTGGGGGCCATGGCCGCGATCCTGCCACGCCTTCTACGCGCCCCGCGTCACGCCAGACGCCTCGAGAAGCTCACCCAGGTCGCGCTCGACCAACCCCTTCACGCCGCCGTTCCCGTGCACCGCGACCACGGCTCGCAGCCGCGCTCGGGTGACGTCGGAGACGTACGCCATCTCGGCCTTTGCCGCGTTCGAACCCGGTCGGGTCGTCTCGGCGATCTGCACCGACCAGCACGTACGCCGCGCCCCGTCCTCCACGTTGGCCAGCGCCACCGCGTGGCCGGTGGTGCCGGAGCCGGCGAAGAAGTCGAGGACCCGCGCGTCGGTCGGCATGGTGGCCAGGATCCGGCGGATCAGGCCGGTCGGCTTGGGCGACTCGAACAGCGGTCCCACCAGGGCCTTCAGCTCGGCGACGGCGGAGTCGGTGGAGCCGATCTCCTCGGCCAGCCAGATCGTGGTGAGCTTCTTGCGCCGGGCGTCGCCCGAGGCGTCGCGGGAGAGCCAGTCGCGCTGGTAGACGTCGACCCGCTCCCCCAGCTTCCCGCGTACGCGACGGCACATCAGATCGTCGGGACGGGCCGCGATCAGCGGGGCGCTCCACCGCCAGACCGCCGGGCGACCGTCACCGAAGACCGGCCAGATCTCCTGGCCGCCGTCGAACGGCTCGACGTCGACGCGGCCGGAGTCCGGGTCTCCCCACACCGGGAAGTGGAGCGTCCTGGCCGTCGCCGGGTTGAACTTCTTGTTGGTGTTGCGCAGCGGCAGCCGCCGGTAGTGGCGCCCGTCGTCGGTGACCAGCGGGAAGTCCCGCTCGTTGACGGCCTCGGGGATGCTCGACTCCAGCGCACAGGTCCGGGCGTCCTTGGCGTAGACGAGCAGATACTCGTGCGACGTGGCGAATCCGTTGCCGAGCTGGCGGCCCTTGGGGTTGAGGTTGACCACGATCTGCGCGAGCTGGTTGCGCTCATCGAAGACCTCGTCCATCAGCACCTTGAGGTGGGCGGCCTCGTTGTCGTCGATCGAGACGTAGATCGCCGCGCGCTCCGACATCACGGTGCGCGCCGCCTCCAACCGTGGCCGCATCATCGCGACCCAGGCCTCGTGGCGGCCGGCTCGCTTGCCGTCCTTCCCGCGCCGGTCGTCGTGGTAGGCGAAGAGGCTGCCGGTGTTGTAGGGCGGGTCGATGTAGATCAGATCGAACGTCTCACCCGCCGCCGAGAGCGCCTGGAGCACGTCGAGGTTGTCGCCCTCGACGAAGGTGTTCCACGGCTCCCCCACGCGGGGAACGTTAGCCGACCGGCTGATCGACACTCAGCAACGCGACCGATCGCTCGGCCACCAGGCACTGGATCTTGGTGGTCTTCGGCGGGGTGACGCGGAGGACCACGTCAGCGCCGGAGGTGGAAGCCGTGATGGTCGCCGGGTCCGGCGCCTCGCAACCGTCGTAGACGGTCTGGGCATGGAGCCGCTGGCCGGACGGGACGTGCGCGAGCAGCCTGGTCGCCTCGGTGGTGAACGAGTCCTGGAGCGAGGTGCCGAGGGTGGCGGCGTACGCCTTGATCGCGGCCGCGTCCGGCAGCGGGGTCGCGGTCTTCTCCAGGTCGCCCTCGGCCGCTCCGCCGGCGGAGACGAGGCCACGCACCGGCTTCTCCGAGCTCGGCGGACGAGACGGCTCGGGCTGCGACTTGGGCGTGGCGGGCGAGGAGGCGGAGGGCGTCGGGCTCGAGCCCGGGTCGGTCGCCTCCTCGGGGGTGCCGCAGGAGGAGACCAGCAGCGCCGTCGCAGCGACTGCGAGTGGGAGAAGACGCGTGGGGTGCATATTTCACATACTCCCCACGGCACCCGGCTGTTGCACCCCGGGCGGGAAGGTCGTTACGCAGATGGAAGGATCACGCCGTGGCCCGCTTCACCCAGGCCGAGCTCCAGACCTACTACGGCGCCTCGGTCCCCGACCTCCTCCCGGCAGACGACCAACCCCTGCGACTCCTCTTCGTCGGCATCAACCCCGGCCTGTGGACCGCAGCGACCCAGACCCATTTCGCGCACCCGCTGAACCGCTTCTACCCCGCGATCTTCCGCGCCGGGATCACGACGCGTCCCATCGACGCCTCGGCGGGGATGACGCCGGAGGACCGCGACTACTTCCGGTCCCAGGGCATCGGCTTCACCAACATCGTCCGGCGTGCCACGGCCAAGGCCTCCGAGCTCAGCAACGCCGAGCTCAAGGAGGGCGGCGCCGAGCTGTTCTCCCTGGTCGCACGGAGGAAACCGGCCGTCGTCGCGATCGCCGGCATCACCGCCTACCGGACCGCGTTCAACCGTCCCAAGGCCAAGCAGGGCCGCCAGCCCGAGCCGCTCGCGGGCGCCGAGCTCTGGGTCGTGCCGAACCCGTCGGGCCTCAACGCCCACGAGACCGTCCCCACTCTCGCCGCCGCGTACGCCGAGGCCGCTCGCGCCGCCGGCATCATCTGACCTGCCGAAGCGTCACCCCGGTCGGCCGAAGCGTCACCCCCGTCGGCCGAATCGGCAACGCGTGCCAACTCGGCCGGCGGTGGTGACGTCTCGACCGACCTACCTGACGCCTCGGCAGAAGCTCAGAAGCCTGAAGGAGCCTGGGGAAGCTCGGGGACCCCGAGCTTGGCCAGCAGCGCCACCGCGTCCTCGGCGGCGACCCGCGAGGACTGGGTGTGGAGCATGTCGTCGACCGCGAGGTCGACCTCGGCGGTGAGACAGACGAGCACGTCCTCACCCTCGGCGTCGGCCGGCCCCTGGAACGCGACGACCGGCAGGTAGGCGAGGTCGAGCGAGGCGGCCTTCTGCAGGACACGTACGGCAGCGAGCACCTCGCCGCGCGGATCGCTGACCTCCAGGGGACGATCGTCGACCGACGCCTTCCCCGCGGCGGGCACCGAGACCACACCGGCAGTGGACGGGATGTCGTACTGCTCCACCACCGCGATCCCGCCGGGGTGCACCACGACGGCCTCGATCTCGCGGCCGGAGACCGGCACGTTGAGCACCACCAGCGCCGACTCGAGCTGGCCGAGGGCCTGACGGAGCTTCTCCTCGCCGAAGGTCTCCGGCGCACCGAGGTCGAGCATCCAGCCGCCCGCGGCGGTGGCCACCCACGAGGCGGTCTCCTGCTCCTTGAGCGCCATCAGCTTCTCGGCCTCCTGGCGCAGCCGGTCCCGCTCGAGCGCCGCGTCGTGCGCGCGCCGCCGCTCGTCGTCGAGCTCGGCGCGCAGCATCGCGACCTCGCTCTCGGCCAGCTGCTGCAGCTCCCGGCGGCGCTCCGCCTCCCGGGCACGCTCCTCGGCGGCCTGCTTCTCGGCTCGCAGCCGGGCGACCTCGAAGCGGCGTACGCCCTCCTCCAGCAGACCGAGGGTGCGGTCGGAGACCGCGACGTCGGCGCCCGACTCCAGCCGGTCGCGCAGCGCACCCCAGTTGACCTCGGGGTGGTCGGTGACCAGCGCCTCCAGCACCTTCAGGAGTACGTCACCCTCCACCCCCGCACGCGCGGCCAGCGAGGCTTGGTTGAACCGAGCCGGCGCGGGCGCCGGGGCCGAGGCCGGAGCCAGACTCCACTGCCCCGGAGGCCCCTCGACGAAGCCACCCGAGCCGAGCACGGCGAGCAGCTCCTCCTCGGTCAGCAGGACGCGCTTCCCCTTCAGCGCGGCGCGCAGGACCTGCAGGCTCAACGGAGCCCGCAGGCGCAGGATCTCGGCGACGGCCGGCTTGGAGGATTCAGGCATAAGGGCTGGTTAAAGGGGTCGTTCTCGCAGGCGCGGCGATCGTACACCGGCCCACCGACAATCGAGCTCCGCCAGGAGCCCGTTGCGCACAACAAGGCGAAGCCCCGGACACCACCAGGTGTCCGGGGCCCCGTCGTCGAGCTAGTTCAGCGGCTTCAGGTCGAAGTCGTAGACGGTCGTCTGACCAGCCACGATCTGCGCCTTCTTGGTCGCCGGGACGAACCCGTCGGCCGCGACGATCACCTGGAGCGGCGCGTTGGACTTCTGCATCCAGTACCCGTAGGTGCCGTCCGCCTTCGTCCGCAGCGTCACGTCGTAGGACACACCGTCGAGAGCCACGACAGCACCCTCGAGCGGCTCACCCGAACCCGTCACCGTGCCCGTGATCTTGCCCCAGCCCGAGGGCGCCTTCACGATCATGGTCGCCGGGACCGGCGCCACGGTGTAGGGAGTGTTGTTCCCGATGACGACGTCGGCCGTGTAGGTGCCCGGCTGGTCGACCGCGGCGTCGAACGTGACGATCGCCGTGACCGCCTTGCCCGGCGCCAGCGTGAACGACGGCGGCTGGACGTCCAGCCACGCGACGCCACCGCCGCCGGTCTCACCGGTCACATCGAGGATGATGTTGGAGTCGGGGAACCCGAGCTCCGCGGCGTCGGTCGGCTCCGGCGTACCGCAGGCGTCGGAGGCCAGGTAGGTCGGCGAGGTCTCGGCAGCGGGGTTGCCACCGAAGTAGACCGCCGCACCTGCCACCGAGACGACCAGGATGTCGTCCGGCGCGATCTCCGCGGAGGCCGCGATCGGCACCGTGTAGGTCGCTCCGAAGTCGCTGGTCACCGTCGTGGTGCCCGACCCGATCGGGGTCAGGTTGGCGAAGGTGAACGCAGCACCGGCCGGCAGTGTGTAGAGCGTCGCCGTCACGGGCGTGTTCCCGTTGGCCGTCTCCTGGACCGCGAAGCTCACGCTGGTGGGCGTGAAGCTCCCGGAGATCCCGAAGTCACCCGGCGAGTAGGTGCGCAGGATCGTCGTGGTCCCCGAGGGGCACGCGACCGAGCTGGACTGCACGACCTCGTGCGAGCTCGAGTGGGACAGCGTCGTCTCACCCGCCGGCGTGGGCGCGAGCGCGGTGACCGAGGGCTTCCCCGACGTACCGAGCTTGCTCCCCGACTTCGAGGACGTCAGCCCCGACGACTTCGAGCCCGCGCCCGGCGCCGTCTTGACCGCCGTGGACTTCTTGGTCGCGCTCTTGGTGACGCCGGCCGAGGCGGTCTTGTCACCCAGGATGACCACCTCCTCGCCGGTGGCACCCAGATCGACCTCGACGGGCGCGGACCCGTTGTTGGCGATCTTCAGGTTGCGGGAGACCGAGCCACCCATCGCGAGGCTGGCGTTGAGCGCCGTCTGGGTGACGGCGAGCCGGCCGGCCTTGAGCTGGGCGTCGGAGGTGACGGTCGCGTCCTCTGCGACGCTGATGTCGCGGCTGACCGAGACGTAGTCGGGCGCGGTGATGCTCACGCCGTACGCACCGGTCACCGCGTCGACGCTGTAGGAGCCGTCGGCGCCGGTCTCGACCGTCTTGGCGGACCCGCCGGCGGCCGGGGTCAGGGTGACCTCGGCGCCGTCGATGCCTTCCTTGGTGTTGTAGTCCTTCACGACACCGAAGACCGTGCCCATCGGGGCGAGGTCGAAGATGATCGACTTGTCGTCGCTCAGCGAGGCGGTGTTGAGCGAGAACTGGGTGCCGATCGTGCCGGTGGCGTTCTCGATGCCGATGGTGGCCGAGCCACCCAGGGCCCGGTCCCCGCTGGGCAGGTCGCCATAGCCCAGCTCGACCCGGCCGTCCTCGAAGAGGGTGACCGAGAAGTCGAGCGCGTCCGTGGTGCCCAGCAGCAGGATGTCCCGCCACTCGATGACGAACGCGTCCTCACCGTCGACGGTCGTCGGCCCGGTGAACACGTCCGCGTCGCCACGGGCGTCGAGGTCGTCCCAGAACGGGTAGATCGCCGCGTTCGGCACGCTCGCCGCCGGGATCGCACCGTTGGCGAAGGCCGTGCTCGAAGCGAGGAAGTTCACGTGACCGTTCGAGGCGACGTACACCTTGGCATAGCTGCCGCCGTAGAGCGGGAAGCTGAACGGCAGGTCCACCGAGGCGGCCACGTCGTCACCCTCGAGCCCGAGCGCGGTGCTTCCCGAACGTACGCCGCTCGAGCCCTCCGAGCAGAAGTACCCGTAGTCGTCGTAGGAGAAGACCACCTTCACGTGGTGGGTCTTGTTGCCCATGACCTCGATCTCCGAGCTCGTGGCCTCGGCACAGCCCGACCCCTCGGTGAAGATCGTGTACGTCCCCTCCGGGACGCCCGCGAACGAGTAGGTGCCGTCGGCGCCTGCGGTCGCGGACAGGTTGCCCGGCGACAGCCGCACCTCGGCCCCGGCGACCGGGGCGTCGGTGCCGGCGTTGGTGACCGTGCCGCTGACCGTGTGCTTCGGCGCCTCGGCGAGGTCGAAGTCGACGGTCGTGGTGGCGTCCTCGGTGACGGACGCGGACCCGGTCTCGGTGACGAACCCGAAGGCCGAGGTGGTCAGCTCGTAGTCGCCGACGTAGACGTCGGCCGAGAAGTGACCCTCCGCGTCGGTGGTGAGGGTGCGGTCGAGGGTGTCACCGTCGAGCTCGACGGTCGCGCCCGCGATCGGGTCGCCGCCGCTGGTGACGGTCCCGGCGACCGTGCCGCCCTCGGCCGGGGCCAGGGCGATCAGGCGTGCCAGGTCGAGGTAACCCTCGCCGTACACGTTGTTGTTCGCGGCGGTGCCACCGCAGGTGGTGTCGTCGACGTCCGTTGCTGCCTCGTTGAGCAGGCGGCGGGTCTCCTCGACGTTGCCGATCAGGGTCGGGTTGTAGCTCCACAGCGCCGCGACGGCGCCGGCCAGGTGCGGCGCGGCCATCGAGGTGCCGTTGTAGCTGGCGTACCCACCACCCGGGACCGACGAGCGTACGTTCACGCCCGGTGCCGCGATGTTGGGCTTGACCAGGCCGTCCTGACCCGGGCCACGGCCCGAGAACGAGGCGACGGTGCCCGAGGAGTCGACCGCGCCGACCGAGTAGGTGAGCGTGTTCGCGCCCGGGGAGGAGGTTCCCTGGCACATCGATCCCGGGTTGCCCGAGGCCCACGAGGAGAACTGGCCGGCTGCGTTCCAGGCGGCGTTCACGTCGTCGAAGAAGGAGTCGATGTAGCCGACGCCGTTCCAGCCCCAGGAGTTGTTGATGACGTGCGGACGCTTGGAGACGTCCGGGTTCCCGCCGTCGGCGTCGGTCGGCTCCAGGAGCCACCAGCCCGACTCGAGGAGACCGGCGTCGGTGCCGCAGCAGCCGTTGGTCTCGATCCACTCGGCGTCGGGGGCGACACCGATCTGGTTGCCGGCGCCGTCGTCGCCGACCATGGTGCCCATGGTGTGGGTGCCGTGGCCGTCGAGGTCACAGGGACCGCTGGAGCAGTCGCCGTAGGCGTCGAACCAGTTGTAGTCATGGGTGAAGGTGCCGTCGCCGTTGTTGCCGCGGTACTGGCCGACCAGGGCCGGGTGGGTGTAGTCGGTGCCGGAGTCGACGCTGGAGACGACGATGCCGGCGCCGGTCGCGCCCTGCGCCCAGGCCTCGGGAGCATGGATGAAGTCGATGCCCCACTCGGTGCCCTGCGGCGCCTTGGTGGCCGTCTCCTCCTTGACCGGCTCCACGAGCGAGAGCTTGGCCCGTTCGTGGACGGTCTTGATCTCGGGGTCGGCGGCCAGCTTCAGGGCCAGCTCCTCGGAGCCGCCCTTGACCAGGATCGCGTTCGAGATCGCGTACGTCTTGTAGCTGGCCTTGGCGGCGTCGAGCTGCGCGACGGCGCCGGCCTGGGAGGCCTTCGCCGTCTTCTCCAGCGCGTCGACGACGTACTGGCCGCGCTCGGTCCAGTCCTTGATGGACGTGGCCGGCCCGAGGTTGGCCTTGTCGGAGAACCGGAGCCAGAAGTCGGTCGAGTCCGACTTCTCGAACTTCGACTCGAGGGTGGACGAGAGCTTGGCCGCGGGGGCCTTGTCGTCGGCTGTAGGGGTGCCGGCGAATGCGGGGGTGGCGGCAAGCATCGCAGCGGTGGCGGCGAGTATGCCCGTGGCTACTACGGCCGATCGGCCGAGGCGTGAATATCTCAAGGTGGGTCTCCTTGCGGAAACCGTCGGCAAAGCCCGTGACAGATCGTGCGCGTTTTTCCGGGTAATGCGGACGGATCGATTATTGCCACGGGAAACCGTTCTCCTGATTTGTTACAGGCGCAGTCATTCGGAGCGCTGGAGCGCGGCAGATATCTGACAATGTCGTAAAAGCGTCACGGCTCTAGACAAGTTGGCGAGTCAAATATGACACGGGCGCGTCATTGACACCGGCCCCGGTATCCGCGCAGATCCAATGCCCCCTCGATGACCGCGGGTCGTTGGGGTGGGTCCGCTTTCCGTTCGCTGTACGTTTTTGTGAAAGGAGGGGCATGTCTGCGATCAAGCGCGTGACGAACACGTCCGAGGCCGAGGCGCTGGCGGCGTTGCTCAACGGCGACACCCGCACCAAGCCGACCGTGGTGGTGACCGTCGCGTCCGGACACAGCGATCCCTACGCCGACGTGGAGCGGATCGCGGCCGAGATCGGCGACCTCGCCGACCTCTACCTGGTCACGACCGGCGGCCACACCTGGGCCTTCTCCAACAAGATGACACCGGGCACGCAGGTCTACGGCGGCGCCGGGCGCGTCTACCCGATCGGCCTGGCGTGGAACGTCGACCTGAAGCAGGCACCCCTGCGCTTCGCCTGGAACAAGTCCGAGGGCAAGAAGCTCACCGGGCAACTCATCGACGACGCCCTCGACATGGCCGCAGCCGCCGGCCTCTTCGACAGCGCCCGCACCGCCTCCACCCGGGAGCGCCGCGCCGGCACCGTGCGCTCGATCATGAGCGAGCGCGCGCTCGTCGACCTCGACGGCGGCGACATGGCATCGATCCCGCCCCAGCTCGCCCAGGCCGGGGTGCCGATCGAGCACGTCCTCGCCCCAGGCATGCACGTCGACGGCGTCCTGGAGAAGAAGTCACGCTGGCTCGACATCCGGGAGAGCCGCCCCACCGCGGAAGAGGCACTGAAGACGTACGCCGCCGGGGACGTCGTCCCCGCGCAGGTCCGCTCCGTCCTCGCCGGCTCCGCGGACCTCCGCCTGCATCCCGACGTCACCGTCGAGGTCTTCCGCTCCGACGTGACCGGTGACCCCGACGACGACCTCCAGGCCCTCCTCACTCCCGGCGAGGTCGTGCTCGCGCGGATCGTGGCCACCGGACCGAAGTGGCGGCTGTCGCTGCGCGAGGTCCGCGAGCACGACACCGCCCGCGAAGCCCTTTCCCTGTACGCCGGGGGCCCGCCCTGGCTCGACCCGGATGCGCCACCGCCGGCGATCGTCGAGCACGTCGAGACCGTCCCGGAGCGCTTGGCTCCCGAGCCCGCCGAGAGCATGCCGGAGGCCGCTGCCGAGCCCGCTCCCGCGGCCCCGCCCAGGCCGGCGATCCCGACCCCGGCGATGATGCCGCGCCGCAAGGGCGAACCGGTCCGCGCCCTCCGGCCGCCCCCCGCGCCCGCGCCCGAGCCGGTGCCGGAGAAGGAGCCTGCCCCGGCGAAGAAGGCGGCGGTGCAGTCGATGTCGCTGCAGGTCACCGCGATCAAGGCCGAGAAGGCCCACCTCGAGGCCGAGCTGGCCGAGCTCCGCGACCAGGTCTCGGGGCTGCGCAACGAGCGCGTGCAGTTCGCCAAGGACCTCGCCCGCGCGGCGCGCCAGGTCGAGACCCGCGACGCCGAGCTCGCCCGGATGCGCTCCCAGCTGCGTCGCGCCAAGCAGCGCACCGCACCGACCGACGTCGCCCCGCCGGTCTTCGCCGACCGCGAGCGCGGCTTCCGTCATCTGGTCGAGGCCGCCTGGGCCCGCCGGATCCCGGTCGGCGAGCAGCCCACCCGGCCGCTGCCCCAGTTCGCGATCGGCGAGCGGTTCCTCGACAGCGTCGACGCGCTCGAGGGCATCGCCCTCGACAAGATCGCCGACGTGGTCATGGAGGTGCTCACCGGCCTCGCGGAGCAGTCGACCGGGCGCGAGCTGCACCAGCTGCGTACGTCTGCCGGGGGCAATGCCGCGCCACAGTCACGTCCCGACGGCGCGGTCTGCTACCGGGTCTCGATGCAGATCCACACCCCCAGCGCCCGCCGGCTGCACTTCTGGAAGTGCCCCGACGGCACCATCGAGCTCTCCCGCGTCGTCGTCCACGACGACATGGAGCCCTAGTTCTGCCCCAGATCAGCCCCAGCACCAGGTCAGCAGCCCGACCAGCGGGTCCGGGATCGCCTCGAGCTCGACGGCCTCGCCGAGGATGGTTCCGTAGCGGATCTTGCGTCCCGAGGCGGTGCCGAAGAAGCGGTGCAGCTGGTCGGCGACCTCTTCGCTGCGGTGCTCGGGCTGGTTCTGCAGGGTACGGAACTTGCCGCCCTCGCCGTTGGCCTCCAGGATCTCGACGATCCGCGCCGCGCCGATCGCCCGGATCATCTCGTCCTCCAAGTCGCGCCGGCACGCGAAGAACCCCTGCCCGGAGAGGTCCTCGCCGAGCTGGCGACCGAGCGCGTTGGCGACGAAGCGCTCCTCGGCCTCGTCGTAGAGCCCGCCGACCCGGTGTCCCGCCGCCGTCGTCTCCTTGATGAACCGCCCGGCGTTGCCGGCGCCGTTCATCGAGACGACCTCGATCCCGAGCTCGACCAGCTCCACTCCGTACCTCGGCGCCAGCGCCTCCACCAGAGCCTTGTCCGACTCCCCTTCGACGAGCAGCGTGATCGGTCGCGTCATGGCGGACACCTTAGAAGAACGTACGTCGGCATGCCTGTTCCATATATGCAACATCCTTTACTAGGGTTGCATATATGGAACAGGGCGTCGGGCGGCTCGTCGCGGAGTGCATCGAGCGCTCGGGGCTGAGCGCTCGGCAGGTGGCTGCGCGCGCCGGCGTGTCCGCTTCGACAGTCCACCGGATCGTCAACGGCGTGGTCAGCCCGTCGGTCGACACGCTCGACACCATCACCACGGCTTGTGGCGCCGGGCTGACGATGATCGCCGCTCCGCTGGCGACGCCGGCGGCCGCCGCAGCTGCGCGCGCGATTCTGGATCCGCTCTATCCGGCCGACGTCGCTGCCGACATCGAGCTCTGGGCCCGCCGGCTCGACGCCTGGGCCGACGGCGACCCGGTCGAGATCGTCGAGGAGGCCGCGCGGACTTCCGGCGTACTGCACCGTCCGGATGCCGTCCGGCTCAGCGGGGAGACCACCATCGGCCGGCTCGCCTCCGCCGGCGACGCTTCAGGACAGCGGTGGGCGCTCTCCGGCGCGGCCGGCCTGGACCTCCCGTCCTTCGACGAGGCCGTCCCTGCGATCTCGGTGATGTGGTGCGAGGACCCGAGCGCTCTCGTGCCCGTTCTCCTCGGCGGGGCCCTCCGCCCGGCGTCCGCCCCCGACGGTGCCGCCGTGGTCGTCGCCGCCGCCGAACCCGATCTGTTCCTCGGTACGTTCGAGCGCGACCGCGTCGTCTACGCCGCCCCGATCCAGATCGCCATCGACGCCATATCCGTCGGCGGTGACGCCGCGGACCGAGCCCGCGAGGAGATCCGGACGTGGTGACGAAGCAGCCCCGCTGGGCACCGGACCCCGAGACGTACGCCGCCCGCAAGCCGGCCACGGACGACACCTTCCGGGTGGTCGGGGACCGTGAGGCCCAGGTGCGCGACACCGGCGTCTGGTGGACCGAGGTCGACCTCTCCCGGATGCTCCCCGGCGACACCGAGCGGGCCTGGCGTCGCTTCCGCGCACACCTCCCCGAGCTGGTCTGGAACGCCGCGCGGCTCGAGGGCAACAGCTTCACCCTTTCCGAGGTGCGCACCCTCCTCGCCGGCATCACCGTCGGTGACCACCCGGCCGAGGAGGAGCGGCAGGTGCTGGCGCTCGGCGAGGCGTACGGCATTCTCCGCGATCTGGTCGGCTACGGCAGGTTCCAAATCGACAAATCGACGTCCGACCGCCTCAACCGCATCCTCGCCCGCCATGAGGCACCTGATGCCGGAAGGTTCCGCGGCGAGGGCACCCTGCGCCGCGGTGGCAGCGAACTGCTCCGAACCCGCTTCGCGGGACTGCGGGAGCGCGTCGCCGAGACCGCCAACCCTCGTCTCCAGGCGCTCATCTACTTCTGCTCCGCCGCCCGGACCCGCTTCTACACCGCCGGCAACAAGCGCACCGCCCTGCTGATGATGACCGGCATCCTGATCTCGAACGGCTTCGACGCCATCACCGTCCCCGGTGTCCGGCGCCTCGAGCTCGACCACGCCCTCGACACTCTTGTCACCACCGACGACGCCACCGAGCTGATGTCGTTCCTCGTCGACTGCGCCGTCACCGAGGGCTGATCAGACGTGCCGACTCAGCGCTTGATCCACCATCGACCCGGATGCTTGCCGCGCCAACTGGCGAATCGGTCTTGAGCCCGGTCGATGCCGAGATAGAGGATTCCGACAAACACGCCGGCACCTGCGCCGAATCCCGCCCATTGAAGGACCTCCCCGATCGAGTCCGCCGGATTCACACGCACCCGAACATTCCCGGGCTCACCTCCGACCCGATAGACGGTGAAGGTCTCACCGACGTCCGGAACGAAGCATCCTCCGATCTGGACGAAGGTCTCATCCATGCCGTCCGGAGGATTCAGGGAGTGCCAGGTGATTGAACGGTTGGGTCTCGTTCCATCGGTCCGCGTATGGCAGTAGTCGGTTCCGGGGTGTGCACGCACTGCGACAACCTCGGCCCGTTCCTTCGTGTCACCCTGGACGTCGAGCCACTCCCCGGCAGGGAGGAGCACGAGCAACCCTCCGACGATGGCCGCGCCCCCTAACGAATAGCGGAGCCAATCGGGCCAGCCCTCCCACGTCCCCGACATCGACTGGAGTCCCCTGGCTCTACGAACCTCGCGTACAACTCTCCGAGAAGACCCACGCTTCAGGTTCCGTTGCCGTTTCTGTCGACGCCGATGCCGGGCATCACTCATCGTTCACGTACTCCCGGGGATATTGGCCAAGGCCGTCAGACCTTAGCCCGACACGAAGCCACCGAGGACGAGATCCGCTCGATCCCTCGTCGCCCGCACCAGAGCGGCATTCCGCAGATCGCTCTGCGCGATCTTCGCCTCCGCCTCCGCCCGCGACCTCCCGCCGGCGAGGAACCGCTCGAGCAGCCTGGGCACCAGGATCGCGTCCGGGACATCGACGAACCAGGCCTCGTCCAACAACCCGCGTACGTCCTTCCACGGCCCTTCGTCCAGCAGCAGGTAGTTGCCCTCGGTGATCACGATCGGCTCGTCCTCGATCACCACCCCGCCGGGCACGGGCTCGTCAGTGACCCGGCTGAACGTCGGCCACTCCACCCGTTGCCGTCCCGCGCGAACCTGTCGCAACGCCGCCACAAACCTCTCGGCATCGAAGGTGTCCGGCTCCCCCTTCCGCCCCCTCGCCCCCATCGCGTCCAGCTCCGCGTTGCTCCGGTGGAACCCGTCCATCGGCGCCACCACCGCGACGGGTCCGTCCTCGTTGAGTACGTCCCGCAGCCGCTCCGCCAACGTCGACTTCCCCGCCCCCGGCGGCCCGACGATCCCGAGCAGGAATCTGCTGCTGCCCCTCTCCTTTAGCTGCTCCGCCAGCCGAAGGAGCCCGCTCTCACTGACGGCCAACGTAAACCTCCACGACGCATTCGAGCCGATCGGAAATCGGCCCTTTTACTAGACGATGACACTCCGCGAAACCCGCTCGCTCCCACGGATCCCAGCCACACACAATCACGTCAAGCCCAGGCCAAACGGCAACAGGTGGCGATCCCCGCATCCCCGATTCGGTGGATACCTTCCGACGCAGATCGACCACGACTCGATCACGAGCGCCAATGGACACATGAAGTCCCGAAGGCCACTCTTCCGATGAGCACGGCGCTCCTCATCGGCGCAGGTATCGGCTACCTGCTGGGCATCCTCGTCGGCGTGTGGATCGCGCACGGCCACCGGACCGCTCACTAGATCGCCGCGCCCGCGCTACCGCGTCGTAGTCCCCAGGACCCCGCAAGCGCCGCGACGTCCTTCACCGTCGCCCGGCGCTGCCGCCTGGTCATGGGGTCAGCGTGATCACCGCTGCCCCCACAACCTGCGGCGCCGACGCTGGCCGCCGTCTTGAGCGACCTCGGCGCGCTTGCGGATCTCGGCAGCCAGCCCGTCGATGCCACCCTCGATACCGTCGAGAATGAGCATCTCGCCGGGAACCAGGCGAGCGCACCACAGTCGCGGCGTCCGCCGCTTGTGGTGGATCGCAGACGGATCAGCTGGCACCACCCGTACGTCGTCGACGCGGGGCATCGCCGTGTCCACATCGCTCAGCGCGATCTCACTGCGCAGCCCGAACTGTTCGTTCACAAGCCTCGTCGGCGTCAACCACACGCCACCAGGCCGGAACAGACCGACAGCACGCAGGACAGGGAAACCCAAGAAGTACGCCGCGGGGAAGGCTGCGAGCACTGGCCAGAGCCAGTTCTCCTCGACCGCGCCGACGACGCCCATCACCAGAAACCAACCACCGAGCAGGACAAGCACGACGTTGCTGACGACACTGCCTCGGTTTGTCCTACGAGGCAGGAACCGTGCGGGCTCGTTGTCGAGGACACTGTCGCGGGCAGGGTAAGCCGGTTTCCTTGAACGCTTGGCGAGAATCAAGTCGACGCAGGAGATCAGAACGATCAGACCGAGCACGATGGGGAGCGACGACCACACGATGGTGAAAGGCTCATCGTGGTAGTTCCTCAGGACCACAGCGCCGATCCCCAACGACGCCAACCCGGAGAAAACCGCAAGGGCACTGCCAACCGGGCCGGGGGCCTGGGGCGAACTCAGTCGAACCACCCGCCAACGGCCTTCACTGCTCCTGACACTCCGTCTCCGATGGCTTCGCCTGTGCCAGCCAAAGCCTTCCCGCCTTCCTCCAGCGCCTTGCCCACATCGGGCCCGTTCTCGAAGAGTGAATCGATCGCCCCATCGGCAAAGATCGCCATGCCAGCACCGACAGCTGTGCCCACAACCGCACCAACTGCGGTGCCCAGGCCGGGAACCACTGAGCCGACCGTCGCCCCTACGATAGCGCCGGTGGCGATGGTTGCACCGGCGCCTGCTGCGACTCCAAGTCCTGCGGACACGCCTTGCGACACGACGATCTGCGTCCCCGTTTCACCCTCTTGGTAGTCGTTGTACAGACCAAGGCCGAGTCCCAGGGGACCAAGAACCTTGCCCGCACGTCCCAGGAACTTCGGGATCTTCCCTCCGTCGAGTTTAGCTGCGTCGTCGAGAAGTTTCTCCGCCTTGTCGAGCTTCCCTTCAAGGGCAAGCTGATCGGCCCTGAGCTTGGTCTCATCGAGGGTCTCGAAGAAGAGCCACTTCCTCTTCATGTAGCGCTCCGGGTGCGCTTGTAGATCTCGAATGGCCTGCTTCGTCTCATCGACAAGTGCCTGTGCCTGGCCGTGGAGCTTCGACTGCTTCGCGGCGACGTTCACGCCGATCGCACCTGCCGCGGCGGCACCGAGCACGTCCGAGGCGTTCAGGATCCAGGCCGCATGCTGGTTGAGCGCATATTCCTCTTGAAGGGCCTTGCATGCCGTCGCGTATTGCCGGTCGATGCGAGCAGCCTCCGCCTTGGCGTCGCCATACGCGATGACCTTGTCCAGGTGATCGTTGTAGGCCTTCACGTCCTTCTCATACTGCGCCACCTGCTCAGGTGTCCCGGTGAAGCTTCCAGGCGGCTCAACTGGCGGTGGCCCAGGATCCTGGACAAGAAAGCCAGACACGACAAGGTGTGCAGCCCGCGCGTCACGCCGTACGTCCTCCATCTGGTCCTGGCATCGGCGCAGCTTCTCGGCGAAGTCCTCGAGGTCTCCAGCCATCTTCTTCGCGGCCTTCTCCAGGTCCTCGGTCTTGTCACGCGCCCGAGACATCATGTCGACGAACTCATCACCAGCGTCCGAGTTCCACGACCCGTCCGCGTTTCGTCGCGAGTCGTTGAGCTTGTCGGCAGCGTCTCCGACTTTGGAAGCGAGTTTGCCCTTGACCCAGTTGGCGGCGCTTTCCACGTGCGCGGGGTTTCCTTGGATCTCGGTGTCGACGCTCATTTGCCCATCGCCTTCTTGATGTCGCCGAGACCAGCCTCAGCGTCGGCGTCTGCACGTTCGTAGTAGCGGCGGCACAACCGGACGGCATCGGCCGCACCAGACATCGACGTGGACACGTTGCCAGCACTGTCGACGATCTGGCTCAACATGCTGGTGATCACCGCGGTCATCGGACCAGCATCGATACCGCTGGGAACCCCACCAGCCAGGCCCTCCAAACCTTCCGCGCCGCCGTCCAGATCACTGGCGATATCGCTGAGCACACTAAGCTCGACATCGACACTCATGAGGCATCGTCCTCATCCCAGTCGCGGAGACCTGGGTCAACATCGAGGAACAACAGGTCGTAGGGCGTCTCGTCGTGCACACGCTGGAGCGCTGGCACATCGCAGACCACCCACGGCGCCTTCGGCAGGTAGTAGCGATGGAGTCGGTCGATCGCCGAGTACGTGTAGAGAGCCGTACGTCCGTCCTCCACCTTGTGCATGAGAATCCTGCGTGTTGCCGGATCTTGCTCGCTTGTCGTGGGTACGTACACGAGCGGCGGAAACTCGCTCCGGTTCTCCGATGTTTCCGCACTGGACTCGTTGTCAACCATGGCCAAACCCTCCCGATAGAGATGTGAACTCCACAACACGTCACCGCCGACGATGGGGCTGCTGTGGCTCGCCGTCGGCGTTCAACCCCAATGCATCCTGAAGCCAGTCCGCAAGGGCCTCAGCGGTGTGTCCCATCATTGAACAGCGGACAACCATCGAATCCGCAGCGATCCTTCGGCTTCCCCGCCACAGCGCCGGACATTCGGTCACTACCGCGGGTGAGTCCAAAATCAGAACCACGGCGTTCCCCCTGCCACGCACCGCCTGAACCGAGCTCCCAGGACAACCGGACCAACCGGCCGGGGTGCGATGAATGACATAGTCATCCAAAAACAGGAGCGCCTCGTTGCGACGCCTACCAACCACAGCAAGCAGCGCACGAATCAGGAACCATGCGCCAAGCGTTCCGACGACCAGAGCTCCAAGGAGCCAGTCGCTGCCAGCGCGGACCGCCAGGACACAGATCACGACTCCCGCCGTCCCCAGTCCCAGGTCGAGCCCGATCGCGTGCCACCAGTCCCCGCGCCATGCATGAACCTCGAATCCCGCCTTGCCATCGTGGACATGCGGTTCGACCGTCGGCATCTGTCTCGTCACGACCAACGCCAAGACCAAGACCAAGGTGATCACGACGGCGAACAGCGTGAACCAGGCAGCAACGCGCACCGGAAGAACGTTCGCCGGGACCTGCGAGAACGCAACCCAAGCAAGCAGAGAACCGAGCGCCGCCAACAACACATTGCCCGCAACCTCACCCCACTTCGCGCGGCCGCGGAACGGGATCGCTTCTGGCGCCCTCATCAGATCGCTCCTGCTATGTGGTGGGCCATCGTCTGCTTCCAGTCGAGAACGGGTGGTCACGGACTCTCATACCCAGAATCGGATGTCCTAAACCAACATCTCGAGAAACTCAGAAAGAAGGCTGACGAGAACACCGTCGCGCGCCGCGCTCGAGCAGGTGCTTCGTCACCTCATACCCGGCCTGCCGCGGCTGTCGATCAGCACCCGATCGACCTTGCGCTGCTCGACCTCCCCCATCAGCACCACCGGCGGCAGCTGGGCGTCGTGGACGACGATGCTGTCCTTGAGCCGGATCGGATTGAGGATCACCCCTTCGATCTAGTGCTCTCCCGAGCCCGCGAGAACTGGTCGTACTCCCGCTTCGGCTCCGCCGCGGTCTCCTCGATCTGCACCACCATCCCGCGCTCGTGCGCCACCTGCACCACCGGGTGCACGACATCCGCCGAGAACGCCGTCGCCAGGTCCGGCAGCGCCAGCGCGATCACCCCGGTCCTTCCGTTCCGCAGGCTTCGGGCACTCAGGTTCGGTACGAACCCCAGTTCCTCCACCGCCGCCAGCACCCTCTCGCGGGTGTCGGGGCGTGCATAACACGGTTTCGTTCATCACGTTCGACACCGTCTTCGGCGACACCCCCGCAAGCGCCGCAACATCCTTCACCGTCGCTCGGCGCGGCCCCGTGGTCATGGGGTCAGCGTAAATGAACCCATGAGCGTCAGAGACCGGGGAAGGTCTTCCGAAGCACCTCCATCAGCTGCTCAGCGATGGCCCGATCGACCTGTATCGACTGACTGCTCTTCGGCGCGCTCTCGCGTGAATCCGAACCGAACGTCGTGAGGTGCAGCAGCCGCTCATTCCGCGGGCCGTGGACTATCTGATAGAAGCAGTCCACTTCTGACGTGTGCGGGCGCACATTCTGCGTCCCTTGGTCGAGCGTCCTGATACGAGCCACGAAATCCCTCCTCGAGGATCCTTATTCCACGCTAGGACAACGGCGCCGAGCCCGCCGCAGAATGAGCGATGTTGCGGTCATATCCCACCGAGGATCCGGTAGGGCACCAAGCATCCGCGCTTCTGCCGCCTTGCGCGCCCTTGACCGGGGCCGAGCGTGGCGCGAAGACGCTGATCGTGGACTAGCTTCTTCGCGGATGAGCTGCGAAGCTCGCCGACGTGGAGGGCTATGCGCGGCATGTAGGAACCCTGGTGCCACTGCATCATGCCGCGGAGATGAAGAAGGTAGATGAACTCGCTCAAAATCTCCTCGCACACATCGAGGCGACAAGGAATGAGATCGCCGCGATCCACGTACATGGCGCCAAGAGTCAAGAGATTCAGGCGCACTTCGCCCGTTTGCTTCGTCTTGAGCTCGGCTTCAGGGAGGAGGTAGTCCTGACCCCGCAGGCAGGCTTCGTAACGAAGGCTCGACCGGACTTCTTCTTTCAGCTCGGAGCTGGCCGCGGCATCATCGCAGAGGTCGAGCGCGGCGGTGCGACGACGAACAACCATGACCTCAAGGACATGTGGAAGGCGCATATCGCCGTCGACGCCCAACACCTGTTCCTCCTGGTCCCTCGCAACAACTGGCGGGAGGACGGGTCCCCCCGGGAGCGACCGTTCCAGACCGTTTCCCGCCGCCTCGGAGCGTTCTTCGGCGATACGCGTCGCGAGTTGGACGTCCTCAGCGCACACATCTTCGCGTACTAATCCCGACTTGCCCGCCGACACCGACAGCGGCGATCACGTCGACGCGACCGAGATCCGTAGACTGATCCCGAGGTGAACACATGAGCGAACGAATTCCGAGTCAGCCCGCAGTCTTCGACAGGGGGATGCCCCTGAAGCTGGCGTCCCATGCCGAGCACGTCGACGGTGCCGATGAGCTCGTGGCGCTGTGCGCCCGGATGCGCGAGGAGAACCCGGACCTGCTGCTGGCTGCAGACCTGTTCTCCGGGGCGGGAGGTATGAGCCTAGGACTCGAAGACGCCGGGATGCGCGTGGTGTTCGGCGCGGACTTCGACGCAGATGCTTTGGCGACGCACACCCATCACTTCGGCGGTATGTCCGTTGGCTGGGACCTCGGCGACACGGAGAACGTTGACAAGGTGGGGGAGATTCTCCGGTCCGTCGAGATCGACGTGATCGCCGGGGGTCCACCGTGTCAACCGTTCTCCAAGGCTGGCCGTTCGAAGATGCGGCACTTGGTTCGGGAAGGGCTTCGGGATCCACATGACCGTCGTCGTGACTTGTGGCAGTCGTACGTCGACATCATCCGCATGGCCAAGCCGAGAGCCGTGATCATGGAAAACGTCCCGGACATGGCACTCGACCGTGAGATGTTCATCCTCCGCGGCATCGTCAAGGAGCTGGAAGACGAGGGCTACTCGGTCCAGGAGCGGGTGGTCGAGACCTCGTCGTACGGCGTCCCGCAGTTTCGACAGCGGCTGATTCTGATTGCACTCCGGAGCGGCGCGGCGTTCACTTGGCCCGAGCCGACGGAGGATCGGGTCACGCTTAGCAACGCGATCTCCGACCTGCCGAGTGTGGATCCGAAGGCCGGTTGGCAGTCAGAGACGACGCGGACGGAATACAAGCCGTACGGCGGTGCGGTCACGCCATTCCAGCAGGAGATGCGGAGTAAGGTGTCGAGTCTCCATCGGCACCGAATCTACGACCACGTCACGCGCAAAGTGCGTGACGATGATCTGATCGCGTTCGAGCACTTGGACACGAAGACGAAGTATTCCGAGTTGCCCGACGAGCTCAAGCGCTATCGGGACGACATCTTCGATGACAAGTACAAGCGTCTCGACGGCAATGACCTGTCGAGGACGATCACCGCGCATATCGCGAAGGATGGCTACTGGTACATCCATCCGAAGGAGAACCGGACCCTGACGGTCCGTGAGGCGGCAAGGATCCAAACCTTCCCGGACAACTTCCGGTTCGCGGGTTCCCCGACGTCAGCTTTCCGTCAGATCGGGAACGCCGTGCCGCCGTTCCTAGGTCGCGCAGTCGGACGCACTGTGGCCCGAGCGCTCAGCGATGCTTCGGCGCTAAGGGCGGTGTCGAGCTCGCAGACCAGCTCGGCCCTCGCGGCTTGGTTCGCCGCACACGAGGCTGAGCTGGAGCCTTGGATCACCTCGAGGTCGCGGTGGCTCGCAATTGTGGGTGAGCTCATTCTCGGCGACGCTAGGCAGACGGTAAAGGACGCGCTCTGGCCCCATTTCGCCCGAGTGCCCACGCCGAAGGACTTCGTAGCGGAGCATGACAGGATGCGCGAGATTTGCGCCTGGATCGATCGCGGGGACGCCGCCGACCGTCTACTCGCAATCGCAGAGACCCTCGTCGACCATGGTGTCGGATCAACGATTCCGGACGCGGAGCTGGAGTTTCTCGTCGACGATGGAATGGTCGCGTCAAGCGTCGCGGAGATCGCGATGCTGGTCCAGTCCGATGACGAGGAGCCGGTTGTGGCGACGGCGGGCGCGCTCCGGGTTGCGGGACGATTCTTCAATGGCTACGAAGGGTGGGTCCGCAACCGGAACAGTGACGGTCGGATTGCCATCGCCCGACTGATCGGGAACGCCGACTCCACGAGCCGTAAGGCCCACCTTGCCCTGATCGAGGTCGGTCAGACGGTCTGCACGCCGAAGGCGCCCGATTGCGGCGCCTGTCCGCTCGCGTTGTGGTGCGAGCGATATATCGCCGATCAGATCAGGGGAAGCTCAAAGACCAAGAGAGTCGGCGAGCGTTGGGTTGCGGCGCCGCAGGGTGTCGAGGGCCTGGCGGAAGGCGGGCAACTCGCTCTCCTCGAGTAGTGCTGCCTTTAACGCGACGCCGACGTCTTGGAGCGCGACCTCGGTCATCGCCGACTTGGTCGTCTCCTTGCGCTCGGCCGCGTTGGCGGAACGCCGGTAGGCGTCGTTGGCCAGGACGGAGAGTTCGTGCACGGGTCGCTCCAACATGCTCTTGAGCGTGGGCGGGAGCTCGACCTTCATCTTCGCGACATTGATCTGGAAGACCTCGTCGAGGTTGGTGTCGAAGTCGATGGAGGCGCGGGCGAGCTTGGTGTGTTCGTCGATGCCACGGATGCCGGACCAGCCACCATGTTGCACAAGCCGGTCTGCACGGTAGATGTAGAGACCCTGCTGCCGGTTCCATTTGAGCGGGCCGGACATCCGGTCGAACTCTTCAGGAGAGGAGAAGCGATCACGTGCCGGAAGGATGAACCCACAGAACCGCACGGGCGAGGAGCCGTCAGCGGTCTCGATCTGGAAGCGCTGGGGAGGCAGTGACTTGGTCTCAGCCTCGTCGGGCGCGAACGGGTTCCACGCGCGCAGCTTCTCGCCGTTGACTGCGATCACAACGTCACCGCGCCCGGCCACCGCTCCTTCGATGAAGCGGTGGAACACCATCGCGAGGTGCTCGCTGGTCTTTCCAGCAAGGCTCGCCAGCCGGCGCCGTCCCCAGCCGTTCTCCGCGTAGCGGTCGGGGAGCACCCGGTCGAGGTCCTCCCACACGACGACGGTCCCCGGCGACTCCTGCAACATGTCGACGGCGCGCTCGATCGCGGGAGAAGACTCGTCTGCGAGAACTGCCCAAGAGTCGTCGCGGGCGACACGGTTCAGGTCGAGGGTGACGACGTGGACCTCCGACTTTGTGCGGTGTTTCCGTGAGACCACGGTTAGGCGCCGGCACTGGGAGAATGAGCCGGTTTTGAGACCGAGCCCGAATCGGCCCAGCTCGTTGAGCTCGTAGTCGCGTCGGGTGCCGAACCGGAGGGACTCGACTGCCTCGGTCTCGTTCATGCCGGTGCCGTCGTCGCAGATGAGCACGTACGACCCATTTGGCTCGAACACCGTCTCGACGTTGATGTGCGTAGCACCGGCTGCGACGCAGTTGTCAACTAAGTCGGCGATGGCTGTGTGGAAGTTGTAGCCGATGTCCCGGAGCGACTGCGTCAGCCGTGCTGCTGACGGCGCTACATCGTACGATCGACTCATTCCCACGAGCATCTCCTCCTACACTCCGATGATGACACGCGCATCCCCCAGATCCCGGTCACCCGAACACGTGTCTGATGAACGTTACCGGCAGTCGCCGCTACCGATGGCATCTGCACATCCCGACCCGCCGGTGACGCCGGCCACGCTGCGCACGATGCGCGCGAACCGGTCCCGCGACACTTCTCCGGAACTCGCTCTGCGACGTCTGCTCCATGCCTCCGGGCTGCGATTCCGGGTCGACATGCCACTCCCCATCGACCGGCGTCGTCGTGCGGACCTGGTGTTCACGAAGGTCGGCCTGTACGTCTTCGTCGACGGTTGCTTCTGGCATGGCTGTCCTGTGCACTTCGTGCGCCCGAAGACTCGCACCGATTTCTGGATGTCCAAGATCGAAGGAAACCAAGGTCGCGATAACGACACCAACCGTCGACTCCGTGAGCTCGGGCACACCGTCATACGCGTGTGGGAACACGAGGACCCTGTCGACGCAGCCGAGCTGATTGCGCGCATGTATCGTGCGCTGCGCGACAAGCGCTGAGGCTGCTGTTGACTGAGAGACGGGTTGCGATGGCAGTCAGATCCGGCTGACGAGGTCGTCGATCTCGGCGTCGTCCAGCACGTCGAGCAGGCGCGGGCCGGTAACAAAGGTAACTCGCTTGTACAGTCCTCTCGCCCATTCGGAGCGAGACCCCTTGCCCTCATACGACATCACCGCCACCGCGAGGCGGCGGGTTAGAGAGCGGTTGCGGGCCAGAGCCGTTCGCTCGAAGATGCCTACAAGTTCGTCCTCGCCGAGCGGACGGCTCGCCCCCTGCATCAGGTCACCCAAGAGTTCTTGGCGCTGCCAGAGCCTACGCAGGGCATTGCGTGGAGTGCCGATCAGCCTGTCGTCGTGCATGGTCGGGAATCTGAGGATCACCACGTCAGGAAGCACGACGAGAGAGAGGAAGCTCCACGTGCCCTCGTGAGATGCGTCGGCGGGCAGGATCTGGAGACTCTCATAAAGCGCAAGTCCCAGAGCGTTGTCGAAGAGGCTCACGGCGGAACGGCTGACCTCTTGGCGTGTGTACCAGGGCTCGACGGCGTCGAGCACCGCCTTGCGAACAGCAAGGATCTGGTTCAGATCAGCGATCGTTGCGCCGGTAGGTACAGGTTCAGCTCTCGGATGCTCGGCTGCGGCACGCGCCGCGACACCATGCAGCCCGGCGTCCCTGAATTCGTCGGCGAGTTCGGTGACAAGAGTCTTAGCCGCTGACAATGGTAGGCGCGGATATCCGAATCGGGTCATCAGATGACTCCATCCCACTGGTTCACGCCCAGGTGAAGGAGGCGCTCGAACTTGGCGATGTTGTCGCGATAGACCTGTATCGTCGACTCGAGGTCGCGGCGGAGGAACTGCTCGCACATCATCGAGAGCACGTCCCCGACGGAGCCATCCACGTAGCCGCGCCGGACGACCTCGTCCGAGCGCGCCACCTCGCCGACGAGGATCCGCAGAATGTCGGTCTGGAGGAAGCCCTTCATCTGTGCGCCGCTCGTCTGGTCCAACGCCCGCTGTCCGATTGGGTGTTCTGTGTTGATGAACAGTCGTACGCCGCCCATGAACGAGTCGTCGAGGTCGGTGAAGGTCCGCATCATGGTCCACGGCACGTCCTCCAAGCCGAGGGAGGAGAAGGCAACAGCCTCGGTCGGGAAACGCGACGCGTCTCCCTCAAGCGTCAAGGTAAACGTTTGACCGGCCGCCAGGCGGGCCCCTCGAACGCGGGGAACTCGATGGCCGCTGGTCTGACCTGGGTCCGCCAAGACGAGGTGGGTGGAAAGGTGTAGCCGGTGTGCGGCTTCACCCGCAGGAATGGTCAGTGTCACCTCGATCGGGCCTTCGGGAGCGGACGGGAGGGACTGCGCGGCGGTGAACCGTCTCAAGAGTTCGCGGCACTCGGCTAGCGCAACGAGCTTGATCTGCGCGGTCGACTCCAGACCGGTCGCGTCGAGCACCTCGGCCGGGTCGACGATGACGCCGACCCCGATTCGCTCTTCGCGGGCGTAGTCCCAGCCATCGAGCAACGATGGAAGTGGCGTACGCACGCCATCAACCTCTCGCCACCAAGGGCGCCACGTGACTGCCGCGACCGGGATGACGCGGTGGGGATACAGGCGCAGCTTCGTCATGCGTCCTCCGCAACCACCCTTGCATCGATATCGATCGCCAAGTCATCGCGATACTCGTAGACGTACTCGACCTTCATCCCGGGTAGGAGCTGGAAATCGGCATGTGGCCCGTGCCCCCGCCAACCGACGATGCGGATGACATCTCCGCCATCCTCGCTTCCGCCATCGACTCCAACCCTGAGATCAACTTGGACGCGGGCTCCAGTCGCGGGAGCGTCCTGAACCTCAAATGCGACCGTCGAGCGAGCCCAGCCGGGCTCGCTCGGCTCGTCCTTGACTGGGGCAAGCAGGACCTTCGGTCGTGGTGCTCGTTTACCCCCGGGGCGCGATCCAGAGTCCCTAGTTGAAGGGCCAGAGCCGTCGATCCCGCCGAGCATTCCGGCGAGCATGTCGCCCACCGTTGCGGCGGACGTTGGGGCGTCGTCCGACTCCGTACGCGGTGGTGCGAGGTATTCATCCACTGCCTCCCTCATCCGCTTGAACGCGACGTTCACGTCCCGCTTAGCGACCGCGTCTCTGATATGTGCGGTCGACCAGTCGTCGTGCGCGGGCGGCTCAGCTGCAGCGAATGAGGCATCAACGTCATTGATCGGCTTGAAGACGCCCGCCCATTGGAACCCTGGCGTGCTATGGGGTGGCCCCAGCTGCGTTTTGACGACGAGCTCTGCCTCGTGGCGCATTAGGGTGACACCTCGGCTCGGTTCCAGCTCGGCGGCCGCAAGTGCGCGATGGTCGGCGGGGTACTTCGTCAGTGCCAAGTGTCCCAACAGCTTCTTCGGTTTGCCGAGCCATACCTCCTGCACGTCGACGTTCCACGATGTCGATGGATGGGCCATATCGCCCTGCATCGCTCGAACCGCGCGGAGGCAGTCCGCATGTCCGGATAGAACGGGGTGTTCCTCAATCGCTGGGATTGGCTGGTCGACACCATCTACTTGTAGCTGGATCCTCATCCGGGGTCGTTCCTGCTGGTCCTGAAGCAGTTTGGGCCAGAGGTTCCACAGCACGGCACGCAGAAGCAGCTCTGTGTTCTGTTTCGCAGTGGCGCCGCCCAAGCGCGGCTGGAGGATCAACTGGCTGGTTCCGGTCTCGTTCGCTTGGAATCCACGGGAGAAGACCAAGCCTCCAAGTTCCGCCGCGTCATCGTCAACGACGGGCTCGACGCGATCCCGGGTTGGGACCCTGCCCCACCAGTGGCGACCGGTATGCCGTTTGCCGTCACGATCGAAAGCTTCGCCGATTGCAGACCCGATGAGTCGGTCCTGGACGCCCTCGTCTGTGCGGCATCGCGACCAGATCAGTACCGCACCGACCTCACTTATCGAGTATGAAATCGTCTTTCCGAAGCCGTAGTTACCACCCGAGTGAGGATCGCTCTTGGTGGATCCGATGTTGAAGACGAGGTCGATGAAGTTGGTGCTGACTCCGTCGGGAACTGCAAGATCGTTGCGAACCGGCCCTCCGAGCCCCACCGTTCCGCGATCGATCACCTCAAGCGCCCAGACTTCGTCCTTATCCAGCAGTTCGCGGATGCCGGTGCCGGTCGCGTCCGCGGTAAACACGTGGTGGCGCAGCACGTCGACGATGTCAGCGTCGAGCCGGCGAAGATTGAGAATGAATGAGATCTCGGTTGCGGTACCGCGAGCGTCCCAGCTGTTCTGCGCCATCTCTCTGACGAGGACCGCGGCGGGTTCGACCGCGGGCGTTCCGAGCAACTTCTTGGCGCCCTCGCCATCGATCGCGCCCGCGTCGAACTTCTTCGGGAACCAGTTGAGAGGGAGCACCTTCGTACGGCTCACGTCGAACCGCCCAACCACGTCGCCATCAGCGTAGCGAGCTGACCCGCAGTGAGCGGGGCCGGTGCTGTGTCGAGTGCCAATTCATACTGAACCCTGGCCACCCCGCGGCGGCGGTCCACGCTCAGGTCCGACGACCGCAGGCCCGGAAACCTCTGGTCCACCCGCCAGACCCGAACGCCCCGCACGGTGTACCGGGTGTTGATCTGCGGATCGCTCTCATAGACGTACCCCGCGTCCTTCGTCTTGGTGAGCAGGGATTCCCGGGGGACGCCGAGCCTGATCAGCTCGTCCAAACGCTCGTCGAGAGTGGGGCCAGCGTCATCCTCGCGCGCGTGCACCACAGCCAAGTGGAGTCGATCAACTAGTGCGGGATCGAGTTGGTCGAGGTTGGAGATCGCGACGAAGTTGCCGTCGACCGAGACCGTCGTCTTCACCTCCAGTTCGGATCCGCCGCGGACGAAGTCGTGGACCGACTTGGTCGGGCCCCGCCAGGCATTCAGCGCAGCCGGTGCATCGTGATAAGCCAGCAGTCGCAGGACCTCCAACTCGCCGATCAGGCCGACCACCGTCTCCCGGTCGACGCCCTGGCTCGCCGAACGGAGCAGCGCCCTCCAGTCGTCGAGGGCCATTCGAACCGTGTCAACGGGCTTGGAGGGCTGCTTCTCCAAGCGAAGGACGACGTCCATGGCTAATCGCTCGAAGACCAAGTCCAGCCGGGGAATGGTGCAGTAGAGGTCGGCGTACACCACGTCGTCTTTGCCGTGGGTCAGAAGGCGTTGCGCCAGCACCGCCCCTTGGCTCGCACGATCGGTTGCGACGCGCTCCGTCGCCGCGGGGACAAGGAGATGACGCTGCCCGAGGCTGTCGATGCCGAGGAGAACCTCGCGATCGCCGATCGTGAGGTCAAGTGCGCGAGTGAGGAGCTTGGTCTCGACCTTCGGGCGTTCCGCCATGCTCAGAAGAACGAAGGTCTCCGAGACGTCTGCCATCAGACCTCCCCAGTCCCGGCGGTCTCGCCGTCGACCTGCGCGCTGGCCTCGTTATCAACGGGAATCTCGTCGTCGTCCTCGACAACCGGCTCCCAATCCGGGTGGACGGAATAGTAGGTCGCTTCGGTCGCAATGCCGTCGCGATCGACGTCGGGGAAGATGATTCCCAGACCGATCAAGTGTGACTCCGCCTCCATGTTGCGCCTGGTGGTGCCGACCTTCGCGGCCTTGCCCATCGGCACCGAGTCCTTGCTCACTGGATACACGAGGAGCAGTCCTCTGCCGTCAGCATGGTCCCGGCGTACGGTCTGGGGGATCTTCTTCTCCTCGGCGGAAAGCGAGTCCAGCACTTCCTCTGCAAGATCTCTGAACCAGTCCGGATGAGACAGCAGCGCCTTGATGTTGGCCGTCCCGACTCCGGGGCTCTTCAAAGGCGCACGGTTGACGGTCGGAACCTCCTCATCGAGGCCGAGATCGACGGTGCCGAGGTCGACAATCCTTCCGGAGGCGTCCTTGGCGGGCTTGGAGCTTCCTGCAACCACCACGTTCCACGAAGCCTCTGCGGCCACCCTTTCGATCCACCCGACCATGTGGTCCGCGCGGAGAGAGACCTGGTCCGGATGGAAGGCGTACGCGTCGAGGAATTCGGTGATCACCTCTCGGGGAACATCGTTGAACTGCCAGCGCTTCGCTTTCGCCTCTTTGACAGCGGAGGTCACCTCGGAGCACCGCTGGATGAAGACCTGTGCGGCCTTCAGATTCTGGTCGATGGCAGGCCCGCGTTCCTCGAAGATGAATGTCTGATGACGTGTACCGCTGTACGAGACGCGCACGACGTCGGCATGGCGCATCTTGTTCCGAGCGACGATCGCGAGCCGCCCGGGATGTGCCCTGACACGTACGCCCATCTCACGGGGGGTCGCCTTCATCCGCTCCATATGGCGCATGTCGAGGCGGATCTCCTCCTCGACGAGGGCTAGGAACCTGAACTCGTCTGCAAGGGAGGTTTGCATCCAGATGCGCGGCAGATCCTCATAGCCCGGGCGATAGCCGAACCAGCGGCCCATCTGGAGCAACGTGTCATAGGTATTGGACGTTCGGGTGAAGTACGAGACGACAAGCCCCTCCAGGGTGAGCCCACGGGAGAGAGTGCCGCCGCCGATAGCGACGACGGTCTCCGCGATCGGCCGGCCGTCGCTATCGACCCGCTCGTAGTCCAGACGGTCGTCCGAGTAGCCGTTGTCCACAACCACACGCGCCCCGGCCAGGACCTCGCCGAGGACGACCGCCACCTCGTCCCATGTCGGAAGCGGCCGCGTCGCGACCTCTTTCACACGCGCAGACTCGTTGATGAAGCTTTTCTCGAACCGGTCGGTGCGGTGCTGCTCCCATTCGTCGCGGAGGGTGTGAAGAAGGGCCGTGATCCTGTCGCGCATCGCAAAGTGGGGACCGACGAAGTGGGTGGTGTGGACCAGCATCGAGCTGTGCTTGTCGATCTGACCGCGGGCTCGCCGGATCGCCGTCGCGACGATGAACCACGTCACCGCATCGTTCAGGGAGTCGGGAAGCTCTGGGTCGAACTCACCCCGGGCATCCTTCGAGCTCGGCGGACGCAGCCCGTCCGCCTCGAGCTCGGGGACGTCGCGCACCATGTCGAGGCCCGGGTCGGGCTCGTCGGCGTCGTCCAAAGGCTCGCGACCGAAGACCCGCTCCGCGCCGAAGTACGCCTCCGGTCGTGGCAGGTCGATGATGAAGTCCGATGGGTACAGGTCGGTCTCATCCTCGGGATCCATGAAGATGTTCGCGAACGGCGTGGCCGTGTACCCCAGATACGTGCCGGTGGGTACCTCAGCCCAGATCTCTGTCGCGAGCCGGTTGATCTCCGAACGCCGCTGCCGCGCCGCTGCCGAGTTCGGCGTTGCCTGATCGGCTTCGTCGTCGAGGATCAGGATGGGTACGCTCTGCCGAATGTCCTCAGGGATGTCGCGTAACCAGTTCCGTAGCTTCTGAAGTCGACTCGGATTCTTCTTGACAACCGCGACCGCATGGACGCCGCGGCTAAGCATCGCGGCACCGTTGATCACGTTCCCGAAGTCGGCGTCGTTGGTGGTGAGCGAGGCCCAATCGCTGTCCACGATGTCCTTCGACAGGCGCACCTGCGTCTGCCTGCGCAGATTGTTGTGGAGTCCGGCCAGCACGATGAAGAGCTTGAAGCCGGCATCGGCCGCCTTCGCCATGACCGCGGTGTAGTTGGCGGTCTTCCCGGACTGGACGTAGCCGACGACCAGTCCCTTCTTCTTCAGCCGCTGCACGTTGGGGTTGCTCAGTTGCGCCACTACCTTCGTCGAGGCTTGGTCGATCTCATCGACGACGTCGGCCATGCTGCTCGACTTGAGCCGTTCGCGCAGCTTCTCCCAGAAGGCGTCACCCGGTTCTGGCCCGGTGTACCACCCGGCGAGGCGAGCCTCGTCCTCGGTGTGCCTGTCGACAACCCCAGTGGGTGAATCCAAGAGCTGTGCTCGATCAATGTCAGCTCGGATCGAATCAATCGCAGGTTGGAGCTCGGCAATCGGGACGCCGAGCCCCTCGGCCGTCATGCGGGCCGCTTCTTCGAGCGTCTCGTGATGACGGCGTGTCCGCGCGATCAGCAGGTCACGGACGAACGCCGGATCCATGTATCAGTCTCCCGGGAACAAGTGCAGACGGTGCTTACCCACAGCAACCTAGTAGCCCGGCTCCGGCCTGTGTATGCATTCGGCGAATGTCGCCAGGTTCAGTCAATTGGGAGACAGATGGCAGGTGTCGGCTCGCCGGGCGTGGTAAGGACCCCCGGAATGCATCCAAGACCGACAGTGCAGGGTTCGGGGCGGATGTCGTCAGCATCTCTACGCGTTGACAACTCATCGACACTTGCCCCCTTGACTGCGTCCACCCGGAGATCACTGCGTAGCCGGATTCAGACGTCGATGGCGCGTCATCGATGTCCTCCGGCCAACTGCCGGCAGTGCGTATGTCCCATGCACGTTGTTGCATCGATCGTAGGGCTCGTCCCAGGCAATCCATGAGCCATCGGCCACCTCGCTCCACACCGGCTCAACGAACGGCCCTGCGAGCCCCTGTCCGGTCGCTCGGCCAGAGCCCGAGCACAAACGACCTCGCTCGACAGCCCATCGACCTCAGCCTGACCCTCCCGATACCTCGTGCAGGCCGCATCCAGCCGCTCGTCCGTCCATGGGGCCGACAGTTGCCGGCGATCACCGGTAAACGGTGGAAGCCTTCGGCATAGTGGGTGAGACGCTGTCCAGGTTTCGGGAGCATCGGGAGACATGGGGTTGGGTGGTCGGGCACCGCTTCGAACACGCCGACAGGGCGGGCAACCGCGCCTGCTCGTGGCGTTGCTCGCCCTGACCTTCGTCGTGCTCGGGCCGGTCGTGGCCGGTTCGCCGGCTGGCGCGGCCGACCTCGCATGCAACAACGACGAAGCGCCCATCCCTGCTTCCCCACACGGTGCCGGATCGTGGATCGTTCAGCTCGGCGAGAGCCCGAAGGACGCCGATCCCTTCGACGACGACGGCGTGACCCTGGAGTCGACCTACGGCACGACCCCACAGCTTTGGACCTACGACAACGGCTGCACCGGCCAGTTCGTCGCCGGAGCAGGGACGGCGATCGGGAACATCCTGCTGCAGGTCTCCGGCGCGATCCCGAACTGGACCCACGCTCTGCTGGCCGCCGTCGTCGATCCAGATTCTCCGGTCCAGGCCCTCGACAACCCAGTCGTGGACGCCACCCGTGCCGTCACCGAGGGCGTCTGGCGCCCTTGGATCACCATCGCCGTCCTCCTCGTCGCAGCGACCGCGATCTGGCGCGCACGCACCGGCCACATCGCCGGATCCGCGACCGCCGTGACATGGGCTGGTGTCGTACTTCTTGGAACGTCTCTGCTGATCTCCTACCCCGCCGAGTCGGTCCGCCTGGTCGATGACGGCGTACGCAACGCGGTCACGCTGATCGCGACCGGGTTCGAGGACCACCCGGCACCCGGCGAGGATCCAGCAGTGGCAGCGATCAACGGCCAGATGGACGAGGTCGTACGCTCCACGCAATACCGCACCTGGCTCACCGGCGCCCTGGGCGATGCCGACTCCGCCACCGCCCGCGAATACGGACCGGACCTGTTCCGGGCGACCCACTTCACCTTCGACGAGTACGAGACCTATCGGTCCGACCCCGAAGGTGAGGGCAACGCGATCGTCGAGGGGAAGCAGGATACGTTCAAGACGATCGCGGGTCAGATCGAGCGTGAGGACTCGGTCGCGTACGAGTACTTCAAAGGTGAGCACTGGGGTCAGCGCGCCACCGCCGGTCTGGTCAACCTGGTCGCGGTGGTCGTGACCTGCGGCTATCTGCTGATCGCGGGGTTGGCGATCCTGCTCGCGTTCGTGCTCATCCGCCTCATCGTCCCGTTCGCGCCGGCGGCCGGGATCCTGTTCATGTTCGACCGCACTCGCGACCTGGCCGTGGGCTGGTTGCATCGCGTGATCGGCCCACTGGTCATGGGGCCGATCTACTTCGTCGTGGCTCTGTGCCTGCTCCGGTTCTTCAGCGCGGTCCTGACCAGCGCCCAGGTGCACTACGCCCTCAAGCTCGCGGTTTGCGCAACCCTTACCTACATCGCCTGGCGCTTCACACGCCCCGCGGCCTACGGGATCGGCCATATCTGGGGTGCTGCTGGGTTCGCCTGGGGGATGGCCACGGGATGGCGTCGCCAGGTCATTCCTAACCGCGCGCCCGCAGCGGAAGCGCCTCCCACGCTGACTGCACCTGCACAGCATCCGCAGGTGGTTCAGGGGCGGGCAGCCATCCAGCCGACCGTTCATGGGGGCCCGATCCAGGCCATTCCGCCAACTCTTTCGGCGCCTGTTTCGACCCTTGGTCCGGCATTGCCGACGTCGACCCAGTCGTCCAGTCCCTCGATACCGGCTACCCCGGCCCGTGAGTTCAAGAAGGACAACTTCGACGCAAGCCGGGCTGCGTCCTACACATCCGGGGACGCGTACCGGCCAGGCGATTCACCGGCGCACCTGCCAGCGACGAGCTTCCAGCCAGGCGGTTCAGAGCCCGGGTGGCGTGCCGTCAACCGAGGTCCGTACAAGCCGTGGATGGGCTATCAGGAACAGATCACCGGAATCCAGCGGACCCCAGAAGGCCACATCCCGGAGTACCACATCATCAACCCGAGCACGGGCAAGGTGGTGCGCTTCGACGGGCACACCCGCCGTGGAGACGGGGACCAGGAAATCTTTCTAGACGCCAAGCGCGGATACCAGCTCATCGTATTCAAGCCTGACCTCGAGAAGGCCAAGGCAATGAAGGTCAACCTGGTGACCGAAGCAAGGAGACAACTGAACGCGTTACCTGACGACGCGGCCCTCGAATGGCATTGTTCCGACGCTCATGCTGCCCGTGAGATCCGGCGGATCCTGTTGCGAGAGGGCTTCACGGACATCGACGTGATCTACACTCCAGAGACATGACGCCGACCGCATCTCCGACGCTTCTTTGGGGCGCAGACGGCGCGTTCTTGTACGCGACCTGGCTGGCACGGGACGAGAATCCCTCGACCATCGCCGAGCGGATCCAACACCTCATCACCGCTTACGCTCCCTTGGTCGACCATGCCCAGTGGCTGACAACCCGCAACGAGCCGTGGCCCGAGGAACCCGAGCGTCGCATAGACCTCGTCGCCCGCGAGGTTGTCCGCGACGACCTCGGCGACGCCGAGCCCGAGAGTGGCTACAGCCTCATGCTCACGGCGGCCGGCGAGCGACTCCGTTTCGACGTCCAGCTCACTGCCGGTGCACTGGCGTCTGGACGTCGCGCACCGAGCAACTCGCTCACCGTGGAGATCAAGGAGGTCATCCCGCGGACCTTCACGGGGGATGTGGCAGACGCAGCGATCCGTGCCGTGATCGAATCGTGGAGCCCACTCGTCGCCGCGTTGCGGGACGAAGAGACCCTCATCGAGGCTGGCCGTGGCGGCTGGTCGATCCCGGTCGGCTACCGAACCTGGATCGCCGACAGTGTCGGTCAGGTCGCTACAGCAGCAGACGGCATCGTGGCAGAGCGCCTTGCGGGTGGCTCGTATCTCTCAGCTCCCGATGGTTGGGACGCCGATGCCGTCGTCGGCGGCATGCTCCAGACCTTCTCCGCCAACGGCCTCGACAAGATCCGCAACACCTGACCTGCGGCAGGCGCTGATCACCGGCACCGTCCAGAGACGACCTTCACAGGACCTGGCGTATCGACGCGCGACTTGTGGAACGATTTCGTGGGCCCGACTCGACTGACGCCATCCGGGGAAGAGGAGAGGTCACAGTGGGAACTCGCAACTATCGAGCCGCCGACAAGGCGGCGCTGTTCTCTCGATCGCTAGTCTGCTATTGGCCAGATTGCACGGTACAGGCCGTCACCATGGTTGATGATGCGCCGGAGATTGCGGTCGATATCGCGCATATCCGCGCCCTTCACATCGGAGGAGCCCGCTACGACGAGACGATGAGCGACCACGAGCGGAATGCTTATCCCAACCTCATCCTGCTCTGTCGCCCTCACCACAAGCGGGTCGACTCCCGAGAGCATCAGTATCCAGTTGAGCTTCTCAACGATTGGAAGATCCAGGCCGAGCGACGGTACGGGGACGCCTTCGACACGCTCGGGAGCAACTTCTGGACGCCAGAGAACCTTGGGGAAGCAATCACCAGTGCACTTGAGTCACGGCTCAAGAAGATCGAAGATGCGGTCAGCCAACTAGCGGAAGTCGACCAAGAAGCTGCCGCGCTCATGCGATCCTTGATCGGCGAGTTAGAGGCGGTTCAACTTGAACGTCCGCTCGTCGACCCTGACGTTGCCTGGATGTTGCTTGACGCGGCGGACCGCCTGGCGGGCCTCGACGACTCAGCCAGCCTCCTAGCCACGGCAGCCTCGAACATAGGCGGACTCGAGGACGCGGCCAGCATGTTGGCAGGCGCGGCCGATGACCTCGGCGGCCTTGAAGATTCGGCCGCCATGCTGACCTCAGCTGCGTATCAGATAGACAGCGCAGTCTCGCGCGCCCAAGATCTCAACCTCGGGGATTGGTGAAGCCTCGCTGGTTCACGCCTCCCTGCGCCAGCGGTCGGGGGTGGTGCCGTAACGGGCCTTGAAGCGACGTACGAGGTAGCCGGGGTCGGTGAGGCCTGTGCGGGTGGAGATGACCGAGAGCGGGAGGTCGGTCTCGCGGAGGAGGCGGCGGGCTTCGGTGAGGCGGCGCTCGGTGAGCCAGTCGAGGAGCGTGCGGCCGGTGCGTTGGCGGATGACGGTGGTGAGGTGGCCGGGGGTGTAGCCGAGGGAGCGGGCGAGGTCGCCGGCGGAGACCTTGGCGGCGTACGTCCTCTCGATCTCGTCGAAGACGCGACTGACCAGCGGGTCGGGGGCGATGGGGGCGGTCGGGGCCAAGCGGGCCGAGGCGACCAACAGATTGGTGAGAGTGGCGGTGACGGCTTCGTGGGCGCCGAGGCGGTCGGGGTGGCGTAGCTCGTCGGCGAGCTCGGTGAGCCAGGCCTGCCAGCGTGGGCGCTCCTCCTCGGGCACCACTGCATGACGACCTTCAGCGGCGAAGAGGGCGAGCAGCGGGTGGTGGGCCCAGGTGAGCGGGGAGATGGAGGCGAGGGCGGGGATGGCGTCGGGGGTGAAGGCCACCGACCAGGCCCGGGCGTGGGTGAGCTCGGCGAGCGACTCGGCGGCGACGACCTGTCCGGGAGCGACCGCGTGGACCTCGCCGTCGCGCAGCGCCACCTGCCGGCCGTCGAGGCCGACGGCGCCTCCGCCGCGCTCGACGTAGGCCAGCACCCAGAAGTCGTGGGCGTGCCGGTTGTCGGGAGGCAGGTGCTCGGTGTCGCAGTCGGGATCGAGGGGTACGACCCTGACCGCGGGCATGCCGGGGCGCTGCTCCCAACGGTAGATCGGGGTGCCGTCGGCCCGGACCGTACGCACCGACCGCACCCTCGTCGAGAGCGGATCCGAAGAACGTCCCATCGCCACCGACTTCCCTCCCACCGCAGATCCACAGAATGTCCCATCGTAGAACCATGACCACCATACAGATCATCGACGGCCGCGCCGAGAGCGATCAGGACCGCGAGTTCCTCCCCGGCATGGGCCGCACCTGGCTCCTCCCCCTCTACGACCTCTTCACCCGGTTCGCGCGCGTGCGCCCGCTTCACGAGCGCACCGTCGAGCTCGCCGGCATCCAGCCCGGTCAGACCGTCCTCGACGTCGGCTGCGGCACGGCCAACCTCTCCTTCGCGGTGCTCCGCGCCGTACCCGGGGCCGTCGTCACCGGGCACGACCCCGACGCGGGCGCGCTGCGGCTGGCGGCCCGGAAGGCGGGTCGGCGAGGAGTACGTCTCTCGCTGGTGCAGGGGTACGCCGACCGGTTGCTGCCGGACGACGGCAGCGTCGACCACATCGTCTCCTCGCTCGCGCTGCACCACGTCGACGACACCGGGCGGGAAGGGTTCGGGCGCGAGGCGTACCGGGTGCTCAAGCCCGGCGGGCGGGTGACCCTCGTCGACTTCGGCGCCCCCGACCACGGCCACGGCCACGGCGCACACGGCAAGCAACACGGCCACAAGGGACACGAGGGCCACCGGCACCGCGGGATGAACGCCTACACCGAGCGCAACCTCGACAACGGGATCGTCACCATCCTGACCGACGCCGGATTCACCGACGCCCGCGAGATCGACCACATCGACCACCGGTTCGGCCCGATCACGATCGTGCAGGCGACCCGCTGACGACCGCGGAGGTTAGGCACGCGCCGCGCGGACGGGCAGTCTGGCCTCATGCACTTCATCGGAGTCGACCTCGCCTGGGGCGTGCGCAGGCCGACGGGCCTGGCCGTCCTGGACGAGGAGGGCCGTCTTGTCCACGTCTCGGCCGCCAGGACCGATGACGAGATCGTCGCCGCCCTGGAGCCGTACGTCGACAGCGACTGCCTGGTCGCGATCGATGCTCCCCTGATCGTCACCAACCCGACCGGGAACCGTCCGGCCGAGGCGGCGCTCAACAAGGACTTCGCTCGCTTCGACGCCGGCGCCCACCCCACCAACACCAGCAAGCCGGAGTTCGGCGAACAGCCTCGAGGCGCCCGGATCGCGGCCCGGCTCGGGCTCGACATGAACCCCCGCTCGGGCCGCCGGCGCCGGGCGATCGAGGTCTACCCGCACCCCGCGACGGTCGCCCTCTTCCGCCTCGGCCGGACCCTGAAGTACAAGCACAAGTCGGGCCGTGAGATCGACCAGCTCCGTGCCGAGCTGCTCGTGCTGCTCGGCCTGCTCGAGGGTCTCCAGAGCTCCGAGCCGCCGCTGCTGCTCGACGACCCGGCGTGGCTCGCCCTCCGCACCGCCGCCGAGAACGCCGTACGCAAGAGCGAGCTGCGCGCGGTCGAGGACCAGGTCGACGCGGTGCTGTGTGCCTACATCGGCCTGTTCGCGACCCGCGCACCGGAGCGGACCACGACCTACGGCGACTTCGCCACCGGCTACATCGTCACCCCGACGCTGCCCGACGACCTCCGCCCCACCCCGCGCGGACAGCGCGGGCAGGCCGGGGCGAAGATCCACGACCCCGGGACCGCGGTCCGCGAGTACGCCGCGATCCAGCCGACGTTGCAGGAGGCGGCCGACCAGTACGTACAGCTGGTGACCTCGATCCTCGACGAGGCGGGCATCAACTACCTGACCGTGACCTCGCGCGCGAAGTCGGTCGCGTCGTTCGCGGCCAAGGCGGCTCGCACCGTCGACGGACGGCCGGTCTACACCGACCCGCTCCGCGAGATCACCGACCAGATCGGGCTGCGGGTGATCACCTACGTCCACAGCGACGTCCAGGCCGTCGCCGAGCTCCTCGACGACCAGGTGGTGGTCCTCGACGACCGCGACATGGGCGAGGAGACCGCGAGCGAGGGCCGGTTCGGGTACGCCAGCCGTCACCTGCTGGTCAGCCTCGACCCCGCTCGCGAGGGACAGGCGGCGTACGAGCTGTTGCGCGGCCGCCAGGCGCAGATCCAGATCCGCACCGTACTGCAGCACGCCTGGGCCGAGTTCGAGCACGACATCCGCTACAAGGGCACGATCCCCAGCGAGCACGTGCCCGACTTCGACCGCCGGTTCACGCTCGCCGCGGGGCTGCTCGAGCTCGCGGACCGTGAGTTCTCCACGATCAGGGACCGGCTGCGGCAGGGCGTGACCGGCGCCAGCACCGAGCCCGTCGACGACGACCCGCGGATCAGCTCCCGGGAGCTGGCGGCCTTCCTCGCCGGACAGTACGCCGACGCCGGCTGGTCGCGCACCGACCACTACGGCTGGATCTCCGGCGTCATCCTCGAGCTGGGCATCACCTCGCTGACCGAACTCGGCGACGCGTTGCGCTCCGTGGACGAGGACACCCTGATGGCGCGGATGGACTACCGCTATCCGCCGGGCGCGGTGCGGCGGCTCGACGACGCCCTGCTCTGGGTCTACGGCGACAAGTACGTCGAGCTGCGTGCCAACGCGCACCGGGTGCCCGGCCTGCGGGCCAGGCTCGCCAAGATGCGTGACACCGACTGAGCCTGTCGTTCGGGCCGCTCGCTGACGTCCGATCGCTAGCCCGAGCACGTGTAACACGCTGTTCGTAGCACTATCCGGTCGTTCTCATAGGGCGAGTAGTCCTACGAACAGCGTGTTACACAGAAATCCGTTCGGCCGCCGGGCGCGAATCCCCGCTATGAGACACCTGGATCGCCACACCCTCGCCCATGCCGCCGCCGGTGTGCTCGCCGGTGCCGTCGGAATGTCCGTCGCGCACCTCACGGCCGCGCTGCTGACGCCGGCCTCGTCCCCAGCGCTCGCGGTCAGTACCGCGGTCATCGACGCGACGCCCACCCCGGTCAAGGAGTGGGCGGTGCGCGAGCTCGGCAGCGCGGACAAGCCGATCCTGATCGGCAGCGTGCTGCTGGTCACGATCGCGTTCGCCGCCGTGATCGGCGTCATCGCCCGACGGCGGCTCAGACTCGGCGTCGGGCTCATCGCCGGCCTGGTCGTGCTCGCCGGAGCCGCCGTGGTCCGCCAGCCGCTCTTCGAGATCACCGACCTCGTGCCCACCCTGGTGGCGCTCGTCCTCGGCCCCGCCGTGCTGGTGCTGCTGACCCGCGCCCTGACCGCCGATGCCGCACCGAGCCACCGGCGCGAGGCCCCGGACGAAGGCGCCGCCACCCGCCGCAGCGTCCTGATCGGCTTCGGGGCGCTCGCCCTGCTCTCCGCCGCGGCCGCGACCGGCGGACAGCTGATCGTACGCAGCCGCACAGCGCTCGCCGACCTGATGCTGCCGCGGGTCCGCGACCCGTTGCCCGCGCTCCCGGCAGGACTGGAGGAGACCCACCAGGGCATCTCCCGGTTCATCACCCGCAACCGCGACTTCTACCGGGTCGACACCAAGCTGGCCGTCCCGATCGTCGACCAGAACAGCTGGTCGCTGACCATCGACGGCGACGTCGACCGCGAGCTGACCTTCAGCTACGACGACCTGCGCGAGCGCGAGAACGTCGAGCACGACATCACCCTGACCTGCGTCTCCAACGAGGTCGGCGGCAAGCTCGTCGGCGCGGCACGCTGGACCGGCGTACCTCTCCAGGACCTGCTCGAGGAGGCCGGGGTCGGCAAGAACGCCGACCAGATCCTCTCGACCGACGTCGAGGGCTTCACGATCAGCACCCCGCTCGAGGCGGCCCTGGACGGCCGCAACGCGATGGTCGCCCTCGGCATGAACGGCGAGGTCCTCCCCCGCGTCCACGGCTTCCCGGCCAGGCTCGTGGTTCCCGGACTCTACGGGTACGTCGGCGCCACCAAGTGGGTCACCAAGCTCACCCTGACCCGGTACGACGAGGCGACCGCCTACTGGACCGACCGCGACTGGGCCGTCGATGCCCCGATCAAGCTGTCCAGCCGGATCGACACGCCCCGGCCGCTGAGCAACATCTCCGCCGGCCGCACCGTCATCGGGGGCGTCGCCTGGGCCCAGCACCACGGCGTCGCCAAGGTCGACGTACGCATCGACGGCGGCCGCTGGCAGCCGGCCGAGCTCGGCCCCGATGCCGGGATCGACTACTGGCGCCAGTGGTTCCTGCCCTGGGATGCCGAGCCGGGGAGCCACCAGCTGGCCGTACGGGTCACCGACCGCGACGGCACGGTGCAGAGCGACGAGCGGGCCGCCCCGTTCCCCGACGGGTCGAGCGGCATCCAGCAGATCGTCGTCACGGTCGCCTGAAAAAAGACGAAATCCGATCCGGCCACCGTGCCGAAGCCCTCATGACAGCAACACGAACCATCCCTCGAAAGGCCAATCCATGAAGACCAACACGCTCACCCGCACCGGCGGCGCGGCTGCCACCCTGGCCCTCCTGCTGGGTCTCGGCCTCTCGGCATGTGGCTCCGAGGACACCGCATCCACGGACAACGGCGACTCGAAGACCTCCGAGACCACCGAGGCCGCACCGGAGGAGACCGAGGAGGCCGGGGCCCAGACCTTCGGCGAAGGGTGCAAGCTGATCCCCGCCGACGGTGCCGGCTCGTTCAACGGCATGTCGACCGCACCGGTCGCCTCGGCGGCGAGCGCCAACCCGCTGCTCAAGACGCTGGTCTCCGCCGTCGGCCAGGCCGAGCTCGTCGACACCCTCAACAGCGCCGACGCGCTGACCGTCTTCGCCCCGACCGACGACGCCTTCAAGAAGATCCCGAAGGCCGACCTCGACGCCGTCCTGGCCGACAAGGACATGCTGACCAAGGTCCTCACCCACCACGTGGTGGCCGGACAGCTCGGCCCGGACGAGGTCGCCGGTGAGCACGAGACCCTGGCCGGTGACATGATCACCGTGGAGGGCTCGGACGAGGAGTTCACCGTGGGCAAGGAGAACGCCAAGGTGCTGTGCGGCAACATCCCGACCGCCAACGCCACGGTGTACGTCGTCGACACCGTTCTGATGCCCTGATCGGGACATCGAACCGGATATCCGCAAGGATCGACACATGAGATCGCTCAGCTCAGTTCCCTCCGGCGACCCGTCGCCGGAGGGAACCGGGTCGCCGGGCCTGGCCGGGCTGCTTCGCCGCATCGCCCGAGGCGACGAAGCAGCCTTCGCCGCCCTCTACGACGCGACCTCCGCCCGCGTGCACGGACTGGTGCTGCGGGTGGTGCGCGACCCGGCTCAGGCCGAGGAAGTCACTCAGGAGACGTTCCTCCAGGTGTGGCGTACGGCCAGCCGCTACGACGAGAGCCTGGGCAGTGCCCAGTCCTGGCTCCTGACGCTGGCCCATCGTCGCGCCGTCGACCGGGTCCGGTCCGCGGAGTCGGCCGGCCGCAACGACACGGCCTACCACGGGACCACCCAGACCCCACCCCACGACACGACTGCCGAAGCCGTGGAGGCCTCGTTGGAGGCTCGACGCGTCCACGCCGCACTCGAGACACTGACAGCTGTGCAGCGTGAGGCTCTACAGCTGGCGTACTTCGGTGGTTACACCCACACCGAGGTCGCCTCCATGCTTGACCTGCCGATAGGCACTGCAAAGACCCGTATCCGGGACGGACTGATCCGCTTGCGCGACGCGATGGGAGTGAGCCGATGACCGCGCACGACATTCACGCCCTCTCCGGCGCCTACGCCGTCGACGCCCTCGACGACATCGAACGCGCTCGGTTCGAGGAGCATCTCGCCGTCTGCGCGGACTGCCGCGACGAGGTGGCCAGCCTGCGCGACAGTGCCTGGACGCTCGGCAGCCTGACCGACACCGCGCCTCCGCCCGAGTTGCGCGACCGGTTGCTCGCCGGCATCAAGGAGATCCGGCCGCTTCCGCCCGAGACCCCGGCGATCCACGAGGACACTGCCGTCCAGGCAGAGGCTTCGTCCGGCGGTCGCCGGTTCGGCTGGCGTACGTTCGCCGCCGCGGCTGCGGTGCTGGCCGTCGTCGGCACCGGTACGGTCGCCGCGGTCGAGCTGATCCGCGACGACGACTCCAGCCAGACCATGACGACCGCAGAGCGGGTACTGAGCGCCAAGGACGCGACGACCGTGGCCGTCGACCTGCCCGGCAAGGCCCGTGCCCGGGTGGTCCGCTCGGTCTCGGAGAACAGGGCGGTGCTGGTCACCTCCGGCATGCCGGCCGCGCCGACCGGCAAGGTCTACGAGCTGTGGCTCCAGCACGACGAGGTCATGGTGCCGGCCGGGCTGATGCCTGCCGGCAGCGACCAGACCTTCGTCCTCGAGGGCGACGCCGCGGATGCGAGCGCGGCCGGGATCACCGTCGAGCCCGAGGGAGGCTCCGACGAACCGACCTCGGCCCCGATCGCCCTGTTCGACTTCTCGCAGGCCACCTGACCTGCGAGAAGTGGAGGCCGGCCGGCTCAGGCGCACGGGGCGAGGGAGACCCCGGCCGGCTTCCGACCAGCAAGGGCGTACTGTCGCAGGATGGAGCCATTCAGGCTTCCCATCAGAGAGATCCCCATGAGCGACAAGTCGCCGCGGCAGAAGATGTCCAAGAAGTCCGGGAAATCCATCAAGGCGAAGCGCGCCGAGAAGCGCAGCTCGGGGTCCACGGAGACCCTTGCCGACAAGATCCATCCGCCGAAGAAGAAGTGATGCGCCTAGGGCTCGGTGTCATCGGCTCGTCGGCCAAGGAGAACGAGCACCGGCTGCCGCTCCACCCCGAGCACATCCCGAACCTGGACGCTGACATCCGGTCCAGAATCACGCTCGAGGACGGCTATGGCGCCCTGTTCGGGGTCAGCGACGAGGCTCTCGGGACGTACGTCGCCGGGTTCGCGTCACGCGACCAGATCCTGGCCGACTCCGACGTCGTGCTGCTCCCCAAGCCGCAACTCGAGGACGTCGAGGCGCTGAGCCCGGGGCAGACGCTCTGGGGCTGGCCACACTGCGTACAGGACCCGGAGCTGACCCAGGTCGCCATCGACCGGCGCCTGACCCTGATCGCCTTCGAGGCGATGAACCACTGGACCCGCGACGGTGCGGTCGGTCTGCACGTGTTCCACAAGAACAACGAGATGGCCGGCTACTGCTCTGTCCTCCAAGCACTCGAGCTGGCCGGGCTGACCGGCGACTACGGTCGCCGCCTGAGCGCGGTGGTGATCGGTTTCGGGGCCACCGCACGTGGCGCCGTGACCGCCCTCAACGCGCACGGTGTGCACGAGGTCGCGGTGCTCACCAACCGAGAGGTGGCCGCGGTCGGCTCACCGATCCACTCGGTGCTGATCCGGCAGTTCGGCCACGAGCCCGACGGCAAGCACGTCAGCCACGTGATCACCGAGCGGGGGCGCGAGCCGCTGGCGCCGTACCTGGCGGAGAACGACATCGTCGTCAACTGCACCCTGCAGGACACGGCCAACCCACTGGTCTTCCTCGAGGAGGAGGACCTCTCCGCCTTCCGCCCCGGCAGTGTCATCGTCGACGTCTCCTGCGACCTGGGCATGGGCTTCACCTGGGCCCGGCCCACCACCTTCGACGACCCGGCCTTCCTGGTCGGCGACAATGTCCTGTACTACGCGGTCGACCACAGTCCGTCGTACCTGTGGAACTCGGCGACCTGGGAGAACAGCAACGCGTTGATCCCGTTCCTGCGTCCGGTGCTCGAGGGACCGACCGCGTGGGACGCCGTCGAGACGCTGCGCCGAGCGATCGAGGTCCGCGACGGCCGCGTGCTCAACCGTGCCATCCTCGCCTTCCAGGGGCGCGCGACGGAGGCGCCTCACGCTCTGGTGTGACCGTGGGTCAGGCGTACGGATCCAGAGTGACCGCAGCCGGCTTCCCGCCCGCCAGCGCGTTGCCGAAGCGGGCGTCGGTCAGCTTGAAGGTGGCGGCGCCGAAGTCGGCCGCGACCAGGCGGTCGCGGATGCCGGCCGGGTAGTTGTCCCAGCCGACCAGGCCCTTGACCTGCCAGACGCCTTCGTGGTTCTCGGGCGGCTCGTCTCCGCCGCCGGTCTTGGGGAAGCGGAAGCAGTGGGTGCTGCCACCGTCCTTGTGATAGACGGCCTTGGGGTGCGTACCGCCCTCGAACTGCAGCTCCGACTCGGGCTTGATCGCGTAGCCGGAGTGCTGGGAGACCGACATGTAGCGCGCGTGGCCGTCCTGGACCCACACGATGATGTGCTCCCAGTCGTGCCGGTGGCCCGCCGAGCCGGGGCCCCAGGAGACCTGGTCCTTCTCGAAGTAGTAGCCGTAGAGGTACGCACACCAGCCGTTGTTGCACTTCGAGCGGGAGTAGACGTTGGTGTTCTGCAGGTCCGAGAGGTCGCGGCACTGGCCGTTGACCGTGCCACCCATCGCGAGGCCGCCGTTGAGCGTGCCGTCCGGCCCGATCGCCGGGGTGCTGTAACAGCCGTCGGTGTCGAAGTCGAGCGCCGGCTGCCAGGTGCGGTCGGCCTCCGGCGCCGAGGCCGGCAGCGCCGGCGGCGGAGCTGCCCAGGCGGCGGCTGGGACGCCGGAGAGAAGTGTGGCGAGCGGAAGCGCGAGGGCGAGCTTGCGCGTGAGTCGTTTCCCGAGGGTCATGTGGGTCCCTTGTCGGTGGGGGAAGGGGGTGGACAGATGCAACCAGGGCCGCAATCGCGTGACAACCCCTTACGCGTGAACGCGGCGGTAACGCTGGTCGGTCCGTATCGCGACCCTCACGCTCCGCCGGGATCAGTAGTCGCCGAGCCGCTTGACCTCGCTGCAGAAGAGGTGCTGCGCGTCATGCCCGCGTTGCCGTGGGCGAAGGTGACCATCCCGTCCCCCGCGTCAGCCGACTTGAGCGCGGGCGGGACGGGTGACGCGATGACACCGAGGCAGAAGCGCACGGCCACGAGGTCCTCGGGCAGTGCGATCTTGCCGTGCCCCAGGTCGTTGCCGAAGGGCTGGTTGCGCGTGGCCGGAAGGTCGACGCCGGTCTCGACCCTCAGCGTCTTGCCCGGTGCGAGGAGCTGCCCGCCACCCGTGGGCGCGACCGCCAGGTTGACGCCCGGGGCCACGGGAACACTCGATGGGAGAGCACCAGGACGGGCCCGTCCGAACCGCTCTCGGCCGTGACGTGGGGAGCGGTGGACAGCTTCGTTCCTGCCCCGGACGGCACCAGCGTGCGGTCGGCGACGAAGACCGCGGACGACTCGTTGTTGGTCACCGTGTAGGTCACCGACACCGTCGTCGAGTCGGCCTCGATGTCGGCCGAGAAGTCGATGTCGGGCACAGACGCCGTGGAGCTCGGGGCGGGCGGCTCGCCGCCGTCCTCGAAGGCCGGCACGGCCGAGCCACCACAGCCGTTCAACGCGGCGAGCAGGGCTGCGATCGCCGAGCTCATCAGCAATTTCCTCATCGTCTCAATAGTGCGGCCGGTCGGGCGCACCCATCTCCTCACGAAGTCCGTTCTCGGTCAGATCGTAGGAGTGGTCGGGGTCGATCCGCTCCGGGGTGCTGGGGTCGTTGTCGTGGTCGATCGGCAGACCGACCGCTACCCGCTCACCCTGCTCGACGCCGTGGTTGACCGTGTCGTCCCCGGAGTACTCCGTGCGGTCGAACTGGTCGTGGCGGAAGTCGTACTCGTGCGCCATCTCATGGAACAGCACCACCACCGGCGGCCCCTCCTCGATCCAGTCGATGCGGGGTGAGTAGTTGATCCGCTCGCCGCTGGGCTCAGCCGGGCTGTTGCTGTTGTCGGCGTATTCCGCGATCGTCAGGCCCTTCTTGTTGAAATCCAGGAACCGCGGGCGTTATGCGGCAGTGTCAGGCTGGCGAGCGCGATCACCGCGATGCCGACTGGAATCAAACTAGGTCAAACTCCAGGTTCGTGCGAGGGACCTCGCGGAGTCTCAGGCGGCCTCCTGGTGGTGGTCGACGAGGTCGTGGATGAGGCTCGCCGCCGGCTCGTGGACGAACTCGGCGAATCCGACGAGGGCCGCGCGCCCCTCAGCGGGCACCCCGGCGCGAAGCGCATTGATCGTCTCCGGACGGACCAGCCAGGCGGCGAGGCAGGCTGGGTAGTCGGCGGGGTGGGTGAACATCTCGGCGAGCTCTTCGTCATCGGGGTCGTGGAATGCGTGCAGGCCCGCGTCCATGGCGAGACCGACCAGGGCGTGAGGGATGTCAGTGAGCAGCCCGTAGTCGCGCAGCCCCCGGCGGATCCAGATCTCGTCCGGGCCCTGGGCGCAGGCGTCCCGCAGCGTTTCGGTCCATCTGTCGGGCTCGTCGGCTACTGCGTACGCCACCTCGTCGGGGACCCGCAACGGCGCCGTCTCGAACATCGCCCCGCTCTCCAGCGGCACGATCCGGCCGATCGCGCACTCGCCGTCCTCGACGAGCATGCCGGCTCCGATGTTGATCGTGCGCACCTGCTCCCCGGTCTCGGGATCCTCCCACAACAGGTGTCTCGGCTCCCGTTCCAGAAGTCGCACGCCGCGCATCGGCGCCCGTGCCCATTCCCAGATCCGGTCCGCGCCGGCGATCAGGGCGCCGGAGGCGTTGTGACGCAGGAACGCCTCGAGCCCGCCGAGGTCGTAGAGGAACGACTGGCGATAGACCCAGTCGCGATCCATGACCCGGATCCGGTCATCCTCCCGGTCGCGGTCGGGGTCGGGACCACCACGGACGTCGAGCGCGACGTTGATCGCCTTCGCCATCCGCCACTGGTTGCGAGGGTGGGTCCCCTGCATCGCCTGCGCGACGATCCACCGCGAGTGCGCCCACCGCGGCAGGAGCGCTTCGAGCAGCCGGATCTGCTCCAGCCGCTCGAGGCGCGAGGGATGCCAGAACTGCTCGTCGTCGAGCTGACGGGCGGTCTTGCGGACGATCTCCAGCGCCGCCTTCACGTCTCCACGGGACTCGGCATCGTTCACCGCGAACATCGCCGGCCAGTAGGGACTGCCGACGACCTTCTCGGCGAACGAACGCCGCCGCGGATCGCCGATTCTGTTCGGCGGGCGAGGCGATCTGTCGTGCTTCCTTGGTTTGGGCATGGCCCCAGCAGAACCCGGATCTCGCCGCTCCGCCACCCGTGTTCGGGCGCCTGTGGACAACCCGGTGCCGAACGCCGCCTGTGGACGGCAACCGGCCCGGCAGCTCAGGCCAGCGCGAGGAAGAGCTTCTCCATCTTCTTCGTGTCCACGCTGTCGCGACCACCCTCCGCCAGGCACTTCTCCAGCCCCGTGGCGACCAGCGCGTATCCACCTCGGCTGACCGCCTTGTTCACCGCCGCGAGCTGGGTGAGCGCGTCCTCGCACTCCGAGCCCTCCTCGAGCATCCGGATCACCGAGGCGAGGTGTCCGTTGGCGCGCTTGAGTCGGGTGATGACGGCCTTGATCTCGTCAGGCTCGAGCTGCATCGTCCTTCTTCTTTCAATGAGTGGGTCCAACGGGTCGGCCTCGAGCGCGCGATGGGCGAGCCGGGGCATACGGACTCCGAGGATCACGTTCGTCTCCAGCGATTCTACAACCCCCCGGGGGGTTATGCTACCGTCGTCGCCGCATCCCCCCAGGGGGTTACGCTATCGAGAGGAAGCACGCATGCCGCAGACGAAGTACGCCGCTGGCCCACCAGCGACCGCCCCGTTCCCACAACCTGGCCCGCTGGGCCGGCTGGGGGTGTGGGTGACCGATCACCGACGCCTGGTCACCATCGGCTGGGTGCTCCTGGTGATCGGGCTGGGCGTCTTCGCTCCCGCCGTGGAGAAGAACCTCTCCGGGGCCGGTTGGCAGGCCGACGGATCAGAGTCTGTGGCCGTCCGCGAGCTCGCGCAGGAGCACTTCGCCGGCAACGCCAGCCACGCGATCCAGGTGGTCGTCCACAGCACCGACGGCTCGCTCCAGGACGGTGCGGGTCAGCAGGTCCTGACAGACGTGATCCAGATCCTCCGGGACGAGCCGCGGCTGGACGAGGTGATCGAACCCATGCCTGGCGTCAGCCTGTCCCAGGACGGCGCCACCGCAGTGGTGCTGGCCGGCGCCGGCGTGGACACCAACGAGATGGTCCGCGTCGCCACCGATCTCAAGGAAGAGCTCCAGGGTCTTTCCACCGACACCGTGCAGGTCAATCCCACGGGCTCGTCGCTGCTGTGGTCGGACTTCAACGAGGCCAACCTGGAGGCCATGCTCACCTCGGAGATGATGTCGTGGCCCGTCACGCTCGCGATCCTCGTACTCGCCTTCGGGGCCTTGGTCGCTGCCGGCCTTCCACTCGTCCTCACCCTCGCCGGCCTGGTCGCCTCCGCCGGCTCGCTCGTGCTGATCAACGAGTTGGTTCCGGTCTCGATCTGGGCGATGAACTTCGCGATGATGTTCTCCCTCGCGCTGGGCATCGACTACGCCCTCTTCCTCGTCGCCCGATACCGCGCGGCCCGAATGGGACACCACAGCTCCGCGCGCGCGGCGATCGCCGAAACCATGGACACGGCGGGCAAGGCGGTGCTGCTCTCCGGCGTGACGGTGCTGGTCTCGCTGTCTGCAGTGATGCTGGTGCCCTCACCGTCGTTCCGCTCCATGGCCGGAGGGATCATGCTCTCGGTCGTCTTCGTGCTCGCCGCGACGCTGACACTGCTGCCCCTGGTGCTGGTGGCCCTCGACCAGAAGATCAACAAGTTCTCGCTGCCCTGGGTCAGGGCCGGCGAGCACCGTTCCCCCGTGTTCGCCGCCTGGGGTGAACGACTGTGGCGACGCCCCATGGTCTGGGGCCTGGGCTCGCTGGTCGTGCTGATCGTGCTGGCCGCCCCGATCCTCGGCCTCGAGACCGCGATGCCGTCGATTAAGGTGCTCCCCGAGGACTCCAGCGCGAGAGTCGGCTACGACCAGGTCCAGGACGCCTTCGGTGAGGGTGCTCCGGGCATGCTTCAGGTCGTCGTCGACAAGCGCGACGCCGAGGCCGCATCGCAGATCCTGGCCGACGACGAGGGTATCGAGACCGTCATGCCCTCGGCGCCCGCCTCGGACGGCACCGACTACAGCCTGATCCAGGCGGTGCCGACGGTCGATCCCTCCGATCCTGACCTTGCCGCGAGCGTCGACCGTCTCCGCGCAGATCTGCCGGACTCCGCCCTGGTCGGCGGCGCAGCGGTCGAGAACATCGACCTGAAGAACCAGCTCGATACGACCACTCCACTGGTGATCGGCGTCGTCCTGGTGCTCGGCTTCCTCCTGCTGCTCGTGGCGTTGCAGGCGCCACTGATCTCGCTCCTCGGCACGCTGGTCAGCCTGCTGTCGACCGCCGCGGCGTTCGGGGTCGCTCGCCTGGTCTTCCAGGACGGACACGGCTCCGGGTTCCTCGGATTCGAGCCTCAAGGCTTCCTGGACGCCTGGGCGCCGGTCTTCTTCTTCGCGATGATCTTCGCGATCGCGATGGACTACACCGTCTTCCTGCTCGCCTCCGCGAAGGAGCACTGGGAGAAGTCCGGCGACCCGCACGAGGCTATGGTCGGCGCGGTCGCGCACTCCGGGCGGGTCATCTTCGCCGCCGGCGGTGTCATGGTCGCGGTGTTCTTCACCTTCGCCCTGTCGGGCCCGCTGCCGCCGAAGGAGATGGGCGTGATCCTCGGCGTCGCCGTGTTGCTCGACGCCTTCCTGGTCCGTCTCGTCCTGCTTCCGGTGATGCTCCGCGTCGCCGGCCGCGCCGCCTGGGCCACCCCGGCCTGGCTGCGCCGCGTGCTGCCCAACATCACGTTCTCCCACAGCTGAAACCATCAGAAACCACAGAAAAGGAAACGAGCAATGTGTCGTCCCGTCCGCTGCAAGAAGTGCAAGAAGACCACCTGGGCCGGCTGCGGCCGCCATGTCGCCGCCATCAAGGCCTCTGTACCCGCCGGGCAGTGGTGCCCCGGACATTCCGCCGACCCCAAGGACCCGAACGGCACCTGGCTGAGCCGCTTCTTCGGCCGTTGACGATTCCCGGGGAACCCGCTCCGAGACCTGCAGGTGCGGGCGTTCGTCGCCCGCACCTGCAGCTACGCGCCTTCGGACATCTCCCGGAACTCCCCGTGCCAGCTGTGATACCAGACGGCGCCGGTGGTGGCGTTCACCGAGAGCATCCCCTCGATACGGTCGCCTTCGAGCGTGTGCAACGTGTAGTAGCCAGGGAAGGCCTCGGCTTCGGCGACGGTGAGACCGTCGTGATCCTCGGCCCAGGCTTGTGCGGTGGCCCGGGCCTGCTCGGCGCTGAGCCGAGCAGACGCGCCGGGGCGGGCCATCATCCCGTAGCGGGTGTTCCACATCATGGCCGGCCCGAACTCGAGCTGCACGGCCCCGGTCGACGGGTCGACCAGCACCTCGGTGGCCTTGGCCCCGTCGGACTCCTCGAGCTCGGCGTAGTAGTTGTTCGCAAACCGCATCACTTCGCCTACGCGCAGCCCCGGCCCCAGCGTCTCGGCGAAGTCCTCGGCTCGGTCTCGTGCCTCCGCGAGATCGTCCACCGGGTCGCGATCGCCGGACAGCCACCTCGACTCGGCCGCGCCGCCCATCATCGGCATGCCCGTTCCTCCCCAGGGACCGTACCCGCGGCGGGAGTCGTCATCCTGGGCGACCAGCCAGGCTCCGGAACCGAGCATCGCGAGCAGGGCGACCAGTGGAACCCACAGGCTCTTCAGCGTACGCATCACCGGGACTCGGTCCCGGTGGTCCTGGAGGAACGCAGGGTGGCGCGCATCGACCGGTAGGTCTCCTCATCCAGCTCACCGGCGGCGAAACGCCGGTCCAAGATGTCCTCAGCACTCTCCGTGGGAGCTCCGCCTCGTCGCGGCGCGGAGTCACCCCCGGCACCTCCGGTCGGCAGGACGCGGGCGATCACCCAGATGACCAAGGTGATCAGCCCGACCCAGAAGATGGTCATGGCGATCCAGCCCACGACCCCCATGCCGTATCCGTAACCCATCATTTGTCGACTCCTGTCCTTCGAGCGGAGCCCAACATCGCGACCGCGCGGCGCGCGCCTCCGTTCCTACAGTGATCGTCACGCGCCGACCGTCCGGGCCACAGGGACGAAAGCCACCCATCGGAGGGCCGGAAGGCTGTCGGTGCTCCCACGTCATGGTTCCGAGGAGACCGACATCGATGCCGAGCCCGCTCACCCGGCGCCAATGTGCCTGACCCGTGGCCCGATGAGCTCGACGACGAGGCCGTACGCCTCGTACCGCAGGCGCGCCCTCGGTCGAACGGGATCTGTCGACGGTGGCGGCTGTAGCCGGAATGCTATTCGTGCGTCGTCTCCCATTCCTCGATGATCCAGGAACGGGTACGGGTTCGGTCAAGGAAGCGCGCTTCGTCCTCGGCTACGCCGGAGCCAGGTGCGTACACAGCAGCGATCCACTTGTCCCGAGTTGCTCGGTCCTCGAACTGCAAGCGGGTCATGACATCGAAGTCCGCGTCGGAGCTCCGCTCGTCAAGAGTGGGGAGATAACTGCGTGAATATGCTGCCGGAGCCGGCGCGACGCTCAGGATGAGCGGTACGTGGTGGTGCTCGTAATAGTCGATGAACTGGTCACGGCTCATCCCAGGGCGGGCCGTCAGCAGTGCGATGGATGTGATCATCGGAATCCTTCTCTGTGTGGCCGGCCATGGCGGCGAGTCTGCAACTTCTGGTCCAGGCGTCCAGTCGCCTCTCCGCTCCCGCGCAACGCAAGAGGGGCCACCGGCCGAAGTCGATGACCCCTCTCTGCAGGAGGTACTGGCGCTGACTCAGCGCCCGGCTATTGATGCATCAGATGCAATAGCGGAGGGTTTCAGCTGCAACCAGAGGTCGAGCCGCAGCCCTCGCAGACGTAGCAGGACCCGGCGGGGCGCATCTTGGTGCCGCAGGTGAAGCAGAGCGGGCTGTCGATGGCCATACCGCTGATCGACTCGAGCAGCTCGGCGGTGGTGTGGGCGGCCTTGGGCGCCTCCGCTGCAGGCGCCTCGGCGGGAGCCTCCTCCTCGACGTCGGCCTCGACGACCTCGGTCTTCGCCTCGACCTTGCGCTCCGGAGCCGGCTTCTGGACGAGCTCGGCGGCGGTGGTGCCGTTGCCGAGCTGCTCGTAGGAGCCGGTCTCGAGGTAGCGCTGACGCTCGTCGGCGGAGTAGATGCCGAGAGCCGAGCGGTCCTCGAAGGACATGTAGTCCAGCGCCAGGCGGCGGAAGACGTAGTCCATGAGCGACTGCGCCATGCGTACGTCCGGGTCGTCGGTCAGACCGGCGGGCTCGAACTTCAGGTTGGTGAACTTGGAGACGTACGTCTCCAGCGGAACGCCGTACTGGAGGCCGACGGACACCGCGATGGAGAAGGCGTCCATGACACCGGCCAGGGTCGAGCCCTGCTTGCCGAGCTTGAGGAAGACCTCTCCGAGCTCGCCGTCGGCGTGCGCACCGGAGGTCATGTAGCCCTCGGCGCCACCGACCGTGAAGGAGGTGGTGCGCGAGACGCGGGACTTCGGCAGGCGCTTGCGGGTCGGGGCGTAGACGATCTTCTCGATGATCTTCTCGACGACCTCGGGCTCGACCTCGGCCTCGGGAGCCGGAGCAGCAGCGGTGGAGAGACCCTGGTCCTTCTTGGCGTTCTCCGACTTGCCGTCGGCCAGCGGCTGGCCGACCTTGCAGTTGTCGCGGTAGATCGCGGTGGCCTTCAGGCCCAGCTTCCACGACTCCATGTAGACCTGCTCGATGTCCTCGACGGTCGCGGACTCGGGCAGGTTGACGGTCTTGGAGATCGCGCCGGAGAGGAACGGCTGGGTCGCCGCCATCATGCGTACGTGGCCCATCGGCTGCAGCGCGCGCTTGCCCATCGCGGTGTCGAAGACCTCGTAGTGCTCCTGGCGCAGGCCGGGGGCGTCGACGACGTGGCCGTGCTCGGCGATGTAGGCGACGATCGCCTCGATCTGCTCGGCCTGGTAGCCCAGCTTGGTGAGGGCCCGCGGGATCACCTGGTTGACGATCTGCATCGAGCCGCCACCGACGAGCTTCTTGAACTTGACCAGCGAGAAGTCGGGCTCGATGCCGGTGGTGTCGCAGTCCATCATGAAGCCGATGGTGCCGGTCGGCGCGAGCAGCGAGGCCTGGGCGTTGCGGAAGCCGTTGACCTTGCCGATCTCGACGACGTCGTTCCACACCTTCGTCGCCGCGTCGATGATGTTGCGGTCGACCGGGTTGATCGAGCGGACCGCGTCGTTGGCGGCCTGGTGCTTGCGCATGACCCGCTGGTGGGCCTCGGCGTTGCGGGCGTAGCCGGCGTACGGACCGACGACGCCGGCCAGCTCGGCCGAGCGCTTGTAGCCGGCACCGGTCATCAGCGAGGTGATGGCGGCGGCCATGGTGCGGCCGCCCTCGGAGTCGTACCCCAGACCCATCGCCATCAGCAGGGCGCCGAGGTTGGCGTAGCCGATGCCGAGCTGGCGGTAGTCGCGGGTGGTCTCGCCGATCGCCTCGGTCGGGAAGTCGGCGAAGCAGATGGAGATGTCCATCGCGGTGAAGACGACCTCACAGGCCTGCTGGAAGCGCACGGCGTCGAAGGTGTCGTCGTCCTTGAGGAACTTCAGCAGGTTGAGCGACGCCAGGTTGCACGAGGAGTTGTCGAGCGACATGTACTCCGAGCACGGGTTGGAGCCGGTGATCCGGCCCGTCTCCGGGTTGGTGTGCCAGTCGTTGATGGTGTCGTCGTACTGCAGACCCGGGTCGGCACACTCCCACGCGGCGACCGAGATCTTGCGGAACAGCTCGCGGGCGTCGATCTCCTCGATGACCTCACCGGTCGTACGCGCCCGGAGACCGAACTTCTTGCCCTCCTCGACCGCGCGCATGAACTCGTCGGAGACGCGCACCGAGTTGTTGGCGTTCTGGTACTGCACGGACGAGATGTCCTTGCCACCCAGGTCCATGTCGAAGCCGGCGTCGCGCAGGGCGCGGATCTTGTCCTCCTCGCGCGCCTTGGTCTCGACGAACTCCTCGATGTCGGGGTGGTCGACGTCGAGGACGACCATCTTCGCCGCACGACGGGTGGCGCCGCCGGACTTGATGGTGCCCGCGGACGCGTCGGCGCCGCGCATGAAGGAGACCGGACCGGAGGCGGTGCCGCCGGAGGACTTCAGCAGCTCCTTGGAGGAGCGGATTCGGGAGAGGTTGAGACCGGCACCGGAGCCGCCCTTGAAGATCAGGCCCTCCTCCTTGTACCAGTTCAGGATCGAGTCCATCGAGTCGTCGACCGAGAGGATGAAACAGGCCGAGACCTGCTGGGGGGACTCGGTGCCGACGTTGAACCAGACCGGCGAGTTGAACGCGAAGTGCTGGTTGACCAGCAGCCAGGTGAGCTCGCGACCGAAGAGGTCGGCGTCGGCCTCGGAGGCGAAGTAGCCGTTCTCCTTGCCGGAGGCGACGTAGGTGTTCACGACCCGGTCGATCAGCTGCTTCAGGCTCTGCTCACGCTTGTCGGTGCCGATGGCACCGCGGAAGTACTTGGTCGTGACGATCGTCGAGGCGTTGATCGACCAGAAGTCGGGGAACTCCACTCCGGTCTGCTCGAAGACGGTCTCCCCGGTCTTCCAGTTCTTCTGGACGACGTCGCGTCGCTCCCAGGTGATCTCGTCGTACGGGTGGACGCCCTCGGTGCTGAAGATCCGCTCGATCTTCAGCCCGGCGCCCGCCTTCGACGATGCCTGTGCCTCTGCTGCCGTGTCTGTCATTTCGTTCCCCCTGTTGTCATCGATCGCTGTGCCGTACTGCTGGTCGGTGCTGATGGTGGAGTCTCCTGTAGCGCCCGTTCGGGCTTCGTGCGTCGTGCTGTTGTTGTGCTGGATGGCCCGGACAGGTCGCTTCCCCACGGCCTGCCCGGGCCGGTCTGTGGCGCCATCGTTGCGAATGGCCGTGGGATCTAGTCGCTGCCCACCGGGGCCTCGACCGGATGTTCTGCCTCGAAGTCCTGGACTTCCCGTTCCGTACGCAGCATCTGGATCTCGCGCTCGAAGTCGTCGGCCGACCCGAAGGCCCGGTAGACGCTCGCGAAGCGCAGGTAGGCCACCTCGTCGAGCTCGCGCAGCGGCGCGAGGATCGCCAGCCCCACCTCGTGGCTGGGAACCTCGGCCAACCCCTGGCTCCGCAGCGCCTGCTCGACCTCCTGGCCGAGGCAGGCGAGCTGGTCCTCGGTGACCGGGCGGCCCTTGCACGCCTTGCGTACGCCGTGCACCGCCTTGTCGCGGCTGAACGGCTCCGCCGCGCCGGAGCGCTTGGCCACCATCAGCTGCATCTGCTCGACGGTCGTGAACCGCTTCCCACATTCCTGGCAGACCCGACGGCGCCGGATCTGGCCGCCGTCCTCGGCCACGCGGGAGTCGAGCACCTTGGTGTCGCTGTGTCGGCAGAACGGACAGTGCACGGTCGAGCCCCTCTCGTGAAGCCTTGTGGATCCAGGCCGTCTCAGCGGCGGCCCGAGCCTGTGGAACCTGTGGAATTGAGCGTGAGTCCCTGTGGAACAACACCCCCATCGCTGTGGGTCATCCACCCGTTCATGTGAACTAGATGTGGATAACTACAGCGGTGTAACTACTAGATGTAGTGGTAACCGTACGCCCGCCCCTCAGCCGATGCAAGCGAGCGTCGCGTTTCCCCGTGCGCCCGGCGTGTCGCCGGTCAAACACCGAAAGATTCCGGTTCAGCGGCGACGCGCTGGCCCAGATGGGTAAGAATGACCCCGTGACAAACATCTCCGGAGGAAATCGCGTCGGGTCGCGGAGAGGCACGCGCCCCAGAAGCGGTCCCCGGCCACCGTTCATCTTGCCTGCGATCGCGACGCTGGCATTCCTCGTCATCTGGGGAGTGCTGGTGTGGGTCGCCGTCGGTTTCGGGGCCGACGCACGAGGAGGCGAATTCGGCGCCTGGGTGAAGCTCGCCATCGCTGCCGTCGTCGCAGTCGCCTGTCTCTTCCTGACCTTCACCTTCGCCGGGAAGGCCTGGCGGGCCCTCACCGGCTCCCCCACCCCACCGCCCGCCGACGACTACACCGGAAGCCACTCCAACGCCTACGTCGAGGAGCAGGACTACCCGGAGCAGCCCTACGGCGACCAGACGACCTACATGGAGCAGGACTACTACGGCACCGGCTCCTACGGCTACGAGGACACCGGCTCCTACGGCCGACACAGCTCCGACACCGGGAGCCAGTCTCCCTACGGTGACACCGGCAGCCGCTCGGCCTACACCGATACCGGCTCCCAGTCGCCCTACGGCTATACGAGCAGCTCCTCGGACTTCGGCACCACCGGGAGCCGGTCGGCCTACGGCACGCCGAGCTACCAGCCCCCGACGCCGACACCGCCGAGCACCCCGCCCTACTACACGAGCCCGCCGACCCCGGCTTCCACGCCGACGAGCTCCCCGGCGTACGGCTCTCAGGGCTACGGCACGGACAGCTACCCCACCCAGCAGGCCGGCTCGTCCCAGTATCAGTCCGGCGCCTACCAGGCTCCGACCAGCTACGGCCAGACCGGCTCGAGGGCTCGGCTGACCCAGGATCCCGCAGCGACGCAGGCGATGCCCACCCAGCGGCAGCCCCAGGAACCGCCGGCCGCCCAGCCGGACGACGAGTGGCCACCGCGTCACACCACCCGCAACAAGCAGTGGCCGCCACCCGAGCCGGACACCCCCTACCGCGGGCGTCACTGACGACGACCGCCAGGACAGCGAGAGTGCTGCAGACGCTTCCCATCGTCTGCAGCACTCTCACTTTTTCCCCGGTTGCCGGCCGCCAGGGTCGAAGGAGCAGCCGGACATCTGTCGGCGCCTCTACGGCGCGGTCGGAACGATCAGGGTCTGCCCGGACACGAGCATCGAGGACTCGAGACTGTTGAGCTCTTTGATCCTCTGCTCCATCTCCCGAATCGAAGCGTCGGTCCCGGCGACCGCTTCCGCGGAGATGTCCCAGAGCGTGTCGCCATCACCGACGACCATCGTGTGGGCGGCGGGGGCGGGGCTTTTGTCGGCATCACCGTCCACCGCGAAGGCCACTCGCGCCCCGACGAACGCGATCGCGAAGAGCACGACGAGCGCGAAGGCGAACACGACGATCCGCCCACGACGGGTGAGCCGCACCGTCGAGCGACGCACCTCCCGCACGGGCCGGGGCGGCTCGGCTACGGGCAGCACATAGACGGTTGCACTCATCACGGCCTCCAGTTCACAAGTCTCTCGATCACGTGTTCGATCGAGCACATGTTCGAAGGTAGATCACGTGTTCGAACAACGCAAGTAGCGACGCCAAGAATTTTCGAACGCCGACACGCACTTCGAACGAGATCGAACAGATGTTTGATGTCGTGGTGCCAGAGGGACTAATGTGATGACATGACCACGCAGAAGACAGGCACCGGATCAGGCGGTTCGAAGAAGAGCCGCGTCCGCGAGCTGCCCGACGGGCCGCCGGACGCGACCGGGCTCACGCCGCGTCAGCAGCGCATCCTCGCTCACCTGCGCGACAGCATCGAGCAGCGCGGCTACCCGCCCAGCATGCGCGAGATCGGCGCCGCCGTCGGGCTGACCAGCACCAGCAGCGTCGCCCACCAGCTGCGCGCGCTGGAGCAGCGTGGTCTGATCCGCAAGGACCCGAAGCGACCCCGTGCCCTCGAGGTCTTCCTCCCCGAGGTGATGGCCCACCGCAAGGCCATGTCCGGCGAGGAGACCGAGCCGGCGATCGCGGCCGAGGCCGTCGTCAACCCCAACCCCGACGCCGCCATGGTTCCCCTGGTCGGTCGGATCGCGGCCGGTGGCCCGATCCTGGCCGAGGAGACCTCGAGCCAGCAGAGCGTCGAGGACGTCTTCCCGCTGCCCAAGCAGCTGGTCGGCAACGGCGACCTCTTCCTGCTCTCGGTCTCCGGTGACTCGATGGTCGACGCGGCGATCTGCGACGGCGACTTCGTGGTCGTGCGCCAGCAGCCGACCGCGGAGAACGGCGAGATCGTGGCCGCGCTGATCGACGGCGAGGCGACGGTCAAGACGCTCTCCCGCAAGGACGGCAAGGTCTGGCTGCTGCCGCACAACGCGGCGTACGAGCCGATCGACGGCACCCACGCGACGATCCTCGGCAAGGTGACGGCGGTCCTGCGCAGCCTCTGAGTCCTCCGCCACACCTCTCGGAACCAGTCCGGGAACACTGCGTGAAATCCAGCCGCCGGCCCATGACAGGGCCGGCGGCTGCGTCGTTCCATACGGCGTGACCCAGAGCAGCACGCCCCAGACGCAGATCGACCGCCGCACCCTCATCGCCGCCGGGCTGGCCACCGCCGCAGGAGCCGGGGTCGTGGCCCTGCCGGCGCCCGCCGAGGCGGCGGGAACCACACTCAACCACTTCCAGCACGGCGTCGCCTCCGGCGACCCACTCCCGGATCGTGTGGTCATCTGGACCCGGATCACGCCCACCGCCGAGGCGACTCCGGGGTCCGGCCTGGGCGAGGAGATCCTGGTCCGCTGGGAGGTTTCGCCGACCGCGGATTTCAGCCGGGTCATCGCGAAGGGCTCCCACCAGACCGGACCCGAGCGCGACCACACCGTGAAGCTCGACGTCACCGGCCTCTCCCCCGAGAGCTGGTACTTCTACCGCTTCACCTACAACGGCCGGACCAGCCGCGTCGGTCGCACCCGCACCGCTCCGGCCGCGGACGCGACCCCGGACAACGTACGTTTCGGGGTGGTCTCCTGCTCCAACCTGCAGGCCGGCTGGTTCGCCGCCTACCGCCACCTCGCCGGGCGTGACGACCTGCACGCGATCCTCCATCTGGGCGACTACCTCTACGAGTACGGTCCCGGTGAGTACGGCTACGGCATGGCCAACGAGGACATCCGCCCGCACGAGCCGGCCCACGAGATGCACACCCTGGCCGACTACCGGATCCGGCACGCGCAGTACAAGCGCGACGCCGACCTCGCCGACGCCCACGCACACCTGCCGTGGATCGTGACCTGGGACGACCACGAGTCGGCCAACGACGCCTGGCTGCTGGGTGCGGAGAACAACGAGCCCGGCGAGTACGACTGGATCGAGCGCAAGACCAACGCCAACCAGGCCTACGACGAGTGGATGCCGCTACGTGTCGACGGCACTGCCGTCGTCGAGACCGGTGGCCACCTCCACGACCGCATCTACCGGCGGCTGAGGTTCGGCACCCTGCTCGAGCTGAGCATGCTCGACCTGCGCTCCTACCGCTCCGAGCAGGTCGCCCGAACCGATCTGGCCGGCGTCGACGACCCCGACCGTACGATCACCGGCGACGAGCAGCTGGAATGGCTCAAGGAGGGGCTGCTCACCGACGCCCGGTGGAAGATCGTCGGCAACCCCGTCATGATCGCGCCGGTCACGTTCGCGGCCCTCCCGAAGAGCCTGGTCAGCCCGGTCAACGACGTCACCGGGCTACTCCCCGACAACGGCATCGCCTACAACGTCGACCAGTGGGACGGCTACACCGCGGACCGCACCGAGCTCTTCGAGCACATCCGCAACAACGCGATCACGGACACGGTCTTCGTCACCGGCGACATCCACTCGGCGTGGGCCTGCGACCTGCCGTACGACTCCGCCGTCTACCCGCTCGGCAGGACCGCCGGCGTCGAGTTCGTCGCCACCTCGGTGACCTCGAACAACCTCAAGGACATCCTCGGCGCTCCGCGCCGCACGGTGAGCGTGACGGTCGAGAACATCATCAGGACCGCCAACCGCCACGTCCGCTACCTCAACTTCGACGACCACGGCTTCTCGGTCCTCGACGTGACCCGCAACCGGGCCCAGATGGACTGGTACGTCATCGTCGAACGCAAGGACGCCAGGACCACGGCCACCTGGGCCAGGTCGTACGCCACCGCGACCGGGAGCAACCGGCTCCATCACGTCACCGAGCCCGTCTAGGCGTTTCACTGGTGTGGCCGAGTCGTTGTGCCCTTAGACTGCCCTGGTCTGCCTTCCCGAACGTCTGGTATCTCATGCGAAACATTGCCCGCCGGATCAACCGCAAACAACGCTCCTTCGTCTTGATCGCAGGGATGGTAGTGGCCACCTTCGCCGCCACCATGCCCGCAACCGGGTCGACCCCGGCGAGCTCGGTGCGGACCGGCGGTGACACCAGCGCCGCGCAGCCGGTGACCGAGGAGGAGGCCCGGGAGGCTCTCGCCGAGGCCAAGAAGGTCAAGCGCAACCAGTCGGTCCGCGGCGCCCGCCAGGTCGTGCCGGGTCGGCACGTCGCCGGCCGGCCCGACGCGACCATCGCGCTGACGAACCTGTGGAACGCCAAGGACGCCCTGGACGGTTCCAACCAGAAGGCCGCGCGCGAGCTGCTCGCCCGCCCGCGCACCGCGACCCAGACCTGCAGCGACGTCGTCTGCGTCCACTACACGCCGGGCAAGGGCGGCGACAGCGCCTCGGTGGCGTACGCGACACAGGTCCGTGACGTGGTCACGAAGGTCCACAACGTCTATGTGCAGGCGGGCTACCGCAAGCCTGCGGCCGACAAGACGGTCACCCCGGGCAAGGTCGACATCTACCTGGAGAACCTGTACGACGAGGGCTACTACGGCTACTGCGCGCCCGAGACGAAGGTCTCCAAGACGGCCGCGACCGCCTACTGCGTCCTGGACAACGACTACGCCACCGCTGAGTACGGCACGGCCAACACGCCCACCGAGAACCTCCGGGTCACCGCCGCCCACGAGTACTTCCACGCCGTCCAGTTCGCCTACGACGCCGGCGAGGACCGCTGGATGATGGAGTCCACGGCGACCTGGGTCGAGGACGAGGTCTACGACAGCATCAACGACAACCGCCAGTACCTGGCCTACGGCCAGCTGGAGGACCAGCGCAAGCCGCTGGACAACTCCAACGTCTCCAACCTCGGCATCTACGGCAACTGGATCTTCTTCCGCTACCTCTCCGAGCGCTTCGCCAAGGAGCGGGGTTCCCTGCCGGAGGTGGTCCTCGGTGTCTGGAACCGGGCCCCGTCCACCTACTCCACCGCCGCCATCCGACAGATGCTCGCCGCGCGCGGCACCACGCTGAAGCTGCAGTACGCCCGCTTCGCCGCCGCCAACCTGGCCCCCGCGAAGAGCTACAGCGAGGGTGGCGCCTACTACCCGCCGGTCTACGACGGCCGCACCGCGCTGCCCGCCAAGCGCCAGACCGTCGACGGCCAGTTCACCCTCAAGCACCTCACCTACGCCTCCCAGCGCCTGGTCCCGAAGAACGTCGGCAAGGGCTGGAAGCTGCGCATCAAGGTCGACGTCGCCCGGCCCAACGCCAACGCTGCCGTGGTCAGCATCTTCCGCACCGACGGCACCCGCGGCGTCTACTACCTCAAGCCCAACAGCAAGGGCATCGCCACCAAGACCATCGAGGGCTTCTCCTCCAAGCGGATCCGCAAGGTCGAGGTCACCTTCGCCAACGCGAGCAGCAACTTCAAGTGCGGCCAGGGCACCCCGTACTCCTGCCACGGCGTCGCCACGCCCGACAAGGCCACTCACCGCTGGTGGGCCAAGACCTACCGCTGAGCGGCTGGGTCCCAGGGATACCCGGTCGACCGGGTATCCCTGGGCTTGACGGGCACTGAAACACCCGACAAGCCCACGAAGTGCCCGTCAAGTCCAGCCCAGTGTCTCACCCATTGGTCGATCAGGCAGAGGCTGACTCGGAGAGTCGCTTCAGCGCCTGGCGCACGATGGCCGGGTCGGTCGTGGCCCACATCGGCGGCAGGCTGGCCTTGAGGAAACCGCCGTAGCGGGCGGTGGCGAGCCGGGCGTCCAGCACCGCCACGACCCCACGGTCGGTGGTGGTGCGGATCAGCCGGCCGGCCCCTTGGGCCATGAGCAGCGCGGCATGGGTGGCGGCGACCTGCATGAAGCCGTTGCCGCCGGCCTTGTCGGCCGCTTGCTGCCGGGCCGACATCAGCGGGTCGTCGGGCCGCGGGAACGGGATCCGGTCGATGATCACCAGCTGACAGGTGTCGCCGGGAACGTCGATCCCCTGCCACAGCGACAGGGTGCCGAAGAGCACCGTGTGCGGGTCGGCGACGAACTGCGCGGCGAGCTCGGGCAGCTGGGCGTCGCCCTGGGCCAGCGTGGTCAGGTGAGGCAGCTTCTGGCGCACGACCTCGGCGGCCGCCTCGGCCGCGCGGCGGGACGAGAAGAGCCCGAGCGTACGCCCGTCGGCGGCGTCGACCAGGTCGACGATCTCGTCGAGGGTCTTGGCGCCCATGCCGTCGCGGCCGGGAGGAGGCAGGTGGCGGGCGACGTAGAGGATCCCCTGCCTGCCGTAGTCGAACGGGCTGCCGACATCGAGCCCGACCCACGGCAGCACGTCCTCGGTACGCTGCGCCCCGGCGCCCACCTCCGTGCGCTCCTCCGCCTTGAGCCCGAGGGATCCGGCCACGGAACCGAAGTCGCCGCCGAGCTTGAGCGTCGCCGAGGCGAAGACCACGGTCTTCTCGCGCAGCAGCTTCTCGCGCATCTGCGCCCAGACCTGCAGCGGCGCGACGCAGAGTCGCGGCGGGATCCGGTCGCTGCCCTCGTTGAGCCAGATCACGTCGTGCTCGGAGGCCGCGGCCATCCGCTCGGCGGTGGTGAAGACCTCCTGGAGTCCGCCCTTGGCCTGCTGGAAGCCGGGGTCGGCGCTGTCGGAGTCCTTCGGCTTCGGGAGCGCTGAGAGCGCGGACCGTGCGGCGTCACGCACCAGCACGAGCGCGTCGGAGACCAGCTCCGGCAGGGTCACGAACCGTCCCGGTGAGGTCTCGTTGATCGCCGCCCGCAGCGCGTCGGAGGCGTCGGCCAGGTCGTCGGCCTCGGAGCCCTCGACGTGCTTCTGCGCCCGGCGGGCGGCACGCTCCACCTCTGCGGCGGTCAGCTCGTCGGTCGCGGCCTGGGTCACGCGAGCGACCAGCTCGTGGGCCTCGTCGATCACCACCGCGTCGTACTCCGGGATCATCGGCACACCCTCGATCGCGTCGATCGCGAGCAGCGAGTGGTTGGTGACGATCAGGTGGCTCTTCTGGGCCTTGTCGCGAGCGACCTCGGCGAAGCACTCCTCGCCGAAGGGGCACTTGGCCGCGCCGAGGCAGTCGCGGTGGTTGACCGAGACCTGACGCCACTCGCGGTCGGTGTGGCGCGGCGCGGAGTCGCGCTCGCCGCTGCCGCCCTTCTCGGCCTCCTTCTCGGCCCAGCTGCGCAGCTCGAGGACCTTCTCGGCCATGGGGCCGAGCGGGACGTCGACCAGGGTGCCCTGGTCGTCGGGTGCGCCCTCGCGGACACGGTGGAGACAGGCGTAGTTGGAGCGGCCCTTGAGCACCGCGTAGGAGGCATCCACGCCGGGGCGCGAGCCGATCGCCTTGACCAGACGCGGCAGATCACGCTCGACGAGCTGATGCTGCAGCGCCAGGGTCGCGGTGGCGACCACGACCCGGCTGTCGTGGAGCAGCGATGGGACCAGATAGGCCAGCGACTTCCCGGTGCCGGTGCCGGCCTCGACCAGCAGGTGCTCCTCGTCGGCCAGGGCCTGCGCGACCGCGTCGGCCATCATCACCTGGCCCTCGCGGGTGGCCCCGCCGAGGGTCGCGACCGCATCCGCCAGGGCTTCACGTACGGGCGTCTGGGAGGCGATCTCGGTTGCGGTCACTCGGGCAACCTTAGCCGTGGGCGGGGACAGTCTCCGATCGGCTCTCCGCGATCCGGCGGGCGACGATCTCCCCGAACTGCATGTGGCCCGCGACCGTCAGGTGGGTGTTGTCCTCGAGCATCGGCAGCTGCAGGTCGAAGACGTTGATGTACGTCACTCCGTACTCCGCCGAGACCCGGCGCATCATCTTGTTGACGACCCTGATCGCCTTGGCCCGGGAGTTCACCCTGGGCGCGCTGAGCACGATGACCTCATAGCCCTCGAGCTCGTCGAGGGTGGCCCGGAAGCCCTTCTCGACGTCCTCGATGTCGCTCTTGGAGTCGTTGATGCCGCCCTCGAGCACGACCAGGTCGGCTCCTTGCGCGAGGGCGTCGGGAACCCGCTCGGGGAAGGAGATCGGGCCACACCGCTCCATCAGCTCGTGCGAGTAGCCGGTGCCGCCGAACCCGGAGACCCGGACCTCACCGTCGAGATAGCGCGGCCAGGACAGCCCGGGGTCGTCGAGCCCGAACCCCGAGGCCCAGGAGTCGCCGATCACGACGACCCGCTCACCGGCCCCGGTCACCACCGAGGCGCGGGTCACCGACTCGGCCGCCAGCCGGGTGCACAGGTCCTGGGTCACCTCGGCGCCGTGGCTCCCCTCGTCGCCCGGAAGCGCGCCGTCGCCCTCGCCGGCACAGCCGGCCAGCGTGGCCACGAGGACAGCACCGGCCAGCGCGCTCACGAACGTGGCGCGCGCCGTGCGGCGTACCTCTGTGCGCATCCGTGCCCTCTCCGTCGACCGACCGTCCCCAAGTGTGAGGGACGAGCCTGGCATCGCCCATGTCGAAACGCCGAAACCGGGCCCGGATCAGCGCCCCGGATCAGCGCCCGAGATCACGCAGGGTACGCCGCCAGCTCCCCGGCCAGGTCCGCGTTGGCGCGGCCCTTGACGACGGTGCCTTCGGCCGTGTGCTCGAGGTGGTCGATCTCGCCGTGCTGGTGGATCCGGTTGACCAGGTCGCCGCGCTCGTACGGAACCAGCGCGGAGAACTCCACGCCCGGCCGCGGCAGGTCGGTCTCGACCGCCTTGATCGCCGCATCGATGCCCTCGCCGGTCTTGGCCGAGACCGCGACCGAGTGCGGCTCGGCGCGGAGCAACCGGCTGATCACCAGCGGGTCGGCGATGTCGGCCTTGTTGATCACGACCAGCTCCGGCACGTCGCCGGCACCGATCTCGGCGAACACCTCGCGCACCGCGGCCAGCTGGCCCTCGGGGTCGGGGTGGGAGCCGTCGACCACGTGCACGACCAGGTCGGCGTCGGCGACCTCCTCCAGCGTCGAGCGGAAGGCCTCGACGAGCTGGTGCGGCAGGTGACGTACGAAGCCGACGGTGTCGGACATCGTGTAGACCCGCCCGTCCTCGGTGGTCGTACGCCGGGTGGTCGGGTCCAGGGTCGCGAAGAGCGCGTCCTCGACGAGCACCCCGGCACCGGTCAACCGGTTGAGCAGCGACGACTTGCCGGCGTTGGTGTAGCCGGCGATCGCCACCGCGGGGATCTGGTGGCGCTTGCGGTCGGCGCGCTTGGTGTCGCGGGTGCCCTTCATCGCCTTCAGCTCGCGGTTGAGCTTCGCGATCTTGGTGTTGATCCGGCGACGGTCGGTCTCGATCTTGGTCTCACCGGGACCACGACCACCGATACCGGCACCACCGGCGACCCGGCCACCGGCCTGGCGGGACAGGTTGCCACCCCAACCACGAAGCCGCTGCTTCATGTAGTTGAGCTGAGCCAGCTCCACCTGCGCCTGACCCTCGCGGGACTTGGCGTGCTGGGCGAAGATGTCGAGGATCAGGGCGGTCCGGTCGACGACCTTGACCCCGGTGCGGTCCTCCAGGTTTCGCAGCTGCGAAGGCGCCAGCTCGCCGTCGGCGATCACGGTGTCGGCGCCGGTCGTGGCGACGATCTCCTTGAGCGCCTCGACCTTGCCGCGGCCGATGTAGGTCGCGGGGTCGGGCGCCTGGCGGCGCTGGTAGATCGCCTCGAGGACCTCGGAACCGGCCGTCTCGGCCAGCAGCGCGAGCTCGGCGAGGGAGTTCTCGGCGTCCGTCTGGGTGCCGCCGGCCCACACGCCCACGAGCACCACTCGCTCCAGGCGCAGCTGCCGGTACTCGACCTCGGTGATGTCTTCGAGCTCGGTGCGCAGGCTGGCGACGCGCTTGAGCGCGTGCCGCTCGGCAAGCTCCATCGCGCCGACGGTCGGATCGTTGTCCTCGGGATCCTCGTCGGCGTAACCACTCTCGAAGCTGTCGTCGAGCGCGTCCCAGTCCTGGGTGGCCTCGAGCTCGTCAGCGAGTGAGAAATCGTGTGCGTTGTTCGTCATATACCAACAAGGGTACGGCGCCACACCACCCGGGGGACAATGCTTATCCAAGAGCGCCCCTCAGCGCTGCTCGAGCGCCTCCCGCAGCACGGTCCCGACGTCCTCCGGACGCTCCGCGACGTACGCAGCCCCACCCGTCGCATCGGCGATCGCCTGCAGCGCGCCCAGATCGGCGTCGGCGGTGATCCCGATGCCCAGGACGCGGACCGGCCGGCGTGGGTCGGAGGCAGCCTCCAGCTGACGTACGAGCTCGTCCAGGTCCATCGAACCGGGGTCGTCGTTGGTGCCGTCGGTGAAGAGCAGGACGGTGTTGGAGGCGAGCGGGTCGTAGGAGGCGACCGCCGCCTGGTAGGCCGCGAGCGCGGTGTCGTGCAGTGCGGTGCCGCCGCCGGTGCGCGCGGTGAGGCCGGCGATCTCCTCGCGCAGCTGTGCGCGCTGGTCCTTCGAGGCCAGCTGGCGGGTCGGGACGAGCACGGTGTGGTCGGCGGGATCGCCCTCGGCCGCCTCGGAGAAGGCCCACAGCCCGACCGCGGCGCCACCCGGGAGGAGCTCGACGGCCTCCGACGCCGCCGCCTGGGTGAGCTGGAGACGGGTCGTCCCGGAACCGGTCTGCCAGGCCATCGACCCGGAGACGTCGACGACTGCGATCGTCCGGGTCGGCCGCAGCTTGGCGTCCCACTCGGCAGCGGCGTTGGTCACGCTCGCCGCGTCCACCCGGGTGTAGGCACCGACGGTGGGCGACGGCTTGCCGGCACCGGTGGTGCGGAACCCGGCCTGGGTCAGCGCGGTGTCGGCCGCGCCGCTGTCGAGCACACGGGCGAAGCTGGTGATGGACTCGGCGATCGCGTTGCGGCGGGAGGAGTCGGCGGTGATCAGGACCGGGTAGTCGAGGACCACCGTGCCCTCCTTGGGCGCCGCGGCCTTCAGCATCGGCGCGTACGTCGACCACTGCTGCTCGCTGGTCGCGGTCACCCCGCTCATGACGGTCTGCAGCTCGGCCAGGCGGCCCGAATCTGTCGGCGCGGCAGCCTCGTCGCCGGAGGCGATCCGCTCGCCGTACGGCTCCAGCCTGGCCTCTCTCGCCGGCTTCGCCTGGCCGGCGACCACCGTGCCGAGGGCGCTCATCATCCGCTGGGGGTCGCCGATCAGCAGGTCGTCCTCGGCGAACGCCTCGGCGTAGGAGGTGCGGGCGAGCCCGTCGCCGGAGACGAGCACGACCGGCGAGGAGGCCATCGAGGCCCGCAGCGTCACCGGCTCGGTCGCCGGCGTGATCCGGTCGAGCCATACGGAGGAGTCGGGGATCCACACGTCGGGCAGCTCGCCGCCGAGCGCCATCGGCTGGAGGACCTGGTCGGCCTTGGTCGCCTCGACCTCGATCTGGCCGCAGCCGGCGTCCTCGAGGATGTTGCCGACCACGGTCGCCGCCTCGGGGGCCACCGCGACCGTCATCTGCGGGCCCAGGCAGGTCCGCTCGCTGCTCGAGCCCGCCTTGCCCTCGGCGACCAGCGCGGTCGCGAGCAGGCACAGCGCCAAGACGCCGGCGGCACCGGCGATCACACCGACCGTCTCCCGGGTGAACCGCGGTTCCCTCGTGGGCTCGGTCGGCCCGGCGGGCGCCTCGGGCTCGATGATCGCGAGCGCCTTCGACGTACCGGTGTCCGCCTTATCGGACATGCGAACTCCCCTAGCTCCGACATCCGCAGAGCGGTCTGAACGGTCCGCGGCTGGCGCACACATTAGCGGTGCGCCAGCCGTCGGGGTACTACCTGCGTCCTGTTACCAGTTGCGTCCGGTCACTTCGGTGGCATCCGGATGCCGCCGTCGACCCGGATGGTCTCGCCGTTCATGTAGTCGTTGGTCAGGCACTCCACGACCATGCTCGCCAGCTCCTCGGGCACGCCGAGGCGGTGCGGGAACAGCACGCTCTCGCCGAGCTTGGCCTTGAACGCCTCCGACTCGGGGCCCTCGCCGTAGATCGGGGTGTCGATCAGCCCCGGGGCGACGGTGTTGACCCGGATGCCGACCGCGGCGAGGTCGCGCGCGAGCGGAAGGGTGAGCCCGACGACGCCGCCCTTGGACGAGGAGTAGGACACCTGCCCGATCTGGCCGTCGAAGGCGGCCACACTGGCCAGGTTGACGATGGCGCCCCGCTGCCCGTTGGCGTCGGGCTCGTTGCGGCTGATGTAGGTCGCCGCCTGGCGGCACATGTCGAAGGTGCCGATCAGGTTGATCGCGATGACCTTCTTGTACGCGTCCAGGTCGTGCGCCGACCCGATCTGACCGTCACGCCCGATGGTGCGCTGCGCCCACCCGATCCCGGCCGAGTTGACCACCGCCTTCAGCGGCGCGATCTCCACGGCCCTCTCCACGGCGTTGGTGATCTGGTCGGTGTCGGTGACGTCAACGGGCACGAACAGCCCCTTGATCTCCTCCGCCAGGGCCTCGCCCTTGTCCTTCTGCATGTCCGCGACGATGACCGTCGCACCCTTGGCCGCCAGCGCCCGGGCCGTTGCCGCCCCGATTCCGCTGGCCGCTCCGGTCACGATCGCTGTGCTGTCAGTCAACTCCATGGGCAGCACCATAGACGTGACCACCCTCACGGTGGTGAATACCCGTTAACCGTCTCGTCGAAACTGTAGTTGTGGCGGGCCGAAACTGCAGATATGGGCGGCGAAAGTAGAGGTTCGTCACCCACAACTACAGACTCGGCCCGCCATTTCTGCAGTCTCGGCGGGGAGGGTCAGAGGGAGGTGGTGCCTTCAGCGACCAGGATCGCCGGTCCGGTGAGCAGAACGCGGTCGTCGGTCGTCCAGGTGACGTGGAGCGTTCCGCCCGGCACATCCACCCGGTACGTCACATCGGCATCGCGCGCGATCGCGAGGCCGTCGGCCTCGGCGGCCGCGACCATCACCGCACACGCCCCGGTGCCGCAGGAGCGGGTCTCGCCGGCGCCGCGCTCGTAGACCCGCATGGCGACGTGACGCTCGGCGACGCGTACGAAGAACTCCACGTTGACCCCGTGCGGATAGACGGTCTCGTCGAAGATCGGGGAGTCGTAGAGGTCGCCGACCGGGCCGTGGGGGTCGATCGACTCGACCTCGGCGGCAGCGTGCGGGTTGCCCATGTCGACGTTGCACGCCGACCAGAAGTGGTGGGCGACGGTGACCTGGGTCGACCCGAGCAGCTTCGGCGAGCCCAGATCGGCCGTCCAGACGTCCCCCTCCGCGCGCAGGGTCTTGTCGCCGGCGCGCGTGGCGAAGGTGACCTCGTCACCGGCGAGCCCGGCAGAACGCAGATATTCCGCGAAGACGCGGGTGCCGTTGCCGCACATCTCGGCCAGGGTGCCGTCGGCGTTGCGGTAGTCCATGAACCACTCGGCGTCGCTCGCCGGCCGGTCCGCACCGGTGTAGGCGGAGGTGCGGATCACCCGCAGGATCCCATCGGCACCGATCCCGGCGCGACGGTCGCACAGGGCCCGGACCCGCGCGACCATCTCGTCCTCGGAGAGGGCGCCGTGCACCGAGCCGTCGAGGTCGGGCAGCAGCACGAAGTCGTTCTCCGTGCCGTGGCCCTTGAGGTAGGAGTAGGTCATCAGTAGAGGTACTTCGAGTAGACGTCGGTGCGGTAGTAGTCCTCCATCTCCGCCAGCGTGCGCGGGTCGTTCTCGACCTGCTTGGCGATGACCGCGCGCTTGGGGAGGTGGTCGGGGTTCCAGGTCTCCGGGTCCCACAGGCCAGAGCGCAGGAACGCCTTGGCGCAGTGGAAGAAGATGTCGTCGATCTCGACGACCAGGGCGAGGATCGGCCGCTTGCCCTTCACGGCCATCTCGTCGAAGAACGGCGCGTGCGAGACCAGCCGGGCACGGCCGTTGATCCGCAGCGTGTCACCCCGGCCGGGGATCAGGAAGTTGAGCCCGACGTGCGGGTTGGAGAGCACGTTGCGGTAGCCGTCGACCCGCTTGTTGCCCGGTCGCTCGGCGATCGCGATCGTCTTGTCGTCGATGACGTGCACCAGCGACCCGGCCGGATCCCCCTTGGGCGAGGCGTCGCAGTTGCCGTCGGCGTCGGAGGTCGCGAGCACGCAGAACGGCGTCGCGGCGAGCCACTCCCGGTCGATGTCGAGGAGCGCCGGACGCCCCTTGGTCGCCGCCCGCTCGTGCGGCGTGCCGACCACGCCGACGAGCTCCTCGAGCGTGCTGATCTCAGTCCAGGTAGGGGTCACTGCCCCAGCGTACGAGGCGGCACCTCGCCGCGGCGAGCCCGCAGCCAGTCGATCGGGTCACCCCGGTCGACCTCGACGCCGGCCATCCGGAGCATCATCCGGGCCAGCAGACGCCGGTGGGCTGCGTACGTCAGGACGTGGGCGACCACCGACCCCATCTGAAAGCTCTCCGGCGGCTCGCACAGGGCGTCCACGAGCCGGTCCTCCCAGGCCCCGCGCCGCTCGATGTCGCGGACGACCGCGAGCCAGCGTGCGGCCACGGACTCGTGGCGCTCGATCAGCGCGGCGACGTCGTCGGAATGGCGCCGGACAGGCATCGAGAGCCCCTCGATGGAGGCCACCCAGCACTCCTTGGCCCACACGGTCGCCTCGAGGACCTGGCGCAGAGACTCCTCCGGCCCGTCCCACGGCAGCACCTCGTGGCCCGGCAGCCGCACCCCGGTGAGCACCTCCTCGGGCAGGCCCTTGGCCAGATCGAGCAGCGCCCGGGTGTCGTCGACGTCGTGCATCACCAGCTGCTCGGTCAGCGGCGCGAGCACCCGTTCCTGGGAGTCGACCCACAGCGACTCGGGCGGGTGGAAGTGGATCCCGTTCGGCGCGGGCAGCCAGTGGCTGACGGCGGCCGTGCTCGGCGGGTGCCCGAACGCCTTCGCATAGGCCCGCGAGAACCCTTCGACCGACTCGTATCCGGCTGCCCAGGCCGCGTCGGTCACGGTGCCGCCGTGCTGCAGCTGCCAGGCAGCCCGCTCCAGCATCACCCGCCGTCGCATCGCCACCGGCGGCTCGCCCGCACCGCGGGAGAGGAGCCGGTTGAAGTGGTAGGGCGAGGTGTAGGCGTCACCCGCCATCTGAGCCAGCGTGCGAGGCTCCCCCTCGTCGGCGCCGTCGAGCACGGCGTCCAGCAGCTCCCGCAGGCGGTCCCGCACGTGTTCGCTCACAGCGCCACCGCCCGCACCGCCGCGACGGCCTTCTCGAGACGGGACGGGTCGTCGTAGGAGACCCACACGACCCGCGGATCCTTGCGGAACCAGGCGTCCTGACGCCGGGCGAACTGCCGGGTCCTGATCGCGGTCCGCTCCATGGCCTCCTCCAGGGTCATCTCTCCGGAGAGGTACGCGGCGACCTCGTTGTAGCCGATGGCCTTCGCCGCGGTCCGCGACCGTCCGAGTCCCGCCTCCAGGAGCCGGGCGACCTCATCGACGAACCCGGCCTCGAACATCTCCGCGACGCGTTGCCGGATGCGTACGTCCAGGGCGTCGCGGGAGATGTCGACGCCGATCTGGATGGAGGCCGGGTCCTCGTAGACCTGCTCGGGCAGCCGCGCACTGAACGGCTCGCCGGTCAGCTCGATGACCTCCAGGGCGCGTACGACGCGACGGCCGTTGTCGACCTCGATCCGCTCTGCCGCCACCGGGTCAAGGGCTCGCAGTCGGTCGTGAAGTGCCTTCTCACCTGCGGTTTCGAGCTCCTTCTCCAGGCGCTCCCGCACCTCGGTCGAGGTCCCGGGGAACTCGAACCGATCCAGGATCGCTCGGGTGTAGAGAGCGCTGCCGCCGACCAGCACGGGCGTCTTCCCGGCCTCGCGGAGCGTCGCGATCCGCTCGCGCGCCAGCCGTTGGAAGTCGGCGACGGAGGCCGGCTCGGCGATGTCGAGCAGGTCCAGCAGATGGTGCGGGATCCCGCGCCGCCCGGCGACCGGGAGCTTCGCGGTTCCGACGTCCATGCCGCGGTAGACCTGCATCGCGTCGGTGTTGATGATCTCGCCGCCGAGGGTCTCGGCGAGGTCCAGCGAGAGTGACGTCTTGCCCGCCGCGGTGGCTCCCACGACCGCCACGATCGGGGTGCTGGACCGAGGAGAAGATCCCAAACTGGGTAGCTCAGGTGAACTATCCGGCTCGCGTGTCCCCCTGTTGCTGTCGTACTCCATGTGGTTAGTCTGGCGGCTAGTTGGCTCATACGGGGAGCCACCGAACACGAGGGGGGAAGCATGAGCTTCTTGGACAAGGCAAAGGACCTCATCGGACAGGGTGTCGACAAGGTCGGTGCCGACAAGGTCGGCGAGGGCCTGGACAAGGCCGGCGAGTTCGCCGACGAGAAGACCGGTGGCAAGTTCAGCGACCAGATCGACCAGGGCGTCGAGACCGCGAAGAACGAGGCGGAGAAGCTGGACGGCAACTGAGCCCATCCACGCATCGAGGCGGGGAGCAACCCACACCGGGTTGCTCCCCGCCTCGCTTTGCGTGAGCGCTACACCCAGTTGACATTTTGCGTGGGTTTTTCCGAAACACTGTTACGTACCTGTTGCCATTCGTGCCGTCACATGGAACGGTCGAGAGCGTCTCATTCGCGTGCCTCACCGAATGGGGCAGCCGGGGGGCGGACGTGCGACGCATGTTCCGAAGCCGGTCCGAACACAACTACTCGGAAGTGTGGACCAATATGTCTGAGAACTACGGCAACAGCGACGAGCAGCAGAACTACGGCCAGGAGGGCGGCTTCGGCGGCCAGGAGCCCAACGAGGGCTCCTCCTACGGCGAGCAGTCCAGCGAGGGCGGCTTCGGCGGCCAGGAGGGCGGCCAGAGCGAGGGTGGCTCCTACGGCGAGCAGTCCTCCAGCGAGGGCGGCTTCAGCGGCGGCGAGCAGTCCGAAGGTTCGGGCTACGGCTCCGAGGGTGGCCAGAGCGAGGGCGGCTCCTCCTACGGTGAGCAGTCCGACGAGGGCAGCTCCTACGGTGGCGGCGAGCAGTCCGAGAGCTCGAGCGAGGGTGGCTACGGCGGCCAGGAGTCCGACGAGGGCTCCTCCTACGGCTCCGAGGGTGGCCAGAACGAGGGCGGCTCCTACGGCGAGCAGCAGTCCAGCGAGGGCGGCTTCGGTGGCGGCCAGGAGCAGTCCGAGGGCTCCGCCTACGGCTCCGACGAGGGCTCGGGCGAGGGTGGCTTCGGCGGCGAGCAGGAGCAGTCGCAGTTCTGAGTCAGCTCCGCTGATCGCAGACGGATCGAGCGCCGGGCCCGCAAGGGACCCGGCGCTCGGCGCTTCTGCACGGAGATCGTCGAGCAGCGATCAGGCGCGGTACGCCACCCACCCGTCGATCATGCGCTGCACCTGGCCCGGCGTGAACTCGTCCATGCACGCGTCCTCGGTGTAGTCCATGAAGTTGTGGATCGGGTCGAGGCCCGGAGCCGTGCAGGTGTCCGACCCCTCCGGGCAGCCGAACGCGGGCGCCGCCTCGGCCGGGGTGTCGGCGACCTGGTCGCCCTTGCCGTGACAGCCACCCTGGAAGGTGTGGTAGAGGTGCAGCCAGTGGCCGACCTCGTGGGTGGCGGTGTCGCCCTCGTCGTACGGCGCCGCGTCACCGCCCGGGAGCGAACCGGCCAGGATGACCACGCCGTCCTGCGACGAGATGTTCTTGGTCGGGAAGGTCGCCCAGCCGAGCAGGCCGTCGTCGATCTCGCCGATGTAGACGTTGAGCGCGTTGTCACCGCCCTGGCGCAGCGTCGACTTCATCTCCCGCTCCCCGGCCGAGCCGGAGATGATGGGGTACCAGGCCGGGTTGATCGTGGTCTCCTGGCCGGCCACCTCGAAGGAGAACGGCGTGCCGGCGTACGCCGCGTTGAGCACGTCGATCTGCGCGTCGATGTTGGCCTGCGGGACGGCGCCGGTGGTGGCGTCCTCCTGGATGACGTGGATGTAGGTCGGGATGGTCGTCGGGCCGAGGGTGGCGCTGCCACCCTTCTTCCCCTTCGCCGCCAGCGCGTCGCTGAGCGCCTTCTCCTTGGCGTCGGCCTGCTTGGCGGTCAGATGGTTCGTGTCGCGGACCTGCTTGGCGCCCTCGGCGACACGGGTCGCGCCGACCTCGTGCGGGTCGAAGCAGGCACCACCTTCTCCTGCCGCCTGCATCGCGGACGCGGGCGCCGCGGCCGCCAGGCCTGATGCCACCAGCACTCCGAGCGCACCCATCGCCGCTGCTCTGCCGGCCAGCTTGGGAATCGACATGGGGGTATCCCTTCCTGAGACAAGTTGCCTCAGGCTAGGACAGAAATACCCTCGGGGGAACGGAGTTACGGAGAATTTGCTGTTCGAGTAACGTGACGCCGCACGATCAGCCGCAGGCGGGCGCAGCGGGCAGCGGAGCCGGCACACCGACCGACGGCATGCCCAGGCCCACCGAAGGCGTCTCGGGCTCGGTCCGGCCCTGCCGCGCCTCCCAGGCGTCGCCGGAACGGGTGCGACGCACCTCGAGCACCGGGTTGTCGGCGACCAGGTGGTGCGGCGCCGCGTAGGTGATCTCGACCTTGACCATGTCGCCGGGACGTACGCCCTCGGCACCGGCCGCATTGAAGTGAACGAGCCGGTTGTCGGGAGCACGGCCCGAGAGGCGGTGGGTCTCGGCGTCCTTGCGGCCCTCGCCCTCGGCGACCATCAGCTCGAGCGTACGTCCGACGTTCTTCTTGTTCTCCTCGTAGGCGATCTCGTTGACGAGGTCGACGAGCCGGCCGTAGCGGTCCTTGACCACCTCGGGCGAGATCTGGTCGGGGAGGTCGGCAGCAGGGGTGCCGGGACGCTTGGAGTACTGGAACGTGAAGGCGCTCGCGAACCGCGACTCGCGGACCACGTCGAGGGTGGCCTGGAAGTCCTCCTCGGTCTCCCCCGGGAAACCGACGATGATGTCGGTGGTGATCGCCGCGTGCGGGATCGCCGCCCGGACCCGCTCGATGATGCCGAGGAACTTGGTCGACCGATAGGAGCGCCGCATCGCCTTCAGCACCCGATCGGAGCCGGACTGCAGCGGCATGTGCAGCGACGGCATCACGTTGGGCGTCTCGGCCATCGCCTCGATGACGTCGTCGGTGAACTCCGCGGGGTGCGGGCTGGTGAACCGGACGCGCTCCAGGCCCTCGATCTCGCCACAGGCGCGCAGCAGCTTCGAGAACGCCTGCCGGTCGCCGAACTCCACGCCGTAGGCGTTGACGTTCTGGCCCAGCAGGGTCACCTCGGTGACGCCCTCGGCGACCAGCGCCTCGATCTCGGCGAGGATCTCGCCCGGGCGCCGGTCCTTCTCCTTGCCCCGCAGGCTCGGAACGATGCAGAAGGTGCAGGTGTTGTTGCAGCCCACGCTCACCGACACCCAGGCGGCGTAGGCCGACTCGCGCTTGGTGGGCAGCGTGGACGGGAAGACCTCGAGGGACTCCAGGATCTCGACCTGGGCCTCCTCCTGCACCCGGGCCCGCTCGAGCAGCACCGGGAGCGAGCCGATGTTGTGCGTCCCGAACACCACGTCGACGTACGGCGCCTTCTCGGTGATCGTCGCCCGGTCCTTCTGCGCGAGGCAGCCGCCGACAGCGATCTGGAGGTCGGGGTTGGCCTCCTTGATCGGGGCCAGGTGGGAGAGGTTGCCGTAGAGCTTGTTGTCGGCGTTCTCCCGCACCGCGCAGGTGTTGAAGACGACCACGTCGGCCTGCGTGCCCTCGGTCGCCTTGAGGTAGCCCGCGTCCTCGAGCAGCCCGGAGAGGCGCTCGGAGTCGTGGACGTTCATCTGGCAGCCGTAGGTGCGGACTTCGTACGTACGGGCCGTTGCGGAGCCAGAGGCGATCGACGTAGTCATAGCGCCCTCAAGCGTACGACCGCAGGGGCCGCGCGGAGGAATCCAGCGCGGATGGCGGTGGCGGCCCGGCGTACTGAATCTTGTTGGTTATGCGCTTGTAACCGATACCGGGGACCAAGTCATGGATGTGCAATGCAGGATGTGGTTAGGTCTGCGGCATGACCGTGCTTGACACAGATCCCACCAGCGCACCTTCGGGAGACGCCCTGGTGGTGCTCGACCATGTCGACAAGCACTACGGCGACCTGCACGTGCTCCAGGACATCAACCTGGAGATCAAGCGTGGCGAGGTCGTCGTGGTGATCGGGCCCTCGGGTTCGGGGAAGTCGACCCTCTGCCGCACGATCAACCGGCTGGAGACGATCGACTCCGGGACGATCAAGCTCGACGGCAAGGAGCTGCCCGCGGAGGGCAAGGGCCTGGCCAAGCTGCGCGCCGAGGTCGGGATGGTCTTCCAGAGCTTCAACCTCTTCGCCCACAAGACGATCCTGCAGAACGTCACGCTGGGCCCGATGAAGGTGCGCAAGCTGAAGAAGGCCGACGCCGAGGCCGAGGCGAAGAAGCTGCTCGACCGCGTCGGCGTCGGCGCGCAGGCGGCGAAGTACCCCGCCCAGCTCTCCGGCGGCCAGCAGCAGCGCGTCGCGATCGCTCGCGCGCTGGCGATGAAGCCGCAGGTGATGCTCTTCGACGAGCCCACCTCCGCCCTCGACCCGGAGATGGTCAAGGAGGTGCTCGACGTCATGGTCAGCCTCGCCAAGGAGGGCATGACGATGATCGTCGTCACCCACGAGATGGGCTTCGCCCGGGTCGCCGCCGACCGCGTCGTCTTCATGGCCGACGGCCAGATCGTCGAGTCGAACACCCCGGCCGAGTTCTTCGACAACCCGCAGTCCGAGCGCGCCAAGGACTTCCTCGGCAAGATCCTCAAACACTGAACGTACGTCTCGGGTGAGCCCCTGAGCTCGCGAACCCTGCAATGCACCAACACTCATATTCCAGAAGGTGGATTCGATGAAGTTCAAGAAGATCGCCGCGGTCGTGGGCGCCCTCGCGCTCGCCGGCTCGCTCGCTGCCTGTGGTGGCGGCGACGACACCGGCTCCGACGCCGGCGGCGACAAGATCAAGATCGGCATCAAGTTCGACCAGCCGGGTCTCGGCTTCAAGGAGGCCGACGGCTCCTACTCGGGCTTCGACGTCGACATGGCGACCTACATCGCCGAGGGTCTCGGCTACGAGGGCGACCAGATCGAGTTCGTCGAGGCCGTCTCCGCCAACCGCGAGACTTTCCTCAAGGACGGCACCGTCGACATGATCCTGGCGACCTACTCGATCACCGACGAGCGCAAGGCCGAGGTCGACTTCGCCGGTCCTTACTACATCGCCGGTCAGGACCTCCTGGTCGCGGCCGACAACACCGACATCACCGGCCCCGACACGCTCGACGGCAAGAAGCTCTGCTCGGTGACCGGCTCGACCTCGGCCCAGAAGGTCAAGGACGAGTACGCCAAGGGCGTCCAGCTGCAGGAGTTCGACACCTACAGCAAGTGCGTCACCGCCATCGCCGGCGGCCAGCTCGACGCCATGACCACCGACGACATCATCCTGGCGGGCTACGCCCAGCAGGAGCCGGGCAAGTTCAAGATCGTCGGCGCCCCCTTCTCCGAGGAGAACTACGGCGTCGGTCTGCCCAAGGGCAGCAAGGACCGCGACAAGATCAACGACCTGATCGAGCAGTCCTTCGAGGACGGCGCCTGGGAGAAGGCGTTCAACGACAACCTCGGCGAGTCCGGTTACGAGCTGCCGGAGCCGCCGGCGGTCGACCGCTACTGAGCGTTCAGCGAAAGCCGAGTCGGCGCAAACGGACCACAGCGAAGCGAGGACCGGATTGCGCCGACTCGGCGTAAGCAAACGCTGTATCTGAACAATCCTGGAAGGACCCATGGATCTCTTCTCCGAGTACGGGTCAGCCATCCTGACCGCGTTCGGGCTGACTCTGAGGCTTGCCGTCTACAGCGGCATCTTCGCGCTTATCCTCGGCACCGTGCTCGCCGTGTTCCGGGTGTCTCCGGTGCCGGTGCTGCGGTTTGTCGGTGCGGCCATCGTCTACACGTTCCGCAACACGCCGCTGACGCTGGTGATGTTCTTCGCGCTCTTCGGGCTCGCGTATCAACTGGGGTTCAACCCGGCACCTGACGACCTCTACGAGAACAACTTCCGTCTCGCGGTCCTGGCGCTGGGGATCTACACCTCGACGTTCGTGTGCGAGGTGCTCCGTGCCGGCATCAACACGGTGCCCCTCGGTCAGGCCGAGGCGGCCCGCGCGATCGGACTCACCTTCACCCAGAACCTCCGTCACGTCGTTCTACCGCAGGCGCTGCGCTCGGTGATCAACCCCTTGGCCAGCGTGCTGATCGCGATGACCAAGAACACCACCGTCGCCGTCACCATCGGTGTCGTCACCGCGACCGGCGTCAACGAGGCATCGGGTCAGATGAAGACCATGATGGAGAACGAGGCCGACCAGATCCTGCTGATCTTCATCATCTTCGCGATCGGCTTCATGATCCTCACCCTGCCCATCGGCTTCCTCGCCAACTGGGCCTCCAAGCGATTCGCGGTGATCCGATAATGGCCGCCTCTGTTCTCTACGACGCGCCCGGCCCGCGCGGCAAGGCGCTCAACCGGGTCTACTCCGGTGTCACGGTGGTGGTGCTCCTGGTCCTCGCCTGGTTTGTCTGGTCGAAGTTCGATGAGACCGGCCAGTGGGAAGCCGCGAAGTGGACACCGTTCCTCGAGGCACCCGCCTGGGAGAACTTCCTCATCCCCGGCATCATCGGCACGTTGCGCGCCTTCGCGGTCGGCTCGGTCCTCGCGCTCGTCTTCGGGTTCGTGTTCGCCGTCGGACGGCTCTCCCAGAGCAAGCTCGTCAGCATCCCCTCGGCGGTGGTCATCGAGTTCTTCCGCTCCATCCCGATGCTCCTGCTGATGATGTTCATCTACTTCATGCAGGCGCCGCTCGGGTTCGACACCGATGTCTTCTGGGCGGTCGTCCTGGGTCTGATGCTCTACAACGGTTCCGTGCTCGCCGAGATCATCCGAGCCGGCGTCGGCGCGCTGCCCAAGGGGCAGGCGGAGGCCGGCGTCGCGATCGGGCTCTCGGATGGGCAGGTGATGCGCACGATCCTGCTGCCGCAGGCGGTGCGCTCGATGCTGCCGGCGATCATCGCCCAGCTGGTGGTTCTCCTCAAGGACACCGCGCTCGGCTACATCCTCGCCTACAGCGAGCTGCTCAATCAGATCGTCAAGCTGGACGGCAACTTCAAGAACCTGATCCCGGCAGCGATCGTCGTCGCGGCGATCTACATCGCCCTCAACACGATCCTCGGACTGATCGCCAACTACGTCGAAGTCCGTACGCGGCGAGTGGCACGCACCGCGGCACCGGTTGGTCACGCCGGCGCGGTCGACCCGGTCGCCGCCGAGGCCGAGCTCGTTCAGAAGGGCAACGCCAGCGGCCACGGCACCGCGATCTAGGCGCATCGGCACGGAACCGGCCCGCTACCCCGTTTCGGGGCAGCGGGCCGTTGCGTACCTGCTTCTACTTCTTCTTCGGGGTAACCCAGAGGTTGATGGTGCCCTCGATGACGACGGTGCCGTCCTCGCGGATGCCCTTGACCCGGACGGCGAGGTCGCCGTCGGCGGTCTCCCAGTCCTCCTGGTCGGTCTCCGCGATGCAGGTGATGTCGGAGGTCGCCTTGGCGGTGTAGGAGACGGTCATCCCCTTGGGGATCCAGCGCTTGTCGCGCGGGATGGTGACCTCCGCAAGGGCACCCATCGCCATCTCGAGGCCATTGCACAGCGCGATGGCGTGCACGGTCCCGATGTGGTTGTGGTTGCCCTTGCGGTTGGGCACGATGACCTCGGCGTAGTTGGGCCGCAGCTGGTTGACCAGCGGGTGGATGGACCCGAAGTAGGGCGCCTTCTTCGCGAACGCGACCGAGAATGCTCGCTTGCCCACAACCGGCACGCGGTTGAAGGACTTCCAGAGGTCGTAGAGCTGGCTCATGGCGGTCAGGTTACCCGAGGGTAACCCCCTCCCCTCTCCTGGCCCGAGATCAGGAGAGGGAGAGGAAGACCTTCTCGAGCTCCTCGATCTGCTCCGGGCGGTCCCCATCGGCGTGCGCACGGCGCAGTTCGTTGGAGAGCAGCGCGAAAGCCGCCTTGTCGAGGGCACGGGTCACTGCCTTGAGCTGGCCGACCACATCGGCGAGCTCGCGGCCGTCTTCGATCATGCGGAGCACGCCACCGAGCTGGCCCTGAGCCCTGCGGACTCGATTGACCACGCTCGTCGTCTCCGCGTCCCGAGGCTGGGGGACGGTCACGTCGTCAGTCAAAGTCTTGCCTTCCATCGTTTCTGGCATCATTCCTGGCTCGTTGTTGTATCCCCCGGGGGACAACGGTCCAGACCAGTTGGCGTTACGGTTCTTTTTGCTTGATTCCAGTTTTCGCCTACATGGACCAGAAGTTCGTGCTAAACGGCGGTTGGCCACACGATCTCGACGCGGTTGCCGAACGGATCGCGGACGTGGAAGCGCTGGAATCCGTCGGCGTTGTGACGCTGGCTCCAGTCGACGTCGAAGCCGAGTCGCGCAAGGTTTGCCCCCAACGCCTCCAGCTCCGCCTCGGTCTCGACGGCGAGAGCGGGATGGGCCTTGGCCTGCGGCCGGTGCGGGTCCTCGACGCCGAGATGGATCTCCGTACCGCCCGGCGATCGGAACCAGGCGCCACCGCGCTTGGCCAGCTCGGCCGGCTTCGGCACCTCGTTCAGCCCGAGGCCGTCGGCGTAGAAGGTCCGGGCCTCGTCCTCGTGGCCGGCGGGCATGCCGACCTGCACGTGATGGATCCGCATCATGCCGCCAGCCTGCGGGCGACCACGAAGACGCGGCGGAACGGGAGCAGGACGAAACTGTTTCCTATCGAATCGTTTCGTACGGGATAGGCCCGTGCCAGACGGTTCTTGAGCTCCTCAGCGAAGGGCTCGAAGAGCCCGGCCTTCTCCAGCGCGGCCGCCGTGGGGCGCAGGCTCGTCCCGGCGATCCAGGTGAAGACGGGATCCTCGCCGGTCAGCACGTGCAGGTACGTCGTCTCCCAGGCATCGACCGCGAAACCCTCCTTCACGAGCACGTCGTAGTACTCGGCAGGATCGTGCGACCCGGGCGCCTCGAGGTGGCGGGTGTGCTCGGCGTACGGCTCCTCCGCGGCCAGCTCCTCGCGGAGCCGGTGGCTGGGCTCGTCGAAGTTGCCTGGAACCTGGAAGGCGAACCATCCGTCGTCGCTCACAGCGCGAGCCAGAGCCGGCAGCAGGTCCAGGTGACCAGGAACCCACTGCAGCGTCGCGTTGGAGAGGAGTACATCGACGGACCCCGGCACCGCCGAGTCGGCCCAGTCGCGGAGATCCGCCACCGCGAAGTCGACACCGTCGATGGTCGAGCGCGCCTTGTCGATCATCGCAGAGCTGGAGTCCAGGCCGACGACCCTCGCCCCCGGCCAGCGTCCCGCCGCCAGGGCGGTCAGGTTGCCGGGGCCGCAACCCAGGTCGACCACCGACTTCGGCTGGTCCGCGGCCACCCGGCGGAGCAGGTCGCCGAAGGGCCGGCCTCGCTCGTCGGAGTAGGTCAGGTAGCGCTCGGGATCCCATGCGGTCATGGCGTACGTCCTCTCGATTTCTCTTGACGTCAAGATATTCCGATCGTCCTCCCGACTTGTCTCGATGTCAAGATTCTCGATGAGGCGAACTTGGGCTACGCTCAACGCCATGCGCGACGAAGTCGACGATCTGAGTGAGGCTTGGGCACACGAGCGCCCCGATCTGGACCTGGGCCCCGTCGAGATCTTCTCGCGTCTCTCCCGGCTTTCGCGCCACCTCGACCTCGCTCGACGTGACGCGTTCTCCGGTTCCGGGATCGAGTCGTGGGAGTTCGACGTGCTCGCCGCGCTACGGCGTGCGGGCGACCCCTACGAGCTCTCCCCCGGCCGGCTGCTGCGCGAGACCCTGGTGACCAGCGGGACCATGACCAACCGCGTCGACCGGCTCGCCTCCCGCGGCCTCGTCGAGCGACTCCCGGACCCGGCCGACCGCCGCGGCGTCCTCGTCCGGCTCACCCCCGACGGCAAGGCGACCGTCGACAGCGCATTCGAAGCCCTGCTCGCGGCCGAGCGGGAGTTCCTCGACGGACTCTCCGCCGACCAGCAGAGCCAGCTCACCGACCTGCTGCGCCGGCTGCTGGTCCCGTTCTCGTCCTGACGCCGATCTCCACGCGCGCTGTAACACGTCGTTCGTAGGACTACTCGCCCTATTCGAACGACCGGATAGTCCTACGAACAGCGTGTTACAGCAGCCGCGGACCGCTACTCCAGCACCCTTCTACAGGCTCAGGACAACGCCTCGGCCGCCTCGAGCCACTCCAGCTCGAGCTCGTCCTTCTCCGCGGCGAGCTGGTCGAGCTCGGCGCTGAGCTCGGCGAGCCGGGTGTAGTCGTTGACGGCCTCGGCCATCGCGAGCTCGAGCTTCTGCTGCTGCTCGCCGATCCGCTCGAGCTGCTTGTCGATCCGGGCGATGACCTTCTTCGCGGCTCGCTCCTCGGCCGAGCCGGGCTTCGCCTTCGTCGCGCCGGCCGATGACGTCTCGGCCGACGCGAGCGACGCCTCGGCCTGCGGGGCCGACGCCTCGGCGGGGATCGGGAGGCGGCGCTCGAGATACTCGTCGACACCGCGCGGCAGCATCGAGATCTGGCCGTCGCCGAGGAGCGCCCAGACGGAGTCGGTGACGCGCTCGAGGAAGTAGCGGTCATGGGAGACCACGATCAGCGTGCCCGGCCAGGCGTCGAGGAAGTCCTCGAGGACGTTGAGCGTCTCGATGTCGAGGTCGTTGGTGGGCTCGTCGAGCAGCAGGACGTTCGGCTCGGTCAGGAGCAGGCGAAGCAGCTGGAAGCGGCGGCGCTCACCACCGGAGAGATCGCCGATGCGGGTGACCAGCTTGTCGCCGGTGAAGCCGAAGCGCTCGAGCATCGAGGTCGCCGAGAGCTCCTGCCCGTCGGTCGTCTTGGTGACCCGCCTGATCGACTCCACCGTCGGCAGTACCCGGGCCTCGGGGTCGAGGTCGTCGAGCTGCTGGGTCAGGTGCTGGAGGGCGATGGTGCGGCCGTGGCGTACCTTCCCGGCCGCAGGCGCCAGGGAGCCGTCGAGCAGCGACAGCATGGAGGTCTTGCCGGCGCCGTTGACGCCGACGATGCCGATCCGGTCGCCCGGACCGATCCGCCAGGTGGCGTGCGACAGCAGCTGGCGCTCGCCGCGGAAGAGGTCGACGTCCTCGACGTCGATGACGTCCTTGCCGAGCCGCTGGGTGGCGAACTTCTGCAGCTCGAAGCGATCGCGCGGCGGAGGTACGTCCTCGATGAGCTGGTTGGCGGCATCGATGCGGAACTTCGGCTTGGAGGTACGTGCCGGGGCACCACGGCGCAGCCAGGCCAGCTCCTTGCGGACCAGGTTCTGGCGGCGTACCTCGGAGGCCGCGGCCTGTCGCTGCCGCTCCGCCTTCGCCAGCACGAAGGCGGCGTAGCCACCCTCGTAGGCGTCGACCTGGCCGTCGTGGACCTCCCAGGTGAACTGGCACACCGCGTCGAGGAACCAGCGGTCGTGGGTGACCACGACGAGCGCGGAGGTGCGCGCGGCGAGGTGGGAGGCGAGCCAGGCCACGGCCTCGACGTCGAGGTGGTTGGTGGGTTCGTCGAGCACGATCAGGTCGTGCTCGCCGAGCAGCAGCTCGGCCAGGGCACAGCGACGACGCTCGCCGCCGGAGAGACCCATCACCGCCCGGTCGAGATCGATCCCGGCCAGCAGCTGCTCGACGATCTCGCGCAGCGCGGGTACGGCGGCCCACTCGTGATCGGAGCGGCCACCGAGCACCGCCTCGCGGACGGTGTGGGAGTCGACGAGCTGGTCGCCCTGGTGCAGGAACCCCACGAGCAGGCCACGCTGGCGCGAGACGCGACCGGAGTCGGGCTCCTCCAAGCCGGTCATCACCTGCAGCAGCGTCGTCTTCCCGTCACCGTTGCGGCCGACGATGCCGACCCGTTCGCCGGCGTTGATGCCGAGGGAGACGTCATCGAGGAGGGGCCGGATGCCGTAGGCCTTGGAGACGTGCTCGAGGTTGAGGAGGTTCGCCATATCGCTTCCCATTGTCCCCGAGGGCGGTGAGGCGGCCACCATCGCGGCGGCCACCCAGCGGCACACCGGGCGGACAAAGCGCCGCTGACCTGCCTAGACTCCATGCAATGGTCGAGAAGACGCTCCGCGAGCACACCCACGGCTCGCGTCAGATGATCCTCGAAGCAGCGCTCCGGTTGGCGGCCGAGCGCGGCTATGTCGGGACGACGATGGCGCTGGTCCGACGCGCTACCGGTCTCCCGCCGTCTTCTCTCTACTGGCACTTCCCCAACAAGGACCAGCTTCTCGCCGAGGCGCTCGAGCACGGCTACACCCGCTGGCACCGGGCCGTCCCCCGATGGGAGGAGACACCCAGCAGAGGCAACCTGCGCGAACGGCTGCTGGCCAACCTGCGGCGTACGACGTCGGACACCCGCGACGCCAGTGCCGACTGGTGGCGGATGGGGCTGATGCTCGCCCTCGAGTCCGGGCCGACGGTCGGCGACGGCCCGCGTCAGCGCTTCCTCCAGATCCGCACCCAGACGCTGGCCGGCTTCGAGCTGTGGTGGTCCGAGGCGGTCGACCTTCCGCCTGCCCACATCGAGACCCTCGCCCGGCTGACCCTCGCCGCCCACGACGGCCTCTTCATCCACGTCCAGACCGATGCGTACGCCGAGCTCGACCCGCTCCGGCAACGGCTCGCCGACGGGCTGGCCGAGGTCGCGGGCCACCTCCGCAAACAGGACCCGACGACCGTCCCGGAGGACGTGGACCTGCCGCCCTCGACGTACGAGAGCAGGGGCAGCAGCCGCGAGAGGCTCGTCGCGGCCGCGCTGGAGGTCGCCGCGGAGAGCGGCTACGAGGGCGCCTCGATCAGCCGGATCTGCGCGGCAGCCGAGCTGCCGGCCTCCTCGGTCTACTGGCACTTCGCGAACAAGGACGACCTGTTCTCGGCCGCGGTGGACGACTCCTACCGCGCTTGGAGCAGCGCTCAGTCCTCGTGGCAGCCGCCGAGCGCGGACTGCGACTGGGCGACCGAGCTCCCCCGGATGCTGAGGCCCCTGGTGGCCAGCCTCCGCCGCCTGCCCCCGTTCCTTCGGATCGGCCTCATGCTGGTGCTTCCCAAGCGGCCCGAGCCGCTCCCCGGCCGTGACCGGTTCCTCGCCGTACGCCTCCAGTCGCGCGACGACTTCGCCGGCTGGTTCCGCGGAGCCCTCGGCGACGACGGTGTTGATCACGCCGAGGAGATGGCCGCGCTACTGCTCGTGATCGCAGACGGACTTCTCTTCGCCGAGGCGCTCGACAGCGCCGACATGCCACCGGCCACGACCTCGGACCTGCTGGCGCGACTGGTCACGGCGACGCCGATTCATGCACAGATAAGCCACTGACCTACTACCGTAGACCCACAGACGGTCTACGACGCTAACGGTCGAAAACGCATTGAAATGTGTGCTGTGTCATCTATTTCCGCAGGTCAGGAATGAGATTTATCCAACATTTCCGCCACAACCTCCGGAACGATCGTTACAGTGACTGCTGTCACAGAGAGTCCGAGCCACCAGATCCCCCCTCGTGGTGTGCCTCTGTCTCAGTTAAGGAGATCCCCCCATGAGCGTCTCTGCTATCCCCACCCTGGCTAGTCAGCACGACCATGAAGGTGCCCCGAGGACGACCTCCTCGGCTACCCCGTCTGCGACGAAGGCCCTCCAGATCCTGGAGGCATTTCTCGGAGCCGGCCCGAAGCTCGGTGTCAGCGAGATCGCACGCACCGCGGGCCTGCCCAAGTCGACCGCCTTCCGCCTCCTGCGTCACCTCGAGCAGAGCGGATACGTCGAGCGCACCGGCCGTCACTATGTGCTCGGACGTCGGCTCTTCGAGCTCGGCAACGCGGTCCAGATCTGCCGCCCGCAGGGCATCCGTGAGACTGCGATGCCGCATCTGGCCGAGCTCTACGTGGCCACGGGCAAGACCGTTCACCTCGCCATCCTCGAGGGCACCGACATCGTGATCCTGGAGAAGATCACCGGACGTGGTGGCATCCAGCCGGACACGTACGTCGGCGGGCGAGCGCCCGCGGCCTGCACTGCCGCCGGCAAGGCGATCCTCTCCTTCAGCGACCGTAACCACATCGCGGCCGTGCTGGAGTCGGGCCTGGTGAGGCGCACCCGGCACTCGCACGGTGACCCGGCGAAGTTCCTCGCCGAGCTCCGCCGCGCCAACAGCGAGCGCATCGCGTTCGACCGCGAGGAGGCCCAGCTCGGCATCGTCTGCGCCGCGGTCCCGATCATGATCGAGGGCCGGGCGATCGCTGCCGTCTCCGTCTCCGGCGGCGCCGCCGGCTTCAACGCCGCCACCATCACCCGACACCTGCGCCGCGCCGCCGCCGCGATCTCCGACGAGGTCGTCTCCAGCGCCGCCTGACCTCCCGCCGAGGCGTCACGTACGTCGGCCGAGGCGTCGGCTAGGTCGGTCGAGCCGTCATACGCTGACATCTCGACCGTCCTACCTGACGCCTCGGCCGACGCCGCCGACGCCTCGGCAGGGTCGGGTCAGTAGGTGACGACGTGGGCGCCGGCGACCGGGCCCGGAGCGGTCCAGACGCGGTCGTAGGCCTTGGCCTGCATCGCTCCGGCGACCTCACGGGCGTGGGCGGCGTCGCGGCAGAGCATCAGGACCGTCGGGCCCGAGCCGGAGAGCTGGACCGCCAGCGCGCCGGCCTCCTCGCCGTCGGCGAAGGTCTGGGCGAGGTCGGGACGGAGCCCGAGCGCCGGGGCCTGCAGGTCGTTGGTGAGCGCCTCGGCGAGGAGGTCGGGGTCGCCCTTCTCCAGCGCCATGAGCAGGCGCTCGGGAACCTGCGGGTCGCCGATCTCGGCACCGGCGTGCTCGTCGAAGGCGCGGTAGACCGACGGCGTGGAGAGCCCCTGCTCGTTGCCGACCGCGACCCACCACCAGGCACCGTTGTCGGTGACCGGCTCGACGATCTCACCGCGGCCGCCGCCGACGGCGGTGGCGCCGATCAGCGCGAAAGGTACGTCGGAGCCCAGCTGGCCCGCCAGGCTCAGCAGATCCTCGTCGGAGGTCTCCAGCGACCACAGCCGGTCGAGGGCGACGAGCGTCGCGGCGGCGTCGGCCGAACCACCGGCGAGGCCGCCGGCGACCGGGATGCCCTTGTGGATCTCGACCCTCGCCGCCTTGTCGACGCCGTGGTGGGCGGTGAGAGCCTTGCCGGCCCGCACGACGATGTTGTCGTCGCCGGTGGGGACCTCCCCGAGCGCGATGTGGTCCTCAGCGGTGACCGCGACCTGCCACCCGTCGGCCTCGCTCACGGTGACGTCGTCGTAGAGCCCGATCGCGTGGTAGACGGTCGCCAGCGGGTGATACCCGTCCTCACGAACAGGCCCCACGCCGAGGTGCAGGTTGAACTTCGCGGCCGCACGGACGGTGGTCGTCATGAGGGAACCTTCTGGAGCGATTCGGTGATGCGTACGAAGTCCGCGATGGTCAGCGACTCCCCGCGCGCGAGCGGGTCGATGCCGGCCGCGACGAGCGCCTTCTCGGCCGCGTCGGCAGAGCCGGCCAGCGGCTTGAGCACGCCGCGCAGCGCCTTGCGACGCTGCGCGAACGCGGCGTCGACGACCGCGAACACCTCCTCGCGGGAGACCTCGGTCGACGGCGGCTCGCGGTGGCTCCAGTAGACGAGACCGGAGTCGACGTTGGGGGCCGGCCAGAAGACGTTGCGGCCGATCGCTCCGGCGCGGCGTACGTCGGCGTACCAGGCAGCCTTGACGGACGGGACGCCGTAGACCTTGGAGCCGGGCTTGGCGGCCAGCCGGTCGGCGACCTCGGCCTGCACCATGACCAATCCGTGGCGCAGCGAGGGCAGCAGGGACATCAGGTGCAGCAGGACCGGGACCGAGACGTTGTAGGGCAGGTTGGCGACCAGGGCCGTGGGCGGCGGGCCGGGGACGGAGTCGACCCGGAGAGCGTCCGCGCGGATCAGGCTGAAGGCGCCGGCCTGGTCGGGGGCGTACTCCTCGATCGTCCGCGGCAGGCGCTCGGCCAGGACCTCGTCGATCTCGATCGCGGTCACCCTCGCGCCGGTCTCGAGGATGGCGAGGGTGAGCGACCCGAGGCCGGGGCCGACCTCCACGACGACGTCGGAGGCGTCGACGCCGGACTCGCGGACGATCCGGCGCACGGTGTTGGCGTCGATCACGAAGTTCTGCCCACGCTGCTTGGTGGGACGCAGATCGAGCTCGGACGCGAGCGACCGCACCTCCGCCGGGCCCAACAGGCGCGGCGGGGTGCGGTCGGTCATGGGTACAGACTATGGCCCGAAGGCCGAAACAGCCCTACTGCGGCAGACCGAGCTGCTGCGAGCAGTGCGGCCAGGAGCCGTAGCCGCCGTTGGCGTCGCGGACCTTGGTCGCGATCGCGATCTGGGTCTCGCGGCTGGCCTCGTGCGGGTAGCCGGGACCCCCGTAGGCCTGCCAGGTCTGCAGGTTGAACTGCAGGCCTCCGTAGTAGCCGTTGCCCGTGTTGATCGCCCAGTTGCCACCGGACTCGCACTGCGCGAGCTGGTCCCAGACGGTGCTGCCACCGGCGAAGTTGGCCGCAGGGGCCTCCTTCTCCTTGGTGCCGACCTTGACGATGCGCGGCTCGGCCTTCTCGATCACGTTCTGCTCGAGGACCTTCTTGGAGACGGCCTGTCCGTTCTTGTAGAAGACGCGGTAGGTCACCGAACGGAGTCCGTCGGAGCCCTCGTCCACGACCTCGGTCTCCCCCTCGTACATCGTCGAGTCCTCGCGCTCCTCGACCGGCGCCTCGACCTTCTCGCGGGCGACCTTCCGGATCTTGGCGGAGAAGTCGGTGAAGACGATCTTCTGACCGGTCTTCAGGGCCTTGTCGGAGGCCGGCGAGACCTTGTCGCGGCGCTCGAGCTCGACACCGAGGTCTTCGAGCGCGTCGCCGACGGTCAGCGCGGTCACGCTGACCTTCTTGGTCTTCTTCCCGGCCAGCGCGACCTTGACGGTCTTCGGCGTGATGACGTCGAGCGACATCCCGTCGCGACCGATGTAGGCGCCGCGGCTGGTCGAGAGCTCGGCCCGGTCGTAGTCACGGCCCAGCTCGGCGAGAGCCCCGCCGACGGTCGTGGCGGTCACCCAGTGGTCCTGGGACTTGCCGTCGACCTCGAGGCTCAGCTGCCGGGCGTAGCGGACGCTGATGGCGCTGCCGTCCTCGACCTCGGTGTCGACCGAGGGGGCGACGGCGTCACGGTCGCCGATCTCGATGCCTTGCGCCTCGAGGACCTCGCCGACGGTGTCGGCGTGGACGCTGACGTCCTTGGCCTTGCCGTCGACCGAGAGGATGACGTCGGTCTGGGAGGACTTGACCCCGTACGCGGTGCCGCCTGTGGCGACGACTGCGGCGGCGAGTCCGCCGACCAACAGGGCCTTACGGCGACGGGTGGATGCGATGTTGCGAACCCATGAGGTGGTGCTGCTGACGGGCACAATGCTCCGATGTTCGTGCTCCCCGGGCACGGGCGAACGATGTTGCGAGATCTGGTGATCTACGCGCTGAGGCCCACCCCCAACACCGTCCGGATCTATCCCGATCCCGGCTATCTCGCCGGACAGCGGACCAAATGCGGGCGGTTAAATGCAAGTCCCGTGCCCGCTCCGCAGGCAATAACAAGCATGCAATCTTGGCATCAAATGAGGGTCAGACAGGGCTGTCAATACCTGTCGTACCGAATGACAGCTGTGCGATTCACCACGCCGAAATCGCAGGTCAAGCGGGTTGATCATGGTCGATGTCGTAATCCCGCCACGAAATATCGCGGCCGCTGGCCAATAGGCGACAAATCCTTTACAGGTAACTCCGTTGCTTGGTGTTGTACTCCGAAGCCATCTCTGTCGTGATGGCCCGTCGTGCCGGTCAGTTCTCGGGGAAGGCAGATGTGCGCGATGTCACCAGACTCCGGAGGAACGATGAACAAGCGCGTTTTCAGCGCCCTCGCCGCAGTTGCGGTCGCGGGAGTGACGCCGGTTGTCCTCTCCCACTCGACGGCAAGCGCCGCCGAAGTGAACAGGACCCCGGCTTCCGCCAGCGTGAAGCAGAAGATCGACAACAAGCCAGACGCACTCCACACCAAGCGCACCGAGCTGAAGCAGGCCGCTGCCGAGGCCCTTGTGACGGGCGACAAGACAACTGTCACCAAGAACGGCAGCGAAGTCGTCAAGATGGGCAAGGGCGACAACACCCGCTGGGTCGAGCACCAGCCGACCGAGAAGTCCCAGCTGCTGAGCTTCCTGGTGGAGTTCGGCGAGGGCGGCAACCCGGCATTCCCCGACAACACCTCGGGCCCGCTCCACAACGAGATCGAGGCCCCGGAGGAGGGCGACAACTCCACCTACTGGGAGCCCGACTTCTCGCGGGATCACTACCAGGACATGTTCTTCAACGAAGACCGGAGCGCTGAGTCGTTCCACAACGTCTACAAGGAGATGTCGAGCGGCCGCTTCGACCTCCAGGGCGACACCAGCGACTGGGTGAAGCTCCCGCACGCCGCGTCCTACTACCAGAGCGAGACCGGCGACGAGACCGCCAGCTCGATGAAGAACTTCATCCAGGACAGCGCCAACGCCTGGTACGACGCCCAGAAGGCCGCCGGCAAGACCGACGCCGAGATCGTGTCCTACCTGAAGGACTACGACATCTGGGACCGCTACGACATCGACGGTGACGGCAACTTCAACGAGGCCGACGGCTACATCGACCACTTCCAGGCGATCCACTCCGGCGAGGGCGAGGAGGCCGGCGCCGACCCGTGGGCCATCTGGTCGCACCGCTGGGCCGCGAACGCCTCCGGCTCCGAGGGCCCGGCAAACTTCCCGAAGGTCGGCGGCGTACAGATCGGCAACACCGACATCTGGATCCGTGACTACACCACGGAGCCCGAGAACGGCGGTCTGGGCGTCTTCGCGCACGAGTTCGGCCACGACCTCGGCCTGCCGGACTTCTACGACACCGCCGGTGGCGAGAACGGCACCGGCTTCTGGACCCTGATGAGCTCCGGCTCGTGGCTGGGTCACGGCGACGGCGCGATCGGCACCACCCCGAACCACATGGGTGCCCCGGAGAAGCTCTTCCTCGGCTGGCTCAACTACGCCACCGTCGAGGCCGGCACGGCCAAGAAGCTCGCACTCGGCCCGTCGTACCACGACACCGGCGCCAAGACGCCGCAGGCACTGATCGTCAACCTGCCCGATGGTGAGAAGACGTACGACGCCGGCGAGGGTTCCTCCGGGCGCTCGTTCCTCTACTCGGGCAAGGGCGATGACCGTACGGCCACCGCCGTCAGCCCGTCGATCGCCGTCCCCGCAGGCGGCACCCTGTCGGCGAAGGTGAAGTACGACCTCGAGGCGGAGTACGACTTCACCTTCCTGGAGGCCTCCACCGACGGCGGCACCACCTGGTCGACGCCGATCGCGACGAACCTGTCCACGGCTGAGTACAACAACGGCATCCACGGCACCTCGGACAGCTCCTGCACCGGCAACTGCGCGACCAAGGACCCGGTCGAGTGGACCAACCTGACCGCTGACCTGTCGGCGTACGCAGGCCAGAACGTGAAGCTCCGCTTCCGCACCGCCAACGACGGTGGCCTGCACTACTACGGCTTCGCGATCGACGACCTGGCCGTCGGCTCGGCCTACACGACGGACTTCTCGTCCTTCGACGGCTGGACGGTGAACAAGTACTTCGAGCTCACCGACGGCACCTACACCCTGCCGTACAAGCACTTCTACATCGCCGAGAACCGGCAGTACAAGGGCTACGACAAGACGCTGGCCGAGGGTCCGTACAACTTCGGCTACGCCGTCACCGCGCCGGACAAGGTCGACCACTACCGCTACCAGGACGGCCTGCTGGTCTGGTACCAGAACGGTCTCTACACCGACAACAACACCTCCGCCCACCCCGGTGGTGGCCAGGCACTGATCGTCGACGCCACGGCCGGCGTCCAGAAGTGGTCGAACGGCACCCTGTCCCGTAACCGGATCCAGGGCTACGACTCGACCTTCGACGTGGACCGCACCAACGCGCTCCACCTGGAGAGCGAGATCGCCGGCGCTCCGAACAACGTCCTCGACATTCCGTCGCGAAAGGGTGTCACCACCTTCTTCGACAGCTCGGAGACGGCCTACTGGAACGCCGACAACCCCCGCCACTCGACCAAGACGGCCGGTAGTGGCGTGAAGATTCAGGTGCTCTCCTCCGACGAGAGGGCCGGCATCATGAAGATCAGCGTCTCCTGACCTGACTCAGCCGTGACAGAAGGGCCCGAGGCGATCGCCTCGGGCCCTTCTTCAGTCTGCCGGTCAGCGTCCGCAGATCACCAGGTGCCGCCGAAGGCGGTCTCGGTGTTGGTGTTGACGGCGCTGCAGAGCGCCTCGAGGTCGTCGCCGCGTACCTCGGCCATCACCCGCATCGTGGCCGGGATCATGTAGCTGGAGTTGATCGCGCCGCGGTGGGGGTGGGGCGTCAGGAACGGGGCGTCGGTCTCGACCAGGATGCGGTCCTGGGGCGTGATCGCGAGGGCGTCGCGGAGGTACTGGGCGTTCTTGAACGTCACCGTGCCGGCGAAGGAGAGGTAGGCCCCGCGGTCCAGGCACTGCCGGGCGAACTCGGCGTCGCCGGAGAAGCAGTGCATCACCCAGCGCTCCGGCGGGCCGACGCTGTCGATCACCTCGAGCACCGCCTGGTGGGCGTCGCGGTCGTGGATCATCAGGGTCTTGTCGAGGCGCTTGGCGATGTCGATGTGGCGCCGGAAGGAGTAGGCCTGGGTTTCGCGGCCCTCCTCGTCGGTGCGGAAGAAGTCCATCCCGGTCTCCCCCACCACGCGCACCTTGTCGTGCGCCCCGGCCAGCTTCTCGATCTCGTCGAGAGCGGCCTCGAGGTCGGGCTGGCGCGGAGCGTCGTTCGGGTGGAGCGCGACGCCGGCGACCATGTTGTCGTACGTCTCGGCCGCCTCGACCGCCCAGCGAGCCCCGGGCAGGTCACAGCCGATCTGGACCACCCTGGTCACGCCGACCGCCGCCGCCTGGGCGAGCGCCTCCTCGACAGGGAGGCTCTCGTCTCCCCGGACGATGTCGAGATGGGTGTGGTTGTCGACGACCGGTGCGGGCAGTGGCTCGGGTGCCGGGGCGAAGCTCATGCTCACCAGTCTTCTATACGCTCTTGTGCACGAGGTCGTAGACCTCACGTTTCGGTACGCCGGCGAGCTTGGCGACCTCGGCGATGGCCTCCTTCCGGGTGCGGCCATCGCTCTCCAGGTCGGCCACGGCCGCGCGCAGGCTGTCCGGGTCGCTGCCGATCTCGGCGCTCGGGTCGGCGCCGGTGACGACGATCGTGACCTCACCCCTCACGCCCTCGGCGGCCCAGGCCACCAGCTCGGCGAGGCCTCCGCGGCGTACTTCCTCGTGGGTCTTGGTGAGCTCGCGGCAGACCGCGGCGGCGCGGGTGTCGCCGAAGGCCTCGCGCATGGCCTCCAGGGCCGCCTCGGTGCGGTGAGGGGCCTCGAAGAAGACCATGGTGCGCTCCTCCTTCGCCAGCGACGCGAGGCGGCGGGAGCGTTCGCCGGCCTTGCGCGGCAGGAAGCCCTCGAAGCAGAACCGGTCGACGGGAAGGCCGCTGACGGCCAGCGCCGTGAGCACGGCCGAGGGCCCGGGCACCGCGGTGACGCGTACGTCCTTCTCGACCGCCGCGGCGACCAGCCGATAGCCCGGGTCGGAGACCGACGGCATGCCCGCGTCGGTGACCAGGAGGACGCGGTTGCCGTCGAGCAGATCTGCGAGCAGCGCCGGCGTACGAGCACTCTCGTTTCCCTCGAAGTAGGACACGATGCGGCCCTTGAGCTCGACCCCGAGATCGGTGGTCAGCCGACGCAGGCGGCGGGTGTCCTCGGCAGCGATGACGTCCGCGGTGGCCAGCTCGGAGGCCAAACGGGGTGGGGCATCTTCGACACGTCCGATGGGGGTTGCCGCGAGTACGAGCACGCCGTCGTCTGGAACTACCACCCCGATATTGTCGCAGGCCTATAGGGTGCCATCGTGACAACGACGGTGACCAGGGCCGACGAGCCCATGGAGGGGCTCGCGAGCACCCCCTCGGGTCACCTTCTCCCGACCGCCTGGGAGCGCGCCCGGCGCCGCATCAGCGGCTCGCCGCGAGCCGGCTGGACGGCCACGATCGGGATCACCGCGCTCGCGTTCCTGCTGAGGCTGTGGCACCTCGGCACGCCGAAGGTCTTCGCCTTCGACGAGACCTACTACGCCAAGGACGCCTGGGCGCTGCTGGAGTTCGGCTATGCCCGCAACTTCATCGAGGGCGCCGACGAGAACATCCTGGCCGGCCGGCTCGACGGGCAGTTCGCCGACGGGCCGTCGATGATCGTCCACCCCGACGTCGGCAAGTGGCTCATCGCGATCGGCATCAAGCTCTTCGGGATGGACCCGTTCGGCTGGCGGATCGCCTCGGTCGTGATCGGCTCGCTCCTGGTGCTGCTGACGATCCGGTTCGTACGCCGCGTCTCCGGGTCCATGCTGCTCGGTCTGGTCGGCGGCATCCTGGTCACCTTCGACGGGCTCGCCTTCGTCCTCTCCAGGCTGGCCCTGCTCGACCTCTTCGTCGCCTTCTTCCTGCTGCTCGCGGTGCACCTGATGGTGATGGACCGCGACTGGTGCCGGCGCCGGTTCTCTGCGCTCGCGCCCACCCAGCTCGCCGAGCCCGGCGCGTGGGGACCGGTCCGGCGCATGCTGTTCCGGCCGTGGCTGCTCTGCTCGGGCGTCGCCTGGGGCCTGGCGATCGGCTCGAAGTGGGAGGCGCTCTACCCGCTGGCCGCCTTCGGCCTCCTCTATGTCGCCTGGTCCGCCGGGATGCGGCGCTCCTTCGGCGTACGGCTGTCCTGGCTGCGTGCCTGTGTGGCCGACGGACCGACGGCGTTCGTGCACCTGGTGGGAGTCGCGCTCGCGGTCTACGTGATGACCTGGATCCCGTGGATGGCCCATGCCGACGTCTACGAGGGCGCGCTCTCGGCGACGCAGTACACGCGCTACACCGGCGAGGGGCACTGCGAGAACAAGTCGTACGTCCCCGAGAACCTCAACGACAACCGCTGGCCGACCGCGACCGAGCCGGACGCCTCGGGGCTCGGTGAGGCGACCCAGTCGCTGCGGTCGCTGTGGTACTACCACCGCGACGTCTTCACCTTCCACACCCACTTCCTGGAGTGCGCCGAACACACCTACGGCTCGCATCCGATCGGGTGGCTCGTCCTGAACAGGCCGGTGGGTGTCGCCGCCGACACCGGGATCCTGTCCGGCTCGAAGTCGCGGGGAGAGATGTGCGAGGCGTCGCCCTCGACCGATCCCGACGGCGACGGCCCCGAGGAGGCGGGGACCTGCCTGCGCCAGGTGCTGCTGCTGGGCACCCCGGTGCTGTGGTGGGGAGCGTTCGTCGCGCTGATCGTCTCGGGATTCATGTGGGTTGCCGCGCGCGACTGGAGGTTCGGGGTCGCCGTCGTCGGGGTGCTGTCGACGTGGCTGCCGTGGCTGCAGTACGCCGGGCGGCCGATCTTCTCCTTCTACATGATCATCGCGCTGCCGTTCCTGGTGCTCGGCCTGTGCCTGTGTCTGGGCAAGCTGCTGGACCGGCCGCCGCCTCTGGCAGGTGGGGGCGTCGCCAGTCGGCGTCGGGTCGGGGGTGCTGTCGCCGGTGGCATCTTCGTGGTGCTGGTGATCCTCAACTTCGCCTGGTTCTGGCCGATCTACACCGACGAGCTGCTCACCCGGCAGGAATGGCTGACGAGGATCTGGTTCAAGCGATGGATCTAGACCATGTCGTACGCGGCCGGGTGCCCCGGCCGGGCGGGTTCGACGACGTCGTCGTGACGGTGTCCGCCGGGGTCGTCTCCGACGTGCGGGCCGCCGTGTCCGGTGACGCTGCGTCCTCGGGGATTCTGCTGCCAGGCCTGGTGGACATCCACAACCACGGCGGTGGTGGCGCGTCGTTCCACTCCACGTCCGCCGACGAGATCGCCGTCGCCGCCGGCGTGCACCATGCCGCCGGCACGACCACGCTGCTCGCATCGACCGTCACCGACGCGCCTGCGCGGTTGTTGTCGGTGGTCTCCGCGTTGGCCACCGCCGCGGAGGACGGGCTGATCGCCGGGATCCACATGGAGGGGCCGTTCCTGGAGCACTCCTGCCGCGGCGCCCACGATCCCGAGCTGCTGATGGCGCCGGATGCCGGGCTCGCCCGCGAGCTCGTCGCCGCCGCACGCGGCCACCTGCGGGTGATGACGCTCGCCGCCGAGCTCCCCGGCGCCGACGAGGTCGCCGCGGTGCTCACCGAGGCCGGGGCCGTGGTGGCGCTGGGGCACACCGCCGCCTCCGCCGCCCGGGCCCGCGCGTTCCTCGCCGGACCGGGCGGTCTGGTCACCCATCTGTTCAACGGGATGCCGCCCGCGCACCATCGCGCTCCTGGGCCTGTGCTCGGGTCCCTGGGAGCCGCGGGTGTGGGAGATGCCTGCGTGGAGCTGATCGCGGACGGCGTACACCTCGACGACGAGACCGTCCGGGCGGTGATGTCGATGGTGCCCGGCTCGGTCGTGCTGGTCACCGACGCGATGGCCGCGGCCGGGATGGCCGACGGCGACTACCAGCTCGGCCCGCTGTCCGTGGAGGTACGTTCCGGGGTCGCCCGAGTCGCCGACGGGACCGGCAACGGGTCGATCGCCGGCGGCACCTCGCGCCTCCTGGACCAGGTACGCCGCCACGCGGCCGCGGGGATCGATCTGGCCATGCTCATGAAGGCCGCGAGCCTGCGGCCGGCGTCGGTGGTCGGGCTCGACGCGGGCCGCCTCGAGCCCGGTGCCCGCGCCGACCTGGTGATCACCGACGAGTCGCTGCGGCCGACCCGGGTGATGCGCGGCGGGGCCTGGCTGTCCGCGTAGGCCGGGCTCGTATCCTGAGCACCATGTCCTCCACGGAGTCCTCCTCCCCACTCGTCGCCGGGCTCGTGCCGAAGTGGGCGGTCGCTGCCTTCGCGGTCGACGTCTTCTTCGTGCTCCTCTTCGCCTTCGCCGGACGCCAGTCCCACGACTCCGGTCCGGCGCTCGTCGTGCTCCGCATCGCCTGGCCGTTCCTGGTCGGTCTCGTCGTGGCCTGGGCCGTGCTGGCCTGGCGCCGCTGGCAGGCGCTCCGCGCCTGGCCGGCGGGCGTGATCGTCTGGCTGGGGACGTACGCCATCGGGATGGTGCTGCGCGGCCTCACCGGCGAGGGCCTCGCGCCGGCCTTCCTGGTCGTCTCGATCCTCTTCCTCGGCCTCACCCTGGTCGGCTGGCGCGGCTACGTGAGCGCCAAGCTCCACTACCGCTCGAGGCGCCTCGCCGAATAGGTAGTTGCGGCGGCCGAGACTGCAGAAATGGCGGACGAAACTGTCGTTTCGTCGCCCAGAACTGCAATCTCGGCGTCCACAACTACAGATTCGCCCACCAGAACTGCGGTCTCGGCTAGAGGGTGGCGGCAGCGGCCACGGGGTCGAAGCCGAAGGGGAGCTCCAGGCGGTGGGCGCGCATGAGGTCGGCGTTGGAGAGTACGTCAACGGTGCGACCCTCAGCGGCGACGATGCCACCGTCGAGGATGACGGAGCGCTCGCAGAGCTCGAGGGCGTACGGCAGGTCGTGGGTGACCATCAGGACGGTGACGTCGAGGTCGCGGAGGATGTCGGCGAGCTCGCGGCGCGAGGCCGGGTCGAGGTTGGAGGACGGCTCGTCCAGGACCAGGATCTCGGGGTCCATCGCGAGCACGGTGGCGACCGCGACCCGACGGCGCTGGCCGAAGGAGAGATGGTGGGGCGGCCGGTCGGCGAAGTCCTCCATCCCGACCTTCGCGAGCGCCTCGGTGACCTTCGCCTCGAGGGCGTCCCCGCGCAGCCCGAGGTTGGCGGGGCCGAAGGCGACGTCCTCGCGGACGGTGCCCATGAAGAGCTGGTCGTCGGGGTCCTGGAAGACGATGCCGACGCGGCGGCGGATCTCCTTGATGTTGGCCTTGGTCACGGGGAGCCCGCTGACCGACACGGATCCGGCGCCGGCGAGATGGATGCCGTTGAGGTGCAGGACCAGCGTCGTCTTGCCGGCGCCGTTGGGCCCCAGCAGCGCGACCCGCTCACCGCGGTGGACGTGCAGGTCGACGCCGAAGAGCGCCTGATGGCCGTCGGGGTAGGCGAAGGCCAAGCCGCGTACGTCGAGGACTGGAGTCGTCACCGGGGCATTCTCCCTGTGTAGCCGCGCGAGACCATGGCCAGGTGCACCCGCTCACCGCGCTCGAAGGAACGGATGAACAGCGCGCCGACCGAGCGGGCGAGCACCGGCCAGTGGAGCGGGTTGCGGGCGACGAAGCCTCGTGAGGCTCGCGCCACCGCCATCCGGCGCATCTCGTCGGTCACCACCTCCAGGTAGCGCACCATGAACGCCATGATCTGCACCAGCTGCTGAGGCAGCCGCAGCCGCTCCAGGCCGTGGACCAGCTCCTGCGGCGTCGTCGTCGCGGCCAGCAGCAGGCCGGCGATCACGCCGAGCGTGCCCTTGGCCAGCAGCCCCCACGCCGAGAGCAGGCCCGACTCGCTCAGGCTCAGCCCGAGCACCTCGATCCGCGGCCCGTGGGAGATGAACGGCATCAGCACCGCGAAGACCACGAACGGCGTCTCCACCACCATCCGCTTCAGCACCCATCCCGGACGAACCCGGCCCACCGCCCCGACCGTCACCAGGACGGCGAGGAAGATTCCGTACGCAGCGAACCACTCCCGTGGGGTCGCCACCACCACGAGCATGAAGCCGACGAGGGCCAGCACCTTCAGATGGGCGGGCACCTCAGGCCTCGTCGGACTCGGCGGAACGACGGCGTACGACCAGAGCGAGGCCGCCGGCGAGGACGAGCACCACCACGGTGCCGATCACCCCCGCGAGACCGCCGGAGAGCCGCTCGTTGTCGACACCCTTGGTGCCGTAGTCGGCCAGCGGGCCGTCGGCGGCGCCGTGGTCGGAGGCGCTGTCGAGGAAGCCGGTCTTGCCGGCGACGTACTCGAGGCCGTCGGGGTGGGCGGAGGCGTAGTAGGAGACCACGCCGGCCAGGAGCAGGGCGACGACGGCGATGCCGACGGCGACCCACGTGAACGGAACGTGCTTCTTCGTCGTCGTGCTCACGCCACCGACTCCTTGGGCTTGATGACCAGGTCGCGCTCGGTGATCACGCCTCGGGCGGCGTAGACGAGGTCGGGGCGTACGGACAGGATCGCACCGACCGCGAGGAAGGTGATCGCGCCCTCGCCCAGCCCGATGAGGGTGTGCCAGCCGAGCATCGCGGTGGCCAGCGTCGTCAGCGAGATGTCGGCGGTGCCGCCGACGGCATAGAGGGCGGTGAAGACGAGCGCGGCCGCGGGGACGGAGACGAAGGCGCCGATCGCCGCGGCCGGCGCGACCAGGCCGACCCGCTTCGGCAGCAGCTTGATCAGGACCCGGCTGACGACCCAGCCGACGACCACCGTGGTGACGGCCATCAGCAGGATGTTGGTGCCGAGGGCGGTGATGCCGCCGTCGGCGAACAGCAGCGACTGCACGATCAGCACGACCGAGACGCACAGCACCCCGGTCCACGGACCGACCAGCACGGCTGCCAGCGCGCCGCCCATCAGGTGTCCGCTCGTGCCGGCGCCCACCGGGAAGTTGAGCATCTGGGTCGCGAAGACGAACGCGGCGACGAGGCCGGCCAGCGGAGCGGTCTTGTCGTCGAGCTCGCGGCGAGCGCCGCGCAGCGCGACGCCGACCGCGACGACAGCGACAGCGCCGGTGGCGATCGACGTCGGAGCGTCGAGGAAGCCGTCGGGGACGTGCATGGTCACCTCTGGGATCTGCGTGGGGTCGGTCGAAGGGGAGCCCGAGACATGAGAACTGCTAACGCGAACTTATCGCAATAGCCTCGCCCGCGCACTGTCCGGTCGGGTAGTGAATCAAGACTTCACAGGTGTCAATCGGCACCAAATGAATACTTCTCAAGTCATGACTGCGCGCGTACCGTCGAAGGCATGAGCAGCTCCGCCAACGACATCGTCATCTGCGAGCCCCTCCGCACCCCGGTCGGCCGCTTCCTGGGAGCCCTGTCGCCCCTGACCGCGACCGACCTCGCCACGACGGTCCTGCGCGAGCTGGTCGAGCGCACCGGCCTGCAGGAGGGCGACGTCGACGACGTCATCCTCGGCAACGGCTACGCGAGCGGAGAGAACCCCGCGATCGGCCGCATCGCGGCCCTCGACGCCGGCCTCGGCACCGGCGTGCCCGGCCTCCAGATCGACCGCCGCTGCGGCTCGGGTCTGCAGGCGATCCTGTACGCCGCGGGCTCGGTCGCCACGGGCGCCGCGAACCTCGTCATCGCCGGTGGCGCGGAGTCGATGTCCAACGTCGAGCACTACGCCCTCGGGCTGCGCGGCGGGGTGAAGCAGGGCGGCATCGAGCTGCTCGACCGCCTCGACCGGGCTCGCGAGACCGCAGGTGGCAAGGACCACCCGATCCCCGGCGGCATGATCGAGACCGCCGAGAACCTGCGCCGCGAGTACGGTATCTCCCGCGAGGAGCAGGACGAGCTCGCGCTGCGCTCCAACCAGCGCGCCGTCGCCGCCCACGAGGCCGGCAAGTTCGCCGACGAGCTGGTCCCGGTGACCGTCCCCGGCGGGCGCCGCAAGCCCGACGTGGTGGTCGACCGCGACGAGCACCCGCGCGCCGACATCTCCCTGGAGAAGCTCGCCTCGCTGCGCCCGATCCGGCTGAAGATCGACGAGGAGTCGACGGTCACCGCGGGCAACGCCTCCGGCCAGAACGACGGCGCCGCGATGTGCATCGTGACCACCCGCGCCGAGGCCGAGAGGCGCGGCCTCACTCCCCTGCTGACGCTCAAGTCGTGGGCAGTCTCCGGCTGCGAGCCCGAGCGGATGGGCATCGGCCCCGTCCTCTCCAGCCGCGCCGCGCTCGGCCGGGCCGGGCTCACCCTCGACGAGATCGACCTGATCGAGCTCAACGAGGCGTTCGCCGCCCAGGTCCTCGCCGTCCTGCGCGAGTGGAAGATCGACGCCACCGACGAGCGGCTCAACCCCAACGGCTCGGGCATCTCGCTGGGCCACCCGATCGGCGCCACCGGTGCCCGGATCCTCGCCACGGCCGCCCGCGAGGCGCAGCGCCGCGAGGCCCGGTACGTCCTGGAGACGATGTGCATCGGTGGCGGGCAGGGGCTCGCGGCGGTGTTCGAGTCGGTCCGCTGAGCAGCCGGCACGCTTCGTACGGAAAATCTCGAGAGAGCAGAGAAGACATGGGTCTGGACAAGGTGGTCGGGTCGGCCGCAGAGGCGGTCGCCGACATTCACAGCGGGGCCAGCCTGGCCGTGGGCGGCTTCGGGCTGGTAGGAATCCCGTGGTTCCTGATCGAGGCGCTGCGCGAGCAGGGGGCGGACGACCTGATGGTCGTCTCCAACAACTGCGGCGTCGACGGTGCGGGGCTCGGGCTGCTGCTCGACGACCACCGCATCTCCCGCGTGATCGCGAGCTACATCGGCGAGAACAAGGAGTTCGGCCGCCAGTACCTGGCCGGCGAGATCACCCTCGAGCTCACCCCGCAGGGCACGCTCGCGGAGCGGATGCGCGCCGGCGGCAGCGGCATCGGCGCGTTCTACACCCCGACCGGCGTCGGCACGATGGTCTCCGACGGCGGCCTGCCCTACCGCTACCACCCCGACGGCACGATCGCCGAGGCCTCCGAGCCGAAGGAGGTCCGGGAGTTCCACGGCAAGCAGATGGTGCTCGAGGAGGGCATCATCACCGACTTCGCGTTGGTACGTGCGACCCGCGTCGACCGGGCAGGCAACGCCCAGTTCCACGCCTCCTCGCGCAACTTCAACGTGCCGGCCGCGATGGCCGGTCGGGTGACCGTCGTCGAGGCCGAGGAGGTCGTCGAGGTGGGCGAGATCGACCCGGCCGACGTGCACCTTCCGGGGATCTTCGTGAAGCGGATCGTCGCGCTGACGCCTGAGCAGGCAGCACGCAAGGACATCGAGAAGCGTACGACGCGCGGCGAGCGCCCCACCGAGACCACTTCGAGCAAGGAGGCCTGAGTCATGGCTTGGGACCGCAACCAGATGGCCGCGCGCGCCGCGCAGGAGCTCCAGGACGGGGACTACGTCAACCTCGGGATCGGCCTGCCGACGCTGATCCCCGACTACATCCCGGAGACCTCGACGGTCGTGCTGCACGCCGAGAACGGCATCCTCGGCGTCGGCCCGTTCCCCTACGAGGACGAGGTCGACCCCGACCTGATCAACGCCGGCAAGCAGACCGTGACGGTGCTCGCGGGGGCCTCCTACTTCGACTCCGCGACCTCGTTCGCGATGATCCGTGGCGGCCACATCGACGTCGCTGTCCTCGGTGCGATGCAGGTCGCGACCAACGGCGACATCGCCAACTGGATGGTCCCCGGCCAGATGGTCAAGGGCATGGGCGGCGCGATGGACCTCGTCTCCGGCGCCGGGCGCGTGATCGTGCTGATGGAGCACGTCACCAAGAAGGGCGCCCCCAAGCTGCTGGCGGCCTGCGACCTGCCGCTGACCGGCCGCGGGATCGTGAAGCGGGTCATCACGGACCTCGGGGTTCTCGATGTCGCCGGTGAGGCGTTCGAGCTCGTCGAGCTGGCTCCCGGGGTGACGTACGACCAGGTCGTGGCGGCCACGGGCGCGCCGGTCGTCGACAAGACGACAGCAGCCGTCGCTTAGTCTCACTATCCAATATCGGAGCGGGGTTCCGTAACTCGCGTTTGCACTTCCTCGTTTCGGGGTGTGATACCCACCACACCCCCTGGAGTGAGTCGTGAAACTCGGCAGACTGGCGTTCCTCGTTCCGTTCCTGGCTCTCGTCACGACCTTTCTGCCGCCAGCACTCTCCCCGCCCGCCGCCTCGGCGGCACCTGCGGTCACCGCCCAGGTGCCGCAGGCGCGGGCCGGGACGTGGAAGCCGCGCCCGGCGACGTACGGCGTGGTGGTCGAGAAGGACGTCGAGCTCACGATGTCCGACGGCGTCGTGCTCCGCGCCGACATCCACCGTCCCGCGAAGGCCGACGGCACCGCCGCGCCGGGTCGGTTCCCGGTGATCCTGACGCAGAACCCCTACAACAAGAACGTTGCCGGCGGGAGCGGCGGAGACTACTTCGTGCAGCGCGGCTACGTCTTCGTCCAGACCGACGTACGCGGCACCGGCTCCTCCGCCGGCCAGTGGGACGCCTTCGGCGACCGCGAGCAGAAGGACGGCCTCGAGGTGGCCAACTGGGCAACCTCGAAGAAGCGCCCGTGGAGCAGCGGCGAGCTCGGCCTGTGGGGTCCGTCCTACATGGCGATCAACCAGTTCTTCACCGCGGCCCAGCACCCGCGCGGGCTGAAGGCGATGTTCCCGATCGTGCCGGCGGGCGACGTCTACCGTGACGTCGTCGCCTCCGGCGGGCAGATCGACGCCGGGTTCATCCCGCTGTGGTTCGGACTGGTCACCGGATCGGGGCTGGTGCCGCCGGCCGTCAACAAGACCCGCCCGGAGGCCACGCTGACCACGTTGCTGCAGCACGTCGGCGGTGCCCTCGGGTTCCAGGTGCCCATGCTCGTCAGCGCGGCATTGGGGAGCGACGCGGGCTACGACGGGCCGTTCTATGCGAAGCGATCGCCGCTGAGCGTGGTCGACGAGATCGATGTGCCGACGTTCGTCACGGCCGGGCAGTACGACATCTTCCAGCGCGGCACGCCCATGCTCTTCGACCGGATGCAGCGGAACGGGGTCGACACCAAGCTGCTCATCGGCCCCTGGACGCACGCCGAGGCCTCGACCGGAGCCGGCTTGGAGGGCAGCGGCATCGACAACCTGAGCGAGATGGCGCTGCGATGGTTCGACACCTACATCAAGGACATCCCCGACGCGACCCTCGACAAGGACGTCGCCCCGGTGACCTATCACGAGATCGGGTCCGGGAAGTGGCGCACGATGAAGTCGTGGCTCGGGAGCGAGGTCCGGGCCAGGACGTACGCCCTCGGGTCGGACCTGAAGCCGCTCGGCGGTGACACGATCGCGCCGCTGCCGGTGCAGGGACTGTGCTCTCGCAGCACCGCACAATGGACCGCCGGGGCCCTCGCGATCCCCGGCTGCGTGACCGACAACCGGATCAACGACGCGCTCGGGGTCTCCTACGAGACAGCTCCGGCCACCTCTCGCACGGCATTCTCGGGGCCGCTCAACGCCGACCTGTCCGTCTCCACGACCGGCACCGACGGACTGATCTCGGTCTCGGTCGAGGACGTCGCGCCTGACGGGTCCGTCGACCGCATCACCGGCGGGTGGCAGACGCTGCGCCACCGTGCCGTCATCCCGTCGAGGTCGCGGACGCTGAACGGCCAGGTCGTGCAGCCCTGGCACCCCTTCACCCGCGAGGCCGAGCAGCCGGTCACGCCCGGCAAGATCTACCGTGTCCCGGTCGAGGTCTTTCCGACCGGCGCGGTGATCGAGAAGGGCCACCGTCTCCGGGTCACCGTCCACTCCTACGACGTCCCCCACCTGCTGCCCAACGTCAAGCAGCTGGTCCGGGGCGTGGCCGGCGTGGTCACGGTCCATCACACGATGGCGAACCCCTCGACGCTGGTCCTCCCGGTCCGGAGGTAGCGCCGAAGGGTCCGGCTCCGGCATCGAGAGCTCAGAGGCTGACTTCGTCCGGCACACGCTCGGAGACCTTCGGGTCCCGGGCGCGTGCGGTGTTCACGAGCAGGTACGCCGCGACCGCCGCACCGACGGCCAGCGCGATCGCCGCCGAGGCATAGGCGGCCCCGTAGCCGGCGGTCGTGACCAGGCCTGCCGCGATCAGGGTACCGATGAACCCGCCGGCCTGCTGGGTGGTCGTGGTCAGGCCGGAGCCGATCCCGGCGTGCTCCGGCGCCAGCGCGCCCATCGCCAGCGCCGTCACCTGCGGCATCGCGAGTCCGAAGCCCAGGCCCATCACGACCGCGCCCGGGAGGACGTCGAACGGGAAGCTGCCGGCCTCCGGCAGACGGACCAGGTAGAGCATGCCGGCGGCGAAGCCGAGCACACCGGCGACCAGGACGCGCTCGGAACCGAACCGCTCGGCCAGCGTGGCACTGAATCCCAGGCTCGCGACCGCGATCACCCCGCTGACCGGCAGGAACGCCAGGCCCGTCGCGAGCGCCCCGAAACCGAGGACGTCCTGGAGGTAGAGCGTGGTGACGAACTGGAACGTGAACCCGGCGAAGGTCAGGGTCAGCAGGATCAGGTTCGCGAGGGCGAACCTGCGCTCGGCGAACAGACCGCGCGGGAGCAGGCCACCCTTGGCACCGGTGCGCGGCGTACCTTCCACCGCGCGGAGCGCCACGATCAGCGCGACGATCCCCACTGGCACGTTGATCAGGAAGGCCCAGCGCCACGAGGCGACCTCGGTGAGTACGCCACCCAGGACCGTCCCCACCGAAGCGCCGATCGAGCCGACGAAGGCGAGCACCGCGAAGGCGCGGAGGCGGTCGCGGGCCTCGGAGTAGAGGCCCGCGATCATGCCGAGCACCACGGCCGAGGCGATGCCACCGCCGAGACCCTGGACGAACCGGGCCGCGACCAAAGAGGCCGGGTCCCAGGCGAGGCCGCACCATGCCGAGGCGAGCGTGAAGATGCTCAACCCGGCGAGGAAGACGGGGCGGGTCCCGAAGGCGTCGTCGGCCCGGCCCGCCGGAAGCAGGACGAGCGCGAAGGCGAGGAGGAAGCCGTTGACGACCCAGGCCAGCGAGGTGTCGCCGAAGCCGAGGTCGTCACGGATGGCAGGAAGGGCGACGGTCACGACCGTGCCGTCGAGGATCACCATCAGCTGAGTTGCTGCGAGGGTCGCGAGCGCGACTGTCTTGGTCGTCATAGATACGACCATAGAAGATTGTTTGTTATGAAACAATCTGTTTCTGGATATTCGGTTTTAGACCTATCTCTCAGCGGGTCGACGCAGGCGCGCGGCGTCGCAGCGTCATCGTGTGCGACGGCGTGGCCCACGGCCCCTCGACCAGGTGCTGCAGCGCCTCGATGAACGCCTCACCCTCGCTCGGTGCCAAGCCCTCGAGAGCCCTCTCGACCGTCGCGTTGTAGGCCTTCGATGCCTCCTTGAGGGCCTTCGCCCCGGCCGGGGTGAGGGCGACGATGCGGGCGCGGCGGTCGGTGCTCGAGACGCGTCGCTCGGCGAGCCCGCGGCGCTCCAGGTTGTCGAGCGTGGTGACCATCGTGGTCTTGTCGAGCATGGCCATCTCGGCCACGGCGTTCTGGGTGTACTCCCCCTCGGCAGCCTTCATCAGCACGCAGTACTCCCGCACCGAGAGCTCCAGGTCCGCCAACGCCTCACCGACCTGGGCCGCGAAGGCGTGAGCCGACTGGTTGAGCAGGAACAGCAGGTCAATACGCGGTCCGGTCATGAACTAGATCATAACGAACCATCTGATACGGAACTATCTTCTGATCAACTATCTATGCAGAACGGCGCCCGACCCCGCAGACATCGGGATCGAACGCCGTCCGGCATCGCCTCAGAGATACTGGGCGAGGTCCGCCTGGATCTCTTCGGGCGTCACCTGCGGCTCGTAGCGCTTGACGACCTCGCCCTCGCGACCGATGAGGAACTTGGTGAAGTTCCACTGGATGTCGCCCGGCGCCTCGGCACGAAGGAACTCGTAGAGCGGAGCAGAGTTCTCGCCGTTGACATCGATCTTGGAGAGGACCGGGAACGTCACGTCGTAGGTCGTCTTGCAGAACTCCTGGATCTCGTCGTCGGTGCCGGGCTCCTGACCCATGAACTGGTTGCACGGGAACCCGATGACCTCGACGCCGGAGTCGCTGGTGGCGCGATAGAGCGCCTCGAGGCCCTCGTACTGCGGCGTCAGACCGCACTTGCTGGCGACGTTGACGATCAGCAGCAGCTTGCCCTGGTAGTCACTGAGCGAGACGGTGCTGCCATCGGCGGCGTTCACTTCGAAGTCGTACGTGGTGGTCACAGGTCTCTCCTCGATCGAGTTGCGGTGCAGGGGGACAACCTAGCTCTGCCCGAGGTTATGCCCCGCGCCGATGGGGCACGGACGAGGCCACCTCGGCCAGGCGCCGTTCCCGGGCGACCGTCATGATCGCGGCCGACATCCACTCGAGCGCCTCGGGCATCTCGAAGGCGATCTCCTCGAGCAGCGTCGGCATGTCGTGCCGGCCGACCGAGAGCAGCATCTCACTCAGCGACCCGTCGGGCGCGGCGACCATGAACCGGAACTCGATCGCCTCGGGAGTCACCGTGGCCGCGCACCGGCCGGTCTCGAACGTCCACGGCGCACGGCGGGCCTCGCCCTGGGCGCCGGGAGTCGTCATGACCGCGGATCATATTCAGGTTGCCGCCCCGGCCGCACCCCTTTCGCTCCTCGGATCACCCCTCGAACAGTGATTCGAATCTCGTCACGAGACACACCACCCCAACGCACATGCAGGGCGCCGATGACCGGTACGTTCGTCCGCGGTCATTCGGCGGGGGAACACGGGAGAGGGACACAACTTCACATGATGGGCGGGCATCACGCGGCCTCTGGGGCTGCCGCGTGGATCGCAGTGACATCGTCGGCACCGATCGCTTTCGGGTGGTACCCGGGCGTCTCGGACGTGGGCGTGATGACCGGAACCCTGGTGTGCGCCGGCGCCGCGCTGCTTCCGGACGCGGACCACCACAACGGCACGATCGCCAACTCGCTGCCACCGATCTCCGATGGCTTGACCAGGATCGTCGGGCAGGTCTCCGGCGGCCACCGAAACGGCACCCACTCGATCCTCGGCGTGCTCGCCTTCACCGGCCTGGCCTGGGGCGCCGGCACGCTGTCCATGCAGACCGAGCGCTTCGGCAGCATCCTGATCGGCCCGGGCATCATGTGCGTCCTGCTGGTCGCCTTCGCGATGAACGCGCTGAAGCTCACCCGCAGGGGATTCATCTGGCCCTGGGTGTCCGCGGTGACGCTGGCGACGGTGATCGCGATCTTCGCGCCCGAGGAGTGGTGGTGGATGCCGTTCTCGGTCGCCCTGGGCTGCGTCGTCCACCTCATCGGCGACTTCGTGACCACGATGGGGATCCCGTTGTTCTGGCCGATCGCGCCGAAGCCGCCCAGATGGGTCCGGCGTAACAAGTGGCTGCCCTTCGACAACATGTGGACCCGGGGCGGCAACTTCGCCCTCCCCATCCTCGGCGACGCCGGCTCCGTCCGGGAGTGGGTCGTGATGACGCCGATCAGCCTCTACGCGATCGTCGGCTTCGGCTGGGCGCTGCTGAGCCAGATGGGATTCGACGTCGACAGCCGATGGGAAGTCCTGATCTCGAACCTCAGCACCCTCGTCTGACCGAGGCGGCTCCCCGATCAGCCCTCGACGAACCGCCGTCGCCCGCGAAGCGGGCGCACGACGAAGATCCCTGCCAGCAGCGCGAGACCGGCGAGGAACGCGGCGGCGGCGAGGATCCCGCTCAGGACCACCTTCGTCTGGATGCTCCGGTGCTCCTCGCCGACATCGTCGGAGACGATCAGCGTCATCGCCACGATGGTGTCCTTGAGGAGCTGGATGAAGCGGGTCATGTCCTCGGCCCAGACCTGTGCGGCGGGCCGGCCCAGACCGCGGTCCTCCAGGTCCGGGACGACGCCCTCGAGCGACCCGTCGTTGATGACCTGGACAACCGCGTTCTGCGACACCACGCCCCGGGAGCCGTCCGCGAAGGTGCCGTCCGAGATCTTGTCGAGTGCCTTCTGGGTCGCCTTCGGGGCGTCGGCGTAGAAGGAGCGTGAGGTGAGCTGCCAGGACGTACGCGCCTCGCTCATCGCCTCCATCGAATCCTCGTCGATCTTCCCGGTCATCAGCGCGGGCACCATGACGGCGCGCTCGATGCCCAGCGACTCGGCCGCCGACCGGACGTACTTGAGGTTGGTGACCTGCTTGTAGATCTTCTCGTTGCGGATGTTGGGCATCTCGGTCGCGAAGTCGAGCAGCTCGTAGGCCGTGTCGGTGTAGGCGGCGATCGCGGCCTCCGTGCTCGCCTTGTCGCCCTCTTCGAGGTCGTTGCGATAGGCGTCGATGCCCTTGAGGACGGTGTAGGTGCGCTCGACCCGCTCCCGCAGGCTCGGGGTGTCGGCGAGGTCGATCTTGGTGATGTCGGCGTGCCACGCCTCGATCGAGTCGTCGGTCACCTGGCGATAGGCCTGCCGGACCGCGTCCGGGACCTGGTCGGAGCCGAGCGCGTCCCGCTCGAAGATGAGGTCCATCCCGAGCTCGTAGCTCTCCGGGAGTGCGCCCGCGATCGTCATCGCGCGGTTGGAGACGGACCGCTCCTCGAACGCGTCGACGAAGGTCATCCCGCCCAGCACCAGCGCGATCACGACCGGAACCAGAAGCGTGCCGAGCACCCGCGTGCGCAGGAGTCTCGGCTTCGGGGCGGCGTGGGACCGAGGCGTACGTTGCCCCGACTCCGCCACGCCGGCGATCGCCGTCACCGGCGAGGCCGGCGACGGCGAGGAGGGCGAGGACGACTTGGGGGCGGCGATCGCCGCGAGCTTGGGTGCCGGCGACAGCTCCCGGCTGCCGGCCGTGATCGCGGGCACGACCGCGGGTCTGCGCGCGAAGGCGACGACCTCGCCGGCAGTGGGCCGCCGGGACGGGTCCTTGTCCAACATCGACGCCACGAACTCGTCGATGTGGGCGGGCACGGCGACGACGTCGCTGACGCGCGGAACCGGAGCGGTCACGTGCTGGTAGATCATCGAGACCGGCTCGGAGCCGGCGTAGGGAGCCCGCCCGGTGAGCAGCTCGAACGCGACGCACCCGAGCGCGTAGATGTCGCTCGGCGGGCCGACCACGGTGTCGGCGGCCTGCTCGGGAGAGATGTAGGGCAGGCTCCCCATCACGTGGCGGGTGGAGGTGAGCCGCTCGGCCTGATGGTTGGCCAGCTGGGCGATGCCGAAGTCGAGCACCCGGATCCGGCCGTCGCCGTCGTAGACGAGGTTGGACGGCTTGATGTCACGGTGGATGATCCCGGAGGCGTGGACCGCGCTGAGGGTACGCGCGACCTGGACCATCACCTCGCCGGTCTCCTCGATGCTGAACCGTCCCTGCTTCTCGAGCCGGTCGGCCAGCGTCGGCCCGGGAAGCAGCTCCATGACGAGATAGACGATGCTGCCGTACTCGGTCTGCTCGACCCCGACGTCATGCACCTGCACCGTTCCGGGGTGGCTCGCCGCCGTCGTCGAGAGGGCCTCGCGCCGGAACCGCTCGGTCACCTTCGGGTCGGCCGAGGTCTCCACGACCTTCACGGCGACCCAGCGTTCGAGCCTGATGTCGGCCGCCTGCCAGACCTCGCCCATCCCGCCGCGGCCAAGCAGTCGGTGCAGGCGGTAGCGGCCTGCGATCGGGGGGCGCGTTCGCATGCGCATATGGTGTCGGACTCACACCCTGTGCGTCTCGTGTACGCACCGATGAAATCCGCCGATCTTCGCTGAAGTCGCCGGTTTACGCATCAACCGTTCGCTTTCGCGCGCGCAGCAGAGCGATGCCGAGCCCGACGAGCACCGTCAGCACGATGCCGGTGAAGATGCCCCAGCCGATCGTCTGGTTCTTCGCCTCCCGGTGCTCGCGGTCGACATCGTCGGCGAGCTGCCGAGCCGAGTCCACGACCACCTTCTTCAGGTCCTGGACGTAGCTGGCCGCATCGGCCAGCCAGACCTGGTCGACAGGCCTGCCGTCGGAGCTGTCCTTCAGCTGCCGGATCAGGTCGTCGACGTCACGAGCGTTGAGCAGGCGGATGACGGCACGCTGCGAGGAGACCGCGTAGGACCCGAACTCGAACGACTGACCCGAGATCTTGTCGAGCGTCTGCCGTGTCGCCGGGTCGGCGTGGGCGTAGATCGACTGCGAGTGGGTCGCCCAGGAGTCCTGGGCCGCGCTGAGATCGGCGATGCCCTGCTCGCTGATCCGCTCGTTGCGCAACGCGTTCGCCATGATCCGGCGCTCGAGCCCGAGCACCTCCGAGACGGACCCGATCAGCTCGAGGTTCCGCGCCTGCCGCGCCAGCGAGTCGTCCTGGAACGTGGGCAGCTCGGCGGCGAGGTCGAAGAGCCCGTTGACCGCGTTCGTGTACAGCTCGACGGCCACGAGCTTCCCGGACCGGTCGCCCGCGCGGGCGGCCGCGCGGATGTCCGAGAGCCGCTCGATGGCGGCCGCCGTCCGCTCCGTACGCCGCCGCAGGCCCGGGTCGCCGGTGGAGTCGAGGTCCCTGACCTCGGTGGTCCAGGCCTCGATGGACCTGTCGGTGATCTGCAGGAAGTCCTCGGTCAAGTCCGCGTCGGTCCGCAGCGCGTCGCGCTCTATCGAGAGGTCGAAGGCGAGCTGGAAGCTGGTCGGCAAGATGTCGGCCAGCGGACGCGCGCTCCCGACGGTCGACGTCGTGTCGCCGGCCCGGAGCGTGTTCCAGCCGCCGAGGACCAGCCCGGGCAGGACCAGCAGCATCAGCACACCCAGCAGCGTGGGCGAGAGTCGCGGGCCGGTGATGCCGGTCGGACGTACGATCCGCTTCGGTGGGGCCGCGACCCCGCTCTCGAGCACCGCCGCGACCTCGTCGGCCCGGGGGCGCTTGCCCGGGTCTTCGGCGAGCATCGCGGTCGTGATGCCGTCCAGGTGGCCGGGTACGGTCACCAGCGTGCCGACCCGCTCGGGCTCGATGCCTGCGTACGGCGGACGCCCGACGAGCAGCTCGAAGAACACCGCACCGAGCGAGTAGATGTCGCTGGCCGGGCTGGTCCGCCGGCGGTCGATCTGCTCGGGCGACATGTAGGGCAGGGCCTCGCCGCCGCGCGGCGGGACCGCGCCGATCAGCGCGATCCGGCCGTCGGGCGCGTATCCGATGGTGGCCGGCCGGACGTCGCCGTGCACCTGTCCGACGGCGTGGCCCGCCTCGAGGATGCGCGCCACCTGCGCGACGATGGCGGAGGCCTGGTCAGCAGAGAATCGGTTCTCCTGGGCAAGCCGGTCAGCAAGGCTCTGACTGTTCAGAGCGGGTCCGCCCTGTCCGGTCAGATGATTCAAATGCTGGCGACCGGCGCGTGGGGGACGGATACGCATGGGTACATAGTCCCTGTTGAGCGTCGTTCCAGCCTCGGATCACCCGAGAGTTTTCCTGGACTTGGCCAAGAGTTCCGCTGCCCCGTGCGCTAGCCCGGCCGGAGCCGGATCCCGTACTGCTGCACCTTCCGGTAGACCGTGGCCCGCGACATCCCGAGCTCTGCGGCCGCCTCCTGCATGGTGATGCCGGGGCGGGTCAGGACGCGGACGATCTCGCCGCGTTCGAAGGCATCGATGCGGGATAGCGGGCGCCTGGTGTCGGAGAGCACCTCGGCGGGCAGGTGGCGAAGGTCGATCTGGTCGCCGGCGCTCGCGGCCCGCTGGACGACGTGGACTAGCTCGGTGACGTTGCCCGGCCAGCCGTGGTCGTGCAGCGCCCGCTCCGCGGCCGGGGTCAGCGCGATCTCCCGGCCGCGCAGGCGCAGGCCCACCCGATGCGCCAGCGGCAGTACGTCCTCGGGTCGCTCCCGCAGCGGCGGCACCTCGACCACAGTGTCGACGAGGTCGGCCAGGGCCGCCGGGATGCCGTCGAAGGTGTCGGCGGTCATCGCGAACGGCACCGCCGCGACCGTCCCGGGCACGACCTCGACGAGTAGGGCGTGCAGCCGCTCGGCGACCCACGCGGGAAGCATGTTCACGTCGCGTACGACCACCGCGGTGTCCTGCTTGGCGAGCTCCGGTGTCCACAGCGAGAGCCAGGCCTCGGCGTCGGCGGGGTCCGGGGCGGAGGCCGCGAGGATCCGGTCGCGGGGCCGCAGGTCGCGGAAGGCCTGCGCGACCAGCGTCGTACGTCCCACCCCGGGCTCCCCGACCACCGCGACCCGTCGGCCGGCGGTCAGGGCGTCTCGTACCTTTCCCAACGCCTCGCGCCAGCCGGAGGAGAGATCTCGGAGGCTGCCGGCGCCCGGCTCCAGCCGGGGCGCCTCGACCCGGAACACCTCGCCACGGGGAGCCGGTCGCGGGAAGCGGCCATGGGCGCGGGCCAGCATGAGCGAGGCGGTGTTGCTGGCCGCCGACTGGGCCAGGGCGAGCAGCAGGTCGTGGGACGACTCCGACCAGGTGGTCAGGTTGACGCTGCCCTCCAGGCGCCCGCTGATCGGGTCGATCACCGGCGCCGCAGCACAGGTGTAGCTGCACAGCGAGAGCGAGTAGTGCTCCTCGGCCCGGACCACGGTCGGCGTCCGGTCGGCCAGGGCGAGACCGAGCCCGTTGGTGCCGGCCGCGCGCTCGGCGTAGCTGAACCCAGGTGCCAGGTGAACTGCATCGAGGTCCCGGAGCAGTTGCTGGTCGCCGCTGAGCCGGTTGAGTACCAGGCCGCCGGGATCGGTGAGCATCAGGCTGACCGGCTCGTCGACGAGGGTGCGATGGAGGTCGTCGAGCACCTCCTGGCCGCACTGGAAGAAGAGCGACTCCTGGTCGTAGGCACCGGAGAAGACCGGGTCGACGTCCTCGACGGAGACGCCGTACTCCTGGCTGCGCTGCCAGGAGGCGCGCACGCGAGGCGCCAGCGCGGCGGGGTCGACCGCCGCGGTGCGCTGCACAGGAGGATGGCGCCCGGTCATGTGATCGACGTTACATCCGGCGGTCGCGGACGGCAGTCGGGCAACGTCTCAGATTGAGACGGTCGAGGTCTCACATTGAGACGCCGCACCCCTGATCTGCACCGCGCAGCCGCCCTAGCGTCCTGTGACGGAAGCCACAGATCGGAGGACCTGATGTACACGAAAGACGGCGAGTCCTACTTCATCGTCGACGCCCACGTCGCGCTCTGGGACGCCCGCCCGGAGAACCAGCGCAACATCCACGGCAAGCAGTTCATCGACTGCTTCTACGACTACCACCGCAACCTCTCCCCCGAGTCGGAGCAGTGGCCCTACGAGGACTATCTCTACCAGGGCGGCGAGCGACTGATGCACGACCTGTTCGAGGTCGGCTACGTCGATCACGCGATCTTCCAGCCGGCTCACCTGGGCGAGTTCTACAACAACGGCTTCGGCCAGACCGAGGAGGCCTCGGCGCTGGCCGCGAAGCACCCCGACCAGCTGACGTACAACCACCACTTCGACCCGCGCAACGGCGAGGCCGGGCTCGAGCAGCTCCACGCGGACGCCGAGCGGTTCGGGCTCCAGGGCGTGAAGCTCTACACCGCCGAGTGGCACGGGGAGTCGCGTGGCTGGAAGCTGACCGACCCGTGGGCCTACCGCTACTTCGAGGCCTGCCGGGAGCTCGGGATCACCAACATCCACATCCACAAGGGTCCGACGATCCGGCCGCTGGACCGCGACGCCTTCGACGTCGCCGACATCGACCACGTCGCCAGCGACTTCACGGACCTGAACTTCGTCGTCGAGCACGTCGGTCTGCCGCGCCTGGAGGACTTCTGCTGGATCGGCACCCAGGAGCCGAACGTGCACGGCGGGCTGGCGGTGGCGATGCCGTTCATCCATACCCGGCCGCGCTACTTCGCCCAGATCATCGGGGAGCTCGTCTACTGGATCGGCGAGGACCGGATCCAGTTCTCATCCGACTACGCCCTCTGGACGCCCAAGTGGCTGATCGAGCGGTTCGTCGACTTCCAGATCCCGGAGGACATGACCGAGTACGCCCCGCTCACCGTGGCGCAGAAGAAGAAGATCCTCGGCCTCAACGCGGCGAAGATGTACGACCTCGATGTCCCCGCCGAGCTGCGCCTGCCCCCGGCCGACGAGACCGCCACCGGTCCCCGTGAGCCCGAGCGCGCCGACCTCGCGGCGGTGTGACATGGCCTTGCTGACCTGCGAGAACACCCGCGAGACCCAGGCGTACGCAGCGCTCGGCTCGGTCGTCGACCCCGAGCTCGACGAGCCCATCACCGATCTCGGCTTCGTCCGCTCGCTCACCGTCACCTCGACCGGATCCGCGACCGGCTCGATCGAGGTCCACCTGCGACTGCCGACGTCGTTCTGCTCGCCCAACTTCGCCTACCTGATGGCGAGCGACGCCAAGGACGCGCTGACCGCGCTGCCGTGGACCGACGACGTGGTCGTCGAGCTCGACGACCACCACGACTCCGACCTCATCAACGCCGGCCTGGCGGCCGATGCCGGCTACCTCGGAACGTTCCGCCACGAGGCCGAGACGTCGCTGGACGAGCTGCGGACGACGTTCCACCGCAAGGCCCACACGGCCGCGCTCGAGCGCTGCCTGACCCGGCTGCTGAGGGGGCAGCCGGACCTGGCCGAGGCCGCCGTGGGCGAGGTCCGGCTCGGGGACCTGCCCGACGACGAGTTCACCGCCGCACTCCTGCGGCGCCGGGCGGCCCTCGGGCTGCCCGACCTGCCGGAGGCGTACGTCCTGGTCGACCACGCCGGGGAGCGACCCGGCGACGTACCCCTGGCGTTGCGGAGGGCGCGTTCGACCCGGATCTCGATCGACGGCAACGCCCATTTCTGCCGGGGGCTGCTGGCGACGCGCTACGGCGACGAGGTCACCTCGCCCGCCTTCGTTCCCTTGACCGACCTTCACCGAGAGGAAGCTTCATCATGAGCACCATGCGAGCCGTCCAGGTGGTCGGCTACCACCAGCCCCTGGCCATGGCCGAGGTCCCGGTCCCCGAGCCGACCGGTCCGTTCGACGTCATCGTCAGGATCGGCGGCGCCGGCGTCTGCCGCACCGACCTGCACATCCTCGAAGGGCAGTGGGAGGAGAAGTCCGGGGTCACGCTGCCCTACACGATCGGCCACGAGAACGCCGGCTGGGTGCATGCGGTGGGCGATGCCGTCACCAACGTCGCCGAGGGCGACAAGGTGATCCTGCACCCGCTGATCACCTGCGGACTGTGCCGCGCCTGCCGATCGGGCGACGACGTGCACTGCGAGCTGAACCAGTTCCCCGGCATCGACACCAACGGCGGCTACGCGGAGTACCTGAAGACCTCGGCCCGCTCGGTGGTGAAGATCGACGACTCCCTGGAGCCGGCCGACGTCGCCGCCCTGGCCGACGCCGGGCTCACCGCCTACCACGCGGCCGCCAAGGCCGCCCGCCGGCTGACCCCGCGCGACCGGTGCGTGATCATCGGTGCCGGCGGGCTCGGCCACATCGGCATCCAGGTCCTCAAGGCGCTCAGCCCGGCCGAGCTGATCGTGGTCGACCGCAACCCGGAGGCGGTGAAGCTGGCCCTGTCGATCGGTGCCGATCACGGCGTCGTCGCCGACGGCACGCAGGTCGACCAGGTGCTGGAGCTGACGTCGGGCGCGGGCGCGGAGGTGCTCGTCGACTTCGTCGGCGAGGGCGGCGCGACCGCGGAAGGGGTCCAGATGCTCCGCCGCGCGGGCGACTACCACGTGGTCGGCTACGGCGAGAACATCGACGTCCCGACCATCGACATCATCTCGACGGAGATCAACTTCGTCGGCAACCTGGTCGGCTCCTACAACGACCTGTGCGACCTGATGGCGCTCGCCGCCCGCGGCGCGGTCACCCTGCATACCCAGAAGTACGCGCTCGACGACTTCCAGACCGCGATCTCCGACCTCGACGACGGCAGGGTCCGCGGCCGCGCGATCCTGGTCCCTGAGAGGTGACGACATGAAGAACCTCATCGGGATCGGCATCTCGGTCGGAGCGCTCGCCGGCATCTGGACCCAGGTCAGCATCGAGCTCGCGCTCATCACCTGGGTCGGGTTCGTCGCCTGGGCCTGCTACTTCGCGGCGGGAGGTGGACGCGAGGGCTTCCGGAAAGGCCTCGCGGCCAACCTGGCCGGCGCGCTGTGGGGATACCTCGCGAGCCTGGTCCTGACCTACGCCACGTTCACCGGTGCGGTGGCCCTGGTCGTCACGGTCGTCGCGTTCATCCTGTGCCTGCAGGCGGCGGTGGACCTGCTGTCCTTCATCCCCGGGGCCTTCGCCGGCACCGCGGTGTTCTTCGGCACCTCGTTCGACCTCGGCGGCACACTCATCGCGCTCGTGGTCGGTGCCTTGCTCGGCTGGCTCTCCGACATCGCCGGCCGGCAGATCCAGGCAACGGTCGAACGAGCCGGTCAACCGATCCCCTCGACACCCAGGAGAGCCCGATGATCTTCATCGCCGCCCGCTTCCGCATCAAGCCGGAGTACGCCGACGACTGGCCGGCCATCTCCGGCCCGTTCACCGAGGCCACCCGGGCCGAACCCGGCAACCTCTGGTTCGACTGGGCCCGCAGCCTGGACGACCCCGACGAGTACTTCCTGCTCGAGGCCTTCGTCGATGACGAGGCCGGGGCCGCCCACGTCACCTCGGCCCACTTCAAGCACGCCCAGGAGGAGCTGCCGCGCCATCTCGCCGAGACGCCGCGGATCGTCAACACCAACGTGCACGGTCAGGAGTGGTCCGAGCTCGGCGAGCTCGCGGTCACCGCCTGACGACCGACAGGGCCCGCTTGACCTGGGGTTTTCCAGGTCAAGCGGGCCCGTCTGCGCGCTAGCGGCGCCCGACACGGCGCCCCAGATAGGCGAGGCAGGCGACAGCCAGTGCCACACCCCACACCGGCCACAGCATCTCGGGAGCCCAGGCCGCCCAGTCCGAGGTGGCTCCGGGGACGGCCCAGAGGTCACCGGCGAACACCATCCGCCAGAAGGACAACCCGGCGGAGGTGACCGCGGCGGCGACCAGGATCCCGGGCACCAGCGCCATCGCCACCGGCACCGGACGGCCACCGAACCGCGGCACCCACGCCCAGAAGACCTCGCCCCAGCGGGCGATCAGACCCCAGGTCAGCACGGCCCCGACGACCGCGAAGAGCGCCAGTCCGAGGCCGGCCCATCTCGCCGAGCCCAGCTCGTCGAGCATCTCCTGCCTGATCCCGAACGGCACGCCCACCGCCCAGGCGATCCGGGTGACGGCGTAGAGAAGGGGTACGACGACCGCGACCGTGACGGCGGGGCGCCCCCAGCGCGCCCAGCGGGCCCAGCCGATCCGACCCTCCGGGGCGGCTCGCTCGAGCAGGCCGATACCGGCGACCACGCTCGCGATCCCACCGACCGCGTGGGCGAGCGCGGTGCCCGAATCGAGGAAGATCGCCCAGTTCAGGTGGCCGGCGGCCGGGCCGATGCCGACCAGCGCGAGCAGTGTCTGCGGCAGATAGCCGAGGAACGAGAGCGCGCGGACGTCGGAGACGACCAGCGCCACCACGAGCCCCACCCCGACCAGCAGCCAGCCGGCCCGTCGGTGCGCGAGGCGTTCCCGGCCGACGGCTCCCGCGACTCCGGCGACCAGCACGAGGAACGCGGCGACGGTCACCACCCAGGACATCTGCGTGCCGCTGAGTCCGCCCAGCGGCGAGGCGGCCTCGGGCGCCCACGGGTCGGATGTCCGGCCGACGAGCGCGAGCCCGGACAGGGCACCGAAGGCGAGGGCCCAGGCACCGGCCACCCAGGGCGCCGCGCGCCGCACGGACGATCGGGGCTGCGTACGTTCAGTCGTGGTGGTCACCTGCCCACCTCCTGAGCAGCTTCCCAGCGGCGGCCGACCGTGCGCAGCAGCGCCGGGTAGACGACGAGGTAGCGGAACGGCTTGATGAAGGCCATGTATGCCTCCCCGAACAGCCCGTTCGGCCGCACCAGCACGCTCAGCTGCGCGCTGAAGCCGTCGGGCGCGCCATCGTCCTCGACCCAGCCGAGGTGCAGGACGCCGTGCATCGTGCGATTGGCGATCTCCGCGGCGTACTCCCGATCCGTCAGGTAGAGCGGATGGAACGGGCTGTCGTCGCGCTCGGGCGCGGGTAGGTCGCGGAGGTCGTCGGGCAGCCGGTCGCCCAGCGAGGCGACGCGGCGCCCCAGCCCGTGCTCGTCCTGCTCGGTGCCGAGCATCCGGCCGAGGGCCCAGCGGACCGCGAAGAGGAAGCGGTACGCCGCGGGGAAGTCACGGTCGTCACCACTCATCGTCGACTCGACGAAGCGCGGGAAGTCGTCGGCGCCGCCCTGGACGGGCAGGGCCCAGACGTCCTCGAGCTCGAAGTCCTCGGTGATCTGGTGGATCCGCCAGGGTCGACTGGAGTAGACGCCCGACGGAAGTGGTCTCGTGGGTGCTGGTGTGGTCATGCCTCCACACTGGTCGGCCCGAGCCGGCGGTGCGTCGCCCTCAGGTCGCGGACGTCTCCACCTCTGGGATGAGACTCAGCTCCGGGGTCCGACCAACCCGGTCTCGTACGCCAGCACGACCGCCTGCACCCGATCGCGCAGGCCGAGCTTGGCGAGCACATGGCCGACGTGCGTCTTCACCGTCGCCTCGGAGAGGTGGACGCGGCGGGCGATCTCGGCGTTGCTGTCACCGGTGGCGAGCTCGAGCAGCATGTCGAGCTCGCGGGGTGTGAGCGTCTCCCGGATCTCGGCGGCTTTCCCGTTGTCCGGGGTTGGTGCGGTCGCCACGTGCTCGAGCAGACGACGCGTCGTCGACGGCGCGACCACCGCGTGACCTGCATGGACGGTGCGGATCGCGGTCACGATCTCCTCGGCCCGGGCGTCCTTGAGCAGGAACCCGCTGGCGCCGGCGCGGATTGCCGGGAACGCGTAGTCGTCGAGGTCGAACGTGGTCAGTGCGACCACCCTCGTCGCCGGCTGCTCGCCGGTGATCGCGGCCGTCGCCTGGATCCCGTCGAGGCGCGGCATCCGCAGGTCCATGAGGACGACGTCGACCCGCTTCGTACGCACCAGGGCGAGCGCCTCGTGACCGTCGGCCGCCTCCCCGGCGAGCTCCAGGTCGGGCTGGCTCTCCACCATCATCCGGAGGGCCGAGCGCATCAGCTCCTGATCGTCGACGATCGCGACCCGGATGGGGGCCTCTTGCTCGGTCATAGCGGCATCATCGCGCGGACACGCCAGCCTTCCTCGCTCGGCCCGGCCTCGAGCGTGCCGCCCACCGCGGACACCCGTTCGCGCATGCCGCTCAGCCCACGGCCGGGCGGTCGTCGGATCCCCACGCCATCGTCGCTGACCTCGATCCGGAGCTGGCGCCCGGCGCGGGTCACCGACACGGTCGCGACCGCTCCCGGTCCCGCGTGGCGGGTGACGTTGGTGAGCGCTTCCTGGACGACGCGGTAGGCGGTCAGCCCCACGGCCGGCGCGACCTGACCGAGATCATCGGCGTCGAGGTGGACCGTCAGACCGGCCTCGCGCATCCGCTCGACGAGGTCGCCGACATCGTCCAGCCCGGGTTGCGGCTCGGTCGAGGCGATGTATCGAGCTTGTCGAGATGACTCGCCGCCGAGCACACCGAGCAGCCCGCGCATCTCGTCGAGCGCCTCCCGACCCGTGGTCGCGATGGTGTCGAGGATCCCGGAGGCCCGCTCGGGCTGCTGCCCGACGACCATCCGGCCGGCCTCGGCGTGGCTGACCACGACCGCCAGCGAGTGCGCGACCACGTCGTGCATCTCGCGCGCGATGCGCTGGCGCTCCTCCGCGGCGGCTCGGTCGGCGAGCTGGTCGATCCAGGCGGCCCGAGTGGCTCGGAACCGGCCGAGCGCCCATGCCGCCACCGTCGCACCCAGCGTCGCGGTGGCCACCATCAGCCACCACGTCCACCCTTCCAGGCCGGTGCCCTCGAACCCCGACAGGCGTACGACGGTGACCAGGCACCCCACCAGCCCGATGCCGAGGGCCACCCCTGGCCAGGGCCGTCGATCTTCCGCGCTCACCGCGTAGAGCAGCACGAAGAAGCACAGGCTGCTCGGCAGCAGCACCGGCCCGTAGTCGCTGCCTGCTGCCTCGGCCGTGGGCCCGCTCAGATCCGGAGCGGCGACGAGCACCAGCTCGGCCAGGGCCCCGACGGCGAAGGACACCAGCGGCCGGCGTCGGGCGGTGGCCACGGCGCTGTGCAGGACGACCAGGGCGGCGACGAGCGCGATCTCCCAGCCTCTGGCGACCTCACCCTCGACCACCGACGTCCAGCCGACCGGCAGCAGCACCAGCGCGAGCGCCCCGGCCAACGCGACCTGTCCGACGTCCCCGAGCCAGCGGGGTCCGGGAGCGGCTGCCACGGTCATGCGCTCACCCTAGGACGAGGTCGTCGTGGCAGCCATGGAAATCAGCAGGCGGCGCAGCCGAGTCGATGTGCAGGTCGTCGTGCGTTCCGTGACTAGGCAGTTCGCATCCGCGCGCGCAGCCCCGGCAGCTGCTCGAGGGCATTTGTCCGCAGGACTCGCGGCAGCTCAGCCGGACCGAAGCTCTCGGCGAGCTGCGGTGCCGGGTCCCCCGGAACGACGAACACCGGTCCGGAGAACGGCCAGTCCGTCGCGAACATGATGTGGGAGACCGAGGTGACCTCACGCACAGACATCATCGCCGAGGGCACCGGAGACAGCGCGGTGTCGTAGTACAGCCGCCCGAAGTCGAGGTTCTGCTCGTCGAAGCGCCTCAGGTCGAGGTTCTGGGCGACCGCGGTGGTCACCTGCAGCAGCGACGTACGGCAGGCCAGGTACGGAAGCGTGCCACCGGCATGAGCCAGCAGCCAGCGCACCCGCGGGTATCGGGTGAAGACCTGGTGGTAGCTCATGTTGACTGCAGCCCGAGTCGTGTCGAAGGGGAACTCGTAGAGGAAGGTCGGCAGACCCAGATCCGGATAGGCGGCCGGGGTCACGGGATGTACGAACACGAAGGCGCCGAGGCCGTTCAGGGTCGCCATCAGCGGCTCGAGCCGCGGGTCACCGAGGTAGACGCCGTCGTAGTGGCTGAAGACGCCGATGCCGTCGAGCTCCAGGGTCCTGATGGCACGAACAGCCTCGGCACAGGCGTTCGCGACGTCGACCGGGTCGTCCGGGTCCCCCAGCGGAAGTACGGCGAAACCACCGAATCGGTTGGCCAGCAACGGGTCTGCCGTGGTCACGAGGGTCTCACGGGTCCAGTCGTTGATCCGCTCGGCCATCTCCTTCCGTTCCACTGCGGTGTCCAGATAGGTGACTCCCGGCTCGGAGATGGAGACGACCTGGGCGGCGATCCCGTAGTCGTTCATGAACTTCACCGCCGCCGGCGGCGTCCACACGGGGATCGGGATGCCGCCGGCCGTGACGATCCCGTGCTGGGCGAGGGACTGCCGGTAGAAGTCGGGGATGTGGTGGCAGTGCACGTCGATACGCGACGGAGTGGCGCCCCGCGGGCTCGTCGTGGCCGCGTCGGCACCACGGGTGACAAGGGCGCCCGCCGCCAAGCCGGCCCCGCCGCCGAGCAGGGCTCGACGACCGAAGGCGGGTGTACTCATGGGAGGAGCTCCTTTCGTGCGAGCCAAGGGAACAGGTCCTGGGCGTTCCCACGGTCGATGGCGACCCGGAGATCGGCGTCGATCGCCGTCTCCTCGTACTCCTGACGCATGAAGCGCACCGCCGGCGCCGGAGCGAACGGAAAGTCGCTGCCGTAGAGCAGCCGGCTCGGGTCGGCGAACGCCGTCAGGCTCGGTAGGGCCGATGGGCTGGAGGAGAGCGCGACGTCGAAGTAGAACCGGCGCAGCAGGTCGAGGCGGCGCTTGGTCTCGCGCTTGCGGTCGACCAGGGCCTTGGCCTGGGACAGCTTGTGCTCACCGCGGATCATCGTCAGCAGGATCCGATGGCTGACGTACGGCAGGAAACCGCCCGCGTGGGCCAGGATCCAGCTGATCCCGTCGTACTTCTCCAGGGCGCCGCTGAGGACCAGTCCCGATGCGGCCCGAACGGTGTCGAGCAGGAAGTCGGCGGTGAACGAGGGGATGCCCGGCGCCGGCTCCGCCGGCAGCTCACCCGGGTGCAGGAAGACGACGGCCCGCCGCTCGTGCAGGTAGGTGAGCAGCGGCTCGAACTCGGGGGCGTAGACGTAGCTGCCCGCAGCGTTGCTGAGCAGCGCGACGCCGTCGGCACCGAGTACGTCCAGGGCGTGCTCGGCCTCCGCGATGGCGCCCACGACGTCGGGCAGGGTGAGCGTGGCGAAGAAGCCGAAGCGCGGCTGGTTGTCGTCGACGACGCCGGCGCAGAACTCGTTGAGCCGGCGCGCCAGGTGACGCGCCTGAGGGTCGTCCCCCAGCCAGGCCCCGGGCGTGGAGACGGACAGGATGCTCGTCGCGATGCCGTTGCGGTCCATGACCCGCAGCGACTTCTCCGGGGTCCAGTCCGGAACGTCCACTCCCCCGGGCCGGAGCCCGCGGTCCTCGAGGAGGCGGCGATAGAACGCGGGCACCGCATGGTGGTGTACGTCGACTCGGCCAGGTTGCCGGCGCATCAGATCGCCTCGGCGGGCTGGGCGGCGAGGTGCTGCTCAGGCAGACCGAGCTGCTGCCGCAGTCCGGCGGTCAGGGCAGCGACATCGCTGCCCGCACCGAACACGAACTTGTCCGGACGCAGGACCAGCACGTCACCCGATCTGATCCGGTGACGCCGGAGCCAGCGACCCAGCTCACCGGTGGTGTCCTCGAGATCGGCCAGGCCGATCCGGCGACGGCCGTCGCCCACGGAGCCCTGTGGACGCGCGCCCGGTGCGAAGACCGTCGCGAAGGTCGCCCCGACCCGTTCCCAGGTGGCGATGTCGCTGCCGAGCGTCTTGCGTGGGTCGACCCCGATGCCGACCACCGCCCATCCGATTCCGACGGCATCATCGAAGCGGGCCGGGCGGCCGTCGTAGCGGCGTACGACAGGCTGAGGCGCCAGCGTGCCCTCGGCACCCAGGAGACCGCGGGGCATGCCGAGGTAGGCGTCGCGACCGAAGCGGGGCTTCGGCTTCATGCCGGCCCGCTCGATCCAGCCGCCGAGCCCGGGGACGCGCAGTGCGGTCCACATCGCGGCATCGCGCGCCTTCGCCCCGACCGGGTGCTTGAGGGAGACCAGGGACTTGTTGAAGACCGAGAGCGCGATCATCGCCTTGGCGTGCGGCTTCCGCTCGGTCTCATACGTGTTCAGGATCGCCGGGTCCGCGCCGTGCCGCAGGATCGCCTCGAGCTTCCAGGAGAGGTTGTCTGCGTCACGCACACCGGCGTTCATCCCCTGCCCGATGAACTGAGGCGTCATGTGCGCGGCATCGCCGGCGAGGAGGACCCGGCCCTCGCGCCAGCGGTCCGCGGTGACCGCGTTGAACGTGTAGACGAGCTGGCGTCTCACCTCGACCTCGTCCAGGTCGACGTACCGGCTGACGAGCCGGTGGACGGTCTCGTCGGACTCGAAGTGGGCCTTGTCGTCGGAGTCCTTCAGCGCGAACTCGAACCGGTGGTGGCCACCCGGCTGCGGACAGCTGACCGTCGGCATGTCCGGGCTGCAGACGAAGTCGAAGTACGGCAGGTGGCGGAAGGGGTCGGCCCCTTCCTTCGCCGCGAGGTCGACCACGAGCCAACGCTCGGGGTAGCTCCTGCCGGACATGTCGATCCCGAGCTGGGTCCGCACCACGCTCCGCCCGCCATCGGCGGCGATCAGGTACGCCGCCCGCACGGTCTCAGCGTTGGCTTCGTCGACGACGTTCTCGCGCCTCCCGTACTGGCTTCCGGTCGCGGCAGCGTGCCGGACGGTGACACCGTTGTGGTCCTGGGCGAAGCCGAGGACCTCCCTCCCGCGGCATACCTCGACGTGGGGGCTACGCTCCAGCAGCGCTTCGAGCCTGGTCTCCAGGTAGGGCTGGTAGAGGAAGTTCACGACCGGCCACCACAGCGGGCGCCGGGTCTCACGGAACTGGACCAGGGTCGTGCCGTCGGACCTCACCCACTGCACGGCGGAGTCGATGTTCATGTCCTGATGGATCTCGTCGGCCACCCCCGCGGTCTGGAAGACGCGCAGCGCCTCGTCGTCGGTGTAGACGGCGCGGGCGTTGCCGTAGAACTCCGGCTCCCGCTCCAGAACCAGCACTGACAGGCCCCTGCGGCCGAGCAGGTGGGCGAGGGTGAGGCCGGTCGGGCCGAGTCCGACGACGGCGATGTCGTAGGTGTTCATGCAGATGCTCCGCTCAGGGCAGGGACGGTGATCTCCGGGTGGCGCAGGTGGGCGGCCGCCTGGCGGAGCTGGCCGAGCTTGTCGAGGATGCCGGGGTCGACGGTCTGATGGCCCCAGATACTGATGCCCTGATGGGTCGCGACCTGCCAGGCATCCTCCAGCTCTGGGGTGATGACGATGGGGTTCCAGCCGACCTCCACCTCGAAGCCCGATGGGCTCACGCAGTAGAAGGACAGCTCCTTGTCGTTGGTGTGCTGGCCGATGGACCAGGCCATCTTGAAGCCGAGATCGCGGACGCGGCTGTACGCGCCCACCATGTCCTCGAGCGTCGCGGCCTGGATGTTGACGTGCTGGCAACGCGTACGGACCGGCTCGATCTTCAGGCCTTGGACGTTGGCGACCGCGATCGAGTGGTGGCGCTCGTTGACCCGCAGGAACCGGATCTTGAGCGTCAGCCCGCCGATGTTCTCGTCGATGTAGTCGGTCAGCCGTGAGTCGAAGACCGTGTCGTAGTAGCGATGGATCGCGAGCGGCTCCCGGGAGGTGATCGCGACATGGCCCATACCGCTGTCGCCGGTGACGAACGCCGAGGTCGTCATGCGCAGCGGCTTCGGGGAGTCGTGGGCGACGGTGAAGACCTCCTGAACGATGCCTTTGGGGCCGGGGAAGCGCCACAGCCTCTCGACGCCGCGCAGCGCTGCCTCCTCCGGCGCCCCCTCGACGACAGGTACGCCCCGGTCCGTCACCCGGCCGATGACGCGGTCGAACGTCGTGTGGTCGGCGATGTGCCAGCCGATGGCCATCAGGTCCTCGGCGGGACCACGCTGGATCAGGAAGCGGCACTGACGCTCGTCGAGGCGGAATCGCATCGTGTCGGCGTCGAGCTCGTCGACGTGCAGCCCGATCGCATCGGCTCCGAAGCTCCGCCACTCACGGAAGCGCTGCGACTCGACCACCAGATAGCCGAGCTGAACCTTGCCGAAGACACTCATGCCAGGAACGCCGTCGCCAGCTCGTTGAACAGGTCGGCCTGCTCCCACTGGACCCAGTGGCCGGTGTTGGCTGCCAGGTAGACGTCGCAGCTCGGCATCGTCCGGGCGAGCAGCTGCGCCGCCGAGGGACGGTTCACCTTGTCGTCCAGCCCCCAGATCACCAGCGTCTTCGCTCGTACGTCGGCCAGGCGGCGATCGCGGGTCAGGTCCATCCGCCACAGCGTCCGCAGGGCGGACCTGCCGGACGGACGACGCAGGGGCGGGTCGGCGACCACCTCCGGCTGGATGCTGGCCTGGTAGCGCAGCTCGATCAGCTCGTCGGGCACGTCCGAGCCGTCGAACACCAGGTAGTCGCGGATGAAGGTCTCGAGCTTCTCCCGGGTCGGCCCCTCGCCCTGGTAGTAGTCGAGCAACGCATTGAGACCTTTTGTGGGCAGGGCTCGCGTGGTGCCGATGCCTCCGGGTCCCATCAGGATCAGCCGGTCGACCCGGTCAGGGCGGTCCATCGCCAAGCGCAGAGCCGCCGCCCCACCGTAGGAGTTCCCCACCAGGTGGGCCCGGTCGATGTCCATCTCGTCCAGGAGACCTCGGACGGCTGCCGCGAGGTCGCCGAACGGGTCATCGTGATCGATGTCCTTCGTCGAACGCCCGTAGCCCGGCATGTCCGGGACGATCACGCGGAAGTGCTGCGCGAGGGCGTCGATGTTCCGCGCGTAGTTCGAGGCACCCGTCGCGCCGGCGCCTCCGCCGTGGAGAAGCACCACTGCGGGGCCGGATCCGGCCTCGGTCACGAAGATGTCGCGTCGCCCGACGCGGATGGTGCGCTCGACGCAGTCGCCCACAGTGGTCATCAGTGTCCCTTCATCGGTTAACTGATGAGATCATCACTAGCGATGGTTCTATCTGTCAAGCGTTTCTGATGAGATCATCAGGTAGGGTCAGACCCATGACCTCGGAAGCGGCGTCGCCACCGACGCGGATCGATCGACGCAAGGAACGCACGCGGAACGCATTGCTCGAGGCCGCGACGACCTTCCTTGCCAACGGCCAGCCGAACGTGAGCATCCAGCAGATCACCGACGCCGCCGACGTCGGTTTCGGCAGCTTCTACAACCACTTCGACAGCAAGGAAGGGCTCTTCGAGGCGGCCGTCGCCCGGGTGCTCGAGACCTACGGCACCATGCTTGACGACCTGGTGGCCACGTACGACGATCCCGCCGAGGTCTTCGCGGTCAGCTTCCGCATGACCGGACGCCTCCAGCGGCAGCTGCCGGAGTTCGTACGCGTCATCCTCAACGAGGGGATGCGCGTGCTCATCCACGACCGCGGACTGGCCCCCAGGGCCCTGCACGACATCGAGGCCGGGGTGGCCGCAGGACGCTTCGACATCGAGAACGTTCAGCTCGCCCTCATGACCGCCGGCGGCGCACTGCTCGGCCTGCTGCAGCTGCTCGAGACCGAGCCGGATGCGGACGCGGACGCGCTCTCCGACCAGATGACCGTACGCCTCCTGCGAGCCTTCGGGATGAGCAAGCAGGACGCGGCCGACCTGTGCTCGCGGCCGCTGCCGCCACAGCCCGAGCTCTGAAAATGACGGCAGGCCCGCTCCGATCGGAGCGGACCTGCCGTCGTCCCGACCCAGTCGGGCTGTTCTACGTCACATGCTGCGCGGGCCGGTGGCGTCGTCACGCTCCTTCTCGGTCATGCTGCGCGACTTCAGCAGGCTCAGGATGGTGGTGATCGCGAGGATGCCGACGATGACGCTGAGCGAGACCTCGATGGAGACCTCCGGGGCCCACTCGACGTGGTGGCCGCCGTTGATGAAGGGCAGCTCGTTCTCGTGCAGCGCGTGGAAGACGAGCTTGAGACCGATGAACCCGAGCAGGATCGCCAGGCCGTAGGACAGGTAGACCAGGCGCTCGAGCAGACCACCGATGAGGAAGTAGAGCTGACGCAGACCCATCAGGGCGAAGATGTTGGCGGTCAGGACCAGGTAGGCCTCGTTGGTCAGACCGTAGATCGCCGGGATCGAGTCGAGCGCGAACAGCAGGTCGGTGGTGCCGAGGGCGCAGATGACCACGAACATCGGGGTCGCGATCCGCTTGCCGTTCTCACGGATGAACATCTTGGCGCTGTCCCAGCTCGAGGTGAGCGGGATGTGGCGCTCGAGGAACTTCACCACGGCGGGCTCCTCGTACTCGTCCTCGTCCTCGCCACCCTCCATGGCCAGCTTGACCGCGGTGTAGATCAGGAACGCGCCGAACAGGTAGAAGACCCAGCTGAAGTTCTCGATGGCGGCCGCGCCCACGGCGATGAAGATGCCGCGGAAGACCAGCGCCAGGATGATGCCGATCAGCAGCGCCTTCTGCTGGAACTGCCTCGGCACCGCGAACTTGGACATGATGATGATGAAGATGAACAGGTTGTCGACCGAGAGCGAGTACTCGGTCAGCCAGCCCGCGAAGAACTCGGTGCCGTACTTCGGACCGGAGAACGCGAAGACACCGATGCCGAACAGTACGGCCAGGCCGATGTAGACGCTCAGCGCGATGATCAGCTCCCGACGCGACGGCTCGTGCGGCCGTCGGCCGATGACGAGTACGTCGAAGAGCAGCACGGCACTGGCGATGCCGATGGTCAACCACCAGATGAGCGGGGAGACGTCCACGAAGGGACTCCTTAGATCGTGAGGCAGAGCGTTTCTTTGGGAAGATTAGGCGACCGGGGTCCAAGCTTCGAAGTCGTAGCGGCCGCAGCGTCCGTCGACGGCATCGGCGACAGACGCTGGAATCGGCGGACTGCGCCATCCCAACCGGAGTTGTATAACAAGTGCTTAGCTAGTCTAACAAGCAGCACCTCCGGCCCTTCACATGATCTCAGGTGCGCAACGACAGATGAGTCGGCGATCACACCGTGGATGACTGGACCTCAACTGGACTTGATGTTTTAGCGTCACTGCGAAAGAGAGAGGAGGGGGTGTGAGCGACACACTCACCGACCAGTTCAAGGCCGGCTTCCGTCGATACCCCACCGGCGTGGCCGTCGTTGCCACCTCGACCGACACCGGGCCCGTCGGGGCGACGGTCTCGAGCGTGGCCTCAGTGAGTGCGAACCCGCCGATGCTGTCGTTCTCGGTCTCGCGGTCCGGCCGGTCCGGGCCCGCATTCACCGGGAGCGACCGTCTCGCGGTGCACGTACTGACCGATTCCCAGGCCCACGTGGCGGCGGCCTTCGCCGACCGGACCGCGCCCCGGTTCACGGTGGCGCAGGGCTGGACGCTGCAGCACGGCGAGCCGCCGGTCCTGGACGACGCGGCAGCGAGCTTCTACGGGCAGGTGGTCCGGGTCGTCCCTGCCGGCGAGGCCTGGCTGGTGCTCCTCGAGATCGACGCCGTCAGCCTCGACGAGTCCGCCGAGCCGCTCCTCCACCACGACCGGGACTACTGGTCGCTCGGCCCGTCCGCCGGCACCGTGCCGCTCGATCGCATCCTACCCGAGAAGGCTTCCTGACCGTCGAGCTCGACGGTCTCTCCACCACATCACCGAGAGGATCCACCATGCGTCTGTTCGCTCCCACCATCGAGGTCTCGGCCCACTGCGACCTGCCCTGCGGCGTCTACGACCCCGCCCAGGCCCGCATCGAGGCCGAGTCCGTCAAGGCGGTCATCGCCAAGGCCCTGGACAGCGACGACCCCGACTTCCGCACCCGCGCCATCATCATCAAGGAACAGCGCTCCAACCTGGTCAAGGAGCACCTGTGGGTGCTGTGGACCGACTACTTCAAGCCCCCGCACTTCGAGGCCTACCCCCAGCTCCACACCCTCGTCAACGAGGCCACCAAGCTCGCCGGCGCCGCCGGCACCAAGGGCACCCTCGACCTGGAGACCGCCGACAAGCTCCTCGCCAAGATCGACGAGATCGCCGAGATCTTCTGGGCGACCAAGAAGGCCTGACTCACCCAGCAACTCCGCGAGAAGCCAGGTTCCGGCAGCCAGCCGGGCCTGGCTTCTTGCATGCTCTGGCGCCGGGCGAAGGAGGCTCCTCCACCGCGCGAGGCGCATGGGCACAAATGTTTCCTCCTGAAGTCGATTTCCCAGCACGTAACTGCATTCTCACGTCACGACACACTCACCCCAACGTCGAAAAGGCTGAACGCGAACGAAGGTGTTACGGGGCTGTTGCAGCCACCCCAATTCCCTGAACACCAGCGTTAAGAACACTTCACTCAACACTTTTCTTTGTTACCGGGGACAAGCGCACACGTAACTGCTCCGGAACCGGTCTGAGTTGAACTATAAGTGCCGGATTTCGGAGCTAGCCGAGTACGCATTGCCGTGCGCGGTCGCGAGCACAGAATGGGCATCCGCCGTGCGGAAGAGTCATCGCCCGCGGCACTGCCGCCATCCCCATCCCATTCGTCCTCGCCACCGGGCACTGAGGCCATAGAAGGCGCCCGACACGTGGCACTGCTCTCTCATGCGCGGGCCCGGTGTCGGCTGAGCCACGGACCATCCCTAGTTCGATGACTCTCGAAACTCGCTTAGGTGAAAGCAATGTCGAATTCTTCAACAAGCGGCTCGCAGCGCCTCGCCACGGGGTTCGCAGCGATGATCTTTGCGCTCTCGTTCCTGATCCCCGTGCTATTCACAGCGGCGCCAGCGTCTGCGCACGCCCACTTGGTCAAGAGCCTTCCGCGGGCCGGCGCCGTGCTCGCCGCCGGCCCGTCCGAGGTGGTGCTCACTTTCGACCAGCCGGTCCAAGCCTTTCCCGGCGCAAACGGCATAGTGGTGACCGGACCACAGAGCAGCCACTGGGCGTGTGGTCGTGCTCGCATCAACGGGGACACCCTGACCGCCTCGATGAGTGATGTGGGGCCTCCGGGCAACTACGAGATCCACTACCGGGTGCTCGGAGCGGACGGTCATCCGATCACGGGGTCGGTGCCGATCAACATCCGGCCGTCGGCGTCCACCGCGTCCACCGCGTCCACCGTTCCCGCCGTTTCCACGGCGTCCGCGGCCTCCGCGATGACGGCGTTCGACGTGGATCAGCCACGTGGTTTGGCAGCGATGCCCACGTGGTTGTGGATCGCGCTGCTGACCGTGATCGCGGTGTGCGTCGGGGCTGCCGGTCGCCGGACCGTACGCCGAACGGATGCGACATGAACGACCGCGTCCGGCTCCTACAGGTCTCGGTGATTGTCGGCGCGAGTCTCGTTGTGCTTGCCTTCGGGATCCTGGTCACGCTGCCCAAGCCAGTGGTCGGCATTCCCGAGCCGTCGGTGGTGGTGCGCACCGGGATCCCGCTGCTCCGCTGGATCGCCAACGTGTGCGCGATCGGAGCCGTGGGCTCCGTGTTGGTGCTGGTACTTCTGGGTGAGGCTGGTCGTGACCGTGCTCCTGCCCTGGCGCGGCGTACGTCAACGGCGGCAGCGTGGACCGCAGCGGTCTGGGCGGTCGCGGCGCTGCTTGGTCTCTGGTTCAACGCGGCGGAGATCTCGCTCCGCCAGCTACGGCTGCCGGTCGGCGGCGTGCTCGGCTACGGCGGAAACGTCAGCCTGGGTCTCGCACTGCTGATCAGCGTCGGGTCGGCAGGAGCGTTGACCGCCTATTCGGTTGCCCGCCTGCGGCGGCCGTCGCTGCCGCCGGACGTGGGCTTTCTGATCGCACTTTCGGGCCTCACGGCCGTGTCGATGAGCGGGCATCCTTCGCAGGGTGAGCCGGCGTTGCTGCTGATGACGGCCAGCGCCTTCCACGTGACCGGAGCGGCACTCTGGGTGGGCGGACTGGCGATCACCGCTCTGATCGTCGGCGCCGACCGGCGGTCGCTGGCCATCGTTCTACCCCGGTTCTCGAGGGTCGCCGAGGCGAGCTTCGTGCTGGTGGGGATCAGCGGCCTGTTGTTGGCCACGACCCGGCTGACCGGCGACGTGACGCCGTCCCTCGGAGAGGCGGTCGACGCATTGACACAGACCGGTGCCGGCTGGCTGGTCATGGGCAAGCTCGCCTGTATGGCCCTGCTGGGCTGCTCAGGGGCGTACATCCGTACTGCCGTCGTCGACCGCGTGGCGCGCCAGCAGCCCACGCCACTGACCGTGTGGGCCGGACTCGAGCTCGCCGTGATGGCGGTGGCGGTCTCGCTGGCCACGGCGCTCGGGCGTCCGCTCTGATGTGCGATGACCCCTTGTCAAGGGCAGGGTGACACGCCGCCGAGGCTTTGACGGCTTCGCTGGCGCCTCACGCAGCGCCCACGCGGGCACGGCGCCGCCTCAGCGCACCCACGGTGCCGTCGAGGACGACGAAGGCGACGAGGGTGACGCCGAAGACCGGCATCGCCCAGCCCAGAGCACCGGCCGCGAGAATCACCAGGACCAGCATCGGCACCGACAGGGTGCGCCACACCGGCGCCGGGAGGGTACGCCCGGACCGACTGGGGCGACGCTGCCACCACATCCGATACCCCAGGCCCAGGAGCACGAGCGACCCCACGGCCAGCAGGGCCAGCGCAAGCTGGTTGGCCAGCCCGAACAGGGTGCCGCCGTGGGCAGCGATACCGATGCTGGTGAGCTTGGCCATCAGCGGGTAGTCCTCCCAGCCCAGGCGGGCAGTGACCTGCTCGGTGTAGGGATCGATGACGACGGAGGTCTTGCGGATCGGCAGCCCGTCGGAGGACTCCTTGACGACGAAGGGCTCTTCGGCGGTGTGCGGCGGGACGAGCGTGAGCTCACCCTGCAGACCTTCCGACCTGGCCACCTCGACAGCACGGTCGAAACCGATCGGCTCGGCACCGTCCGCGGGCGTCACCTCCGGCATGGAGAGCCAGGGGGTCTTGCCGTTGAGGGCCGTGATCGCGGCGTCGACGCGGCCACCGGCGTAGTTCGACCAGGTCAGGCCGGTGATGCTGATGCCGAGCAGTCCGACCGCCAGCCAGAGACCCAGGACCCCGTGCCAGGACCGATCGCGTCCACGTCCCCTCGCGGTGAAGGACGGCACCAGCACGGTCCGCAGCGATCGGCCACGGGCGCGTCTGCCGAGCCACAGCACCAGGCCACCGAGCACGATGAAGGGCAGCCAGCTGGCAACGAACTCGGAGTAGAGCCGACCGACGTCACCCAGGTGCAGGTTGCCGTGGAACTCGCGCAGCCACACCTGCGCCGGTGGCCGGTTGTCCACGGTGACCAGTTCCCCGTTGACGCCACCGGTGTACGGATCGACGTACACGGTCAGCGACTCCGAGGAGAAGTCGCTCCCGGTCTCGTTCAGGCCTTCGATGCCCCCGAGCACCACCTCGGTGGTTCGGTCGGGTTCGTCCGCCGGAACGACCGACGTGACGTACGCGTCAGGATGGACGGCGAGGGCGGCCTCGACCTGCTCCGACAGCGGTCGCGGGCTTCCGGTCTGCGCCTCGACATACAGTTTGTCGCCGTACAGCACATCGTTGATCTGGGGGCTGAAGGCATAGGCCAGGCCGGTCAACGCCAACACCGCGAGGAACGGCGCGACCAGAAGGCCCGCCGTGAAGTGCACACGTCGAGCGAGCAACCACAGCAGGGCGCCGGAACGCTTTCGATCGGGCGTGCCGACACCAGCCCGAGGCGGTGAGGGTTCGGCGGGGATCGTGGTCATGCCAGCTCCCGCTTGCACGCCGCGCCGGCGCCGACCACCCGGATCTTCCTTCCGGCGCCGTCCTGGTGAACGTAGGTAAGACTGGGCATGGCCTCTCCTTCTTTACTTTTCACCTCCCTCCACCCCATTGGTTGTGGATGTTTCAGAGGCTTGTTTTGGATGTTTCAGGGCTTCACAGAAGCGCTATTCGGGGTCAGATAGCCAGTAGGCCGACCAGGTATGTCTGCTTCGTCGCTGTAACGTAACGCGACAGTAAAAAGAGCTCGCCGGCATCCAATACTCCCTTTTCGGACAGCTCGTTCCAGCCCAGCATTAGCTGTCCCAAATAAGCACCCGGGGGTATTATCGAAGCGAAACCACCCGGGGTATCATCGAGAACAACAGGCCCGATTTTCGCCTCATCACTTTCCGGTTCTAATGCCGCTCGTGAGGCTGTGAGGTCCCATTAACGATTAGATTTCGCCCAGGGTTCTGGGGCCTTAATGCGCACAGGATTTAGTGGATCGCACTCCTCGGAATCCCCAAATCTTCACCTTGGAGCCCAAATCAATGCGCGAAAAGGAGATGCATTCTCTATGTCTGAATTAGCTCCCCAAGGCTTCTTGGGGCCCAAGAAGCGACGACGACGGCTCGGTGCAGTGGCCGTGGCGGCGGCCTCGGCGATCACAGCGGCGAGCCTGACCACGATGCCGGCGGTGGGCCAGCAGCCGATCGGGGTGGGCCCGCTCCCCATCACCTTCGACCTGACCGATGAGAACGGAGGATGGTTCGACGCCGGTCTCAACCTCTTCGGCAGCAAGTCCCTCGCGGTCGGCGTGCTCCCCCGGGTCGGCGTACCTGCCGGCGGCCTGCCCTCTGTCGGTGGCCCGGTGCTGCCGGCTGACGGGTCGTTGGTGGAGAACCTCCTCGGCGGGCTCGGCGCCACCGGCGGGGCGGGGGCCCCGACCGATCCGCTGGCCCTCGACACGACCCTGGCCACCGTGAAGGGCATCGGGAAGTCCTCGCCGGAGGCGGCTTCCAAGGCCGCCGAGGCCGAGAAGCTGATCGGCCAGCTCGAGGCGACCGTCGCCGACATGCCGGCGGACGAGCCGGTCGACCTGGCCTCGCTGCCGGTCGGCGTGGACCTGGCGGGTGTCCTGGACTCCCTCCAGGAGTTCGCGGTCGAAGGGCCTCCGGTCACCGTCACGTTCAACGTGGACCCGGCCAAGTCGCAGGGAATCCGCAACCCGATCGGGCTGATCGCCCCGGAGGGGGCGGACGAGTTCCCGTACATGGATGCCAAGGGCGCCTTCTTCGGCGAGAAGACGATCCAGCTCACCGAGCCGGGGCTGTACGCCTTCACCGACTCGGTCGCGCCGTACATGCTCGGCGCGGTCGTGGTCGACGACCCGCTCACGTTGGGTCTCGACTTCGGCGAGAAGCTGGTGGTCAACGGCAAGCCCGAGGCCGTTCCGTCGAACGCCGACATCATCCAGCGGCTGGTGAACGCCTTCTTCACCATCACCAACCCGAACAACTGGCAGCAGTTCAGCAGCACCAAGGAGGTGTCCTGGAACCCGGTCCAGCCGCCCGCCCCGATCTTGCAGTACGACGCAGACGGCAAGCCGGTGCTGATCCCGAACCTGGACGCGTACTACGACCAGAAGTTCGACTACCCGAGGAAGCTGCCGGCGCTGAAGAAGCCGACCACCCCTGGCGTGGGTGAGGTCTGGATGGCCACTCAGATGGAGGACTACGCAGGGAAGGAGAAGCACGGCTCCATCACGAAGATCGACGTGGAGAACTGGACGATCGATCGGAAGATCGCGGCCCCCGAGATCAACATGAACAACGTCCACAACATGTGGTCGGACAAGAACTACAAGTACGTGTACGGGAACGAGTGGTTCGACAACGAGACCGACGTGTTCGACCGGGAGACCGGCAAGTTCGTGCGGAGCCTCGAGGTCGGGCCCAACCCGGCGCACGTCATGACCCGTCCGGGCAACGACAACCTCACGATCGGCATCAACGCCGGGACGGACATCGTCGAGGCGGCACCAGGCGCCACGAAGGTCGTCAAGCGCATCCACGCCGACCCGGACAGCGGCATGACCCCGCACCCGCACGCGCACTGGACCAGCCATGACGGCAAGACGGTCGTCGCGCCGAACACGATGACCGAGGAGGCCGTCATCGCCGACCTGGACTCGGGGACCGTCAGGCACGAGCCGGTCGGGGCGTTCCCGATCGCCACGTCTATGACGCCGGACTCGAAGAAGGCGTACCTGTCCAACTTCCTGGGCATGAGCGTCTCGTGCGTGTCGCTGAAGGAGGACGCGTGTGCGACCCCCGACGGCGGTGTGGCCAAGAACTCCACGATCGACCTGTGGGAGAACTACGACCCACAGACCGGTCCTGAGAAGGGCAAGTCGTGGGGCGGACTGACCATCCAGCTCCCGGTGAGCCCGGACGGTAAGGCGCTGCTGGCGGTGAACACCCTGTCCCAGACGGTCAACGTGATCGACCCGAAGACACACAAGTTGATCAAGGATCTGCCGTGCAACGCCGGTTGCCACGGCGCCAACTTCGGCGCCAAGGAGGGTGGCGGCTACTACGCCTACGTCTCCAACAAGTTCTCCAACGCCATGCAGGTCATCGATGTCGACCCGAACAACGATGGCGACATCTCGGATGCCGCCATCGCCGGCCAGCTGCCGCTGGGCCCGACGTCGGACACCAAGATGGACGACGAGCTCGTCGCCCACCCCGGTGTGGGCGGACAGGGCGTCCTGGCCCTCCCGCTGGTCTACAACGGCTGGTCACAGGAGATCCCGGCGGCCTGGCGAAAGGGTCTGACCTGCGAGCAGATCAACCCGATCGACAAGTCGGCCTGCTGATCACCATCTGACACCACCGACGGTCCGGGGCTGTGCAGCGCAGCCCAGCCCCGGACCGTCTCCACCCGGGGCCTGGCACTTCGTCCAGGTTCCGACTCATGCAGGAGGCTGGCCGATGACGGCGCAGAAGATTCGCCCACAGGCTGTCACGACCCCGCCGCGCCCCGGGCTCCGTCGGCGCGTGATCGGGCTAATTGTGTTGGTTGCGGTCTGCTGGGGAGTGTTGCTCACGGTGTTGCCGTCGCCAACCGGTGACCCGGTGCTGGTCTCGTTGAGCCCGAAGGACGGCGAGACGGTCAGGTCCCCCGACGAGGTCCGGATCACGTTCGACCGGCCGGTCCCCGCGGAGCTCGCGACGGTCCAGATGACGGATCCCGCAGGCGAACGCATCGTGTCGACCCGGCCGTACAACCCGCCGGGTGCCGACGACACCATTGCCGTGCCGATGCCGAAGACCCGCTACGAGGGGATTTACTCGGTCGTCTGGTCGGTGCCGTCCAGTGCCCTCGAACCGATGGTCGGGTCGTCGACATTCTCGGTGTTCTCCGCGGCGAGGCTCACCGCGGTCCCAGGGCTCGTCGTCGACCGCGACCCGGTCGTCGTCACGGTCTACACAGTCGCGGGAGCCCTCGCGACAGCCGCCCTGGTGCTCGGTGTCGGGACCGTGTTCGTGCTCGGGGTCGCCTGGCCCGACGGCGCCCGCCGCTCGGGAACGCGCCGTCTGCTTCGGTACACCTGGGTGACCATCGTGCTGGCGACGCTCGTGTCCCTGCTCTCGTTCGGCGGTTACGCCGCCCGGACCTCGCTCGGTGACGCGTTCGATCCGGCGCTCCTCGCCGGGACGGTCAAGTCGGACATCGGGGCGGCTCTCATGGCCAGGCTGCTCATCCTGGTGCCGGTCACACTCGGCTTCTGGCAGCTCCTGCGGAGCGCGCCCGCCCGGACCTCGGTCGAGCGCTGGACGACTGCGGCCACGGTGCTCGGCGCCGCCTCGGCGTTGGCGGCCACCTGGGTCTTCGCCCGCCCGAACGCACCGGAGGGACCGGGGCCGCTCACCGTGACTGCGGGCACCGCGCTCCTACTCGCGGCTGCGGTCGTCGTCGGCGCCGCGGTGATGCAGTGGACGACCCTGCGTCGAGCCGGTGGACAGGCGACGCCCGCCAAGCGGCTGCTTGCCCGGATCATGCCGGTGGCCGGTGCGGCGATGCTGCTCGCGACGACAGCGGCCGACGGCTGGCGTCTGATCGCGTACGGCGCGCTGGCGGTGGTGATCTTCGGCACGGAGGTGGCACTTCTGATCCGGGAGCGGCGGCGCAGACCCGATCCCGAGAAAGGCAACGGTCGGCGGGACAAGCCCGCTCGCCGGCGGCTGCAGGACGTAGCCGCGGTGTCGGCCTCGGCCACCGTCGTGGCGCTCGCAGCGCTCCCCGGTTCGGCCCTCCCCGGTTAGGAAGCGGCTCACACGAGAGGTACCCATGCCTACGCACCACCGCCCTCTCGGGCGATTCAGCACCACCATCGCGGCAACGTTCACGCTCGTCCTCGCGCTCGCCGCGTGCGGAAGCGCCCACCATGACACCGCCCCATCGGCCGAGTCGACCGACACAACGTCCTCCGCGACCCCGTCGGTCACCACATCGCCAGCAACTCCGGTCAGCCCCACGACCGCGTCAACCGGTCGCGGCCCGATGCTCACGGTCACGATCGACGGAGACGAGGTGTCGCCCAATGCTGAGGAGATCGATCTCGACACCGGAGAGAGGCTTCTCGTGGAGATCGACTCCGATCGAGCCGGCGAGCTGCACGTCCACTCGGCCGCTGAGCAGCTCATCGAGTTCGCCGCGGGGACCACGAACAGCGAGATCGTCGTGAACACGCCTGGCACCGTCGAGGTCGAGGACCACGACACCACCGCCGTCGTCGCCCTCATCGAGGTGCGCTGACTTGTTCCCGCTGATCCTGCCCATGCATGGCCTGGGCGGGGGCGCCGACCTGCCCATTCCGGCCCCCTTTGCGATCGCGGGCGGCACCGCCGCCCTCGCGCTGTCCTTCCTCGTTCTGCTCGTGGCGTGGCGTACACCTCGGTTCGCGACGGCCGGCGGCGAACGAGCTGTCCCACTGGGCCTCGCAGCGTTCCTGGACAGTCGCGGCTGGACGATGAGCCTCCGCACACTCGGGATGACGTTCTTCTGCTTCATGCTCTGGCCCGCGCTGTTCGGGCCGGACCAGCTGAACAACCCCACCTTCGGCGTGGTCTACGTCTGGCTCTGGGTCGGTATCGTCCCGGCTTCGCTGCTGTTCGGCCGCTTCTACCGTGCCGTCAGCCCGGCCCGCACCCTTCACCTGATCCTCGCGAAGGTCGCGGGACGACCACCTGGCGAAGGCATTCGCCGATATCCGGCCCGCCTGGGGTACTGGCCCGCAGCAATCGGTCTGTTCGCCTTCGTCTGGCTCGAGCTCGTCTCACCCCAAGCGACCTACCTGGGCTCGGTTCGCGCGTGGTTCGCGTGCTACCTGGCGGCGATGTTGCTCGGCGGCGCGGTCTTCGGCGAACGATGGCTCGAGCGGGCCGACCCTTTCGAGGTCTACTCCACCCTCCTGGCCCACCTCTCACCATGGGCACGCAACGACGAAGGCGACCTCGTCTGGATCAGTCCGCTGCGGCACATCGCCCGTGTGCCGGGCGAAGCAGGACTGGTGGCCACGGTCGCCGTCCTCCTCGCAAGCACCGCGTACGACAGCTGGCGCGAGAGCGTGACCTGGATCCGGTTCGTCCAGTCCAGTGGCATCGATCAGACCGTGTTGGGAACGGCCGGGCTCCTGACGGCGGTCACCGTCGTCGGAGTCGTCTTCGTGGCGGCGTCGATGGCAACGGGGGCCGATGAGAGCGTCGATCGCCGGCAGCTCCCGCGTCAGCTCGCTCACTCCATCGTCCCGATCGTCGTCGGCTACATGGTGGCGCACTACCTGAGCTTCTTCGTACAGGTCGGCTCACAGACTCTGATCCAGATCAGCGATCCCGTCGGAACCGGGGCAAATCTGTTTGGGACCGGGGACTGGGAGGTCAACTACTGGTTCTCCCAGCATGCGGCCTTCCTGGCCACCACCAAGGTGGTCGCCATCGTGACCGGGCACGTCCTGGGCGTCATCGCCGCTCACGACCGCGCCCTGGAGATCCTCCCCCGGCGCCATCAGGTCGCCGGCCAGCTGCCGCTACTCGTCGCGATGGTGCTCTACACCTACATGGGCCTCTACCTGCTGTTCGGAGCCTGACACGTCCGCCGACAGCTCACCGCGCCGGCGGGCGCCGTCCGCGTCAGGGCTCAGCGGACCAGGTCGTCGATGCACCGGTTCCAGGCCACCAGGTCGAGCCGACTCACACCGCTCGCCGTGCACCGGGTGATCGCCTGGGTCAGCGTCAAGACCTGATCGACAGGTTCGCCGACAGGGGCTGGAAGTGGCTCGGTGACCTTCTCGAGAATCCCCTCGCCCTCGTCCTGCCCCTGCTCGGGCGGCGAAGACGGCTCCGGAGCAGGTGACTCGGGTGGGGTCTCAGGCTCGTCTTCCGTGCCTCCCTGACCACCACGATCCTGGTTCGGAGCGGAGCCCGGGCGAACCGTGGCGCCGTCGTCACCCCGCGGGAACCGCCCTGTGTTCGGCGCCCCGTTCTCGCCGGTCGCAGCAGCGTCAGCCCGTTGATAGGAGCCCGACATGGAGGTCGCCGGCCCGATGTGGTCGGGAACGGCGGCGTAGTCACCCTTCAGGTACGCCACTCGTGTCCGCAGCACCTGGTCGGCGTAGGACCGCGACCGGTTGTAGCGGAGGAGCGCTTCGTAGCGGCCGGCCTCGCTACCGAGGTCATCGGACCCCGAGCACAGGTACACCGCTGCCGCGAGCACGGCGTCATTGATGTTCTGCGGGTTCCTCTGGCCGTCGCCGTCGGCGTCGACGCCGACGGCCGACCAGGTGCCGGGAATGAACTGCATCGGACCGACAGCACGATCCCAGATCTTGTCTCGGTCGTACTGCCCGGCGTCGGTGTCCTCGATCGCCTGGGTGTCGTTCGTACCGTCAAGAGGGACGCCATAGATGCCTGGACGGGAAACGCCGTCGGCGCCCAGTGTGTTGCCGCCGAAGCGGCCGTGGTCCGACTCCACGTGGCCCACGGCCCCGAGCAGCTGCCAGTCGATGTTGCACGCCGCGTCGGCAGCGTTGATGACGGTCTCAGCGCGCTGGTACGCGGCAAGCGCAGGTCTCGGGATGCCACCTGCTGGAGCGGCCGATGCAACCTGCACACCACGCTTCTGCGGCACGTCGGCCCCGACGACCGCGGGTTGGGAGTAGCTCGCCGGTGCCTGCGGCGCCTCCACCGGCACCGAGATGCGGCTGGATGGCGCGGCGCCCAGCCCGTTTGCGCTGGCGACCGCGTATGGACTCATCAGGTGCGCGGTCCATACGAACGACAGGACAATCAGGTCGACGTGTGCGACAACGCGCCGCTTCGTGCTCGACGTCGGCGTCTCGGCACTATCCGTGGCAGACATGGCACCCCCCGTAGGGTCTCCAGTTGTTGGTGCTGGTGGCGAGGGTCGCACCGTTGCGCCCGACGAGAGAAGTGGGTCCTACGAAGGGGCCACATCCGTCGGTGGCTCTGACACGAGCGGGGCAACGGGAGGCGCCTGACCTCTTGCCCGTCAATCCTCGGCGAGCCCGGTCGCACCTACAACCACGGCGGCGTAAACATGCAGGACTCCTAGGTCTCACAACCTCACTGCATGTCCGGACGCACGATCCGTTCGTCGGGGATGACGGCGACGCCGAGGATCTCGATCATCGCCTCGGGCTGCCACAGCGCGGTCGTCCCGATCCCGGCCATCGCCGGGTAGACCGGCCCGGCCAGCTCGCGCCAGACGGCACCGATCTCCTTGCCGTGCGCCTGGTAGTCGGGGATGTCGGTCAGGAAGATGGTGATCGACACCAGGTCCTCGGGGATGCCGCCCGCCTCCCGCAGCGTGGTCAGTACGTTGCCGAACGCCTGTCGAAATTGCTCGACGATCCCTCCGGGAACGATCCGCATGTTCTCGTCCAGCGCGGTCTGGCCGCCGAGGTGGAGCGTGTTTCCGCTGAGCGTGCCGTGCGAGTAGCCGCTCGGCGCAGGCAGTGCCGCGGGGTTGACCGGTACGGGCGTGAGGTCCGTGTTCATGGTTCGACGGTAGGGCATCTATTGACATCTCTACAACGTTCGTGCAGAAAATGAAACACATCCTGAAGCGCACAGACAGGACACCCCCATGGACCCCAATCCCGCCAACTTCGTGCTCGAGGGCGACAACACCGCGTACGCCTCCGAGAACGGTCTCGTCGTCCCGGTCGTGACCCGCGCCGGCTTCGAGCCCGACCTGACCGGGCAGAGCGAGGGCGCGACCCGGATCAGCGGCGTGAGCATCCAGCACACGCCCGCGACGAAGCTGTGGTTCGGCAAGGTGCACAACCTCGCCGGCTACCGCTCCGTCCCCCATCACCACGGCGAGGCCGAGACCGGCGGCTACGTGCTGTCGGGCCGGGCCCGGATCTACTTCGGCGAGAGGTTCGAGGACTACATCGACATGTCCGAGGGCGACTGGGTGTTCGTGCCGCCGTTCATGCCGCACGTCGAGTGCAACCTCGACCGCAACCATCCGCTGACCTGGATGACCACGCGCACGCCCGAGAACATCGTGGTCAACCTGCCCCAGGTCGACGACGCCGACCTCCGCGACTGGGCGGACCGTCCATGACCGCCGCCACCTCTGAGACATTCACCGACGCCGTCACCCTCAAGGAGTGCACGGCGGAAGTCTTCGACCTCGCCTTCACCGCGACCACCCAGCCGTGCCCGTGGCCGAAGGCGTACGGCGGCGACATGGTCGCCCAGGCGCTGGTCGCCGCCTCCCGGTCGGTGACCGACGGGAAGGCGATGCACTCGATGCACTCCTACTTCATGCGCCCCGTCGACATCGGCGCGGAGGTCCGCTACGAGGTCGAGGTGCTGCGCGACGGCCGCGGCTACAGCACCCGCCAGGTTCGCGGCTTCCAGAACGGGAAGCCGGTCTACGTGTGCCTGGCGAGCTTCGCCGCCGGCGAGCCGAGCGGCAGCTTCCAGGTCACGATGCCGGCCGACGTACCCGGTCCGGAGACCGTGCCGACCTCCGCGGCCTACCTCGCCGACCGCACCGGCGGCACGATGACCGAGACTTCCAAGGCGTACTGGTCCGGCGGGCGCAGCTTCGACATGCGACACGTCCCGGGGCCGGTCTATCTGACCGTCGAGGGCGAACGGTCGCCGCACCAGGCCATCTGGGTGAAGCCGTACGACGCCCTCCGCCCGGTCGAAGGGCTGACCGACGAGCAGCGCGACGCCGCGGCCCTCGCCTACGTCTGTGACTACACGATCCTCGAGCCCGCCCTGCGGGTGCTCGGTCTGGCCTGGGCCGACGAGGGCCTGGTGACCGCGAGCCTCGACCATGCGATGTGGTTCCACCGCCCCGTCGCGATGGACGACTGGCTGCTCTACGCCCAGGACGCCGTCTCGCTCGAGGACGGCCGTGGCACCGGGATCGGCCGGTTCTTCACCACCGACGGCGTGCACGTCGCGACCGTCGTCCAGGAGGGCATGATCCGCGCGGCAGGGGCCGCGTCATGACCGAGCTGAGCCCGAGCGGCTACCAGGACACCTTCGCCCGCGACCACCTCCCGCCGGCCGAGCAGTGGCCGACGCTCGAGTTCACCACCCCGCTCCTGGACTACCCCGAGCGCCTCAACGCGGCCACCGAGCTGATCGACGCGACCATCGCGACCCACGGACCTGAACGCCCTGCCCTGCGCACCCCGGACGGCACGGTCTGGACCTACGGCGAGCTGCTCACCCGCGCGAACCAGATCGCCCACGTGCTGGTCGACGACCTCAGTCTGGTCAGCGGCAACCGGGTGCTGCTGCGCTCCCCGAACAACCCGTGGACGGTGGCCGCCTGGCTCGGCGTGCTCAAGGCCGGCGGGATCGTGGTGACCACGATGGCGGCGCTCCGGGCGACCGAGCTCGGGCCGATCGTCGCGAAGACCCGGCCCGCGGTCGCGCTCGTCGACCACCGGTTCATCGACGACGTCCACGCGGTCCGGGACACCGTCGCACCCGACCTGACCGTCGTGACCTACGGCGGCGCGGCCGAGGATGACCTGACCCGCCGCATCCTGACCAAGCCCGGTGATTTCACCGCCGTCGACACCGCGGCCGACGACGTCGCGCTGTTCGGGCCGACCTCGGGCACCACCGGCGTCCCGAAGATCACCACCCACTTCCACCGCGACATCCTCTCCATCGACAACACCTTCGGGCGGGCGACCCTGCGACTGGAACCCACCGACGTGGTCGCGTGCACGGCACCGTTCGCGTTCACCTTCGGCCTCGGCATGCTGGTCGTCTTCACCCTTCGGGCGGGGGCCTGCGCGCTGCTCACCGAGGCCGCCTCACCCGTTCAGCTCGCCGACCTCATCGCCGAGCACGGTGTCACCGCGCTCGCGACCGCCCCGACGGCGTACAAGCAGATCCTCAAGTCCGGAAAGATCGGGCAGCTCTCCGGACTGCGCGTCGCGGTCACCGCGGGCGAGCACATGCCCCAGGTGACCTGGGAGGACCTCGAGCGCGAGCTCGGGCTCCGGGTCATCGACGGCATCGGCGCCACCGAGATGCTGCACATCTTCATCTCCGCCGCCGGCGACGAGATCCGCCCCGGTGCCACCGGCAAGCCGGTGCCCGGCTACCGAGCCACCGTCCTCGACGCCGGGGGCAACGAGGTCGGCCCCGGGGTCGAAGGACGCCTTGCGGTGATCGGCCCGGTCGGCTGCCGCTACCTCGACGACGAGCGCCAGCGCGGCTACGTCGTCGACGGCTGGAACGTCACCGGCGACACCTTCGTCCGCGACGAGGACGGCTACTACTGGTACCGCTCCCGCACCGACAACATGATCGTCTCCTCCGGCTACAACATCGCCGGACCCGAGGTCGAGGAGGCCCTGGGCACCCACCCCGACGTGGTGGAGGCCGGCGTCGTCGGCGGACCCGACGCGGACCGTGGTGCGATCGTGTGCGCCTTCGTGGTGCTCCGCGAGGGCGTCGACGGCGATGCCGCCAAGGCCGAGGAGATCCAGCAGTACGTCAAGGGGCGGCTCGCTCCCTACAAGTACCCGCGCCACGTCCGGTTCGTCACGTCCCTGCCACGCAACACCAGCGGGAAGCTGCAGCACTTCAAGCTGCGCCAGATCATCGCCTCGGAGACCGGGACATGAGGGCTGGAACATGAGAATCGCGATCGTCGGCGGCGGGCCCGGCGGGCTCTACTTCGCCACCCTGATGAAGACCCTCGACCCGAGCCACGAGATCACGGTCTGGGAGCGCAACGCCCCCGACGACACCTTCGGCTTCGGCGTGGTCTTCTCCGACGAGACCCTCGGCAGCATCGAGGGCGCCGACCAGGTCGTGCATGACCGGATGGAGGAGCTGTTCGCCCGCTGGACCGACATCGACGTCGGCCTCACCGACCGGCAGGGCGCGCGCCACTCCTTCACCGTCGGTGGGCAGGGGTTCGCGGCGATGTCGCGCAAGGACCTGCTCCAGATCCTGCAGGAGCGGGTCGCCGAGCTGGGCGTGACCGTCCACTTCCGCACCGCAGCCCCCGACCCCGATGAGCTGCGGGCCTCGTACGACCTGGTGCTGGCCGCGGACGGCGTCAACTCGGCCGTCCGGACCAAGTACGCCGACCGGTTCGGCCCCAGCCTGGACCGGCGGCGGAACAAGTACATCTGGTTCGGCACCGACCTGGTCTTCGAGGCCTTCCAGTTCTTCGTCAAACAGACGGAGTGGGGCACGATGCAGATCCACGGCTACCCGTTCTCCGACCGCGGCTCGACGTTCATCGTGGAGATGCGCGAGGAGGTCTGGCGCCGCGCCGGCCTGGACCGCACCGAGGACCAGGTCCTCACGCCGGGCGCCTCCGATGCGTACGCCGTCGAGCGGATCGCCGAGATCTTCGCCGACGAGCTCCGCGGCCACACGATCCTGACCAACAACTCGCGGTGGATCAGCTTCCAGACCGTACGCAACGAGCACTGGTTCGACGGCAATGTGGTGCTCCTCGGCGATGCCGCCCACACCGCCCACTTCTCGATCGGCTCGGGCACCAAGCTGGCCATGGAGGACGCGCTCGCGCTCGCCGCCTGCTTGCACGAGCACGCCTCCCTCGACGAGGCGCTCGAGGCGTACCAGACCGAGCGGAAGCCGGTGGTCGAGTCGACCCAGCGCGCGGCCCAGGCCTCGCTGGAGTGGTTCGAGAACATCGACATGTACGCCGACCAGGACCCCGCGAAGTTCGTCTTCAACCTGCTGACCCGTTCCCGCCGGATCACCTTCGAGAACCTGAAGGAGCGCGACGCCGAGTTCGCGCGCCGGATGGAGGCGGAGTTCGCCCGCCACCAGGGCGCGCCCACCGTTGCGCCGGCGATGTTCCAGCCGGTCCGGATCGGCGAGCTGGAGCTGAAGAACCGGATCATGCTCTCGCCGATGGACATGTACTCGGCTGTGGATGGCGTCCCCGACGAGTTCCACCTGGTCCACCTCGGCTCGAAGGCGCTCGGTGGAGCCGGCCTGGTGATGACCGAGATGACCTGCGTCTCCCCCGAGGGCCGGATCACGCCCGGCTGCCCGGGCATCTGGACCGACGACCAGGGCACCCACTGGCGGCGGGTCACCGACTTCGTGCACCGCCACTCCACCGCCAAGATCGGCATGCAGCTGGGCCACTCGGGCCGCAAGGGCTCGACGAAGCTGATGTGGGAGGGGATGGACGAGCCGCTCGAGGATGGCAACTGGGAGGTGATCGGGCCCTCCCCGCTCCCCTACGGCGACGGCTGCCACGTCCCGCGCGAGGCGACGCGATCCGACCTGGACACGGTGGTCGCAGACTTCGTCGCCGCCGCCCGGCGCGCGGTCGAGGCCGGCTTCGACCTGATCGAGATCCACGCAGCGCACGGCTACCTGCTCAGTTCGTTCCTCTCGCCTCTCGCCAACCACCGCGACGACGAGTACGGCGGGCCGCTCGTCAACCGCCTCCGGTTCCCCTTGGAGGTCTTCGACGCGGTCCGTACGACGGTGCCGGCCCACATCCCGGTGACGGTCCGGATCTCCGCGACCGACTGGATGCCCGACGGCAACACCGACGAGGATGCGGTGGAGATCGCCCGCGCGTTCGTCGAGCACGGCGCGGCCGCCATCGACGTCTCCTCCGGCCAGGTCAGCAAGGACGAGAAGCCGGCCTTCGGCCGCTCCTACCAGACCCCGTTCGCCGACAAGATCCGCCACCGTGTCGCCGAACCGGCCGGGGCCATCGTGATCGCGGTGGGTGCCATCTCGTCCTACGACGACGTCAACTCGATCCTGCTCGCGGGCCGTGCCGACCTCTGCGCTCTCGGCCGCACGCACCTGTTCGACCCCAGCTGGACGCTGCACGCCGCCGCCGAGCAGGATTACCAGGGTGCGGCAGCGGACTGGCCGGTGCCGTGGGCGGCCGGCCGGCGCAAGCCACCGACGTCGCGCAGCGACAAGATCCCGCCGCGCCTGCAGCTGCTCCGGGCCGGCGAGACCGACGATGTCCACCTGAGGTGGACGCCCGGGAGGCCGGCAAAGAATCCGGCAGAATGCCGCAGGTGACCATGACGGAGGCTGCACCGGCAACACAGCAGAACCGACGATCGCGCACCACCATGGTGACCTTCCTCGGTGCTGTCGTCCGCCCGCTCGGGGACTGGATGCCGATCGCCGGCGCTGTCGACCTGCTCACCCAGGCCGGCCTGGACGCCCCCTCCGTACGCACCGCGGTCCACCGCCTCAAACGCAACGGCTGGCTCGCCTCGGAGACCCGCGACGGCACCCGCGGATACTCCCTCACCCCGACGGCGCTGACCACGCTCGCCGCCGGCGACGAGGTGATCTGGCACGCGCGCGAGCCCGCGAACCTGGCCGACGGCTGGTGCATCGTGCACTTCGGCGTACCGGAGTCGCTGCGCGCCAAGCGCCACCAGCTGCGTGCCCACCTCTCGCACCTCGGCTTCGGCAACGTCGGCACCGCGCTCTGGATCGCGCCGGCACGGATGCGCGAGGCGGCCGAGCGAGCGGTGACCGAGCTCGGGCTGGCGTCCTACGCGGCGATCTTCGTCGGTGGCTACCAGGGCACCCAGGACCTCACCGAGCTGCTCTACAACAGCTGGGACCTGGCGGCGATCGACCAGAGCTACCGCGACTTCATCACGGCCCACGGCGATCTCTCCGAGCGGATCGAGAGCGCCGCGCCATCGGGGCAGGAGGCCTTCGTGGCGTACCTCGGCATCGTCGGGCGCTGGCGCAAGCTGCCCTTCCGCGATCCGGGTCTGCCCCACGAGGTGCTCGCCCCTGACTGGAGCGCGCCCGCCGCGACCGCCCTGTTCGAACGCTTGGTGGACGTGCTCGAGAAGCCGGCGCTCGCGCATGCGAGCGCCCACTGGCCGCTCACCGTCCGGGAAGGAAGAGCATGAACACAGTCAGAAGGATCAGCGCTTTCGTGGGGCGCTGGTTCGCCTTGATCGTCCTCATCGCAGGTGCCATCGCACTGGCCACTCCCAGCACCTTCGACGGGTGGGCGGCCCAGGTGCCCCTGCTTCTGCAGATCATCATGCTCGGGATGGGCATGACGCTGCGACCCGGCGACTTCGTGATCATCGGTCGGCGGCCCTGGGCACTCCTGCTCGGCGTCGCCGCGCAGTTCACCCTGATGCCGCTGCTCGGCTGGAGCATCGCGCACCTGCTCGGCCTCTCCGCTGTGCTCACCGCCGGCATGATCCTGGTGGGCTGCGCGCCCGGCGGCACCGCCTCCAACGTCATGGTGTTCCTCGCCCGCGGCGACACGGCGCTCTCCGTGGCGATGACGTCGGTGTCGACGCTGCTCGCCCCGGTGCTGACTCCGCTGCTCGTGCTGCTGCTGATCGGTGAGGACCTCCCGGTCTCCGCGAGCGAGCTGTTCCTCTCGATCGTGAAGATCGTGCTCGTACCGGTGCTGCTCGGGCTTGTCCTCCGGCTGGTGTTTCCGCGTCTCGTCGAGCGGGTCGTCGACCTGCTCCCGCTGATCTCCGTCGCCGGCATCACCGGTGTCGTGCTGGCGGTCGTGGCCGGCAGCGCGTCCACCCTGCTCTCCGTCGGGCTCCTGGTCTTCGCCGCCGTGGTGCTGCACAACGTCGCCGGCCTGACCCTCGGGTACGCCGTCGGGCGCCTGTGCGGCATGCCGGTCTCGAGCCGCCGCGCCATCAGCATCGAGGTCGGCATGCAGAACTCCGGCCTCGCCGCCGCCCTCGCGACCGTCCACTTCTCGCCCGCGGCCGCACTGCCTGCGGCGATCTTCTCGGTCTGGCACAACGTGTCCGGCTCGACCCTGGCGAGCTACTGGTCCCGCCGCCCCATCGAGGGCGAGGACATCACCTCACGCCACGACGCATCAGGTGCCGCGATCACACCCTGAGCGGGCCCGGCTCTAGATTTTCTCAGCTCTTGGCGTTCCGCGTGACGGCGGGAAGCCGCCACGGCGGAACCGGGGCTCGACGTCCGCGTGCAGAGCGCGCGGTGTCGGTCCCGTTCCTTGCAGCACGGTTGGCGCGGCCGTAGGCCGGACGTGGATCCCTTTGGGTGCCGGCGGCCATCTCCGAGAAGTAGACGATGCCGGCGAACTGCTCGGCCAGCGACGGTTCGTCGGTATCAGCGGCCGAGCTCTTCGCCTGCTCATCGAGGGAAGCGTGCAGGATCTGCTCGATCGCGGCAGCGTCATAGCTGCCGCGGAACTCCTCGCCGGGGTGAGCGGTGGTGCGGGTGACCTCGGTGTCCATGGGGCTGCTCCTCACGCGTAGGGACGCAACGCGGTTCGACGTCCCAGTTCGGCTTGTCGCTCAACATCCATTGACTCAATGGTTGCTGAGTCATCCCGTGCGCGTCAAGAGATCCGGCCCGAATATCGATCAAGTGACCGATTTCACACCGGATCACCGCTCCTCTTCGCGCCCGCCGACAGCAACGCCCACCACCAGCCGAGGAAGTGGCGCTTGACACACGGCGGCGTGATGGCGTTCACTTTCCACGATGCGTACATAAGTACGCAATGCGTACAACAGAGGAGTGGACGTGACACGGAGTCGAGTTCTGCCCCGAGCCCTGCTCGCAGCTATCACCGCGGTGACCTTCACCGCCGCGGCCATCGACGCTCATGGCAATCGCGACGGATCGGGCACCCGCAACAGCCTCACGATCCTGGTGCCTTCGGCTCCTGGCGGGACGTGGGACACCAACGCCCGCGAGCTCCAGCGAGCGATGAAGGAGAACGGGATCGTCGCCAACCCACAGGTCATCAACCTCCCCGGCGGTGCCGGGACGCTGGGGCTGAGCCAGCTTGTCCAGATGGACGGCAGGGAAGACATCATCATGATGACGGGCACCGTGATGCTCGGCGGCGTCGTGGTCAACGACTCGCCTGAGGCGGTCGCCGACACCACCCCCATCGCCCAGCTGGTGCAGGACTACCAAGCGGTGTTCGTCCCCGGCGACTCGCCCTTCCAGACCTTGGACGACCTGATCTCGGCATGGAAGAAGAACCCCGGCGGCACCGCCATCGGCGGTGGCGCCCTCGGCGGGACCGACTCCCTCATCGCGCACACCCTCGCCGAAGAGGTGGGCATCGATCCAGCATCGGTGAACTACATCCCCTACGCCGGCGGCGGCGAGGTGCTGCCTGCCTTGCTGTCCCACAGCGTCGACGCGGCGATCGGCGGGTACGCCGAGTTCGAGGACCAGGTGGAAGCCGGGAAGCTCAAGGCCCTGGCTCTCACGGCACCAAAGCATCAACCGGGCATCGACGTTCAGACCTTCACCGAGCAGGGCCTAGACCTCTACGTCCCCAACTGGCAAGGAGTCGTGGCAGCTCCCGGAATCTCCGACGAGGCGAAGGACGAGCTCGGCGACATCATCGCCGAGACCGTCGCCACCTCCGAGTGGGCCGAGGCGCGCGAGCGCAACCGGTGGACCGACTCCTACCGACCCGCAGACGACTTCGCCACCCTCCTCGACAGTGAGTCGCGCCGCGTTCGCGACGTCATCGTCGAGTCCGGCATCTCCGACTGACACAGATTAGGACGTGACCATGGCTACACCTGAAGCAAAGACTCCGCCACTCGACTCGACCGACATAACGGAGATCGCCGACTCCACTTCGAGTCCCGTCGGCTTCTTCGCCTTGTCTGCTCTCGCTGCGGTGGTGAGCACCTACCTCTTGGTGGGCGCGCTGACGATGCGGATCCCGGAGACCTCCACCCCACCAGGACCGCTCTTCTTTCCGACGATCGTGATCGGACTGGGCTACGCCGTCGCGCTGGCTCTTGGCTTCCAAGGCTGGCGACACCTGCGCTCTGCCGGAGACCCACCTGCTCAGTCAGCGGCCAAGCCGACCGCACGTCGCTGGAGTGGGCTGGCCTTGGCTGTCGGAACCTTCGCCGCCTTCGTCCTTGTTCTCGATCTGTTCGGCTGGTTGATCTCTGGAGCGCTTCTCTTCTGGGGTCTTGCCACCAGCTTGGGCAGTCGCAGGCCGGTCTTCGACCTCGCAGTGGCGCTGATCGTGTCCTCGACCGTTCAGCTCGTCTTCTCCGCAGGGCTGGGTCTCTATCTCCCCGTCGGCATCATGGGGTGGTTCTGATGCTCGAATCGGTCACCTCGCTGCTCGGCGGTTTCGAGACCGCTCTCTCCCCCATGAATCTCATGTGGGTCACCCTCGGCGCGCTGCTCGGTACCGCCGTCGGCGTCCTGCCTGGCCTCGGTTCATCGATGGCCGTGGCGCTCCTCCTCCCCCTCACCTTCACCCTCGACCCCACCGCTGCCTTCATCATGTTCGCGGGCATCTACTACGGCGGCATGTTCGGCGACTCAACCAGCGGGATCCTGACCAACACACCAGGCCAGTCGTCGGCGATCGCGACCTCGATCGAGGGTCACCGGATGGCGCTGAACGGCCGGGCCCCGCAGGCATTGGCCACGGCTGCGATCGGAGCCTTCCTCGGAGGGGTGGTGGCGACCACGATCGTCGCCTTCGGCGCGCCCCTCATGGCTGAGCTGGCATCCACGTTCGGCCCACCCGAGTACTTGGCACTTGCTCTCACCGCATTCGTCGCGATCGCCGCGGTCGTGTCCGACTCGATGCTCAAGGGGCTCGTCTCCCTGACCCTCGGGCTCTCCATCGCCCTGGTGGGCATGGACGTGATGTCCGGCGCGACGCGCTTCACCGCCGGGCATCCTCAACTTCTCGATGGTGTCGGTGTCGTCCTGGTGACGGTCGCCCTGCTCGCCCTCGGAGAGGTCTTCCACGTATGTCTGACCGGCGGGGACAAGGCCCGTGCGATTGCGACCGGAAAGGGACGCGCCTGGCTCACGCGCGCCGAGTTCAAGAAGGCGGTGCCGGCCTGGTTGCGAGGCACTGGCTTCGGTCTTCCGTTCGGTGTGATCCCGGTCGGCGGGGCGGAGGTGCCCACCTTCCTCGCCTACGGGTTGGAGAAGCGACTCGACAGCAAGCTGCCCGATCCGGAGTTCGGCAGCGGAGCCATCCGCGGTGTCGCGGCACCGGAGGCAGCCTCGAACGCGACGACAGGTACCGCCATGGGCGCACTCCTCACGCTAGGCCTGCCCGTGTCGGCGACGGCGGCCGTCATGCTCGCCGCCTTCCAGCAGTACGGCCTGCAACCCGGACCACTCCTCTTCGACCGAGCCCCGAACCTGGTGTGGACGCTGATCGCGAGCCTGTTCATCGGCCTGGCCGTACTGCTTCTCATCAACCTTCCCTTCGCGTCCCTGTGGGCCAAGCTGCTCCTGATTCCACGGCCCTACCTGTACGCAGGCATCTCGGTCTTCGCGGCATTCGGTGTCTACGCACTCGGTTCTTCGACGTGGGACGTGGGGACCATGGTCGTGATCGGCCTCGTCGCGCTGCTGATGCGTGAGACGGGAGTGCCGTTGGCCCCGTTCATCATCGGCGTCATCCTCGGCCCGCTCGCCGAGACGGAGCTGCGCCGCACCCTCGCTATCAGCGAGGGCTCGATCGTCGGCCTTTTCACGCCTGTGAGCGGCTCGATCTACGCGGTGCTGCTCCTCATCGTTGCCGGCGCCTGCTTCGCGGCTATGTCCGCACGCCGCAAGCGTCTCCTCACCATCACAGACAGGACTGACCGATGATCCAGCGCCAACCAGCCGCTCAGAACGAGACCAGTGAGCGCGGCTCGGAAACGTCCGCGAGGGGCGTCCGGTGGAGCACCCACACGCGCGGCGCCGTCACCATCGAGTGCGGCAGCCTGGGCCAGGGCCGCCCCATCGTGCTTCTCCCGTCTCTCGGCCGTGGCGCCGCCGACTTCGCCGAGATCGCGACGTACCTCGCGGCCGAAGGCTTTCGTGTCCTCACACCACAGCCCCGAGGCATCGGCCGAAGCGCCGGCCCGATGACTGAGGTGTCGATGAAGGATCTGGCGAACGACGTGGCGATCGTCATGGACGCTCTGCTGGACCAACCTGCCGTGGTCGTCGGACACGCGTTCGGGAGCCAACCGGCGCGCATGCTGGCGACCGAACGCCCGGACCTCGTCGCCGGCCTCGTTCTCGCTGCCGCTTCGGCCGGCAAGATGCCTCCAGGCGCGGTAGAGGCACCCTTCTCCAGGTTGCGGGCGGAGATCGATGGGTCCGGCAACCCGGCTCTGCCAGTCGAGACCCGGATCCGTTGCCTCGAAGCCGCCTTCTTCGCTCCGGGCCACGACCCGATGGTGTGGCTCGACGGCTGGTCCTGGCCGACGCACGAGGTGCAGGCCCAAGCTCGGGAGAACACGGCTGTCGACGACTACTTCGATGCCGGCGGCGTACCCATCCTCGATCTTCAGGCCGAGTTCGATGCCGTGGTGATTCCGAACCTCTTCAAACCACTGCTCGGAGAGCGCGTGAGCGTCGGTCTCATCCGCGACGCCGGGCACGCCCTGCTCCCCGAGCAGCCACGCGCTGTGAGCGAGGCGATCGCATCTTTCGCGGACACCGTCTTCACCAACGCCGACCGCTAGCCAGCAGTCAGGTAACCCAGCACCACCAGATAAGGAACACACCTTGCCCCGAGTTTCCTATGCCGAACCCACGGCCGACACCGCCGAGCAGATCGCGGCCCGCAGAGGAGGTGTGCTGACGCCGCTCGACCTGCTGCTGTCCCACAACGAGTCGCTGGCTCTGGGGTGGGATCGCCTGCTGGGTGGGGTTCGAAGCAACTTCACCATCGGCGGAGACGTACGAGAGCTCATCATCCTGCGCGTCGGCAGGCTCAACCGCGCTCCCTACGAGTGGGATTCACACCTGCCAGTAGCCGTCCGCGAGGGTCTGCCGCAGGACGTGATCGACTGCTTGGCCCAGGACGTCGCGATGACAGGTCACGAGGCCTTTGACGCTGTGATCGCCTACGTCGACGCCATGACGCTCGACGTCGAGGTTCCCGAGCATGTCGTCGACGCCCTACGCGGCCACCACACGGAGAGCGAGATCGTCGAGATCACGGCGACAACCGCGGTCTACAACATGGTCAGCCGCTTCCTCGTCGCGCTCGACGTGCGAACCGAGGACCGCGAAGCGGCGACGATGGAGGTCGGCCGTCATGCATGACCTCACCCCCACCACTCCCGGCCCGCACCGCGACTTCGCAGCTCCGGACATCGATCTGCCCGCGGGTGCATGCGACTCACATGTGCACATCTTCGGCCCGCACCGACAATTCCCCTACGCGGCGGGCCGTCCGTTCACGCCTGAGGACGCGCCGCTCGAGCTGCTCCAGGACATGCACGACACCATGGGCTTCGCACGAGCAGTGTTGGTGCAGACGGCTGCCCACGGACAGGACCACGCCGCGGTCCTCGATGCCCTGACGCGATATCCCGACCGCTACCGGGGTGTCGCGCTGCTCGGCGACGACGCCGATGCCCGTCAGGTCGAGACCCTGGACGCTGCCGGGTTCTGCGGAGTCCGCGTGCACTTCGCCCCTCACCTGGGCGCACCTCCCTCACCGGATGCGCTGGCACGCCTGTGCGACCTGATCAGCCCACACGGCTGGCACCTCGAGGTGCACACGATGGGCTCCGGCATCCTCGACTTCGCCGACTACTACCCCGAGCTGCCGTTGCGGATCGTGCTCGACCACATGGGCCGCTTTCCCATGCCTGTGGACCGCAGCCCTGCCGAGCACCGCACCATCCTCGACCTGCTGAACGAGGACGACGTCTGGATCAAGCTCAGCGGGGCCGACCGTGTGTCCGAGGAGCTTCCGTCCATGTCGGACGGGCTCGCGCTCGCACGCTCCTTCTTCGAGCACCGTCCCGACAGGTGCGTCTGGGGCAGTGACTTCCCGCACCCGAACACCCACGGCTTCATGCCCGTCGATAGCGACCTCGTCAACGGCATCGCGATCATCGCCCCGACCGAGCTGGAGCGGCAGCTGCTGCTCGTCGACAACCCCACTACTTGCTTCAACTTCAGGGTCGACAGTGCAACCACGAGCACCGACCAGAACTCGAGGAGGAACTGATGGAACGTCTGAAGGACAAGGTGGCTCTCGTCATCGGCGCGGGGAGCGCCGGCCCCGGATGGGGGAACGGCCGCGCAACCGCCGCGATCTTCGCGGCTGAAGGTGCCCAGGTCCACGGAGCCGACCTCGACGAGGCCGCACTCGCCTCCACGGTCGACACGATCCAGGAGGCCGGCCACTCCCTGACCGCCCACACCTGCGACGTCCGAGACACCGAATCGGTCGCGTCCCTGGTCTCAGAGGTGCACCGGGCCGCAGGACGCATCGACGTCCTCGTCAACGTCGTCGGAGGATCCCGTCATGGCGGCGCCGCCGAGCTCTCCGAGGCCGAGTGGCACAACCAGCTCGATCTCAACCTCACCAGTGTGTATCGCGCATGCCACGAAGCGATCCCCCACATGCTGGATCAGCAGAGCGGCTCGATCGTCAACATCGCCTCGACCTCAGGGCTCCGTTACACCGGATCTCCCCAGGTCGCATACGCCGCGTCGAAGGCAGCCATCATCCAGTTCTCGCGGGTGACAGCGGTGCAGTACGCACCCTTCGGCGTCCGCGTCAACACCGTCGTGCCAGGGCAGCTGCACACCCCGATGGTCGAGAGCAGGCTCGCTGGTCAACGCACGGGCGGTGACGTGGACACCCTCCTGTCCCAGAGGCTGGCCCGCATCCCGCTCGCCTTCATGGGCGACGGACGGGACACCGCGTACGCCGCGCTCTTCCTCGCCTCCGACGAGGCGAGGTTCGTCACGGGCACCGAGATCGTCGTCGACGGAGGCATGACGGCGCGCTGCGACTGAGCGGACCCGGGCCGCGAGGCGCAGGCCTCCGGCAGCCGGACACTGACGAAGACCTCCGGGTGAGAGTGGATATCCACCCTCACCCGGAGGTCTTCTTGGTGCACGGCCCCGGCGTGAATCCCGGATCTTCCCGGAGTCTCCGCCTAGCGGGCGTCCGCGTCTTCGAGGACGACGGGCGGCTCAACCAGGCCTCGGTTCTTCAGCCGCCGGCGCTTGACAGCCGCCGCGACCGGGCTCAGGACGAGCACCGCAGCCACGAGGAGCCAGGTCCCGATGGCGATCGGCGAGGCGAACACGACCTCCGACACATCGCCACCGCTGATCAGCATGGACTGCACGAAGTACTTCTCGACCAGCGGGCCGAGAACCAGGCCCACGAGCAACGAGGCGAGGCTGAAGTTGAGCTTCCGCAGGACGTACCCGACGACACCCATGGCAAGCATGATGCGGACGTCGATGAAGTTGTTGTTGATGCTGTACGCGCCGATCACCGCCAGCAGCATGATCGCCGGCACCAGGAAGTGGATGGGCGTCCGGAGGACGCGGACCCACATGCCGACCAACGGGAGGTTCAGCACCAGCAGCATGAAGTTGGCGACCAGAACCGCGGCCACGATCGACCAGAACAGGTCGGGCTGCTGGGTCATCAGCAGGGGGCCGGGCTCGATGCCCTGGACCGTCATGGCCGAGATCATCAGCGCAAGGGTCGCCGAGAAGGGCAGTCCCAGCATGAGCACCGGCACGATGCTGCCGATCGCTGCCGAGTTGTTGGCTGCTTCGGGCCCGGCGACACCCTCGACGGCGCCCTTTCCGAACTCCTCCGGCCTCCGCGATATGGACTTCTCCAGCTTGTAGGAGGCGAAGGTCGAGAGGGTGGCGGAAGGACCGGGGAGGATGCCGAAGAGGAAGCCGAGCAACGACCCTCGGAGCCACGGGGCGCTCGCCCTGCGCAACTCGCGGCGCGTCGGGAGCAACTCCTTCATGCGGACCCGGATCGGCGCCTTCGACTTGTCCTTGTCCTCGAGCATGTAGAGCATCTCGGAGATGCCGTAGATGCCCACAGCGACCGGGGCCAGGGCGATGCCGAGAGTCAGGTCGAGGTTCCCGAACGTGAATCGGTTGTAGCTCTGCGTCTGCTCGGCTCCGACGGTCGCCAGAGCCAGACCGAGGACCATGGGCAACAACCCCGACCCCAGGCTTCCTCCGGAGATCCGGGCGAGCAGGAGCAGTCCTCCGCCGGTGATCGCGAGGAACTCCGGTGCTCCGAACTCGAGAGCCACACCGGAGACCACCGGGATGGTGAGCAGCAAGATCACGACGCCGATACATCCGGCGATGAACGAGCCGAATGCCATGATCGTCAGTGCGGCTCCGCCACGACCTGCCTTCGTCATCTTGTGACCGTCGAACGTGGCGACCACCGCCGATGCATCACCGGGGATGTTGAGAAGCACGGAGGTGGTCGAACCGCCGTACTGCGCCCCGAGATAGACACCGGCGATCATGATCAGACCCACCGCGGGGTCGTAGGCGAATGTGAGCGGGAGGATGAGCGCGGCGCCGGCGACCGGCCCGAGCCCCGGAAGGACGCCGATCAGGGTGCCGGCCAACGCTCCGATCAGCGCAGCCAGCAGCAGTTCGGGGGTCAGCGCGAGACCCAGCCCGTGCATCAACCCTTCGAGGGGATTCATCAAAGTCTCCTTGTCCGGTCACAGACCCGGGGTTGGCAACGGCAGGGCAAGGACGTCCCCGAACAGGAAGGCCGTGGCGATCCCCATGGCCACGCCGTACGCGACGGCGCGGATCCATGAATAGGGGCCGAGAAGCTTCAGGCACGCAGTGGCGTACAACGAGGCCGAGATCACGAACCCGAGAAGCGGCAGGATCGCGATGAAGCCGACCAACGTCCCCATGAAGACGAGCGCCTGCCGGAGCTCGAACCCGCGCGGTAGATCCAAGCCACCGGCGTCCTGCTTGCTGAGGATGGCCTCGAGCACGACGACGACGGATGCGAGTGCCCAGAGGTATCCGACTCCCATCGGGAACATCCCGGGCCCCGGCGAGGCGAGATCTCCCTGCGGCATGTTGTAGGCGCTGACGAGGTAGCCGATGGCAACCGCCGCGCTCACCAGCCCGAGCGCCAACCGGCCGAGTCGTCGACCGTCCATATGGCGAACTGTCTGCATGACTGTTCCTCTCTCCACGACTGAGCTCATGAGCCGAACATCAGTCCTGGTGCTGATCGGCGAGCTCGAGGGCAGCCTCGAACTGCTTGCGCTGCTCGCGCAGGGCCTGAGTCAGGTCGTCCCCGACGACCGCCGCCGGCACGTTGCCCTGCTCCTCGGCCCAGGTGACCCATTCGTCGCTGGTCGCAACCTTCTCCGCCGACTTCACCAGCTGTTCGCGTACGTCGTCCGGAAGGCCCTTCGGCGCGACCGTCACGTAGCCCGCGGTGAACGGGATGTCGTAGCCGGCGTCCTCGAACGAGACTGCGTCCGGGAGCACGTCCCCGTACTCGTTGCCGGTGTAGGCCAGTGCACGGAGGTCACCGGACTCGACCAGGCCGAGCTGTCCGGACCCGGTGGCGAGGAAGGCCTCGATCTCACCGCCCATGACCGCGAGAGCTGACTCGCCCGAACCGCCGGCAGCCGGAACCTCGGTCAGGTCGACCCCGGCCTCGTCCTCGAGCTTGAAGTAGGTGAACCCGGTGCCTCCCAAGCGGTTGGCCGTACCGATCCGCACCTTGCCCGGCCTCTTCCGCGCGTCAGCGATCAGATCGTCCAGTGTCTTGTAGGGCGAGTCGGCCGCGACGAAGAGCACGTAGGGCGTGTTGATCATCTGCGCGATGGGCGTCACGTCCTCGACGCCGTCGTACTGGAGCGAGCCGTTGATGAGCGGCTGCGCAACGAGACCTGCAGCCGATGCCAACCCCAAGGTGTGCCCGTCCGGCTTCGCCGTGACGACCTCGGTGATGCCGATCGCCTCGTCCCCGCCAGGCTTGTTGAAGACCGTCGAGCTCGTCCCGAGGTCCTCCGCCACCATTCGGGAGAACTCACGTGCCACCGGATCCGAGCTGCCGCCGGGCTTGTACGGAACGACGTACTCGATGGGCTTGGACGGGAACTTCTCGGACGACTCCGAGGAGAGGCCCAGAGCACTACAGCTGGCCGTCACCAGGCACGTTCCGGCGACCGCTGCCGCTGTGACAGCGCGGCCCACGACGGGATTCGCTTTCGCAAGTTTCATTCTGATGATCCTCTCCGTAACTCGTCGGCCACACACTTGTGGCCCCGGTCACGTTGAGAGTACATATTCTATAGAGTGTTGTCTAGGTTCTACAGAGCAAAGCCAGAAAGGCGATGATCGAGATGACTGTGATCGCGGGATACATCCCCACACCGGAGGGCGAAGCCGCTCTCGAGGAGGCCACCAGAGAGGCCGAACGCCGAGGCGTGGAGCTGGTGGTGCTCAACAGCGCGAGGCGCGAGGCATACGTCGACGACCGATATGCACAAGACAGCCAGTGGCAGGCCATCGAGGAGAGACTGGGACAGAGCGGAATCAGGTTCCGGCTCTTGAGGCCCGAGTCGACGAACGACACCGCCACCGACCTTATCGAGGCCGCGCAGCAGTACCGTGCCGACCTGCTGGTCATCGGTCTGCGACGGAGGTCGGCCGTCGGAAAGCTCATCCTGGGGAGCACGGCTCAGCGAGTGCTCCTGCAGGCGCCGTGCCCGGTACTCGCGGTCAAGCCGTGACTACCGAGCACTGAGGCGCTGCGATCGATGCTGGGGGCGGCACCGGACACCGGTTCCGCCCCCAGCTTCGGGTTACAAAGAGACGCTCGCCGCCGCTTCCGATGAGGCAACCTCGTCCGCACCGCCGCCGACCGCTCGAACGAGGGCGTCGACCGCGATCACTCCGAGACCGTCCCTGCGGACCATGACCGGATTGGCCTCGGCCTCAGCGACCTCCGGGCTGCTGACGGCCAGCTGCGACATCGCGACCACCGCCTGCGCCAGCGCGTCCAAGTCACCCTTCGGGGAGTTCCGGTAACCCGCGGCCAGGGCGAGCCCCTTGACCTCGGCGATCATCTCGCGCGCGGTCTCCGCAGTGACCGGGGCGAGCCGGACAGACGTGTCAGCGAAGACCTCTGCAAGCACACCACCGGTCGAGAGCACGACGATCGGACCCACGTCCGGTGCGACGCGGTAGCCGATGAGCACATCGGCCACTGCCTCTCCGACCATCGGCTGAACCAGAACCCGATCGACCTCGACATGAGGGATCGCCGACTGAACGCTCGACTTGATGCGGCGTACGGCGTCTTCGAGCCCGGCGTCGTCCTCGACACCGACGACGACCCCGCCGACATCGCTCTTGTGCGCGACGTCGGCACTGAGCACCTTCACCACGACCGGATACTCGAACGGCAGGGGCAGCCCGCTGCCGATGTCCGCGACGTCGAGCGCGACGGATGGCGCCATCGGCACGTCGATGTCTGCGAGGAGAACCGCGGATGCCTGCTCATCGAGCACCGTCGCCGTCGAGAAGTCCTGGACCGGCCGGGCGGGTCCGATGGTCGCAGCCCGCCTCGTGAAGGCACTGGCGATCACGTCGGCGCAGCTCTCCGGAGTGCGGAACGCCGGCACGCCGGAGCTCTGCAGAAGCGCAGCCGCCTCCGGGGCCTCAGGAACTGCGAAGGCCACGAGCGGCACATCGTGGCCGCCACGCTCTGCGATCGCCTCCACGGCGAGCTCCGGGTTGAGCCGCGCGGACGATCCGATGACGAAGACGAGCAGGTCGAACTCACCGCTCTCCTGCATGAGACGAACCGCTGCGGAGACGATGTCGTGGCGCGCGCCGGCCAAGCCGAGGTCCGCGATCAAGCTGTGCGGGATGTCGACCCCTGCGGCCGCCAGGTCGCCCAGCAGGCCCGCGCTGGGACCGACGATCTTCATGCCACGGGTCGCCAGCTGGTCCACGAGGATCGCCGCTCCACCGCCGGTGGTGGTGATGACACCGATCCGCGGCGCACCCTCGTCCCCTCTGACCGGGACCTGGCGCAGGAGTGCCGGCGCTTCGACCAACGACTCGAAGTGGCCGACGCGCGCGAAACCGCACCCCCGCAGGAATGCCTCGGCCTCGGCGTCGGATCCGGTGAGCGCACCCGTATGCGAGACCGCCAGCTCGGCAGCCTCCTCCGAACGGCCCAGCTTGTAGACAGCGACCGGCTTCCCCGCTCGCCCTGCGGCACGAGCAAAGGAAGCCAGCTTGTCGGCATGGCGAAGCGACTCGAGGAAGAGCGCGTACGACTCGATCCCGTCATCAGCGAGGGTCGCCTCGCACAGCTCGCCGACCGACAGGTCCGCCTCCCCTCCCACCGAGACCAGTCCGGCGAAGCCGACGCCCCTGCCGCGCGCTCGACTGACCAGCGCACCGATGACGCTTCCCGACTGCGACGCGACGAAGATCCCGCCCTTCGGGGTGTCCGGCTCACCGAACGCGGCGTTCCCGGTCAGCATGACTCCGTTGCGCGGATTCACAACGCCGAGACTGCTCGGGCCGATCAGACGCACTCGGCCCGCGGCAGCCTCACAGAGACGATCTTCGCGATCGCGACCTTCCGGACCGTCCTCGGCGAACCCGGACGCGAGAATCGTCGCCACCGGTACTCCGATCTCCGCACACTCACGGACGGCCTCGATGGCTGCCTCGGCTCCGGTCATGACGTACGCATGGTCGGGAACCTGGGGCAGCGACCTGAGGCTCGGCCACGCCTTGACACCTTGCACGGTCTCTCGACGAGGGTTGATGAAGTAAACACCCCCTTCGAAACCCGCTTGCGCCAAGAACTGTTGAGGCCTGGCGGTGGTCTTCGTCGGGTCGTCGGAAGCTCCGACGATGGCCACGACACTCGGAGCCAGGACCGCGGTGGCGAGCGCGTCGCCAGTCAATGCACTCATGGATGCAACCTTCCTCGAGATTGGGAGGCGCTCCGATGAGCGCCTCTGCCGATTCGGTCGGCGGCGGCACCGCCGGTCGATATTCTACATTCTATAGAGTAACACTTCAGGGGCCCTCGCTATGAGGCTTCTCAGGGCTGCTCCGCACCGCTGCCAGTGCAGTGCATCCGGCGAGCAGGCCCGAGTTCGCCCAGAAGACCCCGCCCGCTCCCTGGGTGGCGACCGTGGCGCTCATCGCGAGCGGCACGACAATCTGGGCGAGCCTGTTCGCCCCCAGACGCAAACCGAGGACAAGCCCGTGCCGATGCGGCTCGGTGAGTGCGACCGCCCATGCCATCGTGAGCGGTTGCGGGATGCCTAGGCCGACTCCGAGCAGGATCATCACCACGACGGCACCAGGCACACCGACCAGCGGCAGCAGGCCCATGGCGATCGCGGCCAGGGCCGTGGACACGACGATCACCCGGGCGCGTCCGAACCGGCCGACGAGTCGGCTCAGCCCGACCCTGCTGAGGAGCGAGACGGCCGCGCGGAGCGCCAAGAGCATTCCGACGGTCCCTGCCGCCACGCCTCCGTCGAGCGCCCAGATCGGCAGGAACGTGTAGAGCATGTCCATCGACACCAGGACGATCCCGCTGATCACCATGGCCCGCCAGATCCCGCCCGAGAGCAGTCCCCCGCGTCCCGTGGACGCTTCGCTTCTCTCCCCCGGACTCGACGACAGCGACCGCTCCGCGCGGGCAAGAGGCACGGAAAGGGGCAGCGCGAGAGCGCTCATGACCAGACAGGCCGTCAGACCGATCCCCGTATCAGGGCCTGACGCCGTGCTCGAGAACCCGGCCAGGAAGGTGACCAGCGGAGGTCCGACCATCTGTCCGGCCGAGGCTGAAGCAGACAGGAAGCCGTACGCGCCGTCGCGGTCATCATGGGAGACATGGGCCACGAGCGTCTGCTGCCCGACCATGGCGATCATATTGCCCAGACCGACGATGGCGCTTCCTGCCAGCAGCGTTCCCAGGCCGGGGAGGAGCAGCACCAGGCCGACCCCGGCGACGGCCAGGATCGAACCCACCGCCGCCGCCGCGGCGCCACCCCAACGGTCCGCGAACCGCCCGCTGGGAAGAGCGGCCAACAGCGCCGGCGCGGCGAACGTCGCGGTGAGGACCGCCAGGAACGAGGCATCCGCACCTTCGGCGATGGCGCGGTAGCCGATCATCAGCTTGACGCTCACCCAGGCGGCCTGGGCAAGGATCGACTGCGACGCCAACGAAGTACGCCACCGGGGGCCGCCTCGAGATGTCACCCGGCGTTGCCGGCCTTGCCCACGTCGAGCAACCCGAGGTCTCCGCGGCGGAAGCCGGGACCGGTGATGCGGGCCAGCTCGTCCAGCTCACGCTCGAGGGCTTGTCGGTCCTGACGCCGGGCCCAGAAGCCGATGCCACCGCGACGGGTCGGGAAGCCGTAACCCAGGACGAGCATCAGATCCACATCGGCCGCCCGCTCGCTGATGCCCTCCTCGAGGAGCAAGCTCGCTTCGTTGGCCATCGTCAGCAAAGCCCGCCGGCTGATCTCCCGCGCGGAGAAGGTGCGTCTTGCGACACCCTTCCGCCGCGCGATCGTCTCGACGAGCTCCGCCACCGCCGGATCGACGACCGGAGATCGGGAGCCGTCGTCATACCGGTACCAACCCAGGCCGGTCTTCTGCCCGAGCCGGCCTTGATCGCACAGGACCTCGGCCGCTTCCGGGTAGCGGGCCGCCGGATCACGGTCTGAAGCGGTGGCCCGCCGCATTCGACATGCGATGTCGAGGCCCGACATGTCCCAGACCGCGAACGGCCCCATCGCGAAGCCGAAGTCCTCCATCGCGGCGTCGATCTGCTGGGGCAGAGCGCCCTCCTCGAGCATCAGCTCGCACTGCCACCTGTAGGCGTTGTAGATGCGGTTGCCGATGAATCCCGGACCGGGCCTCGACCTGATGGCCTGCTTTCCGAGCAGACGCGCAGCGACAAGAGCAGCGTCGGTCGACGTCGGCGACGTGCGCTCGGTGCCGATCACCTCGAGCACACGGGTTCGGTGGGCCGGGCTGAAGAAGTGCATCCCGACCAGGCGCTCCGGCGACCGCAAGGAGTCGGCGAGCTGCTCGATGTCGAGATACGAGGTGTTCGTCGCGAGCGGCGCATCCGTCGCGAGCCCTTCGAGCGCGGCCAGGACCTTCGACTTGACCTCGATCTCCTCGAAGACGGCTTCGATGTAGAGATCATGCCCTGCAAGCCCGTCGAACGTATCAGCGACATCGACCCGCATCGCGCGTTCGGCGGCTTCCGAGGCGTCCAAGGTTCCCCGCTGCACCAGCGACTCCTGCGCCGCCGCGAGCTGTCGTTGTGCTGCCCGAGCCGCCTCACCGTTCTCGTCGTAGAGAGTGACGCGGAGGCCAGCCTCCTGGAATGCCCTGGCGATCCCACGTCCCATCGTGCCGGCGCCGACGACCGCGACCGAGCGCAGATCGATCGGGGCGCTCGGTCGGTTGGCCCGCTTCGCCGCCATGGTGGCGAAGAACCCATGACGCAGCGCAGCCGAGTCCGTGCTCGTTCTGAGCCGGGTGAACTCGCGCCGCTCGTGATCGAGTGCTCGTCCAGGCGGCAGTGCCAGGCCGGCGAGCACGGCACCCACGGCGGCGACGACCTCGGGGGTGCCCTGAGCGTGCGTGATGGCGGCCTGCGCGGCGGCTTCGATCTCGCCAGGCTCGTCGAGGATCGGCGGTTCGTCCATCAGATTCCGCTTCTCGCGGCACGTGCGCGCCCGCGCGAGCGCTGCTTCCGTCGGGTCTCCGTCGACGACCTCGTCCATCAGTGCTCGCCCGAGAGGCTCGGTGACGGCGACCCTCCGCCCGGATGTCACCAGGTCGATCGTCTTCGTCGGTCCCACCAGGCGCAGTGTCCGCTGCGTACCACCGGCACCGGGGATCATGCCGAGGGTGACCTCGGGGAAGCCGACGATGCTGGACGCCGCCGCGACGCGGCCGTCGCACCCCAGCGCCAGCTCCAGGCCGCCGCCCAGGGTCGCCCCGGAGACCGCGGCCACGACCGGCTTGGGGCACGCCTCGATGGCGGTGATGACCTCAGGGAGCTGAGGTTCCGGCAGGGACGGCGCGGAGAACTCGCCGAGGTCGGATCCGGCGATCAGGTTGGGCCCCTCGCCCGCGATCACGATGCCCACGACGGCGTCATCGGCAGCGGCCCTGCGAACGCCGTCGAGAAGGCCGGCCCGAACCGCCTGTGTGCTCGCGTTGACAGGTGGGTTGTCAATGGCGAGGAGAGCCACCCCGTCACGCACCTCGTATGCCACCGGATCGCGCCTCTCCTCCCGAGGGCCCCTCGGGGCCGGCGCGGCACTCATGCGCGCTGGCTGAACCGGCGGCCGAAGACCTCTTCGGCGATCCGGTTCTTGAGGATCTCGGTGGAACCGCCGGCGATCATCCACCCGCGGGTGCGCTTGAAGCAGTACTCCACCAGGGACTCGGTGCTGAATCCCATGGCGCCCATGACCTGCACCGCTTCGTTCGCTGCCCGGAACCCGGCCTCGTTCGCAGCCAGCTTCGCCACAGCGGTGTCATAGGCGGACGGCAGACCGTTCACCGCCCCCTCGATCGCACGGTTGAGCAGGAGCTCGGCCGCATCGAGGGCGACCGCGACCTCGGCCATCTTCCACTGGATCCCCTGGAACTCGTTGAGAGTGCGGCCGAACTGGCGTCGCTGCGACACGTGGTCCCGGGCGAGGTTGAAGGCGAGCCTTCCCACCGCCAGGCTGCGGGAGGTGTTGCCGATGCGCTCGACGTTGAAGCCGCTCATCTGCTTCTTGAAGCCCCCGGGGCCTAGGAGCACGTTCTCCTTCGGGACTCTGCAGCTGTCGAAGTACAGCTGCGCCCACTGCTCTCCGCTCATGTACTCCTTCGGGCTTCCCACCTCGAAACCCTCGGTGTCCCGCTCGACCAGGATCGATCCGATGTTGCCCAGGCCCTCTCCGAACCGCACGTAGATGAGGTACAGAGTCGCGTCGACACTGTGGGTAGACCAGATCTTCGTCCCGTTGATCACGTAGTGGTCGCCGTCCTCGACGGCAGTGGTGGTGAGTTCTGTGACAGCCGATCCTGCCTCCGGCTCGCTCATGCCCAGGGCGATCAGAGCCTCGCCGGCGAGGAGCCCGCCGAGAAACCTCTCCCGCTGCTCCGGTGTGGAGAACTCGGCGAAGGTACGAATGGCCCCGAAGTTTCCTGCCTGAACGATGTCGGCACTCTTCGGGCAGACCAGGGCCACTTCCTGGATCGCGGCCACCGCCTCCCGGAGCCCAGCACCCTGACCGCCGTACTCCTCGGGAATGGTCAGGCCGAGCAGGCCCTGGGACGCGAGGAGCTTGGCCACGTCCCACGAGTAGGAGGCGTCGTGGGCACGCTCGAGGGCTCCCTCGGCCAGGTGCTTCTCGCTGAACGCTCGAACGATGGACCGGAAGTCCTCGAGATCGGTCATGGACGTTGTCACAGTTCTTCCTTTACGTGCTGGCGCCGGTCGACGGCGGGCTGGATGAACCGCCCCGGAGGGCGGGCGGTCACTGAGCGGCGGAGCCGTTGCGGACCCGGGCGTCGACCTCGTCGAGGAAGTCGAGGTTCTCGAAGTTCCAAGCGGAGTCGATCAGCAGGTTCGCGCCGGACTCACCGATGACGGGTTCGACCAGTCGCCGGACCTTCGTCTCGAGATCGTCGTTGCTCATCGGGTTGACGCTCTCGCCGTACGGGAACTCGACGCGGTGGCTGACGACGTCGCCGTTGGACAGGGTGATCGCCACCTCGGCGGGGCGACCGTTGTTCGGGTACGCCGCGGTGGCCGCCGCATCGTCTACCACCGAGATCCGCGACATCAGGGCGCCGACCTCCTCCGACGCTCGGGCTTCGGGCACGAAGTCGGCAAGCGTGACCGCACCACGACGCAACGCCACGGCCAGGGCGTACGGCATGCTGAGCTGCGCGCCAATCACGGTGCTGACGTCGGTCCCGTCGTGGCCCGCCGCGATCGCGAAGGTGCCGACGTCGACCTGCTGCACGTCGTGCCAGTCGATGTCGTGGCGGTCACGTAGCTCCAAGACGGCATCGATGGCGCCGTGCAGATGACGACAACACGGATACGGCTTGATGTAGGTGTCGAGGACGAGCCACTTGTCGCCGAGCCCGGACAAGAGCCTGTCTGCCGACCAGTCGACACCCTCCTGGCCCGCATACGTGGCGAAGTAGCCGTCGCGGCCCTCGAGGACGGTCGTCGGGCCGGTCAGACCTGCCTCGGCGAGGTCCGCGCTGGCGATGCCGTCCCGAGCGGCCTTACCCGGATGGAACCTCTTGACCTCGGCCGACGTCCCCAGGAACTCGAAGATCCCGCTGCTGTGAGAACCAGCGATGCCGAGCGCGTTCGCCATGGCCTCGGCGTCCAACTCCAGCAGCACCCCGACGGCGGCAGCGGCTCCGAACACACCGGCAACAGGCGTGTTGTGGAAGTGGTTGCGTCGCGTGGCGGGGTGTCCCGCCGCAGCGACGCGGCAGCCGATCTCCATGCCGATCGCGGCGGCCCGGATGATGTCGTCAGCCGTGCTACCCCGCTCCTGGCCGACGGCGAAGACCGCCGGAAGGATCACAGAGGTGGGGTGGAAGCTTCCCGGGGTGTAGCCGTCATCGGTCTCGATGCCGTGTCCGTTGGTCCCGTTGATCACGGCTGCACCCAGAACGGTCGTCTTCCCGTGTCCCACGGCAGTCGCGGAGCCAGGCCCGTACATGCGCTGCACATGCTTCGCCACGGCCGCCGACACCTCACCGACTGAACTTGCGACAACCCCACCGAGGTGGTCCAGAACCATCCGCCGGAGGTGGCTCTCCACCTGGGACGGCAGCGCTGCTCCCCCTTGAGAAACCGCCCAGGCCGCGATCGTCCGTGTCAGGTCCATTCGTCCACTCACCGCATCTCCTTCGAATCGAATCAGCCCCACCAGATTACATATTCTATAGAGTGTTGTCCATGGACACTTTTGTATCGACTCACGGGTAACATGAAGCCGACCACGGACCACTCGGGAAAGGAGTCAGGCCAGATGCCCGCTCAGAACGACAGCTCACCTCCGCAGAGCCGCACCGCATATGTCGCCGCTCGAATCCGGGAGGACGTCGCCAATGGCGTCATCTCCCCCGGCGAGCTGATCAAGCAGACGGTGCTCGCCAAGAGGTACGGCGTGAGCCCCACACCCGTACGGGAAGCGATGCGGAGCCTCGAGGCCGACGGCGTCCTCACCTACGCTCCGCACCGAGGCGCTTCGGTGCAGGAGATGACTCCAGACACGGCGAACGACCTCTACCGCCTGCGTGCTGCTGCGGAGAGCGCGGCCGCTCAGATGGCGGTCGAGCGGATGACGCCCGAGGGCGTCAAGAAGGTGCAGGCCGCATACGACACACTCACCGACGCGCTGGACGCAGCAGAGGCGAATCCGGCCGAGCTTTCGGTCCTGAACCGCGAGTTCCACTTCGCGATCTACGAGCAGGCCTCACCGCTGGTCGTCCAGTTCCTGGAGCTTCTCTGGCGACGATTCACGCCCCAGGCGACGCTCTTCATGGACGACGCGATCGCCCACGAACTGCACCAGGAGCACCGCAAGATCCTTGATGCCGTGGTCGACGGAGACAGCGTGGCGGCAGGCGAGCTGACCGCGGCGCACATCCTGGGCGCTGCGGACCGCCGCCAGAAGGACCCCGAGCGACGCGCGAAGGGCACCGACGTACGCGAGGACTTCGACGGCAGGGGCCTATCAGGGTGAAGGAAATCCAGGGGTCAGACGCTCGGCCTCGACAAGATGCCCTGCTGAACCACTGACGCGACCAACGCACCGGTCGAGGCGTAGATCTTCCCACGGGCCAGCCCGAGCCCCGACGAGCCGAACTCGCTCTCCTGGACATAGAGACACCACTCCCCTGCAGGCACACTGGCGTGGAACCACATGGCGTGGTCGACGCTGGCCACGGGGATGTGATCGTGGCGCCTGAGCTCACCTCGCGCGTGCAGGATCGTCGGAAGCAGCGAGCGATCCGAGGCGAACGCGAGCACGACGTTGTCCTCGGTAGCCGTCCGAGCGCCCGCTTCGGACCGAAACCAGAAGCAGCGTCGGTCGGCGGCGGAGCCAGGTTCGACGTAGCGGATGTCGAGAGGTCGCGAACTACGCGCCCACTCGGCATCGGGCACCCAGTTGAAGCCGTCAGGGGCCGCACCCGGCACACCTCGCCGCACATGGAGCGGCGGGAGCTCCTCGGGGCCCGGAACGGCCGGCATCGGCTCGTGCGTCGGCTCCTCGGCCCCTACGCGCATGAACGCGGCGCGAACAGAGGCGAGGACCCTCGTACCCTGGACCACGTCCACCGCGCGGGCAGAGATCGAGCGTCCGTCCCGCATCCGGCCGACCCCATACCGCAGGTCCGCGGACGGATCCCCCGGACGCAGGAAGTAGGCATGCAGGGACAACACGGGCCGGTCGCCGGGAACAGTACGTGCGGCCGAGGCCAGCGCCTGAGCGAGAATGTGCCCGCCGTAGACACGGGAGTGATACCCGACCGGGGCATCGCCGACGAATTCGTCGTCGGCGAGCTCTCGCACCTGCAGACGTTCGACGAGCGACCTCGTCGAGAACGGCCGCTCATCAGCTTGGGCCATGGCCACGACTCTTCCTTCCGATCGCGTACGCATGCCGTACCGACGTACGTATGTCGGCAAGCGTGTCAAGAACTCGGGTCGCCCGTCAACCCATACGACTCAATCCTGAACGCCGACGGCGAAACGCCGAGGTGAGCAGCAGCTCACACGGCGCCGCTGTAGCGCAGTTCGGCCGAGATGCTCTCCGCGGCCTGCCGGAGCACCGGGACGTAGCGCTCCTCGAGCTCTTCCCGAGAGACTCGCACGGCATTCGCCGACACGTTGATCGCCGCAGACGCGACCCCGGTGCGGTCCAGGATCGGCGCGGACGCAGAGCGAACGCCGATCTCCCGCTCGCTGTCGGAGATGGCGTATCCCTTGGATCGGACCTTCGCGAGCTCGTCACGGAGGCCTGCGGCACTCGTGATCGTGTGCTCGGTCAATGCCTCGAACGGGGCTCGGCCGAGGAACTCTTCCACCGCTGACTCCGGGGAGAAGGCGAGCAGCGCCTTCCCCAACGACGTGGCGTGCGCCGGGAGGCGCGAGCCGACGTTGAGCGTGATCAAACCGCGGCGGACCGGGATCCGCATCACGTAGACGATCTCGTCGCCGTCCAGCGTCGCCATCGAGCAGGACTCCTCGAGCTGCTCGGCCACTCCACGCAGGTGCGGCTGGGCCGTCTCCCAGAACGGAAGCGTGGACATGTAGCTGAACCCGAGCCTCATGACCTTCGGCGTCAGCCAGAACTCCCGACCATCCGTGGCCATGAACTCCTGGCTCACACACGTCAACAGCAGACGGCGTGCACTGGGCTTGCTCATCTCCGAGAGCTCTGCGGCCTTGGTGATCGTCACCCGAGGCACTTCAGGGCCGAAGATCTGCAACAGCCGAAAGGCCTTCACCACCGAGGCGATCTCATCGCCTCGCTCGCTCGTCATGGACGGATGCTCCTCAGGGTCAAGCCAGTGCTCGACCACATTACAGGGCGAGACCGTCCGGGTGTTGCGGACACCCCTGGGCCGACCGATGTCTCGGCGCCGACGTGCGCGGGAAACGCTAGCTCGGACTCGGGGTGAGCAACGTGGATGCGTACGTCTTGGGGCACGTGCTGCCCGAGCAGGCGCGGTACTTCGCGTCGAGCGCTCTCAGATGGGCCACGACGTTGGTGTACCTCGGGTCCCCGGCCAGGTTGCGCGTCTCGTACGGATCGACGGCACGGTCGTAGAGGACGGGCACGCCGCTCGCGGTGAGGGTGATGTAGGTGTAGCGCCCGTAGCGGATGCCGCGGTACTTGCTCGTCGTCCCGCCCAGGGTCGGCCAGGCGGCGACCGGGATCGGCCGGTAGAGCGTCTTGCCGGCCTTCACGCTCGACGCGAGCACCCGGGTGATGTCGACGCCGTCCTGGGTGCGCCCCGGCGTCGCCCGCCCGATCGCGGCAATGGTGGTCGCGATGTCGGGGTTGCCGACCGCGGAACCGACCTTGGTGTTCTTCGGGATCCCCGGGCCGACCATGATCAGCGGGATCCGCATCGACTGCGAGGACTCCCACAGCTTGCCCTGGCGGTTGTGGTGACCGGTGGTGTAGCCGTTGTCGCCGGAGAAGATGACGACGGTACGCCCGTACTGCCCGCTGTTCTTCAGGTGGGCGATCGTGCGGGCGACCGCCCGGTCGACGGACTGCGCCGCCTCGATGCGCTGCTGGTAGACGTAGCGCATGACCCGCTTCTGCGACGTCGTGTAGGGCTTCCCGGCCGTGACCTGGCCCGGCCCTGCGTAGAACATGTCGGGCGTCTTCGGCAGCTCGAGGCTGCTGAAGCGGCCCTTGTCCACGCCCATCGGCCGGGTGTTCTCCAGCCACAGCGAGGGCTGGTCGGGGTAGCGCTTCTTCGGGTCGCTGGCCTCGACCGGCCCGCCGGCGTGTGGCGCCACGTAGTTGACCCACAGGAACCACGGCTTCTTGCCACCGACATTGGTCCCGGCGTGCTTGATCATCTTGATGCTGCGGTTCTGCAGTGCGGCCGAGCTGTAGAGACCCGGCGACTGGATCGTCCCGTTGCTGTTGAACTTCGGGCTCAACAGGTTGTAGGTCGACGGATCGATCGTCGCCTGCCAGTCGTCCCACCCCGGCTCGCCGCTGGAGTAGCGCTCCGAGCCCTTGCCGTAGTTGTTGAGGTACTTCCCGAGGAACATCGTGCGATAGCCGGCGTTGTCCATCCACACCGGGAGCGTGTTCCGCCGCCCTGTGAAGCCCGCGTAGCCGCCGTTGGTCCCCGAGATCGACCAGTTCTTGTGGTTGTGCGCGTACTTCCCGGTCAGCAGGCTCGCCCGTGCCGGCACGCACAACGGCGTCGGCGCCACCCCGTCGGTGAACGTCGTCCCCTGCTGCACCAGCAGCCTCTGCACGTTCGGCATGAACCTGATGTCGGTCGCCGCCAGATCGTCGACGTTGATCATCAGCACGCTCGGACGCCCCGACTCCAACCGCCCCGGCAGCGCGGCCGCCTCCGCCGTCGAGGCCGGGCCGCACAACATCCCGACGGTGCTCGCCACCGCCACGGTGGCGATCGCAACCCGCCCGCGCCGAGCACCACCCGCGCGCGCCTCAGCCGCCGCACCAGGCGACAGTCTCCGGAAAGTGGCAGCAACCATGCGATGGCATGGGAGATTCAACGAGACTCCTGGCAATGAATCGGACAGCTGGAACGCTTCTCCGATCCCGAGCCGGCGAGCACGACAAAATGTAGCCTCCCCGGGCGTTTTTCGCAGGGCGTTCCGGGCTCTGCTGACCATCTGCCCGCCCGGTGGCCGCGACTGGCACCGACCGCAGGGGACCTCCGACCTCTTTGCGAGCGACTCTCGGCCCTGCCTCGAGCCGTCGCGCCCGACGACAGTGGAGATGCCCACGCGCCGCGTCGCGGGGCGACGCCTAGACGAAGGACGCCATGACCGACACAGACACCGTTGCCGCGATGGTTCAGGGCGCGCCGCTCGCCCACGACGAACTCGAGCGCATCGATGCGTGGTGGAGAGCCGCGAACTATCTGTCCGTGGGCCAGATCTATCTGATGGACAACCCGCTGCTGCGCCAACCGCTGCAGCCGGAGCACATCAAGCCGCGACTCCTGGGGCACTGGGGCACCACGCCCGGGCTGACGTTCATCTACGCGCACCTGAACCGGGTCATTCGCGCCCGCGACCTGGACATGATCTACGTGACCGGCCCCGGACACGGCGGCCCGGGGATCGTCGCTGCGGCGTACCTGGAGGGCACCTACACCGAGACCTACCCCGATATCAGCCAGGACGAGGACGGCATACGCCGGCTGTTCCGGCAGTTCTCCTTCCCGGGCGGGATTCCCAGCCACGTCGCACCGGAGACTCCCGGTTCGATCCACGAGGGTGGCGAGCTGGGCTACTCGCTGTCGCATGCGTACGGCGCGGCGTTCGACAATCCTGATCTCATCGTCGCCTGCGTGGTCGGGGACGGCGAGGCAGAGACCGGGCCGCTCGCGACCAGCTGGCACGGCACCAAGTTCCTCGACCCGCGGCGCGACGGCGCGGTGCTGCCGATCCTGCACCTCAACGGGTACAAGATCGCCAACCCGACGGTGCTGGCCCGCATCCCGGACGACGAGCTGCTTGCGCTGCTGCGCGGCTACGGCCACACGCCGTACGTCGTGTCCGGAGACGATCCGGAGCAGATGCATCAGGCGTTCGCGGCCACCCTCGAGCACTGCCTGGACGAGATCCGGGACATCCAACAGCAGGCACGTACCCGTGGGGCCGTCGAGCGACGGCCGTGGCCGATGATCGTGCTGCGCAGCCCCAAGGGCTGGACCGGACCCGAGAAGGTCGACGGCCGGCGCATCGAGGGCTACTGGCGCTCCCACCAGGTGCCGTTCACCGACGCCCGCGGCAACGAGGCGCACCGTCGCGTGCTGGAGGAGTGGTTGCGCAGCTACCGTCCCGAGGAGCTCTTCGACGCGACGGGGGCGCCGGTTCCCGTCGTACGCGAGCAGCATCCGGCCGGTACCCGCCGGATGAGTGCCAGTCCGCACACCAACGGCGGCCTGCTGCTGCGCAACCTGCGGCTTCCCGACTTCCGGGAGTACGGCGTCCCGGTGTCCGCACCGGGCACCGGAGCCGTGGAGGCCACCCGGGTGCTCGGTACGTTCCTGCGCGATGTGATGGCCCGCAACAGCGACCGGTTCCGGCTGTTCTCCCCCGACGAGAACAACAGCAACCGGCTCCAGGACGTCCTCGAGGTGACCGACCGCGCCTGGAACGCCGAGACCACCTCGTACGACGATCACCTCGCCCCGGACGGGCGGGTGATGGAGATCCTGTCCGAGCACACCTGCGAGGGCTGGCTCGAGGGCTACCTGCTGACCGGCCGACACGGGCTGTTCTCCTGCTACGAGGCGTTCATCCACATCATCGACTCGATGTTCAACCAGCACGCCAAGTGGCTCAAGACCACCAACGAGATCCCCTGGCGGCGGCCGATCGCGTCGTTGAACTACCTGCTCACGTCCCACGTGTGGCGCCAGGACCACAACGGCTTCTCCCACCAGGACCCCGGCTTCATCGACCATGTCGTGAACAAGAAGGCGAGCGTGGTCCGGGTCTACCTGCCGCCGGACGCCAACTGCCTGCTCTCGGTGGCCGATCACTGCCTGCGCAGCCGGCAGTACGTCAACGTGATCGTCGCCGGCAAGCAGCCGGCTCGGCAGTACCTCGACATGGACCAGGCCGTCGTGCACTGCACCAAGGGCATCGGCATCTGGGAGTGGGCCAGCACCGACGGCGACGAGGAGCCCGACGTGGTGATGGGATGTGCCGGCGACGTCCCCACGATGGAGACGCTCGCGGCGGTCGACCTGCTGATCGGGTTCTTCCCGGACCTGCGGGTGCGGGTGGTCAACGTGGTCGACCTGATGCGGTTGCAGGATCACCGCGAGCACCCGCACGGGCTGCCCGACGCCGACTTCGACGCGCTGTTCACCACCGACCGGCCAGTGGTCTTCGCCTATCACGGCTACCCCTGGCTGATCCACCGGCTCACCTACCGCCGCACCAACCACGACAACATCCACGTGCGCGGCTACAAGGAGGAGGGCACCACCACCACGCCGTTCGACATGACCGTGCTCAACCAGGTGGATCGCTACGACCTCGCGATCGACGTCATCGACCGGGTACCGCGGCTGCGTAACCGACGTGGGGAGACCCGCGAGTGGCTGCGCGACAAGCTGATCGAGCACGCGGCGTACATCCGGGAGCACGGTGAGGACCTCCCCGAGGTACGCGACTGGCAGTGGCAGCCACGATGAGGGTGCTGGTCCTCAACACCGGGTCGAGCAGCCTGAAGCTCAGCGTCCTCGACCCGGACGGCACCCGGGTGGCGACCCGCACCGTCGAGCGGTGGGAGGGAGAGGACCACCTGGCTCCATTGGAGGAGTTCCTCGGCTCGGTCGACGGGATCGACGCCGTCGGCCATCGCGTGGTGCACGGCGGACCGCGGTACTCCTCGGCGGTTCTCATCGACGAGGAGGTGACGGACTACCTCGACTCGATCCACGATCTCGCACCCGTGCACAATCCACGGGCGGTGGCGGGGATCCGTGCCGTGGCCAACCTGCTCGGCCACCTGCCGTCGGTCGCCGCCTTCGACACCAGCTTCCACGCCGGTCTCCCCGCCGCGGCCCGCACCTACGCTCTGCCTCGGGAGTGGAACGCCCGGTTCGGCCTGCGCCGCTACGGGTTCCACGGGCTCTCGCACGCCTACGCCGTACGCCGCGCCGCCGAGCTGGTGGGCCGACCCGCGCCCGACCTCCGCATGGTGTCCTGCCATCTCGGCGCCGGGGCCTCCCTCGCCGCGGTTCGCGGCGGCCGCTCGGTCGATACCACCATGGGCTTCACCCCGCTCGAAGGGATCGTGATGCAGACCCGGACCGGCAGCGTTGATCCGGGCGCCCTGCTGTGGCTGCTCAGCCACGGTGATGTCGACAGCGAGAGTCTCTCCGACGTGCTCGAGCACCGGTCCGGCCTGAAGGGGCTCTCGGGCACGTCCGGTGACCTGCGCGACGTGCTCGCCGCTCGTGCGGCGGGTGAGCGGGACGCCGCCCTGGCCTACGACGTGTTCGTACAGTCGCTCGTACGCGGCATCGGCGCCATGGCGGCCGGCGCGGGCGGCCTGGACGTGCTCGTGTTCACCGGCGGGATCGGGGAGCACGCACCCGTCGTACGTGCTGATGTCGCGACCCGGCTGGGCTTCCTCGGAGTGGCGATCGACGACCAGCGCAACCAGGCGACGACCGACGCCGACGTCTCGACCGCGGCTGCGCCGGCACGGACCGTGGTCGTGACCGCCGCCGAGGACGTCGAGGTGGCGCGCGAGACCCGCGCGGTGCTTCGCCGACGGCCCGCCACCGCGGAGTGAACGCGGAACGGGCATCTGATCATCCTCTGGTTCTGGATGACAGATGCCCGTTCTGACCTGGTATTTCCTTGGTGGAGCTGAGGGGATTCGAACCCCTGGCCTTCTCTTGGTGCCTGGCGCCCTTCGCCGGGTGCCGCATCTCTCGTGGTTTCTCGACCAGTTTCTGAGAAACCACCGTTTGACCTGGGCGAACATCCGTCATCGTTTTCGATGACGAGGTCGACATTACCTCATCTCCTCGCCCGATCTCGGGGTCTCTCGACAGGGTTTTCGCGGAGTATTCGCGGAGTTCAGGACCACGTCCGGGCCTCCGCCCGCCACTGCGCAGCGCCGGGGGTGCCGGCACTCAGCACCGGGTCGGCGAACCGGACCGCCGTCTCCACGACTTCCTCGAATGTCGCGGGGAGATGCTCGCCATCGGCGCCGAGCCCGCGTCGATACGCGACGTACGCTGAGGCCCGGACCTTCACGAGGTCACCGATCGCCTCAGACAGCGATCTGACGACGACCCCTCGAAAGTTCATGGTGGCCGCCACTGCCGCGCTCACCTCGGCACCGTCGAGGTCATGGGTCGTGACCAGGGTGTAGATGTCGGCCCAGTCCCGCACTCTTGTGCTCGCCGGCCCGAGGTCGATCGCGGTCGAGATCTTCTCCGCCAGCACGGTCGCGATCGGATACCCCAATATCCGCACCGGCGGTGCGCCGGGTCGCAGCGCAGGCAGCTCGACGACTGATGGCTCCGGTGTCACTGGATCTCCGAAGTTGATGTCCAGCTTGAGCTTCAGCTGCGCCGTGCCCAGCGTCGCGTCCATGGTCACGCGGACACCGGAGTAGAGCGCGTCGTCTCGGATCATCGCCGTCTTGACGGTCTCGGTCAGGTAAACCACTCCGTCGTCCGGGTCGGCCAGACCTGCGATCTCGACCACCCGGGCCGCGACGGCGCTCTCGTCGGCCGGCATGTTCCGAGCCAAAGCGTCCGCATCGGTGGTCGGGCGCCGACTCCCGAAGCTCGCCAGGAGCATCCCGCCCTTGAGGACGAAGTCACCGGCGTATGGCGATGCGCTCATCCGGGCCAGCCATCGCTCCACGACGTACATCGTCAACAGGTCCTGGGTACGCCTGCGCTCCCGCCGAGCTCGGTTCTGCAGATCCAAGTAGGCGCGCCCGGCCGCCGACTCTCGCGTCGGCCGACTCATCGTGCCCCCGCGATGTCGAGTGCCAACCGCACCGGCCCGACGACCCCGAGGGCGTTGGCGTACTCCAGCACCCGCCCCGGCTTCGCTCCTGGCGATTCCAAGTACCTGTTGAGCACCGTGTGCGCCACCGGCTCGCCGAGTCGGTGCCGCAGGCGCATCAGGTCCACCACTGTCCGAGCGGGATCGTAGATTCGCGTGAACTCGTCCGGCGCGACCTCCAATTGCGAGAGTCCGAGCTCGAAGGTCTCAGCATCGAACCGAAACACCGTCGTCGGCGGGAAGGTGATGCGGGCCAGGTTTCGCCCGGACGCGATCGCGATCTGGACCGCAGGTTCCATCTCGTCACTGAGACCGTGGGCCACCGCAGCGCTCACGCAGCACACGATCGCGTGCGGAGCCCTCATGCCGACGGCCAACAGGTCAGGGAACGAGGGCTCCGGCGCTGCCGCGTTACGAAACACACCTCGCGAGAGCTCGATGACATCGCCATCGTCCCGCCATCGATACAGGTCCCGCGGATGCGCCCCTGCTCGCAGGGCCGCTCGTGTCGTGAACGTCACTGGAAGTGACTCCAATCCCACCATGGATAAAAACCATACACTCTCGCAGGGAGAGTGAGTGGTTTTTATCCATGGTTGCATGGCTCAATGCAAGACACCCGCCAGCATTGACGTTTCGCAAAGCGACCACATCGTGCGCGTTACGAACGCGAACCGGTCACAGCCCAGGTGGCGGCTGGAAGTGGCGTGCAGCGCTTGGGCTGGTCGGATGTAGCGGTCGATGAGGATGTCGATGCGTCGGTGCCTGGCCTGGGCGGCGATCCGGTCGATGCCGACGCCGGCCATGGCGGCGGTGGTGGCGTGTCCTGCGCGCAGCGAGTGAGCCGTGATGCGGCCGGTCAGCCCGGCGGCCTCGGCGTAGCGCTTGACGACACTCGTGACGACGTTGCCGGAGATCGGTTGGAGCGGCGGAGCGCCGTTGCGGAAGCTGGTGAAGACCGGGCCCTGCCCGGGTCCTCGATGGGCGAGCCAGGCGTCGAGGGCCGTGATCGGGTCGGTGTCGCGGTGGCGGCCCGGTGCGATCCCGACGACCTGCCCGCGAGCATCGGGGTCGGTCTTCGAGCGGCGCAGGCGGAGCAACAGTCCGCCGGGCTTGGGTTCGAGGTCGGCGAGTGTGAGGTTCGCGAGCTCGGAGCGGCGCAGCGCGCCGGCGAAGCCGAGCAGGATGACCGCGGCGTCTCGCGCACCAACCGGGCTGTCACGGTCGATGGCGGCGAGGAGCTGGCCGATCTCTTCGGGGCCGACTGGATGGGCGGGTCGGCGTGGCGCGGTCCCAAGGATGCGGTGCAGGCCGCGGCGTACCTGGCGAACGGCTACGGTCGCGGTGGGATCGGTCAGGTCGCGACATCGGTGGTGGTAGCCGATCGCGGAGCAAGCCAGGTCGACAGTCGCGGCCGAGAGCCCGTCAGCGGCTGTCTCGGCGAGGTAGGCGCACACCGCGACCGGGTCGGCGCCCCGACGGCCGGCGCCGGGACCCTCCTCGCCGAGCGGAGCGATGCCGCGGTGCGTGCACCAGCGTTCCCATCGGCGCCAGGCGGAGGCGTAGACGGTGCGGGTGGTCGCAGCGTGGGTGGCGGTGATCGCGGCGGCGATCCGCTCGACGTCCTCCGCGGTGAGCGGCGTACCGCGGTGAGGATAGGAGTCGATGAGCACTGGAGACGTTGAGTTCATCGCGCGGTTCTACCCACGCGACCCGACGCACCCGGCCTCAACTCGAGCGCACTGGCCCATCGAGCGGGTGCTGGCGCGAAAAGTGCGAGTACTTGCGGGGCGAAAGCGGCGGTGCGCCGACACCGGGCGGGGATGGTTCTGCGAATTCAGGTGCCCGCCGGCAACAGCGGTCCCGCGTCCAACGCGGCCCTGCGCGCCACGAGGTTTCGCCGAGACAAGCCCGGGCGATGTCGCCGATGAGGCACGGGGCACGCGCGTCGTGCTCTACAGGTATTTCGACTCCAAGGCAGAGCTGTGTCGGACCATCCTGGATCGGGCGCGTGAGCGGCTGGCCGAACACGTGGGCACCGATGACTTCGAGGACGATGCGATTCCCGCGCTGCTCGATGCAGCCGCCGAGGGTCTCGATGCTTTCGCCTGCTGTTTCGCTCCGCCAACCGCGAACGCGAGTTCCGAGGTCTGACCGACAGTCTCAGGCAGCGATGTGGCTACCGGGATGGTCGTGGCCCATCGCGGCAATGGTGGCCGTGCCTCGATGTGATTCGGGCGAAGCAGCAGTATGAGATGCCGCCTGCAGCGGAAACCATGGCCGACTGTGCCAACAGTTGAGCGATCAGTCCAACCCGGTCTCGCTGCGACAAGAACCGCTAGAAACGTCGGCGGCGAGCGTTTCTACGTGAACAACTCGCCAGACGTCCCTGCTACGGACGGTCGCGACGACTCCATCTGAAGTACACGAGCGCCAGATAAGGCCTGTGTCTCGTCGGGCTGGAACGACCCCGGCGGCGGGGTGACACCGTTCTCGCGGCACCAGGCGCCCGGCGGACGCTGGTACTTGCGTGGGATGCCGTTGGACGGCTCGAGCTGCATCGGGATCGGCGGGAGCGGCGGCAGGCCCATGTCCTTCTCGGCGGCCAGCTCGTCGGCGTCCTTCTCCTCCGACATGCCGATCGGGCCGATCGTCTGGGCGTTGAGGAACTGCCGCACGACGGGCTCCTCGGAGCTCAGCAGCATCTCGCGGGGTCCGTACATGGCCAGGTGCTTGTGGTAGAGCAGGCCGATGTTGTCCGGCACCGTACGCGTCGAGTTGATGTCGTGGGTGACGATCAGGAAGGTCGCGTCGATCTGCGCGTTCAGGTCGATGAAGAGCTGGTTGATGAACGCCGTACGCACCGGGTCCAGACCGGAGTCGGGCTCGTCGATCAGCAGGATCTCGGGGTCGAGGACCAGAGCGCGCGCCAGACCGGCACGCTTGCGCATACCACCGGAGATCTCGCCGGGAAGCTTGTTCTCGGCGCCGATGAGACCGACCAGGTCCATCTTCTCCATGACGATGTTGCGAATCTCGGACTCGCTCTTCTTCGTGTGCTCACGAAGGGGGAACGCGACGTTGTCGAACAGGTCCATCGAACCGAACATGGCGCCGTCCTGGAACAGCACGCCGAACAGCTTGCGGACCTCGTAGAGGTCTCGCTCCGAACAGCTGGCGATGTCGACGCCCTCGATGACCACCGAGCCCGTGTCGGGCTTGATCAGACCGATCAGCGTCTTCAGGAGCACGGACTTACCCGTGCCGGACGGGCCGAGCATCACGCTGATCTCGCCCGCAGGCAGCGTCAGCGTGACATCCTTCCAGATGAGCTGCTTACCAAAGCTCTTGGTCAGCCCTTCGATCTTTACGTCTACACCCATACCAATGCCTCCACTCGCGGGTTGTCGTCCGGTCAGCGGGGCGTGAGCCCAGCCACCTTCCAGCCGTTGCCGACCCTTTGCATCTTCACCTCGACGCGCGATGCACTGACGCTGGGCTCGGCTCCAGGCGCGATCGTGGTCTGCGTGATGAAGACCAGGACCGTGACCCGCGGCCCGGCGACCTCGACGACGCCTGCCCCGGAGAGGGTCGCCTTCGTGGAGATCTGTTTCTGGGTCGCTGCCTTGGCGACAGGGCCTTCGAGCAGCTTGGTGTAGTCGGTGCGAAACCGGCCGGTGGTCTGGTTCTTGGACCGGTCGAGGTCTGCTTCGAGCGTGCGGTGGTCGTAGCTCAGCAGGACGGGCACCCGGCTCTTGGCCGTGGCGAGCGCATCGGTTCGGTCCCGAGCGCGGTCCGAGGCGTGACCGGCGAGCGCGGCGAAGGTTATCGCCGCGGCCAGTCCGACGATCACGAGCAGCACGACCGCCCAGCGCAGCAGTCTTCCCCCCAGGTCGAGCCGGAGCCGACCGGATTCGGGCGGTCGCGACTTGTCCACGTGCTCGTCCACCTCGGTCTCTTCTGAGAGGGCTGTTGGCATCTCGGTCTCATCGATGGTCACGGGATGAACTCCAGTCCGGATACGAGCCAGCGGCCCTCGACGTTCCGCATCTCGACCTTGACCCGGTAGTCACGTTGCTGTGGTGCCTTCGTGCCCGAGTTCGACACCGTGCCGGTCGCCGCGATGTACACCGTCGCCTGCTCGTCGGTCGAGCGCGCCACACCGGCCGAGACGACCTCGCCCTCGGCGTCGACCTTGTTGGCCTTCAGCGCCTTCTGCAGCGCACTTGCCTGCTGCTTCAGGTCGCTGCGGAAGGAGGCGGTCGCGCCGTCGAGAAGGGACTCGAAGGCCGCCTCCGAGTCCTCTGCGCTGACCGAGATCAGTCGGGTGACCTCGGTGGAAGCCGCCGAGACGGCCGCCGCTCGCTGATGCTCCGCGCTTACGTCCTCGCGCCAGGACCAAGCGCGCTGCCCGGCGAACACGAGCAGCCCGATGCCTAGCACCAGCAGGAGCACGAAGGTCCTTGTGGAGAGTCTGGACATCGTCACCACAGCCCGACCGGCTCGAGGAACAACTGCTTCCAGGAGTTGTCCTCAGATGCGTCCGTCGTCCCCGTCGACGACGGCTCACCTGCCGGAGCCTTTGGCGCGTTCGGATCGTCGCCCTCGGGCCAGCGCCCCTTGCCGAACTCCAGCCCGCACGAGGAGGGTAGATGGCCCCGCGCGCTGGAATTCGGACACGGCTGGTTGCGAGCGCCCCGCACCGAAGACGGGTCGCTGGGCGCGGTCTCGCAGTGCGCGAGCGGGTCGACCTTGCGTACGTTCTCTTCGGACGGGCTGCGTCGATCGTCGGTGGACAGGTATCCCGTCGTGCATGACGGTGGATTGTTGACGCCTGCGCGTAGGTCCAGCTTCACGTCGCCCTCCTTCGCCCGCGGATTGACCGTCTGTTGAAGTCGTCCGATCGTGGCGGGGTACACGACCAGGGTCTGCTGAAGCTGCGGAAGATAGGTGTTGAGCACCTCGCCGTTGACCATCAAGTTGTCCAAGAGCATCGGCAGCGTGGTCTGGAGGTCATCAACTGTCGCGGCGGTGCTGTCCAGACCCGTACGCCCGTCGCGGAGCAGCGAGCGCAGGTCGGCGTCGTTCGCCGCGAGCTCCTTGGTGAGCGCGCGGAGCGACGACATCGACGACACGGTCTGCGGCGCCATCTCCTGCTGGGTGGCGAGCACCGGCTCCAGGGCGCGGATCAGCTCGGTCGTCGAGGTGACCTCCTGCTGGGCTGTGTCCAAGAGCGTGCTGGATTCCTCGATCAGCCGGCCGACGTCCTCGCTGCTCGACCCGAGGCCGGTGTCGACCTGATCCAGTACGTTGCGTGTCTGTCGCTGCGGCACGGACTCAAGCAGGTGGTTGACGGCATCCAGGACGGGCGCGATCTGGGGCATGTCGACGGTGCGTGAAGTTGGTAGCACGTCCCCGGCGCTCAAGGCCGCCTTGGTGGTCGACGGCGAGACCAGGGAGACGTACTGCTCCCCCACCGCGGAGGTGCTGTGGAGCTCAGCGTCAACGTTGCCGGGGATCCTGGTGCCATCATCGAGACGAAGAGTGGCGACGGCTGCTCGCGGGGTCACCTCAAGGTCGGTCACCTGCCCGACCTTGACGCCCCGATAGGTGACCAGGGCGCTCTCGTAGAGCCCGCTGGCATCTTTGAACTCGGCGGTGACCTGGTAGACCCCGATGCCGAGCATCGCCGGGACTCTCGCATAGGTGAAGACCATCAGCCCGAGCGCGAGAGCCGTCAGGCAGGCGAAGACGCCCAACTGCCGCTTCACCAGTCTCGTCAGCAGCATCAGCAGCCCCCCAGGTTCGCCATCAGGCAGCCGCTGTCGTCGGACGTGCTCGGGATGGGTGTCGACGTGGGGGCGGCGCCAACGGGAGGCAGGCCGGTCGGCCCGAATCCGGTGAGCCAGGTTTCGGTGAGGCTCGAGCCGCGGAGGTCGAGCGTCGCGAAGAGGTTGGCGTAGTCGCCACGCAGCGCGTTGGTCGTGGTCATCGCGGGGAACGGGATGGTCAGAGCGAGCTTGAGCGCCTCGGGGATGGAGTCGCCGACCTTGCCGAGGCTGGTCAGGATGGGCCGCAGGGCGTCCAGGTTCGTGAGGAGAGCCGTACGGCTGGCCCGGATGACCTTGGTCGCCCGATCTCCGGTCTCGCCGGTCCGGGTGACAGCGCGGACGAGGCTCTCCCGCTCCTCCTCGAGCGCACGCAGCCCCGGAGCGATATCGTCGATCGCGTTCGCCAGGACCGTCCGGTCCTTAGCGAGGCCGGCGGAGAGCCGGTCGAGCGCCTCGAGCGCCTGCACGATCTCACTCTTGTTATCGTCGAGCACCGCGAGCAACTCGTTGGTCCGTCGCACCAGGTTGCGGGTGTCGGGGACCCGGTCGTCCAGCGCGGTCGCCAGCTCGGAGGTGATGGTCTCGATCTGCGACAACCCGCCGTTGTTGAGCAGTAGCGCCACCGCGCCGAGGACCTGCTCGGTGGCCGGGTAGGTACCGGTCTGGGTGACCGGAACCCGGGCGCCGTGCTGCAGTATCTCGGTCCGCTCCGCCGCTGCCGCGATGCTGTCGGCGCTGCTCGGTGTCGGGGCTGGCCCGGGCGCGCTGACGTCGATGTACTGGGCGCCGAGCAGGGTCTTCTGTCCGATCGCGAAGGTGGCATCGGCCGGGACGCGGGCAGATTTCATCAGCCGGAGCCGGACCTTTGCCTGCCAGTCCGAGACGCTGATGCCGGCGACGGTGCCGATGACGACGTTGTCCATCTGCACGGCGGAGTTCGGCACCAGGTTCGCGACCTCGTCGAAGGTGACGGTGACGGTGTAGCCGTCCCCGCCGACGCCGGGCTGGCCGGGAAGTGTGTGATCGTTCGGCTGGAGGCTCGTGCAGCCGGTCAGGCCGACCACGATTGCGGCCATGGTGGCCAGGATCTGTGTCTTCATCGGTCGCCTCCGAGGTCGGTGCCGAGCAGGCCGGGCAAGAGGGGTTGTACCCCGTCGAGGCCCGAGCCCAGGTCAGGGAGCGGTGTCGGCGGTCGCCCCGGGTCGGCCGGTGGGTCCATCTCTGGCTGCCCCGTGCCTGGCCCCGTCGCGCCTGGCCCGGTCGTGCCTTGCTGGGCGGTCTTGATCAGGTCGACAAGCGGCGCGAGCGCATCACGGCACTGCTGTGCCGTGCCGCCGGCACCGAGCACGGCGCCGCAGACGAGCTGGGCGGCGTCGTTGAGCCCGGTCAGTGAGGCCCGGCCGGTGATTGCCTGCTTGTCGATGACGTTGAAGAGATCGATCAAGGCCGTCGGAGCCATGTGCAGGATCGCCGCCAGCTGGTTGGATCGGTCCGCGAGGGCAGCGCTGAGCAGGTTCAGGTCGCGTACGGAGTTCTTGATCCTGCCGCGGTTGTCGTGGGTGAGCTCACCCGTCGCCACCAGTGCCGCGGAGAGCTCCTCGATCGCCTTGGTGAGCTCGCGCCGGTTGGCGGCCAACACCGCGGAGACCTCGCTGAGCTGCTCGGTGAACCCGGCCACGGCGGCATCGTTGACAGCGAGGTTCTTGGTGAAGCTGTTCAGGTTGGAGACGGTCGTGAACATGTCGGCGCGCCCGTCCGAGAGGGTCGCGGTGGCGCTGCGGAGCCCCTCAACTGCCTCGCTCAGTTGCTCGGCGTTGCCGTTGCGGAGGTTGGCGTCCAGGGTCTCGATGGCGGTCCGGAGCGGCTGCTTGCCGGAGCCATCGGGAGCGAGCGCGGTGGCGAGGTCGGTGAGCTGCTTCTTGACCTCGTCGAACGAGACCGGCACCGCGGTGCGGTCCAGCTGGATCTGGCCACCGTCGGGCATCGCCGGGCCGTCGGTGTAGGCCGGTGAGAGCTGGACGAACCGTCCGCTGACCAGGCTCGGGGAGACGATCGCGGCGTTGGCCTCGGCCGGAATCCGCTGCCCGCCCTCGACCTCGATCCTCACATGTACGCCGTCGTCTTGCGGATCGACCTCGGTGACCCGGCCGACGGCGACGCCGAGGACCTTGACGTCGTCGCCCTCGTAGAGCCCGTCGGCGTTGCTGAAGACCGCGGTCAGCACCGTCGAGCGGGTGTCCTTGACCGTGTAGTAGCCGCCCGTGGCGAGGAGCAGTAGCGCGAGCCCGATCAGGACACGGCGCAGCAGGAGACTGGAGGAGTTGGTCATTTCACGACCCCCGAGACGATCGGCACCAGCGTGCCTGGCGAGGTGAGGTTCTGGATGTACGCGTCGAACCACGGTCCGGTCGAGATGGCCTCCCCGAACCCGGTGACGTACCCGCGTAGGCCGGTGATGGCGTCCTGGAGAGCCGCCTTGTTCCGGTTGAGCAGAGTGACCACCGCATCGAGCTGGTCCAGTGCCGGGCCGAGGGTGGCCCGGTTGTCGTCGACGAGTCCACGCAGCTGCGTGGAGAGGTCCTGCACGCTGCTAAGCAGGCTCACTACGACGGCCTGGCGAGCGTTGAGCTGCTGGAGCAGCGACTGTCCGGAGACAAGTAGGGTCTCGATCTGCTCGTTGCGACTGGCGAGGACGCCCGAGACCCGTGAGGCGCGGGCGAGCAGGGCGCGAAGTTGGTCGTCGTTCTGTTCGACGGCGGCGGTGAGCTCAGTGACACCTCGCAGAGCGGGCCCGACGTCGTCGTGGGTTCCGCTCAGAGCCGCGCTGGCCTGGTCGAGCGCGCCGGCCAGCTGTGCCTTGTCGATGTCCGCCGTGGTCGTCGTCAGTTCGTTCAGCGTGGCGGTGAGGTTGTAGGGCGAGGACGTCCGGGAGGTCGGGATCGTGTCACCGGCACTCAGCCGCCCGCTGCCGGAGGGGACGAGCTCGACGGCGGCCCGGCCGAGGAGCGTGACCGTGATGATGCGTGCCTCGGTCTTGCCGCCGAGGTCGACATCACCTTCGGTGACGACCAAGTCGGCGACGACCTCGTCGCCATCGAGACGGACGTCACGAACCTTGCCCACCTGGGCGCCGGAGACCATCACGGCATCTCCACCTTTGAGGCCACCGGCCTCGGTGAAGGCGGCGTGGATGATGTCACCGTTGCCCACGAGCGGGAGCTTGTTGTAGTTGAGGCTGGCGGTGACCACCAGGGCGATCGCCATGGTGCCGATCAGGCCTCGGGCGGCGTTCTGGGAGGGCGTACGGACGCTCATCGTTTGCACCTCTGCGTGTCGGACATGATCCAGGGAGTCGTGATGGTGGCCTCGGTCTGGATCCGGACCCCACACAGGAAGAAGTTGAAGTAGTTGCCGTACGAGGCGGTGTTCTGGATCGCCGCGTAGTGGTTCGGCAGCTTCTGCAGGACCTGCTGAAGAGTGGCCTGCTCCTGGTTGATGCCGTTCGCCGTCTTGGTGAGCTGAGTAAGGTCGGCCGCCAGGTCTTCCCTGCCCGCCTCGACCAGTGACGCCGCGTCACGGGCGAACCGGTCGGTCTGCGCCGCTGCATCGAGGATCTGGGTGTCCTGCTGCTCGAGACCGTCGAGAAGCTTGCTGAACTGGTCGATGAGCGCCTGGATGGTCTCGCGCTTGTCATCGAGGGTGCCGACGACAGTGTTGAGGTTGCGGATCACCTCCCCGATCAGCTCCTGGCGGTTCCCGAGCGTCGTGGTGAGCGAGGCCGCCCGCTGCACCAGCGTGGAGATGGCGGAGCTCTGCCCTTGGAGGATCTTGATCAGGTCACCGGAGAAGGCGTTGATCTGCGCCGGGGCAAGGCCCGCGAAGAGCGGCTTGAACCCGTTGAGCAGCAGGTCGAGGTCGAGGGCCGGCCTGGTCTGGGATATTGGGATGGTGTCGCCGGCCTTGATCGGTCTGGCGTCCGGGTCGGGCCGGCTGAGTTGGACGATCCGGTCGCCGATGAGGTTCCGGTACTGCACCGTGGCCTCGGTCGAGGCGTTGAGCTTCTGGTCCCGCGGGACGTCAAAGGAGACGCGCACGGTCGCGTCGCGCTGGACTGCCAGGGCCGTGACCTTGCCGACGTCCACGCCGGCGATCCGGACCGAGTCGCCCTTTTGGAGACCCGACACGTTGGCGAAGACGGCATCGTACGTAACCCGGTCGCCGGGGCGATGCGCGGCCGTCACCACACCGACCCAGTAGGTGAACAGCGCCGCGACCACCAAGAAGATTCCGAACTTGATCAGGTCGGAACGCTCCCGGCGCCGAAGTTTACTGTTGCTGGTCACTGTTTACCTCCTGCGGCGTTGGCGCCACCGGCCAGCAGGCCGAGCAGCGTGGTGAGCGTGTTCTCCTGGACCGTGGGCTGCTTGCCCGCGTAGGGGTTGGCGCCGGTTGCGAAGGTCGGCACCGCAGCCTGTGCCTCCTCCTCGGTGACGTACGGAAGCCCGTAGCACTCGGGAGACCTGGTGTCGCCGATCTTCGGCAGGTTGCGCTCGTACGTGTATGGATCGCGACCCGGGACGATGCGGGTGATCGTGGTGATTCCCGGATGTGTGCCGCCGACGGCGGCCTCGGCGAGCTTGTTGGCCGAGGCGAGGCCGAGGATCGTGCACGGGAGCTCCGGCGAGTAGCGCTCGACTACGTCAGCGACCGGGGCGGTCAGCTTCAACGTGGTGGTCAGCCGCCTACCCGAGCTGTCCAGCAGCTGGCTCGCGCTGTTGTCGAAGGAGTACAGGCTGACCTCGAAGGCGTGCAGCGACTTCTGCTGGGTGGTCAGGGTCCTGCTGGTCACCGCAGCCTTGTCGGCCAGGGCCACCAGGTCGGGCCGCGCGGTGTCGTAGGTCTGAGCGACGCTCGCGCCCGACCTGATGTCGCTGGTGAGGGTGCTCAGATAGGGGTTGAACGAGGTGAGGTAGCCGTTGGTCTGGGTGATCAGGAGCCCGATGTCCTCGCCGCGCTGGTCGACCGCCTGCGAGACGGCGGTGAGCGCGGCCGCGACCTCGGCAGGCTTGGCCGTGTCCAGTACCTGAGTGAGGTTCTCGAACGCCTCGTCGACCTCGACCGTGACCCGGTCGGCGTCGATCGTGGACCCGGCCTGGATCCGCTCGGCGCCCGGCTCACCGGGGTTGAGCTGGATGTACTTTGCTCCGAACGCTGTCGGCGGGACGATCTCGGCGGTGGTGTCGCTGGAGATCTGATTGAGCTCGTCCTGGTCGATTTCGAGCTGGATCGAGACCCCGTCGCCGGCGTCATGGTCGACCGAACCGACCCGGCCGATCACCACACCTCGGAGTTTGACCGCTGCCCCCGGGGCCAAAGTCAGACCGGCCCGGTCGGAGGAGACGGTGAGCGGGACGGTGGAGCGGAAGACGCCCTCATAGCTGGCGACGGTGCCGACGATCAGCGCGAGGATCAGCGCGATGAAGGTGAGGCCGTACGTGACGTGACGATCAACCATGCCCGATCACCCCGCGATGTGGACCGACGGACCGCCCCAGATGGCGATGCCGAAGATCAGGTCGACGAACATGATGGCGATGAGGGCCGACCGCACGGCGCGGCCGACGGCACGGCCGACGCCGGCGGGTCCGCCCGCGGCCTTGAATCCGTGGTAGCAGCACACCGAGACCACGACCAGCGCCATGATCGTGACCTTCAACATGGACAGGAACAGGTCGCCGGGGATCAGGAAGGTGTCGAAGTAGTGCTGGTAGGTACCCGGTGCCTCGTCGTAGCCGACGGTCACCACGAGCCGGGTCGCCAGCCAGCACATCATCACCGCGATGGCGTACAGCGGGATGACCGCGATGAGCCCGGCCATGATCCGGGTGGTGACCAGGTAGGGCACCGGCGGCACCGCCATCACCTCGAGCGCATCGATCTCTTCTGAGACCCGCATCGCGCCGATCTGGGCGGTGAAGCCCGCGCCGACGGTCGCGGTGAGCGCGATCCCGGCGATGATCGGAGCCACCTCGCGGGTGTTGAAGTACGCCGAGAAGAATCCCGACAGCGCGGAGACGCCGATGTTGTCGAAGGAGGTGTACGCCTGCAGGCCGACCTCGATGCCCGACGCCGCGGTGAGAAACCCGATCACGAGAACGGTCCCGCCGATCAGTGCCAAGGCCCCGGTTCCCATCGCGACCTCGGCCAGGAGCCGGACGACTTCCTTGCGGTAGCGGTGGAAGGCATGAGGGACGTGGGAGTAGGCGCGTGCATGGAAGGCGAGCTGCTCGCCGAGCTCGCGGAGTGCTGATGCGTTGACCGCCATCTCAGGCTCCCAACTTGAACTGGAGGAACAGGGTGCTGATCACGCTGTTGGCGGCGAACAGAAGCATGAACGCGAACACGACTGTCTGGTTCACCGCTTCCCCGACGCCCTTGGGGCCGCCCTTGGCGTTGAGGCCCAGGTAGCAGGCAGTCAACCCGGCCAGCAGTCCGAAGATCGCGGCTTTCGCCTCAGCTGCGATGAAGTCTGACAAGCCCACGAGAAGGGTGAGGTCGTTGAGGTAGAGCCCTGGGGTCGCGCCCTGCAGCACCACCGAGAAGAAGTAGCCGCCGACCAGGCCGACGACGGTCACCAGTCCGTTGAGGGCGATGCCCACCAGGGTCGAGGCGGCCACGCGCGGCACGACGAGCCGGTGGATCGGGTCGATCCCGAGCGTGGTCATCGCGTCGATCTCCTCGCGGATCTTGCGGGAGCCCAGGTCCGCGCAGATCGCGGTCGCCCCGGCACCGGCGACGACCAGGACGCTGACGATCGGACCGATCTCACGGACGACGGCGACGGCGGCCCCGGCCCCGGCGAGGTCGACCGCGCCGATCTCGATCAGGAGCTGGTTGACCTGGAAGATGATGACGACGCAGAACGGGATCGCGACCAGGAGCGCGGGCCAGAACGAGACGGTCGTGATGAACCAGGCCTGGGAGACGAACTCGCGGAACTGGAAGCTGTGCGTGAACCCCTTGCGGAAGACCGAGACGACGAAAGCGTAGAAGTCGCCGAAGGACGCCAGAGCCTTGAAGAGGGCGTTCGACTGGAGCGCCTCGGCGGCGATCCGCTGACGCTCGGGCGTCATGCCGCGGGGACCGGACGGCTCCATCCGGTCTGTCTGGGTGGCCGTCATGAAGCGGCCCGACCGTTGATCTCGACCACCGGAAGCCGCAACGCGGCCGGCGCCTCGGCCGGCACCATCGGCTGCTTCGGGCCGACCGGCGCGATCCGCTCGTATGCGGCACCGAGCGGCGGGCGCAGGTCGGTCTCGCCCTTGTTCGGCCACAAGGACATGGCGCGCTCGGCCTGCGCGGTGATGGTCAGGCTCGGGTTCACGCCGAGGTTGGCGGAGATCGTCGAGCCGTCGGTGATGTGCAGCCCAGGGTGGCCGTGGACGCGGTGGTAGGGGTCGACGACGCCGCTCTCGGCGCTGTCCCCGATGACGCAGCCACCAAGGAAGTGGGCCGTCATCGGGATGTTGAAGATCTCGCCGATGCTCGAGAACGGCCGGCCGTCGATCTTCTCGCTGATGCTGCGGATCGCCTGGTTGGCGACCGGGATCCAGGTCGGGTTCGGCTCGCCGTGGCCCTGCTTCGAGGACAGCCGCAGCGCCCCGCGACCGAAGCGCCGCTTCTTGCCGAAGACGGTGATCGAGTTGTCGCTGGTCTGCATGACCAAGGCGATGACCGTACGCTCCGCCCAGGTGCGGATCCCCAGGTAGTGACCGAGGAACTGGACGGGGTGGCGCAGGATCTGGCCGATCCACTTCAGCGCCCTGGGCACCCGGCCGCCGCCGTCGGTCATGACGGTGGTGAGCAACCCCATGAACCCGGAGCCGGCGCCGTAGCGCACCGGCTCGATGTGGGTGTGGTCGTTGGGGTGGATCGAGCTGGTGATGGCGACGCCGCGGTTGAGGTCGCCGTCGATCCGGGCTCCGGGCCGCATGCTCGCGGTGCACAGCGCTTCGGAGTTCGTGCGGGTCAGCTCACCGAGCCGGTCCGAGAGGCCGGGTAGGAGCCCGCGCTGCTTCATGGTGTGCAGCAGCTCCTGCGTACCCCAGGTGCCGGCAGCGATGATGACCTGGTCGGCCGTGATCGTGTGCGCGGTGCGGCGGCGCGAGCCGCCCGACTCGTGAACCGCGATGCGGTAGCCGCAGTCGTACGGGGTGATGCTGTCGACGGTGGTGAGCTCCCGCACCTCGGCACCACCCCGCTCGGCGAGATGGAGGTAGTTCTTCAGCAGCGTGTTCTTCGCGTTGTGCCGACATCCGGTCATGCACTCGCCGCACTCCAGACAACCGGTGCGGTCGGGGCCGACCCCGCCGAAGTACGGGTCGGCGACCGTTACGCCCGGCTCCAACGTGTCACCGCGACCGAAGAAGACCCCGACCGGCGCGGGACCGTAGGTGTCGGCCACGCCGAGCTCGGCGGCGACCTCGCCCATGATCTCGTCGGGCCGGGTGGTCGTCGGGTTGGGCCGGACCCCGAGCATGCGTTTTGCCTGGTCGTAGTAGGGAGCCAGCTCGTCGCGCCAGTCGGTGATGTGGGACCACTGAGCGTCGCGGTAGAACGCGTCCGAGCGCGGCTCGTAGAGCGTGTTCGCGTACACCAGCGACCCACCGCCCACGCCGGCGCCGGCCAGCACGACCACGTCGCGGAGGAGCCGGATGCGCTGGATCCCGAAGCAGCCGATCCGAGGCGCGAACAGGAACCTCCGGGCATCCCAGGAGGTCGCCGCGAAGTCCTCGTCGCGGAACCGGCGACCGGCCTCGAGCACCAGCACCCGGTAGCCCTTCTCGACCAGTCGCAGAGCGGCGACCGAGCCGCCGAAGCCGGAGCCGACCACGACGACGTCGTAGACCTGTTCAGGGCTCGATGCGTTCACCGGAACATCACTTTCAGTCCTTTGGAAACGTGTCACCCGTCACATGACTGGGCTTGCGAAGTTCAACACCGGGCTCGCGGAGACCTCTTGTAGGCAGCACCAAATATGGGCGCCCGGACTGTGCAACACGACAACCGCTCCATGCCTTTCCGCAAACTAGGCCGTGCCGCAGCACTGACGCGATCACGACGTGGCCGGGGTCACAAATTGGGCTAGCCTGGCAAGCCAGCGCTACCCAATCCGGGAGGGATTTCAGTTGTCCATCGATGCTCTTCCCGCCGATTTCGCCACCTGGCTCCCCCGGTTCGTCGCCGACGAATTGCGCCCGGAGATGGTCGAACGGTGGGTCACCCGGACCAGCAGCGCGATCCGGCGCGAGTTGCCCGAACTCGCCTCGGCGCCGGATTTTTTCGCGCTCCTGGAGGACGCCGTCAGGGAGCACTGGCTTGCTTTCCTAGCGGCCTTCGGCCAACCCGATTTCCACGCCCACCTGCCTAAAGCGGGCAGTCAATTGGCTCGTGAGGTCGCCGGCCGTCAACTGCCGCTGGAGCTTCTGATCAAGATGTACAGAGTGGCTCAGCAGGAGTCATGGCACTACGTCACCGGCGTCGTCAACGCACTGCCGACCGACCAGATCGACCATGCTGCGCTGCTCATTTTCTTCTGGGGCCGCGCGAGCTCATGGATCGACGGAGCGATCACAGACTCCACCGAGATCTTCCATGCCGAGAGTTCCCGCCGCACCAAGGGCGTGGCGGCGAGGCAGTACGAAGTCGTGAAGGCCCTCTTGGCTAACGAGCCCACCGACCCCCGGCGCGCCTCGGCCGCTCTGGGCGGCTATCCGATGTCGGTGAGGCACACCGCCTTGATCCTGGAGACCGCCGACGCTTATGCCATCGACGGGCTCGAACGTATCGTCCACGAGGTAGCGAGCCTACTCGGCGGGAGTAGTCCTCTTGTAGTCCACCCCGGCGGCCGTCAACTGTGGGCCTGGATCGGCACGCGTGACCAGCCGGATCTAGGCGGTCTCGAGAACCTCGCCCCCGACCTGGTGAGCATCAGCGCAGCACTGTACGCCGGCACACCCGCCCCCGGCCAGGCGGGGTTCGTCAGCAGCCACGATGATGCCCGACGCACCCTTGAGGCCGCCACGAGTGGCGGTGGATCAGCAGCTGTCATGCGCTACGAGCAGATCGAGCTCCTTGCGCTGCTCGGCTGCAGTCCCGAGGTCGACCGGTTCGTCGATCGTGTGCTGGGGCCGCTGGGTTCATCCGATGAGCCGACGGCACGGATACGCGAAACGGTTCTAGCCTTCCTGTCACACGGTGGAAGCGTGGAGGACACAGCCGAGGAACTCTGCGTGCACCGCAACACCATCCGGTATCGGCTTGGCCGGGCGGAGGATCTACTGGACCGGCCGGTAGCCAAGACCGGGGACGAGCTCCGGCTGGCGATCCAGCACCGGGAGCTGTTTCATTCACCTGACAACCTGGCCTGAGCCGCCGCGATCCGAAGACCACCGCCGCCGACGCCAAGCACGACTCGCCCAATTGACCCTGATCGACTGCGAGACCATCATGACCCCAACCTTCACCCGGGCGTCCTAACCCAACTGTCACCATTACGTGCAGCAGTCCCGAAGGGCCTGATGTACCGGCCCGAGGTCCGGCTGCAGCTCAAACGCGTGTTCTTCCTCCCCGCGTTCGCCGCCCTGGAGGACCCAACCAGTCGGGCCTACTACGGACCGCTCTGTGACGCATCTAGGCATCGCAGTTGCTGGCGGGCGAAGTCGTCGCGTGACCGCTTGTGATCGTCACCACCCACGTGCAAGTCGAGCGACGGAGACAGACCGGTGCCGCGCCCGTCCGACAATTGCTCCAACATTCGGGCAAGCGTGTCGGCCAGCCGACGTGTTCCTGCGCTGACCGCTTCAGGCTCAAGTCCTTGCTCTCTGAGATCGGTAAGGTCCAGCGGACGACCGACGTTGATACTGACGGTCGTCCGCTTGAACAGCCTCGGGCGCCGGCTATAGGCGGGCAGGATCTCTTGAGCGCCTCGTTGCACCACCGGAATCAACGGTGCTCCTGACTCGAGTGCCAGCCGCACCGCTCCTGTCTTGAGATCCATCATGCGGCCGTCGGGGTCTCTCGTAATCGATCCTTCGGGATAGATGACAAGAAGCGCACCGCCGCGGAGAGATGTCAAGGCGGCGCCGAATCCGTCCGCGCCACGAGAACGGTCAACCTCCACATGCCCGGCGGCACGGAACCACCACCCCACGATGCGCTCGCCGAACAGACTGCTCTTGGCAAGGAATGCCGGAGTCCTTCCGTTCGCGAGCACCATCTCGGCAATGAGCAGCGGGTCAACATGGGAAACGTGGTTCACGGCGAGCACCACGCCGCCGCTGGATGGGATCTGTTCAACGCCATGCCAGTCCCGACGGCGCACCAAGACCAACGCCGGCTTGCAGACCAAGAACGCGATCCACCACGCCACGCCCCACCCAGGTAGAAACGCAGGTAACCTCACTGGACCTCCACCGATGGCTGGCTGTGCACGTAGGACACCGCTACTGAACTGGGCACGTTGCTCGGACCTCTCGGATCTCTCATCTGCAGGTCGCATTCGCCGGGGCTCATTCCTTGTCCAGCGTTCGCGGCGAAATGTTCAGCACCGACGACCACGAAGGTGGCCTCGGCGGATCCGACCCCCCGTCCATTGTCGTCCCGCGCCTCGGCGTGGAGCAGCAGCCGTCGTCCTTCCCGTTGGGCCACGTTGGCGCAGAAGGTGTACGGCTGGCGCAACCGGAACGGTGCTCGGTACTCGACGGTAAGGCTGCGAGTGACGGCGAGCGATCCGACCGTGTAGAGCACGAACCCAAACAAGTCGTCGAACGCGAGTGCGACCGCTCCTCCATGCGCGATACCTGGGGCTCCTACATGCGCCTCGTCGAAGCAGTGGACTGCTTCGACTCCCGACGCGGTGCGGACCGCACGCAGATGCAGGCCGGCCGGATTATCCGGCCCGCATCCGGCGCAATCCGGCGAGTGCGGGGGCAGCGTCTGGCCGATCCCCACCGGGCGCTGACCGGCGAGGTGCGCCGCCCAGCGAGAGATCACTCCCCCCTCGCGGGATACGTCGCCTTCGCTACCGCCAACGGGCGTCATCTGGTTGCTGTGCTTCCCAATCGCCGTCATCCGTGTCACTTCTCTATTCGTCGGGCTTCGAGTTGTCCGAGTGAAGCGATACTTCTCAGACTTCGATGACGGCCAGTTCGCCGTCGGCATGCAGTGCGCGTAGGCGCTTCTTGTCGAATTTCCCGACCGACGTCTTCGGTACCTCGGCGACGAAGCTCCAGCGCTCCGGCAGCCACCACCTGGCAACCTTGTCCTCGAGGAAGTCACGAAGCTGGGCCGGTGTGAGTTCCCTGCCCTCGCGTACGGCGATGACGGCCAGTGGCCGCTCCTGCCACTTCGCGTCCGGAACCCCCACCACGGAGGCTTCCAGAACGTCGGGGTGACCGGCGAGGTGCAACTCAAGCTCAACCGAAGAGATCCACTCCCCTCCGGACTTGATCACGTCCTTGGTGCGGTCGGTCAACGTGACGAAGCTGCGTGAGTTGATGCGCCCGACGTCGCCGGTGCGCAACCACCCGTCGTGGAACCTCTCTCCGTCGTCCTCCTCCCGGTAGTAGGCGCCGCTGATCCAGGGCCCGCGCACCTGCAACTCCCCCACCGCCGCGCCATCGTTGGGCAGCACTCGGCCCGCATCGTCGACGATCCTCAATTCCACTCCAGCGACCGGACGCCCCTGGGTGGCACGCAGTTGCCACTGCTCGGACGGGTCGAGCGATGCGGGCGGACGGGCGACGGCGGCCAGCGGAGAGGTCTCAGTCATCCCCCATGCTTGGACGATCTGCACGCCGTACTTCTCTTGGAATGTCTTCATGAGGTGCAGGGGCACCGCAGAGCCACCGCAGGCGACAAGACCGAGCGAGGACACATCGTGGCTTGGGTTGGACTCCAGAAAGTTCAAGACGTCGTTCCAGATCGTCGGGACTGCTCCGGCGATCGTGGGTCGCTCAGCACCGATCAGGCGCACGAGCGGTTCGGCCTGTAGGAAACGCTCGGGCATGAGTAGGTCGGCACCGGCCATGAAGGCGGAATAGACCAGGCCCCAAGCGTTGGCGTGGAACATGGGCACGATCGCGAGGATGCGGTCACCGGCGCCGATACCGAGGCCGTCTGCGAGACAGGCGGCCATGGAGTGCAGGTAGGTCGACCGGTGACTGTAGGCGACTCCTTTGGGATTGCCGGTGGTCCCGGACGTGTAGCACATGGCCGCCGCCGTGCCTTCATCGAGCTCGGGCCAGTCGAAGGCCTCGGGCTGACCCGAGATGAAATCCTCGTATCTCACGACCGTGACGTCCTTGCTGCGTAGCGGAGTGAGATCGACGTCGCCCGTCACCACGACGGTGTGCACGCTGGTGATCTGCGGTAACACCGGAGCCAGGAGGGGTACGAGACTGCCATCGGCGATGATCACTCGATCTTCGGCGTGGTTGCCGATGTAGGTGATCTGCTCCGCGGCGAGGCGCAAGTTCAGGGTGTGGAGCACCGCGCCCATCGAGGGCACCGCCAAGTACGCCTCCACGTGTTCTTGGTTGTTCCACATGAAGGTGGCGACCCGATCATCGCCAGTGATTCCGCAGCCTCGCAACGCGTGAGCCAACTGCGCAGCCCTACGGCCGACCTCGGCGAAGGTGCCGACCTTTACGGTTCCATCGGGTTGCAGCGTCCGCACCGTTGCAGACCCGTGCACGCCTGCGCCGTGACGCATGATTGCTGTGGTCGTCAACGGGACGTTCATCATCGTGCTCTGCATAAGGTTCCTTCACTCGTGTGTGGATCCGCACGGACAGTTGTTCCGAGATAGCCGACCTTCGAACGTCAATGGCGATGATCAGCCATCTGCCGCCGCCAAGGAGGTTGCGGCAGACTCCAGGGACTCGACGAGACGCAACTCCAACTCCGGTAGCCGGCTGGCTATCAGGACCACGTCGTCAATCCGCGAACGTGGGTGGGTGTCGCGCTTGACCGCAGCGCGGGCGGCTTCTGTCCAGCCCTGTGCGCAACGGGCAGCTTCGGTCGCAGCCTCAGCGGTCGCCTGGTCGCCGGTCAGACGTGCGACTTCTGCGCAGCCATCTGCGAGCAGTCGCCGAAAGAGCCCGCCGCCGGTGCCTGCCTTCTCGATGAAGGCACCCAGGCTGAACAACAAGAGTCCGAGTTCGTCGTCGGGAAGTTCCGCCCAGGTCGCGATGTCGTCAGCGAACAGAGCAACCGCCTTCAGGCCTTCGGCACCGACCGCGGCTGTGGCGGGGCCGGCAATGCTGTGTTGTGACGGATCGCGCATGTTGCCGGCACACTGGATGAACGCGCCCGCGGCGGCTTCCTCGATGGCGGGCAGGGACGGCGGCCAGGTGATGCGGTACGTGCAGTGACGCGTGGGTTGTGGGAATGCCGTTGAGGACCGTGCCCGGGCCAAGGCGTCCAAAGGCACCTTCTGCACCTCGGCGCGGTCGTTGTCCACGACGTAGGCGAGTTGTTCGTCTTCGTCGTAGCCGATGACGACGATGTCGTGACGGCTCATCTGCAGCTGGACACGGAGGTACGGAAGTTCGGCGATGTCTCCCCAAATCAGGCTGGGTCGACCGGCGTCGAGTTCGTTACGGACCCACGACCATCCCTCGGCGGGATCGTCGGTGGTAAGGACCTGCACGACACCGCCCAGTCGCGTCGGTAGATCGATTTCGAAGTCAGCACCTCGCCCCACCAGGTACAGCGGGGGGAAGAGTTCGCTCGACCGGAGGAACGAGAGCCCTAGAGCGCCGCCGAGCGTGAAGACCAGGCCCTCATTGGGCGGTCCATCCCATCCCAGACCGTGCCAGTGCAGCAGATCGCGCATCGCACCGGAGCCGCAGTGTCCCCCCAGTCGATGGGGGTAGTCCTGGATGAAGGCATTGACGGGCATGTGGCGTCCTTCTCTTTGTGCTCTTCGTGCCGAATGGTTCTGGAGTTGGGGGTCAGTTGTTCCGAATGCGGTCGAGGTACGTCTGGCGGGCGACCATGTCGACGTCGTCGAGGAAGACCGAGTCCGTGCCCAGGACAGAGCCGAGCGCGGACGCCACCCGTCCGGGCACGAACTTCATCGCTGCGACCATGCCGCCGGCGAGGCGAGTGACCCGTACGAAGGGACGGGGATGCTCGATCAGCTCGGCTGTCGCGCGAGCAATCTCTTCGGGTTCGGCGTTGCGCAGCCCCTTGGCTCCGGCCGTGCCGGCGACGAGCTCGGTGTTGGTGAATGTCGGTCGCACGGTGGACAGTTGGATCCCGGACTTGCGGTACTCCTGCCGTGCTGCCTCGGTGAATCCGATGACTGCGAACTTGGTGGCGCAGTAGGTAGCCAGGCCAGGCACGGGCAGTTCCCCGGCCAGCGATGCGGTGTTGATGATGTGTCCGGCCCGCCGCGGCAGCATCCGCTGGAGGGCGAGCTTGGTCCCGAAGATCACTCCGAGGAGGTTGATCTCCACCTGTCGCCGGGTGACGGCGTCGTCCTCCTCGTGAGCGTGTCCGGTGGGCATGATGCCCGCGTTGTTGACCAGCACATCGAGGGGGCCAAGCTGTTCCTCGACCATGTCGAGGAACGCCCGGAACGAGTCGGGGTGGGTGACGTCGAGATGGCCCACAACAGAGATACCGAGCTCGTCCGCCGCTTTCTTGATACGGGCCTCGTCGATGTCGCCGATGGCAACGCGGTGGCCGCGTTCGGTCAGTTCCTTCGCCGTCTGGTAGCCGATGCCACGGGCTCCTCCAGTGATCGCGATCGTCTTGGCGGGGAAGGAAGTGGCGTGCGTCATCTGCGGTGCTCCTTGTTCTGGCCGAGGCGTTGACTCAGGCCGCGTCCGGCTGCTGCGCGCAGCATCTTCGCGGCGATGGCCGTACGCCAGGCGGAGTACGGGTACCACGTGAGCTCTCTTGCCCGGACTGGAAGTCGTGGCTCGGTGACCGCGCGGACGCGGCAGTACTTGTGCAGCCCGTCGGCTCCTCCGAGCCGGGCGCCCATCCCGGAGGCCTTCCAGCCACTGTGAGGCAACGTCATCGCGAAGAGGTTGCTGAAGACATCGTTGATGTTGACCGCGCCGACCTCCAGGCGCCGTGCAACACGGCGGGCGCGAGCACGATCACGAGTCCACACGGTCGCCGACAATCCGTACGTCGAGTCGTTGGCCAGTCGGATGGCCTCTTCTTCGTCGGCGACGCACATCACCGGGATCGTGGGTCCGAAGGTCTCCTCGGTCATGCAGGACATCGTGTGATCCACGTCGACAAGGACCGTTGGCGTGTAGTAGTTCCCGGCCGCACCCCGCTTGCCGCCGGCCACTACCTTCGCTCCCGCGGCCACCGCCTCGCTGACGTGGCGATCCGCGATGTCAACTTGTCTCGCGGTGACCATCGCACCAACATCGTTGCCGGCATCCGCCCCCTGGGTCAGGGACTGCACGCGCTGTGTCAGGCGGGCCACGAATTCCTCGTAGACCGCAGCAACGACATACACGCGTTCGACGGAGATGCAGACTTGCCCTGCGTTGAAAAGGCCACCCCAGGCGACGCCCTCGACCGCTCGAGCGAGATCGGCGTCCTCCAGCACGATCGCCGGATCCTTGCCGCCCAGCTCCAGACTCACCGGTTTCAACTGCTCAGCACAGCGGAGGGCGACCTGGCGCCCTGTCGCTGTCGAGCCCGTGAACTGGACGAAGTCGGCGGCATCCACCACTGCGGCACCAGTGTCGCCGGCTCCTGTGACATGTGCGAGAACGGGTGGCGCGCCGATCTCGCGCCAGCCGTCGATGACCCGCGCGCAGGTCAGCGGTGTCTCTTCTGAGGGCTTCGCCAGTACCGCGCAACCGGCAGCCAGTGCGGGGGCTGCGTCCATGAGGAACAGGGTGATCGGGAAGTTCCACGGGGTGATCAGACCGACGAGTGGGTAGGGCTGGTAGGTCTTGGACAGTCGTTTCGGCAGGCTGAGTAGACCCGCGGTCTTGACCCGTTCGTCGGCGAGGAACTCCTCGGCATGGTCGGCGTAGTAGGTGATGAACTCGCACGAGGCGGTCGTCTCTACGAGCGCGTCCGGACGAACCTTGCCTGTCTCGGCCTGCAGCAGGTCGGTGAGCTCATCGGAGTGCGTGAGGATCCAGTCGCGCCAGAGGCGCAGCCACTTGGAGCGCTGCCGCGGACCAGCCTCGGCCCATGCACGTTGGGCCAGCCGGAGCTGCGTGGCGCGGCGGTTCACAGCGTCACGGTCGTCAACGGACACGGTTCCCACCAGCTGACCGTCGGACGGGTTGCGCACCTCGAGTGCGCTATTTGAGGTCGTTGTGGTGGTCATTGATCCTCCTGAGGCGAAGTGGACCGGCGTGAGGATCCACCGGGTTTGACCTGGCTGGCGGGCTTTGCGGTGAAGGCGTCGTCGATCGCCTGCGGCGAGGCCTCGACCATCGATCCATAGGTGTTCCGAAGCTCGGTCAGGATCGCGGCCAGGGGAAGGTCGTCATAGACGCCGCGCTCGCGGACGTACTCCATGTGCTGGGTTCCGTCCCCAGTGAAAGCGTGCATGAGCGCGTCGTGCTCGCCGTCGAATTCCACAGGTGGAACGCCGAAACGAGCGCATAGTTCGACGTTGAATGCCGGGGTGGCCTTGAGCCATCTCCCGTCGATGTGGAGACTGCTGTATCCGTGATAGACGAACAGGTCGGTGCCGCCCATGAGCTTTCGCAGTGATTCGGTCTGCAGATGGTTGCGCACATCAGCGAACCCCAACCGCGCTGGAATTCCCGCTGCACGGCACACTGCGGTCAAGAGGACCGCTTTCGGGACGCAATAGGCACGGCCCGCTTGGAGGACGAAACTCGCGCGGTAGTTGGCGGGGTCGGCCGAAACGGTGTAGGGGTCGTACCAGACTTGGTCCCGGACGGCAGCGAAGAGGCGCCTCGCCTTTTCCCTGTCGCCGGACGCGTCACCAACGGTGGCCTCGGTGAAGGCGCGGATGTCTTCGTGCTCGATGTCGAGGAACTCAGTCGCCTCAAGGAACGACGCCGGACTGCAGCTCATCCTCGCTCCAAGGTCATCGGATACTCGTCCGCGAGAACCGGTAGCGAGGCGTTGTCCCATCGCTTGTTCTTGGCCCGGGTGAGACTGGTCCGAATCGGGAGCAGTCCATGACGTGGCCAAGAGACGGGAGCCTGACAGTTTCCTGAACCGACTTGAGACCGGAGCCTGCCCGAACTGGTGCGAGGTCGCGGACTGGCAACTGGTCTCGGACCGCGCGCAGGGCTCTGTCTGCCCGAACGCGATAGGCAGGTCGTCATTGAATGTCCTCTCGACGATAGGTCCACTCTTCGTTGCCATGGGATTCGCGGTTGGCCCGGAGCCCTCCGCTCCAGCACGCCCGGCTCGCGACGAGCCCGGATCGCACGGCATTACGCACCCGCGTCACTCACAGCCGAAGTCAGCTCGGCTCGCCCAACGCCCCGAGACGCCTGCGTCAGAAGCCGCTTGCTGACGACGAAGTCACGGGGACGGTTGACACAATCCGCAGCGATTAGCTCGCCTTGACGAAGGTAGAAGCAGGTGAAGTCACGGTCCAGTTTCGGGTCACCGCTGAGGACGACTTCGTCGAACCCGGTGTTGAGCCCAGCGATCTGGAGCTTGACGTCGTACTGATCCGACCAGAACCATGGAAGAGCAGCGATCTCCTTGGACTTTCCAGAGATCGTCGCTGCGGCCACTTTGGCCTGCTCCCCCGCGCTTGGAACGCATTCCAGGCGGACCCGACCGCCGTAGGAGGCCATGTATCGACTCGTGCAGTCACCGGCCGCAACGATGTTCCGGTCACTTGTCCGAGCACGGTCGTCAATCACAATACCGTTGTCGACCTCCAAGCCGGCTGATGCGGCGAGCTCGGTGTTCGGCTCGACACCGATGCCAACGATCACGAGGTCTGCAGGGACGGCCTCGCCATTGGACAGGAGCACTTCGCGGACCTTGGTTTCACCGGTGAAGGCCTCGACGAGGGCTCCGGTTCGAATGCTCACACCCTCCTCTTGGTGGACCCGTTGGAAGAACGCTGAGACCTCGGGAGCGGTGACTCTTTCGAGAACACGCTCGGTCGCCTCGAGCACGGTGACGTCCAGCCCCAAGGCGCGCAGCGAGGCTGCCACCTCGAGCCCTATGTACCCCCCGCCAACGATCACGGCCACGCTTCCTGGTTGGGCGGCTGCTCGGATCAGGTCCACGTCCATGGCGGTGCGCAGGTAGCAAACACCGGAAAGATGGGCACCTGGGACGAGCAACCGTCGCGGACGCGCGCCGGTGCACAACGCGAGATGGTCGTAGGCCAGCGACTGGCCGCTGCTCAGCGTCAGGTGGCCAGCAGAGCGGTCGATCGCCTCGACCCTCGCATCGAGAAGGCTAATCTTCCGCTTGTCGTAGAACTCCGCACTGCGAATTTCCAGCTCTTCGAAGGCGCTCTTCCCAGCCAGATAGGCCTTCGACAGTGGTGGGCGTTGATAGGGCACTGGCGACTCATCGCCCACCAGGACAATCTCGCCGTCCCAGCCTTCCTGGCGCAGGCTGGCCGCGAGTTGCGCGCCGGCATGGCTTGCTCCGACAATCACCGTTCTCAGTGCGGTCATGCGCTGCTTTTTGGGGTCAGTCGGACCATCAATTTGCTGATACCCCGCACGAAGTTGGACTGCACGTATTCCGGCTCACCCACGACTTCGATGTTCTCGAAGCGCGGGAGCAGCTCCTCCCAGAGAATGCGCAGTTGCAACTCGGCCAGCCGGTTGCCCATGCAACGGTGGACACCGAATCCGAAGGCGATATGGTTGCGTGCGTTTGGCCGGTCGATGATCAGCTCATCTGGCCGATCGAACACCGTCTCGTCGCGATTACCAGACGCGTACCACATGACGACTTTGTCGCCCTTGCGGATGAACTGGCCGTTCAGGATGGTATCGGTCTTCGCGACCCTGCGCATGTAGGCGAGCGGCGTCTGCCAGCGGATGATCTCCGACACCATGTTGGGGATCAGGTCGGGGTTGGCCTTTAGCTTCTCGAACTGGTCCGGGAACTGGTTGAGCGCTAGAACCCCGCCACTCATCGAGTTCCGGGTGGTGTCGTTGCCGCCGACGATCAACAGCACCAGGTTCCCGAGGAACTCCATGGGGCGGTCGATCAGATCCTTGGTGTTGTCGTCACTCTGCAGCATGGTGATCAGATCGAAGCCGGGTTCCTCCCCGGCAGCAGTCCTGGCCGCCTTGTCATGCCAGAGCGCGCTGAGACCTCGCGCCATGTCGCGCATTCCATGGAAGACTTCGTCGTTGTCCGAGGGGCCACCGTTGGCCTGCTCCATCGACGACGCAAGGTCTGACCAGTAGGTGAGCTTTTGACGCTGCTCGTACGGGAAGTCCAGCAAGGTGGCGAGCATGCGGCCCGTCAGCTCGATTGATACTCGCTGCACCCAGTTGAAGGGCTCACCCACAGGAAGATCGTCCAGCACCTCGCGGACACGTGTCCTGATGAGGCCCTCCATCTCGCGCAGGTTCTTCGGCGCGACAACGCCTTGGACCGCCTGTCGCTGCAGGTCGTGACGCGGAGGATCCATCGCGATGAACATCTCGATGTCGAGGAATCGAGGTGGAACACCGATGACGATCAAAGGTTCGGCCGAGAAGACTTCATGGTTCTTGTCAACGGCGATGATGTCGGCGTGACGAGTGACCGACCAGAACGGGCCGAACGGGCTGTTGGGCTGATAATGGATCGGGGCCTCGTTGCGCAGGCGCTCGAAGTAGGATTGCCATCGACCCTGCCGATACAGGAAGGGATTGCTGACGTCGATGTCCGCGAGCTCCACCTCGTCGACCGGCGGGATAGGACGTTCTACGAACATCCTGTCGCCGTTCGCACCTCTCACCCATCTCATGGTCTTGTCGTAGAGATGCGCGCCCTGAATCTGGCGCTCCATCGGGATGGAGGATTGAACTTTGGCCGTGATTGCCTCAGGAATCTTCATCATTTCAACCCGTTCTCGTCGTCACATCTGAAATTCGGGAAGCCGGACGCTCAGCCCGTCCCACACGTCGGAGACCACCATCTGGCAAGACAGCCGGGAGGTCGGTTCACGCTCAGGGTTCATCGCGAGCATCTCCTCCTCATCGGCGCCGGGCGGCCCGACACATTCGGACCACTGCGGATCAACGATGACGTGACAGGTCCCGCACGCAGCTTCTCCACCGCAGTCACCGTCGATGCCAGGCACCGCGTTGTTCGTCGCGACCTGCATCAACGACTGCCCTTCCTCAACGGGCACCGCGTGCGTCTTCCCGTCGTGTGACACAAACCTAACCACTGTCATGATCAACTCTCCTGGTGCTGTTGTGGGCCGCAAAGCCTTGGACAAACTCTTGTCGCGGATGCGCCCTGTGGCTATGGTCACACGAGTCAGAAAGTTGTGATTTCGGCTCAAGGAGTGTCTTTGAACGGCAGCGACGCGGGCGTGCCCTACACGGCTTTCGCACAGCTGCTCGAGAGCCAAACTCTCGACGCAGAGGCAGCCGCACGGTTCCGCGCCATCATGGTTCGCGAGGGAGCCGACGAGACGACCCTGCTGCAACTCGGCGGCCAGGCACCGGCTCGATGGTTCCGGGAGGTGTACCCCAACCTGGACGCCGATCAAGCGACCCACCTCGGCCATGCGTTCGCAGATCAGGCCCAGCTGACCTCATTCGGCCCATTGAGTCTTCCCTTGATCAGTGCGGGCTCGGTCGCTGAGGTCATGGAACTGCTCACGTATCTTCCCTTGATTACGACGGCCGTCAGTACGCGGTTCCATCCGAATGACGACGGCCTTGCGGTCGGGCTCACAGGTCAGACGGGCGATCCGGACCTGGACTGCCTGGTCGTCACCTACTGTGGTTCCGCGCTCCTGCGGTTGATCCGAATGCTCGCTGGCGACGTGTCAACCGTCAGGCTGCACACCAGTTGGCCGGCGCCCGCCTCCACGACCCAGCATGAGGACGCGCTGGGAAGACACCTGGTTTTCAACGCGCCCATGACGTTCCTGTATGTGCCCACGGAGGTCCTGAACGAGGTCTGCCGGTTCTCCGACCCCGTTGCATACCGACACGCGATCGCCGATCTGTCGAAATCCCTTGAGCACCGGATCGGACCGGCGTCATACGCGACCAAGGTAAGACTGTCGATAGAAGAGGGCCCCGGACTAAAAACCTGTCAGTCGGTCGCAAACGAACTGTCAATCTCGACCAGCACTCTCAAGCGACGTCTCCTCAACGAGGGCACCACGTTCCGAGAGATACTCGAATCGTCGTTGCTGGAGCGGGCCTCGCTAAAGCTGCTCGACCGATCCTTGTCGGTCAGCGAGATAGCTGTTGAACTCGGTTTCAGCGACCTGACCAACTTCTCACATGCCTTCAAGCGATGGACTGGCCAGTCTCCAAGCCACTTCCGACAAGAATGCCTGAGGTGGTGACGGTTCCGCACTGAATCACCAGACCTGATGCAGCCGCAGTCCGCCGGTTCCGCAGAGCCAGGTGGTCTAGGTGGGCTCCTGCATGGCAGCACAGGCATTGAGACCTCGGCGAGCGACCCAATCTTGGGGTGTCCTCTCAGCGGGCACATCAACTAGTCCCAGGTCGGGTCAGACTGAGCGGTGGGGGCGGCAGGGAGCCGAGGAACGAGGTCGTGATCGCGCTACCCCCGGGCATGCACTCAGAGGCCATCTCACCATCAGGCCTGAGCGTCAGTCGCGCTAGCAGGGCAATCAGTGGTGCGTGGTTCCTTTTGGCCGCCAAGCCCTTGCATCAGAACGCCGAGAACTCGTTTCGCAACCTGTTCTGCAGAGGGGCGGCTGTCTTCAACTGCGTGATACAGACCGGCGACTGTGATGGCCCCAAAGATCGCCAGGGATGCCTCTTCTGGGTGGGGCTGCACGTGTAGCGATCCGTCGGCGGCGCCTTCGGCAAGGAGTTGTTCGATGGGACGGCGGAATGCTTCTTGGAGGGCGTGAGCGAGCGCAGGAAGTCTGGTGGCTCGGCCGAGGTCACCAACGAGCGCCCGACATGCGGCGGGCTGGTCGAGCATCACGGCGATCTGGGCTTGGACCGCAGCTTCGAGGCGGACGCGGGCGCTTCCGGTGGCCCCAACAGCTGCCGCTACCTCGCCAGCAATTGCCTCGAGCATGTCGGTGAGGAGGAAGGCGAGGATCTCATCCTTACCGGTGAAGTAGTAATAGAGGGTTGCGCGAGGGATGCCGGAGGCAGCCGCGATTTCGTCCATCTTGGCCTCGGCGACTCCGCGCTCGGCGATCAGTTCCGCGGCTCCGTAGAGCTTGCTTGCGATGGAGGCAGGCAGTTGCCGCATCTCCACACACCTTTCCGGACGAGTGACACTGCGTATTCGGAGGGTATCGACAGCAGCCTCAGCCTATGTTGTACTGCGAGTACAAACTCAAGATACAAGTCATGGAGGCATCCGTGGATGCTGGGGCGCCGGGTCGTCTGGCCCGTTTGTGCACGGCGGGAATCCGTTTCCCGCGTCTGGTCGTCGTCGGCTGGTTGGTCGCGGCTGCAGCGGTCACTCTCGGCCTGCCGTCGCTGCCGTCGGTGGTCGAGCGCAGCAGTGCGGCCTTTCTGCCCGAGGACGCGCCGACGTTGACCGCGTTGCACGACATGGACGAGGCGTTCGGCTCGGGGCGCACCGAGTCATTTGCCTACATCGTGTTCCGCAACGAGAACGGCCTGAGCGCGGCTGACACGCTTGCGTATCGCGACCTGGTTCGCACCCTGGGTGCGAACCAGGAGCGGGTCTCCGAAGTGCAGCACTTCGTCGGCAACAAGGACGCGCGGCGACACTTGGTCAGCAAGGACGGCCAGGCGGCCTACCTGGTGGCCGGGCTGACCAGTGGCATCGGATCGCCGGACTCCGAACAGGACATCCACTGGCTGCGAGAACGGGTCGCCGACCTGTCTTTGCCCCGTGGCAGCAGCGCGTATGTGACCGGGGACCCAGCGATGATCACCGACCTGACCACCGAGGTGAACGAGGCCTCGGTACGGATCACGGTGGTCTCCGGGCTGCTGCTGGTCATCATCTTGTTGATCATCTACCGCCGCGTCACCACTGTACTGGTTTCCCTGGTATCGATCGGGGTGGCACTGGCGTGCGCGCGGGGAGTGCTGGCATGGGCCGGGATGCAAGGAATGTCGCTGTCGACCTACACCGACGCGTTCGTAACCGCCATCGTGCTCGGCGCTGGCACTGACTACTGCGTGTTCTTGATCAGCAGATTCCGCGAGGCATACGGGCGCGGAGTCGACGCGCTGCCGGCCGTCGAGGAGGCAGCCACCAGAGTAGGACCGGCGTTGGTGGCGTCCGCCGGAACGGTCATCCTCGCCGCGATATGTCTGGGATTCACCAAGCTGGCCATCTTCTCCACCACCGGACCGCCGATGGCGATCTGCGTCGCGGTCACCGTTGCGGTGAGTCTGACCTTCACGCCCGCGCTGATGGTCTGGTTCGGCCCCAGGATCGGGCCGGCGCGCACGCCAGCACCGACGTCGGCGTGGTCACGCGTCGGCCGCCTCGTGGCGCGCCGACCGGTCCGGGTGCTTGTTGCCGGTACCGCCGTGTTGGTTGTGCTTGCCGCGTTCCTTCCGACGATGGTGATCTCCTACGACCAGCGGAACTCCCAGCCGCCCGACACGCCGAGCAACAAGGGGTTGGCGGTGCTGGAGGACCACTTCCCTCGCAACGAGACCCTCCCGGACTACCTGCTGCTGGAGTCCACACATGACATGCGCAATTCGAAGGATCTGGCAGTCCTCAACGAGGTCAGCCGAGCCGTGGCCAAGGTCGATGGTGTTTCCAGCGTCCGGAGCATCACCCAGCCGGCAGGTGAGCCACTAGAACCAGCGTCGATCGCGCGACAGCTCAAGCGCCTCGCCACCGGGCTGGGTCGGGCCAGCGATGGCTTGGAGGAGGGTCAGCCCGATCTCGAACGCCTCTCCTCGGGCAGCGCCCAGCTAGCCGACGCGATCAGCCGGGTGGCCGACGGCGCCGGCCGCGCCCAAGGCGGCGCCGACCGACTTGCGAACGGAACCAGCGATCTCGCCAACGGTCTCGGCCGCGCTACCGAGGGCACGCGTGACGCAGCGCACGGCGCCCGCCAGTTGCAGACCGGCGCTGCCGCCTTGGCCACAGGCATCCAAACCGCTCACGACCAAGTCACCGTGGTCGTGAGTAGCATCGGCCTGATCGTCCAGGCACTCGACCGCGACCTGCTGTGCACCACAGACCCGATCTGCCGCAGGTCCAGGGAAGGACTTGCCGACATCCACCGCGGCATGAAGGATGAACTCCTCCCAGGACTGCAGGAGGCAGCCAACGGAGCGAACTTGATCGCCCGCAAACAAGGAAGCCTCGCCGATGGCCTCAACGATCTCGCCTCCGGGTTGAGCCAGGCCGAGCGGGGTGCCGACCGGATCACCGAAGGACAGCGCCTTCTGCGCGCGCGTCTAGGGCAGATGGCGGACGGCACCTCCCAGATCGCTGAGAACGCCGAGGCCTTTGCGCCGGGGATCAAGGACCTCATCCGCCAGACCAAGGAACTCGCCCAGAACCTGGAGACCTCTGAGTCCTACCTGCGCACGGTCAACCGTCAGGCCGACACACCAGAGGCTGGTGGCTTCTACCTGCCCGCGAGCGCCCTAGACGACCAGCGCTTCGCCTACGCCCGCAGCGTATTCCTGAGCCCCGATGGCCGCGTTGCCCGCATCCAGGTAACCGGTGACTCAGATCCTCTTAGCCCGGATGGGCTGCGCCGCTTCGAAGAATCCCAGGCAGCCGCTGAAAACGCGTTGAATCGGACACGTCTCGAAGGCGCAACCGTCAGCGGCACCGGGGCCGCTGGACTCGGCGCCGACCTGAACCGCTATCTGTACGAAGACGCGAAACTCGTGCTCGCGGCGGTGCTTCTGATCGTCCTGCTCCTCCTCATCATCGCCCTGCGCTCCCTGGCCGCGCCGCTATACCTGCTCGCCTCTGTAGCGCTATCCTGCGCCGCGGCCCTTGGCCTGACAACACTGGTCTTCCAAGGCATCCTTGGCCACGACATCCAGTTTGCCGTCCCAGTGATCACGTTCGTGCTGCTCGTCGCCGTTGGCGCCGACTACAACATCCTGCTCATGAGCCGAATGCGCGAGAACGGCACCACCCTGACTCGAGGCGCCGTTGCCGAAGCAGTGACCCTGACCGGCCCGGTGATCACATCCGCAGGAATCATCTTTGCGAGCACCTTCATCGCGCTGCTCACCTCTCCCGTGGTCACGCTTGTCGAGACTGGTTTCGCCGTCGCAGCCGGACTGCTGCTCGATACCTTCGTAGTCCGCAGCCTCATCGTTCCCGCCTGTGCCGCCCTGCTTGAGGACCACAACTGGTGGCCTGCCCGCCAGATCCGGAACCCTGGGCTTAAGGGAACACAGATCAGAAAAGCCAGCTCGGCCTAGTACATACGTTCATGCATGCATGTACGCTTCGGGCATGAAGGTAGCTACGCGACGACCGCGAAAACAAGCCGAACGCTCGGCCACCACCCGACGCGCGCTGTTGGACGCGACCATCGCCTGCCTTGCCGACCTGGGATATGCCGGCACCACCAGTGTCGCCGTGGCGGAGCGAGCCGGGCTGTCCCGCGGGGCCCAACTGCACCACTTCGGAACCCGTGACCAACTCGTGGTAGCCGCCGTCGAGCACTTAGCGCAAGAACGCATGCGCAGGGTGCGGACGGAGATGTCTCGGATCGCACCACAAGGGGCCCAACTCCAGAAGTTGACGACGGTCACCCAGGAACGCGAAGCGGCGTTGGGTTTGCTAGCTGAGGCCCTGTCCGGACCGTTGTACGCGGCCAGTCTCGAGCTCTGGGTGGCCGCGCGCTCAGACCCCGGCTTGCGTAAGGAGCTGGTCCCAGCCGAGGAGCGTGTCAACGCGGAGCTCGCTGAGATCTGTCGCACCTATATCAGCGACGACCCGATCGAAGTGCGCTTGACCTTGGACCTTGTCCTCGGACGGGGTGTCGCACGGCTGTTGACGCCACATCCCGATCGGCAAGCAGAACTGCTCACCGCCTGGGCACGCCTTCTGAACGGCAGCACCCGTGGCTGACCTTCAAGCACTCATGACTGCGTTGCAGCAAAGAATCGGCCCCCATCCAGATGGCGCGCACCTGCCGGCCCACCACGAGCAATGCCTGGGCTGCGGCGTTGACAACCCTCATGGCCATCACTTAAGCGTGCATCGCGAAGGCGATCTCGTGGTGGCCACCCACATCTTCGACGATCGCCACGTGGGCGCACCCGGCATCGCGCACGGCGGCGCGGTCGCCACCGTCCTTGACGACCTCTACGGCTTCCTGCTCTACCTGGTCGGAGAACCAGCTGTCACTCGCCAACTGGTGGTCGAATACCTCGCGCCGGTCCTGATCGGGACGACATACCGACTCGAGGCCCGGGTAGATCGGCGCGAGGGCCGTAAGCTGTTCGTGAACGCCAAGGTGACCGCACTCGACGGGCGAACCGCCGCCACATCGACGGCTGTGTTCGTTACAGTCGACGCCGAGCACTTCGCTCAGGCACGCCCGAGCTCCGCTATCTGAGGCGATCCACAACGCTAGCCAATGCCCCTGTGGCATGGCCAGGCTGGATGAGAAGACCCTCGCCCGCACTCGGCGCGTTGCACCACGCGGGCTATGAGCGGGGAGCGCACGAGGGCACCGCGGCGGTGACCAGCGGGCGGAAGGTACCGGGAGACGCCCGCCTGACTGTCGGTATATGACAATCGGATCCTTCGATCGGGTTCCTGCCCACGGATCCGCGGTCAGTCATGGGCGAAGGTGATGTTAGGCAGGATCTTCCGCAGCGAGGCGGGGGTGTACCAGGCGGCCTTGCCGGTAAGGCGAAGCATGACCGGTAGGAGGACGAGCCGGACGAGGAAGGCGTCGAGGAGGACGGCGAGGCCGAGGACGACGCCCATTTCTTTGGGCGGGATGGGGCCGGAGAGGGCGAAGGTGAAGAAGACCGCGACCATGACCGCGCCGGCGGCGAAGATGACCCGGCCGGAGTGGGCAAGTGAGCCGATCATGGCGTGCTTGGGGTCCCCGGAGCGCTCGTAGTGCTCCTTGGCCGAGGCGAGCAGGAACACGGTGTAGTCCATCGCGATGGCGAAGATCATGGCGAAGAAGAACACCGGCGCCCAGGCGTCGAGGAAGCCCTGTGGTTCGAAGCCGAGCAGGTCGGCGCCGTGTCCCTCCTGGAAGATCAGCCGGGCGACACCGAACGCCGCCGCGGTGGAGAGCAGGCTGGCGAGGGTGCCGAGTAGGGAGATGAGCGGGGCCTGCAGTGCGATGAGGAGCAGCATGAAGCCGAGGACGAGCACGACGCCGATGACCAGCGGGGTGGACTCGTCGAGCTGCGCCTTGAGATCGAGGTTCTCCACGGGGGCGCCCCCGAGGACGGCGGAGTCGGGGAGGTCTGCGCGGAGCCGGTCGACGGTGTCGCTGAGTGCGGGGTCGGAGGGGTCCACGGAGGGAACGGCCTGGATCAGCACCAGTCCACTGTCGTCGGCAGCCGGCATCGGAGGCATGGCAGCGGCGATGCCGGGGTCGTCCTTGAGTGCTGCGCTGGCGGCCGAGGCGTCGGTGTCGTCGGTGATGATCTGCAAAGTACCGGGGGCGCCGGTGCCGAAGGCGTCTTGGACCTGGCTGTAGCCGACTCGGGCAGAAGCGTCCTCGGGCAGCACCTTGATGGAGGGCATGGCGGTCTTCAGGCCGAGGATCGGGGCGGCGAGGGCGAGCAGGATGACCGTGGCGAGGAGGCCCCAGGCAACGGGGCGCTTCCAGAGTCGCTCGCCCCAGGCGGCGAATGCCGAGGAACGGTGCTCACCAGCGCGGGACCAGGGCAGTGCGAGCTTGTTGATTCGGTCGTCGAGGCCGAACAGCACCAGCGGCAGCAGGGTGAGGGTGGCGGCTAGGACGAAGACCACCGAGAGCATGATGCCGCCGGCCATGGAGCGGAAGGAGGGCGAGGGCACCAGCATGACCGCGGACAGCGAGACGAGGACGGTGAGGCCGGAGAGCAGCACGGCCTTGCCTGCGGTGTCCATGGTCTGGGCGATAGCCCACTGTCGGTCTTCGCGGGTGTCGGGGCGGCCGGCGGCGCGGTTAGCCTCGCGGCGTACGGCGCGGGCGGCGCGGTAGCGCACGACCAAGAAGAGGGCGTAGTCGATGCCCAGGGCGAGCGCGAACATCATTGCGAAGTTCATGGCCCAGATGGAGACGGGCACGAGCTCGTTGATCAGCACCAGGGAACCGGCCGAGGCGACAAGGCCGGCCAGGGTGAGGATCAGTGGGAGTCCGGCGGCCACGAGGGCGCCGAAGGCGAGTACCAAGATGGCCAGGGTGACCGGCCAGGACATGAACTCCGACTTCAGCATGGCGTCGAGGTTGGCCTCGTTGAAGTCGCTCCATAGCAGCGAGGACCCAGTTGGGTTGACCTCGACGGTGTCGGTGGAGAGGTTTTGAAGTTCGGCCTTGAGGTCGGTGGCGACGCGGACCATCTCGTTGGTGTCGGCGCCTGCGCCGGCCAGAACGATCGCGGTGGAGCCGTCCTGGGAGAGGGTGGCTCCCGGCGTGGGTGCGAGGACGTCGGCGATGCGCGGTTCGGCCTCGAGGATGTCGGTGACCTCGGCGAGGACCTGCTGGCCCTCACCTTCGGTGACCGGTCCGTCGGTGGAGCGGACTACGACCTGGATGGCGGATGAGGCGTTGCCGCCGAAGTGTTCTCGTGCGAGTTCGCGAGCCTGCACAGACTCTGAGCCGTTGGCCTGCCAGCCGGCACCGGAGAGGTTGTGCTCGACCTGAGGGGCGAAGGCGCCGAGGCCGACGATGGTCAACAGCCAGACCACGGTGACGAGTTTGGCGTGTTCGGTGACCCAGATCCCCAGACGTCCCAAGGGGCCGGCGGTGGTAGGTGGCGGGGTTGAGGGCCCGGCCGTGGGGCTGGAGGCCGTGGTGGTGCTCATGCAGGTTCCGTTCCGTGTGTGATGGACAAGCTTGGATACGTGAGACTTGGGATACGCGGACTTGAATGCGTGGGGCCGGGTTCAGGCGAGCGCGGGCAGCGCCTGGGTCGCGGTGTAGATGGCGACGCCGAGGACCAGGACGGTGAATGCCGCCTGGAGCCGGCCGGTGTCGACCCGGTCGGCCAGTCGTGCTCCGGCCACGGCTGCCGCCGCGGAGACCGCGGTCAAGACGATGACGGCCGTCCAGTCCGGCTGGACACCGGAACCGGATCGGACGGCGAGGGCGGCGGCGCTGGTGATGGTGATGACGACCAGCGAGGTGCCTGCGGCGTACTCGATGGGAAGCGCGAGCGCCAACAGGAGTGCTGGGACGACCAAGAAGCCGCCGCCGACGCCGAGGAACCCGGTCAGGGCGCCGACGATCGTGGCGGTGCCCAGTACCTTCAGCGCCCGGGGGCACTGGCAGGCGAAGGTCGGGCTGAACGTGATGATCGGGTCATCTAGGGCGGGGCGGGCGGCATGCCCCGCGGCACTGTCCTGACTGTCCTGGCTGCTCTGACTGTCCTGACCGTGACGTATCTGACGCCACGCCAGGATCACACCGACCAGCAGCATCAGGGCAGCGAAGGCGGCCAGCAAGAGATCCTCAGGGACGCGGGAAGATGCCGCCGCTCCCAGCACCGCTCCGCCGGTGGCGACCAGCCCGAAGACGAACCCGCGGCCGAGCAGCACGTTGCCTTCCCGGTGGGCAGCGGCGGCCCCGATCAGGGAGGTGAGGCCGACCACGACCAGCGATCCAGTGGTCGCCTGGGCGGGTGACTGGTCGAGCAGGTAGATCAGCACCGGTACGGCCAGGATCGATCCGCCACCTCCGAGCGCCCCCAAGGAGAGCCCGATGAGCGCACCGGCGGCTGCGGCGAGGAGCAGGGTCATCTCAGGCGTGGGACCCGTCGGGGTCTTCCCCGGGGGTGACCATGTGCAGGCCGACCTTTTCTGCGTTCTCGAATGAGTCGTGAATCGCGACCGGGGTGCGGTCTGCGGCAGCGATGAAGGAGGCAGCGATCGAGGAGCGGTAGCCGCTGGCACAGTGCACCCACACCTCACCGGCCGGTATCTCCTCGAGGCGGTAGGGCACCTCGTGGATCGGGATGTTGAGGGCCCCGGCGATCGCGGTTCCCTCGTGCTCATCGGTGCGGCGCACGTCGAGCACGACCACCTCGCGGTGATGGCGCACCTGCGCCAGGTCGGCGAAGGTGGCAGTGGGGAAGCTGCCGAGCTCTGCATCGGCCCAGTTCTGCGGACCGCCGGTGGCGTGGGCGGCCGGTCGGTCGATGCCGATACGAACCAGCTCGCGCTGAGCGGTGGCGACGTCCTCGGCGGTCTCCCCGAGCAGGGTCACCGGGGTGCCCCACTCGATGAGCCAGCCCAGATAGGTCGAGAAGGCGCCGTCGAGACCGAAGTTGAACGTGCCTGGGGCGTGCCCGGCAGCGAAGGCCTTGCGGTTGCGAAGGTCGAGGACCCACTCGCCCGCCTCGATACGGCGGCGCAGCTCTGTCGCATCGGCTTCTCGAATAGGGGAAAGGTCCGGTGCGTCTGGGCCGGCGGCGTTGGCGGGGCCCATGTGCACGTAGTAGGCCGGCCATGCACCCAGCCCGTCCAGCAGCTCGCGGACGTAGGTCTCCTCATCCTGAGTCAGCACGGGGTTGGACCGCTTCTCCTGTCCGATGGTGGAGGCGGTGGCGTCGGACTGGGTCGCGGAGCAGAACGAGCCGAACCCATGGGTCGGGTAGACCTCGGCGTCGTCGGGCAGCTCAGCGGCGAGCTTGTGGGCGGAGGCGTGCTGGTGGCGCACGAGCTCGCCTGTGTGCTCCTCACCGAGCAGGTCCGGTCTGCCGGTGGCGCCGTAAAGCAGGGAGCCACCGGTGAACACGGCGTACGGCTCCTCCCCGTCAGGCCCATCGAGAGAGAGGGCGTAGGAGAGGTGGGTGAAGGTGTGGCCGGGAGTGGCGATCGCCCGGACCCGCATCCGCGAGCCCACCTCGACGGCTTGACCATCGGTGATCGAGGTGCGGTCGAAGGAGACCTCGTCCTCGCCATTGACCAGATACGCCGCGCCGGTGGCCCGTGCGAGCGCCAGGCCGCCGGTGACGTAGTCGTTGTGGATGTGGGTCTCGAAGACGTGGGTCAGCCGGACCTCGTCGGCCTCCAGCACTTCCAGCACCCGGTCGATGTCGCGCTGCGGGTCGATGACGAGGGCGATCTCGCCGTCGTGCACGACGTAGGTGCGGTCGCCCAGGGAGGGGGTCTCCAGAGTGCGTACGGTCACGCCTGTGACCGGGCGCTGCTGCGCTTCCCCCGTCGCCGAAGCAGGGGCGACGGACTCGTTGTTCCCGGATGCAGTGTTCGTGATGTTCGAGGGCTCGTTCATGGTTCGCCTCACTTCTGGGTCGATCGCCCGGAGCGGATCCAGGCGCTGGTTCCGCCGGCGACGTTCGTCGCGTCGTAGCCGGCTGCGGTCAGAACCTCGGTCATCGCGCGGCTGCGGTTGCCCGAGGCGCACACCAAGTGCACTGGACGTTTGCGGTCGATCTCACCGAGCCGGGTCGTCAGCTGACTCATTGGGATGTTGACCGCGCCGGGGACGTGGCCACGGCGGTACTCGGCGGGCTCTCGCACGTCGATCAGGGTCGCGCCCTGCTCGAGGGCCGAGGCAAGGTGCTCGACGGTGGTCTCACGCATGAAAGGGAACTCCTTGGGCGAATCGGCTCGTGGCTGCCACTTCAATCTAACCCCCCGGGGGGTTACGATTCGAGCGTAACAGAACCCCCATGGGGGATGTACAGTTGATGGTGCAGACCACTCACCCATGCAGTGATCGGTACCCGGGAGGGAACGGCCCATGACGAAGTACACGCTCCAGATCACGGTGAACCACCCCTACGAGGAGGCGGTCGAGGCGGTGCGCGGCGAGCTTGCCGCCGCCGGGTTCGGCATCCTCACCGAGATTGACCTCAAGGCAACGCTGAAGGCCAAGCTCGACGTCGATGTCGCCCCGCAGGTCATCCTGGGCGCGTGTCGCCCCCAGCTGGCCCACCAGGCACTTCAAGCCGAACCGTCCATCGCCGCCCTGCTGCCCTGCAACGTGGTCGTGCGTGCCCTCGACGACACAACCACGGTCGTCGAGGCCTTCGACCCCGACGCGATGATGTCTATCGCCGGCCAGGCCGGCGACACACTCCGCACTGTCGCGACCGACGCACGGCAGCGCCTGACTGCGGCCCTGGCCGCCCTGGAGAACAACTGATGGACCTCGAACCCACCGAGATCAAAGCGATCATCACCCGAATGAAGCGCGCGAACGGACACCTCGCCAGCGTCATCCGGATGATGGAGGAAGGCTCCGACTGCGAGTCGGTGCTGACCCAGTTGGCCGCTGTCAACAAGGCCCTCTCCCGCGCCGGCTACGCCATCGTTGCCACCGGACTGCAGCAGTGCCTCGAACAGAGCGAGGAAGGGCTGGAGGACGTGGACGTCAAGAAGATGGAGAAGCTGTTCCTCGCCCTCGCCTGAGCAAGGCCGACGACCAACGTCGAGACCAGATGCCGGCCTCCGGCTCGAGCCACCAACAGCCGGTTCGATGACCTCCTCAACGACGGACGATGACTCAGCCGTTTGCACCGTCTCGACCATTTGAGGTCATCGGACTCGTTCGAGACCGACAGTCCGGCCGCGCTGGCCACTCGGGCCACGCGGTTTGTATCGATAAGCAGCCGTGCTGCGTCTACCGATACAAACCCACCACCATTGGAGGACTGATGAAACTCAACATGGGACGCGCAGACCGCTCCATCCGCCTGTTCGTCATCGCGCCGGTACTCGTTGTCGCGGGGATCATCCTTGGCCCGCTCGGTGCACTGTCACTCATCTTCTACGCGCTCGCGGCGGTCATGGCCGCAACCTCCGCGGTCGGCACCTGTCCGCTGTATCTGCCGTTCGGGATCCGCACCCTCGGCCGCGCAGGACGCTCGCCCTCGGCCCCCACCGCGGCGGGTGAATCTCGCCGTTGAGTTCAGACCTCCTCGACCAGCTGGTTGCGGAACTCCCGCGGCTTGGGGCCTACGCCTGGTCGGTCACCGGTGACCGTCACAGAGCCGAGGACCTGGCGCAGGAGACACTCGCCCGTGCTCTTGAACGTCGCGAGACCTACCGGCACGAAGCGCCTCTGGGAGCGTGGCTGCGCGGCATCCTCCACAACCTCGCCATCGATCAGGGGCGCCGCCAGCGGGAAACGCCCCGCGAGGACGTCGCAGCCTTGGCCGATGCGGCCTGGCGCGACGACAGCTGGACCGTGGACGCCGCGGTTGTGATCGAGCGCGCAGAGTCAGCCGACGAGCTGCGCGACGCATTGTTGGCCCTCCCCTTCATCTACCGGTCCGCGGTCGTGCTCCACGACATGGAAGGCCTCACCGTGCCCGTGATCGCCTCGATCCAGTCCATCTCCCTGGCTGCCGCCAAGCAACGTCTGCGTCGCGGACGGATGATGCTGGTCACCGCCTTGGCAGAGCTGAAGTCTCGCCCCCTGGATCAACTGCCGTTGCGCTGTTGGGACGCTCGCTCCCAAGTCAGCGCCTACATCGACAACGAACTCTCGGCCGCGAAACGCCCACGGCTAGAAGCGCACCTCGCCAGCTGCCCGACCTGCCCTCCGATCTACGCCAGCTTGGTCGGTGTCACCGCTGCCCTAGGCGCGCTCGCCGACGAGGCCGCACTAGGTTCGAACCAGGTCCAACGGGTCCGTGAAGCGCTGCAGCGGCAACGCAAGGATCGGGCCGACGCATGATCTGCCCCTGGGGTCTGGTTCGCGGACCCCTTGCAGAGGGAATACGGATGTACGTACATTTGCATCGACGGTACGTGGACCTTCCACCTAAGGCAGGGCCCACCATCACGAAGCTCCTGTGCAGGAGGCGACATGCGGGGAAATGGCGGCCAGCGGTCCACCGGCCCTGCCCGGGCTGTTGACCGCCAAAGCCCGATGCCGCTATGGGCTCAGGTCAAGGACGATGTCGAGCGACGCCTACGTCGAGGTGAGTTCAACGAGTCGTTCCCGGGTGAGATGGTGCTGGTCCAGGAGTACGCGGTCAGCCGACACACGGTGCGCGAGGCGCTTCGTCGGCTGCGTGAGAGCGGCCTTGTCGATGCCGCCCGTGGCCGAACACCGAAGGTCGCAAACACTGAGATCACTCAGCCCCAAGGCACCTTGTACAGCCTGTTCGCCTCCGTCGAAGCGTCAGGACGTCGCCAGCACAGCATCGTGCGCACACTCGACGCGCGCGCTGACGCGACCGTGGCCACCAGGCTCGGAGTCGAGGAATCAACGCCTCTGATCTACCTGGAACGGATTCGCCTTATCGATGAGGAACCGCTCGCGATGGACCGCGTGTGGCTGCCCGCTCGGCTGGCTGCGCCGCTGCTCGAAGCAGACCTCACCCAAACCTCCCTTTACGAGGCGCTCGACCGTCGGTGCAATCTTCGGCTGACCGGTGGCCGAGAAGAGGTCCGCGCTGTGGTGCCGACCTCGGCAGAGCGAGTCCTGCTCGGGATCCCCGATAACACCGCGGCACTCTCGATCGACCGGACCGGCGAACTGCGAGGGCAGCCCATCGAGTGGCGTCGGACCATCGTGCGAGGCGACCGCTTCAGCCTGGTCACCGACTTCACCCGCCCTGACCAAGTCTCGGTCACGGTTTCTGACCGCCGCCATTCCATGACCTCCTAATGCACGCCGACCTAATGCACGCCGACGAGATCAACACCAGCAAGCAGACGATCGACGGCATATACCTGCCATGCGCCTTCGACCGGTGAGGAGCTGAACATGACCACTACCACCCCTCGCACCAGCCAGGCGTTGAAACCCAAAACTCCGCGCACGCCGTTGGGCCGCCAACTGGTCCGCATACTCACGACCACGGATCACAAGCTGATCGGCAAGATGTACCTGGTCACGTCGTTCGTCTGGTTCCTCGGCGGCGGCGTGATGGCGCTGCTGATGCGTTCGGAGCTGGCGTTCCCGGGTCAGCAGGTCGTCAACGACGAGCTGTTCAACCAGCTGTTCACGATGCACGGCACGATCATGCTGCTGCTCTTCGCTACACCGCTGTTTATCGGCTTCGCCAACGTGATCATGCCGCTGCAGATCGGCGCGCCCGACGTCGCCTTCCCGCGGCTCAACATGTTCAGCTACTGGCTCTACCTCTTCGGTGGCCTGATCGCGGCCAGCGGCTTCCTCACCCCGACCGGCGCGGCCGACTTCGGCTGGTTCGCCTACACACCGCTCTCCAGCGCGCAATACTCGCCGGGCGTCGGTGGCGACCTGTGGATCATGGGCCTCTACATGAGCGGTCTGGGCACCATCCTCGGCTCGGTCAACTTCATCACCACGATCATCGCCATGCGCGCGCCGGGCATGACCATGTTCCGGATGCCGATCTTCACCTGGAACGTGTTGGTCACCGCACTGCTCGTGCTGATCGCGTTCCCGATCCTTGCCGCGGCGCTGCTGATGCTCGAGTCCGACCGACAGTTCGGCACCCACGTCTTCGACACCGCCCATGGCGGACCGATCCTGTGGCAACACCTGTTCTGGTTCTTCGGTCACCCCGAGGTCTACATCATCGCGCTGCCGTTCTTCGGGATCATCTCCGAGATCCTCCCGGTCTTCAGCCGCAAGCCGATCTTCGGCTACGTCGGTCTGGTGGCCGCGACCCTCGGCATCGGAGTCCTCTCGGTGGCGGTGTGGGCGCACCACATGTTCGTGACCGGTGCGGTCAACCTTCCGTTCTTCTCCGGGATGAGCTTCCTGATCGCGGTGCCGACAGGCGTGAAGTTCTTCAACTGGATCGGCACGATGTGGGGCGGGTCGGTCAGCTTCGACACCCCGATGCTGTGGTCGATCGGCTTCCTGACGACCTTCCTCTTCGGTGGTCTGACCGGCATCATCCTGGCGAGCCCGCCGCTCGACTTCCAGGTCTCCGACTCCTACTTCGTGGTCGCCCACTTCCATTACACGGTCTTCGGGACCGTCGTGTTCGCAATGTTCGCCGGGTTCTACTTCTGGTGGCCGAAGATGACCGGCCGGATGCTCGACGAGCGCCTCGGCAAGGTCCACTTCTGGCTGCTGTTCGTCGGCTTCCACACCACCTTCCTGGTCCAGCACTGGCTCGGCGTCGACGGCATGCAGCGACGCATCGCCGACTACCTGCCCAGCGACGGATTCACCTTCCTGAACCAGGTCTCAACCATGGGCGCGTTCCTGCTGAGCCTGTCGATGCTGCCCTTCTTCTACAACCTCTACATCTCCCGCAAGGCACCGCTGGTGACCGTGGACGACCCCTGGGGCTGGGGCCGCTCGCTGGAGTGGGCAACAGCCTGCCCCGCGCCGCGCCACAACTTCACCTCCATCCCGAAGATCCGCTCGGAGTCCCCGGCCTTCGACCTCCACCACCCCGAGATCGCCGCGCTGGAGACGAAGCAGCCCGCCCAGGCCGCACACGACGGCGAGCGCCGGTGAGGAAGAGCAGCAAGAAGGTGGGCTGACCGATCCGCCCACCTTCGTATCCTCCCGGAATTCCCACAAGTCGCGCTGCTGATCGTCCCGCTGTCGTTGCTGCGAATATGCCCCGACTGAGGCTGAAGGCCAACGTTCGGCCGATCGCCCATCTTCAGGACTGGCACCCGTTGACAGCGACCAAGCTGCCTACGCAGAACGGAACACGCCGAAGCGAGGCCTGACCTTCAGCAATCGCCATCGTGCCCGTGCGGCCGCCGCGTTCTCCTGAAGGCGATCCAGCCTGCTGCGGCGGCCACAATGGTCAAGACCAGCCAGGCTGGGATGTGCTCGGTCCACTCAGAGATCTTCTGCTGGGCGATGAACTCCAGGTCGGTTAGGTCGCCGAAGCCGAGTGCCCCAGTCAGCCCGGCTGTCCCGTCGTAGCGGAGGAACAGCGCACCTATCGCCACGAACAGCAACCCCGACGCCAGGTTAGTGGTGTGGACGGTGAAGATCCCCCAGTGCCACGACCGGCCGCGCAGCCACTTCTTGTGACCGAGGTCAAACCGATCCCACAGCAAGGCGAGCACGAATACCGGCATCGCCATGCCTAAGGCGTAGACGGCCAGCAGGACCCCGCCGTGCCAGGGCGAACCCTGCGTAGCGGCGACGGTGAGAATGGCGCCCAGGACAGGGCCGGAGCAGAATCCGGCCAGTCCATAGACAGCCCCGAGCAGGGCCGTCGAGACCCATCCGGTGCCGCCGCGTCGAGCCACGGCGTTGTTGAGCCGTTGCGCGAACGGGAGTGTGAACCCGCGGCCGAGGAGCTGCATGACTCCGAACCCGATGATCAGCCAGCCCGCGACGCTGATCAGCGTCGCGCGGTGTCCATAAAAGAAGGTACTGGCAGCGCCGGCGCCGGTGCCAAGCGGGACCAAGGTGGCACACAGGCCGAGGTAGAAGACGGAGGTGCGTCCCAGCAACGCCCGCGTCGTGCCGAACGCATAGGCGAAAAAGGACGGCACCAGAAGTGCGCTGCACGGCGAGAGCAGTGCGAGGACGCCGGCTGCCAGTGCCGCGATCAGGCTCACTTCTGTCATGAGCCGTCTGCGTCCGTCTCCTCCGCGGCCTTCTCGATAGCCTGCTCGAAGACTTCGGTGGGCTGGGCGCCGATGACCGGCACGCCGTTGATGATGAAGGCAGGCGTCCCGGTCACCCCGATCGCCTGGCCTTCGGCGAGGTCCTGCTTGATCGCATCCTTTGTGCCGCGAGCGACCATGTCCTTGCGGAATTCGTTGGTGTCCAGGTCGAGGTCGTCGGCAATCGAGACCAGGTAGTCCTCTGTCAGCTTTCCGCTGTTAGGCGGCAGCTGGTTGTCGTACATGAGCTTGCTGAACTCCCAAAACTTGCCCTGGGCAGCCGCCGCGCGGCCAGCCTGGGCAGCCGTAGTCGACTCAGGCCCGAGGTAGGGGAAATCTCGCCACTCGATGCGCAGCACCCCGGAGTCGACGTACTTCTCGACGAGGATCGGCTCCGTGTCTCGGGCGTACTTGCCGCAGAACGGGCACTGGAACTCGGAGTAGGAGATCATCACGACCGGTGCATCCACATCGCCGAGCGCCATCGGGTCGCCCTCCTCGCCCCTGACCAGCTGCGCCCAAGCGTCGTCGAGAGCATGGCCCTCGGCCTGGGCGCCCGCCGCACCTGTCCCGCTCTCCGCCGCTGTTGGCCCGTCGCTCCCCTCGCCTCGGGAGGTGACGAGAGTAAGGACCACCGCAACAAGGGCTACCGCGGCGACTACTAGCGGGACGATGGGGCTCTTGCGGGTCGCGGACGCATCAGGCATGAGAACTACCTCCAGAGACAGGGGTCTCGGTGTCAATAGACGGGGCGTGGTCGTTGGACGGGGCGTGGTCGGTGTTGAGGGTGTTGGTGGTGACCGGGCAGGACAGCTCTCCTTTGAGCCGCACATGCAAGGCCCACAGCAGGAGCACCACGGCGAGCAACTGCAGGAACGGTTGGACGGGCTCGAACCAGGTGAGGGCTCCCGCGCTCCCGAGCAGCAACAGCACCAGCTTGTTGCAGACCGGGCAGCCGACGGCGAAGTACGTCAGCAGTCCGCCGACCCAGCCCCGGCGACGTCCCTGATCCTCGATGGCGCTAGGAGCGTCAACATAGGTTGCAACGAGCAGTCCCCCGAGAAGCGAGGAAGTCGCGAGCGCCGGCCAGGACCACCAGGTCGGCGCGATCTCCCTGCCGAACAGCGGGTTGGGGACCAAGTCAGTTGGAATCGCCACGAGAACCGTGAAGACCAGCGCGGCGCCGGCAGCAACTAGCCACCTGCGTCGCGACCAGTTCAGAGGCCCACGCCACGCGCGACGCCATCCGCCGACCTGACCGAGCTCCGTCCCGCCTCGAGCGCGGTTCACACTGACACCTCGCCGTTCTCAACCTCACGGTTCTCGACCAAGCCGGTCTCGACCGGGTGCCCGTGAGTGCGCCACTCCAGCATGCCGTCCTCGAGCCGACGTGCGGCAACTCCGCTGGCGGCGAGAAGGCGCACCGCGTCATGGGCCATCACGCAGAAGCTGCCTCGGCAGTACGTCACGACCTGCTGTGCCTTCCGAAGTAGCTTGGCATCGTCGGGCAGGGCAGACAGCGGCACACTGACGGCGCCAGGGATGTGCCCGGCCCGGTACTCCTCGCAGGGCCGGACATCGAGAAGCGTGACCTGCTCGTTGCGCATCAACTCCACCAGTTCTTCTCGTGAGAGCGTCCCGACCTCACTGTCGCCGGGAAGGCCCAGATAGGCGGCACGTGCTCGGTCGACGTCGGCTGAGCGGTGAAGAGCCACCGTACGAAGCCGGTCATACACATCCGCCACGTCATCTCCAGCCAGCCGGTAGTACACCTTGGTTCCCTCGCGCCGGGTCGCGACCAGATTGGCCAGCTTGAGCACTTGCAGGTGTGCCGAGACACTGGTCAGCCCCATGTCCGCAGTCCGGGCCAAGGACTCCACCGTTCGCTCGCCCTGCGCGAGCAGATCCATCAGCTCCAGTCGCCGCGGGCTCCCCAGAGCTTTGCCCACCACGGCCAGCCCATCGAAAAGCGCCCGGCGCCGCTCAATCGCTGCCACGCTCGCGGGTGAAGGTGGCCGCTCGGCGGCGGTCACCGGGACGCCTCATGGGCTGTAGACGTGCGGGGAAGCCTGCGCCCACACCAGAAAGCCGTCTCGTCTCGGGCCACATCCCCGCAGACCAGATCTCCGCCGAAGTCTTCGACCACGCCGTTCGACACAGCCGCGAAGCCCGGCCGCAGCTCAGGGGCGGACATAGGCCCAGCCCTCGCGCTGGCGCACCACCAGATGCGCAATCCCCGACTCCACCACACTGACGCCCGACAGCAGCCGATCGCGAGCAACTCCGTGACGCTGCATGGTGTTGCCGCATGCGTCCACGCGCACCCCTCGAGAGATCAAACCTAGAACTTCTTCCGAGACCGGAGAGCCGGTAGTCACCGCGGACAACCCGGCAGCGTGGGCGACCAGCTCGATCGAACACCTGGGTTCGAGTGCTGCCAGAAGGTTCTCGATGTTTCGCACCACCATCGTCATCTTGTCCCTTTCGCCCTCGGCGAGCTGGACGACAACCCCATCCGCAACCTCATGCCCTGCGCGCACAGTCCCTCCTCCAACGACCTTTATCCATGGATTTTTGGAGAATGTACAGGTGTCGAGAGACGAACCCAAGTCACCCGAGCGCACCGAGCGTGATCCTGGGTCTCTTGTCGGATCGATGTGGTGCCACAGGCCGGCCCGGCGCGAAGGTCGCCGCTCGGCCCGCTGACGGAGATCACGGACATCACGCGTAGGTGCGTATCTCGAGGCCTTTGAGGGGGTACTGGGGCGGCTCGAAAGGAACCCTAGGAGGGGATGTCCCGTGTCCACCGATGCCCAGTCTGCCAACGCGATGACCGAGCCGCGAAGCCTGATGACACCGGGAATCGTCCTCGGCGTTGGGGCTGGCGGGTTCGTTGACGGGATCCTGTTGCACCAGTTGCTGCAGTGGCATCACATGTTGACCTCCACGAACACCGACAACGTCGGTATCCGCTACTACCCAGAAACCACCGTGCACGGCCTGCAGATGAACACCGTGTGGGACGGTCTCTTCCACACCTTCACCTGGGTCATGGTCCTGCTCGGGATCGCCCTGCTCTACTCCCGTGTCCAGCACTCCCGAGGCAGGGTGTGGGTCGCCCGAGCCCTGTGGGGCTGGATCCTTGTCGGATGGGGCGTATTCAACCTGGTCGAAGGAATCATCGACCATCACATACTTGGAATCCACCACGTGCGCAGCGGAGACAACCAGATGGCGTGGGACCTGGCCTTCCTCGCTCTCGGGGTGCTCCTGGTGATCGCAGGATGGCTGCTGCAACGCGGCGCCAGCTACACCGACGCCACGAAGTCGCCGAACCGCCCCACCACCACCCGCTCCTGAGGTCGCCGTGAGTTCCATCATCACCGCGATGCCCCGCGCCCAGGCAGACGTACTCGCCCACGGGCCAGAGGGGCACAACACCGGGATATGGACCGACACCGTAGGCGTTCTGAGCGTCTGGTTTCCGCTGTTGCTGGTCGCTTCCTTGGCCATCGGCTACCTATGGTTGAGTCTGCGTGAACGAGGTCGCCGTGGCTGGCCCATGCACCGGATAGCGCTCTACCTATTCGGCTCGGCCCTCATCATATTTGCTTTGAGCCCTGGAATCGACGGCTACGCCGACCGTGACTTCGGCGGCCACATGGCCCAGCACCTGCTGCTGGCCATGATCGCTCCCTTGGCCCTTGTGCTGGCAGCACCCATCACGCTGTTACTGCGCCAACTCCCCCACCGCCAAGCACGACGACTAGGCCGGCTGCTGCACACGCGCTTCATCCGCGCGCTCTCCCACCCCTTCTTGGCACTGGTGCTGACCAGTGGCGGCCTGATCGCCCTCTACTTCACCCCGCTGTACGCACTGAGCACTGAGCACGACGCCGTCCACATCGCCGTCCACGCCCACCTCCTCGCCTCAGGACTGCTGTTCGCCTGGGCGATCGCAGGCCCCGACCCCTCCCCGGGCCGTGCCTCGGTACGCCTGAGACTGGTGGTCCTCGCCGTTTCTATCGCGATCCACTCAACAGTGGCCCAACTGATCTTCGCCGGCCTCCTTGTCCAGGTCAGGGAGCCCATCGCCGAGATGCAGGCTGCGGGGAACCTGATGTACTTCGGAGGCGACATCGCGGAGCTGCTGCTCGCCGTGGCCCTTCTCCTCACCTGGAAGACAGCACCATCCTCAACGCGCTCAGGTCATCGGTCGTCGCGAGCGCGCCACGAGCGCCTGGCTCGAACTGCCACTCCTGAAGGGGCATGAGCACAGCTGTGTTGACGGACCTGCTGCCATTGGCCACGACCCTGGAACCTGAGGGTCTCCTTCCCGCGCGCCAGCAGATGGCGCTCTCGCTGGGATGGCACATCGTCCTAGCTTGTTTCGGGGTCGCGTTCCCAGCGATGATCTTCGTCGCGCACTGGCGCGGGATCGCGCGCGGGGACGCGGTAGCTCTCGGCCTCGCCCAGCGCTGGGCGAAAGTGTCGGCGGTGCTCTTCGCGATCGGCGCGGTCTCCGGCACGGTGCTGAGCTTCGAGATGGGTTTGTTGTGGCCGGGGCTGATGGGTGAATTCGGCGATGTGCTCGGGTTGCCGTTCGCGCTCGAGGGCCTTTCGTTCTTCGTCGAGGCGATCTTCCTCGGGATCTACCTCTATGGTTGGGGCAGGATGCCGCCACGTCAACACCTGCTGATGGTGATACCGATGGCGATCGCCGGTGTGGTCGGCACATTCTGCGTGATCTCGGTCAATGCCTGGATGAACGCACCTAGTGGTTTTCGCATCATCGATGGAGAGGTCACAGACATCGACCCGTGGGCAGCGATGTTCAACGGCATCGTCGTCCTCCAGTTCGCCCAAGGACTACCCCAAGCTTCGCCAATCGCGTCGCCGCAGCGGCTCCAAAGGTGATGCCACCGCAACCTCACCACTCGATGGTCACTCCCGTTGTTCCCCGAGGCGCCGGACTGTCCGTTACGTTGCCCACGAACACACGCTCGACAGCGGACGCTGTCGCGCGGCTCCTTACCCGGTTGCAAAGGCCGAACCCGGTGGGAGTGCCGCAAGTCTTGGCCTATCCCGGTAGATCCCCGTCTGCCGGGGCAGACCTCTTTCATTCCCGCTCCTCTGGGCCACTCGCGGGCCTCCGTCGTCCCTGGGGTGTGTGACCATGACGATCCACAAGCTGGCCGCGGGCTCGGGGTATGAGTACCTGACCCGGCAGGTGGCGGCTGGCGACTCCACCGAGCTCGGCAGCACCGCGTTGGCTGACTACTACGAAGCCGAGGGCGAGGCACCTGGCCAGTGGGTCGGGGCAGGGCTCGCCGCGTTCGCCGGAGACGGGATCGGCTCGGGCGATGTGGTGACGGCCGGGCAGATGGGGCACCTGTTCGGTGCCGGGGAGCATCCGGTCGCTGGGCGGCCGTTGGGTCGGCGGACACGGTCGGATGGAGTGGCTGGGTTCGACCTGACCTTCAGTCCGGTGAAGTCGGTTTCGGCGCTGTGGGCGGTCGCGCCACCCGAGATTGCGCGGGCGATCGAGCAGGCCCACGATGCCGCTGTCCACGACGCGTTGGCCTATGTCGAGCACGACGTGCTGTTCACCCGGGAAGGGACCGATGGGGTCCGGCAGGTCGAGACCCGGGGTCTGATCGCGGCGGCGTTCCGTCACCGGGACTCGCGTGCCGGCGACCCGGACCTCCACACTCATGTGGCTGTCGCGAACAAGGTGCAGGCGAAACACTCGGGTCGATGGCTGACGGTCTACGGGCGTGTGTTGTTTCAGCACACGGTGGCGATCTCGGAGACGTACAACACCGCGCTCGAGTATCGGCTCGGTGAAGCGCTCGGTGTCACGTTCACTGAGCGTGCGAATCCTCGAGAGCGGCGCCCGGTCCGCGAGGCCGTGGGTGTCTCCGCCCGTCTGTGTCGCTTGTGGTCGCGGCGAGCCAGGGACATCGACCGCCGCGAGAACGACCTGGTGACCGCGTTCGTCGTCGAGCACGGTCGGCCGCCGACCGAGCCGGAACGGCTCCGGCTGGTGCAGCAGGCCAATCTCGAGACGCGTGCCCCCAAGCACGAACCGCGCGCCGAGGCCGATCAGCGACGACTTTGGCGCCGCCAGGCATCGGAGTTCCTGGGGAGCGAGTCGACCCTCGATGCGATGATCCGTACGGCGCTGGACGTGTCTCGGTCGGATCGCGGTCCGCGCTCTGGCGGACCCATGGAAGCGCATCTGATCCGGGCAATGGCGGTCGCCGTGATCACCGAGCTCGAAACCCGTCGAGCGACCTGGCAGAGCTGGCACCTACGGGCCGAGGCCGAACGCCAAGTACGAATGGCGGGATCTGGCAGGGTCGCCGCCGACGACTTACCCGCCCTGGTTGATGATGTTGTGGTCGCGGCCGTGGGGATGTCGGTGCCTCTCACACCCGATGATGATCCCGTCCTTCTGAGGGCCGATCTTCGCGAGCCGGGTGGCCTGCGGCGCTCAGACGGAACCAGTGTCTACCGGCACACCGGTGCTGATCACTACACCAGTCAGCGGATCCTTCAAGCCGAACAGCTGCTGGTCGACGCGGCCGGGTTGGGTAGCGACTTCGCGTTCTCTCCGGAGGAGATCGACATCGTCCTGGCGGCCAGCACGGTCGCCGGGGTGCGGCTCAATGACGGGCAACGTGCGCTGGTGCATGCGCTGGCCGGCGGCCACCGGGTCCGGCTCGCCCTAGCGCCTGCGGGGTCGGGGAAGACCACCGCGGTCGAGGTCTTGGCTGCGGTGTGGACGGCCAACGGCTATGACGCGATCGGGCTGGCCCCGTCCGCGGCCGCCGCGAAGGTACTCCAGGACGCCACTGGCCTGCCGTGCGAGACCCTCGCCAAGATCGACGACGAGATCCTCACCCACAACCACGCCGGTCGAGACCATCGCAACGGACTGAGCACCCGCATCGGGCCCGAGACCCTGGTCGTGATCGACGAGGCAGGGATGGCCGACACCCTGACCCTCGACCGCGTGGTCACCTTCTGCCTCTCACGCGGTGCCATGATCCGGCTCTTGGGCGATGACCAGCAACTCTCAGCGGTCGGTGCCGGTGGTGTGCTGCGGGATATCGCCCACCGGCACGGTGCCGACCGGCTCGAGGAGGTCGTACGCTTCATCGATCCCGGCGAGGCCGCAGCCTCCCTCGACCTTCGCGACGGCGACCGGGCCGCGATCGGGTTCTACCTCGACCACGACCGCGTCCACACCGGCGACGAGGACACGACGATGGCCGAGGTCCTCGCCGCCTGGCAACACGACCGAGAGCATGGCCTGGACGCACTCATGCTGGCGCCCACACGAGACATGGTCGCCACCCTCAACCAACTGGCACGCACCCAGCGTCTCGGCGGCGTCGACCCGCGGACCCAGGTCGAGCTGGCCGATGGCAACCAGGCATCCGTCGGCGACACGATCATCACCCGCCACAACCAGCGGCGTCTCGCGGTTTCTGGCACCGACTGGGTCAAGAACGGTGACCGCTGGACCATCACCCGCGTCCGCCGTGGCACATTGACCGTCCGCCACGCCACCACCGGCCTGACCGCGGTGCTGCCCGCTGACTATGTGGCCGACCATGTCGAGCTCGGCTACGCCTCGACCGTCCACACCGCCCAAGGCCTCACCACCGACGTCGTCCACGGGATCGTCGATGGCCGCGAGGACCGGCAGATGCTGTACACGATGCTGACCCGCGGCCGGCTTGAGAACCATGTCCATGTGGTGCTCGAACCGGTCGATCCGGTCGATGCCGATCGGGAGCAGTGCACGCTGCCAGGGATAGAGGAGCAGCTGACCGCGATCCAGGTCCTCGACGAGGTGGTGGCTCGTGACGGGGCTGCGGTCTCGGCCACCACCACGCTCCGCCGCGGTCGCAGCTGGTCCACCCAGCTCCACGACGCCTCCGTACGTTATGGCGACGCGGTCACCACCGGAGCACAACGGGTGCTCGGAAGCGGTTGGGAGGAAGCCATCGAGGCGGCGGGCGTGGGCCCGCTCCCCTGGCTCCCGTCAGTTCCCGCTGGCCTCGCGCGCGACGAGTCGTGGGGTCCCTACCTCGCCGCGCGCGCCCGGCACGTCGAGGTGACCGCAGACGGCTTCCTCAACCACGCACATGGCGCCGACGCACCGACTGCGATGAAGAACGGGAAGCGTCCCGCCTGGATCGCCCGGTATGCCGATGTCCTCGGCGACCTCCACGACACCGTGGCGCTGTGGCGGGCTGCCCACGACGTGCCGGAGGACGATCCGCGCCCGACCGGGCCAGCCGTCAACGACCCGATCGCCGCTCGTTTCCAACGCCACCTGTTACGGCAGCTCACCGTTCGCCACAGCGACTCGGTCCGCCGCTGGCACGAACTGATCATCCACCGGACAGGAACCCCAGCCCAGGACGACCACACCAGAGGCGAGGCCATCGAACTCGCCCGCATGCTCGACACACTCCATCGCCGCGGCCACGACGCCAGCGGACTGCTCGACCGTGCCCTCGCCAGCCGTGCTCTGCCCGAGAGCCATGCCATCGCCGCCCTGACCTACCGCATCCGCAAACTCACCCCACACGACCCGCTTCAGTCACGACGCGAGTCAGCCGGGCACGCTAGCCCCTCGGCATTCGGCCTGTGACCCACCCCGTCACGTTCGGACCCTATCTCGCTCCAAGAGAGCCTCGTCTTCTGGGAAGTCTGCCGATTCCCCACAGGTCCCTCGCCACGGTGAAGGTCTTGACGACGCTGTCTCGGCAGCAGCATCCGCTGCGTGCGGTGCAGAAGTCCTGCGTTCGCGGCCTCGCAGTCGGATCGCGCCCGGAGCCGGTCTACCCGCGGTTCTGCTCGATGGTCCCCGAATCATCGCCCTAGGCTCAGGGCACGTGACAGCACGACTCAATGACACCCAGTTGGCGGTGCTCAACTGGCTTGCGAGGGATCCCGGTGCCGGCGAAGCGACGAACCCGCAGCGGCTGACCGCACGCGCTCTGGAGAGGCGAAGGCTCGTCAAGATCAGGGGCCGTGGACCCCGATGGCATGCAACGCTCACAACCGCCGGCCTCCATTACCTCGAGCATGGGGCATACCCGCCCGGCCACTTCTGGTCGCAACCCGATCCGGTGTCCAAGGCGCCTGCAACAACACCGGCACGCGAGCGGCCTGGGAAGAAGAAGGAGGCCAAACCCGAGGTCGACCTCACCATCGACTCGCCAGCCGGTAAGCGACGCCGAGGAGGCCGGCCAGCAGGAGACGCGCTGTTTTCTGGCGACGTGAGCGATCCGTACGATGAGAAGATCCTCATCACTGTCAAGGAGGCCGCGTGGATGCTCAGTCTCCCTGAGCATGCGATCCGTCAGGCAGTCTCGCTCGGTGATCTTGACCGCGTCTTCATCGGCGAGGGCGCGAGGAACTATCGGATCGTGTACGGATCGCTGCTCGCCTGGGTGAACTCGATGCCGCGAGAGTCCAGGAAAGGCTGGTGGTGAAGATGCGGCCCGAGCACTGGGAGCCGCCCGACCCGCCCAAACTGCTCGTATCGGCCCGACGGGTTGCAGAGGAGTTGGACGTCCCCATCTGGAAGGCCAACGAGATCTGCTGGTGCCTCGACCGGCGCTTCTACGCCCCAGGCCAGACCCACTACCGGGTCACCCGAGCATCACTCGACGCCTTCAAGGCACTCCTGGCTGACGGCATGACGACCCTCGGCGCACGGTCGGTCATGTGGCACTTCAAGCAACGGGGAAGCTTGCCGCCGCCAGATCTCGGCAAAGAAGAGCGAGACTGGATCTACTGGCACTCCCGACAACGCCGGCCGAACCGCCGCTGGTGAGAATCGAACCGCTGCCAGGCGCCAAACCTCATGCAGACTCCACAGGATCGTGTCATCACGACCTGCCGGGTCAGGCTGCACCGATCTCCCGGCCCTTCTGCTCTGAACACCCACGCTCCCAGCTGGTGTCGTCGGTCCACACCGCGGCATAGATCTTCAGCCGGTCCAACGAACGCGCAGCGCGTCGCCGCAGCGTACGGGCCGCCTGTGGGTGGTCGCGGGCTACCAGCTCGACGGCCGCAGGTGTGGTCAAGCCGAGTCGTCCGCGACGTGGCGGTGCGCTAACGGTCTCGGCGGCGGCGGCGAGCTCGTGGAGTAGGCGCACATCCTCCTCCTCGACAGCGTGGTCGCGGATTGCCTGGTCGAGGAACTCACACAACTCCACCTCCGGCGCGACCTCCCCCTCCAGGTCTGCGCGATCGTTGGCGAAGCTCGCGAGCATGGCAAGCTCGTCAGTGAGCAGCACATGCTTCCAGTGGCGGTCGGCACGGCTGCCGACACCGAGGGAGGCTGTGACCTCGCGTCGGGTCGCGTTCAGGAGTGCCCGGGCCAGCCACGGCGTTCGTAACCGATGCGCCTGACAGGCCTGCACCCACAGCTCGGAGGCGACCAGTGCATCGATGTCGAGCGACAGGTCGCTCAGCCCTTCTGCGACCCTGCACGCTCCAGGGATCAGGAGCCACACCAGGGCTGCGACTGCTGACCGGTCGCTGGCGGTGAGAGTCGCCAGAGTCCGTAACACCGCCGTCTTGTCCGCGACATCGGCCTTGCGGGTCCATTCTCTGAGGTCCGCGAGGTCATCGACCACGGCCAGGCGCGGGTCGACGGCGCACCATCGTTCCCATCCTTCTCGCGCTTCGGCGAGCAGCGGTGACGCTGGATCGTCGAGTCCAAACTGGTCTGCAACGCTCATCGAGTCCCCCATTCCTGGTTGTCACCAGGTAGGTGCACCGCACAAAGACGCCTCTTGAGCGTGCCAGATCCGAAGAGTTATGTTTTGGTATGGCCATCGGCCACGAGGGCTCGCTGTTGAAGGCCGCTCGCGTTGCTCGCGGGCTGACCCAAGAGACGCTCGCGCGCCGAAGCGGAACGTCACAGCCATCGCTGTCGGCCTACGAACGTGGCACGAAGTCGCCCACCCTGGCGGTCCTGGAGCGGATCTTGCGCTGCCTCGACTTCGAGCTCGCTCTAAACGAGCGGATCATCTTCCACCAGATCGAGGTCGCTGGGCCCGGGCGATCCACGGCCCTGGTGCCGAACCGGCTGTGGCGGTTGTCGCCCGAGCGGTGCTTCGCGCCGCTATGGGTATGGCACGGTCGCGATCACAAGGTGTTCTCCCTGGGTGACCGCGACAAGCGGGCTGCTGGTTATGCCTGGCTGTTGCGCTACGGCGACGAAACGCAGCTCTTCGAGCACCTCGACGCTGCACTTCTGGTCGACGTATGGCCCGATCTGGTTGACGGCCTGCCTCCGGAGATTTGCGAGGCGTGGTGGCCGTTGATCGGCTGGACCAAGGATCAAGCCATCGAGGAGCTGATCCTCGCCGACGCTCAGGCATGGGGGCAGGACTACCGACGCCGAACCGCGACCCGCGCGAAGAGGCTGCGGGTGTTCCGGCGGCTGGCCGAATACGGGTTGGACCCCGATCAGATCCGAGCGCTGATGCGGCACTGGTGACGGGCCCGGCCATCACCACCGGCGTCGACACGCCCGAACAGCATCACGCGGCGGCGTCACCGTCATCAACCTCCTGCTCGACCCGCGCGATGACGTCGTCCTCCCCGGGGGCGGGCGGGAGGGTGAGCAGGGTGCCGTCGGGGCTCTCCCAGCGGAAGGTGCGCTCCATGTGGGAGGCTGGGGTCCGGTCGATGGTGGTGTCGACCTCGATGTAGAAGCCTTCGGTGATCGCCGATGAGGTGTGGCCCAGGAACGTGGCTGCCGCATCACTGTCCATGCCACGGGCGATGACAGTTGCTCCGGTGCGGCGGTACCAGCGCAGGCTGATCCCGGAGTCACCCAAGCCCGCGTCGACCAGAAACTCGCGGAAGGTGCGGCGTACGTTGGGCGGGACCAGCGGGCCACCGGTGCGGCCGGCGAAGATGGTGCGCTCAGTTGGGACGCCGCGCAGCCGGCGGCGGATCACCGCAGCAGCGAACTCCGGGACCGGGACGAGCCGGTTCGAGGAGTCGGTCTTGGGGCGTTCCTGGCGGAAGGTGCCTTTCTTCTTACGCTGCACCACGGTGCCTGTGACCGCGGCGATCATCCCGGCCGGGCCGTCGGTGATGTCGCAGGGGCGCAGGGCCAGCACCTCGCCCGGGCGCATCGCGGTGCCGAGCAGGATCTCGATGATGTCTCGGACCTGGCCGTCGGGTTTCGGGCCCGGCAGCCCGGGCTGGGTGCGCCAGTTGGCGGCGGCCTCGCGGATCTTGCTGACCTGTTCGAGGGTGAGCGCCTTCGGCTTGTTCTTCACCGCTCGCAGCCGTGAGGTGCCCTGGACGGGGTTGCGGTTGATCGCGTCGTGGCGCAGTGCGTAGCCGAAGAGCAGGTTGAGCACAGTGCGGGTCTTGCGGGCGCGGGAGGGCGAGTCGGCCTCCTGGGCATTGAGTAGCGCCTCCACTCGGCCTGTGGTGAGTTCGGCGAGGGTGAAGTGCTCGAACGCGGGCATGATGTACAGGCGGACTTGGTCGCGGTAGTGGTCCTTGGTGCCGTCGGCCAGCTCCTTGGTCTCCAGGTCAGCGTCCCAGCGTTCGACGAGGGTGGTGAACGGCGCGTCGGGGCGCAGGTCGCCGGCGTGACCGAATCCGGGGCGGCGTAGCAGTCGCTTCTTGAGTTCACGCCGTGCCTGCGGTGCTGTCTCTCGGCTGACCCGAACCTGCCGGACCCTGCCGTCGGCATCGCGCACCCGGGTCTCAGCGATCGTCTTCTCACCCTTACGGCGAGTGGTGATCGTGCCGTAGGTGCCGATGTCGATGCGCGGTCGAGTCATCACCGCTCACCCCCGTCAGCCGGCCTCCGCGTCGGGACGATGACGTTGGGCGTCCTCCTCCTCCAGGCTGGCCAGCCAAGCCTCGATCTCGCCCGCCCGGAACCGAAGTTCGCGGCCGACTCGGAATCCCCGCGGCCCGCGGCCCTGGGAGCGCAGGTCGTAGAGGGTCTGGATGGGGACGTGGAGGTGGGCGCAGAGTTCGGAGAGGGTGAGCACGTCTCCGAACGGCGCAGTCGCGGCGTGGGCGTCGTAGGCGTCGGGGTTGTCGTGGGCGTTGTGGTTGGTGTCCATGCACCCCAAGGCACCGAGCCTGCCGCGAGTGGCCGAGACGGCCCGAGGCACCTCGACCATGTCGTCTCGAGCTGAGCGGTGGTTTGGCTGAATTCGCGGAGTAAACGCGGAGCGGGCATCTGTTCATCCTTGGTTCTGGATGCCGGATGCCCGCTCTGACCTGGTATTTCTTGGTGGAGCTGAGGGGATTCGAACCCCTGGCCTTCTCATTGCGAACGAGACGCGCTACCAACTGCGCCACAGCCCCAAGCGATGAGAAACGTTAGCACCTCGTCGCGGGTGTTACCCAATCAGTAGGGCTCTCAGGAGCCCGTGGCGCGGCCGCGGGCCTCTTCGGCAGCCGAAGCCGCGGCGCGCTCGGCCTCCTCGGCCTGGCGGACGAGCTCGGAGTCGGCGGCGTTGCGGCCCGAGCTCCACACACCGGTGGCGTCCAGGTCGATGGTGCGCACGGTGCGGCGCGGCGCGGCCTCCTTGGAGACGTACGTCGGCAGCGGTGTCTCCACCGGCTTCCAGGCACCCTCGGGGAGGTGCTCGCCGGTGTCGTCGTGCTCGACGACGGCGACCAGGTCGCCGGTGTCCTGGTCGATGTCGAAGGTGACCCGGGGCGGGGCGACGGGCTCCGGCTCGGGTACGTCCTCGGGGAACGGGATCCGTGCCCAGACCTCGCGCTGGTGGCGCACGCTGAGCCGACAGGTGACCAGCCATGCGACAACGAGCCCGGCCGGGATCGAGATCCAGACCGGGCCGAGGACACCGAAGCCGGCGAGTGCGCCGACCGCGACCAGGCCTAGGAGGAGCACGCCCAGCACGATGCTGCGGCGCTTGGCCGCGACCCGAGCTGCGCGGCGGCGTACGGCCATCGGGACGGGCCGCGGAGCACGCCCCTGGTCGGGCTCAGCCGGGGCCTCCGGCTTCTTCGACGACTTCTCGGTCACCAGGTCGGTGGAGTCCTTGCCGGTGGCCTCTCGCCGTGCGAGGATCCGGCGGGACTTGGAGATGGCGGCGCCGGCCCGGCTCTTCGTCCCGTCCTCGGCCGTCGCCGTGTGCTCGAGCGCTTTTGGCACCAAGTACACCGCCCACGCCACGGCGAGGGCGACGAAGATGAGTGCGCTCGGGTCCACGTCAAGAAGCGTAGGAGCCATTACCAGCCCGTAGGCGGACGTGCAGTGGTGTGTCGCGTGTGACTTGTGTGATTTCAGAAGGACACGCCGACGTCAATGCCTCATTCAGGTGACAAACCCAGTCTGGCCAGCATTCCTTGGTGACATTCCTCGACTGTTATCGCGAAGATCCGGTGGTCTCGCCAGGCGCCGTCGATGTGCAGGAACCGGGGCGCATATCCGATCTCGTTGATGCCCAGCTTCTCCACGACGCGGAGCGAGTTGGAGTTCTCCGGACGGATGCAGATCTCGACCCGATGCAACCGCGCGGTGGTGAAGCAGTGGTCGATGACCAGCGCCACCGCCAGCGGCATCACGCCACGGCCGGCGAAGCCCTGGTCGATCCAGTAGCCGATCGAGGCGAACTGCGCGGAGCCACGAACGATGTTGTTGACCGTGACCTGACCTGCGAAGACACCGTCGACATCGATCGCGAACGGATAGGTCACGCCGCGCTTGGCCTGACGACGAAGACGACGTACGAGGCTGGCGAACGTCGTGGGCCGGGCGCTCGACCCCGGGGGCACGGTCGCGTCCCACTGGTGCAGCCAGGCCGCCGAGCGGCGGCGAGCCTCGGTCCATGCCTTGGCGTCGCTACGGTCGAGAGGGCGTACGGTCACCGCGCCGTGCGAGAGCACGGCTGGCCAGCCCGGATCAGTCATCGATGGTCCCGTTCAGTGATCACTGCCGACCGACTGCTCCACGGCGTGGGGCAGCACCGGACGCAGCACATCGATCGCATCCTTCACGCCACCCCGGGACCCGGGAAGGTTCACCACCACGCACGCTCCGATCTGACCGGCCAGACCGCGGGACAGTAGCGCCGTCGGGATCCCCTTGGCCACTCCGGCCGCCCTGATGCCCTCGGCGATACCGGGGATCTCGCGGTCGAGCAGCGGACGGGTGACCTCGGGGGTGCGGTCGGTGGGGGTCAGACCCGTGCCTCCGGTGGTGAGGACGACCCGCGCCCCCTCCTTCGCGGCCCGGGCGATCGCCTCGCCGACGGGGTCGCCGTCACGTACGACCTCGGGAGGGCCGACCACGAAGCCGAACTCTTCCAGGAAGGCGACCAGCAGGGGTCCGGTGGTGTCCTCGTAGACACCGGCCGAGGCACGGTTGGAGGCGACGACGACAGTCGCTTTCAGGCTCATCGCTGGAACGCACCCGACTTTCCGCCGGTCTTCGTCTCGATCTGGATGTCGGTGATGACCGCCCTCTTGTCGACGGCCTTGATCATGTCGACCACGGTCAGACCGGCGACGGCGACCGCAGTCAGCGCCTCCATCTCTACTCCGGTGCGGTCGGTGGTCTTCACGGTCGCGGTGATGTCCACCGACTCGTCGGAAACGCTCAGCTCGACCTTGACGCCCGAGACCGCCAAGGGGTGGCACAGCGGGATCAGGTCGGGCGTCTTCTTGGCGCCCATGATGCCGGCGATGCGGGCGACGGCGAGCGCGTCGCCCTTGGGCACGCCCTCACCGCGAAGCAGCTCGATGACCTCGGAAGAGACCAGAACACGCCCGGAGGCGGTCGCGGTGCGGGTGGTGACCGACTTCTCGGAGACGTCGACCATCCGGGCCGCGCCGGTCTCGTCGACGTGGGTGAGCCGGTCAGCCATCAGAACTCCACATCCAGCTCGATCACGTCGACCTCGGCGTCCTTGTCCAGCGCGGTCGTCTCCGGCGGGATCACGATCAGGCAGTTCGCGCCGGCCAGGTCGCCGATCAGGTGCGAGCCCGGGCCACCGATGGGCGAGACACCGGCGCGGGAGCCGTCGTACCAACCGCGGAGATACTGCTCCTTGCCCTCCGGGGAGCGTACGCCGTGGGTCAGTGCAGCACGGCGCACCGGGCGGGCCTCGGGGGTCATGCCCATCAGCCGGCGCAGCGCCGGGAGCACGAAGAGCTCGAAGGAGACGAACGAGGAGACCGGGTTGCCGGGGAGGCACAGGACCGGCACCCGCTCCTCCCCGATCCGGCCGAAGCCCTGGGGCTTGCCCGGTTGCATGCTCACCGGACCGAACCAGACACCTTCCGGGGTCAGCGCCTCCTTGACCACGTCGTAGTCGCCCATCGAGACACCACCGGAGGTGACCACCAGGTCGGCGCGGACGAGCTGGTCGGAGAGCGCGGTCATGAACGCCCGTGGCTCGTCGGGCACGATGCCGACGCGGTAGGCGATCGCGCCGGCCTTGCGGGCGGCGGCGGCCAGGAGGAAGGAGTTGCCGTCGTAGATCGAGTCGTGGCCCAGGGTCTCGCCGGGCTCGCGCAGCTCGGTGCCGGTCGAGAGCACCACGACCCGGGGTCGGGGACGCACCGCCACCTGCGCGCGGCCGACGGAGGCGATCAGGCCCAGATGGCGCGGGCCGAGCACCGTGCCCGCGGGGATGAGCAGGTCGCCCTTGGCGACGTCCTCGCCGGCGTAGCGGACGTGCTGGGCCTCGTCGGGCATCTGCCGGATCTCGACCTCGGCGACGCCACGGTCGGTCCACTCGTAGGGAACGACCGTGTCGGCGCCCGTGGGTAACGGAGCACCCGTCATGATCTTGGCCGCCGCACCCGGCGGAAGCGCCAGCAGCGAGGCCTGTCCGGCACCGATCTCGCCGAGCACCGGCAACCGCACCGGCGCCTCGGCCGAGGCCGTCGCGACGTCGGCGTAGCGGACCGCGTAGCCGTCCATCGAGGAGTTGTCGAAGCCCGGTAGCGCGACCTCGGCATGGATGTCCTCGGCCACCGCCAGCCCGAGGCAGTCCATCAAGGGCTGCGGGTAGGCCGGCATCGGCTCGAGGTCGGCCAGGATTCGCTGGCGGTATTCGGCGGGGGTCACCCCGCCAACACTAGTCGCCCGCAACCCCGTTCTGCGCGGCCGCCTGCGCCCGGCGGTACCGGCGATATGGAAGCAATCCGCCAACTATGACGACGGCGCCACCGAAGATGCCGACCGCCCTGAGCTGGGCCGTCGTCATTCGCTCGGGAACCTCAACGGGGTAGTCGGTGGTGCGTAGATCCCGCCCATCGATCCGAACCTCGATGATCCGACCGCGCCAGAGGGTCGCGGTGACCGGCGCGCCGTAGGTCAGTCCCTCGATGTCCTCGTGGTCGAACTCCTCGACAGCGTTGACGAAACCGGGGCTGCCGTCAGCGTCCAGCCTGGTGTCGCGAAGGTCGATCGAGTACCAGTTGTGGCCGCGAAATCCCCGGTGGTACTCGGAGCCCACGAACTCGAACTCGCCTTCCCAGATGCACCCGGCGGGCTCCGTCGGCTGACTGTCACACGCCGGAGCCGAACGCAAGGACTCCATCTCGGCTGCGGCCTCGCCATCGGGATCGCCCAAACCAACGACCCAGGCTCCGCCGACCAACACAGCGAACAGCCCCGCGACGATCGACACCGCGAGTCGTGCGCTCCTCATGCCGGAACGATCACACAGGCCAGGTCACCGCGCAGAGCAACTCGACCGTTGTGGATCAGCCGTGGATCAGTCGGACAGCACGGTGGCGGGCGCGACGCGTTCGGCGTTGGCACCGTCGAGCTCGACCGCGCCGATGACCTGGACGCCCTTGCCGAAGGTCCAGTCGCCGTTGACGGTCAGCGAGGACGCCTTGCGCAGCGACGGGGCCCCCTCGGGGAAGCGCTCGTCGAAGTTCGCGACGTACTTGTAGTAGTCGCCGTCCAGGTCGATGAACGGCACCTCGTCGGCGATCTGGTCGAGCACGAAGTCCTCGCCGATGTCGTAGACGTCGGAGCGCAGCACGAGCAGATCGTTGGTGGTCTTGACCGGCACGAACCGGTCGCGGCCGACCTCGATCAGCTGCGAGCCCTCGAAGACCTCGATCGCGGCGCCCATGGCGGTCTCGATCTGGACGACCTTCGGGGTCTTCGGGTCCGAGGGGTCGACCGTCTTCTCGTTGCGGATCAGCGGCAGACCGAGGATGCCGTCGCGCTCGTCGAGGACCTTCTTGAGCGCCTTGAGGTCGAACCAGATGTTGTTGGTCGAGCAGTACTTGTGGCGGCTGAGGTCCTGCAGGGCCACCTTGTCCTCGTCGCGCGTCTGCGCGGTCTCGCGCAGGATGAGGCGGCCATCGGACTTGCGGCGCGCGAAGTGACCGCCCTTGCGGTCGCTCGGGGTGCGGCGTACGGCCTCGATGGCGAAGGGGGCTCCGCTCTTGGCGAACCAGCCGGCGACCTTCTCGTCGGGGACGGCGCCGAGGTTGTCGGAGTTGGAGACGAAGACGCGCTCGTAGCCCTGCTCGATGAGCAGGTCGAGGAGTCCGGTGTCGAGCAGGGCGGTGTAGATGTCGCCGTGGCCCGGCGGGCACCACTCGAGCTCGGGGTCCTTGGGCCACTCGACCGGGGCCAGATCGTCGACGAGCAGCCGCGGCTCGCGGTTCTGCAGGAACTCCAGCGGCAGGCCCTCCACCGGAAGGTCCTGGTAGCGCTCGAGCGCGGCCAGGCTGTCCTCGGAGGTGCGGAAGGAGTTCATGAGCAGCAGCGGGAGGCGTACGTCGTACTTCTCGCGCATGTGCAGGATCTGGCGCGCGATCACGTCGAGGAAGCTCAGGCCCTTGCGTACGCAGAGCAGCGACTTCGCGCGGTCCATGCCCATCGAGGTGCCGAGGCCACCGTTGAGCTTGATCACCGCGGTGGTGGCGATGGCGGCGTGGGCCTCCTCGTCACTGACCTCGGCGTCGCTGATCGACGGGATGTCGACCGGCTCGATCGTGTCCTCCGGGATCATCCCGGTCTCACCGTGCTCGAGCTGGCGGTAGTAATGTGCGAATGTCTGCACCGCGACGTCGTCCACGCCGGCATCGCGCATCTTCGCCATTGCCTTGGCCAAACCTGGGCTACCCATAGAGGAAAGCCTAGGCTGTCGTTGTGTCGGGTTCACACACCCCTCCGGGTTCTGATGGTCCAGCCCCCGCTGACTTCGTGGGGCGCAAGACTGCCTTACGCGACCAGTTGTTGACTACCCGGGGGCGCATCGGGCTCCCCCGTCTCGGCTCGCTCGCGCGCGCCCTGTCGCAAGTGGTCACTGATATTCCAGACGTACGCAGCGCCGCGACGGTTGCGCTCTACGTCTCGATCGGCACCGAACCGGGCACCGGACCTCTTATCGACGAGCTGGACGCAGCCGGGAAACGCATCCTGCTTCCGTGCCTGCTGCCGGACAACGACCTGGACTGGGCGGTCTACGACGGAGACCTGGTCCGGGCGGCTCGGGGGCTCCTGGAGCCCGGCGGGGAGCGGTTGGGCGTCTCTGCGATCGCCGGGGCCGACGTCGTGCTCGTCCCCGGACTGGCCGTCGACTCGAGGGGCCACCGGATGGGACGGGGTGGTGGCTCCTACGACCGGATCCTGGCTCGGGTGCCGGCCGGAACCTTTACCTGCGCACTTCTCTATCCGTGGGAGATCGGGGTCCCGGTGCCGGTGGAGGAGCACGACCGGCCCGTGGGTGCGGCCGCGAGCGCGGAGGGAATGCGGCGCTTCTCCTAGGCGTTCGCTAATATTGGCAGTCGCGCCCGTCGAGTGCCAGATTCTGTTCTAGGAGAAACGTGCCCACCTACCAGTACGCCTGCACCGAGTGCGGCCACGCCTTCGACCAGTTCCAGAGCTTCAGCGACGCCTCGCTGACCGAGTGCCCGGAGTGCGGTGGCAAGCTGCGCAAGGTGTTCAGCGCCGCCGGCGTCGTCTTCAAGGGCTCCGGCTTCTACCGCACCGACTCCCGCTCGGGTTCGTCGTCGACGTCCTCCACGACCTCGACGACGTCGTCCTCGAGCACCTCCTCCCCGGCGCCCGCGACCTCCGGCTCCTCGGACTGAGACCGCCCGCAGCAGCGGGTTATCCACAGCTTCATCCACACCATCATCTGGGCTGTGGATAGCGAGATGCGGGAATCGTGGGGGCGACCTAGCGTGCCCGCATGTTCACTCGAATCACGTCTCTCTCCCGCCGCCTACGCCGCGGGGTCCTCGCCCATCGACGCCTGCTGGCGTTCCTGCTGACCGCCTCGGCGGTCGCCATCGGGTTCTCGGCCACCCGGCCGGACCCACCCGACACGTCCACGATGGCGGTCGCCTCCCGAGATCTTCCGGTCGGCACGGTCCTCACCGCTGCCGACCTGACCGAGATCGAGACCGACCCCGCCAGCCTGCCGGCCGACCTCGCCGAGGCGCCGCTCGGTGAGCGCCTGGCGGCCCCGCTGCGGCGGGGTGAGCCCGTCACCGACGTACGTCTCGTGGGGCCGGAGCTGACCGAGGGACACCCAGACCTGGTGGCCGTCCCGGTCCGGCTCCCCGACGCCGAGATGGCCGGCCTGCTCCATGTCGGCGACACCGTGGACCTCTACGCCACCGACCCCGCCACCGCCGAGACCGCACGGGTCACCACCGACACGCTGATCCTCAGCCTCCCTCAGGCCACTGACCCGACCCGCGATGATTCTTCCGCACAAGGAAAGACCGAGGGGTTTGGCGTCACGAACACTTCGGCGGGGCGTCTGGTCATCGTCGGAGTCGCCGCGAACAGCGTCGAGGACGTCACATCTGCGGGAGTGGGTGGCTATCTCACCTTCGCGTACTGACGGCCTACGCGCGCCATATCCGGGGTCTCCTTCACCTCACACAATGAGCACAGGAGAAAGCAAGACATGGACGGTTTCAAGAAGTTCCTGCTCCAGGGCGATCTGATCAAACTCGCGGTCGCCTTCATCATGGGTGGCGCGTTCGCCACGGTCGTGACCGCGACGGTTGACATCATCATGGACCTGCTCGGCAAGCTCGGCGGCACGCCGGACTTCTCGAACTACGAACCGGGCGGCATCAGCATCGGCGCATGGCTGACCGCCGTGATCGCCTTCCTCATCATGGCCTCGGTCGTCTACTTCATGATCGTGAAGCCCTACACGGCCGCCAAGGAGCGCTACTTCCCGGACCCCGACCCGGGCGAGACCGAGATCGACATCCTCAAGCAGATCCGCGACAGCATCGCCGTTCGCTGACGCGTTCGCGCCAGAACGGATCGCCTCGGGCTCCGCTTCGGCAGGTGCCGTCTCACCCACCGTGGTGAGGCGGCACCTGCGATTTCAGCCATCGGTCCGACGCCGACTCCTCCGACTCGGTCGACGACTCCCGCTCGTCCTGGGTCGTCTCGGGGAGTACGTCACCGAAGATCCGCGCCAGCCGCTGCTTGCGCTTCCACTCCGGCTCCTTGGGCTCCTCCGGCCCTTCCGCCTCGGACGCGGTGTTCTCATCCATCAGCAGAGACCCGCGCGCTCGCGCTCAGCCTTCGCCTGCTCGGCGATCTCGGCAAGCTCTTCCTCGGTCGCCCCGCTGCTGGCGTTGCCCGACGCGTTATCCGAGGAGTCGGCCGAAGGCGCATCTTCGGAGGGCTCTGAACCGGCGGTCTCGCCGTCGGTTCCCTTATCCGAGTCGTCGGACTTCTTCTTGCCCTTGTCGCCCGCGGCCTGCCCTGCGTCCAACGACCCGGCCGCGATCTTCTTGGTCAGCGGCTTGTCGTTGGCGATTGCCTTCCAGACGTTCTTGGCCTTCTCGTCATCGAGGACGACTCGATTCTCGTTCTGCGGGTCCGTCGCCACCGGGATGGTCAGGAACTTGATGTTCTCCATACCGATGCTCTGGAAGCCGGCACCGATCTTGGCCATCGTGTCGAGGTTGTCCTTGAGGCTCTCGTCCATCGTCAGCCCCTTGGTGGCTGCATTCAGGAAGCCGAGAACCTTGGTCGGGCTCGACAACGTGTCACCGGAGAGCAGCTTCGCCGCCATCGAGCCGATGAACGCCTGCTGGCGCTTCGCGCGCAACAGGTCGCTCCCGTCACCGAAGACGTGGCGCATGCGGACGTACTGGAGCGCTTGTTTGCCGTTCAGCGTCTGAGGGCCGGCCTTGAACTTCGCACCCGTATAGCTGTCCTCCACAGCCTCCGGGAGGCACACGTCGACGCCGTCGATGGCATCGACCATGCCCTTGAAGCTTCCGAAGTCGACGACGACCAGATGGTTGATGGTGATGTCGCACTTCTCGCCGCACATCTCGGCAGCGACTGCCTCCACCTGCTCGACGGTGCAGGTCGGACCGGCGGTGGCGTACGCCGCGTTCCACTGCACATAGTCAGCAGGAGCGGTCTTCCCGTCCTCCGTCTTGCACGAAGGTCTGTTGACCATCGTGTCGCGCGGGATGGAGACGCCGTAGGCGAACTTACGGTTGGCGGACAGGTGCAGCAGGATGGTGGTGTCCGAACCGCCACCACTCTCGCCGTCCAGCCCACATCCCTTGCAGTCGCGGCTGTCCGAGCCCATCACGAGGATGTTGATCGGTTCCTTCGGCCCGACGTCAGCGGCCTTCTCACCGAGGCTCACGGTGCTGATGTTCGACCGCAGGCTGCGGTAGGTGTAGACCGTGAACAGACCGACGATCAGCGCCAGCACGAGCAGGGTCGAGCTGAGCACCTGCCAGACGCTGATCCGCGGCTTGTCGCGGTCCTCGCGCTCGTCGCCCGGGTAAGGGGCGTACGAATCGTCATAGCCACCCTGGGACGGATAGTCGTCATAGGGCTCGTCGTCGTAACCCGAGGCGTATGCGGCACCGTGCCGTCCCGCGGGCGGGTAGGCCTCGTGACGAGCCTCGTGCAGCTCATCGCGTGAGGACGTACGTCCACGAGGCCGGTCGGCGGGGGCAGGGGCGTTCCAGTCGAACTCGCGGGCAGCCGGCGGGGCGAGCTGCTGGTCGGGAGCCGTGGGCGCGGAAGGAGCAGGCTGAGGATCCTGGCGATACCACTCCGGCACGGGCGCGACAGCGGTCTCCTCGACGGAGGGCACGGGCGCCGGCGGCGGGGGTACGTGACGCGCGGGGCGCGCTGTCTCTCGCAGGGCCGGAGCGACAGCGGTCACGTCCGGGTCGCCCCACTCCTGAGGTGACGGCGGGGCAGGCGTCGACGACGCACCCGAGCCCCCTCGGCCCATCGCCTGATAGCGCTCGGCCCGGGTCAGCTCCCGCCGCGCCGGTTCGACGCGGAGCGGCTCGACACGTGGCGGCTCGGCGACGGAATGATCGACCGGAGCCGGCTCCTGACGAACCGGACGCGCAGCACGGCGACCACCGCCCGCTGGTCCCGGCCCCGGACCCGGAGGCGGCGGCGACACGAACTCGGACTGCGGACGCGCGGCCCGCCGTCCACCACCGGGCTCCGCCGACGGCTGGTCTGTCGGTACGTCAGCCGCCCGAGCACCACGGCCCGAACGGGTCCCCCCGGACTCGTTGCCGGCAGCCTCGTCGGCGCCGTACATCCACTCGAATCCGGACACGCCCGAGCCAGAATCCGCGCCCCCACGTCGGGGAGGCAGGGAGGGGTCAGGCATAGATCACCGTCACTCGTCGCTTGTCATCGGGGGGATTCGGGTTGAGTCGACGGTGACTCAACCTACGCGAGGGCCCCAAGTTTGGCCCCTGACCGCATCGAACCCCAAACCGTAGTATTACCCGCCACCATGGCAAGATATCCGCGAACGCCCCAGTAGCTCAGTGGATAGAGCAGCCGCCTCCTAAGCGAAAGGTCGCAAGTTCGACTCTTGCCTGGGGCACCAAGCACCACCCGCCACACCATCCCGGATCGGCCCGTTCAGGCCGCTGACCTGCGGATAGCCTCAGTGCAAGGAGCCGTCCGGCGCTCCGACTCTCCAGTCGAAGAACGGGACCTCGAGGCCGGCACGCGTCGGAGCGCAGAGGAACGGCCCCGCGCTCACCTCCTCGCGCGCCGCGAAGGGAAGCACGCGCACCAGCTGCCAGCTCGCATCCTCCCGGCGTGCCCGGATCGTCAGCGCGTCGTCCGACCAGCTCACCCGGAACGTCACCCGGGTGTCGCCCCATTCGGGAGCGGACGAGGCCGACCAGTCCGATCGAACGTCGGTGACCACCGCGCCGATCTGGGGAACGCCGTCGGCGAACTCGATACCGGCCTTGACCCAGTGCTCGTCCGAGGCGCGGACGAAGATCCCGGCCTGGTCGAACTGCTGTGAGAACGGCGTGCCGAACTCGACCTCCATGGCTGACCCAGGAGCGAACGGAGTGACCAACGCGTGCTCGGTGTCGTGCACGAAGCCGTACGCGGTGCGCCGCCACGCGTCGCTGCCCTCGACCGCGGTCGCGAGCAGGGCGCCTTCGGGCGTCACCCGGGCAGCGTCCGGCTCATGCGTCCAGCGGCCTGCCGACCAGTCGATGCGCTGATTCCCGGAGGAGTTCTGATTCACTCGAGCACCTTTCGCCCTGGCCGTCAGCCCCGGGAGGCCACCTCGAACCGGATCCCCGCAGCCTGGAGCCGATCGAGGAGCGCATCGCCCATGGCGACCGCCGTGGTCACCGACCCGGACGTCTCGGGGAGCTCGTCGAAGGCGAGGCACAGGGCCGACTCGGCGAGCATCTTCGAGGTCTCGGTGTAGCCGGGATCGCCTCCGGACACCTTCGTGTGGATCTTCCGGCCGCCGGTCTCGGCGACGAAGTCGACGGTGAACCACGACTTCTCGCGCCGACGCTCAGAGGGTCCGGTGCCCTGCTTGACCCGCTCCCCGAGCTTGGCCCGCAGCGGCGGCACCTGCATGGCGAGGGCGAGGCCACCGGCGCCGACCGCACCACCGACGGCGTACCGCAGCGTCTTGGTCCCGGCGTAGTGCGAGTAGGTGAAGGCGGGGCCGTACGCCTCCAGGGCTCGCCCGGAACGGGCGACGATGAACGGGTCGATGGTCGGCAGCGGCAGCAGCCAGTAGCCCAGTTCACGATCGCGACCCAACGACGGCTTCGCCGGTCGAGACGTACGTCCCTCCGGCCGCACCTCGAGCGCCCGGCGCTCGCGCGCCGCGGTCGCCATCTCCCGAGGGCGCGACATCTGCCCCAGCGCCGAGTGGAAGGTGCCGCCGGAGAAGGTCGCGTTGGTGCGTACGACGCCCTTCATCGTCATCGGCCCGGTGATCTCGCCACCGGCGGCGAGCTCGCGCACCGTGTAGTAGGCACCGAGGTCGTGCGGGATCGAGTCGAACCCGCAGGCGTGCACGATCCGGGCGCCGTTGGCGCGGGCGGTGGCGTCGTACATCACGAACATCCGGTCGACGAACTCAGGCTCTCCGGTGAGGTCGACGTAGTCGGCACCGGCCTCCGCGCAGGCCTTGACCAGCGGCTCACCGAACTCCAGGTAGGGCCCGACCGTGGTGATCACGACGCGCGCACGAGACGCCAGCGTGGCGAGCGAGGCCGCATCGTTCACGTCGGCCTGGATGAGCTCGACCTCGGCCCCGCCGAGCCCGTCGCGGACGGTCTCGAGACGCGACAGAGACCGGCCCGCGAGCGCCCACCGCAGCCCGTCGGGCGCGTGCGCGGCCAGATACTCGGCAACCAGACCGCCGGTGAACCCGGTCGCGCCGAACAGGACGATGTCGAGATCGCGAGAAGTCGTCATAGCCGCTACCTTTCCAGAAGCAACGAAATCCGAGACGGCACGGGCCTCTGAGTGATCAAATGTTGCATCAATAGGGATACTCTTGAGCGGTTTCTTTCGGCACCATCCCCAACGACGAGATGAGTGAGACGAGCCTGTGGGCGACGCGGTGATCAGCGTTCTGCTGGCCGACGGTCACGATGTCGTGCGTGTCGGCGTGCGTACGGTGCTGCAGCGCGAGGCGGACATCGAGGTCGTCGGCGAGGCCCGCACGGCCGCCGAGGCACGCCCGCTGATCGCGACGCTCCGTCCTGACGTACTCATCCTCGACGCCCATCTCCCCGACTCCTCCGGGGTCGCGCTGTGCCGCGAGGCGCTGGCGATGAAGAGCGACATCCGCTGCATGATCCTGGCCACCGACGCCGACGACGAGGTGATGAGCCAGGCGATCATGGCCGGCGCCGCCGGTTACGTGCTCAAGCAGATCGAGGCGACGAGCCTGGTCTCCGGCGTACGCCTCGTGGCCAGCGGCCACACCCTCTTCGACCCCGAGGCCGCCGCCAAGGTCGTGCACAACGTCGAGGAGCGCCGCCGGATGCACGAGGTGGTCGCCGAGCTGACCCCGCAGCAGCGGCGGATCCTGGTGCTGCTCGCCGAGGGCATCTCCAACCGGCAGATCGCCGACCGGCTGGTGCTCGCGGAGAAGACCGTCAAGAACCACATCACCGGCCTCCTCGCCAAGCTCGGCGTCAGCCACCGCACCCAGGCCGCGCTGATGGCGAGCCAGCTGCTCGAGGACGGCGTCGTGCCCCGCCCGGCGCCTCCGGGCGACAACGCCAGGCCGGCCAGGAGCCCAGGCGGCCCGAACGGCGGGCCGGTCCCCCCGCATCCTCGGGGCCAGGCTCCTTCCCAGGCACCCGGTCGTTCCCGGTAGACGCCTCGGCGATCCGAGTACCGTTGTCGGCATGTGCCGCAACATCCGCCCGCTCCACAACTTCGAGCCGCCAGCCACCAACGACGAGGTCACCGCTGCCGCCCTGCAGTTCGTACGCAAGGTGAGCGGCACCACCAAGCCTTCTGCCGCCAACCAGGAGGCCTTCGACCGCGCCGTCGCCGAGATCGCCCACATCACCCGGCATCTCCTCGACGACCTGGTCACCAACGCCCCGAAGAAGAACCGCGAGGTCGAGGCCGCCAAGCGCAAGGCTCGCGCCGAGGCCAGGTACGCCTGATGACGCTCGCCCCCGGGGCGACAACCAAAGAGACGTACGCAGCAGCCCTCGCCCTCCTCCAGGACCGGCGACTCGTGGTGCTGACCGGGGCCGGCGTCTCGACCGACTCGGGCATCCCTGACTACCGCAGCCCGGGCAGCCCCTCACGCCAGCCGATGACCTACCAGCAGTTCATCTCGGGCCCGCAGGAGCGGCAGCGCTACTGGGCACGCAGCCACCTCGGCTGGCGGCGGATGGGCAGCGCCGTGCCGAACGCCGGCCACCGGGCCGTGGCCGCGATCGACCCCGAGCTGCTGATCACCCAGAACGTCGACGGGCTGCACGAGCAGGCGGCGCCGGAGCTGGCCAGGAGCGGCCGGATCGTGACGCTGCACGGCCGGGTGGCCGACGTGATCTGTCTGTCCTGCCGCACGCTGAGCCCACGCCGCGAGCTCCAGGTGCGGATGGAGGCGCTCAACGCCGGCTGGGCCGAGGCGCACGCGGACGTCGAGAGCCGGCCCGACGGTGACGTCGCCCTCGAGGAGACGCAGGACTTCGTCGTACCCGACTGCGAGATCTGCGGCGGCATCCTCAAGCCCGACGTCGTCTTCTTCGGGGAGAACGTGCCCAAGGACCGGGTCAACCGGTGCATGGCTGCGGTCGACGCGCTCGCGGAGGAAGGTTCCGAGCTCCGCGGCGAGCGGCACGAGGGGAAGGGCGTGCTGCTCGTCGCGGGCTCGAGTCTGGCGGTGATGAGTGGCTACCGGTTCGTACGCCGGGCGGCCAAGGCCGGGATCCCGGTCGTCATCGTCAACCGTGGCGCCACCAGGGGTGACGGGGAGGCTACGTACAAGCTGGAGGTGGGGACCAGCGAGTTCCTCACCGCGCTGTCCTCACGCAGAGCGTGACTGGATCGGCAGGTCTGCCATGCGGCCGGCGGCCTCGTCGACCGACAGTCTGGCCCCGATGAAGAAGTGGTAGACCGGACCTTCGTCGATCAGCAGCACCTTGGCGCTGTGGAAGTCCCCACCGAGGTCGGTGAGCACGATCTCCTCGCCACGCTTGAGATGACGGGTCAGGCCGGTGTCGGTGTGGTGGACGGCGACTGGGCGGAACGTCTCATCCAGCTCGCGACCGCGAGCGGGCAGATGAACGACCTCCATAGAGCTCTCCCCTCCGGAGACCCCCGCAAGTCTCGACATGACAACTGCTGAAGCCCACATGGATCACTGGCCTCCAGCAGGCCCCGCACGTCAAACATAAGCATCGATGACGTAATCGGTCCAGAGTGATGTGCCGAATTCTGCCGACGTCGAGAGAATTTCACCCACGGTTACAAAAGTGGGTGCGAAGTTGCCACACCGATGCCGACTCGTGGAGTCGATCGGGAGTGAATCTGCCGGTCAGAGCGCCTTGACGAAGATATGGTCCGCGGCCTCGGGGATGATCTCCGCGGTCTCTCCACCGGAGCCGAGCATGACCCCGTCGGCGGTCGCCTTGATGGCGACGGTCTGGTCCGGCGTCGCGCCGACCCGGCGCAGAGCGCTCATCAGCGACTCGTCCTTCTGCATCTCCTCGGAGATGCGGCGCACCAGGACGGTGGCGCGCTCGGAGGTCGCCGCGGCCGTGAGTGATTGGACGCCGGCCATGAAGTCCTCGTCGGCGGGCTTGCCGCCGAGCTCGTCGAGACCGGGGATCGGGTTGCCGTAGGGCGACTCGGTCGGGTCGCCGAGCAGGTCGAGCAGTCGCTTCTCGACGGTGTCCGACATGACGTGCTCCCAGCGGCACGCCTCCTCGTGGACGAGCTCCCAGTCGAGGCCGATGACGTCGGTGAGCAGCCGCTCGGCGAGCCGGTGCTTGCGCATCACGCGGGTGGCCAGGCGAAGGCCCTCGTCGGTGAGCTGCAGGTGGCGATCGCCCTCGACGGTGAGCAGACCGTCGCGTTCCATCCGGGCGACGGTCTGGGAGACCGTGGGACCCGACTGGTGCAGGCGCTCGGCGATGCGGGCGCGCAGCGGAACGATTCCCTCTTCGACCAGCTCATAGATGGTGCGAAGGTACATCTCGGTGGTGTCGATGAGGTCGCTCACGCGGCCACCTCCGTAGCGCAAGCGCCAGTATGCGGACGCGGCCGCGTGTTGTTTCGATGGTTCACTCGCATGCGCTCGCTCACGGGTTAATCCTACATCCTTGAATCAGTCAAAAAAACCGAACCCAGCAGGGTGTGTCCCGGACGACGTCGGCCTGCAGGAGAGATCAGCACGCGTGATCCCCTAGGAGCCCTGGCGTTCTAGGGCTTCGTTGTATCTGGACAGCATAGCGCTGAGTCGGTCGATGTCGTCGGGACTCCAGTCGGCCAGCCGGTCGCTGAAGCGTACGCGGCGCTCCCGGGCCACGCGGTCGAGCCCTTCGCGCGCCTCGGCGGTCAGCGAGACCAGGCTGGCGCGGCCGTCCTCGGGATCGGGATGGCGCTCGAGCAGGCCGAGGTCGACGATCGTCTGCACCATCCGGCTGACGGCACCCTTGTCGATGCCGAGCCCGTCGACGAGAGCGGAGGCACGCAGCGGACCGTGCTCGGCGACCCAGGTCAGCACCATGTAGCCACCCGGCGGCAGGTCGGGGTGCAGCATCCGGCCACGGATGCGCATCGCCCGCTTCGCCCGTCGCATGAGCACCCCGACCTCGGCCTCGAGCCGGATCAGCGACTCCACCCGCGGGGCATCGATCTCGTCGCCCACAGCGGGCTCGTCAGTCATCTCCGAACAGCTCCCTCGGCTTCGGCCTCGGCCTCGGCGAGGGCCTTCTCGTCGGGGAGATCCTCGACGGTCGTCTTGAGCGGGACCTCCCTGATGCCCACGATAGCGACCAGCGCGAGCAGGGCACACGGGATGGCCACCAGGAAGAGGTCGGCGGTGGCGACGGCGAAGGCGTGCTCGTAGAGGGCCTGCATCGCGCTGGGCATGCTCGCCGGGTCGGCGAGCCCGCCGCTCTGCAGGCTCCGGAGCTCCTCGGGGGTGACCTTCCCGCTGGCGACCAGCTCGGGGATGCCGTCGGTGATGACGTCCTCGACCCGGTGGGACAGCACGGCACCGAGCGCGGCGATGCCCATCGAGCCACCCATCGACCGGAAGAAGGCGACCACCGAGGAGCCGGCACCCATGTCCTTGGTGTCGAGGTTGTTCTGCACCGCGAGCACCAGGTTCTGGTTGGTCGCACCGACACCGAGGCCGACGACGGCCATGAAGGCACCGACCAGGGCGAGGTTGGTGTGCTCGTCGATGGTGCTGAGCAGGTAGAGCCCGATCGGCAGCATGACGCCGCCGAAGAGCAGGTAGCGCTTCCAGCGACCGGTGGCGCTGATCAGGCGTCCGGTGACCATGCCGGCCACGGAGAGCCCGAGCACCATGCAGATCGACATCAGGCCGGCGTGGGTCGGCGTCATCCCGCGGGCGGTCTGGAAGTACTGCTGCAAGTAGACCGTCGCACCGAACATTCCCGCACCCACGAAGAACGAGGCGACCGTGGAGAGCACCATGGTGCGGTCGCGGAAGAGCCGCAGCGGGATGATCGGCTCCTTGGCGAACCTGCCCTCGACCAGGATCGCGACGGCGAGCACGACGAGGCTGCCTGCGACCAGGGCGTACGACATCAGCGAGGCCCACTCGAAGGACTCACCACCCAGCGTCACCCAGATCAGCAGCATCGAGACACCGGCGACCAGCAGGAACGCACCGAGGTAGTCGATGCTGACCTCGCGGCGTACGTGCGGGAGGTGCAGGGTCTTCTGCAGCAGGATGAACGCGACCACTGCGAACGGGACGCCGACGTAGAAGACGCCGGGCCAGCCGACCGGGGAGTCGACGATCACGCCGCCCACGAGCGGGCCGATGACCGTGGCCAGCGCGAAGACCGCACCGATGTAGCCGGAGTAGCGGCCGCGCTCACGCGGGGAGACGATCATCGCGATGATCACCTGGATCAGCGCGACGATGCCGCCCATACCGAGGCCGGCGATGACCCGGCCGGTGATGATCACCGGCATCGAGGGAGCCAGGCCACAGATCGCCGAGCCGACGATGAACAGGCCGAGGGCGACCTGCACCAGGACCTTCTTGTTGTAGAGATCGGCGAGCTTGCCCCAGATCGGCGTCGTCGCGGTCATCGCCAGCATGCTCGAGACGACGATCCAGGTGTAGCCGCCCTGGGTGCCGCCGAGGTCGGTGACGATCCGCGGCAGGGCGTTGGCGACCGACGTGCTGGACAGCATGGCGACGAAGAGCGCCATCAGGAGACCTGAGAGGACCTCCATGATCTGGCGGTGGCTCATCTCCGGCGCGGCGATGGCCTGCGAAGACTGCTGGGACTCTGACAAGTGCGGGCTCGACTCTCACGAGGAACTGGTTGAATATCGGCAACCAATATACGTGGGTTTAGTTGCTAAACGCAACTTGTCGTCGGCCGCGTCCGCGCGCGACCGTGCCCTCCGAAAACGGGACGACCCGCAGGCGGGCCAGGTGGCCGACCCGGTGGATGAGTCCGGTACGCCTGCGGGTCGGGTGGCTGCCGTTGGATTGCCAGCTCCCCATCCATGGTTGGAGGGCTGCTAGCGAGCAGCCACCTCACGCATCCAATCGTTCTTCATCTGATCGGATCACCTCCTTTCCCGTGTGCCTCAACGGTAGGCGTCGAGGCGGACCGGGTTCAAAGGGTTTATTTTCACGCGGTCGCGGGCTCCTCCTCCACGATCGGGTGGCTGAACTGCGACTGGTAGAGCTCGGCGTACGCCCCGCCTGCCTCGAGCAGCTCGGCATGGTCACCCTGCTCGACGATCGCGCCGTCACGCATGACCAGGATCAGGTCGGCGTCGCGGATCGTGGAGAGCCGGTGGGCGATCACGAAGGACGTACGGTCCGAGCGCAGCGCCGCCATGGCGTGCTGCAGGAGCAGCTCGGTGCGGGTGTCGACCGAGGAGGTCGCCTCGTCGAGGATCAGCAGCGACGGCTCGGCCAGGAAGGCCCGGGCGATCGTGACCAGCTGCCGCTCGCCCGCCGAGAGGTTGCCGCCCTGGTCGGTGATCAGGGTGTCGTAGCCGTCGGGGAGCGAGTGCACGAACCTGTCGACGTACGTCGCCCGGGCCGCCTCGAGGAGCTCCTCCTCGGTCGCGGACGGCCGGCCGTAGCGGATGTTGTCGCGGATCGTGCCTTCGAAGAGCCAGGTGTCCTGGAGCACCATGCCGGTGCGCCCCCGCAGGTCCGCGCGGGGCATCGAGGCGATGTCGACGCCGTCGAGGGTGATCCGGCCGGCATCGAGCTCGTAGAACCTCATGATCAGGTTGACCAGCGTGGTCTTGCCGGCTCCGGTGGGGCCGACGATCGCGACGGTCTGCCCGGGGCGGGCAACCAGTGACAGGTCCTCGATGAGCGGCCTGTCCTTGTCATAGGCGAACGAGACGTGCTCGAAGCGGACCTCGCCTGCACCGGACGACCCGTCACGGGCCGCCCCGACATCGGGCGACTGGTCCTGGGCGTCGAGCAGCTCGAAGACGCGCTCGGCCGAGGCGACGCCCGACTGGAGCAGGTTCATCATCGAGGCGAGGGTGGTGATGGGCTGGGTGAACTGGCGCGAGTACTGGATGAAGGCCTGCAGCTCGCCGAGGCTCAGCGCGCCGCTGGCGACCCGGAGCGACCCGACCACGCAGACCACCACGAACATCAGGTTGCCCACGAACATCATCAGCGGCATCAGGATCCCGCTGATGAACTGGGCCTTGAAGGCCGCGTCGAAGAGCTTGTCGTTCTCCTCGGCGAAGGTCTTCTCGACGTCCTCCTGACGGCCGAAGACCTTGACCAGGTCGTGGCCCGAGAAGGTCTCCTCGATGTGGCCGTTGAGCTTGCCGGTGCTGCGCCACTGGGCCACGAACTGGCCCTGCGACCGCTTCATCACCGCGCCGGTCACGACCAGCGAGACCGGCACCGCGAGCAGCGCGATCAGGGCCAGCACCGGGCTGATCCAGAACATCATGAACAGCACCGTGACCAGCGTGAACAGCGCTGTCAGGACCTGGCTGAAGGTCTGCTGCAGCGTCTGGCTGATGTTGTCGATGTCGTTGGTGACCCGGCTGAGCAGCTCGCCTCGCGGCTGCTTGTCGAAGTAGGACAGCGGGACGCTGTGCACCTTCTTCTCGACGTCCTCACGCAGTCCCTTCACGGTGCCCTGGACGACCGAGTTGAGGATCCAGCCCTGCGCGAAGGAGAGCATCGAGGCGACCAGGTAGACGATGAGCACGATCATCAACGCGTTGCGCAGGGCGTCGAAGTCGACGCCGTGGCCGGGGTTGACGTAGTCCATCCCGGAGAGCATGTCGGCGAGCTTGTCGTCGCCCTGGGCGCGCAGGCCCTCGACCGCCTCCTCCTGGGTCACCCCGGCCGGCAGCTCGCGGGAGAAGATGCCACCGAAGATGATGTTGGTCGCCTTGCCCAGCAGCCACGGACCCAGCGACATCAGCGTCACGCTGATCGCAGCCAGGACGATCGTCGCGAAGGCGTGGACCTTGTAGGGCGCCATCCTTCTCAGGAGGCGCTTCGCCGAGGGGACGAAGTTCATCGCCTTGTCCCCCACCGCGCCGCCGGCGCCCATCGGTCCGGGGCCGCCCTGGGGACGTACGATCCGCTCGGTCTTCTTCATCTGGCCGTTCTGGCCGGGCTGACTGGTTGTGGGGTCGCTCATGCGGCGGCCTCCTCTGCACTGAGCTGGGAGGAGACGATCTCCTGGTAGGTGGCGTTGCCGGCGAGCAGCTCCTCGTGGGTGCCCTCGCCGACGAGGGCGCCGTCCTCGAGCACGAGGATCTTGTCGGCGTCGCGGATGGTGGAGACGCGCTGGGCGACCACGATCACCGTGGCGTTGCGGGTCTCAGGCGCGAGCGCCGCCCGGAGCCGGGCGTCGGTGGCGACGTCGAGCGCCGAGAAGGAGTCGTCGAAGAGGTAGATGTCAGGACGACGTACGAGCGCACGGGCGATGGCCAGGCGCTGCCGCTGACCGCCGGAGACGTTGGTGCCGCCCTGGTCGATCTCGGCGTCCAGACCGGTGCCGCCCTCGGGCGCCATCCGCTCCACGAAGTCGCGTGCCTGAGCGACCTCGAGCGCGTGCCAGAGCTCCTCGTCGGTGGCGTCCGGCTTGCCGTGGAGCAGGTTGGACCGGACGGTGCCGGTGAACAGGAAGGCCTTCTGCGGCACCAGCCCGAGGGAGCTGCGCAGGGTGGCCGGGTCGAGGTCGCGTACGTCGATCCCACCCACCCGGACGACGCCGGCGGTCGCGTCGAAGAGCCGTGGGACGAGGCCCAGCAGGGTCGTCTTGCCGGCGCCGGTGGAGCCGATGATCGCGACGGTCTGCCCGGGCCGGGCCTCGAAGGTGAGGTCGTGGAGGACGGGGTGGTCGGCGCCGGGGTAGGTGAAGCCGGCTCCGACCAGGTCGACGTGGCCGCGACGGGAGATCTCGGTGATGCCGGCGCTCGGCGGGGTCACCGACGTCTCGGTGTCGAGGACCTCGGCGATCCGGTCGGCGCAGACGGCCGCGCGCGGCACCTGCATGAGCATGAAGGTGCCCATCATGATCGACATCAGGATCTGCATCAGGTACTGCAGGAAGGCGGTCAGCGGACCGACCTGCATCACCCCGTTGTCGACCCGGATGCCGCCGAACCAGATCACCGCGACGCTGGCGACGTTGATGACCAGCATCATCAGCGGGAACATCGTCGACATCCAGCGCCCGGCCCGCAGCGCGACGTCGGTGAGCTCGTCGTTGGCCTTCGCGAAGCGCTCGGTCTCCTGGCGCTCGCGCACGAACGCTCGGATCACCCGGATGCCGGTGATCTGCTCGCGCAGGATGCGGTTGACCGCGTCGATGCGCTCCTGCACCTTGCGGAAGTTGGGGACCATGCCGCGCACGACCACGGCCATGGAGAGGAGCAGCACCGGAATGACGACCGCGAGCAGCCAGGCGAGGCCGGCGTCCTCCCGGATGGCCATCACGACACCGCCGACCATCATCATCGGCACCATCACCGCGAGCGTGCAGGTCAGCACGGCGAGCATCTGGACCTGCTGGACGTCGTTGGTCGTCCGGGTGATCAGCGAGGGAGCGCCGAAGCGGCCGACCTCGCGGGCACTGAAGGAGCCGACCTTCGCGAAGATCGCCGCGCGCAGGTCGCGACCGAAGCTCATCGAGCTGCGTGCGGCGAAGTAGACGCTGGCGATCGAGCACAGGATCTGCACCAGGGCCACGCCGAGCATGATCGCGCCGATGCGCATGATGTAGCCGGTGTCGCCTTCGGCCACGCCCTGGTCGATGATGTCGGCGTTGAGGCTGGGCAGCAGCATGAAGGCCGAGGTCGACAAGAGCTGCAGGATCGCGATGACGACCAGGAATCTCTTGTACGGGAGCAGGTAGTCCCGCAGCAGTCGGAGAAGCATTCAGGGGGTCTCTCTGGTCAGGATGCCTCCGAGCAGCACGTCGATGACGTCCTCGCTGCTCAGTGGCTGGTTCGTTCGGTTCAGACCGGGGAGCCAGGCCCCGATCGTGAGGCTGCGCAGCACCAGCGCGGCCTTGCGCGGCGGCAGCCGCAGCTCGTTCGCGTGCGGCTCGAAGACGAGCCGCGTCAGGTTGTCGATGAGGGCCTTGTTGGCCTCGATGAGGAACTTCGGCGGACCGTGCGGATGACGTACGCCCTCGGGGTCCGCCTCCTCCATCACGGCCGAGCGCACGGCCATCATCACGAGGACACCGCGCTGCGAGCCGGCGGCCAGCAGGTCGATCACGGCTCGGAGCTTGTCCTCGATGTCGGCCTTGTCCTCGACGACGTCCGCCATGGACTCCCCGGTCCTGTCGGGGTCGAAGACGTTCTCCGCCACGGCCCGGTAGAGCTCCCGCTTGTCGCGGAAGTGCCGGAAGATCGTGCCCTCGGCGACGCCAGCCGCCTCGGCGATGAGCCGGGTGGTGGTCGCCGTGCCGTGCTCGATCAGCAGCGTCTCGGTCGCCGCGATGATCGCTGCGCGCCGGTCGGCTGCGGGAATCGGCTTCGCCCGCGTACGTCGTTCGTCCACGTCTTCGAGAGTAAGTGAGTGAGCACTCACTCACAACCCAATTATTGGGTGAACGGTGGATGTCCAAACCCTGTCCGAGCGGATGCTGACTAAGGCATGCTGGGCCCACTGTCGGGCCGACAAGGGCCATGACAGCGGTGATCGATGATCTCGACCACCGAATCCGGAATGGAGACAGCATGCGTAGGTTGTTGACAGGCGCGACCGCGGTCGCGCTGGGGGTCACCGGCGCCCTCGTCATGGCGAACTCGGGAACCGCCACCTCCGACAAGGAGGTCCGCTATGTCGTGGCATATGCCGAGGGATCCTCGGCCGCCACTGCCCGTGCCGCGGTGAAGGCCGCCGGGGGCGAGATCGTCTCGGAGAACAGCGCCATCGGTGTCGCGACGGTGACCGCAGGCGAGGACTTCGCCGAGGCGGCCAACGCCTCGGGCGCCCTCGTCGGCGCGGCCCAGGACAGGATCGTGGGCGCCAACACCCCCGACGGGGCGAGCAACGCCCGCAAGCAGGAGGTGTCGAAGGTCGAGACCGAGATCCGCGGCGGCAAGGGCACCGCGCCCAAGACGCCGAAGCCCAAGGGCCCCGGGGAGCCGCTCTCCGGCCTGCAGTGGGACATGAAGCAGATCCACGCCGCGGACGCCAACAAGACCGAGCGCGGCAAGGGTGTCCGCGTCGGCATCCTGGACACCGGTGTCGACGGGTCGCACCCCGACATCGCACCCAACTTCGACGCGAACCTGAGCCGCAACTTCACGACCGACATCCCGGTCGACGCCAACGGCGCCAACGTCGACGGCCCGTGTGAGGACGAGCCCGACGCCTCCTGCGAGGACGCGGCCGACGTCGATGAGAACGGCCACGGCACCCACGTCGCCTCGACCATCGCCTCGCCGGTCAACGGCGTCGGCATCACGGGCGTCGCCCCGGAGGCCGACATCGTCAACCTCCGCGCCGGCCAGGACTCCGGCTACTTCTTCCTGCAGCCCTCGGTCGACGCGCTCACCTACGCCGGCCGCAACGGCATCGACGTGGTCAACATGAGCTACTACGTCGACCCGTGGCTGTTCAACTGCACCAACCACCCGGCCGACTCCGCCGCAGACCAGGCCGAGCAGGTCACGATCATCACCGCGATGCAGCGTGCCCTCGACTACGCCCGCGCCCGCGGCGTCACCCTGATCGCGGCCGCCGGCAACCAGGCGATCGACTACACCAAACCGCAGACCGACGCGAGCAGCCCCGACTACGCCAGCGAGCCCGGCGAGGCCGCCTACGTCCGTGACCTGCTCGACCCGGAGTCGTGCGTCTCGATGCCCACCGAGGGCAACGGGGTCATCGCGGTCAGCGCCACCGGCCCGTCCGAGCGCAAGTCCTACTACTCCAGCTACGGCAACGGCTTCGTCGACGTCGCGGCGCCTGGTGGCGATGGGTACGACACCGCCGACGGCAAGCGCGACTTCGCCGCCAACATCCTGGCCGCCTACCCCTACGACCTGGCCGTGGCCGACGGCGCGATCGACCCGGCGACGGGCGAGGTCGTGGTCCCGTGGGCCGTCGCGGACTGCTCCAGCGGCGAGTGCTCCTACTACCAGTACCTGCAGGGCACCTCGATGGCCTCCCCGCACGCCGCTGGTGTGGCCGCGCTGATCGTCGGCGAGTACGGCAGCCGCGACCGCTCCGGCAAGACCCTCTCGCCCGCCAAGGTCGAGAAGATCCTGCTCAAGTCGGCCACCGACAAGGCCTGCCCGGTCCCGGCGGACTTCACCTATGTCCGCCACCTGCCCGACGGCTCGACGCGGACCAGCACGCACACCTGTGAGGGTGGCGACGCGCCGAACGGCTTCTACGGCAGCGGCATCGTCAACGCCGAGGCGGCGGTCAGTCGCTGAGTCACATCAGCCCCAGGAATACCCGGTTGACCGGGTATTCCTGGGCTTGACGGGCACTGAAACACCCAACAAGTCCAGGTTTCCCCGGTCAACCGGGGAAACCTACCCCTCGCGGATGACCGCGACCTGACCCGCACGGACCACGTGCGGCCCGCCCTCGTTGCCGGAGAGCAGGTCGGTGCCCCGGACGGGGACGATGACCGCTTCGTGGGTGTGGTTGATGACGAAGACGTACGTCCCCTGCTCACCCACCCGACGGATCGCCTCGACGCCCTCGGGGAGTCCCCCGACGACCGGCTTGGTCGTGGTGAGGACCTGGTTGGCCAGGGTGTCGAGCGACTCGGGGGTGAGCTCGGTGCCGACGTACCAGGCCGTGCCCTTGCCGACCCGGCGCCGGGTGACGGCCGGGTCGCCGGCGCAGTCGCCGGTGGCGTACGCAGCCACCACATCGGCCCCGACAGCGCGACCTCGCTCGCTCCAGATCGTGCCGGAGCCGTAGGCGGTCAGCGGGATCTCGTCGCCCTGGGGAAGCGGGCAGAACTCCTCGATCCGCACCCCGAGGAGATCGGACAGACCGCCCGGGTAGCCGCCCAGCCGGATGTGGTCGTGCTCGTCGACGATGCCGGAGAAGTAGGTGGCGACCAGGGTGCCGCCGGCCTCGACGAAGGCGGTGAACCGCGCGATGGTCTCGTCGGAGAGCAGGTACTGCACCGGCAGCACCACCACCTCGTAGCCGTCGAGCGGGTCGGCGACCCCGACGATGTCGACACCGAGATTCCGCGTCCAGCAGGCCTTGTGCCAGGCCCGCGCGGTCGCCATCGGATCGACGTCGACCGACGGGTGCGAGTCGAAGGTCGCCGCCCACCAGGACTCCCAGTCGAAGCAGATCGCGACGCCTGCCTGTGCGACCCGGGTGCCGGCGACCTCCGCGATCGCGGAGAGATCCGCCCCGAGGCGTACGACGTCTCGCCACAGGCGGCTCTCGGTGCCGGCGTGCGGAACCATCGCGGAGTGGAACTTCTCCGCACCACCGCGCGAGGCACGCCACTGGAAGAACAGCGCGCCGTCGGCTCCGCGCGCGACGTGCTGGAAGGAGTTGCGGCGCATCTCGCCGGTGGTCTTGGCGATGTTGCGCGGCTGCCAGTTGACCGCGGACGTGGAGTGCTCCATCAGCAGCCACGGCTCACCGTGGGCCCAGGAGCGGGTCAGGTCGGCCGTCATCGCGAGCTGCTGGGTGCGGTCGTCGTCCTCGGCGATGAGGTAGTGGTCGTTGGAGACGAGGTCGCCGACGTCGACCCAGCTGCGGTAGTCGAGCGACTTGCGGAACCCCATGAAGTTGGTGGTCAGGGGCTTGTCGGAGTGCGCCCGCACCGCCGCCGCCTCCACCCGGTAGAGGTCGCGGATCTCGTCGGAGCAGAACCGCCACCAGTCGAGCTGCTGGCCGGGGTTGGCGAAGTTGCCGTAGGAGACCTGTCGTGGCGGACCGATCTTCTCCCAGCCGGTGTAGTGCTGGCTCCAGAAGGCCGTCGCCCAGGCCTCGTTGAGCTTCTCGATCGTGCCGTAGCGGTCCTGCAGCCAGTGCCGGAAGGCCACCGCGCTGGCGTCGCAGAAACAGTGGTCGTTGTGGCAGCCGTACTCGTTGTTGACGTGCCACATCACGACCGCCGGATGCTCGTCGTAGCGCTTGACCAGCTCGGTGATGAGCGCCGTAGCGGCCTCGCGATAGCCGGTCGAGGAGGGGCAGTACGCCTGGCGGGCACCGAACGCGCGCGGGTTGCCGATCTGGTCGACGAGCGTGGCCTCCGGGTGGCGCTCGAGGAACCACGGCGGCGGGCTCGCGGTCGCAGTCGCCAGGTCCACGGCGATCCCACCCGCGTGGAGCTTGTCGAGCACCCGGTCGAGCCAGCCGAAGTCGTACCTCCCCGGCTCGGGCTCCAGCAGTGCCCAGGAGAAGATCCCCACGCTGACCAGGTTGACCCCGGCCTCCTGCATGAGGCGTACGTCCTCGTCCCAGACCTCCTCGGGCCACTGCTCCGGGTTGTAGTCGGCGCCGTAGGCGATCCGGCCACCCAGCGCTCGGGTGACCCGCTCCATCCCCGTCATGGAGCCAGCCTCTCCGTGCGCCACTTGTCGCCCTCGCGGCGGTAGACGAGCCGGTCGTGCATCCGCCCCGGCCGCCCCTGCCAGAACTCCACGGTCTCGGGCTCGACCCGGTAGCCGCCCCACTCCTCCGGCACCGGGACCGGCTGTCCCTCGAACTGCGCCTCGATCCGCTCGTATGCCGCCGCCAGCTCCTCGCGCCCGGTCACGACCCGGCTCTGGTGGGAGGCGTGGGCGCCGAGCTGGGAGCCGCGCGGACGCTGGGAGAAGTAGGCCTCGACGTCTTCCGTCGAGAGCTGGTGGGCGACGCCGTCGATGCGTACCTGACGCTCCAGCGGGTGCCACGGGAAGAGCACCGCGCAGCGCGGGTTGTGCGCGAGGTCGGAGCCCTTCCGGGAGGCGGTGTTGGTGAAGAAGGTGAAGCCCTCGGTCGAGAAACCCTTCAGCAGCACCGTCCGCGACGAGGGCGCGCCGTCCGCCGAGACGGTCGAGACCACCATCGCGTTGGGCTCGACGATGCCCGCGTCACGAGCCTCGGCGTACCACCTCTCGAACTGTTGGAACGGGTCCGCCGCGAGGTCGTCCTCGGTCAGACCGTCGCGGGTGTAAGACTCACGCGCGGCCGCCAGCTCAGCTGAGAGATCCATGGTCTCAACCTACGACGTCGGGAGTCACCGGCGTCGGGGACTCAACTCATACGGATCAGCCCATGAAGCCCTTCACCTGGGTGCCCGACTCGTCGAGCTTGTCGCCCAGCTGCTCCAGCGCCGACCCGACCTTCGCGAGGAGCTCTGCGATCGTCTCGAGCGAGCCGGAGAGATCGTCGAGCGCCGAGCCGGCCCCGCCGATCTCCTTCGCCGCGCTGGCGATCGACTTGGCCGGACCGTCGGCCATCGGCACCCGGCCGAGCCCCTCGGCGACGTCGGCGAGGCGGTCGACGCCCTTGGAGATCGCCGTGGAGATCCCGCCCAGCGAGGTGGCGACGTCGCCGAGCGCGTCCTTGACGCCACCGGTGCCGTCCCCGACCAGCACGGCGCCGGCCTCACGGGCGCGCCCGCCGGCCGCCTCGAGTCCCTCGCCGAAGGAGTCGAACAGCTGCGGCAGCCGCTCGAGTGCCGCCAGCACGTCCTTGTTCTCGGTGATCAGCTTGATCACCTTGTCGATGTCCTTGGCGTTGAGACCACCGACGAGCTTCCCCAGGTCCATGGTGGCGACACTAGCGCCGGACCCCCTACCACGACCGCGCCCCACGCCCGGGTCGGAGCCAGGATGCGGCACAATGCCCATGACAACAGAGGAACGGAGAAGGTAGTGAGCCAGGTACAGCACGGCCTCGAGGGCGTCGTGGCCTTCGAGACCGAGATCGCGGAGCCCGACAAAGAGGGTTCGGCCCTTCGCTACCGCGGGGTCGACATCGAAGACATCGTCGGGCGGGTCCCGTTCGAGAACGTCTGGGGTCTGCTGATCGACGGCTCGTACGGGCCCGGCCTGCCGCCCGCCGAGGCCTACAACCTGCCGGTGCACACCGGCGACGTGCGCGTCGACGTCCAGGCCGCCATTCCGATGCTCGCACCCGCCTTCGGGTTCGGGCAGACCTACGACATCTCCGACGAGCAGGCCCGCGAGGACCTCGCGCGTGTGGCCGTCATGGTCCTGTCGTACGCCGGCCAGTCCGCTCGCTCCATCCACCTCCCGGTGGTGCCGCAGCGCGAGGTCGACAAGGGCAGCACTCTCGCCGAGAAGTTCCTGATCCGCTGGCGCGGCGAGGCCGACCCGGCCCACGCGCACGCCATCGACGCCTACTGGTCCTCGGCCGCCGAGCACGGCATGAACGCCTCCACCTTCACCGCCCGGGTGATCACCTCCACCGGCGCCGACGTCGCCGCGGCCTTCTCCGGAGCCATCGGCGCGATGAGCGGCCCGCTGCACGGCGGCGCGCCCTCCCGCGTACTCGGCATGATCGAGGACGTCGAGAAGTCCGGCGACGCGGCCTCCTACGTCAAGGGGCTCCTGGACTCGGGTGAGCGGCTGATGGGCTTCGGCCACCGCGTCTACCGCGCCGAGGACCCGCGTGCGCGCGTGCTTCGTCGCACCGCCCGCGAGCTGAACGCACCTCGCTACGAGGTCGCCGAGGCGCTGGAGAAGGCGGCACTGGAAGAGCTTCGTGCGCGCCGCCCCGACCGCGTCCTGGAGACCAACGTCGAGTTCTGGGCCGCCATCGTCCTCGACTTCGCCGAGATCCCGGCCAACATGTTCACCTCGATGTTCACCTGCGCCCGCACCGGTGGCTGGTCGGCCCACATCCTGGAGCAGAAGAAGACCGGCCGGCTCATCCGGCCTTCGGCCATCTACACCGGTCCGGCCCCTCGCCCCGCCGACGCGGTCGAGGGCTGGAACCCCGAGTGGGGGAAGTGACCGCACGCTGACGCCATGACGCAGGAACCGACCGGCTCGAGCCGGTCGGTTCCTGCGTTGTCGGGTCGGTTGTGGATCGGGTGCGGGGTCAGCTGTCGAGCCGCTTGGCCATGCAGACGACCAGGTCGTCGTCCTTGTAGTAGCCGAAAGGTTCGACGCCGACGTAGCCGTTGGCCGCATAGAGCCCGATCGCCTCGTGCTGAAGTCCACCGGTGGTGAGGACCATGGCCTCGAAGTCGGCCTGCCGCGCGGAGGTCTCGACGTGGGCGAGCATGCGTTTGGCGAGCCCCTGGCCCTGGGCCTCGGGGACGACGTACATCCGCTTGATCTCGGCGGTCACCACGGTCCCGAGCGCGGACTCGCCGGATCGCCGCCAGGCGCCGGAGGCGACCGGGACGTCGTCGAGATAGGCCAGGAAGTAGGCGCCCGCGGGCGGCTCGAACATCTCCGGCACGGTCGGGTCGTGGTCGGGCTCGCCGTAGCGCTCGACGTAGAACTCCTGGACCCGGTCGACCAGCTTCTGCGCATCCGGGTGGTCGTACGCGACCCGGCGAATCTCAACAGACACGTCGGTATTCTGGCCGATGCCCGCATCTTGCGAGAATGGGTTTATGACGCTGCAGATCCCCGCCGACCTCCTGCCCGCCGACGGACGTTTCGGCTCCGGGCCGTCCAAGGTGCCCGCCGGCCGCCTGGAGGTGCTCGCCGCGACCGGGGCGTCGGTGATGGGCACCTCTCACCGCCAGCAGCCGGTGAAGGATCTCGTCGGCCGCGTCCAGTCCGGGCTGGCCGACCTGTTCTCGCTGCCGGAGGGCTACGAGGTCGTCATCGGCAACGGTGGCTCGGTCGCGTTCTTCGACCTGGCGACGTACGCCCTGGTGCGCGAGCGCAGCCAGCACGCCGTCTTCGGAGCGTTCGGCAAGAAGTTCCTCTCCGCGGCGAAGGCGGCTCCGTGGCTGGGCAACCCATCGGTGATCTCGGCCGAGCCCGGTGGCCTGGCCGTGCCGTCGTACGAGGACGGAGTCGATGTTTACGCCTGGACACATAACGAGACCTCGACGGGTGTGATGGCTCCGGTCGTACGTCCTGCCGGTGCCGGTGCCGACCAGCTCACCATCGTCGACGCGACCTCGGCCGCCGGCGGTCTGCCGCTCGACGTCACCCAGAGCGACGTCTACTACTTCGCGCCGCAGAAGTCGTTCGCCTCCGACGGCGGCCTGTGGCTGGCCCTCCTCTCCCCGGCCGCGATCGCGCGGGCCGAGGAGATCGCCGCCAGTGGCCGGCACATCCCGTCGTTCTTCTCGTTGACCGAGGCGATCAAGCAGTCCCGCAGCAGTCAGACCGTCAACACCCCGGCCGTCGCCACGCTCCTCCTGATGGCCGAGCAGGTCGACTGGATGAACTCCTCGGGCGGCCTCGACGCGATGGTCGCCCGCACCACCGCCTCCTCCGACGCGCTCTACGCGTGGGCCGAGAAGGCGCCGTACGTCCGGCCGTTCGTCGAGGATCCCACCCACCGCTCCCTGGTCGTCGGCACCGTCGAGCTCGACGCCGGGATCGACAAGGACGAGCTGCGCCGCATCCTCACCGAGAACGGCGTCGTCGACCTCGACGCCTACCGCGGCATCGGCACCAACCAGCTGCGGATCGCGATGTACCCCTCCGTCGACGCCGCCGACATCGAGGCCCTCACCGCCTGCATCGACTGGGTCGTCGACCGCCTCTGACCCGCCGAGTCGGCGCAACTGTCCCAAGAACAGTGCCCGAGTCGGCGCAAATGTCCCGATGCGGTTGAGACAGACGCGCCGACTCGGCGTCAGGAGCGCTTGCGGAAGATGAAGTACGCAGCGACGGCGAGCGCCACGAGCGCGACCGGCCCCCTGAGTTGGCTCAAGTGGTTAGTGCGTGAGGTTAGGCGTGCTCGAGCGCGTCGAGGATGGCTTGCTGTGGTTCGGGGATGATGGGGGCGAAGGTCTGCTGGGTGCCGTTGATCGCGATGGTCGCGGACCGCAGTGGCCGTAGTTGGCGAACGACGTTGCGGATGGCGAGCCCGGTCCGGGCTTGGACCTCGCGGCTGACCGCGAGCGCGGTGAACACGATGGTGAGGTGGGCCTCGATCGCGTCGCGGGTGTGGTGGAACATCGGCCGGGCGCGGAGGTCGGTCTTGGACATCCGGAAGGACTGCTCGACCTGCCATAGGGCGTGGTAGCTGGCGATGACCTCGCCGGCGGGCATCACCGTGGCGGGGATGTTGGTGACGTAGCCCTTCAGCCCGACCAGTCGCCGGGCTCGGGCCAGCGATGCCTCGTCAAGCTCGGCAGCGCCGTTGCGGGTCTTGACGAACCGGGGCGTGCGGGCGGCCTTCTCGCCCGCGACGACGGCTTTGGCCTTGTTCTCCTGCAGGGTCAGCGTCCGGTTGTCGCGCACTGCGCGCTTGGTCGAGTAGGCCCACACCGCTCGCCACGAGCCGGGATGGTGCTCGGGGTCCCAGACCGGTTCGGCCTTCTGCTTCGGGTCGTTCTCGATCTTGTGCCCGGTGCGTGGGGTGATGGTGTCGATGACTTGGGCGTCGGTGAAGGCGTCGCCGTGCCAGCGGAAGTGGGACTCCAGATCGTTGGGTGCCTTGGTCACTCGCGATCCCACGATGAACCGCAGGTCAGCCTCGTCCAGGTCGCGCAGATTCGTGGCTGCCAGCATCCCGGCGTCGGCGACGATCACGATGTCAGCCAGCCCGTGCCGGGTCTGGAACTGCTTCACGATCGGGATCAGCGTGAGCGTCTCGGCCTTGTTGCCCTCGAAGCAGCCGATCTCGAGCGGGAACCCGCGTCGGTCGACCAGCAGGCCCACGACGATCTGGGGGTCGACGCGGCGTTCCTTGGAGTAGCCGACCTTGCGCAGTTCGTCTTCCTTCTCTGCCTCGAAGTAAAGAGTGGTGACGTCGTAGAGGATCAGGCTGATGTCGCCGCGGGTGGCGGCGTGAGCGAAGCAGGCGGTCGCGATCTGGTCGCGGTAGCTGCTGCCCTTCTTCGCGCCGCCCGTCGTCGCGGGCTTGGTCTTGGCGTGTGCGCGGCTCAGGGTGCGCTTCATCGTCGCGTAGCTGGCTGGGGTTCGGCCCAGGTCCTTCAACACGCGCCCGGTGTCAAGCAGTGAGGTCGGCTCTACGATCCGGGCGATCACCAGGTCGCGGAAGACCGGATCGTCGAGGATGTTGAACCCCAAACTGTCGAAGACCGTCGCGAGGGTCTCGTGCAGGAGTCGGGAGTCAGTGCTCACGACCCGACCGGGTTCATCACGCCGCGCCCTCACCGGCCGTGGAACCGGGTCGAGGACGCCCTGTGCAACCGGTTCGGACACGAGTTCCGCGACCCGCGGCGTGGGCGCGACATCCAGGTCGAGAGCGTCCTGTCCGGGATCGGCCAGCAGGCTGCGTGCCTGTTCAAGCAGGAGCCCGAGCTCGGCATCAGTGTGCGCCGAACCAAGGTGCTTCACGATCCGCTGACGCCCGCCGGCGTATTCAGCGATCTGGACCGCGGTGGCACCCGACCCGGTCCTCACCCGCCGAATGAACGCCACCCCGCGACCCTAGACCGCGCCCGCTTAGTGCGTGAAAACGTACTAAGCGTCATCCATACCCGCAGGTCAGCGACATCTCGTCCCGCCCATCCCCGACCGGTGAGCCAAGTCAGGAAGAACAGTGCCCGAGTCGGCGCAAATGTCCCGATGCGGTTGAGACAGACGCGCCGACTCGGCGTCAGGAGCGCTTGCGGAAGATGAAGTACGCAGCGACGGCGAGCGCCACGAGCGCGACCGGCCCCAGCGAGCCGCCGGAGTTCGAGTCGCCGTCCTTGCCGCTGTCCTCGTTCTCGGCTTCGTCGCCACCCGCCGGCTCGGCCTCGTCGGACGGGGTCGGATCAGCGGTCGGAGACCGCTCGTCGCCGAGCACGTCGCTCACCAGGTCGGGGTCGACGCGGATCACCTCTGCCCGGATGCCCTCACTGGTCACGACGACCTCGCCCTTGGCGGTGACGCCGACGGCCTCGCCCTGCTCCTGGTCAGGCGTCCGGAACGAGCCGACTCGGTCCATCGAGGGCCAGTCGTAGATCGTGGCGGAATAGTAGCCGCGTACGACCAGGTGCTTGCCGTCGGGGAAGAAGGCACCGTCGGTGGCCATCGGGATGACGGGGGCGACCTCCTTCAGCTGGTTGGGGCCGTCGGGGTCGAGACGCTTCGGGACTGCGTAGAGCCGCCCACCTCCCCAGTCCTTCGTGGCGACGAAGACCTGACCGTCGGGATGGGCCAGCAGCGACTCCGCGTTGTGCGGGCCGTCGGGGTAGACGAGCTCGTAGACGGTCGGTGAGACGGTGCGCTCACCCCGCCCGACCCGCACCTTCGCGATCCTGATCGAGTCCCAGACGCTGTTGTTGTCGCCGATGTCGCCGACCCAGACATGCTTGCCGCCCGCGGGCGCGAGCCCTTCGACGTCGACCGGGTCGGCAGCCCAGTGGGTCACCCCGACCGTGGCACCGCTCGAGTCGACGGTGAACACGCGGCCGCTGTCGCCGGAGTCGTTGGTGGTGGCGAACAGCCCCTTCCCGAGCGGGGTCAGCGCACTGGCTTCGCTGATCGTCGGGTCGGAGAAGGAGAAGAGGACGTCGTCGCCGGCGGCGTGCGCGGGAACGGACGAGATCAGCAGCAGTCCGAGTGCGCCCGCGGCGGCGACGACCGCCTTCATCGGTCGGCGAGCAGCTCGCCGAGCTTCGGACGTACGCCCCACTCGGCCACGAGGTCGTCGTACTCCTTCTTCACCGAGCCGCCCTTGACCGGCGAGCCGGTGCGGATCGCGCGGAGCATGGTGTTGCGCGGGGTGTGCTGGCTCTCCACGAACTGCACCACCTCGACGCGGTAGCCGGCCAGGCGCAGCAGGCTCGCGCGCAGGGCGTCGGTCAGAGTGTCGGCGAAGCGCTCGCGGAGGATGCCGTGGCGGGTGAGCATCGAGTAGGGCGCCGGGGTCGGGGCCTTGCGCAGCTGGGCGGCGATGTCGTGGTGGCAGCACGGCGCGGCGAGCACCAGCGGCGCCTCCCACTCGATCGCCCGGGCGAGGGCGTCGTCGGTGGCGGTGTCACAGGCGTGGAGGGCGAGCACCACGTCGGGCTTCTCGTCCAGCTGGACGCCCTCGATCGTCCCGGCCACGAACTCGGCATGCACTCCGAGCTCGGCCGCGATCTTCGAGTTGTGCTCCCGCGACTGCTCCTTGACGTCGACGCCGGTGACGACGACGGGCAGCTCGCGGACCTCGGTGAGGTAGCGCTGGGCGGCGAAGGTCAGGTAGCCGTTGCCGGCCCCCAGGTCGATGATCCGCAGCGGCTCCTCGGCGGTCGGCCGGCGGACCTTGCCGGACTTCATCGCGTCAGTCAGGGCCGCGTCGAGCTGGCGCAGGAACTCCTCGACCTGACGGTACTTCGCCTGGCGCGACGGCTTCAGCTTCCCGTCCTTGTCGGAGAGACCGAGCACCCGGAAGACCGGGTCGGACTCCGGCAGCAGCCGCTCCTTCGCCTGGTCGTGGCCGCGTTCGACCTCGACCGGCGCGGTCAGCTCGGTGGTCGAGACGAGCGCGGTCGTCGGCGTCTTCGCCTGGATCTGGGTCTGCTCGGTCGCGGTCGTCACGATCCAGTTGGCGAACGGTTCGTCGAGAAGATCGTCCAGTGACGAACTATCTCCTACGGGATGGTTCGCGGTGAACGCCTGGGTCGCGTCGTACGTCGTGATCTGCAGGTGTCGCCCGGCCTTGAGGTCGACGTAGCGGATCTCGGCGCGACGCCACTTCGGCACCGTGCCGCGCTGCTTGCCCGACGCGACCGCCTTGACCAGCTGTTCGGAATCGAGGATCACCGATCGCATCCGGTTCAGCGCTCGCAGCAGCGGTTCGGACTCCCTGCTCAATTCAGCACCCCGGCAATGACGACCACCAGCAGAAGGGCGACCAGCGCGCCGGGAATGATCATTCGGCGGTAACGCGGGTTCACCGCTTCAGTCTAGGCGCGCCTCGGTCGACGACCCCCATCCACGACCGCCGCCGCACGTGTAACACGTCGTTCGTGGAACTATCCGGTCGTTCCGATAGGGCGAGTAGTCCTACGAACAGCGTGTTACACCTCAGACCCGCGACGCGAACAGCTCGGCGAGATGCATGGTCGGCACCGAGGCGAGGTCGTCGAGCTGGACACGACACGACATCCCGTCGGCGAGTACGACCGCGTCGGGATGCGACCGGACAGCCGGGAGGAGATGCGTCTCCGCGACCGCGACCGACACCTCGTAGTGCCCCTCCTCGACGCCGAAGTTGCCGGCCAGACCGCAGCAGCCCGAGACCTTGGTGACCGTCGCGCCGGCCTGCTTCAGGAGCGCCTCGTCGGCCGTCCAGCCGAGGACGGCGTGCTGGTGGCAGTGCGGTTGCGCGACGACCTCGACCCCGGTCAGGTCGGGCAGCTTCACACGCCCCTCGCCCGCCAACCGGGTCACCAGCTCGGCGAAGGTGAGCATCCCGTCACGTACGACCTCGGCCTCGGGCAGCGCCGAGAGCTCCACCGAGTCGGAACGCAGCGTCGCGGTGCAGGACGGCTCGAGCCCGACGACGGGGACACCGGAGGAGACATAGGGGGCCAGCGTACGGACCGTCTTCTCCATGATCTTCCGGGCATCGTCGAGCTGACCGGTGGTGATCCAGGTGAGGCCGCAGCAGGCCTTGTCGCCGATGACGCGTACGTCCAGGCCCTGCGACTGGAGCCACCTGATCGCACCGTGACCGGACTGCGCGAAGAAGTGGTCGGTGAAGGAGTCGGCCCAGATCCATACATCGGGGGTCTCGGCGCCGAGGCGAGCGACCGGCGCCGACCGCTTCAGCGTCTTCGGCGCGAACGCCGGGATCGAGCGCCGCTGGTCGATGCCGGCGGTCTTCTTGGCGATCTTCGCCAACGGGCCCACCTTCAACGAGGCGTTGGCCACCTGGGTGAACGGCGCCGCGAGCCGGGCCCACTTCGGCAGCTGGCCGAGAAGAGCGTGCGAGCGCGGCCGCCGCTCCCCGAGGACGTCGTGCTTCTGGTAGAGCGCCTCCGACTTGTACGTCGCCATGTCGATGCCCGTGGGGCAGTCGGACGCACACCCCTTGCAGGCCAGGCACAGGTCGAGCGCCTCGCCGACCGCGGGGTCGCCGAGCCCGTCGACGAGGGAGCCGTCCAGCGCCTCCTGCAGCACCCGGGCGCGCCCACGGGTCGCGTCCTTCTCCTCGCGCGTGGCGAGGTAGGAGGGGCACATCACCCCGATGGTCTTCGGCGCCACGCACTTGCCGACGCCGGTGCAGCGGTGCACGGCCGCACCCAGGTCACCGGAGTCGTGGATGAGCCGCAGCCCGGTCCGCGGGAGCGCGCGAGGGCGCACCGGACGCAGGTCGTCGGTGATCGACGCGGGCCGCACGATGTTGCCCGGGTTGAGCAGGTCGGACGGGTCACAGATGCCCTTGACCTGCTCGAAGAGCTCGATCGATGTCTTGTCGTACATCAGAGGCAGCAGCTCCGAGCGCACCCGCCCGTCGCCGTGCTCGCCCGAGAGCGACCCGCCGTAGGTGACCAGCTGGGTGGCGCACGCGGTCATGAACTCCCGGAACACCTGCGCCGACTCCGGCGAGTCCGGTGCGAAGGGGAAGTCGATGCGGCAGTGGATGCAGCCGTCGCCGAAGTGTCCGTAGGGATAGCCGTGCAGACCGAAGTCCGACAGGATCCGCTCGAAGTCCCGCAGCCACGCGCCGAGGTGCTCCGGCGGGACCGCCGCGTCCTCCCAGCCGGAGTGGGCGGGCGTCGGCAACGAGACGCCGGCCAGACCGGCGCCGTCCTCACGGATCCGCCACAGCGCGGCCGCCTCGATGGGATCGACGACCACCCGGGACTCGAGCGCCCCCGACTCGGCAGCGAGGCGTTTCACCAGGTCAGGAGCGTCCTGCCCGGCGACCTCGACCATCAGCCAGCCGGCGCCCTTGGGCAGGTCCGGAACCGCCCGGCCCTTGGCGCGCACCAGATCGGCGATCCTGGCGTCCATCCCCTCGCAGGCGATCAGCCGCCCCGGCGCCACCTGGAGGAGCGTGGGTACCGCGTCGGCCGCCTCGACCATCGTCGGGTAACCGAGCACGAGCAGGAGGCGTCCGGGCGAGTCCTCGACGAGTCGCACCGTCGTCTCCAGGATGGTCGCCAAGGTGCCTTCGGTCCCGGCCAGGAACCGGTCGACCCGGCCGCCCTTCTCGGGCAGCAGGTGCTCGAGCGAGTAGCCCGAGACCTGGCGCCCGAAGCGGCCGAACTCGGTGCGCACGTGTCCGAGGTTGGCACCGACGAGCGCCTGGAGCCGCTCGGCGGTCTCCCCGGAGGAGACACCGTCGGCGTAGACCGCCTGCTCGCCGTTGCCGAAGAGCACGGTCAGCGCCTCGATGTTGTCGACGGTGCGGCCGTAGCCCAGCGCACGGTTGCCGCAGGCGTTGTTGCCGATCATCCCGCCGATGGTGCAGCGGGTGTGGGTGGACGGGTCCGGCCCGAACCGCAGCCCGTGCGGAGCGGCGGCGCGCTGCAGATCGGCGTGCACGACGCCCGGATCGATCCGCGCCGTCCGCGCCTCCGGGTCGATCTCGTAGATGGTCCGCAGGTCCCGGGTGTCCACGACGATCCCGGAGCCGACCGCGTTGCCGGCGATCGAGGTGCCCGCACCCCGCATGGTCACCGGCACCCCGACGGATCGAGCCACCGAGTGCACCCCGATCAGCTCGTCGCGGGACTGGGGCCGCACGACGACGGACGGCACGACCCGGTAGAGGCTCGCGTCGCTGGAGTAGAGCGCCCGGGCCAGCGGCGAGTCGTCGACCCGGCTGATCCCCTGGTTGCGCAGCTCATTCACCAGATCCGAGGCAGTCGCATTCACCCGCTCATTGTCACAGACCCCGAGGCCACCGCCGACCAGCGCCCACCGACGACGACCACAACCCGAACCCGTCTCATGGAGCGATATCGTCCTCTCATATAATGGGACGACCCGCGAGAGGCGGGCCCAATCCAGACCTCGGAGAGAGACCATGTCCGCCACCCCCGCACCGGCCAACCCACGCTCCCGCGTGCTCGTCGCCAGTCTCATCGGGACGACGATCGAGTTCTACGACTTCTACGCGTACGCGACCGCAGCCGTCCTCGTCTTCCCCGCCCTCTTCTTCCCGGCCGGCGACCCGACCACCGCGCTCCTGGCGAGCTTCGCCGTCTTCGGCGCCGCGATGGTCGCCCGCCCGGTCGGTGCCATCTTCTTCGGTCACCTCGGCGACCGGCTCGGCCGCAAGACGACCCTGGTGATCTCGCTGCTCACCATGGGCATCGCCACCTTCCTGATCGGCGTGCTCCCGACGTACGAGACGGTCGGCTGGGTCGCCACCGCGCTGCTCGTGCTGATGCGCCTGGCCCAGGGCTTCGCGCTCGGCGGCGAGTGGAGCGGCGCGGCCCTGGTCGCGACCGAGAACGCGCCGGAGGGCAAGCGCGCCATCTTCGGTACGTTCCCGCAGCTCGGCGCGCCGCTGGGCTTCATCCTCTCCAACGGCCTGTTCCTCACCATCGCGGCGCTGCTCTCCGCGGAGGGTGCCGACCCGACCAAGCCGTCCGACGCCTTCCTGGCGTGGGGCTGGCGGGTGCCGTTCCTCTTCTCCGCGGTCATGGTGATCGTCGGTCTGTGGGTCCGGCTGCGCCTGGTCGAGAGCGACGTGTTCACCAAGAGCCAGGACGCCGGCCTGGTCCGCAAGGTCCCGCTGGCCTCGGTCGTGCGCAACCAGGGCAAGCAGCTCGTCCTCGGCACCTTCTTCATGCTGGCGACCTATGTCCTCTTCTACCTGATGACCGCGTTCTCGCTGTCGTTCGGCACCGCCGCCAAGGACCTCCCGGTGCCCGGCCTGGGCTACGGCTACACGACCTTCGTGCTGATGCTGATCTTCGGCGTGATCTTCTTCGGCATCTTCACCATGGTCTCCGGGCCGCTCGCCGAGCGCTTCGGTCGCCGCCGTCTGCTGATCGCGGTCACCCTCGGGATCATCGTCTTCGGCCTCACCTGGGTGCCGCTGGTCGACGCGGGCACCCCGGGCGTGCTCCTCTGGCTCGTCGTCGGCTTCTCCCTGATGGGCCTGACCTTCGGGCCGATGGGCGCGCTGCTGCCCGAGCTGTTCCCGACCAGCGTCCGCTACACCGGCTCCGGCGTCTCCTACAACGTCGCCTCGATCCTCGGTGCCGCGGTCGCGCCGTTCATCGCGGTCGCGCTGTGGAAGCAGGCCGACGGCTCGCCCGTCCTGGTCGGCGTCTACCTCTCCGTGATGGCGGTGATCACCCTCATCTCGCTGCTGATCGGCAAGGAGACGAAGGACATCGCCCTCGAGGAGACCGCGGAGAAGGCCACCGTCTGACGGTCTACGGTGGCGGAGTGACCGTCAGGATCCTCTCCGCCACCGACGTACGCCACATCTTCACGCCGCAGCTCGCGCTGGAGTCCCAGCGCGAGGCGTTCACCCGACTGGGAGCCGGGGAGGCCGTCCAGCCTCCCCGGCTCCTCGTCGCCGGGCCCGAGGAGTCGGTCTCGTTCTGCTACTCCTCCCGGATCGCGCCCGACGCCCCGGCGGTGAGCAAGTTCGGCAGCGTCAACCCCGCCAACAAGGCCCGTGGGCTGGGCGCGGTGCACTCGGTCATCACGGTCCTCGACGCCGAGACCGGCGCACCGCGCGCGATCATCAACGGCGACAGCGTCACCGGCCTCCGCACCTCGGCCGCGACCACCCTCGCCATGCAGCAGCTCGCGCCCTCCGCCGCGACCGTTCTCGTCGTCGGCACCGGCGCCCAGGCCCGCGCCCACCTCGACGCCTTCGCAGTGACGCACCCCGACGCCGAGCTGCGGATCTTCGGCCGGAACCCGTTAGCCGCTGCCGAGGTCGCCGGGTCGCACGGTGCCGTGGCGGAGGAGGATCTCGAGCAGTCCGTACGCAGCGCCGACATCATCGTCCTCTGCACCTCGTCCCTCACCCCCGTGATCGAGGACGCCTGGGTCACCAACGGCACCACCGTTGCCAGCGTCGGCTCTTTCGCCCCCGACCGCGTCGAGCTGCCGCCGACTCTGCTGGCCCGCTCCACGGTCGTCGTCGACTACCGCGCGTCGGCGCTCACCGACTCCGGCCCGGTCGTCGAAGCAGTCGGTTCCGGGGCGGTCGACACCGATCGGATCGCCGACCTCGGTGCTCTCCTGACCGGCACTGCCACCCTCGACCGCGGTGCCGCCGACATCGTCACCTACTTCTCCGTGGGCGTCGGTGTCCAGGATGCCGCCGCGGCGGCGGTGATCCTGGCCGCGGCCGAGGAGAACGGCGTCGGCACCCAAGCCGACCGGGGCTAGGAGCGATGCCGCGAGCCCGAGAGGACGGGCCGGGCCCCTGACCCCAGAGCGAACGAACTTTCCTTTCGCGTGGGAGCGTGAACGAATCTTCATTCACCCCGGACCCGTGAACGAACTTTCATCCACCCCCAGACCCGTGAACGAATCTTTATCCACCCCGGACCCGTGAACGAACTTTCATCCACCCCCAGACCCGTGAACGAATCTTCATCCACCCCAGACCCGTGAACGAACTTTCATCCACCCCAGACCCGTGAACGAACTTTCGTTCACCGCCGGGACCGATCTGCCCGCCCGAGATACACCTCGGCCGAACCGGGTCCAGTTGCGACGTGACCGCCGCTCATTCGCATGCGTTTCCGGCGCCGTACGCCGCGGCCGCAACGACTAAGAGGCTGCCTTCTTCTCGGCCTCGAGAGCCGCGGTGACCACGTCGAGGAGCGGCAGGCTCCCCAGCTCATCACGGGTCACCCAACGTACGTCGTCGGTGGTGCCGCCCTCCTCGACCACCCGCGGCTCCGCGCCGTCGGCGACGGTCGCGGCGAAGATGAGGTGGACGCCGTGGAACTCCTCGTGACGACCGCTGGGAGCGGTGCCGGTGATGTTCACGTCGTGCACGTCGAGCAGGACGCCGACCTCGCAGGCCAGGCCGCACTCCTCGACGACCTCGCGCACCAGCGCCTCGCGCGGCTGCTCTCCGAAGTCGACCCCGCCACCGGGCAGCGTCCACGAGCCCGAGTGATAGCCGAGCGGCGAGATCCGGGTGAGCAGGATCGCGTCGTCGGCATCCCGCGTGATGAACGCGTACGCCGCCAGCCGCTGCATCCGTGCCGGCTTGTGCACCTCGAGGGCATCGGTGACCAGCGGGGACGTCGGGATCTCGCCGCTCACCACCGCCGCGAGAGGCACCCAGGCCGCCTCCGCGGTGGACCCGTCGACCTCCATCGTCTGCGGCTCGGGTGCGTCGTGGGGCACCCAGCCGTCGTAGACGATCCGGATCGCATGGGAGTTGACCCGGCGGCCCAGGCGCCAGGCCTTGGCCTGATGGGCGGAGTAGACCCGCGCCTCGACGCCGACCTCGACCGGCACCCCGGCCTCCTCGTAGACCTCGCGCACGACCGCGTCGCGCGGGTCCTCGCCGTGGTCGATCCCGCCACCCGGCAGCGTCCAGCGCTCCTCCGGCGTGACCTTCTCCGAGAGCCGGCTGAGCAGGATCTCCGGCTCGGCCGCCGCGCCGGCCCGGATGATGACGGCGTACGCCCCCACCCGCTGCACCTTCGGAAGCTTGCGTCGCCGCCCGCCGCGGCCCCGATTCCGCGTCGCCATCAGCTGAACGGAGGTCGGGAGTCGAGAGAGATGGAGCGGCGACCGGCCCAGCGCCACACCTTGGCGGCCCGGTCGCGGTCCTCGTCGGTGACCAGGTTGCCCATCCATCGCAGGGCGAGCGTCATCAGCCAGTCGGAGCGCATTCCGGCAGGTCCGAGCGTGGACACCAGGCGCGGACGGGTCGCGATCCCGGCCAGGCGGCGGGCGATGGAGAACGCCTCGCCGTAGTGCTCGCGCAGGGTCGCCGGCCACGCGGTGGCCAGGTCCTCGCCCGCGACGATGGCGTCGGCGATCATCCGCCCGGTCTCGAGGCCGTAGTCGATCCCCTCACCGTTGAGCGGGTTGACGCAGCCGGCAGCGTCGCCGATCAGCGCCCAGTTGGCGCCGGCGACGCCGGAGACCGCACCGCCCATCGGCAGGAGCGCGGACTTCTCCGCCCGCAGGTCGCCCTTCAGCCCGAACTGGTCGCGGCACTGCTCGGTGTAGTGGCGCATCAGCGGCTTGATCGCGACGTCCGCGGGCCGCTTGGAGGTGGCCAGCGCACCCGCGCCGATGTTCACCTCACCCGATCCGAGCGGGAAGATCCAACCGTACCCGGGCAGCGCCTCGCCGGATTCGTCGCGCAGCTCCAGGTGGGAGGAGATCCACTCGTCGTCGGCCTGGTCGGAGGCGATGTAGGCCCGCCCGGCGACGCCGTAGACGGTGTCGCGGTGCCACTCGCGGCCCAGCACCTTGCCCAGCGGCGAGCGCACGCCGTCTGCCACCACGACCGACCGGCACGCGACCTCGCGACCGCCCTCGAAGACGACGGCTGCGACTCGCTCGCCGTCCCAGCGCACGTCGACCGCGCGGACGCCGTCGACCGCGGTCGCGCCGGACTTGATCGCCACGGTGCGCAGATGGTCGTCGAGCTCGGTGCGCGGCACCGCCGACCCCCAGGACGGCAGCGTGCCGCCGGGCCAGGGCAGGTGCAGCGTCTGGCCGAAGCCGTGCGCCCGCAGGCCCTTCGAGACGGGGTGCGCCCGCAGCCAGTCCTCCAGGCCGAGCCGGATCAGCTCGTGGGTCGCACGCGGGGTCAGACCGTCACCACAGGTCTTGTCGCGCGGGAAGACCGCGGCGTCGGTCAGCAGGACATCGACCCCGGCGCGCGCCAGCCACGCCGCCGCGGCCGAGCCCGCAGGCCCTGCCCCCACGACGAGCACGTCAGCTGATTGCGGAAGGGACGACGTCATGCGCATATCTTCCCAGACCCACCACACCGCCGGTCAGAGAACCCTCACCTCCGCCCGGAGCGGGAGCCTGCTAGGTTATTGCAAGTTGTTCGCATTAGTCCTCGACGCAGTCTCGGAAGGCCCCCACGTGCACGACCCTCTCGGCGTACGTCGCCGTCGCCGGCGCGCCGTCATCTGGCTCCTGGGCCTCCTGGCAGCCGCCGTGGCGACGGTCGTCGTCGCGGTCGGGCTGGGCGCGGCGTACGTCACGCCGGGGACGGTCGCCCAGATCCTCGGCCACCACCTCCTCGGCCTGCCCGAGGCCGGCTGGAGGGCCACCGAGGAGGCGATCGTGTGGAAGGTACGCCTCCCCCGCGTCCTCCTCGGCGCACTGGTCGGTGCGGGCCTGGCCGTCACCGGCATGGCGCTGCAGGCGATGGTCCGCAACATGCTCGCCGACCCCTACCTGCTCGGGATCAACTCCGGCGCCTCCAGCGGGGCCGCAGCGGCGATCCTGTTCGGCGCGGGCACCGGGCTCGGGGCGTACGCCCTGCCGGGCTCCGCCTTCCTCGGTGCTCTCGCAGCATCGTTCCTGGTGTTCGCGCTGGCACGCAGCGGCGGCCGGGTCACCTCGTTGCGACTGCTGCTCTCCGGGGTCGCGGTCGGCTACCTGCTCTACGGCCTGACCAGCTTCCTGATCTTCGCCTCGGGCTCGGCCGAGGGCGCGCGGTCGGTGATGTTCTGGCTGCTCGGCTCGCTCGGCCTGGCCCAGTGGGACGGTCTGCTCGCCGTCGTGGCGGTCGCGGTGATCGCCACGATCATCCTGCTGACACTGTCCGGTCGCGGCCTCGATGCGCTCGCCATCGGTGACGAGACCGCCCACACGCTCGGCATCTCCCCCGACCGCTTCCGCACGCTGCTGCTGGTCGTGGTGGCACTGACCGTCGGCGTGGTCGTCTCGGCCGCCGGCAGCATCGGCTTCGTCGGCCTGGTGGTGCCACACCTGGCCCGCCGGGCCGTCGGCTCCGCCCATGCCGTCGCCGTCCCGGCGGCCGCGCTCATGGGCGCGATCCTGCTGGTCTGGGCCGACGTGCTCGCCCGCGTCCTGCTCCAGCCCCAGGAGATCCCGATCGGGATCGTCACCGCGCTCCTGGGAGCCCCGTTCCTCATCGTCCTCATCCGGCGCTTCTCGGCGCGCGACGTCTGACCCCTCAGGAGCCACGAATGATCCGCCCCACGATCGCCACCGCCGCCCTCGTGCTGGCCACGACCACCGCGTGCGGCGCCGATGCCGCCGGCACGGAGGCCGCCCAGGACGGCTTCCCGGTCACCATCGAGAACTGCGGCGCCGAGGTCACCTTCGACGCCCCGCCGGACCGCATCGTGATGCTGAAGAGCTCCGCGGTGCCCTACCTGCACGCGCTCGGCGTGATGGACCAGGTCGTGGCCCGGGCCGGTGAGTACCCGGCCGAATACTACGACGCCGAGACCCAGGCCGAGCTCGACGACATCCCGCTCCTCACCGACGAGATGGACACCAGCGGCCACCTGCAGATCTCCAAGGAGGTCGTGATCGCCGAGGAGCCCGACCTGGTCCTCGGCGAGGTCGACAACCTCTCCCGGGACACCCTCGACGCCGTCGACATCGACCTGCTCGAGGAGCCGGCGATGTGCCCCGAGGGCGTCGACGATCCCGGTTTCGACGACGTCTACAGCCAGCTCGAGGCCTACGGCCGAGTCTTCGACAAGACGGACGAGGCCGCCAAGGCCGTCGCTGACCTGCGCAGACGCGTCACCGAGCTGGAGACGAAGAAGGTCGGCGAGGGGCGAACGGCGGCGGTTCTCTACCCCACCGTCGGCGGCGGCGTCACCTACGCCTACGGCACGCGGTCGATGGCCCACCCGCAGCTGGAGGCGGCCGGGTTCGAGGACATCTTCGCCGACGTCGACGAGCGGGTCTTCGAGGTCTCGACCGAGGATCTTCTCGAGCGCGACCCCGACGTGATCATCCTGCTCCACAACGCCGGCGACCCGGCCGAGGTCGAGGAGTCGATCACCCGGCTCGCCGGCGCCGAGGACCTCACCGCGGTCAGGAACGGCGACGTGATGGCCCAGCTGTTCAACTTCACCGAGCCTCCCTCGGCCCTCTCGGTCGACGGCCTGGAGCGGATCATCGACAGGTTCGGGCAGTGATCGAGGCCGACGGGCTGTCCTGGACGTACGGCGCCACGACCATCCTCGAGGACGTCGACGTCGACTCCCACGAGGGCCGCGTCCTGGGTCTGATCGGACCGAACGGCAGCGGCAAGACCACGCTGCTGCGGATGCTCTACGGCGCCCTCCGCGGCAGCGGCACCGTCGAGATCGACGGCGACGACCTCGCCGGGCTCCCCGCCAAGGAGGTCGCCCGCCGCATGGCCGTCGTCGTCCAGGAGTCCGGCACCGACACGTCTCTGACCGCCGGCGAGATGGTGCTGCTGGGACGTACGCCGCACCTGTCCGCCTTCGCCAGAGCCGGTGAGCACGACCTGGAGATCGCCGCGGACTGCCTCGAGCGCGTGGGCGGCACCCACCTCGGTCCGCGCTCCTTCGCCGCCCTCTCCGGGGGCGAGCGACAGCGGGTGCTCATCGCCCGGGCGCTGGCCCAGGAGGCGACCCACCTGCTCCTCGACGAGCCGACCAACCACCTCGACATCCGCTACCAGCACGAGATCCTCTCGCTAGTCCGCAAGCTCGGCACCACCGCGATCGTGGTACTCCACGACCTCAACCTGGCGGCCCGCTACTGCGACGACCTGGTGCTGCTCGACCAGCGCCGGGTCGCCGCGCGCGGCACCGTCGACGAGGTGCTCCGCCCCGAGATCCTGGAGCCGGTCTACGGCATCGGTGTCGAGCGGCTCGAGCTGCGCGAGGAGATCCACCTCCTCTTCCGCCCCTCGAGCTGATCCTCAGATCTCCGGAGCCGCCTCGACCCGGGTCTCCGGCGCCGCCTCGTCGTCGGGGTCGACCCCGGGAAGGTGCGCCTCCCAGAGCTCCACGTCCATCACGTAGAGCCGCAACGACGCCTCCCCGCGCAGCTCCTCGGGCTTGAACGCCCGGGCCGTGCCGACCAGCCGGTGGAACGCCACCGCGCAGCGCTTCTCGAGCTCGAAGTCGGGCACCTGGCGGGCCATCCCGGTGACGTACGCCGCGCTCGCGCCCGACCCGGGCGGGATCGAGGAGTCGAAGATGACCCCGGCCACGCGCGGGTCGCGCACGATGTTGCGGGAGTGCTGGGCGTCGGGTGCCGAGACCCAGTAGAGGTCCCGATAGCCGTCGTGAGAGAAGTAGACCGGCGACGTACGCGGCCGCCCGTCGGGATCCGAGGTCGCCAGCACCAGATAGGCGACGCTGTCGACGATCCCACGGACGTGTCTGTCCAGATCAGCTGCCATACCCCAGAGGGTAGGCGACTTCCTTACTCGTGACCTGCGTATATACGCGGCAGCTTGAAGCCGTGCTCGGCCAGCACCTCGCGCAGCACGTCCGGCCTGTCGGTGATCAGCCCGTCGACCCCGAGCCCGATCAGGTGCTCCATGGTGGCGACGTCGTCCACCGTCCACGGCACGACCGCGATCCCGCGCGCATGTGCCGCGTCGACCAACTCCTGGGTCGTGAACGGCACATAGCCCGGGTCCGACACCGATCCGCCCTGCGGGTCACCGTGGACCGGCGAGACCGCATCCGCCCCGAACGAGTCCGCGGCCGCGACGTACCGCTGCTGCAGCGACCCCTCGAAGTCGTCGATGTCGATCCCGCCCAGCCACGGCGAGGCGCCCGGCTGTCCCTGCTGGAGGAACTGCTGCCCGTTGGTCAGGGCGACGATCGGCAGCCGCGGCTCGACCTCGCGGAACCGCTTCAGCGCACCCCAGTCGAAGCTCTGGATGGTGACCTGGTTGCGGATGTGCGCGCGCCTGATCTCGGCCAGGACGACACGTACGAACTGCTCGCGGGGCGCGGTCTGCTCCGGCGCCCCGGCCTCGACCTTGGTCTCCACGTTCAGCGTGACCTGCCCGGCGTGATAGCTGTTGACCAGCGCGAACACCTCCGAGAGCAGCGGCATCCGCTCCCCCGGCGACAGCTCCTGCTGGGGGAACTGCGGCTGGCGCAGCGACCCGCAGTCGATCGTGCGCACCTGGGCGAGCGTCAGGTCCTTGATGTAGGTCCGGTTAGGCACGTACGGGAACTCCGGATCTCCCGGGAACGCCGGCGAGGTGTCGACGCACTTGGCCGGGTTCGGGTCCCGGTCGTGGGTCACGACCGCATAGCCGTCCTCGGTGATCTGCACGTCGAGCTCGAGGGTGCTCACGCCCAGCTCGAGCGCCCGCGCGAAGGCCGGCAGCGTGTTCTCCACCGTCAGCGCGATGCCACCGCGGTGCGCCTGGAGGTCGAAGGCGCGCGGATCGCTGTCGGCGTACGCCGGGGTGACGGCGGAGCTCACCAGGAGCGCCGCGGCAACGAGGAGGCCTGCTCGGACACGTCTCATGCCCGCCAGGATCCCGCCTCCGGATGGCCGCTAGTGGAACGCGCGATGAGACAGGAGCGACACGTTCTTGTCGGCACACCCGGTCGTCTTGTGACGGACGAACTGGGAGTCGTAGGAGTCCGGAACGTAGACCCGGAACCCGTCCACCTCGGTCGGCTTGCAGTCCGAGGCCGGATAGTTCTCGGCGGTCGACTCCGCGACCGCGCTCACCGCCACCTGGCCCGGCTTCATGATCACCTTGCGCCAGGTGCCCTCGCGCTCCGCCGGCGCACCGATCTGGGTGCCGTTGCCGCCCCCGACGTAGGAGAGCCCCCCGAAACCACCCAGCGAGCACGCGTGGTCGGAGACGTTGGTCAGGGTGATCTCACCGAACCTCGAACCCGCACCCGCCTCGGTCGCTCGATAGCCGGCCTTCAGGTCGGCGTTGGCGCATTTCGGTGTCACCGGATCCGCCGGCGCGGGATCAGCAGCCTGAGACTCAGTCCTCACCGGCGAACCCCCCGTGGCCGCCGGTGAGGACTGAGTCGGGGACGATGGCGCACTGCTTCCCGAGGTGGGATCCGCGGTCCCGGAGGCAGATGGTGAAGAGTCGACCGCCCCGTCCTTTGTCGACCCGCAACCTCCCACCGCGAGCACGCCGAGGATCCAGACGCCGACCACCATCAGCCGTAGGTGCCGCATCTTTGCTCCTCGAGTAGCAGATGCCAGCCAGATAACCCAGCCAGTTAACTCATCGTCCTACCCCTGAGACGCGCGGACCTCAGGGTTCGTTGCGTCCGATCCCGAGAAAATCTCAGGCCCTGCCGTCGTACGTCGTGCGGGCCTCGTCCACCTCGGCCATGTGCTCCTCGGCCCACTCCTTGAGGTGGGCGAGGACGGGCAGCAGCGTCTGCCCCAGCGGCGTCAGCTCGTAGTCGGTGCGCACCGGCACCGACGGCGTCACCGTGCGGGTCAGCAGGCCGTCACGCTCCATCCTCCGCAGCGACTGGGTCAGCATCTTCTGGCTGACACCCTCGATCTGCGAGGCCAGCTCCGAATACCTCAACGGCCCCCGGAGACCCAGCGCGACGATCGCCAGGCTCACCCACTTGTCGCCGATCGTGTCCAGCAGTCGCCGGCTCGGACACAGCGCCGAGAACGCGTCGAATCCGCCCGGCCGCTCGGCCGTCGTCGTCCCCATGGCAGACCTCCAGGTGCGTACACCACTTCAAAGTGCCTTCTTCCCAGAAGAGAGTAAGGCACCGAAAGTAGTGCATACAACCAGTCGATCACACCAAAGGACGAAACACCATGTACGCACTCATCTCCCGCGCCGGCGACCCGACCCCGCACCTCGAGGAGCTCCCGGCCCAGCCGCTGGGCGCCGACGAGATCCGGGTGGAGGTGGCCGCCGCGGGTTTCACCCTCTTCGACGCCTTCGTCGCCGCCGACCACGCCCCCATCGGCCTTCCCGACGTGATCGGCCTCGGCTTCGACTTCAGCGGCGTCGTCACCGAGGTCGGCGAGGCGGTCTCCGCGTTCACCGTCGGGGACCGGGTCGCCGGGTTCCACGGCAACCCTGCCGCCGGTGCCCGCGCCCACGCCACCGAGGTCGTGCTCGCAGCGGCCGACGCAGCGGCGCTGCCCGACGGGCTCTCCCTCGAGGCCGCCGCCGCGGCCCCGCTCAACGCGCTCACCGCCCGCCAGGCGCTCGATCTCCTCGGCCCCGAACGCGGCAGCCTGCTCATCACCGGGGCCGCCGGCGGGGTCGGCCTGTGGGCACTGGCTCTCGCGAAGGCCGACGGCTGGACGGTCGACGCCCTCGTACGTCCCGGCACCGAGCACCTCGCCACCGGCGCCGACCACACCGTCACCGAGATCGAACCGCGCGCGCACGACGCCGTCCTCGATCTGGCGGCGCTCAACGATCCCGCCCTGTCAGGCGTACGCGACGGCGGCCGCTACATCAGCGTCAAGCCCGGCCGGGCGCCGGAGCCCGAGCGCGGCATCGAGGTCTCGACCGTGATGAGCCATGCCGACGGGAGGACTCTTGCCGAGCTGCTGCGGCTGGCTGCCGACGGCACCGTGCCGACCCGGATCGCCGCGACCCGTCCGCTGAGCAAGGCCGCCGAGGCCTACCAGGAGGCGGACGCGGCGCCGGGATCGGACGGGCGCTGGCTGCTGATCCCCTGACCGTGGCCGGGAAGGGCGAAGGCCCCGCCTCCCTGAGGGAAGCGGGGCCTTCGAGACCACTCTCGACTAGCTCTGGTAGGAGCCGAAGTCGAAGTCGTCCAGCGCGACGGCCTGGCCGCCGGTGTTGCCGAACTCGTAGTCGTAGTTGTCGTAACCGGTCACGGAGTACGCCGCGGCGCGAGCCTCGTCGGTCGGCTCGACCTTGATGTTGCGGTAGCGCTCCAGGCCGGTGCCGGCCGGGATGAGCTTACCGATGATGACGTTCTCCTTCAGACCGCGCAGCGAGTCGGAGCGGCCGTTGATGGCAGCGTCGGTGAGGACGCGGGTGGTCTCCTGGAAGGAGGCCGCCGACAGCCAGGACTCGGTGGCCAGCGAGGCCTTGGTGATACCCATCAGCTCCGGACGACCCGAGGCCGGCTTGCCGCCCTCGGAGACCACGCGCCGGTTCTCCGACTCGAAGTCGATGCGGTCGGCCAGGTCGGACGGCAGCAGGTTGGTGTCACCGGACTCGAGCACCGTGATCCGGCGCAGCATCTGCCGCACGATGATCTCGATGTGCTTGTCGTGGATGGACACACCCTGCGACCGGTACACGGCCTGGACCTCGTCGACGAGGTGCTGCTGCGTCTTGCGGACACCGAGGATACGGAGGACCTCCTTGGGGTCCGGCGTACCGATGGTCAGCGCCTGGCCGACCTCGATGTGGTCGCCGTCGGCGACCCGCAGCCGCGAGCGACGGGAGACGACGTACTCCTTGACGTCCGAACCGTCGTCCGGGGTGACCAGGACCTTGCGGGCCTTGTCGGTCTCCTCGATCTCGACGCGACCGGCCACCTCGGAGATCGGCGTGACACCCTTCGGCGTACGCGCCTCGAAGAGCTCGACGACACGCGGCAGACCCTGCGTGATGTCGTCGGCCGAGGCCACACCACCGGTGTGGAACGTACGCATCGTCAGCTGGGTGCCCGGCTCACCGATGGACTGGGCGGCGATGATGCCGACCGCCTCACCGATGTCGACGAGCTTGCCGGTGGCCAGCGAGCGGCCGTAGCACTTGGCACACGTACCGGTGCGGGCCTCACAGGTGAGGACCGACCGGACCTTGACCTCGGTGATGCCGGCGCGAACCAGCTCCTCGATCTTGACGTCGCCCAGGTCCTCACCGGCGACCGCGAGAACCTCGCCGGTCTGCGGGTGCTCGATGTCGACGGCAGCCGTGCGAGCGTACGCAGCGGTCTCGGCGTTGTCGTCCTTGACGACGACGCCGCCCTGGTCGACACCGATCACCTTCGGCAGACCGCGCTCGGTGCCGCAGTCGTCCTCACGGATGATGACGTCCTGCGAGACGTCCACCAGACGACGGGTCAGGTAACCCGAGTCGGCGGTACGCAGCGCGGTGTCGGCCAGACCCTTACGAGCACCGTGGGTGGAGATGAAGTACTCCAGGACGGAGAGACCCTCGCGGAAGTTCGACTTGATCGGCCGCGGGATGATCTCGCCCTTCGGGTTGGCCACCAGGCCTCGCATGGCGCCGACCTGGCGGATCTGGTTGAAGTTACCCGAGGCGCCCGAGGTGACCTGCATGAAGATCGGGTTCTTGCGGTCGAACGCCTCCTCCATCGCAGCACCGACGACCTTGGCGGCCTCGGTCCAGATCTCGACGAGCTCCTGACGGCGCTCCTCGTCGGTGACCAGACCACGCTCGAACTGCTTCTGCACCTTGGCAGCCTGCTTCTCGAAGCCCTCGAGGATCTCGGCCTTGTTCGGCGGCGTGGTGACGTCGTCGATGGAGACCGTGACACCCGAACGGGTGGCCCAGTGGAAGCCGTTGTCCTTGAGCGCGTCCAGCGACGCCGCGACCTCGACCTTGGTGTAGCGCTCGGCCAGGTCGTTGATGATCGCGCCGAGCTGCTTCTTACCGACCTCGTAGTTCACGAAGGGATAGTCGGCCGGCAGGGTGTCGTTGAAGATCACCCGGCCCAGCGTGGTCTCGACCACGAGCGGCTCGCCCAGGGTCCAGCCCTCCGGCACGTCGTAGCCGGTCGGCGGGACGATGTCGTCGAGACGGATCTTGATCTTCGACTGCAGCGTGATCTCGAGGTGGTCGAAGGCCATGATGGCCTCGGCCGGGGACGAGAACGCACGACCCTCGCCGACCTCACCGTCGCGGTCGGAGGTGAGGAAGTAGAGACCGATGATCATGTCCTGGGTCGGCATGGTGACCGGACGGCCGTCGGACGGCTTGAGGATGTTGTTGGTCGAGAGCATCAGGATGCGAGCCTCGGCCTGCGCCTCCGCCGACAGCGGCAGGTGGACAGCCATCTGGTCACCGTCGAAGTCCGCGTTGAACGCGGTGCAGACGAGCGGGTGCAGCTGGATGGCCTTACCCTCGATCAGCTGCGGCTCGAAGGCCTGGATGCCGAGGCGGTGCAGGGTCGGCGCACGGTTCAGCAGAACCGGGTGCTCGGTGATGACCTCTTCGAGGACGTCCCACACGACCGGACGGGCGCGCTCGACCATCCGCTTGGCGGACTTGATGTTCTGAGCGTGGCTCAGGTCCACCAGGCGCTTCATCACGAACGGCTTGAAGAGCTCCAGGGCCATCTGCTTGGGCAGACCGCACTGGTGCAGCTTCAGCTGCGGACCCGACACGATGACCGAACGACCGGAGTAGTCGACGCGCTTACCGAGCAGGTTCTGACGGAAACGACCCTGCTTGCCCTTGAGCATGTCGGAGAGCGACTTCAGCGGACGGTTGCCCGGCCCGGTGACCGGACGGCCACGACGGCCGTTGTCGAACAGCGAGTCGACGGCCTCCTGCAGCATCCGCTTCTCGTTGTTCACGATGATCTCGGGGGCACCGAGGTCGAGGAGACGCTTGAGGCGGTTGTTGCGGTTGATCACACGACGGTAGAGGTCGTTGAGGTCGGAGGTCGCGAAGCGGCCACCGTCGAGCTGCACCATCGGGCGCAGGTCCGGCGGGATGACCGGGACGGCGTCGAGCACCATGCCGGTCGGCTGGTTGCCGGTCTTGCGGAAGGCGTCGACGACCTTGAGGCGCTTGAGCGCACGGACCTTGCGCTGACCCTTGCCGGTGGCGATGGTCTCGCGCAGGTTCTCGACCTCGGCGTCGATGTCGAAGTTCTCGAGGCGCTTCTGGATCGCCGTGGCGCCCATGTGGCCCTCGAAGTACTTGCCGAACCAGGTCTTCATCTCGCGGTAGAGCAGCTCGTCACCCATGAGGTCCTGGACCTTCAGGTTCTTGAAGGTGTCCCAGACCTCGTCGAGACGGTTGACCTCACGCTCGGTGCGGTCGCGCAGCTGCTTCATCTCGCGCTCGGCGCCGTCCTTGACCTTGCGCTTGGCGTCGGACTTGGCGCCCTCGGCCTCGAGCGCGGCCAGGTCGGTCTCGAGCTTCTTGGCGCGGTCGTTGATCGCCACGTCGAGCCGGCCGGTCAGCATCTTGCGCTGCTGGTCGACCTTGGCCTCGAGCGAGGACAGGTCGCGGTGACGCGCGTCCTCGTCGACCGAGGTGATCATGTACGCAGCGAAGTAGATGACCTTCTCCAGGTCCTTCGGAGCGAGGTCGAGCAGGTAGCCCAGCCGCGACGGAACGCCCTTGAAGTACCAGATGTGGGTCACCGGAGCGGCGAGCTCGATGTGGCCCATGCGCTCGCGGCGTACCTTGGAGCGGGTGACCTCGACGCCACAGCGCTCACAGATGATGCCCTTGAAGCGCACGCGCTTGTACTTGCCGCAGTAGCACTCCCAGTCCCGGGTGGGACCGAAGATCTTCTCGCAGAAGAGGCCGTCACGCTCGGGCTTGAGCGTGCGGTAGTTGATGGTCTCAGGCTTCTTGACCTCGCCGTGGCTCCACGCGCGGATCTCGTCCGCGGTGGCCAGGCCGATCTTGAGCTGATCGAAGAAGTTGACGTCGAGCACGGTGGCTTCCAGTTCCTTCGTTAGTTCTTGGAAAGTTAAAGGGGACTGAGGGAGGGAGGTGCGCCCGCAGGCGCACCTCCCGCTCGTCAGACTTCCTCTACGGAAGAGGGCTCGCGGCGGGACAGGTCGATGCCGAGCTCCTCGGCGGCGCGGAAGACGTCCTCCTCCGCGTCACGGAGCTCGATCGCCGAACCGTCCTGGCTCAGAACCTCGACGTTCAGGCACAGCGACTGCATCTCCTTGACGAGAACCTTGAACGACTCCGGGATACCCGAGTCGGGGATGTTCTCGCCCTTGACGATCGCCTCGTACACCTTCACGCGGCCGGGCACGTCGTCCGACTTGATGGTCAGGAGCTCCTGCAGGGCATAGGCGGCGCCGTACGCCTCCATCGCCCAGACCTCCATCTCACCGAAGCGCTGGCCACCGAACTGGGCCTTACCGCCGAGCGGCTGCTGGGTGATCATCGAGTACGGACCGGTCGAACGCGCGTGGATCTTGTCGTCGACCAGGTGGTGCAGCTTCAGGATGTACATGTAGCCCACGGCCACCGGCTCCGGGAACGGCTCGCCGGAGCGGCCGTCGAAGAGGCGGGCCTTGCCGTCGGTGCCGACCACACGCCGACCGTCCCGGTTCGGGAGGGTCGCGCTGAGCAGACCGGTGATCTCGTCCTCACGCGCACCGTCGAAGACCGGCGTGGCCACCTTGGTGCCCGGCTCGGCCTTGTCGGCGTGGATCTTGATCAGGCGCTGCTTCCAGGCGCTGTCGTCGGGGTCGTCGGAGAGGTTGAGGTCCCAACCCTGCTTGGCGAGCCAGCCGAGGTGGAGCTCCAGGACCTGTCCGATGTTCATACGACGCGGAACACCGAGCGGGTTGAGCAGAACGTCGACCGGGGTGCCGTCCTCCATGAACGGCATGTCCTCGACCGGCAGGATCTTCGCGATGACGCCCTTGTTGCCGTGACGGCCGGCGAGCTTGTCACCCACGGAGATCTTGCGCTTCTGCGCCACGTAGACCCGAACCAGCTGGTTCACGCCCGGGGGCAGCTCGTCGCCCTCCTCACGGTCGAAGACCCGGACACCGATGACGGTGCCCTCCTCGCCGTGCGGAACCTTCATCGAGGTGTCGCGGACCTCGCGCGCCTTCTCACCGAAGATCGCGCGGAGCAGACGCTCCTCCGGGGTGAGCTCCGTCTCGCCCTTCGGCGTGACCTTGCCGACCAGGATGTCACCGGTGGTGACCTCGGCGCCGATGCGGATGATGCCGCGCTCGTCGAGGTCGGCCAGCATCTCCTCGGAGACGTTCGGGATGTCCCGGGTGATCTCCTCCGGACCCAGCTTGGTGTCGCGAGCGTCGACCTCGTGCTCCTCGATGTGGATCGAGGTGAGGTAGTCCTGCTGCACCAGACGCTGGGAGAGGATGATCGCGTCCTCGTAGTTGTGGCCCTGCCACGACTGGAAGGCGACCAGCAGGTTGGCACCCAGCGCCATCTCGGCACCCTGGGTCGCCGGACCGTCGGCCAGCGGGGAGCCGACCTCGACCCGGGCGCCCTCGTCGACCAGCGGCTGCTGGTTGACGCAGTTGCCCTGGTTGGAGCGCTCGAACTTCGCGAGCTTGTAGGTGGTGTAGGTGCCGTCGTCGTTGAGGGTCTCGATGACGTCGGCGGAGACCTCCTTGACGACACCGGCCTTCTTCGCGACGAGCACGTCACCGGCGTCGACCGCGGCCCGGTACTCGATGCCGGTGCCGACCAGCGGCGAGTCGCTGCGGACCAGCGGAACGGCCTGACGCTGCATGTTGGCGCCCATGAGCGCACGGTTGGCGTCGTCGTGCTCGAGGAACGGGATCAGCGCGGTCGCGACCGACACCATCTGGCGCGGCGAGACGTCGATGTAGTCGACCTCGTCGGCCAGGAGCTCGGAGACCTCACCGTCGCGCTGGCGGACCAGGACGCGCTCGGTGGCGAACCGCATGTTCTCGTCGACGGCCGCGTTGGCCTGCGCGATGACGTACTTGTCCTCGTCGTCGGCGGTCAGGTAGTCGATCTTGTCGGTGACGACGCCGTTCTCGACCTTGCGGTAGGGCGTCTCGACGAAACCGAACGGGTTGATCCGGCCGAAGGAGGCCAGCGAGCCGATCAGACCGATGTTGGGACCTTCAGGGGTCTCGATCGGACACATCCGGCCGTAGTGCGACGGGTGGACGTCTCGGACCTCCATGCCGGCGCGGTCACGGGAAAGACCACCCGGACCGAGGGCCGACAGACGACGCTTGTGCGTCAGGCCCGCGAGCGGGTTGTTCTGGTCCATGAACTGCGACAGCTGCGAGGTGCCGAAGAACTCCTTCAGCGCAGCGACCACGGGACGGATGTTGATCAGGGACTGCGGCGTGATCGCCTCGACGTCCTGGGTCGTCATCCGCTCGCGCACGACGCGCTCCATACGAGCCAGGCCGGTACGCAGCTGGTTCTGGATCAGCTCGCCGACCGTCCGCATCCGGCGGTTGCCGAAGTGGTCGATGTCGTCGGCGGCGATGTCGATCGTGCCCTGCGGGGTCTCGAGCTGCGTACGCCCGTCGTGCAGCGCCACCACGTACTTGATCGTCGCGACGATGTCGTCGACGGTCAGGGTCTGCTGGTCGAAGGCCTCGGTCAGACCGAGCTTCTTGTTGACCTTGTAGCGGCCGACCTTGGCGGTGTCGTAGCGCTTCGGGTTGAAGTAGTAGTTGTTCAGCAGCGTCTGCGCGGCCTCACGCGTGGGGGGCTCGCCCGGGCGCAGCTTGCGGTAGATGTCGAGCAGCGCGTCGTCCTGGGCGGTGGTGCTGTCCTTCTCCAGGGTCAGCATCATCGACTCGTACTCGCCGAACTCCTCGCGGATCTGCTCGTTGGTCCAGCCGAGGGCCTTGAGCAGCACGGTGACGTTCTGCTTGCGCTTGCGGTCGAGGCGGACGCCGACCAGGTCGCGCTTGTCGATCTCGAACTCGAGCCAGGCACCGCGGCTCGGGATCAGCTTGGCGGTGTAGATGTCCTTGTCGGACGTCTTGTCGGCGGTGCGCTCGAAGTAGACGCCCGGGGACCGGACGAGCTGGGAGACGACCACACGCTCGGTGCCGTTGATGACGAAGGTGCCCTGGTCGGTCATGAGCGGGAAGTCACCCATGAAGACCGTCTGGCCCTTGATCTCACCAGTGTCGTTGTTGGTGAACTCCGCCGAGACATAGAGCGGCGCGGAGTAGGTGAAGTCCTTCTCCTTGCACTCCTCGACGGTGTACTTGGGGTCGTAGAAGACAGGGCTCTCGAAAGAGAGGGACATCGTCTCCGAGAAGTCCTCGATCGGGGAGATCTCTTCGAAGATCTCCTGTAGACCGGACTTGTGAGACACGTCCTCACCCGCGGCTTCGCGGGCGGCAACCTGCTCCTGCCAGCGCTCGTTGCCGATCAGCCAGTCAAAGCTTTCGGTCTGGAGGGCGAGGAGCTGAGGGAGCTCGAGAGGCTCTGAGATCTTTGCGAAAGAGATGCGGCGAGGGGTGGAGTCACCCGACGAGGTGCGCGCGGCCAAGAGGAATCCTTCGACAAGGTTCGCAGGTGGATTCGCGCTGCCGACCACCGAACAGCCACCGGGCAGGCTGAGGGGCATATGAAGGCATGCGCAAAGCGCCATAGTACGGCACAAAAGCGCACTTCACAACACCGGGCCCAATTTCAAGTCCGGCGTTCCTTCATTCACACCTTCGGCGCCCGAGGTTCGGCGTTGTGGTTCGTTGCCTTGTCGAGCATCGCGGATGATCATGCGCCTCTTCGGCACCCCGGGTCAAGCATCCGCGCCAATCGGTCCGTCCTCCGGGAAGGTTGATCCGATCACTTGACAGGTAGGACCTGGGCCTGTGGGCCTAGTCCTTGCTGGGCTGCGTCTCGACCTTGTCCACCAGCCACTCGTCGCCGACCTGGGCCATCGTGAGCATCGCGTACTCCTGGTAGCCGATCGGGGTGCTCCGCTGGGCGTTGGTGACCTGACGGTCGACCAGCACCAGGATCTGCACGGTGTCGTCGGAGACCCGGATGACGCCGGCGTCGACCGGGGCGAGCGTCTTCACCACGGTCTTCGTCTCGGGAACGTTGTCGACGAGCACCGCGAAGAGGCGGTCGTAGTCCTCGCGGTAGTCCTTCGTCATCACGTCGTGAGCCTTGCTCTTCGACTCGTCCATCTTGCTGTAGTCGTAGGACAGCAGCGGGACCACGGCCTTCTTGGCCGCCTCGAGGGCCACCGCGCCCTGCTCCTCGACGAGCAGCTTGTGGTTGCGGGTGATCTGCTTGCCCACCGCGCCCTCGACCGTGCTGGTCGTGACGTTGTTGTTGGAGACGGTCTCGACCTTCTCCTGCCCGAAGAAGACCACGCCAGCGGCGACGACCGCTGCCAGGGCGAGGGCGCCGGCGGCGAGCAGTCCCCACGTCGGGAGCACCGGGAGCGTACGGCCGCCGGACTCCTTCGCCTCGCCTTCGGAGTCTTCGGCGTCCTCGGGAGCGTCCGGTACGTCCTCGGCCACCGCGTCCTCGACAGCAGCGGTCTCCACGGCGGCCTCAGGACCGTCGTCATCGGCCTCGTCGCTCTCGTCCTCGTCGCTCTCGGCGGCGGCGGCCTCCAAGGCGGCGAGCTCGGCGTCGTACGCAGCCCGCTTGTCAGCGTCCAGAAGGACGGCGGCGGCCTCGTTGAGGGTGCGGAAGCGACGGTCGGTCGGGTCCAGATCGGCGATCGCCGACTTCCACGCCGCCCGGATGTCGTCGGTGGCGGCGTCGGGCTCGACGTCGAGCAGGTCGTACCAGGTCGGAGAAGTCATCGTGGAACTCATGGTGTCACCCCTTCGCTGCTTTCCGAAGTAGGAGCCTCCTCGGCGGGATACCAGTCGTCGACCAGCCACTTCCCGTCCTGCTTCACGAGCTCCACCTCCGTCCGCGCGAGCTGCCGCGCCGCCTCGACGCGCTCCTCGGAGCCCTCGGACTTCGGGTAGCTGACCGCGAGCTCGGCGACGACCAGCACGGTCGCGCTGTCCTCGTCGAGACCGGCGACCGCCGTGCCGTGCACGTCGCTGGTGCGGCCGACGCCCTGCTGGACGACGGTGGCTTCGGCGAAGGCGACGTTGCCCAGGAAGCTCTTCTCGAACTTGGGGGTGAGCAGCGCACCGACCTCCTTGCGGTAGTCCGGCATCGTCTTCTTGTCGCTGCCGATGTCCTCGGGACCGTAGGTGTTGACCCGCCCGACGAACTTGTCGGCGGCGGCCATCACCTGCTCGCGCTGGCTCACCACGGACTCGTCGGCGCCGCGGGTCAGCTGCCAGCCGACGTAGCCGATGGCGGCGATGATGACGGCGATCAGCAGCGCCAGCACGCCCCAGCGGAGCAGAGCGCCCGGCCTCGCCGTCGCCTGGTCGTTCCCTGAGCCGGTCTCCGTGTCGGGTCCGGGGTCGGTCGTGGTGCTCAAAGCGGATCACTCTCTGTGGTCAGTGGCTCCAGGAGCCATTTCCAGGCGTCATCACCGTACGCCGCCGGCGAATCGGTCGATGCGGCAGCACTCCGGGCCCCGACCCCGGCTGGCTGCATGTGGTCGAAGTCGTCGCGCTACTGGGTCTCCATCGGCTGGAGGTAGAGCCACTTCCAGGCGTCGTCGCCGTAGGAGGACGGCGCCGCGGTCGACACCGAGGTGTCCTCCGCCTCGTCCCAGGTCAGCATGCCCGTCTCCGGGTCGAAGGTGGCCACCGAGCTGGGAGCGCCGACCGCGGCACGTGGGACCTGGCTGGAGCCGCGGGCGTTGGACTTGGACGGGGACTCGGTGCAGGTGACGTCGGTGTTGAACGGACGGCTCTGCAGGTCCAGCGGGCTGCGCTTCTTCGTGCTCTGGTAGCCCTGCTTGCACGGAGGCTGAGTCGTGATCGCCATCCCGAAGTGTGCCTGGGCCAGACCCGGGTGGCCGACGTCGACAACCGCGAAGCTGCCCTCCACGACGATCGGGAAGATGGAGAGCACGTGCTTGAGGCCGGGCAGGTTCTTCCGGACGACCTTGCCCGTCACCAGCACCTGGTTGAGGAGCTCGCCGATCTCCACCTGGTTCTGCTCCAGGAACATCCGCAGCTCCGTGGCGCCTGCCGAGCCGCTCTCGATCAGCTTGATCAGGTCCTTGTTGGAACCGGCGAGCGTGCCGGTGAACAGCTCCAGGTCGGTCGCGAACGACTTGATCGCCGAGGTGCTGTCCAGCTGTCCCTGGAGGACGGTGTTGCTGTCCCGGATCAGCTGGGTGGTGAGCCCGAAGTTCTGGTCGGCGGTCTCCACGAAGGCTGTGCCGGTGTCGATGATGGTCTGCAGGTCACGGCCGGTGCCGGCGAAACCCTTGCCCAGCTCGTCGACCGTGGTGGTCAACGCTTCCTTGTCGACCGAGTTGACCGTCGTGGTGATGTCCTCGAGCAGCTTCTCGGTCGGCAGCGGTGTCGTGGTGGCCGCACGGGCGATCTCCGACCCGTCTTCGAGGTAGGGCGAGCCCTTCGACTGCGGCTGCAGCTCGACGTACTGCTCACCGACGGCGGAGCGGTTGCCGACCACGGCGAGGCTGTCCGCCGGGATCTTGTCCTTCCAGGCGTTGTCGATCTTCAGGGTGACGTCGACACCGCTGCGGTTGAGCACCAGCTCACCGACCTGGCCGATCTTGACGCCGCGGTAGTCGATCTCGGCGTCCTCGTAGATGCCTCCGGACTGCGCGAAGTGAGCCACCACGACGTAGTGGTCCTTGACGAACAGGGACCCCAGGCGGGCGTAGCGCGCACCGACGAAGCTGACCCCGACCAGGGTGATCAGCAGGAAGATCATGAGCTGCATCTTGGTGCGGCGGGTGATCATGAGACGCCCTCCATGTGAGTGTTGCTGGCGGTGCTCAGCGCCGGGATCATGAGGGAGGTCAGACCCGGATCGAGTTCCTTGCTCAGCTCGTCGTACGACACCGCGTGCGTCCCGGGGGTCGCCCCGGCTCGGCAGAAGAGAAGCAGTACGCAGCCCGAACCGTCGTCGCCTGACGTACCGCCGCTCGTGCTCGGGGTCAGATCCAGGTCGAGCCCGAGGAGGTCGGTCAGCGTGCTGATCAGTCCGGACGGGAGTGCGTTGCAGGCCCGGCGTACCTCGCTGGTGGTGCCCTTTCCCGAGAGGGCACCGGTCAGCACCTCCTGGCACGCCGACAACGACTTCGCGAAGGCGCCGTCGCAGACCTTGTCCAACGCCCCGTTCAGCGCGTCGAGCAGCTGCTGACCCTCCCGGCCCTGGAGGTGCCGGATGACCTCGTCCTTGGCCCAGCACACGGTCGCGGGGACATCGGGCGCGTTGTCGAGCAAGGTGTCGAGATTGAGGTCGAGCGTGACGTCGAGGTTGACGAAGTCGCCCTGGTGCAGGTTGCGGGCGGTCTGGGGCGAGCCACCGACGGCCGCGTCGACGAACGGGTAGGTGAGGATCGTGTTCATCGCCCGGACGAAGTCGTCCCCGGAGTCGGCCAGGTTCGACAGGACCGGCTCGAGGTCCTTGATGATGCCGATGGTGTTGTCCTTGGACGCCCTGATGACGCGTACGCCGGTGTCCCCGAGCCGCTCGAGGGCCTGAAGCATCTTGACCAGGTCGGCGCGCTGCTTGTCGATGCTGGAGAGCGCCGACGGCAGCTCGTCGAGCGCGGCGTCGATGGAACCCATCTGCGCGTTGGTGGCCTTCGCCAGCGCGTCGAGCGCCTCGATGGCCGCGACGATCTTCTCCTTGTTGTTGTCGAGGTCGCGCGCCAGCTTCTCCACCTGGTGGAGAACAGAGCGAGCCGAGTCCTCGCGACCTTCGAGCGCCTTGTTGAGCTCGGTCGAGATCGTCTTCAGCTGGGCGACGCCGCCACCGTTGAGCAGCAGGCTCAATGCACTGAAGACCTCTTCGATCTCCGGGTTGCGGCCGGTCTGGGACAGCGGGATGGTCGAACCGTCGGTGAGCTTCGTCGACTCGGGCTCCGCCGGGCGCTCCAGAGAGACGAACTTCTCGCCGAGCAGCGAGGTCTGCTGGATCGAGGCCCGTACGTTGGCGGGCAGGTCCACGTCCTTCTTCAGCAGCATCTCGACGGTGGCGACACCGTCGTCGAGCCAGATCTTCTCGATCTTGCCGACGTCGATGTCCTCGAGCTTGACGGTCGACTGCGGCACCAGGTCGAGGGTGTCCTGGAACTGTGCGGTGACCGAGATCGCGTCGTCCCCGGCGTCCACCCCGCCCGGGAGCGGGAGGTCGTAGACGGAGAAGCTGCCGCAGCCGGTCAGCATCAGGGCACCGACGATGACGCCGACGAACGCCTGGACGGCGCGCTTCATGGTCGTCGGCACAGTTCGCTTCGGGCTCCGCTTCAGCATTACTCCGTCACCTCCACCAGGCCGCCGAGCGACATGTCATAGGGCACCCCGTAGGACGAGCCCGTGCCGGGACCGATCGCCGCGGAACGGTTGAGGCCTGGCATCTGCCGGATCTGGCTGCAGATCTCGGCACTGCTGCCGTTGGTCGCCTGGTCCACGAGGCTGCACAGGAACGCGGCGGGGTTCTGGGTGATCTCGTCGATGACCATCGAGATGTTGGCGTTGGTGTCCAACGTGCCGGTCTCCGGGTTGTACGCATGTCCCAGGTTGGTGAGAGCCAGCGGCGCGGTCCGCAGGCTCTCGTCGAGTGCCTTGCGCTGCTTCACGAGCACCTTGCTGATCCGGTTCAGACCCTGGATGTCCTCACGCAGGATCGCCTTGTTCTCCCTGACGAACTGGGTCACCTTGGTCAGCGCCACCGACAGGTTCTTCAACGAAGCTGCCAACTCCTCGCGCTCGCCCTCGAGCATCGAGGACACCTCCGCGAGGGCCTGGGCGAAGTCGCGTACGGTCTGGTCGTTCTCAGCGAGCGTGCCGATGAAGCCCTCGAGCTGCTCGGCCGAGTCGAAGAACTGCTCGTCGCGGTTGTCGAGCGTCCTGGTCAGCTTGCCGAGGTCGCTGACCGTCGAGTTGATCTTCTCGCCCTGGCCACCGAGGTTCTTCGCGGTCTGCTGCAGCAGGTCGGTGAGGGCGCCGTTCTTGTTGGCGCCGTCCGGACCGAGCGCGACCACCAGGTCGTCGACGCTGGAGTAGATCTGGTCGAGCTCGACCGGGACCGACGTCTTGTCGGTGCTCAGCACCGCCCCGTCGTCCATCTTCTCGCCGCCGGCGTAGGCGGGCGTGACCTGGACGTAGCGGTCACCGACGATGGAGGGCGAGATGATCACGGCCTTCCCGTCGGCGGGCAGGTCGACGTCCTCCCGGTATTCCATGGTGACCTTGACGTCGGTGCCGTTCGGCTCGACGGTGGTCACCTTGCCGACGGCGACACCGAGCACGCGCAGGTCGCTGCCCTCGTAGAGGGAGACCGTGCGCGGGAAGTGCGCCACCAGCGTCTTCTCGCCGGTGTCTCGGACCAGTGCCCAGGCGCCGACGCCGAGGACGAGGGCACCGATGATGATCGGGACGATGTACTTGTTCACGGAGTCCTCCCAGTGACTGCCGGGACGGGAGGTATGTTCTGGACGTAGGTGTCCCACCAGGGGCCGTTGCCCAGGGTGTTGTTGAAGACCCTGTAGAACGGCGCCATCAGGTTCAGCGACTTCTCGAGGTTCTCCTCGTTCTTCGTGAACACGTCGAGGATCACGTCGAGACTCTCGAGGGCCGGCTTGAGATCTGCGCGGCTGTCGTCGACCAGCTGGGAGAGCTCCTTCGAGAGCTGCTGGGTGGACAGGAGCAGGTTGTGGACCGCCTCGCGTCGCTCCACCAGGGCCACGAAGAGCTGGTTGGCGTCGTTCATCAGCGTGATCAGGTCTTCGTCGCGCTCGTCGAGCACCTTGGTCACCCGGTCGAGCTGGGTGAGCAGCGACTCGATGCGCTCGTCCTTGGCAGCCAGGTTGCGGGAGAGCTCCGAGACCCCGGTGAGGGCGGCCTGGAACTCCTCCGGCGTCGACCTGGTCAGGTCGGCGAGCGTGGTGAGAGCTGCGGCGAGCTGGTCCTTGTCGATGTTGGCGGAGGTGTCGGCCAGACCCTCGAAGGCCTGGACCACGTCGTAGGGCGACTCCGTACGGTCCACCGGGATGGTGGCGCCGGCCTTCATCTGGCCCTCGCCGGCCGGCTGGAGCTCGAGGAACATGTCGCCGAGCAGCGTCTTCACGCGTACGCCGGCGCCGGAGTTCTCCCCGAAGTTGACCTTCTCACGGATCTTGAAGCCGACCTTGACCTTGTTGCCGTCGAGCTCGATCGAGTCGACCTTGCCGACCCGGACGCCGGCCACCCGGACCTCGTCGCCGGTCTTCAGGCCACCAGCCTCGGAGAAGTTGGCGTAGTAGGTGGTGCCGCCACCGATCAGCGGCAGGCTGTCGGCCTTGAACGCCATCGCCATCAGCATGGCGAGGACGGCGATCGAGACGGCGCCGATCTTGACTGGGTTACGTTCGCGGAAGGGAATCATCCGAGGTTGCACCTCGCTTGACCGGGCTGGTAGATCGGGATGTCGAGGTCCTTGCCCTCAGGATCGCGGATCGTTCCCCGCAGGCCGCACAGGTAGAAGTTGAACCAACCACCGTAGGTGGCCGTCGCCCCGATCTTGTCCAGCTTGATCGGCTGGAGCTCGAGGGCGTCGTCGAGCTGCCTCTTGTCCTTGGCCACCTCGTCGGAGAACCGCCGGGCCTCACGCAGGTCCTCCAGGAGCGGGTCCTTCGCGTCGTGCACCAGGCCGGCGGTCTCCACGGAGAGCGCCGAGATCTGGTCGAGGGAACCCAGGATCGCCTCGCGGTCCTTGTTGAGGCCGCCGACGAAGTCGCGGAAGGTCACGATCAGGCTGGAGAGCTCCTTCTCCCGGTCGCCCACGTGCTCGAGCACCTCGGTGAGATTGTCGATCAGGGCGTTGATGATCTGATCCTTCTCCGCCAGCGTCGAGGTCAGCGACGCCGTGTGGGAGAGCAGGCTCTCCAGCGTGCCGCCCTCGCCCTGGAACACCTGGACGATCTCGTACGACAGCGTGTTCACGTCGTTCGGCGACAGCGCCTGGAACAGCGGCTTGAATCCGTTGAAGAGCACGGTCAGGTCGAGCGCCGGGTGGGTCTGACCGACCGGGATCGTCTGACCCTCCTGCAGCGCCGACGCGTCGCCCACCAGCTGGTTGGTGAGCGCGAGGTAGCGCTGGCCGATCAGGTTGCGGTACTTGATCGTCGCCTCGGTGGTCGTCGCGAGCTGCTGCGCGCTGTCCACCGTGAAGGTGACCACGGCGCTGCGGGCGTCGTCGGAGATCTCGATGCCCTTCACCGAGCCGACCTTGACCCCCGAGATGCGTACGTCGTCGCCCTTGTTCACGCCGGTGACGTCGGTGAAGACCGCCTTGTACTCATCGGTCTGGCCGAAGGTCACGTTGCCGATCGTGATCGCGAGCAGCGCGGTGGCCAGCGTCGTGACGACGATGAAGACGATCAGCTTCCAGAAGTCCTGGAAGGTCTTCGCATCGAAGAGCTTGACTGCGCTCACTGGTAGCTCACCTCCGCTCCGCGTGCCGCCGGCCCGAGCATCAGCGCGCCGAGGTCGGGGACCTCATCGGCACTCATGCCCAGTCCCGGAGCGAACAGCTCGTTGATGACATCGGCCTCGGCCGACGTACCGACATAGGACAGGGGCGAGAACTCGGTGGTCCCGGTCGCTGCACGCATGGTGCCCTTTCCGGTGGGCTCGTCGACTCCGTCGTCGACGTTGGGAACCTGGGTGAAGGGGTTCTTCTGGTTCCACGGGGCGTTCGGGAGCTGTCCGCACTCGGGACCGATATCCGCGCCGTAGCGCGGTTTGTCCTTGGTCGACCACGGACGTGACTGGTGCGGCAGGGTCTCCAGCGTGATGTGGACGGTGTAGTTGCGGAACACCTCGGTGAACTCGTCGGTCAGGATGTCCATGCCACCGATCAGGCACGGGAACATCGGCGCATAGCGCGCCAGCGCCTGGGTGACCGGCCGGCCGACCTCACCGAGCTGGATCAGCGTGTCTCCGTTGTCGTCGAGGAATCCGTCAGCGGTGTTCGAGAACGCGGTGACGTCGGTCAGCATCTTGTTGAGCTGGTCCTCGCGGTCCTCGAGCGTGGTCGCGGTGACGATGGTGTTGCGCAGGATCTGGCCCAGCTCGGGCAGCACGGCCTGGTAGGTGCCGGAGACCTTCGTGGCGAGCTCGAGGTCCTCGATCAGCGCCGGGATCTCGGGGTTGAGCCGCTTCAGGTAGGAGTCGAGGGTGTCGAGCGACTCACCGAGCTTCTCGCCACGGCCTTCGAGCGCGGTGGCCATCGCGTTGAGGGTCATGTTGAGGTCGGCCGGCTGGATCGTCCTCAGCAGCGGGTAGAGGTCACGCAGCACGGCCTGGACCTCGGTGGCCATCTTCGTCTTCTCGATCACCGCGCCGGGCTGGATCGGCTCGGTGAAGTCGGTGTCGGGCGGGACCAGCGAGACGTACTTCTGCCCGAAGAGCGTCTTGGGGAGGATGGCGCCGGTCACGTCGGGGTGGACCTTGCTGATCTCGTCGGGGAACAGCCCCAGGGTCAGCTCGGCGCCCTCGTCGGTCGGCTTCATCTCGAGTACCTCGCCGACGATCAGGCCACGGACCTTGACGTCGGCGCGCTCGGGCAGCTGGAGGCCGATGCGGTCGGCCTTGAGGGTGATCTCCTCGAAGTTGCCGAACCTGTTGGTGAACTGGGCCCAGGTCAGAGCGAGCGCGGCGAGAACCAGGACGATGAAGACGACCCCGAGGATCTTGCCCTTCTGCCGAGCCCAGGCGAGGGCCACCGCGCTCCGCTTGTGGGGAGCGGGCACGTGGTGCTCGATGCCGTCTCGGGTGAGTGTCTGAGTCATCCCGCCAACCTCACAGTCGTCGTGCTACCCCAGATCGCCATGGAGAGCATCAGGTCGAGCACGGAGACGGCGACGATGCTCGTACGCACCGCCTTGCCGACCGCGACGCCCACGCCAGCGGGGCCGCCGGAGGCGTTGTAGCCGTGGTAGCAGTGGATCAGGATCACCACGACCGCGAAGATCAGCACCTTGCCGAAGGACCACAGCACGTCGACGGGTGGCAGGAAGGTGTTGAAGTAGTGGTCGTAGGTGCCGGCGCTCTGGCCGTAGAAGAGGATCACCGTGAACCGGGTGGCGACGTAGGAGGAGAGCAGACCGACCACGTAGAGCGGCACGATCGCGATCAGGCCGCCGATCATCCGGGTGGTGACCAGGAAGGGCAGGGACGGGATCGCCATCACCTCGAGCGCGTCGACCTCCTCCGAGATCCGCATGGCGCCGAGCTGAGCGGTGAAACCGCAGCCGACCGTCGCGGCGAGCGCGATGCCGGCGACCAGCGGCGCGATCTCACGGGTGTTGAAGTAGGCCGAGACGAAACCCGAGAACGCGCTCGTGCCGAGCTGGTCGAGGGCGGTGTAGCCGGAGAGCCCGACCTGGGCTCCGGTGAAGAAGGTCATCGCCAGGATCACGCCGACGGTGCCGCCGATGACGGCCAGTGCCCCGGAACCGAGGGTGACCTCGGCGAGGATCCGGAGGATCTCCTTCTTGTAGCGCCTGAGCGTGCGCGGGAACCACGACACGGCGCGCAGGTAGAAACCGAGCTCGTCACCGAGGTGGTCGAGGCTCTTGGCAGGCTTCTCGTAGATCGCCTTGATGTTCGCCATCCGTCTCGCCCTCCTAACCGGTCTTGCTCGGGATGATCTGCAGGAAGATCGCAGACATCACGAAGTTGACGATGAACAGCAGCAGGAACGTGATGACGACCGACTCGTTCACGGCGTCACCGACGCCCTTCGGACCGCCGCCCGCGTTCATGCCCTTGTACGCAGCCACGATCGCCGCGATCAGACCGAACACGAGCGCCTTGGCCAGGCCCTGCCACAGGTCGGCCATCTGCGCCAGCGCGGTGAAGCTGGCCAGGTAGGCACCCGGGGTGCCGCCCTGGATGATGACGTTGAAGACATAGCCGCCCATGACGCCGACGATCGACACCAGGCCGTTGAGGAAGACCGCGATCATCATCGCGGCGAGCACACGAGGGACCACCAGACGCTGGATCGGGTCGATGCCCAGAACCATCATCGCGTCGAGCTCTTCACGGATCTTCCGGGCACCGAGGTCGGCGGCGATCGCCGAACCACCAGCACCCGCGACCAGCAGCGCGGTCGCGATCGGGGCGGCCTGCTGGACGACCGCGAGGACCGCGGCCGACCCGACGAAGGACTGCGCACCGAACTGCTGCACGAGGCCACCCACCTGCAGCGCGATGACCGCGCCGAAGGGGATCGCGACCAGCGCGGTCGGGACGATCGTCACCGACGCGATGAACCACGCCTGCTGGATGAACTCGCGGAACTGGAAGGGGCGACGGAACACGGCTCGCCCCACGTCCAGTCCGAACGCGAAGAGTGAGCCAGCGGTCCCGATCGGTTTCAGGACCCTGGCGGCGGTCAGGGAAGACATATCAGTGGGGAGCCTCTGTGGGATCTGCTTTCACGCCGCCGGGGGCCATGGCCGCGTCCGGCCGGAACGACCCTGGCGGCGGGGTGACACCGTTCTCACGGCACCATGCACCCGGCGGGCGCTGGTACTTACGGGGAATGCCGTTGGACGGCTCGAGCTGCATCGGGATCGGCGGGAGCGGGGGCAGGCCCATGTCCTTCTCGGCGGCCAGCTCGTCGGCGTCCTTCTCCTCCGACATGCCGATCGGACCGATCGTCTGGGCGTTGAGGAACTGCCGGACCACGGGCTCCTCGGAGCTGAGCAGCATCTCACGGGGCCCGTACATCGCCAGGTGCTTGTGGTAGAGCAACCCGATGTTGTCCGGCACCGTACGCGTCGAGTTGATGTCGTGGGTCACGATCAGGAACGTCGCGTCGATCTGGGCGTTGAGATCGATGAAGAGCTGGTTGATGAACGCGGTGCGCACCGGGTCGAGACCGGAGTCGGGCTCGTCGATGAGCAGGATCTCCGGGTCGAGGACGAGGGCACGCGCCAGGCCGGCCCGCTTGCGCATACCGCCGGAGATCTCACCGGGAAGCTTGTTCTCGGCGCCGATGAGACCGACGAGGTCCATCTTCTCCATGACGATGTTGCGGATCTCCGACTCGCTCTTCTTCGTGTGCTCACGGAGCGGGAACGCGACGTTGTCGAACAGGTCCATCGAGCCGAACATGGCGCCGTCCTGGAACAGGACACCGAACAGCTTGCGGACCTCGTAGAGGTCCTTCTCCGAACAGCTGGCGATGTCGACGCCTTCGATGACCACGGATCCCTGGTCTGGCTTGATCAGACCGATCAGGGTCTTGAGAAGCACCGACTTACCGGTGCCGGACGGCCCGAGCATCACGCTGATCTCGCCCGCGGGCAGCGTCAGCGTGACGTCCTTCCAGATGAGCTGCTTACCAAAGCTCTTGGTCAGCCCTTCGATCTTTACGTCTACACCCATCCGGGCCGGCTCCCTTCCTGTTCGCGGAGGTCTCCCTCAAGTCCCCCACTGCCCGACTAACGGCAGAGTGTGACGGGGGTTACGCACTTCCTGCGACACGCGTCACACTTTTGTAAACCATAGCGGCTGCGAACGGCGACGGTGATCGCCACCCGAGACGGGTCCTTTCGGCGAACACATCGACAGTCGGATCACGACCTTCGCGCTCGGCGTGTGTTCAAGATAACGAAACAAACCGCGGGAGGCTACTCTCCAGTAGCCTCCCGCGGTTGGAACGATCGGAGCGCTGCGCTGCAGCTTGACCGATCTGTGGCGGAACTGTTTCCGCGATGTAGCAAGCCCGGGCCGGCGGAAACCGCCGAACCCGGGCTCGCAGGGCCGAAGCCCTCAGATCACTTGACGGTGACCGTGGCGCCGGCGGCCTCGAGGGCCTCCTTCGCCTTGTCAGCGGTCTCCTTGTTGGCGGCCTCGAGGACAGCCTTGGGGGCACCCTCGACGAGCTCCTTGGCCTCCTTCAGACCGAGGGAGGTCAGGGCGCGCACCTCCTTGATGACGTTGATCTTCTTGTCGCCAGCGGACTCGAGGATGACGTCGAACTCGTCCTTCTCCTCGGCAGCGGCGGCGGCCGGGGCGCCCGGGGCGCCGGCAGCGGCAACGGCGACCGGAGCGGCAGCGGTGACACCGAAGGTGTCCTCGAAGGCCTTGACGAACTCGGAGAGCTCGATGAGGGTGAGCTCCTTGAAAGCGTCGAGCAGCTCGTCGGTGGAGAGCTTCGCCATGATGGCATTTCCTTTCGTGGTGGCCCTGTGCGTATTTCTTTGAGTACGCGGCAGAGCCGGGTTACAGGTGGTGGTTAGTTACGACCGGGGCGATCACGCCTCGGCCGGAGCCTCCTCGGCGGCAGCCGGCTCAGCGGCACCACCTGCGAGGATCGAGGGGTCCTCCGCGGCCTTGGCCTCGAGAGCGGCAGCGAGCTGCGCGGTCTTCGAGGGCAGAGCGTTGAAGGCGTACAGAGCCTGGGACATCGTCGCGGTGAACGCGCCCGCAAGCTTGGCGAGCAGGACCTCGCGCGACTCGAGGTCGGCAAGCTTGCCGACCTCAGCAGCGTCGATGGCCTTGCCGTCGAGGTACCCGCCCTTGATGACAAGGTTGGGGTTGGCCTTGGCAAAGTCACGCAGACCCTTGGCCGCCTCGACGACGTCACCCTTGATGAAGGCGATCGCGGTCGGGCCGGTCAGCAGGTCATCGAAGCCTTCGATGCCGCTCTGGGAGGCAGCGATCTTGGCCAGCGTGTTCTTGACCACGGCGTAGTTAGCGCTCTCACCGAGCGAGCGACGAAGAGTCTTCAGCTCGCCAACGGTGAGACCACGGTACTCGGTCAGCACGACACCGCTCGAGGCGCTGAACTCGTCAGCGATCTCGGCAACGGCAGCCTGCTTGTCAGCCCGCGCCATGGGTCTCCTTCTTCCGGGAATCGATCCCACCGGCGAGGGCCCGTGAATGACAAACGCCCCGAGCGCAGGCTCAGGGCGTGACGTACGATCTCGTCTTGCTCTTCACCTACGCTGGCCGTCCGCATCCTGCGGAACCTTCGATCGGGTGCATGCACACCTGACAACCGGCGGTCTCTGGTTTCGAACAACAATTATGCGTACGCCGCGGGGTGCCGCCAAATCGGCGGCGGGCGCTACCTTTGCGGCCATGGAGAGCCACACCTTCGGAAGGATCGGACGCACGGCGTCGGTCATCGGTCTCGGCACCTGGCAGCTCGGCGCCGACTGGGGCGAGGTCAGCGAGTCGGACGCCCTGGCGGTCCTCGAGGCGGCGGTGGATGACGGGGTGACCTTCCTCGACACCGCCGACGTCTACGGCGACGGCCGCAGCGAGCAGGTCATCGGACGGTTCCTGCGGTCGCACGACGGCATCTTCGTCGCCACGAAGATGGGACGCCGGGTGGAGCAGGTGCCGGCCAACTACACGCCGGCCGCGTTCCGCGAGTGGCTGGACCGCTCGCGCACCAACCTCGGCGTCGACACGATCGACCTGGTGCAGCTGCACTGCCCGCCGTCGGAGACGATCGAGTCCTCGGCCACCTACGACGCGCTGGACGCCTTGGTCGCGGACGGTGTGATCGCCGCGTACGGCGTCAGCGTCGAGACCTGCGACCAGGCCCTGGCCGCCATCGCCCGGCCCAACGTGGCCTCCGTCCAGATCATCCTGAACGCGTTCCGGCTCAAGCCGCTGGACCGCGTCCTCCCGGCGGCCGCGGAGGCCGGTGTCGGGATCATCGCGCGAGTGCCGCTGGCGTCCGGGCTGCTGTCCGGCCGCTACTCGGAGTCGACGACGTTCGCCGCCGACGACCACCGCACCTACAACCGCCACGGCGAGGCCTTCGACGTCGGCGAGACCTTCTCCGGCGTCGACTTCACCACCGGCGTCAAGGCCGCCCAGGAGTTCGCCGCACTGGTGGCCGAGCACGGCCCCGAGGGCGCCACCCCCGCCCAGGTCGCGCTCGCCTGGGTGGCCCAGCAGCCGGGCGTCACGACCGTCATCCCCGGCGCCCGCAACCCCTCCCAGGCCCACGCCAACTCCGCCGCCGGCTCGCTTCCCCCGCTCTCCGAGGCGCTGCTCGCCGGCGTCCGCCAGATCTACGACACCCACTTCCGCGAGGCCGTGCACTCGCGCTGGTGACGATCTGCCGAGGCGTCGCCCCGGTCGGCCGAGTGGGCACCGAACTGCCGGGTCGACCGACCTGAGTGACGTCTCGGCCGACCGCCGTGACGCCTCGGCCGACCGCCGTGACGCCTCGGCCGGCGGCCCCGCCGTCTCGCTCTGCGTAAAAATAGTGAGCCTTGGTAACGAATCGGGCAGAGTAAAGGGTGTGACGACGCAGACGACCACGGAGTTCCGGTTCCGAGACATCGCGGTGGTGGCGTACGCGCCTTCGATCGTCAGCTCCATGGGGCACGGTGCGGTCATGCCCGTGCTCGCGCTCCGGGCCTCCGACCTGGGCGCGGACGCGTCGATGGCTGCGTTCGTGGTCGCACTCCTCGGAATCGGGTCACTGGCCACCTCGCTGCCCGCCGGGTCGCTGGTCGCGAGGATCGGCGAGCGGCGGACGCTGATGGGAGCAGGTGCGCTCGACGCGGTCGCGATGACCGTGGCGTTCCTCAGCAGCTCGGTCGCCGTGCTGGCCGTCGCCGTCTTCGTGAGTGGGATGAGCTGGACGGCGTTCCTGATCGCACGGCAGGGCTTCCTCATCGACGCGACCCCGCCCTCTCACCGGGCGCGGGCGATGTCGCTGCTCGGCGGGTCGTTCCGGCTCGGCGTCTTCGTCGGGCCGCTGCTGGGTGCCGGCCTCATCCACCTCTTCGGGCTCCCCGCTGTCTTCCTGTTCGCGGCCGCGATGTCGCTGTGCTCGGCGGTGATCGGCGGCTGGATGCCCGAGCTCGGCCGGACCCGAACGCGCGAGCAGGGGCACCTGAGCGTACGCAGCGTGCTGTGGACCCACCGCCGGACCTTCGCCACCCTCGGCGTGGCGGTGGTGATCATCGGGATCTCCCGGTCCGTACGCACCGGTCTGCTCCCGCTCTGGGCCGACCACATCCATCTCGAGGCCTCGGTCGTGTCGCTCCTCTTCGCCGGGGCGGCCCTGGTCGACATCGCGCTCACCCTCCCCGGCGGCTGGCTGCTCGACCACCGCGGGCGTCAGGTCGTGGCGATCCCGGTCGTCCTCGCCGTCGGCCTCGGCTGCCTGCTGCTCCCCCTCACCCACGACGCGCTCAGCCTCGGCGCGGTGATGGCGCTGATCGCCATCGGCAACGGCCTCGGCTCCGGGATCGTGATGACGCTGGGCGCCGATGCCGCGCCTCCCGACGGACGTGCCCAGTTCCTCGGCGGCTGGCGGCTGTGCGGCGACCTCGGCGGCACCGGCGGGCCGCTCCTGGTCTCGGGTCTGGCCGCGGTCTTCTCGATCGCCGCCGCGCCGGTCGCGCTCGGCCTGTTCTCGCTCGCCGGTGCGGTCTGGGTCGGCTACTGGACCGGCCGCGCCGACCGTGTCCGGCTCCAGACCTGACTACGGGACGAGCGCGCGCGAAAGGGCTTCGGCCAGGGCCGCCTCGTCACCGGTGACGGTCAGCTCGGCGGCGGTGGGCGGCGTACGTCCCCAGAGCAGCAGCGCGAGGTCACGAGCCGTGCCGGTGACCGACACCTTCTGCACCGCGTTCGGCGCCCCGATCGCCCAGGTCTGGTCGATGTCGGTGGCGGTGAGCTCGATGCGGGTGACGACCTTCCGGGTGCGCTTCAGGGCGATCTGCCGCGGGTACATCACGGTCAGCACCTCGTCGACGGTGTCCGCCCAGAGCTCCGGCGTCGCCTCGGGCGCGGCGAGGCCGAGGGCCGAGCGGATGTCCCAGAGGTGGACCAGGGTCTCGTGCACCTGGCGCCGGAACCAGAACGAGACCGGTCCGAGGCCGTCCTCGGTCAGCCCGTTGAGGATTCGGCCGGTCGCCTCCGGGCCGAGCGTCGAGAGCGTCTCGCGCAGCTCGGCGGCCTGCTCCTGGTAGGTCGCGACCAGGTCCAACGGGACCGGCAGCGGCACCTCGTCCTCGTCGCGCGCCATCGCCGCCGCCCAGTGGTGCACCCCGGCCAGATGGTCGGCCAGGTCCCCGACCGACCAGTCGTCGCAGGACGGGACCGACAGGTCCGGGTCGGCCTGCTTCAGCGCGGCAGCGAACTCGGTCTGCAGCTCACCGAGGATCACGAAGTAGTCGTCAGGCGTGGGCACGTCGCCGACCCTACTGGCAACGGAGGCCGGGCTCAGCCGCATCTCGTCAGGACAACGGCAAGCCGCTCCTCGAGGCGGGCCAGCTCGGCCGGATCGGTGACGAACGACGCCCTGCCCGGTGGCGGGAGGAACCCGACGACGTCCATCACGTCGAAGTACGGCTGCCGTGGGCGGCCGGTCGTCGTGGCGTACGCGTCGGCGAACCGGTCGGCGACCTCGCTGCCGTGGATGAGGGCGAGATTCGTCGCGCAGTGGGCCACGTCCAGCCAGGCCGGCCCGATCGACGTCTCGACCCAGTCGACGACGCCCGTGATCTCACCGCGATCCCACAGCACGTTGCGCGGCTGGAAGTCACGGTGGATGAAACAGGGGTCGTACGCCGGTGTCTCGCCGCGCAGCAGCGCGAACGCGTCCTCCCACACGCCTGCGTCGGTGGCCCACGCCGGCACGACGAACTTCGCCTCCCACGCCCACGACTGGTAGCTGCGTACGTCGATCGTCGGCGCAACCGCGTGGATGCTCGCCAGCAGGCCCGCGAGCCGGGTGAGCGACGCGTCGTCGTTGCGCTGCGGCTCGATCGCCCCCGGGAGCAGCGTCATCAGATGTGCCGGGTGACCGCAGTGCTCACCCGTCGCATCGAGCGCGAGCGACCGGGGCGCCGGCACCTCGGTGGTCGCGAGCATCCGCTGGATCTCACTCTCCCGGGTGGTGAGCGGCTCGCCATGCGTACGCCACGGCTCGTTGGTCATCAGCCTCAGCACCGCTGGCTCGTGGCCGTCGGCCGAGATCGCCAGCATCGTCGACGTCCAGCCACCGGAGAGGCGCCGTACGTCACCGACCGGATCCCCCAGCTTCTCCTCGGCCCACTCGAGCGCCGCAGCCCAGTCGACCGTCCCGGAGTCAGTTCGCACGTCGCAAACCCTATTCGGGTAGTCCGGGACGTTCCTGCCCATTACCTGCCGGTAGACGGACGGAAACGTCCCGGACTACTTCTGGCGGGCCCGGTGGGCGGCCGCCTTCACCCGGCTCTGGCAGCGTGTGGAGCAGAACCGGCGGCCGGCGTTCTTGGAGGTGTCGACGAAGACGCGGTCGCAGGGGTCGGCCTGGCAGAGGCCCAGTCGCCCGGCGAGATCCGAGCCGATCGCCAGCGCGAGGCCGGCAGCGATCCCCGCGCCCCAGCCGACGACCAGGCCGGGTTCGCGTCCGTGGAAGTGCAGCGCCCAGCCTCCCCCGCGGGCACGGTCGAGCTGCGGGACCGAGCCCATCTCCCGCAGGAGCTCGTTGACCGAGGTTGCGGCGGTGTCGAGGTCACCGCGTGCCGCGGCTTCGAACACGATGCGCAGCGACTCGGCGAGGGCGACCATCCCGTCCGCGGCGGCCTCCTCGACCCGCGGGTCGTAGTCGGGGCGGGCCAGCAGGTCGTGGACGACCTGGGCCCGGTGCCCCCGTGGCGGAGCGTCGATGGGGCGGGTGCCGTCGTGACCGGAGGTCAGCGCGTTGACGAGCCTGCAGGCCTGATCGGTCACCACCTGCACGTGACTGTCGAAATGTATTTGACCAGTCACCAGCATGGGATCTACGGTCTCGTTCATGACCGTCATTCAACCATTGGCCAGTCACCAACGCGCGAGATGGCCGCGGTCTCTCGTCGCTCTGGTCATCGCCAGAGCGGTCAACCGGCTGGGTTCGTTCGCCATGGCCTTCATGGCGGTCGCACTGGTCGAGGTGCATGGCGCATCCCTCGCGACCGCCGGAGCCGTCGTGACGGCGTTCGGTGCCGCGACCATCCCTTCGCGACTCCTCGGCGGCTGGCTGGCCGACACCGTGGGCCGCCGCCCGACCATCGTCGCCGGGCTCGTCGCCTGCGCCGCCGCACAGCTGGTCATCGCCGCGTCTCCCGGGATCGGCGGTGCGCTGATCGGCGCGACGCTGCTCGGGCTGGCCTACGAGATCTACGAGCCGGCATCACAGGCACTGATCGCGGAGTCGGTCGAGGTCGAGCGGCGGCCGCAGGCGTACGGGCTCTATGGAGCCGCGATGGCCGTCGCCGGAGTGGCGGCAGGCGCACTGGCAGCCCTGGTGGGCGGCATCGACCTGCGCCTGCTCTTCGTCGCCGACGCGATCACCTGCCTGGCCGCCGCGGTGCTCGTCCTCGCACTCGTCCGCGACACCACGGCTCGGAGGATGCGCCGACAGCGCTCGGGACCGAGTCCCTGGCGGGATCGCCGGCTCCTGAGGATGCTGGCGCTCGGCACCGGATTCGCCACCGCCTGGATCCTCAGCACGATCGCGCTCCCCCTCACCGTCTCCGCCCGCGGGCACGACACCGCGGCCACCGGCTGGCTCCTCGTGGTCGCCGCGCTGGTCACGATCGCCGGGCAGCGTCTCCTCCGTGGCGCCGCCGCCAGGCCCTTCACGCTCATCCGTGCAGGACTGGTCCTGATGGCCGTCGGCTTCGCCGTCATCGCGTACGCAGCACCGCTGCCGCTCCTCGCGATCGGCACCGCGATCGTGGCCCTCGGTGAGGTTCTTCTGCTGGGCCCGCCGATCGCGCTCGTGGCCGGGCTGGCGGCCACCGACCGCTCACGGGCGGGCTACCTAGCGGCGTACGGGACCTGTTGGGGATCGCGCAGACCATCGGGCCGATGCTTGCGACCGGTCTGCTGTCGTACGGGGTCCCGACGGTCTGGCTCACCGGCGCGGGCCTCTGCCTCGGCCTCGCGGCCGTCACCGCACCGGTTGCGGCCGGATGCTCACCGAGGTAACTCGGCGAGCAGCCGCGCCTCAGAGCACCCGGGCGAGGAACGCCTGGGTGCGCTCGTGCTGCGGGTTGCCGAGCACGTCGGCTGGCAGGCCCTCCTCGACGATCACGCCGCCGTCCATGAAGACGACCTTGTCGGCGACCTCACGGGCGAAGCCCATCTCGTGGGTCACGACCATCATCGTCATGCCCTCGGAGGCCAGGTCCTTCATGACCGCCAGGACGTCGCCGACGAGCTCCGGGTCGAGCGCGGAGGTCGGCTCGTCGAAGAGCATCATGTCGGGGTTCATCGACAGCGCCCGCGCGATGGCGACGCGCTGCTGCTGACCACCGGAGAGGTGGGCCGGGTAGGCGTCCGCCTTGTCGGAGAGCCCGACCTTCTCCAGGTTGGCCCGGGCGATCTGGGTGGCCTCGGCCCGGCCCCGCTTGAGCACCTTCTCCTGCGCGACCGTCAGGTTGCGCAGCGCGGTCATGTGCGGGAACAGGTTGAACTGCTGGAAGACCATCCCGATCCGGGCGCGCAGCGCGTCGACGTCGGCGTCCGGGTCGGTGATCTCGTCACCCTCGACCAGGATCGTGCCGCTGGTCGGCTGCTCGAGCATGTTCACGCAGCGCAGGAGCGTCGACTTGCCGGACCCGGAGGGCCCGATCACGCAGACCACCTCGCCCCGCCCGACATGGAAGTCGATGCCCTTGAGCACCTCGTTCTTCCCGAAGTACTTGTGCAGGTTCTGTACGTCGATGGCGGCGGCACTCCGCGCGCTCTCGGTCACAGTCTGATCGGTCATGCGCGAGCCTTTCCGGCCTTGGCCTCGAGCCGACGTACCAGCATCGACAGCGGGATGGTGATCAGCAGGTAGCAGAGACCGACGATCACGATCGGCGTCAGGTTGGCCTCGCTGTTCATGCCTTCCCTACCCCACTTCGTGAGCTCGTACTGGTCCAGCGAGAGACCGAGCAGGTAGATGAGCGAGGAATCCTTGGTCAGCAGGATCAGCTCGTTCGTCAGCGGCGGCAGGATGATGCGGAACGCCTGCGGGATCACGACGGTCGTCATGGCACGCGCATGCGACATTCCGAGGGTGCGTGCCGCCTCGTACTGCCCCTTCGGCACCGCCTGGATCCCGGCCCGGATCGTCTCGGCCATATAGGCGCCGCCGACGAGGCCGAGCGCCAAGGTGGCGACACCGTAGTTGTCGAACGGGATGTCCAGCTGCGGGAAGGCGCGAGACCAGCCCGGCCCCAGCATCAGGAAGACCACCAGGGCGGGAAGGCCACGGAAGAGCTCGATGACCCCGGTCGACAACCAACGCCACGGCCCCACGCTGGAGAGCCGCATCAGGGCCAGCACGAGGCCGAGCAGCAGTCCGAACGTGAAGCCGAGCGCGGTGTAGATGACCGTGTTCTTCAGTGCGACCGTCAGCACGTTCGGGAACTGCTCGACGACCAGATCCCACTTGAAGAAGCTGTCGAGCAGCGCCTTCCAGTCCGCGAAGAGGACCGCGACCAGGACGATCGCGGCGATCAGCACGTACTGGGCGTAGCGGATCAGCGCCCCACGCCGGCGCTTGCTCAGAGCCATCACTGAGCGGGCGCCTCGCCGAACCACTTGGTGTAGGCCTTGTCGTAGTCCGGGCTGGCGATCGCCTTGTTGAGCACCTCGAGCAGCTTGTCGTTGCCGTCCTTCTTGACCGCCAGGCCGTACTCCTCGCCGGTCGAGAACTCGGTCGTCACCTTCACCTCGGGGTTCTGCTCGACGTAGTAGTTGACCAGCCCGTTGTCGTTGACACCGGCGTCGACGTCGCCGTTGCGGACCGCCTCCATCATCAGGACCGAGTCCTCGTAGGAGACGGACTTGGCACCCTTGGGCAGGTTCTCCTTGACGTACGTCTCACCCGTCGTGCCCTCCTGGACGGCGATCTTCTTCCCGGCCAGCGAGGCCAGGTCGGTGACCGTGGAGTCCGCCGGGACGAGCAATGCCTGGGTCGCCTGGAAGTACGGGTCCGAGAAGTCCATGACGGCAGCGCGCTCCTCGGTGATCGTCATCGCACCCAGAGCCACGTCACAGTCGTCGTTCTTGAGGGAATCGCCGGAGACGATCGTCTCCCACGGCGTGTCGACGACCTCGACCTCGAGACCCTCGGCCTTCGCCGCGATGTCGACGACGTCGATGTCGAACCCGACGACCTCGCCGCCCTTCGTGAACTCGAACGGCTCGTAGGGAAGGTGCGTGCAGACCGTGAGCTTGCCCTCGTCGATGATCTTGGCACCCGACTCCGTGGTCGCTGGCCCACCGCCACCACATGCCGCGAGAGCGAGGCCCAGCACAGGCACGGACAGCACAGCAGCGTAGTTCCGCAGATTCATGCGCCGAACTCTACGACTCTTTGAACGCCGATGGCCCGCCACCCCTCGGGGTGGCGGGCCATCACTGGAGTCAGAGGATCAGGCCTCGTCCTCACCAGCCACGTTCTTGATGCGGTTGGGGTCGACCTGGACACCGGGGCCCATGGTGGTCGAGAGGGTGACCTTCTTCAGGTAGCGGCCCTTGGAGGAGGACGGCTTCAGACGAAGCACCTCCTCGAGAGCAGCGGCGTAGTTCTCAGCAAGCTGAGCCTCGGAGAAGGAGGCCTTGCCGATGATGAAGTGAAGGTTGGCGTGACGGTCGACCCGGAAGTCGATCTTGCCGCCCTTGATGTCGGTCACGGCCTTGGCCGGGTCCGGGGTGACGGTGCCGGTCTTCGGGTTCGGCATGAGGCCACGCGGGCCGAGCACGCGGCCGAGGCGACCGACCTTGCCCATCATGTCGGGGGTCGCGACGACGGCGTCGAAGTCGAGCCAGCCACCGGAGACCTTCTCGATGAGGTCGTCGGCACCGACGACGTCAGCGCCGGCCTCGCGAGCGGCCTCGGCCTTGTCCGGAGCAGCGGCGAAGACGATGACGCGCATCGTCTTACCGGTGCCGTGGGGCAGGCTGACGGTGCCGCGCACCATCTGGTCGGCCTTGCGGGGGTCGACGCCGAGACGCATGACGACGTCAACGGTCTCGTCGAACTTCTTCTTGCTGGAGCCCTTGGCGATCTTGATCGCGGCCAGCGGGGCGTAGAGCTCGTTCTTGTCGAACGTCTCCGACGCCGCGCGGTAGGTCTTGCTGCGCTGCATGGTGAATTCCTTAGTGGTTAAGAGGAGATGTGGTTAGCGAGCCAGCGCGGCTCTCCCACGGTGTCAGTCGGTGGTGACGCCCATGGAGCGGGCGGTGCCCTCGACGATCTTCATCGCTGCGTCGATGTCGTTGGCGTTGAGGTCGGGCAGCTTGGTGGTCGCGATCTCGCGCACCTGGTCCTTGGTCAGCTTGCCGACCTTGTCCTTGTGCGGGACGGACGAGCCCTTCTTCAGGCCGGCGGCCTTCTTGATCAGCTCGGCGGCCGGCGGGGTCTTCGTGATGAAGGTGAACGAGCGGTCCTCGTAGATGGTGATCTCGACGGGGACGACGTTGCCGCGCATGGACTCGGTCTGGGCGTTGTACGCCTTGCAGAACTCCATGATGTTGACGCCGTGCGGACCGAGCGCGGTACCGACCGGCGGGGCCGGGGTCGCGGAGCCGGCCTGCAGCTGCACCTTGACGAGCGCTGCGATCTTCTTCTTCGGAGGCATTCTTGAGATCTCTTCCTTCTCGTGGTCATGACGAAGCCGCTTGTACGTTTCGGCCTCTGCCACCTGCTGTGTTGCTCTCGCAACTGGTCAATTGTCCGTGATCCGTTCGGGTTCGCGAAATCAGCGCAGGGCGGCCCACTGAGTGGGACCCCCTGAGTGACGGCCGCCACTCCCCTTGGCATACTCCCCCGGGGATTTACAAAGGGAGCTCAATTGTTCAATCGACGTCGTCTGTCCATGTTCGCCGCGCTTGTGCCGCTGGCCGCGCTCTCGGCCGCGTGGACCGCCGCCGCCACCGGAACAGCGTTCGATCCGGTCGGACCCGTGACGCTGCCCGGCGGGGAGACCATGGCGACCTCCGTCATCGACCAGGCCGCGAGTGTCACCGAGCCGGCTCCCGCACAGGGTGCTCGCAAGGGAGCCCGGACCGGGACGATCGCCGTCGCGATGGCGCAGGGAAGCGACATCCCGATGACCGCCCTCGCCGCCTACCAGCGCGCGGCTGCCGTAGTGACGACCGCTGACCGGGCCTGCGCCCTCGACTGGACGCTGCTCGCCGCCGTCGGGATGGTCGAGTCCGACCACGGCCGCCTGAAGAGCAGCCGGCTCGACGACTCGGGCAAGGCCACCCCGCCGATCTACGGTCCCGCGCTGAGCACTCCCGCGGGCGACCCTTCCCCCGACACCGACGGAGGCTCCGTCGACAAGCTCTCCAGCGGCGACCGCGCCGTCGGGCCGATGCAGTTCATCCCCACGACCTGGCCGTTGGTCGCCGTCGACGGAGACGGTGACGGCGTACGCGACCCACAGGACATCGACGACGCCGCCCTCGCCGCCGCGGTCTACCTCTGCTCGGGCGACGAGGACGTCTCCACCGACGCGGGCAAGCACGCCGCGCTCAGTCGCTACAACCAGAGCCAGGCGTACGTCACCACCGTCCTGAAGATCGCCAAGGGCTATGCCGACAGCCCCTACGGCGGTGACGACGTCGAGCTCGCCGCCGCCGCTCCGGCCCACGCCGAGTCCAGCCCCTCCGGCCGAGGACCGAACGCGACGGAGAAGACCGACAAGAGGCCCACCAAGAAGAAGCCGACGACGACCGCTCCGAAGCCGACTGCCGCCGCCAAGCCCACGGCGAAGCCGAGCTCGAGCCCCTCGACCGCTCCCAGCCCCAGCCCGACGCCGACCGACGACGGCAGCTGGGCCTCGATCTCCGAACGCCGCGGGATCTGTGCCGCCGAGCTCGCCTCCCGCTTCCCCGACCTCGCCGACGGCTGGGACACCAACCGCGCCGTCGACGCCTGCAGCATCCGGCTGCTCGGCAAGACGGTCACGCAGGCCAACGCGGCCGTGCCCGGTGTCGTCACCGACATCACCGGGTACGTCGAGTGGCTGATCAAGACGCTGCCGTGATCCCGTCACCGATCACTGCTCCCCGCTACTGCTGAACCGATAGGGACGGCTCCCACGTGCGGCCGCCGTCGGTGGAGGCCAGCACCTCCCCGCCCGGGGCGAGATAGAGCGTGTCACCCACCCGGGCGGCGTCCCAGACCTCTGCACCCTCGCCGAGACCGGTGTCGATCTTCTGTGCGCCGGCCTCGGTGAGCAGGGTCTCGCGGTCGCCGCGCAGCAGGATCGCGTCGTCGGTGAGGGCCACCCGATCGTTCAGATGACCTTGCACGCTGCCGAACTCCTGCCACGAGCTCAGGTCGGTCGATCGGTACACGGTCGCAGCAGCCTCGTCTGCTCGGCAGAGCGAGAAGACCGCGGTCCCGGCAGGCATCAGACTGTTCTCGCCACTGCACGGGAACGGCAGCTCGGACCACGTCCGACCACCGTCGCGGGTGACCTTCGGCACGGAGGTCACGTTGCCCTCACCCTCGGGCCTCGGCGTGACCACGAGCGCGTCGCCGACCTGGATCAGATCCTGGGCAGCTCCGATCTCGTCGTACGACACCGATGCGAAGCGGTCGCCATCGAACCGCCACATCGCGCCGGTCGTCGCATCGACCGCCCACGCCGGCCACGTCGGGTCGCCGGTGGCGGCAAGCAGGTAGCTGTGCTCGCCCGGGTCCTCACCCGTCATGGTGGCCTGCTGCCAGGTCACGCCTCCGTCACCGGTGGTCCAGATCCTCCCGCCGACGGCAGCCCAGCCGCTGCGGCCGTCGGGTGCCATGGCGAGCCGGTCGACGTACTCCTCGGTGAAATCATGCAGCCGCTCCCAGGTCTCGCCGTCATAGCGCCACAGCACGCTGCAACCACAGTCCTCCTCCTTGGACGTCACGAGCACCCGGTCAAGGGCGACCTCGACGGTGAGGGCGTGCGTCGGCCGCACCGGGTCGCCTGTCGTCGAGGAGGACTCCGTCGGTGACGGGGCCGGTGTTGCCGGTTCGGGTGCGGAGTCGTCGCGAGTGCTGAGCAGCGAGCCGCCGACGGCGACCGCAGCGACCAGAACGGCAGCCGCGCCGACCACCCCCGCAGTCCGGCGGGCCCGGCGTCGCTGCGCGCCGCGTCGTACCTCTGCCAGCATCTGCTGAGCGGGCTGTTCCGCGGCGATGTCGAGGTCGATCGCGTGGCGGACCTCGTCTTCGAACTGGTTCATCGCTCTTCCTCCCGGTCGGCGAAGGCGGATCGTTGCTCGCGGAGCGTGGTCATCGCTCGGTGGGCCTGGCTCTTGACCGTGCCCACCGAGCAGCCCAGCACTTCAGCGACCTGTGCCTCCGTGAGATCTTCGTAGTAGCGCAGCGCGATCACGGCACGCTGCCTCGGTGGCAGACGTTTGACCGCCGCCAGCAGCTCGTGGTCGGCCGGCCGGTCGGTGCCGACCGGCTCTGGCAGCTCGGCGAGCGGCCGTTCCCGGTGCAGCTTGCGCCACACCGACACGCTGCGGTTGGCCATCGTGCGGCGTACGAACGCCTCGGGGTCCTGCACCTTCGGCCAGTTCAAGAGGGTTCGCTCCAGCGCGTCCTGGACCAGGTCGGCCCCACGCTGGTCATCGCCGGCCAGCACCCGCCCGAGCTTGAGCAGATGTGACAGCCGGGCGGTCACGAACTCGGTGAACGCTGCATCGTCTCGCACACTTGCGCCGGACGCCCGAGGTCGGGTCACCGCGCCCCCACCGGGTATGTGACTTGGCTCCATGACCTGGTGACGCATCAGCCCCGGCAATGGTTGTACCGGGCGAGGATCGCGGGGCGAGCATGCGTCGCCAAATCGCGGAACGCCCGGGCTTCTGCCCGGGCGTTCGGCGTACTGAGTTCTCTGAGGCTGGGTCTCGACCCGCTTACACCGCTTCGCAAGCTCAGCGGTGACGCTCGATCGACCTCTTCGCGTTGTGACCTGCGACTTCGTCGCAGGTCACAGGCTCAGACCTTCTCGATCTGGTTGAACGAGAGCTCGACGGGGGTCTCACGACCGAAGATCTCGACGAGCGCCTTGACCCGCTGCGACTCGGCGTTGAGCTCGGTGATGGTCGCGTGGAGGGTGGCGAAGGGGCCGTCCACGACGGTAACCGAGTCGCCCTCGGCGAAGTCGACGACCTCGACGGGCTTCTTGGCGGTGCCGGTGGCACCGGCGCTGGCGGTCGCGGCCTCACCGGCGGCGGCAGCCTCGGCCTCGGCCTGGGCGACGACGGCGGGGGCGAGCATGTTCTCGACCTCGGTCATCGACAGCGGCACCGGCTGGTGGCTGTGGCCGACGAAGCCGGTCACGGACGGGGTGTGGCGTACGGCGGCCCAGGACTCGTCGGTGAGGTCCATCCGGACCAGCACGTAGCCGGGGAGAACGGTGCGCTTGACCATCTTGCGCTGGCCGTTCTTGATCTCCGGCACCTCCTCGGTGGGGACCACGATCTCGTGGATGTAGTCCTCCATGTTGAGGGAGACGATGCGGTTCTCCAGGTTGGACTTCACCCGGTTCTCCATGCCGGAGTAGGTGTGGATCACGAACCAGTCGCCCGGCTTGGCCCACAGCTCACGGCGGAACGCCTCGAGCGGGTCGTCGTCAGCGGCCTCGGGGGCCTCACCCTCGACGATCTCGTCGAACGACGACTCGTCATCGCCGGCGTCGCCGGACTCGTCGAGCTCGGCCTCTGCAGGCACGTCGGAGGCGGCCTCGGCCGTCTCGAGGACCTCGGTCTCCTCGGTGTAGTCCTGCTCAGACACGTCCTGCTCCAAACCGTTGATTGTGTGTATCGGGTGTGTTCCGCGGGCCGGGGCCCACGCGATCACGCGTCGCGGCCGCCGAACACCCAGAACATCAACTTGCCGAACCCGAGGTCAAGGCCCGCGGTGATCGCCATCATCACGAGGACGAAGACCAGAACCACGATGAAGTACGTCGTGAGCTGGTTCTGCGTCGGCCAGACGACCTTGCGGAGCTCGGCCACGACCTGGCGGTAGAACGTCGGGAGACTGGTGCGCTTCTCCGTCTTCTTGTCGTTCGGAGTCGGGACTGCCTTGCTGTCCGTCACGCCGCCACCTTCTCTCGAAAACGTTTCCATCGCTGGTCCGGCTTTGCAGGGCACGAGGGACTTGAACCCCCAACCTTCGGTTTTGGAGACCGATGCTCTGCCAGTTGAGCTAGTGCCCTACGGAGGTCTGCATCAGACGCGCGGTTGAGGGCGCGGCTAACCATGTGGGAAGACCACCAACGGTGAGTCTACGCACGGGGCGATGGCGGTTCCAAAACCGGGGTGCGATGACCCATAGGATTGCTGGCATGACCTCAGATCCCCGTCCCCTCGCCGAGCTCTCGCGCGAGGAACTCGAAGCGTTCGCAACGGAGCAGCGCGCGGCGTACGACAACTTGGTGGCCAAGGGCCTGAAGCTGGACCTGACCCGGGGGAAGCCCTCCGCGGACCAGCTCAACCTCTCCGACGGCCTGCTCCATCTCCCCAAGTCGACGACGGCCCCGGACGGCACCGACACGCGCAACTACGGCGGTCTGGCGGGCGGGATCGAGATCCGTGAGATCTACGCCGAGCTGCTCGGCCTGGAGACCGACCAGATCATCGCCGGCGGCAACTCGAGCCTCACCATGATGCGCGACACGCTGATGTATCTGTGGCTTCACGGTGGCGTCGACAGCGAGCGTCCCTGGGGTCGCGAGGAGACGGTGAAGTTCATCTGCCCGGTGCCGGGCTACGACCGCCACTTCACGCTGCTGGAGTGGTTCGGGATCGAGATGATCACTGTCCCGATGCACGCCGACGGGCCCGACGTCGAGGCCGTCGCCGCCCTGGTCAAGGACGACCCGACGATCAAGGGCATGTGGCTGGTGCCGACCTACGCCAACCCGACCGGTGACACCACCTCGCAGGAGATCGCCGAGCGGCTCGCCTCGATGCCGACCGCCGCGCCGGACTTCAAGATCTTCTGGGACAACGCCTACGCGCTGCACCACCTCACCCCGGCCGAGACCAAGACCGCCGACGTCGTCTCGCTGGCCAACGCGGCCGGCAACCCTCACCGTCCGCTGGTCTTCGCCTCGACCTCCAAGGTCACCTACGCGGGCGCGGGCGTCGGCTTCTTCGGCGGCTCGAAGGAGAACGTCGCCTGGTGGCTCGACCACCTGAGCCACGGCGCGATCGGCCCGGACAAGGTCAACCACCTGCGGCACGCGGAGTTCTTCGGCTCAGCGGCCGGCGTACGCGAGCACATGGCCAAGCACCGCGAGCTCCTGGCACCGCGGTTCGCGGCCGTCGAGGACGCGCTCACCGACGAGCTCGGCGCGCTCGGGGTGGCGACCTGGACCAAGCCCGCCGGCGGCTACTTCGTCAGCCTCGACGTCCTCCCGGGCACCGCGACCCGGGTGATCGAGCTGGCCAAGGGTGCTGGCGTCGCGCTGACCCCGGCCGGGTCCGCATTCCCGGGGAAGCACGACCCGGAGGACACCAACATCCGCCTCGCCCCGTCCTTCCCGCCGTTGGAGCAGGTCAGCGGGGCCATGGAGGTCGTCACGGTGTGCGTGAAGCTGGCCGCTGCCGAGAAGCTGCTCGCGTGACTGCTGACCGACGCGACCTACGTACGCTGCCGAAGGCGCATCTGCACCTGCACTTCACCGGTGCGATGCGCCACGAGACCCTGCTCGAGCTGGCCGCCCGCGACGGGATCCGGCTGCCCGACCAGCTGGTCTCGGAGTGGCCGCCGGCGCTGAGCGCGGCCGATGAGAAGGGCTGGTTCCGGTTCCAGCGCCTCTACGACGTGGCCCGCTCGGTGCTGCGCACCGAGGCCGACATCCGGCGGCTCGTCATGGAGGTCGCCGAGGACGACGTACGCGACGGCGGCAGGTGGCTCGAGATCCAGGTCGACCCGTCGGGCTATGCGGCGAAGTTCGGCGGGATCACGGCCTTCACGGACCTGGTGCTGGACGCCGTCGGCGAGGCCGAGCGGGCGACCGGGCTCGGGATCGCGGTGATCATCGCCTCCAACCGCACCCGGCACCCGATGGACGCGCGCACGCTGGCGCGCCTGGCCGGGCAGTACGTCGACCACGGTGTGGTCGGGTTCGGGCTCTCCAACGACGAGCGGCGCGGGCGGACCGAGGAGTTCGACCACGCCTTCCGGATCGCCGAGCGGGCCGGACTCCGGCTGATGCCGCACGGCGGTGAGCTGCGCGGGCCCGAGCACATCCGCACCGTGCTGCGGTCGCTGCACGCGACCCGGCTGGGCCACGGCGTACGCGCTGCCGAGGACCCGGTGCTGCTCGACGAGATCGTGCGGGCAGGCGTCGCCTTGGAGGTCTGCCCCACCTCCAACGTGTCGCTCGGCGTCTACTCCGACCTCACCTCCGTGCCGCTGCCGCAGCTGCTCGACGCGGGCGCGACGGTGGCGCTCGGGGCCGATGACCCGCTGCTGTTCGGGTCCCGGCTGGCGGCGCAGTACGCGACGATGCGGGCCGCTCACGAGCTCACCGACGAGACCCTCGCCGACCTGGCGCGGATGTCGATCTCTGCCTCCACGGCACCCGAGTCGACCAAGAAGGGTCTGCTCGCCGAGGTCGACGACTGGCTCAAAACGCCCTCGCAACCCACGGATCCGCCGAGTTAAGACAGAATGTCGGCCATGACGAACCCGTCCGACGATCAGCCCGATCCCAACAAGCCGGCCGACGCCTCCACCCCGCCTTCGCCGAGCCCGTCCGAGCCGGCCCAGCCCGGGCAGGACCAGGCCGACGTGACCCAGGTGGCGACTCCGCCTGCCTCGACGCCGCCCGCGCCGACCCAGCCGATGTACGGCCAGACCTACGGTGAGCAGCCGTCGAACCCCTACGGCGGGGCGACCTTCGACCAGAAGCCGCCGGTCCCGCCGGCGCCGGCAGCGGGCTACGGTCAGACGCCGCCGGCCTATGGCGCTCAGCCGGGCTACGGCCAGGCGCCCTACGGCGCTCCGGCTGCGTACTCGGCTCAGGTGGGCACCCCGGACTCGGGCGCGACCACCGCGATGGTCCTGGGCATCATCGGGCTCGCGGGCGGGTTCTTCTGCGGCCTCCCGATCGTGCTCTCCCCCTTCGCCCTGTTCATGGGTCTGTCCGCGAAGAAGCGGATCGATGCGGCCGCCGGCGCCCTGACCGGCCGCGGCAACGCGCAGGCCGGTTTCATCCTCGGCATCATCGGCACAGTCCTGCTCGTCCTGAGCATCCTCGTCATCGCCATCATCATCGTCATCGGCGTCAGCGGCGGCTTCGACAGTGGCTACGACGACGGCAGCTACGAGCCGTACGACAGCGAGTTCTGAGGGATGACGAGCACGCCACCGCCGGGCTATCAGCCGGCGCCGTACGGATTCCCGCAGCCGCCTCCTCACCCCGAGGCCAACTCGGCGATGGTCTTCGGGATCGTGGGCCTGTGCCTGTCGGTCATGTGCGGCGGGATCGGTGTCTTCATCGCACCGTTCGGATGGATCAAGGGCAAGCGGGTGATGGCCGAGATCGATGCCAACCCGTCGGCCTACAGCGGGCGCGGCAACGCGCAGGCCGGCTTCATCACCGGCCTCATCGGGACGATCTTCGGCGCGCTCTACCTGCTGTTCTGGGTCGCCTACGTCATCTTCATCGTCGTGATGATCTTCGTCGCCGCGGAGACCGAACCCACGACGACGTTCGACAGCATCAACGCGATGCTGAGCAGCCGTATCTGACAGATGGACTGCGGCTACTTCACCTCCGGCGCCTGCCGCTCCTGCCGCTGGCTGGAGATGGCGTACGCCGACCAGCTCGCGCAGAAGCAGCGCCGGGTCGCCGAGGCTCTCGGCGACGTACGTTGGGAGGAACCGGTCTCCAGCCCGGAGGCCGGTTTCCGCAACAAGGCGAAGATGGTCGTCGCCGGGTCGGTGGAGGCGCCGACGCTGGGGATCCTGTCCCACGACGGTCTCGGCGTGGATCTGCTCGCGTGCGGGCTCCACACGCCGGGTCTGCAGGCCGCGCTGCCGGTCCTGTCCCGGTTCGTCACGACCGCGCGACTGACCCCCTACTCGGTGCCCGAGCGGCGTGGCGAGCTCAAGCACGTGATCGTCACCGAGGCTCCCAGCGGCGAGCTGATGGTGCGCTGGGTGCTCCGGTCCACCGAGGCGCTGGCCCGGCTGCGCAAGCACCTTCCGGCGCTGCTCGACGAGCTGCCGATCGCAGTCGCCTCGGTCAACATCCAGCCCGAGCACAAGGCCGTCATCGAGGGGCCCGAGGAGATCTTCCTGACCGCCCGCGAGGCGCTCACGATGGAGGTCAACGGGATCGGCCTGCGACTGCGGCCGCACTCCTTCTTCCAGACCAACACCGCTGTCGCGGCGGCCCTCTACCGCCACGCCCGCGACCTGGTCTCCGCGGTGTCGCCGGGCTCGGTCTGGGATCTCTACTGCGGTGTCGGCGGCTTCGGGCTGCACGTCGCCGCCCCGGGGCGGGAGGTCCTCGGTGTCGAGTCCAGCGAGCAGGCGATCGAGGCCGCCGCCTCGACCGCCGCCGAGCTGGGGCTGCCGGGCACCAGCTGGGTGGCCGGGGACGCGACGGCGTACGCCCTCTCCGCCGGCCCGGCGCCCGACCTGGTCATCGTCAACCCGCCGCGGCGCGGGATCGGTTCCTCGCTCTCCGGGTGGCTGGAGGAGTCGGGCGTCGAGCACGTCGTCTACTCCTCGTGCAACGTCGACACCCTCGCCCGCGACCTGGGCGACATGCCCTCGCTCCGCCCCGTGTCCGCACGACTCCTGGACATGTTCCCGAACACGGATCACCACGAGGTCCTGGTGCACCTGAAGCGCGCCTGACGCCGAGTCGGCGCTGATGTCCCGGAAATTCACGCCGAGTCGGCGCATCTGTCCCGGGATTCTGGGACAGATGCGCCGACTCGACCTTTCAGCGTGGGACATTTGCGCCGAGTCGGCGGGATCTCGTCAGGGTGAGGGTGCCCAGGGTCAGGGCGGCGAGGCCGAGGACGATCGCCATCCCGCCGCCGACGACGCCGTTGCCGGTGCCGGGTCCGCCGTCGGCGACGAGCAGGTTGACCACGCCCACGACCAGGGCGATCGAACCGCAGCCGAGCGCCACGACGGCGCCGTTGCGGCCACGGTTGCCGACACCACGGACGGCGCGGGACAGTGCCGCCGCACCGGCCACCGCTCCGCCGAACCCGACGAACGCGGCGAGCGTCGCCCACAGCCGGGCGGTGGTCAGTGTGTAGGCGCCGACATCCGTGCCGGCGGCGTTGACGAGCACATCGTTCAGGGACATGTGAGACTCCTTCGTCGAGTTCCATCGGATGACTCGATCGTCTCGTCGGCGCACCGCAGAGTCGTCCTGCCGACGTGGACTCTTCGGCACGGTCGCTACTGCGTACGTGGTAGCCGGAAGTCCTACGGGAGACGGACTCGCCGGCGGCACCGCGGGCATATCCTGCTCGCATGGCCAGGCGGCGGATCACCCTCGGGGACGCAGGTATAGCCGCAGGAGTGGCCGTGGCCCAGCTGGCCGCTGCGCTGAGCGGCGGCCACCCGGCCTCCGGCAACGACCTGCTCGGCTATGCCGCGCTGGTCGCGAGCGCTCTGGTCCTCGTCCTCCGGCGCCGGGCGCCGATCGCCGTGCTGGTCGTCAGTGGTGCGTGCGGCCTCGCATTCCAGGCGCTCGGCTTCGACGTCGCGGTGATCGCGTTCCTGGTCGCTGTCTACTCGGCGGTGCGCGAGGGCCATCGGCTGGTCACCGTGATCGCCGCGGTGGTGATGCAGAGCGGACTCTTCCTGGTGGCGTACGCCGCCACGGGCGACCTCGGCGCCGCCTCCGAGCAGGCGCGGGGAGCTCTCGAGATCGCCTGGCTGATCGCGGCGGGCGCGGCCGGCGAGGCGCTTCGGCAGGCCGAGCGGCGTGCCGACGAGGCCGAGCGCACCCGCGAGGCCGCCGCCCAGCGTCGGGCCGACGACGAGCGGCTCCACATCGCCCGCGAGCTGCACGACTCCCTCACCCACCAGATCTCGGTCATCAAGGTGCAGTCCGAGGCCGCCGTCCACGTGGCGCAGCGGCGCGGCGAGGAGGTCCCCGAGTCGCTGCTGGCGATCCGGGAGGCCGGGCGCGAGGCGGCCCGCGAGCTCCGGGCGACGCTGACGGCACTGCGTGACGACGATCCGAACCCGCCGCGGGGGCTCGAGGACGTACGCGATCTGGTGGGGTCCGCCGGGGCGACCGGGCTGGAGGTCACGCTGACCGTCGACGGACAGCCGGGCACGGTGCCTGCGGCGGTGGGCCGGACGGCCTATCGGATCGTCCAGGAGTCGCTGACCAACGTGACCCGTCATGCCGCGGCCACCACCGCGTCGGTCCGCATCGACCATCGGCCCGACTCCATCGGCATCCGGGTCGAGGACAACGGCACCGGGGCCCCGGCCGCGACCGTCCCCGGCGTCGGTCTGCTCGGGATGCGAGAGCGGGTCGCCGCCCTCGGAGGTCAGCTGCGGGCACAACCCCGCGAGGAGGGCGGTTTCATGGTCGAGGCGCGGCTGCCGGTGGAGCGTACGTCGTGATCCGGGTGCTCCTGGTCGACGACCAGCCGCTCATCCGGAGCGGGTTCCGGGCCTTTCTCAACCTCGAGGACGACATCGAGGTGGTCGCCGAGGCGGCCAACGGCGTCGAGGCGGTGGCGCTCGCCCGTGAGCACCTGCCCGACGTGGCGATGGTCGACATCCAGATGCCCGTGGCCGACGGCCTCGAGGCGACCCGGCGCATCGCCGCCGACCCTTCTCTGGGCGGCGTGCACGTGGTGATCCTGACCAACTACGGGATGGACGAGTACGTCCTCGAGGCCCTGCGTGCCGGCGCCGCCGGGTTCCTCGTCAAGGACATCCAGCCGGAGGACTTCGTCCACGCCGTCCGGGTCGCCGCCCGAGGCGACGCGCTGCTCGCGCCGTCGGTCACCCGCGCGCTGATCGACCAGTACGTCGCCCAGCCCTCGCCCGCCGACGCACCCCTCGGGCTCGCCGAGCTCACCAACCGGGAGCGCGAGGCGGTCGGCCTGGTCGCTCGGGGCATGACCAACGCCGAGGTCGCCGAGTCCATGGTGATCAGCGTGCTGACCGCGAAGACCCACATCAACCGGGCCATGACGAAGCTGCACGCGCGTGACCGCGCCCAGCTCGTCGTCATCGCCTACGAGTCGGGGCTGGTCGCTCCTAGAGCTCCACGCCGAGCATGACGGGCTCGTTGACGAGCACGATCCCGTACGCAGCCTCGACCCCGTCACGCACCTCCCGCGCCAGGGCGAGCAGGTCCTCGGTCGTGCCTTCGCCGCGGTTGGTGAGCGCGAGGGTGTGCTTCGTGGAGAGCGAGACCCTCCCGTTGCCGTGCCCCTTCTTGAACCCGGCGTGGTCGATGAGCCAGGCGGCGGAGGTCTTCACGGTGCCGTCGGGCTGTGGGTAGGCCGGAGCACCCTCGGGCACGTCCTCGGGCGCGACCACGGGGTTGGTGAAGAACGAGCCCGCCGACCAGGTGTCGTGGTCGGCCTCGTCGATGACCATGCCCTTGCTGCGACGCAGTGCCAGGACGGCCTCACGGATCTGCTTGGACGGCACCCGGGTGCCCTGCTCGACGCCGAGGGCGCCGGCCAGCTGGGCGTACGCGATCGGGGACCCGGTCTCGCCGTCGGTGCCGAGCCGGAAGGTGACCTCGAGGACCACGTGGCGCCCGGGAGTGGCCTTGAACCGCGACCAGCGGTAGCCGAAGCCGCACTCCTCGGCGGTGAAGCTCCGCACCTCGCGAAGCTCACGGTCGAACACCGTGACCGAGGTGATGGTCTGGGAGACGTCCTGGCCGTACGCGCCGACGTTCTGGATCGGGGTAGCGCCCACGCTGCCGGGGATGCCGGAGAGTGCCTCGACCCCGCTCCAGCCCTTGTCGACGGCGGTGGTCACGAAGTCGTCCCAGGTCTCGCCCGCCGCTACCGTGACGAGTACGCCACCCTCGACCGTCTCCACCGCGATGCCCGTGGTCGCCAGCTTGACGACGGTGCCCGGGAAGCCGGCGTCAGAGACGACCAGGTTGCTGCCGCCGCCGAGGACGAGCACGTCCTTGCCCGCCGCGTCGGCCGCGGTCACGGCCTCGATGATCTCCGCCTCGGTGGTCGCGGTGACGAACTCCGCCGCCGGGCCGCCGAGATGGAAGGTGGTGTAGCTGGAGAGCGACTCAGACACGTACGGAGACCTTCGGCATGCCGAGGACCTTCTGGGCTTCCCCGGTGGTCGAGCTTGTCGAGACCACGGTCAGGGCGATCGTCGCCAGCCCGTCCTCGACCGACTTCACGGTGCCACTGACCGTCACCGACGTGCCCTCGTCGTCATCGGGCACGACGACCGGGTTGGTGAACTTCGCACCGAAGTCGACGACCTCGGCGCCGTCGGTCCACTCCGAGACGGCTCGGGCGACGAGCGCCATCGTGAACATGCCATGGGCGATCACCCCGGGGAGACCGACGGCGGTGGCGATCCGGTCGGACCAGTGGATCGGGTTGAAGTCACCGCTCGCACCCGCGTAGCGGACCAGCGACGCCCGGGTCACCGGGTAGGTCTTCGGGGCCAGCTCGGCGCCCGCTTCGATCGTCGTCATCAGGCGACCTCCGCCGCTCGGTGGACCAGGGTGGCGGACGTGGTGCACACGACCGCACCGGAGTCGTCGGTGATCTCCGAGACCGTGCCGATGATGTCGTTGCCACCGATCTGGCGCAGCGAGGCGACGCTGAGGGTCGCGGTCAGCACGTCACCCGGCGCGATCGGCCGGGCGTAGGAGAACTTCTGCTCGCCGTGCACGATCCGCGACAGCTCCACCTCGACATCGTCGAGGAACGCGTTCATCGCGTCGAAGGCGAGCACGATCGGGAACGTCGCGGGAACCGGGTCACCGCTCTCCCAGCCCACACCGGTGGCGGCAGCGAACTCCCGCACCTTCTCGTCGGTGACCCGATAGGGCCTGGTCGGAGGAAACGCGCGCCCTACGAGCGACCCATCAACTGCCATGCGGCCAACTCTAGGCCCTCGCCGAATCCGCACTTATGGCGGGCGAGTCTGTAGTTGTGGGGAGCGAAACTGCCGATTCGTACGCCACAACTACCGACTCGGCTGCCACAACTACGGACTCGGCAAAAGAACGAACGCCCCGCCTCCCGGAACTCGGGGCGGGGCGTTCGGAGCGCCGATCAGCGTCGCGCTCTACTGAGATGCTTCAGCGGGTCTCGCGGTGCGCGGTGTGCTTGCGGCAACGCGGGCAGTACTTGTTGAGCTCGATGCGGTCGGGGTCGTTCCGACGGTTCTTCTTCGAGATGTAGTTCCGCTCCTTGCACTCGGTGCAAGCGAGGGTGATCTTCGGGCGAACGTCGCTGCTCTTGCTGGCCACAGGAGTTTCCTTACAGTGCTGATCGAGGTGATGCGGTCTTTGGCGGTAGCGGGGGCGGGGATCGAACCCGCGACCTCACGATTATGAGTCGTGCGCTCTAACCGCCTGAGCTACCCCGCCTCAACAGGAATCAGGCCCGCAGCATTCCTACTGCGGGTCCCGAACTCCAGAGCCCCTTTACGGAATCGAACCGTAGACCTTCTCCTTACCATGGAGACGCTCTGCCGACTGAGCTAAAGGGGCGTTGCGAGAGAGAACATTACGGCACGGCGCGATGGGCAACAAATCGAGACGCACCCTTCGCTCGACGACCGCATCACCCCAGGTCAGCGGGGTCCTCGGCGCTCCTGCCGGGCTCCCAGATACGCGCGAAACCCATCGCTTCCTCGAGCTCGTAGGACAGCTCGAGGAGCATTCTTTCCCGTCCTGGAGCGGCCCCGAACATCATCCCCTGGGGCAGCCCGGCGAGCGTCTGCTGCACCGGCAGCGACACCGCCGGCCCACCGGTGACGTTCTGCCACGGCGTGAACGCGACCCAGTCCATCAGCCGCTTCATCACCAGGTCGTAGGCCTGGCTCGGCGCCAGCCGGCCGATCTCCGGGGTCTCGTGCGCGACGGTGGGCGTCAGGACGACGTCGTACGCAGCATGGAACCCCTCCGCGATCGCCTGTGCCTTGCGGAGCCGGACGATGGCGGCCGGGACGTGCTTGGCGTTCCTCATCGTGTGCTGGGCCAGGCCGACGGTGAGGTTGTCGAGCCGCTGGCGGTCCCAGGTCTTGCCGCGCAGCGGGCCGGCGTTGACCAGGGCGACGGCGAGCGTGCCCCAGTAGAGGACGAAGTCGTCGGCGAAGGTCTCGGGCACCGGAGGGGGCACCGTCTCGACGGTGTGGCCCAGCTCCTCCAGGACCGCCGCCGTCTTCAGCGTCAGCTCGGCGACCTCGGGGCTCGCCTCGCGCCCGAGCGCACCGGTGAAGACCGCGAAGCGGAGCCGCTTCGAGCCGGGACCGGTGACGTTCCCGATCGGCGGCAACGAGGTGTGGTGCGCCTTCTCCGCCTCCCGGAAGAAGGCGGCGGTGTCGCGCACCGACCGGGTCAGGACGCCGTCGGTGACGATCTTGAGCGGCAGCAGCCCGTAGAGCGGGTCCTGCGGCAGCCGGTCGCGGGTCGGCTTGAGGCCGACCAGCCCACAGGCGCCCGCGGGGATCCGGATCGAGCCACCACCGTCGTTGCCGTGGGCCATCGGCACCGCCCCGGCGGCCACCAGCGCACCCGAGCCGGCCGACGAGGCACCGGCCACGCGGCCGGTGTCCCACGGGTTGCGCACCGCCCCGAGCCGCGCGTGCTCGGCGGTGCCCGAGAAGCCGAACTCGGAGAGCTGGGTCTTGCCCAGCGACAGCAGGCCGAGCTTGAAGAGCAGCTTGGTCATCTCGCCGTTGCGTGAGGCCGGCGGCATGACGTACGAATCCGTGCCGTTCCTGGTGGGCACCCCGGCGACGTCGGTGTTGTCCTTGATCAGGGTGGGCACGCCCGCGAAGAAGCCGGCCCGGGGAGCCCGCGCCTGGATCCGCGCCCGGTCGAAGGTGCGGTAGGCCATCGCGGCGAGCGCGGGGTCGACCGACTCGATCCGGGCGATCGCCGCTTCGACGACCTCCAGCGTGCTGAAGTCTCCGCGCCGAAGACCCTCGGCGACCCCGACCGCGTCGAGAGTGCCGAGTACGTCGTCGGTGAAGGCGTGCACGCGAGCCATGAGGCCAACGGTAAGGCGTGAGCGAAGGTCAGAGGAGGAAGTACGCCACCAGCGGAACCATGAGACACGTCACGACCGCGGTGAGCCCCATCGCCAGCCCGGAGAAGGCACCCTCGACCTGGCTCTCCTCCAGCATCCGGGCGGTGCCGATGCCGTGGGAGACGGCGCCGACGGCAACGCCTCGGGCTCGCGGGTCACGGATCCGGAGCAGGGTCAGCACCCGCGGCGCGACCATCGCGGCGATGATCCCGATCACGATCGCGAAGGCCGCCGACAGCTCCGGATAGCCGCCGAGGCGGTCGGCCAGCTCGATCGCCACCGGCGTCGTCACCGCCTTCGGAGCCATCGTCCGCTCCAGCACGTCGCTGCCGCCGAGCCAGCGCACCAGCAGGATGCCGCTGACGATCGACACCACTGCGCCGGCGCTCAGCGCGACCAGGACCGGCATCACCATCCCCTTCAGCCGCGAGACCTGGTGGTAGAGCGGGATCGCCAGCGCGACCGTCGCCGGGCCGAGCAGGAAGCTGATCAGGGTCGTGGCATCGGCATAGTCGCCGTAGGACGTGCCACTGACCGTCAGCAGCGTGCCGACGATCACGATCGCGACCGCCACCGGCTGCGCCAGCGGCGAGCGGGTGCGCTTGCGGAGCCACCGCCCCAGCTCGTACGCAGCCACCGTCACGAACAGCCACAGGATGGCGCTCACTCGATCTCCTCCCCCGGCGCGCCCTCGGTGCCGGCAGCCGCGGACACCCGGCGGAGGAAGAGGTTGAGCACCCAGCCCACGGTCGCCAGCCCGAGGAGCCAGGAGCCCAGCAGCGCGACGACGATCGGCACCGCCGAGTCGCGGATGAGCGCGACGTAGGCGATCACGCCGACGCCGGCCGGGATGAAGAAGAGCTGCAGGTGGGAGAGGAAGTAGTCGCCGACCTGGATGATCGGGTCGTCCTCGCCGTCACGGCGGCGCAGGAGCAGCGCGACGAAGAGCAGCAGCATCCCCACGACGGGGCCGGGCAGCGGGATCCCGGTCAGCTCGACGATCGCGGTTCCGGCCAGCTGGCACCCGAGCAGCCAGAGCAGGCCGACGATCACGAGGCGATGGATTCGATGGCCATCGCGGCGCAGCCGACCAAGCCCGAGGAGTCCCCGTGCAGCTGGGCCATGAAGGTGAGCTCGCGGGTGGCGATCGGGTTGGCGCGGGCGTAGACGCTCTCCCGCACCCCGGCCGTGTAGAGGTCGAAGGCACCGGCCATGTCACCGCCGATGACGACGACCTCGGGGTTGAGCAGGTTGACGGCCGTGGCCACGACCTCGCCGAGCTGTCGCCCGCCCTCGCGCAGCAGCCCGCGCGCCACGGCGTCGCCGGCGAGCGCGGCGGCCACCAGGTCGCGTACGTGACCGGCGGGAACGCCGGAGTCGGTCAGCCGCTGGGCCAGCGCCCAGCCCGACGCGACCGTCTCCAGGCAGCCGGTCGAGCCGCAGCGGCAGGGCCGGTCGCCGGCGGCGTCGATGCGGGTGTGGCCGATCTCGCCCGCAGCCCCGAGGGCACCGGTGACCACCTTGCCGTCGACGATGATGCCCATGCCGAGGCCGGTCGAGGCCTTGATGACAAGGGCGTTGCGTACGGGATGGTCGGAGTTGAAGAGCTCCGAGCGCGCCAGCGCATGGGCGTCGTGGGCGAGGATCAGCGGCGCGTCGGTCAGCGAGGTGAAGTAGGGCGCCAGCTGGACGCCGTCCCAACCGCCCATCGCGGGGGTGTCGATGCTCATCCCGAGGTCGGGGTTGACCACGCCGGGAAGGCTCATCCCGATCGCCAGCACCGGCAGGTCGATCGAGGCCACCATCTTGGTCATCCGCTCGACGATCTCGGGCATCAGCGCCTCGGCGGAGATGCCGACCTCGTGGTCGCGGGTGTCGCCGGCCAGCTCGCGGCCGGCGAGGTCGAAGACCGCCGCCTGGCTACGGCTGCGGCCCACCGCCACGGCCAGCACGACCCCTGGGTCTGCGGATTCGTCACTCACGGCTGCAGTCTAAGCACGGGCACGGGCCCGGCCTAAGACCGCGAGCGGAGACGCGCGTTGGGCAGCGGAGGTGCCGGGATGGGCCTCTGGTGGTTGTCCTCGACCACACCGAAACGCCCTGCGGCCAGGTCCTGGGAGTCCTCGACCACCTCGCCACCTCCGCGGGTGACCTGGTCCTGCCACTCCTGGCGGTAGCCGACGACCTCGTCGTGCGTGCGCCCGACGAAGTTCCACCACATGATGATCGACTCGCCGAACGGCGGACCGCCGAGCAGGAGCAGCCGGGTCCATGCCTCACCGGCCTGCAGGACCAGGGTGGTGGCGCCCGGAGGGGCGTACGCCAGCGAGTCCTTCTCCACCGTGGCCGAGGCCGGCCCGGACGGGCCCACGCCGGTCATCTCGACCTCACCCGTGTCCACGAGTACGCCGTGCTCGAACCGGCTCTCGACCGGGATCTCCAGCCGGGTGCCGGGCTCGAGCAGGATCTCGGCGCCGAGGATCTCGGAGTAGGTGCGCACGGGGGACGTGGCGCCCAGGAGCGACCCCAGGAAGACCCTGACGGTCGCCCCGTCGCGCTCGATCGGCGTCGGCGCGTGGTTCTCGAAGGCCGGCTCGACGTCGCGGAACTCGTCCGGCAGCGCGAGCCACAGCTGCGCCCCGTGCAGGACGGTCGCCTCGGGCGTCGAGTTCTCCGAGTGGGAGATGCCGCGCCCTGCGGTCATCAGGTTGACCTCGCCCGGGCGCACCATCGCCACGGTGCCGACCGAGTCACGGTGCTCGATCTCCCCGGTGAACAGCCAGGAGACCGTCGCCAGCCCGGTGTGCGGGTGGGGCGGCACCTCCATCCCGCCGGAGACCACGACGTCGTCGGGACCGTAGTGGTCCAGGAAGCACCACGCGCCGATCAGCGAGCGCGCGCGGGCGGGCAGGGTGCGGCGTACGTTCATCGCCCGAGGACCACCCAGAGGCACGTCTCGCGGAGTGATGATCTGGATCTCGACGCCTTCGTCGCCGGTGCCACCGACACACTCGACAGGGGTGGGGTGGGCATCCAGGTTGGTCATATCTTCAACGATATCTCGTACGTTGCCTCGCCATGCCGCCGTCACATCGAGGTCGCCGACGGGCTACCTCGATGCCACACGATGTGGCCGTGCTCATCGCTCAGCTCGCGAACTTCGTCGGCCCCACCTCCGGAGGGATGAAGACGGCTCTGGAGGCCCTCGCCCGCGGATACGTCGAAGCGGGCCACGACCGGCTTCTCGTCGTCCCCGGCCCGTACGACGCGGTCACCTCGACCGACCTCGGCGAGGTGGTGCAGCTGAGAGCGCCACGCGTGGGCGGCGGCTATCGGCTGATCATCGAGCCGTGGCGGGTGACCGACGTGCTGACCCGCTACCGCCCGACGAGTCTCGAGGTCAGCGACAAGTTCACGATGCTCCCGGTCTCCCGCTGGGCGAGGCGCCAGGGCATCGGGACGGTGCTCTTCTCCCACGAGCGGCTCGACGAGTACATGCCCACCTACACCGGCATGGACACCACCTCGAAGGTCTCCACGGCGCTCCTCAACCGGATGCTGGTGCGCTCCTTCGACCAGGTGCTGGTCACCTCCGACTACGCCCGGCACGAGTTCGAGCCGCTGGCCGCCGCCGTCGGCTGCCCGATCGCCCAGGTGCCGCTGGGCGTCGACCTGGACTTCTTCCGGCCCTCCCTCGGGCACCGCGACGACACCCTGCGGATCGTCCACGTCGGCCGCCTCTCCCGGGAGAAGTCGCCCGATCTCGCCGTCGCGACCGCCGTCGAGCTGCACCGCCGCGGGTTCGACGTACGCATGGACGTCTACGGCGATGGGCCGCACCGTGCCGAGATCGAGGCCCTCGCCGCCGGCGCGCCGATCGTCTTCCACGGCCACGTCTCCGACCGCCACCGGATCGCCCGTGCGCTGGCCGAGGCCGACGTCGCACTCTCGGTCTGCCCCCGCGAGACCTTCGGGCTCGCCGTCCTCGAGGCCCTCGCCAGCGGTACGCCCGTGGTGACCGCCGATCGCGGCGGCGCCCGCGAGCTCATCGACCCCCGGTGCGGAGCCTGGGCCCCTGCCCACCCGGCGGCGCTGGCCGACGCGGTGATCGACGTCGCCGAGCGACCGGTGGTGGCGACCCGCCACGCGGCCCGGGAGCGGGCAGAGCAGTTCCCGTGGGCGCGCACGATCGAGGAGATGCTGGCGCTCCACGAGAGCCTCGCGCAGGAGACCGCGCCGACCTATCTCCTCGCGCCTTCGCGGCAGCGGCAGGCGGCTCGTCGGGCTCGGCGTTACGCATGAGCCGTTGACTCGTTAGAGGTTTCACCATGAGCGATTCAACGAAAGTCACCGCTGAAGCCGACCAGGTAACACTGCAGCAGCCCACTCACTTCGCCGACTCGTTCGGCCCGGTGTGCAGCGCTTACGGAGAAGACCCGCCGACGACCTACGACTACCGCGAGGTCACCTGCGGCGACTGCCGGCACGCCGCGCCCTACATCAGCGCCCTGCCCGAGCACCTCAAGCCCAGGTCGACGCGACGGCGCTCCTGGCCGCGGTCGATGCAGGAGCACGCCTAAGACGCCTGAGGCGCCGCGTTCGCCGTCACAGTACGCAGGATGTCAGCGATGGCGTAGATGTCGGCCTCGTCGGGGAAGAAGCGGTCGATGTCACCCCGGTCGGTATACGGCGGCTCATAGAGACGGCCAGGATCAACGGTGCCGTTGTGGGTTAGCTCGTCGATGATCAGGTTGATCAGACGGACCTGGTCCGCGGTGGCCTTGCCCTCGTCGAGATACGAGGCGAAGGCTTCGGAGGCCGCAGCCCGGTCGAGGCCGACGATGCCCCTGATGAAGAGGCCGAGCCCGCCGGACCTCTCCGCTGCCCACTGCAGATCGACCCGGTCACCCGAACCGCTGCTCACCAGCATGTTCTCCAGCGAGACGAGGTCATCGGGGGTGAGCTGCTTGTTGCGGCGTAGCCGCTGCAGTGCGGCATGGTCCTGATGGTCGCGGAGGTAGGCGCTGACCTTGGCGCGGAACCGCTCGAAGTTCATGCCTGGGACGGTGCCGCTGCCGCCCAGGTCGATGATCGTCGATTCCCCGATCTCGTCCTCGAAGTCGGTGTAGACGACGTTCTTCTCAACACGGTCGAGGAATTGGACCAGGCTGCGGAGCCGCCGGCGCACCAGCTCCAGCATGGGCAGAGTGACGTCCACCCACCACTCGTCTCCGGCGACCTCCTCGAGGCGCCCGGTCTCGGCAGCAACTGAAGGAATGGTGGTCTTGGTGAGCAGGTTGACCGCGATCTGCTGGATCGTCTCCCGGATCCGCTCCGCAGTGAGGTGATCGCCTTCGAGCTGAGCGAGTTGGCGACGAAGCACCAGCACGTCGAAGCGCTTGGCCGGCTCCTCGCCGCCTTGCGCGGCCGACGGCAGGCCGGCGAGGTCGAGGATCTTCTCGGTGTCCTCGGGAGAGATGGCATCCCACGCCGTGCGGTCTGCGTACTTCTCGACCAAGCGGCGGTGGGGCCGGACGAGGAAGTTGTCGAGCGTCATGCCCGCGACGAACTCGTGCAGCAGATCCGCATTGTCGGCGCGCAGGTCCCGCTCGATGCCGAGACGCTCCAGACCCACGACGAGGCTGAGTCGCGTCTCGAACAGCCGTTGCGACAGCGACTTCTGGGCGGAGCCCTCGATACCGGGCAGGTCCTGGCTGAAGTACTCGAGGTTGCTGCAGACATCGAAGGCGTAGAAGTCCTTCTTGTGCACGCCGGGCCCGAAGAGATCGGGGCGGAGTCGGGTGCCGCGACCGATCATCTGCCAGAACTTCGACTTCGATCGCACCATCTTGAAGAAGACCAGGTTGGCCACCTCCGGGACGTCGATCCCGGTGTCGAGCATGTCGACCGAGATGGCGATGTGCGGTGCCTTCTCCGGCTGCGAGAAGTCGTCGATGAGGCTCTGAGCGTAGGGGCTGCCGTGGGTGATGACCCGGGCGAAGTGGCCGGCCAGGTGTGGATACTGCTCGTCGAAGCGCTGCGCGATGAATTCGGCGTGCCGCTGGTTCTTCGCGAAGACGATGGTCTTGGCCAGGCGGTCACCCCCGGCGACCTTGTAGCCCTTCTCCATGACGGTCGCGAGCACCTTGTCAACGGTGTCGTCGTTGAAGAGGACCTGGTTGAGCTCCTCGGAGTCGATCTCGTCCGGTGGCCCGTCCTCGCCCCAGTCGAGTGTGTCCCATTCGTCCCGCTCAGCCTCGGACAGATCGGCGTACTTGATGCCTTCGCGAGTGAACTTGGTCGGGATCGAGATCCCGACCGGCGGCACCAGATAGCCCTCGGCGACGGCCTCGTCGAGGCTGTAGGCATCGGTGGGCACTCCGTCCTCGAGATGGAAGAGGCGGTAGGTGTTGTGGTCGACCTCGTCCTTGGGGGTGGCAGTCAGACCGAGCAGCATCGCGTCGAACCAGTCGAAGATCGCGCCGTACTTCTTGTAGACCGACCGGTGAGCCTCGTCGATCACAATCAGGTCGAAGTAGCCTGGACCGAACCGGCGCCGCCCCTCTTCCACCGAGTCGATCAGGTTCATCATCGTCGGGTAGGTCGAGACGTACGCCCGCGCCTCGGCGACTTTCTCGGTAACCAGATTGACGACCGGCGCCGACGGCAGGTGGGCCTTGAAGGCGTTGACGGCTTGGGTCACCAGCGCGTTGCGGTCAGCCAGGAACAGCACGCGCTTGACCCAGCCGCCCTTCATCAGCTGGTCGACCAACCCAATCGTCATCCGGGTCTTGCCCGAACCGGTCGCCATCACCAGTAGAGCCTCGCGCTGCTTCATCTCGAACGAGTCACCGACGGCCCGGATCGCGCGCTGCTGGTAATGCCTTCCGGCAATCTCGGTGTTGACCTCGACATCGCCGAGAGGACGCCGCGACGAACGCCGCTGGACCATCAACTCCAACTCGCCACGCGTGTAGAAGCCAGAGACCTCGCGCGGTGGGTAACCGGCCTCGTCGTCCCAGAGCCAGTGCTCATAGCCGTTGGTGTAGAAGATCACCGGCCGTCGACCGAACTGCTGCTCCAGGCAGTCGGCGTAGAGCTTCGCCTGCTGCTGGCCCACCTGTGGCGACTTCGTCGTACGCTTCGCCTCCACCACCGCGAGCGGCAGGCCGTCCGCGCCCCACAACACGTAGTCGACGAAGCCTCGACCCTGCGCGTTGGGCATCCCGGCGATCTCGTACTCCCGATCACGCGGTTGATCGAGCGCCCACCCCGCCTCGCGCAGGAGCACATCGATGAACAGGTCGCGGGTCTCGGCCTCGTCGTAGTCGCGGTCATCGGTGCGAGTGTTGGCAGCCTGGGCGGCCGCGATCTCCGCCCGGAGGCTGGCGATCTCGGCCTCGTGCTCGGCTTCCTTTTCGGCCAAGGCTTTCGCGTACGCCTCGTCCTGGGCCTTGAACTTCGCCGCGAGCTGCACCAGTTCCTCACGCGAGAGCGGCGCCGCCTTCGCCGCCAGATTCGGGTCGAATGCCGCCGTGGTCGGCGCCGCGCCGGGCGTGGTGGAGTGGTGGAAGGCCGCCCAGACCATCACATGGTGGAGCTCTCGCACGACATCGAGTGCCGTCCGCGCGGGCACCTTCCGCTCCTCGTGGACAGCCGTGTTCGCCACTCGGCGGATCAGGTTGAGCTTGGTCGCGATCCCCTGCCCCACCGCGGTCTTGAACGCGGCGTCGTTCATCAGGGCAGCCAGGTCGGACTTGTACGGCGTGCGCAGCCCCAGCACCTCGTAGAGATATCTGGTCAGACTCTCCACCGCCCGCCGGGAGTAGAAGCACGCCGCCCGGGGGTCGCTGGTGAGCTGCGACTCCGCCCGGTGGCAGCTCTCATGGAGCGTCGGCAGGGCCTGCTTGACGAACGCGAAGTTGCTCACGGCTGTGGTCTCGACCCCACTCGGTTGCCCTTTACTGTCAGTGACTCAGGGTAGGACCGAGCGCCGACGTTTTGCCGAGGTTTCGATGACAAGCCCCAGTTTGGGGATCGCGCGCAGATCTTGGTGCCTACGGCCCCGGGGCGAATCTGTGTCAAGTCCCTAGCTTTGAGTGTAGGATTATCAGTGACCGAGAGGACTGCCAACGCGGTTCCGCTCGACCGGGTGAGACTGCCAACGCGGTGCTCACATGTCGACTTGGCCTCATCGGGGGTCAGCCCTAAGGCTGGCCCCCGTGTTCATTGTCGCGGGAGGCGTCGATGTATCTGCTGTTCGTAGATGAGTCCGGCACTCATGGTGGAAGTCATGCCTTCGTTCTGGGCGGCTTCGCCATCCATGAGGACGACGCCCAGCGGCTTCAGGTGGCTCTCGATGAGCTCATCGCCCGCAAGTTGGGCAGGATCCCACCGAACCTCGACGAATACGAACTTCACGCAGCCGAGATGCGAAACGCCAAGAAGCCCAAGTCCGGTTCGATGGCGGTTTCGAGCATCTGGGCAAACCTGCCGCGATCCCTCCGGCTCGAGATCTTGGACGCCGCATACGACATGCTTGCGGGCTTCAAGTGCAGCGAACCGGGCCTTGCACCTGCTCTCTTCGGTGTCGTGGTCGATCGCAACTTTCATTCCGGTGAGAGCCAACTCCAGCGCGAGCGTTTTGCGTACGAGGTCCTCCTCAACAAGTTCGACGTTATGCTGAAACGACGGACGCGTGACGGTTTCCCGAACCGTGGTCTCGTGATCCACGATCGGCGCGTCGTCGCCGAGACGGACATCCAGACTTGGACGAGTGAGTGGCGCAAGGCGGCCGGGACCATCGGCCAACTGATGAACCTCGCCGATGTCCCGCTCTTCGCAGACTCTCGAGCGACCCGTCTTCTGCAGGTCGCCGACCTGGTGTCGTACGCCATCTTCCGCCGTTACTCACCGGACGTGGTCAAGGAGTTGAACTTCGATAAGGTCTGGCCTCTCTTCCATGCCGAGGACGGTCACGTTCACGGTCTGGTCCACTACACGCCTTCGTTCGGCCAGGCGACCTGCAACTGCGAACCTTGCCGCGGGCGCCTGCTTGAGGAGGGTCAAGCAGCGCACATTCGTCCAGCGCGCGGCAGGAGCCGACGTCGACGCCCGCAGCGCCAGGGTTAACACAGCGAACGAAACTGAACGTTTCGTCGCTCAGCTACTCGGTGTGCAGGGTGCGCTTGACCTGGGCGCCGACGCCGTAGCGCAGCGAGGCGGCGCCGATGAGGCTAACCCGCGAGGCGACGGGGCAATGTGCGCAAGGTCTGACATGAAAACGCGACGCCCCGAGCTCCACGTCGTCCGGCCGGGTCTCGGGCTCACTTCCTGGGGCTCAACGCCTCAGACACTCGAAGTCCGTACGACGACGAGCGCAGCTTCAACCCAGTGCCCGAACGGAAATCACTCGAAGAAGTCCTCGTCGATGTCGACGATGTGCAGAGTGCGCTTGACCTGGACGCCGACGCCGTAGCGGATCATCAGGTAGGCGAGGCGGCGGCCGTCGATGAGGATCACCCGCGAGGCTACGCCGGCGGCGTACTCGGTGGCGCCGCGGCTGAATCGGCCGGTGGTGATGAAGACGCCCTGGTTGGCCTGATTGCCATGGAGAGCGCCGACGAAGCCCTGGATCTCCGGGCGGCCGACGCTCGCATCGAGCGCATAGCGCTTCGCCTGGACATAGATGCGGCTGAGGCCGAGGGCGTCCTGGTCAACGATGCCGTCGATGCCGCCGTCGTTGGAGAGCTGAGTACGTGTCGCGCGGCCCTCCGTGCCGCCGTAGCCCATGGCGATCAGGAGGTCAAGCACCGCCTTCTCGAAGAACGCCGGCTCGTTGCCGTGCAGCCGAGTGAGCAACTCGGCCGCCACGTCCGACTCGATCGCCGTGATGCCTGCCTCGATCTGCTCCTTCGGATCGAGCTCGGACACAGGCATGTCGGAGGTCGCGACGACAGAAGTCGCCGTGTCCTTGGTCGAGTTCGCCCACCATTCGTCGCCCTCGCGGGCGTACTGCCGCAGATCCTTCTCGGTGATGGACGTCGGGTGCGTCGCCAGCAGCTGCCGCCCGAGATCGGTGATCTCGTAGACCCCGCGGGCCGGGCGTCGAATCGCGCCGACCCGGTCGAGGTATGACTGCGCCCAGCCGATCCGGTTTGTGTAGCGCGGCTCGCCGCTGGTGAACCGCTCCTCCCGCTGCTCAGCGGTGAGTCCCACATGAGCCGCGACCGCCTCAAAGAGGTCGCGCCGCTGGCGCGTCTGCCCGTCCTCGAGAACGCGAAGCACCGGCACCATGAACTCGTGCCACGACGGCATCACCATTACAACTCTCCCTTGAACGCCCTCGACTGAAGGGAAGCGAAGAGTTCGTCGTCCGCTATGAGGGCTTGCTGTACAGCACCTCGCTGAGTGTTGATGTGCTCCGCCCGCTCCACAAACTGGCGTTGTCGATCGAGCGGGGGTAGAGGCATAAGAAGTGACTTCACGTCGGTCTGATTGATACTGGCTTGGTTGATCGCCTTCTTGGCTTTTCGAAGGATCTGGCGCCTAGCCTCCTTCGTCTGGAGCCAGGCAAGGACGAAGACCGGCTCGGTCTTGCTTGCGTCGACCCGGACCCGCATCATGTTCGACTCGTACACCGATGGAACGCCCGTGCATGCGATCAGTGCGGTCTTGCCGAGATGGCTGAGCGCGTTCACTCGATTAACAACGAGGTCTCCCCGCTCCAGCGAGTAGCGCCGGATCTCCGCTGCGTTGGCGCGCAGCTGTTTCCAGGTCGCCGAACTGCGTAACACGTCGCCGTGACTGAACCCATCGATACGGAGGATGGGAGTCCCGTCTCCGTAATCTGAGGCTGGCCGGTACATGCCGTTGGTCGGTCCGGACTTGATGATCGATCCGAACTCGTGATCGCAGTCATCGCCTCCGAACATGTCATCGAAGATCGACTGGGTGAGGGTCTCGAGGTGGCTGAGCACCTGGCGGCGCTTGGTTCGGATCGCGTCGGCGTGGTCGAGGATCGTGGCGATGCGGCGCTGCTCCTCCAGGTCAGGAAGCGGCACTCTCAGCGTCTTGAAGAAGTCGGCCGGAACACGCTTCTGTCCGCCGCTACCTGTCATTCGCATCTCACCGGCGGCGCGCACCGACGGAGTGCGCAGAAGGTGCAGCACGTAGCGCGCATTGGCAGCGTGGGTCGGGCGGATCACATGAAACTCGGTAGACCCGACACCGATCGAATGCACCAAGCGCGCTTGCCCAACCTTCCCGTTCTCCCAGCACGGCGTGATCTTCGCAGCCAAGACGTCGCCGTCACGGAAGACCGTGTACCCCTTGGAGACGTCCTTGAACGGCCGCGTTTCCAGCGGGATCGCAATAGCAGACAGCGCGTCGAGCTCGGCCATCCCAACGAACGAGATTTCCTGGTCGGGGTTCACTTTCTCGCCACGCGGGTTGACCGCCGCTACCTCGCCAAGCGGGACGGTCTTCACGAGAGCATGCTCTTCAGTTCGGCGATATCCATCGCGATCTCCTCATCAAGGGTCTCGATGTCGGCGATGATGTCGAGCGGGGAGCGGTGATCGACCTCGTCGTACTCGATCTCTTTGTAGCGGTTGAGGGAGAGGTCGTAGGACTGGGCGACGATGTCGTCCTTGGGTACGAGGAAGGACTGGTCGGTGCGCGTCCTCAATCGTTCTTCGCTGTCTGGTCTCGACAGGCTCGACCACCGATTGAGGAGGTCGGGGAGGTCGTTGGCTTCGACCGGGTTGCGCTTATCATCGAGGGAGAAGCCGTCGGCGCGTACGTCGTAGAACCAGACGTGGTCGGTGCCGCCGCTGTCGGTCTTGGTGAAGAAGAGGATGGCGGTGGAGACGCCGGCGTACGGCTTGAAGACACCCGAGGGAAGCTTGACCACGGCGTCGAGCTTCTGCTCCTCGACCAACGTACGGCGCAGGTCCTTGTGGGCCTTCGAGGAGCCGAAGAGTACGCCGTCCGGGACAATGACGGCGGCTCGGCCGCCGGGCTTGAGCAGTTCCAGGAACAACGCCAGGAAGAGTAGCTCGGTCTTCTTGGTCTTCGCCGTCCGGAGCAGCGACTTCGAGGTCCGCTCGTAGTCGAGCGAGCCGGCGAAGGGCGGGTTCGCGAGGATCAGCGAGTACTTGCCCTGGTCCTCGCCTGCGCCCTCGGAGAGCGAGTCGCGATAGCTGATGTCGGGAGACTCGACGCCGTGCATGAGCATGTTCATCGAGCCGATGCGGAGCATCGTGGAGTCGAAGTCGAAGCCGTGGAACATCGAGCGGTGGTAATGCTCGCGCTGGGCCTGGTCGAAGAGCGCCTCGCGGTGGGTCTCCTCGACATACTCCGCCGCCGCGACCAAGAAGCCGGCGGTGCCGCAGGCCGGGTCGACGATCTCGTCGCCGGGCTTCGGGGCCATCATCTCGACCATCAGCTTGATGATGTGGCGCGGCGTACGGAACTGGCCGTTGGTGCCGGCGGTGGCGAGCTTGGAGAGCAGGTATTCGTAGAGGTCGCCGTTGGTGTCGCGGTCGTGCATCGGGATGTCGTCGATCATGTCGACGACCTTCGCCAGCAGGGCCGGGGTGGGGACGGTGAAGCGGGCATCCTTCATGTGGGAGGAGTAGGTCGACTCCTCATGGCCCAGGTTGCGGAGGAACGGAAAGACCTCCTCGGCGATCACCTTGTGCATCGTCGCGGAATCTTCGTTCTTCAGCCGACTCCAGCGGAGGCGGTCCAGCTCGGGGCTGAAAGTGGGCGACTCGACCGGCTTGCCGGTCATCCGAGCCCGCTTCTCTGCGGTGATCTGCAGGTCGTCCAGGCGGCGCATGAAGAGCAGGTAGGTGATCTGCTCGATCACCTCCATCGGATTGCTGATCCCGCCAGCCCAGAAGGCATCCCAGATGCGGTCGATCTTGCTTTTCAGTTCACCGGTGATCACTGACCCAACCCTAGTGCTAGGGCTCAGGTGCCGTGGCCATTCACACCGCCTGATCGACCGACTCCACGACCACCGGCTGAACCGGCGTCCACCTGACCGCCGAGCGTGACCGGGCGAGCCCGACGATCCCGGTGACCAGCAGGGCCCCGGCGCTCACCGCGACCCACAGCGTGGGGGCGGAGGCGCCGAAGGCGACCACTGCTGCGACGTACGACACGGTGGGGTTGGTGATCGTCATCGCCGCCATCGCCCAGGGCAGCGGTCCGGCGGCCAGCGCCGCCTGGGTGAGCACGATGCCGAGGCCGCAGGTGCACAGCAGCCCGTAGAACGCCGGCAGGGTGAGCAGCCCGAGGAACCCGTCGGCGGCGGCCCGGTCGGCGGTGATCTTCAGCAGCACCGAAGTGGTCGCGAACGAGCACCCAGCCGCGACCGCCGTGGTGGCCGCCGCGATCGGCGGGGGGAACCGGTGTGCCACCAGCAGCAGTACGCAGATCACGACCGCCGCGCAGCCGGCGAGGAGCGCGACGCGGCTGACGTCGGCATAGGTGCCGCCGCGATGGTCGTCGGTGACCAGCAGGATCACGCCGCCGCAGATTGCGGCCCCGCTGACCCAGTCGGCGACCGTCGGCCAGTGGCGCGCGGCGATCGACGCGAACACGAGCGCGAAGAGAAGCTGGGTGGGCATCACCGACTGCACCACCGAGACCGACCCGAGGTGGAGCGCGACCGCCTGCACCCCGAAGCCGACGGCGTTGATCACCGCGCCGGTGACCCACAGCGGGTTGCGCACCAGCGCCAGCATCAGCTGCTCGACCCCGGAGATCCCGCCGCTGCGGCCGGGCGCGAGAGCGCTGGCACGCTGCTGAACAGCAGCGGAGAGCGAGAACAGGACGCATGCGCCGATGGCCAGGCCGACGGCCGCAGCATGATGCATGCTGCGACGCTAGGCATCCCGAGGAAAGCCCACCCGCCGCTCACGCGAGCATCGGATGAACCCTGGGGGTCAGTTCTTCACCTTCGCGCCAATGATCTCGCCGTACTCGACCCCGAGGACCGACGGGTCGCCGTCCTCCGGAACCAGCACCGCGACCGTCACCGCCGACCGGATCGACAGGTTCTTGCCGGCCCGGCTGCGGAACTCGTCGTAGGGCGGATTCCACTCCCACTCGCTGTCCTGGCCGCCGACGACGGCGTCCGTCGTGAAGTCCAGCATCGCGAGCGCGCCCTCGGGCGTCTGCACGATGCGGGTGCTGGTCGCGTCGAAGGGCTCGGCGGTCGTCCTGACCATGTCCACGCCCATGTCGGAGGCGTACGCGGCGATCTCCTTGCCCGGTGCGGCCAGCTTCTTGAACCCGTCGAGGCCGTTGATCCTCCTGGGCTTCTCGAGGTAGGCGCCGATCGTCGCCGCGATCTCCTCGACCTGCTTCGTCACCGCCGCGGACGCCGGGGCCGCGCCCTCGACCTCGGGCGGCACGACCTTCCTCTTGACGCCGAGGCTGCTGCGTACCTTCCAGGGCGAGAGGGCGTCCTGCTGCTCGTAGACGGCCAGCCGGGTCAGCTCCGCCTTCTTCTCGCCCTTGACGTCGACCTCGATGACCGCCCACATCGGGTACTCGACGAGCTGCACCGACCACACCCGTCCCGGCACGGCCCTCCAGGTGGGCGGGCGGTCCCGGACGTCGAAGCTCTTGTTCGCCACGGAGGTGAGCTGGTCCTTGGCCAGGACCGGGCCGCTGTCGGCCTCGGTCCACGCCTCGCCCTCCCACTTCCCGGGCTGGTTGGCCTTGATCGCCTTGTTGTTGCGCTTGTTCCAGTCCTTGATCAGGTCCGCGACGTCGTCCTTCCGCAGCGATACCTTGCCGGCCTGCTCGAGCTCGACGGCCGCGGGCATCGAGCACCCGGTGAGCGAGAGCGTCAGTACGCCGATCCCCGCTGCCACGCCCAGGCGGCGGTAGAGCCCACCGGCGGGCGCACGCGGTGGCGCGGATCGGGTCGGATGGACGTACGCAGCCGGCGGACGCGGCGGCTGCCACTCCTCCGGTCGCTCGCGCCTGCCGGTCAGCAGCAAGGCGACCGCACCGACCAGCAGGAGGGCACCGAGGCCGGCGACGCCCAGCGAGACCGCGAAGATCCCGTCGAGCCGATACCCGAAGGCGAGCTTGATCGGCGCGCCGTCCCGGCTCGCGGCCAGGAACGAGACCGGCTTCCCCTCGAGCGTCACGTTCAGCTCCTGCGTACCGGAGCCCGAGACCGCCTCGTGCCACCACGGCGCCCGGGAGGCATCCGGCACCTGCTCCCCCGAGCCCGCGCTGCCGCTGACCCTGGTCAGCGGCGTCCTGGCGATCTCGACCGCTCGGGTGCCCTTGACGACGTCGAGCACATCGACCGGGTGACCCACACCTATATACGTCTCCCCCAACGCCTCCACGCGCACCGTGACCGGGAGCCGGTCGAAGGCGAAGGCCTCCGGCGTGGAGTACGCCGCGCCCTGCTCGATCGGGGTCTCCTTGCCCATCACCACGTCGTCGGGCCCGGCCGCGATGGCCAGGCCCGCTCCGAGGAGAGCAAGTGGCGCCCCGACCAGTCCGAGGAGAACCGCCAGAAAGATCCTGCCGCCGTTCCTCGGCCGAGCGGGACCAGGGCTCACGGGTGCGTACGTTGCCGAGCTCATCGAGGCCTTCTACGTGGGGGGTCCCGAGAAAGTGGACGCGGCAATCTAGCGTGCCGGGGCCGTTCCGAGAAGCGATTAACCCAGCCCGGCACGGTATTACCGAGCGGTATGGAACGTTTACGTTGACTTGGTAACCCCGATGCCGTGTCGCTCGGACCACCAGCCGTTCAGTGTCTTTAGCGTCATGAAGCGGTCACGGACGTGCCGATGTCGATGTTGTAGGCGCGAACCGTGGCCGCTGATGTTGTTTCAATTCGAATTGATCGACGAAAGGTACGAAATGAGCAAGAAGACAGGGCTGCTCCGCCGCGCCGCGGCCGTCGCCGCCTTCTCGGGTGTCGCCTTCGCGCTGACCAACGGAGCGGCCGTGGCCGCTCCGGCCGACATCAACGTGCCGGCCGCCTCCGACGTGTCGCCCTCGGACCTCTCCCCCTCGTCGCAGAAGGCCTGGGAAGACTTCATCCTCGGCGGCTCCTACGTGACCGAGGGCGCCGCGCAGATGGTCAGCGGTGCCTGGGTCGGCGCCCCCGGCCTGCTTCTCGCCGGCGCCACCGGCGCGCCCCTGACCCCGGAGCAGCTGGCTGCCTGGGAGAACTGGGACGAGGGTGGCCGCAAGATCGGTGAGGGCGCCGCCATGATGGTCGCCGGCGCCTACGTCGGTGCCCCGGGCATCATCCTCGACCAGATCGCGGGCGGGGCGACCCCGAGCGACCTGTCGCCGAGCGAGCTCGAGCAGGTCACGTTCCTCATCCCGGAGGACAGCCCGGCACTCGACGGTGTTCCCACCGAGCAGGTCCCGAACCCGATGGCTCCTCTCGGGTCCTTCTGAGCGGCGACATGACTGCTGCCGACCGGGCGTAGCTCCCACCACGAACCGATCGGCGTCGTCTACAGATGGCCTTGGCGTGCACTCGTGCACGGCCGGGCCATCTGCGCATTTACGCACGTTCAGACAACAACGTTGCAGTTTGCCGAAAATTACGTCATTACATTTCATTCGGCACTTAGTTGACACGAAAACAGCCGTGTCGCTTGCACTGATGACCCTTGATGCTCCTAGCATCTTTTCCCGGACGCGAACGTATCGATACAGCCGTTATCGGTCCGGGGGTCGCGCCCGTGCGTGATGTTTCAATTCGAATTGATCGATGAAAGGTACGAAATGAACAAGAAGACAGGGCTGCTCCGCCGCGCCGCGGCCGTCGCCGCCTTCTCGGGTGTCGCCATCGCTCTGACCGCCGGCACCGCCACCGCGGCTCCGGGCGACGAGCACCACAAGCGCACCGAGGCCGAGTGCATCAAGGAGAACTCCGCCGGTGCCTCCGACCTCTCGCCCTCGAGCCAGAAGGCCTGGGCCGGCTTCATCTGCGGCACCGGTCAGGCGACCGGCGGCGCGGCCCGCATGGTCTCCGGCACCTGGGTCGGCGCCCCCGGCCTCATCCTGATGGGCGCCACGGGCGGCGAGCTGAGCCCCGCGCAGAAGAAGGCATGGGTGAACTTCGACGGTGGCGCTCACCAGGTCGGCAACGGTGCCGCCATGGTCGTCTCCGGCGCCTACGTCGGTGCCCCCGGCATCGTCATGGACAAGATCCTCGGCGGCGCCATGCCGTCCGAGCTGTCCGACCGCGAGATGGACCAGGTCTCCTTCCTGCTCCCCATGGACAACCCGGCCCTCGACGGCCTCCCGGTCCACGAGGTCCCGAACCCGCTGGGTCCGCTGGGCACCTTCTGAGAAACATGACCATGGCCGAGTGATCACCCCCTACCGACTGCTCGGCAACGTCACACAGGTGGCCCCGGGCGTGCGATGTGCACGCCGGGGCCACCTGCACGTTGTGAGCGAGGGCTCGGCCGGGCTCAGTCGTACGCCAGGGGCTCCTCGATCACGTTCATCACAGCCCTGGCGACCCAGTAGTGACGGCCGCCGCGGCCCGAGCGGCCGGCCGGCTCGATCCACCCCCGCCGCTCGGCGTCCTGGATCAGGTTGCGGGCGCCCTGATTGGTCAGACCGGTCGCGTCCTGGACGCGCTTGACGGTCAGGTACGGGTTGGCGAACAGCAGCGTGACCAGCCCGGACAGGTTGGCGCGCGAGGTGGCTGCCTCGTCGAGGTAGCCCTCCCGGAGCGCGACCAGACGCTCCGACCGCGTCGTGGCGTCCTCGGCCGAGCGCCGCACCCCGGTGAGGAAGAACTGCAGCCACTCCTGCATCTCACCGCGCTCGCGGACGCCCTGCAGCCGCTGGTAGTAGGTCTGGCGATGCGCCTCGATGTAGCCGGAGAGATAGAGCAACGGCGTGGTCATCCGCCCCTCTTCCATCAGCATCAGGTTGATCAGCAGCCGGCCGATGCGCCCGTTGCCGTCGAGGAACGGGTGGATCGTCTCGAACTGGTAGTGCATCAGCGCGCAGCGCACCAGGGTCGGGCTGAGGTCGGGGACGTTGACGTACGCCTCCCAGTCGGCGATCAGCTCCGGCAGGTCGGGCGGGAGAGGTGGGACGTACGCGGCGGTGGTGGGGTCGTCGGTCGGCGACCCGACCCAGACCGGCATCCGCCGGAACTCGCCGGGGTGGCGCTCGTGGCCCCGGACGCCGGTGAGGAGGGTCTTGTGGAGCTCGAGGACGAGGCGCTGGCTGAGCGGCCAGCTCTTGATGAGCTCGAAGCCCTGGCGGGTCGCGGCGAGGTAGGCCTTGACCTCGGCGACGTCCTCGCTCCTGGTCGCCTGACCGCTGGCCTCGTCCTGGAGCACCTCCTTCAGGGAGGTCTGGGTGCCCTCGATCCGCGAGGAGGCGACCGCTTCCTGAGTCAGGTAGGGCCCGATCAACAGCTCGGGGTCCTGGATCAGCGCGCTCACGCCCTGCAGGCGCCCCAGCGCGGCATCGGCGTCCGAGAGCGCCTTCACGGTGAGTGGCCGGAGGGCCAGGTCACGCGGGATGTGTGCGGGCAGGTAGTACCAGTAGGCCCACTTGTTGCCCGGCTCCCGGGTCGCCCGGCCGAACTGCGGAGCGTCGTACCTCTCCGGATCCATGACCAGCCAACTTACCACTCAAGCGCCCGTTGAGTTGGAAGTTGACGAGAACTTCCAACTGGGCGTGGGGAGTTCCTGACAACCTCCAACTCCACCCCGGACCTAGGCTGGGGATCGTGCAGTTCGGACAGTATCCCGCTCCCCGTCATACGATCGCCCACCTCTCCGATACCCACCTCTACGCCGGTGACCGGCGGATCTTCGGCAAGGTCGACCCGACGCCCGGATTCGAGCGTGCCCTGGACCGGCTGCGTGGGATGACCGTGCCGCCGCAGGCGATCGTCTTCACCGGCGACCTCGCCGACCTGGGCGAGCGCGACGCCTACGTGCGCCTTCGCAAGCAGGTCGAGCCGGTCGCCGCCGACCTCGGCGCCGAGATCATCTGGGTGATGGGCAACCACGACGAGCGCGAGGTCTACTCCGAGGTGCTCTTCGGGGAGGCGTCCGACGCCCCGCAGGACCGGGTCTATGACATCCACGGCCTGCGGATCATCGCCCTGGACACCACCGTGCCCGGCTGGCACCACGGCGACATCACCCAGGAACAGCTGGACTGGCTGAGCGACGTGCTCGCCGAGCCGGCACCGCACGGCACCCTGCTCACGATGCATCACCCGCCGATCCCGCTCCCCCTCAACGAGGCCAGCGTGATCATCGAGCTCGACGGCCAGGACCGGCTGGCTCCCGTGCTGCAAGGCACCGACGTACGCGCCGTTCTCGCAGGTCACCTGCACTACTCGACCAGCACCACCTTCGCCGGCATCCCGGTCTCGGTGGCCTCTGCGAGCTGCTACACCGCGGCGCCCGCGACGCTCGACCGCTACTCCGCCTCCGTCGACGGACACCAGGCGATCTCGCTGGTCCATCTCTACGACGAGGGCGCCGGCGGCATCCCCGGGGCGCCGGTCGTCCACACCACCGTGCCCATCGGCGAGGCACCCGAGGTCGCCGGCTTCCCCGCCTCGGTCCTGGAGAAGCTCGGGCCCATGACCCCAGCCGAGCGTCGTGACCTGTTCTCCCGCAAGGGCAAGGCCGCCCGCGCGCTGCGGCGTCAGCTTCGAGACTGACCGAGGCCGCCTCGATCTCCGACTCGAGGCTGATGTGGGCCTACGTCCGGGCCCGGGACGATGGCTGTGACACGTCGACGACGACAGGAGCAGCCATGTCTCGGACCCTCGTCCGCACCGGCACCGCAGCGCTGGCGGCGGTGCTTCTTCCCCTCACCGCCGTCCCGGTGGCGTACGCCGATCCTGATCCTGGCCTCGACCGTGCTGCGGTCGCGCCGGACCCGACCGCGCTGACCCGGGAGGCGACTGCGATCGCCGAGCAGGCCGCCGCCGATCGGAAGGGCCTCCGGGCCCGGTCCGCTGCTCCCAGCGCCGCCGACCTCGACCGTGCGGTCGACGCGCTCATCGACGACGGGGCCGTCGGGGTCACCGCCCGGGTCGAGACGCCCGACCTGGTGTGGTCGGGGGCGGGCGGCGTACGCGAGGTCGGGAAGAAGAGGCCGGTCCGGCCGGGCGACCGCTTCCACATCGCGAGCAACACCAAGACGCTGATCGCGACCCTGGTGATGCAGGAGGTCGAGCGCGGCAGCTGGACCCTGGACACGCCCGCGAACGACCTGCTCCCGGGCACCTTCCCCGACGGCGTCACGATCCGGCACCTGCTCAGCCACACCTCCGGCGCCCCGCGCGGACCCGAGGAGATCCTCTTCGACCGTGTCGAGGACCCGACCTCGTGGGACCAGCTGATCGACGCGCTCGGGCAGTACTACCCCGAGGCCGAGCACCTCGCCTTCATGCGCGGCGCCGGCTGGCTCTTCGAACCCGGCACCGACTTCTCCTACTCCAACTACGGCTACGTCGCGCTCGGCGTCATGCTCGAGAAGGAGACCGGCGAGCGGATCGAGGATCTCGTACGCGACCGGGTGCTCGAACCCGCAGGCATGCGTCAGAGCGCGTACCCGACCGAGGCCCGCAACCGCGGCCCGTTCCTCGAGGACGCCGGCCACTACGAGGGCCGCTGGCGGCCGATGACCGACCTGCACCCGAGCATCTTCCACGCCGCCGGGGCCCCGACGAGCACCACCGAGGACCTCGCCGACCTCGACGAGGCGCTCCTCACCGGGCAGCTGGTCCGCCCGGAGACCGTCGAGAAGATGCTGCCGCCGATCGCGGGCAGCGCCGACCCGGAGTACGGGTTCGGGATCTACCGGGTCGCCGACCCGTGCAACCCCGGCGAATACCTCTACGGCCACGACGGTGCCCACATGGGTGCGCAGTCGATCAGCTGGGGCTCACCGGACGGCGCCCGCCAGATCACGCTCGGCTGGACCGGTCGCAACTGGGACAGCACCGACCCGATCTACGACCTCGGTCTCCTGCTCGAGCCCATGCTGCTGGCGACCTGCTGAGACGCCGGGTGCCGTCGTCGGCCTCAGGGTCGCAGGATGCGACGCTCGATGGCCGTGGCGACGGCGCCGGCGCGGGTGTCGACGCCGAGCTTGGTGTAGATGTGCGAGAGGTGGGACTTGACCGTCGCCTCGCTGACCAGGAGCTCGCGGGCCATCTCCTTGTTGCCCAGACCCTTGGCGAGCAGGCGCAGGATCTCGACCTCGCGCGGACTCACCTTCGGCGCCGGCGAGGCGGCCCGCTGCAGCAGCCGGGTGGCGACCGATGGGGCCAGGACGGTCTCCCCGCGGGCGGTGCCGCGGATCGCGCGGAAGAGCTCGTCGGGCGGAGCGTCCTTCAACAGGTAGCCGGCCGCACCGGCATCGACGGCCTCGAGGACGTCGGCCTCGGTGTCGTACGTCGTCAGCACCAGCACCTGCGGCGGCGCCGGCAGGTCGCGGACCAGTCGGGTGGTCTCCGCGCCGCCGGGTCCCTCGCCGAGGCTGAGATCCATCAGCACCACGTCCGGCTTCGTCTCGCCGACGACCGCGACGGCCTGGGCCGAGTCGGCGGCCTCGCCGACCACGTCCAGGTCGTCCTGGGCGTCCACCAGGGCGCGTACGCCGGCCCGGACCACCGGATGGTCGTCGACCAGCACCACCCGGATGTGTTGCTCAACCACGACGTTCCTCCCCCTGGATGGATGCTGACGGTCCGGCCGCGAACGACACGGCGACCACCGTGCCCTCGCCCGTAGCGCTCTCGATGACCAAGTCTCCCCCGAGCAAGCGGGCACGGGCCCGCATTCCGGCCAGGCCGTGTCCGCGCAGGCCGTCCGGCTCGTCCTTCAGATCGGCCGGGTCGAAACCGGCCCCGTCGTCGCGTACGTCCAGGGCGACCTCGCCCTCGTGGAAGGTGAGGGAGACGACCGCAGTGGTCGCGCCGGCGTGCTCGGCGACGTTGGCGAGGGCGCCTCGGAGGGTGCGTACGACGGCCGTCGCGACCCGCCCGCCGACCTCGTGCGGGTCGCCGTGGACGTGGACCGGGACGTCGAGACCGGTGGTGGCGGCGACGTCGTCGGCGACCTGGCGTACGGCCGTGGCCAGAGCCGATCCGCCGGCGAGCTCGGCGGGGGCGAGATCGCGTACGACCCGACGGGCCTCGTCGAGCGAGGAGCGGGCCATGCCGGCCGCCTGGTCGACGTGATCGCGGGCGTCGGCCGGGCGCGACTCCCACTCCTGGTCGGCGGCCTGGAGCAGCAGGTTGATGCTGGTCAGGCCCTGGGCGACGCTGTCGTGGATCTCCCGGCTCAGCCGCGCGCGCTCGGCCACCACACCGGCTCGACGCTCGGCGTCGGCGACCTCGTCCTGGGCCGCCTCGAGCTCGTTGAGGAGGAGGCGACGGGTGGCCGCGTCGCGCTCGAGGGCGCGGTAGGCGGTCACCGCGAGCACGGCGACGCAGACCGGGCCGAGCAGCACGGTCGGGTCGGCCAGGCCGGTCATCCGGCTCCAGGCGACCGCGACGACCGCGACCAGGAAGACCGTGGCGGCCACGGCCCACCGGAAGGGCAGCACCCGCAGCGCCAGGAACACCAGCGGCACCGCCGCCCACGAGAAGGACGGCGCGATCAGCGCCAGCACGGTCCAGCAGGCGACCACGGCGGCCAGCCACACGACTGCGGCCGTGCCGGTGAGACGGCGGCCCGCGGCGTACGCGATCAGGAGGACGGCGGCGCCCGGCAGGACCACCTCGGCCTGGTCACCGAGGCCGTGGCCCTGCAGGTAGCGCGCGACCGAGGCGACGACGAGCACCACCAGTGAGATGTGGAGCCAGCGGTCGAGCAGCGTCTGGCCGGCCAGGATCCCACCGGCGGCGGATGGCGTTGGCCCTGGAGCTGGCACGGCGTCGGTCGACATGGTCGTTCCAGGCTAGGCCGGTGGCGGGGTCCTGGCATCATCCGATCGGCTATCCGGGGTGTCGCCGAACGGCTATCCAGACGTCGCCGGTCACCCGATGTCCGGGCCCTTCCCGACGGCGATGGTTGATGCATCAGCTCGACCAACAGACCGAACATCGGAGGAGCACCACCATGCGTACGTCCCGAATCGCCGCCCTCGCCGGCCTGGCCGGCATCGCCGCCTCGGCCACCCTGTCCTTCACCGCCCTCGGCACGGGCACCGCGGCCAACGCCGCGGAGGGCCGGCCGGCGAGCTACCTGCTCGAGGGCGAGCCGGCCGCCCAGGGCGGCTCGAAGTTCGAGGGCATCGGCGTGGACCAGGAGTCCGGGACGTTCTACGTCAGCGAGGTCACCGGCGGTGAGATCCAGCGCGGCACCGCCGACCGGGCCCAGGCCGAGGAGTGGCTGGCCGGTGACGGCACCGACGGCCGCTACACCGCTCGCGGCATCACCGTCGACGACGAGGGCCGCATCTACATCGCCGGCGGCCCGAACGGCACCGACAACGACCGCCCCGACCTGTGGGTCTACAGCCCTGAGGGCGAACTGCTGGCGGCGCTTCGCGTCCCTGACAACAACGCGTTCCTGAACGACGTCGCGATCGGCCCGGACGGGGCTGCGTACTTCACCAACTCCAACGACCCGACGATCATCCGCGTTGCCGAGGGTGCCGACGGCTGGGAGGCCACCGAGTGGGCCGACGGCAGCTCGCTGATCACCCGCCAGGAGGGCTTCAACCTCGGTGGCATCGTGCTGAGCACCGACCGCTCGGCCTTCGTGGTCGCCCAGGGCAACACCGGCCGGCTGTGGCGCTTCTCGGTCGCGACCGGTGAGGTCAGCGCGATCGACACCGACGGCGCCGACCTGCGCAACGCCGACGGCCTGATCCGGCAGGGCCGCGACCTCGCGGTGATCCGCAACTTCGACAAGCAGATCGTGCACCTGGAGCTGAACCGGTCCGCCACCTCGGCCGAGCACGTCTCGTCGCGCGCGACCGACCCGAACCGCGTCTTCACCACCGGCAAGCTGCTCGACGGCCGGATGCTGCTGGTCGACAGCCACTTCGACGAGCAGACCGCCCAGGGGCCGTACGAGATCGTCACCGCACGGATGCCGCGATGACGCTGTCCACATCGGTGCGGCCACACCTGCGGTGGTCGATGGCCGCCGCGGCGCTGACCGTGCTTCTGGCAGGCTGCGCCGCGGCGCCGTCGGAGACCACCCAGCGGTCTCCGTCGAGCTCTGCACCGGCCCCGTCCGAGGCGGCGAGGAGCACCCCCGAACCCGATCCCGAGGAGCGACAGCGGATGAACGCGCAGCTGATCAAGGCCGCCTGGGACAACGACGTGGCACGTGCCCGCGAGCTGATCCGGGCCGGTGCCGACGTCAACCACCAGGACGACACCCAGCAGAGCGCCTACCTCATCGCCGCGAGCGAGGGCTACGTCGACCTGCTCGACCTGACGCTGCGCAACGGCGCCGACATCAACGCCAAGGACTCCTACGACGGCACCGCACTGATCCGCGCCGCCGAGCGTGGGCACGCCGACATCGTCGGGCGCCTGGTGCAGGCCGGCATCGACCTGGACCACGTCAACAACCTGGGCTGGACGGCACTGCACGAGGCGGTCGTCCTGGGTGACGACGGCCCGGACGCCGCCGACACCGTACGGGTGCTCGTCGCGGCCGGCGTGGACATCTCGATCAAGGCCGGCCGGGACGGGAAGACCGCCCTCCAGCACGCCGAGGAGCGCGGGTTCGACGCGATCGTGTCGACGCTGCGTACCGCTTCTTCCGAGGGCGCCGACGGCGACGCCCAGCTCCTGCGTGCCGCTTCCGCGGGTGACGCCGACGCGGCCGCGGCGGCTCTTCGAGGCGGCGCCGACCTGGAGGCACGCGACGGCAACCGGCGTACGCCGCTGCTGCTCGCGGTCACCGAGGACCGCCTCTCCACGGCTCGACTGCTCGTTCACCTCGGCGCAGACCCGGACGCGCTCGACGGTCAGCACGACACCCCGTGGCTGGTCACCGGAGTCACCGGCAGCGTCCCGATGGCCGAGCTGCTGCTCACCGCCGACCCGGACCTGACCGTGCGCAACCGCTACGGCGGCGTCTCGATCATCCCGGCCAGCGAGCGCGGCCACGCCGACTACGTGGAGCGGGTCGCTCGCACCGAGATCGACCTCGACCACGTCAACGACCTCGGCTGGACCGCGCTTCTCGAGGCCGTGATCCTGGGCGAGGGCTCCGACCGCTGGCAGCGCATCGTCCTCAGCCTGCTCGAGCACGGCGCCGACCCGAGCATCGCCGACCGCGACGGCGTGACTCCGCTCGAGCACGCCCGCAACCGCGGGTTCACCGAGATCGCACAGATCCTCGAGCAGCACGGCGGCTAATCCGCAGCTGTCCCACAGCTCGAGGCCCTGACCAGTCCCCCGCTGGTCGGGGCCTCGACCAGTCTCAACGGCCGCCGCGGCGGACCAGGCAGTACCGTCTGCAGGACGAGCGCGCAACGTGCAGGGTTCGGAGGCAGAGATGAGCGACAACTCGGTTCCGACGGGGTCGTTACGGGTCACGATCTGTGACACCGAGGAGACGCTCGCAGCGGCCGGTGTCCTGTTCGACGCCTATCGGCGCCACTACGGCATGCCTCCGCCGGACACGGGCGAATCCACCGTCGGTTGGCTCACCGAGATGGTCCGGTCGGACATGCTCACGATCTTCACGGCATCTGCGGCTGGTTCACCTCCGATCGGCCTCGCGACGAGTCATGTGATCCCTGCGTCTCTGGCCATGGGCCGGTTCTGGCAGCTGCGTGACCTGTACGTGCTTCCCCGGTCCCGGGGCCAGGGAGCCGCGGCCGCTCTCGTCGGCGCGGTCCGCGACGCGGCACGCACAGCAGGCGCAACACGACTTTCCCTCGTAACCGAACCCGACAACGAAGCCGCCCTCAGCCTCTATCGAAGACTCGGGTTCAGACCTGTTGAAGGTCTGGCATCGCTCAGCCTTGATCTCACCTAGCGTCGGCGCGCGCAGGCAGCGCCCGCTGGGTGAACGAAAATTCGTTCGCGGGGAAGTGCGGCTGGCTTTGGTGCTCGTCGAGAGTCCTTCTGGCCGCCACGGGGCGCCGCGGTTGAACCACGGCAGTGGCGAGCGTTGCGTGAACGCATCTCCGTCCGTGTGCGATGGACTGGTCATGAGAGTTCAACATCTGGCCCTGAGTCCCCCTGAGGAGTGCGTGGTGTACGCCGACCCCGAAGCCGACGACCACGCGGTCATTGCGGCCTCGATGGAGCATCCAGAGGCCTTCGGCGAACTGTTCGATCGCCACGCACGGGAATTGCACCGCTTCTTGAGCCGCCGGCTTGGGGAGCTCGCGGACGATCTGCTCGGCGAGCTCTTCGTGACGGCCTTCGAGCGCCGAGCGTCCTATCGTGCCGAACAGCCGGACGCTCGCCCGTGGCTGTACGGCATCGCGTCCAACCTGATTCGGCGCCACCACCGGGCTGAGGCGACGCGCTACCGCGCCCTGTCCCGCGTTCCGCTCGCGGCCGTGATGCCCGACTCCTCACCTGCGGCGGTCGCATCGGCCGACTCCGCGACCATCCGCCCACGCCTCGCTGACGCTCTCGCGTCGCTCAAGGCTGCCGACCGCGACGTACTGCTCCTGCTGGCCTGGGGCCAGCTTGCCCAGGCCGAAGCCGCGACGGCTCTTGGCATTCCGGTCGGAACCGTTCGTTCCCGCCTGCACCGAGCTCGTCAGCAACTGCGCCCGATCCTCGACGACCTGCAAGGAGAACTGTGATGACTGACCTCAAGACCATTGACCGCCTCGGGCCCGCCCCGAGCCCGCTCTCGGAGACCTCTCTGTCAGCGGCCAGAGCGCGCCTGGATTCCGCCATCACGCAGTCACGCGGCAGTGTGCAGAGTCGGCCGAGGCGGCGCCTGCCGCTCCTCGCAGCCGCAGCGGCCGCTGCCGTCGGTCTCGCTGTCGTCCCTGCCCTGGTCGGCAGCGACAACTCGATCGCCCTGGCAGCCGTTGACCCGATGACCTTCCCGTGGACGCCGAGTGCGGTGCCAACTGGTCTTGGCCAGCCCGTCTTCGAGAAGGACTCGAACTTCATCGCGGCCCGCTACGGCGACCAGTTGAATGGAATCAGCATTACAACAGACGTTGCGGAGGAGGACTTCTGGACGATCCCTGCGGGTGCCCGGTCCGCTGACGTGGACGGCGACGAAGCGAAGGTCTACGAGCGCACCGTCCACAACGGAAGCGCCGAGGGTGCGAATGCGGTCACGGTCGTCTGGAAGGACGACGCCAACGACTGGACTGCCGTCACCGGATCTGGCCAGTACGCCGACGCCGATCGCATGGTTACCTTTGCAGAGGCATTGCGCGACCAGCCTCAGCGCGTGGATCTGAGCCTCAGCGTTGCTCCTGCGGGATGGACGATGGCCGCGTACAAGGAGGATCGAATCCTGACCCTCTCCGAGTCCGGCGAGCCTGACGACAACGACCTGACGGTCGCGCTGACCGACCACGTCAGCACGAACCTTTCGGCATACGGCGCGGAGGACGAGTCGGCGGTGACCATTAACGGCCGCCCGGCGCTCGTCGGTATGCAGCCGTCCGATGCGGGCGATTTCCGATGGATCCTCGAAGCCACCGCTGCAAGCGGCCAGGCGTTTGCTCTGCAGGCTCCCGGCGGCCTCACACGAGACCAGGTCATCGCGGTCGCAGAGGGCGTCACCTACAAGCCGTGACACTCGCGCGGACGGGCGGGCATGCGCAAGATCCGGATGCCCGCCCGTCGCCAGGATAAGTCGACACTCCCGTTGGTGCGGTCAATAGATCGCGGACGTACTTCCCCGCGCCAACGAGTTTCATTCGCCCGGCTGGCACAAGTCAGACGTGTCTGCCACGCGGCGGCAACGGCAGGAACATCGACGTACGCGCGGCGTACTCGGGGTAGCCAGGTCGCTTCATCATGGTCTTCTCCAGCAGCCGGGCTCCGGTCGCGTGGACCAGGAAGTAGGTCATCGCCACCGGTGCGACGACGGTCACCGGGGCCACCCACCAGCCGGTGGCTGCCGCGATCAGCCAGATGCCCCACCACACGCAGGCGTCGCCGAAGTAGTTCGGGTGCCGGGTGTAGCGCCACAGGCCCGAGTCCATCACCGGTGGCCGGTCCGCGGAGCGCTTGTACGCCGCGAGCTGGGCGTCGCCGACCGCCTCGAAGCCGACGCCGACCGCCCAGAGCAGGGCACCGATGGCCACGAGCCACCACAGCGGGTCAGAGCCCGTGACCGCGATCGCCTGGATCGGCCAGGAGACCAGCCAGGCGGCGAGACCCTGGATACCGAAGACCCGCAGCGCGGCCTTCCCGAACGGGATGTCCCCGAGCATCTCGGCGTAGCGCGGGTCCTCGCCTGCGCCGTGGTTGCGACGGTGCATGTGCAGGGCCAGGCGCAGGCCCCACACCCCGACCAGTGCCAGCACGATCCAGGGCAGCGGGCCCGAGGTGCCGATCCCGACGGAGAGGACCGCGCTGCCGGCCGCCACCGCGACGAACGCGAGACCCCACGTCGTATCGACCACGGAGAACCTCCCGGCCCGTCGGGCGGCGATCGTGGTGATGATCATCAGCACCGCGACGACGGCGGCAGTGGCGCCGCTGACGAGGAGCAGGTCGCGGATCAACGAGCCTCGTCGCGGGTGAAGGTGAGCTGCTGGACGTCGATGTAGCCGGCCGCGAACCCGGCCCGGGAGTACTCCAGGTAGAAGTGCCACATCCGCAGGAAGGTTTCGTCGAAGCCGAGCGCTCTGACCTCGTCGGCCCGGTCGCGTACGGCGAGGTCCCAGCGCCGCAGGGTCTCGGCGTAGTGCGGGCCGAAGGAGAGGCGGCTGCGGATCCGGAGCCGGGTGTGCGCCTCGGTGACGTCGGTGATCGCCTCGGTCGAGGGCAGCAGCCCCCCGGGGAAGATGTACTTGGTGATCCAGGTCTCGGTGTTCCGAGTGGCCAGCATCCGGTCGTGCGGCATGGTGATCGCCTGGATCACCGCGGTGCCGCCCGGGGCCAGGACCTCGTCGATCTTCGCGAAGTAGACCGGCCAGAACCGCTCCCCGACCGCCTCGATCATCTCGACCGAGACCACCGCGTCGTACGTCCCGTCGACGGCCCGGTAGTCGCGCAGCTCCACGTCAACCCGATGGGCCAGACCAGCTGCGCCGATCCGGCGCCGCGCCAGGTCGGCCTGCTCGACGGAGAGGGTCACCGTGGTGACCTGGGCGCCACGAGCGGCGGCCCGCAGGGCGAGCTCGCCCCAGCCGGTGCCGATCTCGAGCAGCCGGGTGCCCGGGCCGACTCCGGCCTCGTCGAGGATCCGGTCGATCTTGCGGTGCTGGGCGAGCGCCAGGTCCTCCGTCGAGGGCAGGGAGGAGAAGAGGGCCGAGGAGTAGCTCATCGTCGGGTCGAGGAAGAGCGCGAACAACTCGTTCGACAGGTCGTAGTGGTGCCCGATGTGCTCGCGCGCGTTCTCCGGCGTGTTCAGGTCCTTCGCGCCGCGGCGTCGCTCGTAGACCCCGCGCAGCCGCTGCGCCCACCCGGGGAGGAGACCGTCGAGGTCCCGGCACAGCACGGTCAAGGTCTCCCCCAGCTCCGGGGCGTCCCAGGCACCGGTCATGTACGCCTCGCCGAAGCCGATCAGCCCGTGCCGGCTGAGCCTGGCGTAGAACTCCTCCGGCCGGCGCAGCACGATGTCGGCCGGGCTGCCGTCCTGGCTGACGCTGATCCCGAGCCGCTTCGTGGCGGCCCGGAAGACGGTCGCCGCAGCGGCCCCGGTGCCTCGGGTCACCAGGCCGGTGGGTGCTTCCTGCAGCATCGGCCAGCGCTCAGCTACCAGGGTCTGTGCGGTGGGGGCTTCGATGGTCTTCATCGGACTCCTTCTTGGTGGTGCAGCGGCCGTCTGTGGACCGGTAGGCGGCGTAGCCACAGCGATACGCCGTGGAGGCGGATCCAGACCGCGCCGAGGAACGCGGCGGGAGCAGAACGGAGCGTGTCCCCGAACCGCCCTTCGACCCGAGAGCCGCGGACGGAGGCGTCGAAGACGGTCCCGTCCTCGGTGGTCAGCCGGACGGCAACCCGGAGTCGCCCGTCGGGTGGCGGCACGGTCAGCTCGTAGTGGCCGTCAACGCCGTGGAACGGCGAGACGTACATCGCCTTCGCGACCTGTGCCCGGTGACGCTCGTCGGGGTGGACGAGGTAGGCGTGCCGGTCGCCGTAGGTGTTGTGCACCTCGACGACGGTGGCCAGCGGCTCCCCGGAGGCGGCCGTGCACCAGTAGACGCTGATCGGGTTGAACGAGAAACCGAAGGCCCTCGGCTGGGCCGCCATCAACACTCGGGCATCGCCCAGCTCGATGTCGTGGCGCTTCAGGAACGCGGCGAGATTCTCTCTGATCGAGAGCTCGGGGTCACCCAGATGGTCACGGGCCTCGAAGCGGCCGAGGGGCCCGTGATCGGGCAGCCGGTCCAGATCGACCACCTGCCAGTGGGAGCGGTGCACGAACCGGTTCCGCAGCGGCCCCCGCCGGGTGTGGCTGATCGTGGTGCGATACACGCCGGTCGCGTCGTCGGGGCGCTTCGCGGGAGCCGTCCAGGACAGCCCCAGCCGCTCGGCCGCCCGGGCACCGGAGCGAGCGCCGTCCTCGTGGAACCCCCACCCGCGCCAGGCACCGGCGAAGATGAGCCTGTCCGAGTCCAGCTCGTCGGCCCGCTGCTGGGCCGCCACCGACTCCGGGGTGTAGAGCGGGTGCTCGTACTCCATGGTGGCGATGACCTTCTCCGGATCGATCAGGTCTGCTCCGCCGAGCGTGACCAGGTGACGTACGCCTCCCGGAGTCGGCAGCCGCATCAACCGGGTGAGGTCGTAGGTGACCGTGACCTGGCCGCGGCCGGGGCGCTCCAGGTAGTTCCACGACGACCGGGTGTGCTCGCTGCGCGGCAGCAGGCTGGTGTCGGTGTGCAGCTGGGCCTGGTTGGCGGAGTAGGGGAAGGCGCCGAGGATCTCACGCTGGGTCGCCGTGGGCTCGCCCAGCATCGCCAGCGACTGCCCGGGATGGGTCGCCAGCACGGCGGCGTCGAAGGTCTCGGTGGTCCCGTTGCCGTCGGTGATCTCGACACCGGCACCGGTCTCGACCACGTTGACCACCTTCGTCGAGGTCAGCACCCGGCCGCCGCGGTCGCGGATCGCGGCGGCGACCCTCTGGACGTACGTCGCCGAACCGCCGGTGACCGTGCGCCAGCGCGGCGATCCGAAGACCTGCAGCATCCCGTGATGGCCGAGGAACTCGAAGAGGTAGCGGGCCGGGTAGCTCAGCGCCGTCGCCGGGTCGCAGGACCAGACCGCCGCGACCAGCGGCGCCATGAAGTGGCGGCGGAAGTGCGGCGTGAACCCGTGCTCGTCGAGGAACTCATCGAGCGTGCGGTCGTCGGGCTCGCCCTCGGCGAGCAGTGCCCGGGCCGCACGGTGGAACCGCGGGATCTCGGCGAGCATCCGCAGGTGCGCCGGTCGCAAGGCCCGCCGGTCGGGCAGCCCGCCGCGGATCCCGCGCGCGCCCGCGTACTCCACGCCCGCGTCGTCCGAACGCACCGACATCGACATCTCCGAGACCTGCGTCGGCACGTCGAGCTCGGCGAAGAGCCGCAGCAGCGTCGGATACGTACGCCGGTTGTGCACGATGAACCCGGTGTCGATCGCAAGCTCACTCCCGTCCGGCGTGATCACGCGGTGGGTGTCGGCATGGCCGCCCAGCCGGTCGTCGGCCTCGAAGAGGGTGACCGTGCCGTGCAGCGACGCGATGTAGGCGGCGGTCAGACCCGCGACGCCGCTCCCCACCACGGCGATCCGGCGTCGTTCGCGGTCGGGGCTGCTCATCGGGCTCCTCGTGGTCGAAGGGGGCGATCGGCGCAGAGGCGCTGTCACCCGGTCTTCGGTCACCGAGGCGAATCGGATTTGTTGTTCAGGTCATCGATTTCAGTCCTACGGCGGACGAAAGTTCGCTCGCTCGTCTCTCCCTTCTCCCGCGGGATGCTCCCCGCGTGAAAGAAGAGTCTCTTTCACGCGCAGCCCATGCCCGCTGCGACCACCGGAGCCCCCGATCGCGCGGGGTCAGCCGCGGCCGGCGTACGGCATCCCGGTGGCGAGGATGGTCATCGTGGGCACGCTGACGCCCAGGGGAAGCTGCGCCATGGCGACCACGGCGTCGGCCACGTGCTGGGGGTCGAAGGTCGGCTCGGGGCGTACGGCGCCGTCGGCCTGACGGGCGCCGACCGCGATGCCGGCGGTCATCTCGGTGGCCGCGTTGCCGATGTCGATCTGGCCGACCGCGATGTCGTGGGCGCGGCCGTCCAGGGCGAGCGAGCGGGTGAGGCCGGTGATCGCGTGCTTGGAGGTGGTGTAGGCGGCGCTGCCGGGGCGGGGTACGTGGGCGGAGATCGAGCCGTTGTTGATGATCCGCCCGCCGCGCGGCTCCTGGCGCTTCATCTGGGCGAAGGCCTCGCGGGCGCACAGGAACGAGCCGGTGACGTTGACCGCCAGGGTCGCGGCGAACTCCTCGGGCGGGATCTCGTCAGGATCTCCGCTCGGCCCGAAGGTTCCGGCGTTGTTGACCAGCAGATCGACGCGGCCCCACATCCCGACGACGGCGGCGAACGCCGCCTCCACCTCAGCAGCGGAGGCGACGTCCGTGGGCAGCACGAGGGACCGCGCCATCACCGACGCGGTCTCCTCGAGCGCGGCCTGCGTACGTCCGAGCAGGGCGACCTGGAAGCCGGCGCCGTCCAAGGCTTGGGCGATCACCCGCCCCAGGCCGGAGCCGGCGCCGGTGACGACCGCGATCGGCATCAGCCGAACTGCCGCGAGAGGACCGCGTGGCGGTTGACGTCCTTGTAGAGCAGGTAGCGGAACCGGCCGGGGCCGCCGGCGTAGCAGGCCTGCGGGCAGAAGGCGCGCAGCCACATGAAGTCGCCCTCCTGCACCTCCACCCAGTCCTTGTTGAGCAGGTAGACGGCCTTGCCCTCCAGGACGTAGAGCCCGTGCTCCATCACGTGCGTCTCCGGGAACGGGATCGCACCGCCGGGCTCGAAGCTGACGATGTTGACGTGCATGTCGTGGCGTACGTCATCGGGGTCGACGAAGCGCTGGGTCTTCCAGGCACCGTTGGTGCCCGGCATCTCGCCGCCGGGCACGTCGACCTCGTTGGTGACGAACGGCTCCGGCACGTCGATGCCCTCGACCCGCTGGTAGGCCTTGCGGATCCAGTGGAAGCGCGCGACCTGGTCGCTGGTGTTGTGCAGCGTCCAGGCGGAGCCGGGCGGGAGGAAGGCGTAGCCGCCGGGGGCGAGGTCGTGCTTCTCCCCGCTGATCGAGAGCGTCAGCGCCCCCTCGACCACGAACAGGACGCCCTCGGCGCCCGGGTCGAGCTCGGGCTTGTCGCTGCCGCCGCCGGCCGAGACCTCGACGATGTATTGCGAGAACGTCTCGGCGAAGCCCGAGAGCGGCCGGGCGATCACCCACAGCCGGGTGCCCTCCCAGAACGGGAGCTTGCTGGTGACGATGTCGCGCATGGTGCCACGGGGGAGCACGGCGTACGCCTCGGTGAACACGGCCCGGTCGGTGGTCAGCTCACGCTGCGACGGGTGGCCGCCGGTCGGGGCGTAGTAGCGAGGTTCGCTCATGGTCGGGCTCCTTCTGTGGTGACTCTGCTGAGCAGCCGGCCCTGGGGCGCGGCCTCGATGTCGATCTTCTCGCCGCGCAGCCAGGTTGCGCGGACGACACCGGCGAGGGTGCGGCCGTGGTAGGGCGTGACGGCGTTCTTGTGATGGAGCCTTGCGGCGTCGACGACGAAGGTGTCGTCGGGGGCGAGGACCGCGAAGTCGGCGTCGTGCCCGACCGCGATCTGCCCCTTGCTCGGCAACCCGGCATGACGCGCGGGGGCCGCCGACATCCAGCGAGCGATGTCGGTGAGGGCGAAGCCGCGGGCCCGGGCCTCGGTCCAGACCGCCGCCAGACCGAGCTGGAGCGAGGAGATGCCGCCCCAGGCCACCCCGAAGTCGCCGGTGTCGAGGGCCTTCAGGTCGGGCGTCGAGGGCGAGTGGTCGGTGACCACCATGTCGATGACGCCGTCGCGCAGGCCCTGCCAGAGCAGCTCGCGGTTGGACGCCTCACGGATCGGCGGGCAGCACTTGTACTGCGTCGCGCCGTCGGGGATCTCCTCGGCAGCGAAGGTCAGGTAGTGAGGGCAGGTCTCGGCGGTGATCGGGACTCCGTCGCGACGGGCCGAGGCCAGCATCGCGAGTACGTCGGAGCTGGAGACGTGCAGGATGTGGACGCGGCAGCGGGTCCACCGGGCCAGCTCGATCACCTGGGCGATCGCCAGGTTCTCGGCGCCCCGCGGGCGGCTGTGCAGGAATCGTTCGTACGCCCCACCCCCTGCGGCGGGCGCGTGCTCGATCGCGTGGGCGTCCTCGGCGTGCACGATCAGCAGACCGTCGAAGGCCGCGATCTCGCGCATCGCGAGCTCGAGCTGATCGGCGTCGAGCGGCGGAAACTCGTCGACGCCCGAGTGCAGCAGGAAGCACTTGAACCCGGAGACACCCGCCTCGTGCAGCGGTCGCAGCTCGGCGACGTTGCCCGGGATGGCACCGCCCCAGAAGCCGACGTCGACGAAGGCCTGGCTCGCGGCGGTCTTGCGCTTGAGGTCGAGCGCCGGGAGGTCGCAGGTGGGCGGGATGCTGTTGAGCGGCATGTCGACGATCGTGGTGACCCCGCCCGCGGCCGCGGCCCGGGTCGCGGAGGCGAAGCCCTCCCACTCGGTGCGGCCCGGGTCGTTGACATGCACGTGGGCGTCGACGACCCCGGGCATCAGCACTTCGTCGTCGGCGAGCTCGACCACGCGGGCGGCGGTCAGGCCCGCCGGCTCGATCGCGACGATCTTCCCGTCGCTGATGCCGACACTGCCGGCCGTCTCACCGTCCGGAGTCACCATCCGCGCTGCCCGGATGACGACATCGAGATCTCGACTCACACCTTCACCTCTGCCTCATCGACTGCCTCTTCGACTGCCACCACCCGCGTACGCTGGCGCCCGAGGCCGGTCACCTCGGCCTCCACCACGTGCCCTTCGCGCAGGAAGGGCCGCGGCTCGGGCCGCAACGCTGCGACCCCGCCAGGCGTCCCGGTCAGCACCAGGTCGCCGGGTTCGAGTGTCATCAGCGTACTGAGGAACGCGAGGACATCACCGACGCCGTAGGCCATCCGCGCGGTCGTCCCGTGCTGTCTCCGCTCGCCGTCGACCCACAGCTGGAGGCCGAGGTCCTGCGGGTCGCCCACGGTGTCGGGCGTGACCAGCCACGGACCGATGGGCGTGAAGGTGTCGGCGCACTTCCCCTTCGCCCAGGTCGGCCCGGCCGCGATCCGTGCCCGCTCGCTCAGGTCGTCGGCCGTGAGATAGCCGCCGACCGCGGCCAGCGCCTGCCGGGGATCACGGCACCGGGAGAGCCGGCGCCCGACCACCACGCCCAGCTCGACCTCGTAGTCGGTCATCGTCGATCCGGGCGGCAGCTGGATCTCGTCGTGAGGCCCCACGACCGTCGTCGAGGGCTTGAGGAAGACGACCGGCTCGTCCGGGATCGCGACCCCGGCCTCCTCGGCGTGGTCCTCGTAGTTGAGCCCGACCCCGACGACCTTGCCCGGCCTCGCGACCGGCGGTCCGATCCGGGTGCCGTCGGGGACTCTCGGAAGTCGGCCCGAGGCGATCGCCTCCCGCACCGACGCGAGGCGCGCCGGGTCGCCGAGCAGACTGCCGTCGATCGCCGGCACCACAGCCGACAGGTCGCGCAGTATGTCCTGGTCGTCGAGGGCAGCCGGGCGCTCCTCGCCCGCCGGTCCCACACTCAGCAGTCTCATGCGTCCTCCTCGGATGCTGACCGAGGTATCTCGGTCTCGATGCGCTCCCCTCGCGGAACTCCACGAAGGAGGTGGGCGCTCACCGAGTTACCTCGGTGAACATTCCGCAGGCCGCTGTCGCGGGGCCCTCCGGATGCTGACCGAGGTACCTCGGTCTCGATGCACTCCCCTCGCGGAACTCCACGAAGGAGGTGGGCGCTCACCGAGTTACCTCGGTGAACATTCCGCGGGCCGCTCATGCGTCCTCCTCGATGAGATGGTCGGCGGCGATCCGCTCGGCGATCTGCTCGAGCAGGGCCGCTGCGTCGGTCAAGCAGCGCTCCCGGTCGGGCTCGATGTCCGTCAGGGCGTACGCCGCCCCGATCCCGGCCGCCCGCAGCCGGTCGTGGTCGAGGTGGTTGACCCCGCAGACCGCCACGACCGGGACGCCGGCCCTCGCGGCGGCCGCGGCGACGCCGGCCGGGGCCTTGCCGTGCAGGGTCTGCTCGTCGAGCGCCCCTTCGCCGGTGACGACGAGGGTCGCGCCCTCCAGCCCGGCCCCGAAGTCGACCAGCTCGAGTACGAGGTCGATCCCCGAGCGCAGCTCGGCGTCCAGGAGCGCGAGAGCCGCAAAGCCCACTCCGCCGGCAGCACCGGCGCCGGGGTGGTCCCGGAGATCGGCACCGGTCGCCTCCGCGACGACATCGGCCCAGTGAGCGAGCGCGGCGTCCAGGCGGCGCACCTGGTCGGGATCGGCGCCCTTCTGCGGCCCGTAGACCTCGGCCGCGCCGCGGGGTCCGGTGAGCGGGTTGTCGACGTCGCACGCGACGGTGATCTCGACCCCGTCGACCCGGCGGCGGAGGTCATCGAGGTCGAGTCGGGCCACCTGCTCCAGGCCGACTCCGCCCGCGGGCACCGGCGACCCGGACGCGGTCAGCAGCCCGGCGCCGAGCCCGCGGAGCAGACCCGCGCCGCCGTCGGTGCTGGCGCTGCCGCCGATACCGAGCACCACCCAGCGACAGCCCGCGTCGATCGCGGCCGCCATGGCCTGGCCGGCCCCGAGACTGGAGGCGCCCAGCGGATCCGGCGCGCGCGGCAGCCGGGCGAGCCCGGCCGCGTCGGCGAGCTCGACGACAGCGGTGTCGTCGCGCCGGGCGTACGCGGTCCGCACCGGCGACCCGGTCGGCCCGGTCACGGTGACCGGAACCAGGGTGAACCCGGCGGACTCAGCCGCCGCCAGGGTGCCGTCGCCGCCATCGGCGACCGGGATCGCGTCGACGACCATGTCGGGCCTCCCCCGGCGTAGGCCCGCCCTCACCGCCGCCGCGATCTCGGCAGCGGTGAGCGATCCCTTGAACTTGTCGGAGGCGACGAGCACGCGGACCATGAGTCAGTCCAGCGGGACGAGCGCGGTCGGGGCGTGCTCACCACGCTCGGCGAGCTCCTCGAACTCGACGACACCGTCGATCTCGACACCCATCGAGACGTTGGTGACACGCTCGAGGATGACCTCGACCAGCACCGGCACGCGATACTCGGCCTGAAGTGCCTTGGCCTTCTCGAAAGCGGCACCCAGATCGGCAGGGTCGGTGACCCGGATCGCCTTGCAGCCCAGCCCCTCGGCGACCTTGAGATGGTCGACGCCGTAGCCGTCGACCTCGGGGCTGTTGACGTTGTCGAAGGCGAGCTGGACGCAGTAGTCCATCGCGAACCCGCGCTGGGCCTGGCGGATGAGGCCGAGGTAGGAGTTGTTCACGACGACGTGGATGTAGGGGATGTTGAACTGGGCGCCGACCGCCAGCTCCTCGATCAGGAACTGGAAGTCGTAGTCGCCCGAGAGAGCGACGACCTGACCGTCAGGACAGGCGGTCGCGACCCCCAGCGCGGCCGGCAGGGTCCAGCCGAGCGGGCCCGCCTGACCTGCGTTGATCCAGTGCCGCGGCTGGTAGACGTGCAGCAGCTGCGCGGCCTGGATCTGGGACAGGCCGATCGTGGTGACGTACCGGGTGTCAGCGCCGAAGGCGCGGTTCATCTCCTCGTAGACCCGCTGCGGCTTGATCGGGACGTTGTCGAAATGGGTCTTGCGGTGCAGGGTCCGCTTGCGCTCGGCGCACTCCTCGGCCCAGGCCGTACGGCTCGGGATCCGGCCCGCGCTCGCCCACTCCCGGGCGACCTCGACGAGGACCTCCAGCGCCGCGCGGGCGTCGGAGACGATCGAGTAGTCCGGTGCGAAGACCCGGCCGATCTGGGTCGGCTCGATGTCGATGTGGACGAACGTACGTCCCCGGGTGTAGGTCTCGACCGAGCCCGTGTGGCGGTTGGCCCACCGGTTGCCGATGCCGAGGACGAAGTCGCTGGCGAGCATGGTCGCGTTGCCGTAGCGGTGGGAGGTCTGCAGGCCCACCATGCCCGCGTTGAGCGCATGATCGTCAGGGATCGTGCCCCAGCCCATCAGCGTCGGGACGACCGGGACGCCGGTGACCTCGGCGAGCTCGACCAGCAGGTCGGCGGCGTCGGCGTTGATCACGCCACCGCCCGCGACGATCAGCGGGCGCTCGGAGGCCAGCATCATCGTCAGCGCCTTCTCCGCCTGGGCACGGCTGGCCGCCGGCCGGGCGATCGGCAAGGGCTCGTACGTCTCGATGTCGAAGTCGATCTCGGCCAGCTGGACGTCGAGCGGGAGGTCGATCAGGACCGGGCCGGGACGTCCCTCGCGCATCAGTCGGAAGGCCTTCTGGAAAGTGCCGGGGACCTGGGCGGGCTCCATCACGGTGACCGCCATCTTGGTGAGCGGGCCGGCGATGGCGGCGATGTCGACCGCCTGGAAGTCCTCCTTGTGGAGCTTCGCGACCGGCGCCTGACCGGTGATGCACAGGATCGGGATCGAGTCGGCGGAGGCCGAGTAGAGGCCGGTGATCATGTCGGTGCCGGCGGGACCGGAGGTGCCGATGCAGACGCCGATGTTGCCGGCCTTGGCCCTGGTGTAGCCCTCGGCCATGTGGGAGGCCGCCTCGACGTGACGGGCGAGCACGTGGTCGAGACCACCGTGTGCACGCATCGCGCTGTAGAAGGGGTTGATCGCGGCACCGGGGAGGCCGAAGAGCTGGGTCGCGCCCTCCTTCTCCAGGATCAGGACGGCGGCGTCGACCGCGCGCATGCGTGCCATGTCAGTTCTCCCCCTTCGTGACGGAGCCGCTCAGTCGCTCGACGCCCCGCAGCAGGCCGGAGTGGTCCAGGCCGCCGTCGCCGTTGGCCCGGGCGCTCGCCATCAGCTGGGCGACCAGCGAGCCGAGCGGAACGACGACGCCGGCCTCGCGGGCAGCAGCAGTGACGATCCCCATGTCCTTGTGGTGCAGGTCGATCCGGAAGCCTGGCTGGAAGGAGCGGGTCAGCATGTTCTCCTTCTTCTGGTTGAGCACCGCCGATCCGGCCAGCCCGCCACCGAGCACCTCGAGGGCGGCCTTGGTGTCCACGCCGTACGCCTCGAGGAAGACGACCGCCTCGGACAGCGCCTGGATGTTGGCGGCGACGATGAGCTGGTTGGCCGCCTTGACCGTCTGGCCGGCGCCGCTCGGGCCGACGTGGACGATGGTCTTGCCGACCGCGTCGAAGAGCGGCTTCGCGGTGGCAAAGTCGTCGGCCGCGCCGCCGACCATGATCGAGAGGGCCGCATTCTTCGCGCCCGCCTCGCCACCGGAGACCGGGGCGTCGAGGATGCGGAAGCCGCGGGCGGTGGCCTGCTCGGCGAGCGCCGTGGTCACGTCGGGCCGGATGCTCGAGAAGTCGATGATCAGCGCGCCGGCGGGGGCGGACTCGAGGACCCCACCCTCGGCGGCGAGGACCTCCTCGACGTGCGGCGAGTCCGGGACCATGACGCAGACGACCTCGGCGTCACGGCAGGCGTCGGCGGTGGAGGTGGCGGCGCGGCCGCCCGCGGCGGCCAGGGCCTGGGCACGCTCGGGGTTGTGGTCGAAGCCGGCGACGGTGTGGCCGGCCTCGACGAGGTGGGCTGCCATCGGGCTGCCCATGATGCCGAGGCCGATGAAGGCGATGTTGGTCATGATGTTCCCTCCTACGGGGTCGTCAGTGGGTGGCGGTGGTGGCGGCGCGGCGCTCCCGCGGCAGCCAGCCGAAGCTCTCGGGCGAAGAGGTCGAGGGCTTGTACTCCAGCCCGACCCAGCCGGCGTATCCGGCCGCCTCGAGGGCGGCGAGCTGCCGCTCGAGCGGGAGCTCACCGGTGCCGGGCTCGTTGCGTCCCGGAGCATCGGCGATCTGGACGTGCGCGATGCGGGCGGCGTACGCAGCGATCACCGCATCGACGTCGTCGCCGTTCACGGCGAGGTGGTAGAGGTCGGCGAGCAGGCCGACGTTGGGCTCGCCGGCGCGGTCGATCGCGGCCACCGCGTCAGCGGCGGTGAGCAGCGGGTAGCGGTCGGCGCCGCTGACCGGCTCGACCAGCACGGTGCCGCCGATGCCGGCCGCGGCGCGGGCGGCCAGTGCGAGGTTCTCGGCGCCGAGCTCGTCCTGCGCCTCTGGGTCGGCGCCCTCGACGCGGTTGCCGTAGAGCGCGTTGAACGCGGTGCAGCCGAGGCGCTCGCCGATGCCGATGGTGACGTCGATGTTGTCGCGGAACTCCGCCGACCGGGCCGGCCAGGAGACCAGGCCGCGATCGCCGGCAGGCATGTCGCCGGCGAAGAAATTGAGGCCGACCAGGTGCACCCCGGCGTCCCGGACGGCGGCGACGAACGCGTCCACGTCGGTGTCGGAGGGCACCGCCTCGGCGAAGGGCCACCAGAACTCCACCGCGTCGAAGCCGGCGGCCTTCACTGCCGCGGGGCGCTCGAGCAGCGGGAGCTCGGTGAACAGGATCGAGCAGTTCACCTCGTAGCGGAGCTGGTGGGACATCCTCACCATTCCTTCCGTAATGCGGAATTTGATTTCTGACATTCGAAATATAAGGATGTGAGCGGAGTCACGTCAACCCGATGCGGTCATCAGGCCGCAAACTGATGAAGAAACGACAACGGGCCTCCCACGCATGCGCGCAGGCGTTGTACGTTCCTCCAAGACGAGGCCCGAAACGGACCGGCTGACCGGTGGAGGCACCGTGCTATTGGCAGAGCTTTTGGAGACGCCCAGCCTGGGCCTGCGGCTCCTGCACGCGCCCGAGGGCTCGCTGGAGCGTCCGGTGGGCCGCACGATCACGATCGACCTGCTCGAGCCCGGCCGCTATCTGAACGGTGGCGAGCTCGTCCTGACCGGCCTCGTCTGGCGCCGCCGGCCCGAGGACAGCGAGACGTTCGTGTCCTCGATCGCGGACGGCGGTGCGACCTGCCTGCTGGCCGGCGCGGCCCTCCTCGGCGCGGTGCCCGACGATCTCGTCGAGGCCTGCCGCCGCCATCAGGTCGCCCTGGTCGAGGTGCCCGGTGACGTGGCGTTCGCCGACGTCACCGAGTACGTCGCGGCCGCCGGCGCCGCCGGCGAGAGCGCCCGGATGTCGGCCAGCCTGGCGCGCCAGCGCCAGCTCCTCTCCGCCATCGCCTCAGGCCGCAGCCTCGACGAGCTGGCCGCCCGGGTGGCCTCCGAGATCGGCCATGCGTGCCGGGTGCTCACCGCGAGCGGCCGACATGTCGTCCCTGGCCCAGGCGAGCTCGATCCCGAGACCGTCGACGCGCTCACCCGCCGCTTCCTGACCGCCGACCTGCTGCCGGCTGTGGCGGAGGTGGGCGACCGCAGCTACTCCCTGTTCCCCGTCGGATCGGGCCTGGCCGATCGGGTCACCGGATGGACCGTGGCCGTCGAGGGCGACCACACCACCTGGCCGCGGGAGGACCTCGACATGGTCCACGAGTTCGGGGCCATCACCGCCCTGGACCGTTCCCGCCGCGACGAGGGGTTCCGCGTCCGCCGGCCGCTGGCGGCCGCGACCCTCGCCCACCTGGAGGCCGGCGCCTCACCTGCCGAGATCGCCACCGGCCTGCGCCAGTCCGGGATCGATCCCGACCGTCCGGTCGTCCTCGCCGTGGCCGAGCTCGGGCCGGGCGGGCCACCCGACGCGGTGGCCGCGGTGCTCGAGGACGTGGCGCTCGGCCTGGGACCGTCCGTCGTGGCCAGCGCCCGCGATGGGTGCGCGGTCGCGTTCCTTCCGTCCCGCCCGGACCTCACCGACCAGCTGCGCCGATCGCTCACCCGGCTGGCGCCCGCCCTCGTCCGCGGCTCGCTGTCGGTGGGGCTGAGCGGCGAGAGCGGGATCGAGGCACTCGCCGGCGCACTCGAGGAGGCGCGCTTCGCCCATCGGGTCGCCCGCTCCGGCGGCGGCGCGGTGGCCCTGTCCAGCTCCGAGGAGGTCACCTCCCACGTGCTGCTGCTCGCCACTGTCCCCGACGACATCCGCCGCACCTACGCCCAGCGCGTCCTCGGCCCCGTCCTCGAGCACGACCAGCGCACCGGGAGCGATCTGGTGCCGACGCTCGACCGGTTCCTGGCGTACGCCGGGTCGTGGACGCGCACCGCGGAGTCGCTCCATCTCCACGTCAACAGCGTGCGCTACCGGATCTCCCGGGTCGAGGAGCTGACCGGCCGTGACCTGACCACGATGGAGGACCGCGTCGACGTGTTTCTGGCCCTCAGATCGCTGTGACCTATCTGATCGAAACGCGCGCTGGCCGGCCGGCGGTGTAACACGTCGTTCGTAGTACTACTCGCCCTATTGGAACGACCGGATAGTGCTACGAACAGCGTGTTACACACATCCCGGCGCGGAGATTCACGCCGCAGAAACGGCCACGAAACCGGCCGCGCGCCATTCTGGAGCATCACACAAAGGCCACATCCGCGCAGACCCCATCTTCGGATGATCGGCGGGTGCCGCTCGGAGCCCCGAGGGACCAGGCTGTGGGGTAAGTCACAGCTCACCTGCCCACCAGGGCGCCCCCGAGAAAGGTGTGAGGATGAACGCGAGAGCAGTCCTGAGGTCGATACGGCCGCAGAAGAAGGTCGGTGCCGGCCCCACCCACCCCGTGGACGAGGTGCTCCCGGCGGGCAAGCTCGCCGTCTACGGCCTCCAGCACGTGCTCGCGTTCTATGCCGGTGCGGTGATCGTGCCGATCCTGCTCGCCAACTCGATCGGGCTGAGTCAGCAGGAGCTGATCCACCTGATCAACGCCGACCTGTTCACCTGCGGCATCGCCTCGATCATCCAGTCGGTCGGCTTCTGGAAGGTCGGCGTACGCCTGCCGCTGCTGCAGGGCGTCACCTTCACCGCCGTCTCGCCGATGATCGCGATCGGGCTCGCCGCCGGCGGGGGCACCGACGGACTGCTCGTCATCTACGGCGCGGTGATCGTCGCCGGTCTGGCGACCTTCTTCATCGCTCCCTACTTCAGCCGGCTGATCCGGTTCTTCCCGCCGGTCGTGACCGGCTCGGTGATCACCATCATCGGCATCGCGCTGCTGCCGGTCGCGGCCGCGGACGCGACCGGTGGCGCCGGCCCGACCTCGGACCCCACGAGCGGCCGCAACCTGGCGTACGCCCTGGGCACCCTGGCCCTGATCGTGGTCATCCAGCGGGTGTTCAAGGGCTTCATGGCCACCGTCGCCGTGCTCGTCGGCCTGGTCGTCGGCACCCTCGTCGCCTGGGCTCTCGGGGACGCCCACTTCGACGCGGTCGCCGGCTCCGACTGGGTCGGCGTCACCACGCCGTTCCACTTCGGCTGGCCACAGTTCTCCGCCGCCGCGATCGTGTCCATGATCGTGGTCATGCTGATCACCGCCGTCGAGACCACCGGTGACGTCTTCGCCACCGGCGAGATCGTGGAGAAGCGGATCGGCCGCACCGACATCGCCCGGGCCCTGCGCGCCGACGGCCTGGCCACCACGATCGGCGGCGTCTTCAACTCCTTCCCCTACACCTGCTTCGCCGAGAACGTCGGCCTCGTCCGACTGACCCGGGTCAAGAGCCGCTGGGTCGTCGCCGCGGCCGGTCTGATCATGGTCCTGATCGGCCTGCTCCCGAAGGTGGGCGCGATCGTCGCCGGCATCCCCCACCCGGTCCTCGGCGGCGCCGCGCTGGCCATGTTCGCCACGGTCGCGGTCGTCGGATTCCAGACCCTCAGCAAGGTCGACTTCCACGACCACCGCAACGTGGTGATCGTGGCGACCAGCGTCGGTCTGGCCATGTACGTCACCGCGCAGCCCGAGGTCGCCCAGGCCGTCCCGGGGTGGGCCGAGATCATCTTCGGCAGCGGCATCACCCTGGGCAGCCTGACCGCGATCCTGCTCAACGTCCTGTTCCACCACGTCGGCCCCGACTTCGGACCGGCCGTCGCCGGTCAGCCCGGCGAGGGCGTCCGGCTCGACCAGGTCAACCAGATGGGACGTACCGAGTTCGTGGAGACGTTCGACGGTCTCTTCCAGGGACCCCGGTGGATGGTGGAGCGGGCCTGGGAGCAGCGACCGTTCACCGACACCCACGCCCTGCGCCGCGCCTTCCAGGACGCCCTGTTCAGCGGCTCGGCCGAGGAGCAGCGCGAGCTGATCGAGGCCTACCCCGAGCTCGGTTCGAAGCTGGTCTCGGAGGGGATGGTCGGTGAGGAGTCGCTGCGCGACCAGTCCTCGAAGGGCCTGACCCACCTGGCCGAGCCGGACCAGGAGGCGCTGACCTCCCTCACCGACGCCTACCACGAGCGGTTCGGCTTCCCGCTGGTCATCTCCGTACGCGACTCCGACTCGCTCGACCGGATCCTCGCCGAGGGTCGCGAGCGGCTCGGCAACTGCGAACGCCAGGAGCACGCTGCCGCACTGATCGAGATCGCCAAGATCGCCGGCCACCGCTTCGACGACTTCCTGCGCGACGCCAACCCCATCCACAGCGCCCGCACCCGCAACCCGATCCGGAGCCAACGATGAGCACACCCAGCGCCCCCAGTGTCACCGTCAACGGGGACCAGGTGCCCCTGACCGGGGTCGCCACGCACACCACCGTCCTCGACTGGCTGCGCAACCGCGGCCTGACCGGCGCCAAGGAGGGCTGCGCCGAGGGCGAGTGCGGTGCCTGCTCGGTGCTGGTCGCCCGGCCCGGCACCACCTCGCCGACCGAGTGGACCTCGATCAACGCCTGCCTCGTCCCGGTCGCCGCGCTCGACGGCCAGGAGGTGGTGACCAGCGAAGGTCTCGGGTCCAGCGACGACCTCCACCCGGTCCAGCAGGAGCTCGCCGTACGCGGCGGTTCGCAGTGCGGCTACTGCACGCCGGGCTTCGTCTGCAGCCTGGCCGCGGAGTACTACCGCCCGAGCCGTGAGCCCTCCGCCGACGGCGCCCCCTGCGACCACGAGCACGGCCCGAACGGCGTCGACCTGCACGCGCTGAGCGGCAACCTGTGCCGCTGCACCGGCTACCGCCCGATCCGCGACGCCGCCTACGCCCTCGGCGCCCCCGAGGCCGACGACGCGCTCGCCGCGCGACAGCAGCAGCCTCCGCCCGAGCCGCGACCGACCCGGATCGCAGTCGACGGCGCCGAGTTCGTACGCCCGGAGACACTCACCGAGGCGCTCGACCTGATCACCGAGTGGCCGGCGGCGCAGGTCGTCGCCGGCTCGACCGACTGGGGCGTGGAGGTCAACCTCCGCGGTCGCCGCGCACCACTGGTGGTGGCGGTGGACCGCCTGCCCGAGCTGCGTGAGCTCTCCTTCCGGACCGGCCACGTCGAGATCGGCGCGGCCCTCACCCTGACCGAGATCGAGCGCAAGCTCAACGGACGGGTGCCGCTGCTGGCCGAGCTGTTCCCACAGTTCGCCTCGCGGCTGATCCGCAACGGCGCGACGATCGGCGGCAACATCGGCACCGCCTCGCCCATCGGCGACGCCCCGCCGGCACTGCTCGCGCTCGACGCCGAGGTGGTCCTGGCCTCGCCCCGCGGCGAGCGGGTCGTCGCGCTGGCCGACTACTTCACCGGCTACCGGGAGACGGTCCGTGCCGCCGACGAGCTGATCCGCAGCGTACGACTTCCGTTGCCGTTGGCTCCGCTCGTCGGCTTCCACAAGATCGCCAAGCGCCGGTTCGACGACATCTCCAGCGTGGCCGTGGGCTACGCGCTCGAGATCGCCGACGGCACGGTGGCCCGCGCCCGGATCGGCCTCGGCGGCGTCGCCGCCACCCCGTTGCGTGCCGTCGCCACCGAGGACGCCCTCGTTGGGCAGCCCTGGACCGAGGAGTCCGTACGCCGCGCCGCAGCCGTCCTGGCCGGGGAGGGCACCCCGATGGACGACCACCGCGCCAGCGCGTCCTACCGCTCGGCGATGCTGGGCCAGTCCCTGCTGCGCCTGTTCCACACCCACCCGGAGACCCACACGGACCGCGAGGAGGTGCCCGCATGAGCGCCCTGTCAGAACGCCCCGACAACCCCGTCGTCGGGATCCCGCTGCCGCACGAGAGCGCCGCGCTGCACGTCACCGGCGAGGCGCTCTACACCGACGACCTCGTCGGACGGATCGCCGGCACGCTGCACGCCTGGCCGGTCCAGGCCCCGCACACCCATGCCCTGGTCACCGCGCTGCGCACCGCGCCCGCCTATGCGGTGCCCGGCGTCGTGCGTGTGCTGACCGCCGAGGACGTACCGGGTCTCAACGACGCCGGTGTGAAGCACGACGAGCCGCTCTTCCCGACCGAGGTGATGTTCCACGGCCATGCGGTGTGCTGGGTGCTCGGCGAGACCCAGGAGGCGGCCCGGCTGGGCGCGGCCGCGGTCGAGGTCGACTACGAGCCCTTGCCGTCGCTGGTGACGGTGAAGGAGGCGATCGCGGCGGAGAGCTTCCAGGGGACCCCGCGCAACCTCGCCCGCGGCGACGCCGAGGCTGCTCTGGAGAGCGCCGCCCACGTCTTCGAGGGCGAGTTCGAGTTCGCAGGTCAGGAGCACTTCTACCTCGAGACCCACGTCTCGCTGGCGCTGGTCGACGAGGGTGGCCAGGTGCTGGTGCACAGCAGCACCCAGCACCCCTCCGAGACCCAGGAGATCGTCGGCCACGTGCTCGGCGTACCGAGCCACGAGGTCACCGTCCAGTGCCTGCGGATGGGTGGCGCGTTCGGCGGCAAGGAGATGCAGCCGCACGGCTACGCCGCCATCGCCGCGCTCGGCGCCAAGCTGACCGGCCGGCCGGTACGACTGCGCCTCAACCGCACCCAGGACATCACCATGTCCGGCAAGCGCCACGGCTTCCACAGCATTTGGCGAGCCGGGTTCGACGACGAGGGCCACATCGTCGCTCTCGAGGCCACCCTCACCGCCGACGGCGGCTGGAGCCTCGACCTCTCCGAGCCGGTGCTGGCCCGCGCGCTGTGCCACATCGACAACGCCTACTGGGTGCCCAACATCCGTGTCGACGGCCGGGTGGCGCGCACCAACAAGACCTCGCAGACCGCCTTCCGCGGCTTCGGCGGCCCCCAGGGCATGCTCGTCATGGAGGACCTGCTCGGCCGGTGCGCACCCTTGCTCGGCATCGATCCGATCGAGCTGCGGCGCCGCAACTTCTACCAGCAGGATCAGACCACGCCGTACGGCCAGCCGGTGCGCCAGGCCGACCGGCTCGCTGCCTGCTGGGACCAGGTCGCCTCGTCCGGAGAGGTGGCTCGACGCCGCGCGGAGATCGCTGATTTCAACAGTCGGCACCCGCACACCAAGCGAGGCCTGGCGATGACGCCGGTGAAGTTCGGCATCTCGTTCAACCTCACCGCCTTCAACCAGGCCGGCGCCCTCGTTCACGTCTACAAGGACGGCTCGGTGCTGATCAACCACGGCGGCACCGAGATGGGACAGGGCCTGCACACCAAGATGCTCCAGGTCGCCGCGACGGCCCTGGGGCTCCCGTTGGACCGCGTACGCCTCGCCCCCACGCGCACCGACAAGGTGCCCAACACCTCGGCGACCGCGGCCAGCTCCGGCGCCGACCTCAACGGCGCCGCGATCAAGAACGCCTGCGAGCAGATCCGCGAGCGGCTCGCCCAGGTCGCCGGCGGCCATCTCGGGATCAGCCCCAGCGACGTACGTTTCGACGACGGCGTCGTCCGCGGTCTGTCGCCTGCTTCGGGGTCGATCGGCTGGAACGAGCTGATCAACACCGCCTACCACCAGCGGGTGCAGCTGTGGGCGGCCGGCTTCTACCGCACCGAGGGCCTGCACTGGGACCCCAACCTCATGCAGGGCGAGCCGTTCAAGTACTTCGCCAACGGCGTGGCCGCCGCCGAGGTCGAGGTCGACGGGTTCACCGGGGCCTACACGCTGCGGCGCGTCGACATCGTCCACGACGTCGGCGACAGCCTGAGCCCGCTGATCGACATCGGCCAGATCGAGGGCGGCTTCGTGCAGGGCGCCGGCTGGCTGACCCTGGAGGACCTGCGCTGGGACACCTCCGAGGGCCCCAACCGTGGCCGGCTGGCGACCCAGGCGGCGAGCACCTACAAGCTGCCGAGCTTCTCCGAGATGCCCGGTGACTTCCGGGTGAAGCTGCTCGAGAAGGCCCACGAGGAGGGTGCCGTCTACGGCTCCAAGGCCGTCGGCGAGCCCCCGTTGATGCTCGCCTTCTCCATGCGCGAGGCGCTGCGTGAGGCGGCCGCCGCGTTCGGCCCTGCCGGGACCAGCGTCGAGCTGGCCTCCCCCGCGACCCCGGAGGCCGTCTACTGGGCGCTCGACAAAGCGCGTACGCCCCAGGCCCCCGAGACGAGCGACGCCGGCGCCGAGCCGGCCATGGCCGGGGAGAGGTGAGGACATGGAGTGGCTGAAGGCCGTCCAGCGGCTGCGCGAGCAGCGGGTTCCCGGCGTACTCGTGACCCTGACGTCCGTGCGCGGTCATTCGCCACGCGAGGCCGGGGCGAAGATGGTCGTCTCGGCCGAACGCACCTGGGCCACCGTCGGTGGCGGCAACCTCGAGGCGGTCGCGATCGAGCGCGCCCGGGCGATGCTCACCGAAGGTGGCGGGGTGCCGGAGAGCCTGAAGGTGTCCCTCTCCGACAAGGCGCCCTACCAGCACGGCGTGCAGTGCTGTGGTGGCGAGGTCGAGCTGCTGCTCGAGCCGTTGCCCGTGGTCCCGTCCGTGGCCGTCTTCGGGATGGGCCACGTCGGGGTCGAGCTGGCCCGCATCCTGGCCCGCCACGACCTCGAGCTGCACCTCGTCGACTCCCGCGCCGCCCAGCTCTCGCCTGACCACCTGCGAGGCCTGGACGACGCCGTCGCCGGCATCCACGTCCATGAGGTGCCGGTGCTGCCCGAGCTCGTGATCAGCGAGCTCCCCGAGGGCACCCACGTCCTGATCATGACCCACGACCACGCCGAGGACGCCGCGCTGTGCGACGCGGCTCTCCGCGCCTCGCAGCTGGCGTCGATCGGGCTGATCGGCTCGAGCGCCAAGTGGAGCCGGTTCCGGGCCAAGCTCGCCGACGAGGGGCACACCCCCGAGGCGATCGCCCGGATCACCACCCCCATCGGCCTCCCGGATCTCGGTGGCAAGGAGCCGGCCACGATCGCGGTCAGCGTCGCGGCCCGGCTGCTGCAGCTCTTCGCGGGGGTCTCGACAAGCTCGACCACCGACGTATCGACCGAACAACAAGCAAGGTGACATCCCGAATGACGCTCTACCGAGGAACCTTCCTCGACACCCCCTCCGACCCGTTCTCCGGCGGCGAGCTCCGCACCGAACAGGACGGCGCCCTCCTCGTACGCGACGGTGTGATCCGCGCCCGCGGATCCTTCGCCGACCTCCGCGCCCAGCACCCCCAGGAGGACGTCGTCGACCTCTCCGGCGGCTTCGTGCTGCCCGGATTCGTCGACACCCACGTGCACTTCCCGCAGGTACGCGTCATCGGCGGTCTCGGCATGCCGCTGCTCGACTGGCTGGACCAGACCGCCCTCCCCGAGGAGGCGCGCCTGGCCGACACGGCCTACGCCGCGGGCGTGGCCATTGACTTCGTACGCGGCCTGGTCGGCGCCGGCACCACCACGGCGCTGGTCTTCGGCAGCCACTTCGCGCCCGCCGTCGACACGGTCTTCGCCGAGGCCGCCCGGGTCGGGCTGCGGATCACCAGCGGCCTCGTGGTCAGCGACCGGCTCATCCGCGAGGACCTGTTCACCGATCATTCCCGGGCACGGAAGGAGTCGCTCGCGCTCGCGGCCCGCTGGCACGGCGTCGGTCGGGCCCGCTACGCCGTGACGCCACGGTTCTCCCTGTCGTGCTCCGAGCCGCTGCTCGAGGCCTGCGGTGACGTGCTGCGTGCGGTGCCTGGTGCGATGTTGACCTCCCACGTCAACGAGAACACCCGCGAGATCGAGACCGTCGAGGAGCTCTGCGGCTGCGACTACGTGACCTCCTACGACCGCCACGGCCTGGTCGGCCCCGGCACCGTCCTGGCGCACAACGTGCACCCGACCGACCCCGAGCTCGCCCTGCTGGCCGCCCGCGGCGCCGCCGTCGCCCACTGCCCCTCCAGCAACGCCGCCCTCGGCAGCGGCCTCTTCCCCCTCGCCCGCCACCGCGCCCACGGCGTACGCGTCGCGATGGGCTCCGACGTCGGTGCCGGCACCGGGTTCTCCCTGCTCAAGGAGGGCCTGGGAGCGTACGTCGCCCAGCAGCTCCTCGGCGACGCCGGCCACCCCCTGACCCCCACCCACCTCCTCCACCTGGCCACGGTCGCCGGCGCCGAGGCCCTCGGCCTCGGCGCCTCGGTCGGCGACTTCTCCGTCGGCCGCCGCTTCGACGCCCAGTGGATCAAGCCCGCCCCGAGCACCCCCCTCGACGTAGGCCTCGCCCACGCCGCCGACGCGGGTGACGCCTTGGCGAAGATGTTCGCCCTCGGCACCCCCGCCGACGTACGCAGCGTCTGGGTCGAGGGCGAGCTCGTCAACGCCCCCGACCCCCACCTGGTCGGCTGACCCCCGCCGAGGCGTCACCGCCCGTCGGCCGAGGCGTCAGCCCGGTTGGCCGAGGCGTCCGCCACTTCTCCCAACACCACCAGTAGCTCGACCGTCCTCCCGCCTTCACCAGACGATGACACCTTGTGAGCAATTCACAAGGTGTCATCGTCTGGTGAAGCCGACTTCGGTGAGGATCACCTCCTCTCGATGTCGTCGTCGAGCCGGTCCCCGAAGCCCTCACGAGAGTCCTGCGAGGCAGCGAAGACAGAGGCGCCGGAGCGGTTGCCGACGGTGATCTCGTTGAACAGCAGGTTCAGGACGACGGCGACCAAAGCGGTGGCGCTGATGCCGGAGTGCATGACCACTCCGAGCCAGGACGGGAAGGCGTCCCAGAAGGTCGGGGCGGCGATCGGCAGGATCCCGACAGCGAGAGCCACGGAGACGATCACCATGTTGAGGTTGTCCTCGTAGTCGACCCGGGACAGCGTGCGGATCCCGGATGCCGCGACGGAGCCGAAGAGCACGATGCCGGCGCCGCCGAGCACGGGGTACGGGATGGCGGCGACGACCGCGCCGACGACGGGCAGCAGCCCGAGCAGCAACAGGACGAGACCACCGGTCGCGACGACGTACCGACTGCGGATGCCGGTCAGGGCCACCAGCCCGACGTTCTGTGCGAACGCGCTGCACGGGAACGTTCCGAACAAGGGCGCAACCGTCGTCGCGGCCATGTCGGCGCGGAGACCGCGAGCGACACGTCGAGCGTCGACGTCGGTCTCCACGATCTCCCCGATCGCCAGGATGTCGGCGGTCGTCTCGGTCATGATCACCAGGATCACGATCGTCATCGAGACGATCGCACCGACCTCGAAGGTCGGGCTGCCGAAATGGAGCAGCGGTGGCAGCGCGACGAGGTCGGCCTTGCCGACCGCCGAGAAGTCGGCACGACCGGCGGCGACGGCGATCAGGGTGCCGATGACCAGCCCGATCAGGATCGACAGACGTGAGATCGCGCCCTGGAACACCCGGCTGATCACCAGGATGATGACCAACGTCAGACCCGCATAACCGATGTTGGTCATCGAGCCGTAGTCCGGCGCGGAGGCGTCGTTGCCCATCGCCCACCGGAACGCCACCGGCATCAGCGAGAGCCCGATGACGGTGATGATCGTGCCGGTGACGACGGCCGGGAAGAGCCGGACGAGCTGGGCGAAGAACGAGGAGAGCACCAGCCCGATCAGACCGGCGACGATGATCGCGCCGAAGACGGGACGCAGGCCGTCCTCGCTGGCGATGGTGACCATCGTCGACACGCTGGCGAACGAGATCCCCTGCACGATCGGCAGCCGGCTGCCGAAGGGCCCGAGACCGAGCGTCTGCAGCAGCGTGGCGAGGCCCGAGACGAAGAGGCCTGCGGTCACCAGGAGCGCCAGGTCCGTGCCCGAGAGGCCCGCGGCACCCCCGACGATGAGCGGCGGCGCGATCACGCCGCCGTACATCGTCAGGATGTGCTGCGTGCCGTAGGCGAGGAGCTGGCCCGGTGGATGCCGTTCGTCCTCGGGACGGGTCGAGACCGATGCGGTTGCCTGTCTCCTACGACCGAGCATGGCCGGGCCTCAGCAGAATCCGGGGATGGCGTGCCAGGCGTTGCCGGCGTCAGGGGCCTCGTCGCGTACGACCGAGGCTTCGATCAGGCCATAGGGCCGGTCCGCGGCGAAGAAGACCTCGCCGGGGTTGTCCAGGCCGAACGGCGAGAGGTCGGAGAGGAAGTGGTGCTTGTTGGGCGCGGAGAACTTGATCTCGGCGACGTCACCGTGCTGCTCGAGCACCGAGGTGCCCATTCCGTTCAGGGTCTGCTGCAGGGCGAGACTGTGGATCTCCGCGAACCGCTGCAGCAGCAGCGCCCGGATGGAGTCATACGCCTTGTCCCAGTCGATCTCGGTGCCGGAATAGCGCCAGCGGGCGACGAGCGAGGTCGCCAGGATCCGGTCGGTGGTCTCCTGCAGGGTGGTGTACTCGTCTTTGAGGAACCCGTGGAACTCCGAGCCGGTCGACTTCAGCACGACCAGGTCCTTGATGCCGGAGACGACGTGCGCCACCCGGTCCGCCCCACGCCCGTCGACGTTCACCACGGTGGTGCGTACGCCGCCACCCGATCGCACGAAGGAGTGGTCATGACCCGCCCCGTCGACCTCGATCCGGTCCCAGGCGTACTCGTCGATCTCGACCCGGGCGCCCTCGGCGGCCGGGCAGGCCTCGAGGTAGCGATCGGCGAGCGCGAGCGCGAACTCCTCGATCGAGGCGACGCCGATCTTCTTCGCGTAGGCGAAGACGGTGTTCTTCTGGGTGTCGGTGGGCAGCACGTCCTGCTGGTCGCCGCTCGTGTGGGCGTCGTCGAAGCGGCCACGCAGCGCGGTGGAGACGTTGAGGTCCCGGATCTGGTGGCGAGGCGTGTCGCGGTAGATGCGTACGACGCGGTTCTCGGCCTTGCCGTACTGGTTGGTGCCAAGGTGGATGGGCATGTCAGCTCCCTCGGTAGGTGGAGTAGGCGAACGGGCTCAGCAGAAGTGGCACGTGGTGGTGCCGCCGATCGGTGACCGCGAAGGTGACGAGGACCTCCGGGTAGAAGCACTCCTGACCCGTCGCCGCGTAGTAGGCGGCGGTGTCGAACCGGAGCTGGTAGGTGCCGGCAGGAGCCTGATCGGGCCCCAGGTCGGTCACCCGGCCGTCGTCGTCGGTGGTGGCGTCGGCGAGGACGGAGGACGGGGTGGCGTCGTCGGGGTCGATCCGGCTGAGCCGGACCGGGACACCGGCGGCCGGGCGGCCGAGCGCGGTGTCGAGTACGTGGGTGGTGATGGCGCTGGTGCTGTGCTGCCTGGTCATGGGGAGACCTCCTCGACGGCCAGGACCCGCTCGAGGCGCAGCAGCGCGATCTTGCGCAGCTCGTCGGCGACCACGGCCGCTTCCTCGTCGTGCTCGTTGCCGAGCCGCCCGCGGAGCGAGGCGAGGACCTGGTCGGCCGAGAGGCCGGTCGCGCAGATCAGGAAGACACGACCGAAGCGCTCCTCGTAGACCCGGTTGGCCTCGGCAAGGGCACGTGCGGTGGCCGGGTCGGTGCCCACCGCGGCCTGCTCGCGCCGCGACCAGGCGGCCTCGGCGTGCTCGCCCGCGGCGCGCTCCCCGATCCGGGGGTGGGCGGCCAGCGCTTTGTCGACGTCCGCCGCGGTGAACCGCCGGGCGGCCTCGTCGGCCGCCCGGACGACATCGGCCTCGTCGGTGTAGGGACGCCCGGCCAGGACGGCGGCGACCCAGCTCGGCGCGTCGCAGCAGGCCTGCAGCGCAGGTCGCACGACATCCGCCGGTGAGGTGTTGAAGCTCTGGAGATCCATGAACCGTTCTCTCTCGCTATGCGGAAACTAATTTCCGTACAACGACAACGATGGCATGTGTCTCTCGTCACAGTCAACAGTTTGTTGAAAAGTCTGAGCTACTCCCGCTCGCGGTTCAAGTAGTTGTAGACCGTGAACCGGGTGACGCCGAGCGCCGCGGCCACGATCTCGGCGCTCTTGCGGTAGTCGAAGGCGCCGCGCTCCTCGAGCAGGCGCACCGCGCGCTGCTTCCCCTGCCGGTCCAGGGTCCGGAGATCACCACCGAGACTCTCGGCGACCTCGGCGAGCAGCCCCTCCAACCCGCCGGCCGTACGCCGCGGCGCGCTGCGTCCCTCGACGCGCACCTGGAAGGTGATCTGGTCGGCGCCGTGGTCCAGTCCTGCGGCCACCACGTCGGCGAGGGTGGCCAGGACGGCATCACGTTCGCCACGAACCGAGGTGCCCAACGGCCCGAAGTCGCACTCCAGACCGGCCTCGCGGGCGGCTTCGAGGGCCGCCGTCGCGTGCTCGGGAGGCTCGCCCTCGCCACGGAAGGGTTCGGTGGTGAACTCTGCTTCGACGCGCATGGCGGCAGGCTACCCAGCCTGCCGCCACGCTTCCGGCAGGCTCAGACGACCCGCCGACGGGCCAACTCGGCCAGCTCGGCCAGCTCGGCCTGGTCGATCCCGGCCAGCCGCTCGACCTCGTCGGCCGCGACCGCGCCGCACTCCACCCCGCGCAGCACGAAGGCGGCCAGCGCGGCGGCCGTCGCCGGCTCGTCGAGATAGCTGGAGTCACCGCCGTGGACGTACGCCCGCAGCCGGGCCGAGGCGACCTCGAGCCCGTCCCGGAAGAACGCATAGGTTGCGACGTAGCGGCTGGGGAGCTGGGCCGGATGCAGGTCCCAGCCCTGGTAGATCCCGCGGGCGAGCGAGCGGGTCGCCAGGCGGGAGTGGAGCCGCCAGGCGGCGCGTACGGCCGACGCGTCCCCGACCGGGAGCACGTTGGTCGAGCCGTCGGAGACGAAGACGCCGGTGCCGGCAGCGGCCACCTGCATCACGTCCTTGGCGTGGTCGGCGACCGGGTGCTCCATGCTCTGGTAGGCAGCGGCGACGCCGAGCGAGGCGGAGTAGTCGTACGTCCCGTAGTGCAGTCCCGTGACCCGGCCCGACCCGGCGGCGATCATCCGGGCGACCAGCGCGGTGCCGTCGGAGCCGAGGATCGCCTGCGGCGTCTCGACCTGGATCTCGAACCGCAGGCTGCCAACCTCGATCCCGTGGGTCGCCTCGAGCGCGGACAACGCGGTGACCATCGCGGTCACCTGCTCCACCGAGGTCACCTTGGGCAGCGTGATGACGAAGCCGTCGCTCAGACCGCCCTCGCGGACCAACGAACCCAGGAACAGGTCCAGGGTGCGCAGTCCCCGTCGCCGTGTCGGAGCCTCGAACGACTTGATCCGGATGCCGTGGAACGGCGGCGCGGCGCCGTCGCGGACGGTGGCCGCAAGGGCCCCGGCGGCCGCGACCACAGCATCGTCCTCGTCGGCATCCGGCCGGGCTCCGTAGCCGTCCTCGAAGTCGATCCGTAGGTCCTCGATCGGCTCGGCAGCGAGCTTGGCGCGCACCCGGTCGTAGATCGCGTCGGCCAGATCGACACGAAGACCGAACACCTCGGCGACCTCGGCAGGCGAGCCGCCGAACTCGTCCAGCGCGGCGACAGATTCGGCCGACCACTGCGCGACCATCTTGTCCGAGTAGCGGTCGCCGGGGACGTAGACCGTGTGCACCGGCTGGCGTACGCCACGATCCCCCGGATAGCCGGCGGCCAGCGCCGCGTCGGCCCCGGCGAGATCCCGATCGAGCCGCGCAACAAGCTCCTCGAGGTGACTCATGCACCCACCACCTGGTCGTAGGCGGGGAGGGTCAGGAAGTCGATGTAGTCGTCGGCGAGCGCGACCTCCTCGAAGATGGTGCGGGCCTGCTCCAGACGGTGCTCGATCCCGTCGGCCGCCGCGAGCAGCTTCGCCATCTCCTCGTCCAGGACCCGGCGTACGAGCTCGGCCGTCACCTGGGTGCCGTCGTCGAGCTTCGACGAGTTGTGCACCCACTGCCAGATCTGCGAACGCGAGATCTCGACGGTGGCGGCGTCCTCCATCAGGTTGTGGATGGCGACGGCGCCGGCACCGCGGAGCCAGGCGTCGAGGTAGACCAGCGAGACCTCGACGTTGTCGCGCAGCCCGGCGAGGGTGATCGCACCACCCGCGGAGGCGACGTCGAGCAGGTCCTCAGCGGCGACCGAGACGTCGTCGCGCTGCCGGTCGACCTGGTTCGGCCGATCGCCGAGGACACCGTCGAAGATCTCCCGGCAGATCGGGACCAGGTCGGGGTGGGCCACCCAGGAGCCGTCGAAGCCGTCGCCGGCCTCGCGCTCCTTGTCCTCGCGGACCTTGGCGAAGGCGATGGCGTTGACCTCCTGGTCGCGACGGCTCGGGATGAAGGCGGCCATCCCGCCGATGGCGTGGGCGTTGCGGCGGTGGCAGGTCTTGACCAGCAGCTGGGCGTACGCACGCATGAACGGCGAGGTCATCCCGACCGTGGCGCGGTCGGGCAGCACGAAGGCGGGGCCGGCGTCGCGGAAGTACTTGATCAGGCTGAACAGGTAGTCCCAACGCCCGGCATTGAGCCCCGAGGCGTGGTCGCGCAGCTCGTAGAGGATCTCGTCCATCTCGAACGCGGCCGGGATGGTCTCGATGAGCACCGTCGCGCGCACGGTGCCGTGCTGGATCCCGAGCTCCTCCTGCGCAAACGTGAACACGTCGTTCCACAGCCGCGCCTCGAGGTGGCTCTCCATCTTGGGAAGATAGAAGTACGGCCCGCTCCCCCGCTCCACGAGCTCGCGGGCGTTGTGGAAGAAGTAGAGCCCGAAGTCGACCAGGGCGCCGACGACCGGCTTGCCGTCGACCAGCACGTGCTGGTCGTCGAAGTGCCAGCCGCGGGGGCGCATCACGATCGTGGCCAGCCGCTGGTCCTGCTTGAGCTCGTAGAGCTTGCCCTGCGGCGACATCGCGGAGATGTCGCGCCGGATGGCGTCGTACAGGTTCACCTGGCCGCCGATCACATTGCCCCAGTGCGGCGTGCTGGCATCCTCCATGTCGGCCAGCCAGACCCGAGCGCCGGAGTTGAGCGCGTTGATCGTCATCTTCCGGTCGGTCGGGCCGGTGATCTCGACCCGGCGGTCGAGGAGGTCCTCGGGCACCGGCGCCACGGTCCAGTCGCCGGCGCGTACGTCTGCCGTCTCCGGCAGGAAGTCGAGCCGGCCGGTGCGCGCGACCTCCTCGCGGCGGATCCTGCGGGCGGCCAGCAGCTCGTCACGGCGGGCCCCGAAGCGTCGCTGCAGCTCCGCGACGAAGTCGAGGGCCTCAGGGGTGAGGATCTCGGCTCCCCGCTCGACCTCGCCACCGGTGATCTGAATGTTCACGAGCTCCACCCTCCCAGGGCCACAGTTTTCCTTTGAATGGATTCTTCTTTCCGCATTGCGGATATTAATCTCACCTGACAACCGACGCAACCAACGGTTTTTCCTCTACACGACGCTAGACTTCCATCATCCGGAAGTCAGTACCCATGGGATCGGGAGTTCAGGTGAGCGAGAACGAGAAGGCGCCGAAGGCACGCGCCGGTGCCGTGCAGTCGATCGAGCGGGCCTTCGGCCTGCTCGAGACGATGGCCGACGCGGGCGGAACCATGGGTCTGTCCCAGCTCTCCGCCGCATCCGGTCTGCCGCTGCCGACCATCCACCGGCTGGTGCGCACGCTCGTCGACCTCGGCTACCTCCGCCAGGAGGCCAACCGGCAGTACGTCCTCGGCCCCAAGCTGATCCGGCTCGGCGAGAGCTCCTCGCGCATGCTCAGCACCTGGGCCCGCCCGCACCTGGCCCGGCTCGTCGACGAGGTCGGCGAGTCGGCCAACCTGGCGATGCTCGACGGCGATCAGATCGTCTACGTCGCCCACACCGAGTCGCGCCAGTCGATGCGCATGTTCACCGAGGTCGGCCGGCGGGTGTCCCCGCACTGCACCGCCGTCGGCAAGGCGATCCTCGCCGACATGGCTCCCGACCAGGTCCGCGACATCCTCCGCCGCACCGACATGGTCCCCTACACCTCGACCACGATCACCGACCGCAACGACTACCTCGACCAGCTCGATCAGGTCCGCGACCGCCACTACGCGATCGACGAGGGCGAGCAGGAGGCAGGCGTACGCTGCGTGGCCGTCGCCGTCCCCGACTACGCGCCGCGGCTGGCGATGTCCATCAGCGGGCCCACCGGGCGGATGACTGACGAGCTCATCGAGCGCGCGGTCCCGCTGCTCACCGAGGCCGGCAAGCAGCTCGCCGCCGACCTGGCCTGAACTCGCACCGAGCGGCGTCCCCACGGGGCGCCTCCGGACGTGGTACGTATTGCGGTTCCGGGCCACGTCGACCCGGTAGATCTCGGGAGATCTCCATGTTGCCCACCGACGCCGGGCTGAACCGCCGCACACTGCTCCAGGGAGCCGCCGCCATCGCGGGGCTCACCGTCCTGTCCTCGTCCTCGGTCGCCTCCGCGACCTGGGCCGGCGAGCCGCACCAGAGCCCCATCCGCATCACCCCCGGCGACACCGAGCCGGCGCACCTGCCCACGCTCCATGTCCACTACCCCCACGACGCCACGGTCACGATGACGTACGTCCGTGAGGACGCCGACGACCCCGACGGCTGCGCGGTGCGCGGCCACGAGGAGACCGTGCGCGCCGAGCTTCCGCCCGGCGCCGGGTCGCTCACGGTCGAGGGCGTGACGTACGGCCTGGCGCAGTTCCACTGGCACACGCCGAGCGAGCATCGCCTCGCCGCCCGGGACTACCCGATCGAGATGCACTTCGTGCACCAGGACGCGACCGGCCACACCCTGGTCATCGGCGTCTGGGTACGCCCCGGCCGGACCAACCAGACCCTCGGCCGCCTCTACGAGCACCTGGTCTCCGAGTGCGCCGCCGCCGACCCGGTCGGCCACATCGACGTCGGCGCGCTCCTGCCGCGCCGGCACGCCTCCTACCGCTACGACGGCTCCCTCACCACGGCCCCCTACACCGAGGGCGTCCAGTGGGTGATGCTCACCGAGCCCATCACCGCCTCGCCGCGCCAGATCGAGCGCCTCCGCACGATGTTCCCGACCGGCAACCGCCGCGACGTCCAGGACATCACCGACCGCACGGTCCTCTCCGACGCGATCAGGCGCTGACCGCACTCACCAGCCAGAAGGACGGGTGTTGCCGAGCACCCGGGTCACGGTGATCTCGATGACCACCCGCTCCGGGTTGGGTCGAGGCTGCCGGTAACGCTCGGCGTACCGCCGCTCGGCGTCGGCCACCGACTCCGCGTCGTCCTTGACCACCGCGGTGCCCTCCAGCGTGCACCACCGCCGCCCGTCGACCTGACTGACCGCTGCCTGCGCGCCGTCCCCGGCCGCGCGTACGTTGCGGACCTTCTTGCTGCCCGCGCTGCTGATGATGCGCGCGATGCCGGCCTCCGGATCGAACGTCACCCCCACCGGGACGAGATGCGGGCTGCCGTCCGGGCGGCTCGTGGTCAGGAAGCACACTCGCCGCTCCCGCCAGAACTCGTCGTTCTCCGCGGCCGAGGGAGTTGCGTCGACTGTCATAGGTGCTCCTTATCGGTGAGGTCAGCGGTCGTCGCCGCTGCCACCGATGGCGCCGCGCTGCTGACGATCGGCGAGCTTCTTGATGTTGAGCTCGGCGACGTCCGCGAGCGGGAGCCCGAAGTGGTCAGCGAGGACTGCCAGGTACCACAGTGTGTCGCCGAGCTCCTTGGCGAGATCATCGAGGTCCCACTGGGCGAAGTCGCTGTCGTGGTCCCGGATGATCTTCTTCGCCTTCTCGGCGATCTCACCCGTCTCGCCGACCAGCCCCAGCAGCAGATGGAACACCTCGTTGGGCGTGCCCTTCGACGCCGCCGTGCGCAGCGCTGCCTGCTGGTAGGCGTTCATGTCCATCACCAGAACTTATCGCGCCTCCCGCTCAGACGGTCGGGACGGTCCCGCCGTCGATCACGTACTCGGCGCCCACGATCGCCGAGGCGCGGTCCGAGACCAGGAACCCGACCAGGTCGGCGATCTCCTCGGTGTTCGCGAACCGTCCGAGGGGTACGCCGCCGAGGGAATCGAAGATGGTCTGCTTGGCTGCCTCACGGGTGAGCCCGTTGCCCTCGGCGATCCGGTCCACGAATCCCTCGTAGGCCTCGGTCTCGATTCCGCCGGGGGCTGATCGCGTTGACCCGTACGCCGCGCGGGGCGAGCTCGTTGGCGAGCCCCTTGCTGTACGTGCGCAGTGCGGCCTTCGCTGCTGCGTACGCCAAGGTCGCGTCGTGCAGGGGCAGCTCACGCTGGATCGAGGTGATGTGCAGCACCACGCCCGAGCCGGACGCGATCATCGCCGGAAGAAGGGTTCGGTCCAGACGTACCGCTCCGAGGAGGTTGAGGTTCAGCTCGGTGAGCCACTGGTCGTCGGTGATGACCGCGAACCCTCCGGGCGGTGTCGACGACCCGCCGACGACGTGCACCAGGATGTCGAGCGTGCCGCCGACCTCGGCGATCCGAGCGGCCACGGCGTCGGTGCCGTCAGCCGTCGAGATGTCCGCTTCGATGAATCGGTCGGGGTGCTCGTACCCCTCGGGCATGGTGCGCGCCGTGACGTACACGTCGGCACCCATCTCTCGCAGTCTCTCTGCGACGGCCTTGCCCGAGCCCTTCGAGCCGCCCGTGACCAGCGCCCGGCGACCGTCGAGACGGTCGCGATCTGAGATAGACATTGTTCTCCTGTGAAGATCGAAGTGTGTGATGTGGTCAGGCCGGGTGGTTGGCGATGACGAGCTCGGCGATGAGGCCGTCCCGCAGCGCGAACCGGTAGTCGAGCTCGGCGACGCCGCCCGGGAAGCTGCCCTCCAGCCGCAGGGTGACCACCCAGTGGGTGTCGTCGGCGCGGTGGGTGCCGATCTGCTCGGTCGTGTACTCGAACTCGGACCCGGCGTCCCGCAGGAACGCGTGGACCACCTCTCGTCCGCGGAAGGTCTGGTCCTGGTCGACGATCACCGCGTCCTCGGTGAGGAACGACGAGGCGGTGTCGGCGTCGTAGGCGATGTGCGCGGTGAGGAAGTCGCGCACGGTGGTCGGGAGCAGGTCGGACGGGATCTCGGTGTGCTGTGTCATGACCCCACCGTGCGGCGTCCCGCCGCGGGAGGGTCAAGCGGTGGACTCTCCCCCTGGGGGAGCGTTCACAATGAGGGGGTGCTGACCATCGGGGAGTTCTCGCGACTGACCCACTTGAGCGTACGGACGCTGCGCCGATATCACGAGGCGGCCCTGCTGGAACCCGCCGTGGTGGACGAGACCACCGGTTACCGCTACTACGGCGTCGACCAGATCCCGACCGCGCAGGTGATCCACCGGCTCCGCGAGCTCGACGTCCCCCTGAGCGATGTGCGACAGATCCTGCGAACCCCCGATCCCGGTGTCCGGGCGGCCCTGGTCGCCGGCCACCTGCAACGCCTCGAGGACGTGCTCGACCGCACCCGGGCCGCGGTCGTCTCGCTGCGCCGCCTGCTCCAACCCGACCCCGCGCCGATCGACGTCGAGCTGCGCGCGGAGCCCGCCCGGACGGTCGCGGCGGTGGAGGCCGTCGTCGGGCACGACGACATGGAGTCCTGGTACGCGGGCGCGATGGCCGAGCTCGAGGCGGCCGTCGGCGCCGCCGTGACCGGGCCGCCGGGCGGCAGCTACGACAACGCACTCTTCGAGCAGGAGCGCGGCCACGCGTTCGTCTACCTGCCGACCGCTGCGCCACCCCGCACCGGACGCGTGCACCCCGCAACTCTGCCGGCCGCGGAGCTGGCCGTCACCACCCACGTCGGCGAGCACGACGGCATCGAGGTCACGTACGGCGAGCTCGGGACCTGGGTGGTGGAGAACGCGATGTCGGTCGCCGGGCCGGTGCGGGAGGTCTACCTCGTCGGCCCTCGCGACACGAGCGATCCCGCTGCGTGGCGCACCGAGATCGGCTGGCCGGTCTTTCGCGTCACCTGACAGCAGCGGACTACGGCTCGACACAGCCGGACAAGCGAAACACCCCGGTGGCCAACGTTTCCGCTGGCCACCGGGGTGTTCTCCCAGGCGTGGCAGGTGAAGGATTCGAACCTTCGAAGGCAAAGCCGACGGATTTACAGTCCGCTCCCATTGGCCGCTCGGGCAACCTGCCTGGGTTGTGCGCGCGCCCCTCCAGAGAGGATCGCGACAGCAAGAAACAATAGCGCAGGGGCTGGCGGCGTACGAAAACGGGACGAGGTCCTAGGGTGAGACAGGTACGTTCCCGGGGCATAGTCCTGGCCGGAAGCTAGAGGAGAGAGTCATGGCTGACTCGTCGTTCGACATCGTGAGCAAGATCGACCGCCAGGAGGTCGACAACGCGCTGAGCCAAGCCGCACGTGAAGTCGCGACGCGGTTCGACTTCAAGGGGACCAACGCGACGATCGAGTGGAGCGGTGAGCACGCGATCGAGATCTCCGCGTCCGCCGACGACCGCGCCAGCGCGGTGCTCTCGGTCTTCCAGGACAAGCTGATCAAGCGCCAGCAGTCGCTCAAGATCCTCGACGCGAGCGAGCCGCGTCAGTCCGGGCAGCAGTCGAAGATCTCGATCACGCTCAAGGAGGGCATCTCCTCCGAGGACGCGAAGAAGATCTCCAAGCTGATCCGCGACGAGGGTCCCAAGGGCGTCAAGGCGCAGATCCAGGGCGACGAGCTCCGCGTGTCCTCCAAGAAGCGCGACGACCTGCAGACCGTGATCTCCCTGGTCAAGGCCCAGGACTACGACTTCGCGGTCCAGTTCATCAACTACCGCTGAATCGCTGCGCCTGTGTCGTCGCCGCAGCGAGCGCGGCGACGAAGGCAGCTGGCGAGCCGGCACGTCGAAACAGGGCACGTTGCCTGTCGGCCCCGCCACCGACGGCACGCAGACGGTTGATGGTGGAGAGCACCAACGCTTCGTCTCCGTGTGCCCGCAGATATGGCTGAACTCGGGTGACCATCGCATCGACCAGCTGCCCGGTGCGCACGAGCCGGCCTGTCGGCGGATCGGGCGCCACTCCGCGGAGGCCCCCTCGAGCGGCGGACCGGCAGGACCGCTGAAGCAGTTCCTGCGGGACGGTTACTTCAGGCCGCGCGGCAACCGCGTCGTCGACTGCCATGCTGATCAGCGCGCGCACCAGCCCGGCGTACGCCACGGTTTCCTCAGCGGTCAGGCTCATGTCGGCCGCTCTGACCTCGATGGTGGGGTATCTGGGTGAGAGGCGTGCCAGGAAGTACACGCTGCGGCTGTCCATTGCCAGGCCCGACGCGACGGCCTGGTCGACCATCTGGTCGTACGCCTCCGCCGAGCGCACCGGTGGGGCAGGCGTGAAGGTTTGCCATCGCGAGGCGAGGTTGAAGCGCTGGCTGGCCCAGCCGGTGACCTCGCCCTCCCAGATGGGTGAGTTCGCAGTCAGTGCGATGAGAGGCGGCAACCAGGAGCGGAACCGGAGCAGTGCTTCCACGGCCAGCTGTCTGGTCGGCACACCGACGTGGACATGGCAGCCGCAGGTTCCGTTGGTGCGCATGGCCTCCGGGAACAGTCGCGCGAGCTCGTTGTAGCGAGGTTCATTCGTCACCTGGGGTGGGTCGGGCAGCCCGAAAGGCGATACTCCGGTGGCGACGGCAATGACGCCGTGACGGCTCGCAACCTCCGCGACCCGGCGACGCATGGTGATCAGGGCGTCATGGACTTCCGCGAGGGTGGTGCACACCGGCGTGCGTGCCTCCACCATGAACAGCATCGACTCGGCGACGACGCGTGTCGGGTAGCCACACTCGCGGATGATCGGGACCGCGGCCGGGACGACCGCACCGCTGCGCGGGTCGAGCAGGGTGAACTCCTCCTCCACCCCGACGGTCGGCGCACAGCTGTCGTCAGCCGATCCACCCAGCCCGCTCACGGCGGCAGGCGTGCTGCCCCGGTCGAAAACAGTCGCGCGCATGCCCTCGCCTTCCCCGTCGGTCGATCAACCACCAGCCTCGGAGGCCGACCACTGCGCAGGCAGGGCCGAGAAGCACGCCACCGAAGGACCTTGGGCACTGACCCGGACAGCCCGACCGAGGTTGCATCGAGAGGGGGCGATGGAGCCCCATGAGGAGGGACGAATGCCAATCATCAAGAACCCGATCCCGGTCGAAGTCACCCTGCGCGGCAACGTCGGCGAGTACGCCGGAAAGTACGCACGAGGCAAGATCGCCACAGCACTCGACATCGCGCACGGACCGGTGTTGACGGCGCACGTCGTGCTGGACTGGCGGCGCAACCCGGCGTCGGAGAACCATGCCATCGCAGAGGCGTCCGCGAAGGTCGACGGACTGGTGGTGAGGGCGAAGACAGCGGCCCCGACCATGCCGGAGGCCGTCGACGACCTGGAGTACCGACTGCGCCGACAGCTGACACACCTGCAGGATCGCAACCGCACGCAGCACCGCCGGACGAGCATCCCGGCCGAGCACGAGTGGCGCCACGGCGACCTCCCACGTCATCGAGTTCCCCACTTCCCGAGGCCGGCGGAGAGCCGGGAGGTGGTCCGCCGCAAGTCGTTCGCGAGCGCGCCGATGACGCCCGACGAGGCGGCGTACGAGATGGACCTGCTCGATCACGACTTCTTCCTCTATCGAGACGCCGCTTCGGGCGCACCCACGCTGGCGCACCGTCTGCCTTCGGCGATCCAGCCACCCGCACCGCCGTCGCTGACCGAAGGCCAGGCGCGTGCTCGGCTCGAGGCAGGCAGTGAGCCGTTCGTCTTCTACCTCGACGCGGGCACCGGTGTCGGCAGCGTGCTGTATCAGCGGCACGACGGGCACTACGGCCTGATCGAGCTCGCCTGACCCCGCACTAGGCTCCGGGCGTGACCTACGTGCACCCGAGAGCCTCGGCCGAGATCGACGTCCCGATCGAGGTGGTGTGGCGGGTGATGGTCGAGACCGAGTCGTACGCCGCGTGGAACCGTTCGTCGTCCGCGCCGAGACCGCGCAGCCGGCGGCGGTGGGCAACCCGATCACCCTCCATGTGACCTGGGCGAACGGGGGCCGCGCGCGCTCACCGGAGCGGATCTCGGCACTCGAGCCACCGGTCGTCGGGAAGGACGGGGTCGGGGCTGCGTACCTGGCCTATCTCTATGAGGGCTGGCCGGCGCGGCTCGGCCTGGTCCGGGGCGTACGTCACCAGCGACCGACCCAGCGACCTGGCGGACCGACACGCTACGAGACGGTCGAGGAGTTCTCCGGTCCGCTGGTCGGGCTGGCCGGTCCGGAGCGGGTCGCTGACGGATTCCGGCGGCATGCCCCGCCGCGCTCAAGGTGCGCGCCGAGACGCTCGCGAACGAAAGTAGACTTGACCACTAGATTGAGCGAAATTCTGCATTCATCTGCAAGAATGTGGCCGTGCGAGTATCTGCCAAGTCCGACTACGCCCTCCGCGCCCTCATCGAGATGGCCGCGCGTGAGGACGGAAAAGCTGTCAGCGCCGAGGAGCTCGGCCGCGCCCAGGAGATCCCTCACGGGTTCCTGCAGGCGATCCTCGCCGACCTCCGCAAGGCCGGCGTCGTCATCTCACAGCGCGGGCAGTCGGGCGGCTGGCGCCTCGCCCGCAAGGCGTCGGACGTCTCCGTCGCCGACGTGATCCGCGCCGTCGACGGCCCGCTGGTCTCGGTCTACGGCCTGCGTCCCGAGGCAGTTACCTATAACGAACGCGCCGACGTCCTCCAGCACGTGTGGATCGCCGCACGCGACTCGCTGCGCGAGGTCTTCGAGAAGGTCTCGATCGCCGAGCTCGCCGCTCGCGAGCTGCCCGACGAGGTCACCACCCGCACCGCGCGCGACGAGGCCTGGCTGCCTCACTGAGGCTGCTGGCGGTTGGTCTAGGTATGCAGCCGAACCGTCACTTCCCTCGCGGGATTCCGCACGGGAAGTGACGGTTTCCCTGCATACCTAGACGAACAGCCGCCCCTACGCCGCTGGCGCCGGCATCGTGTAAGCCCCCGGCGACGGCGTGACGAACACGTTGACGCCCTCCTCGAGCCGCAGAGCCCGGGCATGCGTACGCGTCAGCTCGGCGGTCACGACCTCGCCGTCGTCGGTGAGGACCGTGAGGCGCACCTCGAACCCGATCCGCAGGACCCGCGAGACGGAGCCCTCGAGCGAGTGCTCCGAGAGCGGCGACGGTGTGACCTCGACGTCGTGGGGCCGGATCAGCGCCCCGCCCAGCGTGGTCACGTCGCCGAGGAAGGACATCACGAAGTCGTTGGCCGGCTCGTCGTAGAGCTGCTCGGGAGTGCCGATCTGCTCGATCCCGCCCTGGTTGACGACCACGATCTCGTCGGCGACCTCGAGGGCCTCCTCCTGGTCGTGGGTCACGAAGACGGTGGTCACGTGCACCTCGTCGTGGAGGCGGCGCAGCCAGTCGCGCAGCTCCTTGCGTACCTTGGCGTCCAGAGCGCCGAACGGCTCGTCGAGCAGCAGCACGGACGGCTCGATCGCCAGCGCACGCGCCAGCGCCATCCGCTGCCGCTGGCCGCCGGAGAGCTGTGAGGGCAGCCGGTGGGCGAACTGCGAGAGGTGGACGAGCTCGAGCAGCTCCGAAACCTTCGCGGCGATCTCGGCGCGCGGCCGCTTCCGGATCTCCAGACCGAAGGCGACGTTGCGAGCCACCGAGAGGTGCTTGAACGCGGCGTAGTGCTGGAAGACGAAGCCCACGTTGCGCTTCTGGACGGGCAGCGACGTCGCATCCTTGCCCTCGATCACGACCGCCCCGGAGTCTGGCGTCTCCAGCCCGGCGATGACCCGCAGCAGCGTGGTCTTGCCGCCGCCGGAGGGCCCCAGCAGAGCCGTCAGCTGCCCGGTCGGAATGGTCAGGTTGATGTCCTCCAGCGCGACGAAGTCGCCGTAACGCTTGTCGACACCACGTACTTCGATGCTCATGGGATGTGGTCCTTTCACCGTACGCGCGCACCGCGGGCGCGCAGCACGAAGACGATGAGGATGCAGACGACGGAGACGCTGGCGAGGAGGAAGGCGACGGCGTACGCACCCTGCTGGTCGAAGCTGAGGTACTTCTCCTCGACCGCGAGGGTGGCCGTGCGGGTCTGGCCGAGCACGTTGCCGGAGACCACCTTGACCGCGCCGAACTCGCCGAGCGAGCGGGCCAGGGTGAGCACGACGCCGTAGATGACGGCCCACTTGATGCCCGGCAGGGTGATCCGCCAGAAGGTCTGCCAGGAGCTCGCCCCCAGCGACGCGGCGGCCTGCTCCTGCTCGGTGCCGATCTCCTCGAGCACCGGGATGACCTCGCGGATCACCAGCGGTAGCGACACGAACGCGGTGGCCATGATGATCCCGGGCGTGGCGAAGATGACCTGGATCCCGGCCGGCTCGAGGGTCGGCCCGAACCAGCCGTCGCGCCCGCCGTAGACGAGCACGAGGGCCAGGCCGACCACGATCGGCGAGACCGAGAGCGGCAGGTCGATCAGCGCGCTCAGGACACGCTTGCCCGGAAACTCCGTCCGGACGAGGAGCAGCGAAATCGAGACGCCGAAGGCCAGATTGATCAGCGTCGCGACCACCGCAGCCCAACAGGTCAGCTGGATCGCGTGCATCATCTGCGGGTCGCTGAAGATCCCGGCGAACGCCTCGGTCGTGAAGCCGACGTCGGGGACGTGGAAGGCGTTCCACGCGACCAGGACCACCGGCCAGGCCACGAGCAGGCCCAGATAGGCGATGACGATGATGCGGAGGACGTACGTCAGCGGGGTGCGGGGAGCACGACGGGTCTCAGCCACGGCGCACCATCCTCCTCTGGATCAGGTCGAGGACGACGATGACGAGGAGCGAGACGACCAGCAGCATCGCCGCGATCGCCGCCGCGCCCTCCGGGTTGTCGTTCTCGATCGCGGACAGGATCCGCACCGAGGCGACCTCGGACTTGAACGGCAGGTTGCCCGAGAGCAGGACCAGGGAGCCGTACTCCCCCATCCCGCGCGCGAACGAGAGCGCCGCGCCCGCCGCGATGGCCGGGGCCAGCGAGGGCAGGATGATCCGCCGGAAGGTCGTGAACCGGGAGGCACCCAGGGAGGCCGCGGCCTCCTCGACGTCGGCGTCCAGCTCCTCGAGGACCGGCTGCACCATGCGTACGACGAAGGGCAGGGTCACGAAGGCGAGGGCCAGGTAGACCGACATCGAGGTGTTCGCCCAGTGCAGGCCGAGCGGCGACTCGGCACCGTAGAGGGAGAGCAGCACGAGGCCGGCGACGATCGTCGGCAGCGCGAACGGGATGTCGATGATCACCTCGAGGAGGCCCTTGCCCCAGAACCTGTCGCGCACCAGCACCCATGCGATGACCGTGCCGATGACGACGTTGATCAGCGTGACCACGATGGCGGCGCGGATCGTCAGCCAGATCGCGGAGGCGGTCTGCTCGTTGCTGAGCTGGCTCGCGAAGGCGGACCAGCCCCCGCTGGACGCGGTGATGACCACCGCGACCAGCGGGATGAGGACGAGCAGGCTGAACCAGAGCATCGTGACACCGAGCCCGATGCCGCTGGTTCTCCCAAGAGTGGACCGAGTCAGAGTGGAGGCCGGCCGGCCGGACCGAGGAGCAGCCGGGCGGACCTCAGGGATGGTTGTCGTCATGACGGGACTACTGGGAGGCCTTGCCGGACTTGGCGATGGAGTCGGTCACGATGCCGAGAGCCTCGCCGTCCTCACCGGTGCCGAAGAGCTTCTCCTTGACACCCGACCAGTCGCGGCCGCCGAAGTCGTTCTCCAGGGTGAGCAGCTGCTTCGGTGCCGGGAACGGGTCGGCCGGGTCCTTGGCGCCCTTGATGTCCTCGGGCTTCAGACCGATCGCGTCCCAGTCGACGACGCCGGGCTCGGCGGTGTTGACCGGGCGGAACCCGGTGAGCGCGAACTGCTTCTGACCACCCTGCGGGTCGAGGACGAAGTCGAGCCAGGCCTGCGACGGCTTGGAGGAGTCCTCGAGGATGGCGCCAGGGTTCTCGATCAGAACCGTCGTGTCCGGGACGATGTAGTCGAAACCCTCGCCCTGCTGGGCCGCGAGGATCGCCTCGTTCTCGTAGGCGAGCAGCACGTCACCCGTGCCGCCGAGGAAGGCGGTCGTCGCGTCACGGCCGGAGTTGGTCAGGGTGACGACGTTCTTGAAGAGCTTGTCGAGGTAGGCCTTGCCCTCCTCCTCGGTGCCGCCGTTCTTCACGACAGAGCCCCAGGCGGCCAGCGCGTTCCAGCGGGCGGCGCCGGAGGAGGCCGGGTTGGCGGTGACGACACCGACGCCCGGCTTGATCAGGTCCTCCCAGCCCTGGATGTTCTTCGGGTTGCCCTCCCGGACACCGAGCACGACGATCGAGCTGGACACGATGCCCTTGTTCTCACCGTCGTCCCACGTCGGGTCGACCAGGCCGGCCTTCTCCAGACGCTGTACGTCGGTGCCGACCGACAGGTGCACATAGTCGGCCTTCAGGCCCGACTCGACCGCCCGGCTCTGGTCTCCCGAAGCGCCGTACGAGGTCTCGAAGGTGACGCCCTCGCCCTCGGGGGTCTTGTTGAACTCCTTGGCGATCGCCTTGTTGGCCGTCTCGGGGACGGCGAAGCCGACAATCGAGATCGACTCCGCGTCGCTGGCGCCGCCGGAGCCACCGCAGGCGGTCAAGGTCAGGATGCTCGCAGCGGCCAACGCCACCGCAACCTTGATCTTCTTCATCTGGTTCCTCACTTCTGCCCTGCCGAGTCAAGGTCGATCGGGTTACGAATGTCGAGGAGAATACTGGACTTAGTCGAGTGAATGTGAAAACACAGAATCGGTCCGCTCCGTGGACGGAACCCGGGCGCCGAGACGGCCTACGGGGGCGACTTCTCGGCGGGTCTAGACGCCCGTCGAGCTCAGCGGCGCGACCTGCGCACGCAGGACCTTGCGGCGGTTGTGAACGGCCTCGGCGCTGAAGATCACGAGCGCGACCCAGACGATCGCGAAGCCGGCCCAGCGTCCGGGCGGCATCGCCTCGTGGGCGATGAAGACGCCGACGGCGAACTGCAGGATGGGCGCGAGGTACTGCAGCAGGCCGATCGTGACCATCGGCACCCGGATGGCGGCGGCGCCGAAGCAGGCCAGCGGGACCACCGTGATGATGCCGAGGCTGATCAGCAGGAGTACGTGGAGGACGCCGTGACCGACGAGCGTGCCGCTGCCGGTGGCCTGAAGAGCGACGATGAGCGCGAGCGCGAAGGGCGCTGTCACGGCCGTCTCGACGGCCAGCGACTCGAACGGGCCGACCCCGGCGCTCTTCTTCAGCAGCCCGTAGGTGCCGAACGAGAACGCCAGCAGCAGCGCCACCCAGGGCAGCCGCCCGTAGTCGAGGGTGAGCACGATGACAGCCACGAACGCGATCCCCAGCGCCACCCACTGCAGCTTCCGCATCCGCTCGCGCAGGATGATCACGCCCATCAGCATCGTGACCAGCGGGTTGGTGAAGTAGCCCAGGCTCGTCTCCACGATCCGCCCGTTGTTGACCCCCCAGATGTACGTCACCCAGTTGATCGAGATGACCGCCGCAGCCGCCGTCAGCAGCCCGAGCTTGCGCCGGTCGCGCAGGATCGCCGCCACCTGCTTGCGGCGCCCCACGATCAGTACCAGGCCCGCGGCCACGACGAGCGACCACACGATCCGGTGACCCAGGATCTCCCAGGCACCGGCCGGCTCCAGGAGCGGGAAGTAGAGCGGGAACGCACCCCACATGACGTACGCCGCAGCGCCGAACATCACTCCACGACGCTGCTCACTCACGTCGCAACGGTACTGCCAGGGCCCGGATACCCTTTACTGAATATCGCGCCTCGGTTCAGACGGAGCGGACGGCGACGATGTCGGCGAAGGCCTCCAGGGCCGTGCGTACCGGGCCCTCGGGCAGCGGGGCGAGGGCGGCCTTGGCCTCCTCGGCACGGGCCTGGACGTAGGCGCGCGCCTCGGCCAGCGCCGGGTGGGCACGCAGCAGGGCGACACACTCGGCCAGGGCCGCGTCGTCGGTGAGATCGCCGTCGAGCAGCTCGAGGAGACGGGCGTCGCCGGGCTCGTTCGAGCGGCGGACGAACAGCACCGGGAGCGTCGGGACGCCTTCGCGCAGGTCGGTGCCCGGGGTCTTGCCGGACTCGTCCGAGGCGATGTCGAGGATGTCGTCGGAGAGCTGGAAGGCGACGCCGACGATGTCGCCGTAGGCGACCAGGGCCTCCTGGATCTTCTTGTCGGCACCGGAGAAGAGCGCGCCGTAGAGAGCCGAGGTGGCGATCAGGACGCCGGTCTTCCCGGCCAGCACCTCGAGGTGGTGGTCGACCGGGTCGACACCCTCCGCCGGCGCGACGCCCTCGAGGATCTGGCCCTCGACGAGCTTGGCGAAGGTGGCCGCCTGGATGCGTACGGCATCGGGGCCGAGCTCGGCGGTCAGCGAGGAGGAGCGGGCGAAGAGGAAGTCGCCGGTCAGGATGGCCACGTGGTTGTCGAAGCGGGCGTTGGCGGTGTCCTCGCCGCGGCGCAGGAGCGCCTCGTCCATGACGTCGTCGTGGTAGAGCGAGGCCTGGTGGGTCAGCTCGACGATGCAGGCAGCGGTGATGACCTCTTCGGCGAGCGTGTCGGGGCCGCACTCGGCGGCCAGCAGCACCAGCAACGGCCGGAACCGCTTGCCGCCGGCCTCGAGCAGGTGCGAGGCCGCTTCCGTGACGAACGGCGAGCTGCTGCGGGCATAGCCCGCGAGCTTCTCCTCGACGATCGCCAACCGAGCGCGCAGCCGCTGCTCGAGCTCGGGATCGGTGATCGGGAGGGCGAGTTCAGGGGCTCGGTCGGTAGGTGCGCTGGTGCTCACCCGATGAATCCTCCCGCATCCACCAACAGGCTGAGCACAGGGCCCGGAATTACACCCAACAAGACGGTGGCGACAGCGCTCAGAGCGATCACGACGGAGGTGGCGTAGGACGGCGTCGAAACGGTGGCCACGTCCTCGCGGGCGTCGGTGAAGAACATCAGCATGATGACGCGCACGTAGAAGAAGATCGCGATGATGCTGGAGCCGATCGCGACCGCGACGACAGGCCACTGGCCCGCGCCCAGCGCGGCGGCGAAGACGCCCCACTTGCCGATGAACCCGGCGGTCAGCGGCAGCCCGGCCATGGAGAGCAGGAAGACGGCGAAGGTCGCCCCGACCCAGGGGTTGGTCCGGCCCAGTCCCGCCCAGCGGTCGAGCGAGCCGACCTCGCCGTTGGGCCCACGGACCAGGGAGACGATCGCGAAGGCACCGAGCGTCGCGAACCCGTAGGCGGTCAGGTAGAAGAGCACCGCCTGGGTCGAACCGAAGGCGTCGGTCTGCACGCCGAGGAGGCCGGTGAGCAGGAAGCCGGTGTGGGCGACGGCGGAGTAGCCGAGCATCCGCTTCACATCGGTCTGCACGATCGCGAAGGAGGCACCCAGCAGCATCGTGAGCACCGCGACGACACCGATGGCCGGGCGCCAGATCTCACCCTCGGCCCCGAAGGCGACGTAGAAGAGCCGGAGCATCGCGGCGAACGCGGCGATCTTGGTAGCCGCGCTCATCCACGCCGTCACCGGTGTCGGAGCGCCCTGGTAGACGTCGGGGGTCCAGGAGTGGAAGGGCACCGCGCCGGTCTTGAAGAGCAGACCGACCGCCATCAGGCCGATGCCGAGGAGCAGCAGCGGGCTGGAGCCGTCCTCGGCCGCCGCCTCACCGATCTCTGCCAGCGACATCGAGCCGGCGAAGCCGTAGACCAGCGCGAGACCGTAGAGGAAGATGCCGGACGAGAAGGCGCCGAGCAGGAAGTACTTCAGCGCCGCTTCCTGGGAGAGCAGCCGGCGACGCCGCGCCAGCCCGGTCAGCAGGTAGAGCGGGAGCGAGAGCACCTCGAGGGCGACGAAGAGCATCAGCAGATCGCCGGAGATGCAGAAGAGCATCATCCCGCCGACCGCGAACATCATCAGCGGGTAGACCTCGGTGTGCTCCAGGCCCCGCTGGGAGGCGGTGCGCTCGGCCGAGGTGCCCGGCAGAGCCGCGGCCTGGCCGGCGAAGGCGCTCACTCCGTTGTCGAGGCGGCGCTCGGCGAAGAGCGCGACGCCGCCGAGCGAGACCAGCAGCACCAGGCCCTGGGAGAAGACCCCGGGACCGTCGATGACGAGGGCACCCTCCCCCGTCGAAGCACCAAGCGCCGTTCCGGCGCCGACGGCGACCGTCCCCGCGAGTGCGGCGACCAGGCCGGCCAGCGCCAGCGACACCTGGGCGTTGAACCGTGCGGCGCGCGGCGCGAAGGCCTCCACGACGACACCGGCGCAGGCGACGCCGAGCACCAGCAGGACGGGCCAGAGGGTGGCGTACGAAATTCCGGGGGACTCGAACATCGCGTCACTCACCTGCCTGGATGACATCAACAAGAGGAGCCACGACCGGCTGGGCCGCCGAGATCAGCGGTCCAGGGACGAAGCCGAAGAAGAAGAGCGCGACCAGCAGCGGCACGAGTACGCCGACCTCCCGCCGGTCGAGGTCGCGGACCGGTCTCCGGGAGAGCTGGGCGGGCCCGGTGAAGATCCGCTGGTAGGCCCACAGCACGTAGATCGCGGCAAGCACGATCGCGGTGACCGCGATGACGCCGACCAGCCAGTGGTAGTCGAACGCGCTGATCAGGACCATGATCTCGGAGACGAACTGGGACAGCCCGGGAAGGCCGGCGGTGGCCAGTCCGGCGATCAGGAACGTGCCGGCGAGCACCGGGGTGGCCTTCTCCAGCCCCTGCATCGAGGAGATCGAGGCGGTGCCCTTGCGAGCGATCAGGAATCCGGCGATCAGGAACATCGCCGCGGTCGCGACCCCGTGGTTGACCATGTAGAGGATCGCGCCGACCAGGCCCTCGCGGGTCGCCGCGAAGATGCCGAGCGTGATCAGCCCGAAGTGGCTCAGCGAGGTCAGACCGATCAGGCGGAGCAGGTCGTCCTGCCCGATCGCGAGCACCGCGCCGTAGACGATCGAGATCAGCGCCAGCACGATGACGACGGGCGTCGCCCAGGCGGAGGCCTCCGGCACCAGACCCAGGCAGAGCCGGATCATGCCGAAGGTGCCGATCTTGTCGAGGACGCACACCAGGAGCACCGAGGTCGGCGTCGTGGCCTGCTCGGTCGTGTCGGCCAGCCAGGTGTGCACCGGGAACAGCGGCGCCTTGACCGCGAACGCGATGAACATCGCCACGAAGATCCAGCGCTCGGCGGTGGTGCCGATGTCGAGCCGGGCCAGGTCGCTGATCAGGTAGGACGGCGCACCGGCCTCCGAGGAGACCACGAAGAACCCGATCAGCGCACCGAGCAGCACGAGTCCGCCGCCGAGCTGGAACATCAGGAACTTGAGCGCGGCCTTGGCCCGGTTGGGCCCGCCGTGCTGGCCGATCATGAAGTACGCCGGGATCAGCGTCGCCTCGAAGGCGATGTAGAAGACGAACAGATCGGCGGCCAGGAAGGTGAGCAGCGCGAAGGCCTCCAGGGCCAGCGCCCAGGCGTACCACCGCTTGTCGTGGTCCTTGACCGCCGCCACCATCACCAGCGGGACCAGGACGACGGTCAGCAGCACCATCAGCTTGCCGAAGCCGTCCATCTCGAGCGCCCAGTGGACGCCGAGCGGCTCCATCCAGACGACGTCGGTGTCGGGGGCCGTGAACATCGTGACGAGACCGGCGATCAGGGTGGCGATCGCGAAGCCGAAGGCCCACAGCTTGGGCCGGGCCGGCATCACCGCGGTGACCAGCGCGCCCACGAACGGGATGAGGACGAGAGTTGTCAGCATCAGTTGACCACCAGGATCGCGAGGGTCACCAGCACAGTGCCACCGAGGACGGAGAGGGCATAGGAGCGTACGTAGCCGGTCTGTGCCTTGCGGAGCTCACCGGCGATCGCTGCCAGGGCGATCGGGCCACCGCTCATCAGGCCGTCGACGGCGTACTTGTCGGTCGCCAGGGCGCCGCGGGTGATCGCCATCCCGGGCGGCACCACGACGTCCTCGATGTGCGGGACGTGCAGGTAGGGAGTCGGCTCGGTCGTGGCCGGGCGGCGCCCGAAGACGAACCCGGCGGCCGCGACGCCGATCGCGACCACGAGCACCGCGAGGACGGAGGTCGCCCAGACCGGGAGCGGACCGTGGTGCTCGGCGTGGCCGATGGCCACGACCGGCTCGAGCCAGTGCTCGATCCAACCGCCGAGCGCGAACACACCGCCGAGGACCGACAGCGCGGCGAGGACGACGAGCGGCCCGGTCATGATCCGCGGCGACTCGTGCGGATGTACGCCCTCGGGCCACCGCTTGCGGCCGAAGAAGGCGAGCATCATCAGGCGGGTCATGTAGAACGCGGTCACGCCGGCGGCCAGCAGGGCGATGATGCCGACCAGCCAGCTCTCGGCGAAGGCGACCTCGAGGATCTTGTCCTTCGACCAGAAGCCGGCGAAGCCGGGGAAGCCGATGATCGCCAGGTAGCCCATCGCGAAGGTCAGGAACGTAACAGGCAGCGCCCGGCTGAGGGCGCCGTAGTGCTTGAGGTTCACGTCGTCGTTCATGCCGTGCATCAGGGAGCCTGCGCCGAGGAACATGTTGGCCTTGAAGAAGCCGTGGGTGAGCAGGTGGAAGATCGCGAACGCGTAGCCCGGCCCACCCAGGCCGGCGGCCAGCATCATGTAGCCGATCTGGCTCATCGTCGAACCGGCCAGGACCTTCTTGATGTCGTCCTTCACGCAGGAGATCGCGGCACCCCAGATGATCGTCACCAGGGCGACGACCACGACGGCGGTCGAGGCGGCCTCGGCGGCGTCGAAGATCGCGCTGCTGCGGACGATCAGGTAGACGCCCGCGGTCACCATGGTCGCCGCGTGGATCAGCGCCGAGACGGGCGTCGGGCCCTCCATCGCGTCGAGCAGCCAGCCCTGCAGCGGCACCTGGGCGGACTTTCCGCAGGCGCCGACCAGCAGCAGGATGCCGAGCCAGTTGAGGGTCGTGGTGGTCGTGTCGCTGATGTCGATCGCGGAGAAGGACGTCGACCCGAAGGTGACGAAGGACAGCGCGATCGCCAGCGAGAGACCCATGTCGCCGACCCTGTTCATCACGAACGCCTTCTTCGCGGCGGCGGCCGCGGACGGCTTGTGCTGCCAGAAGCCGATCAGCAGGTAGGACGCCAGACCGACGCCCTCCCAGCCGAGGAAGAGGCCGACGTAGTTCTCCGCCAGGACCAGCATCAGCATCGCGGCGAGGAACAGGTTGAGGTAGCCGAAGAACCGGGTGCGCCGCTCGTCGTGGGCCATGTAGCCGACCGAGTAGACGTGGATCAGCGTGCCGACCCCGGTGATGAGCAGCAGGAACAGGCTGGAGAGCTGGTCGTAGAGCAGGTCGAAGCCCACCGACAGATCACCGGTGTCGAACCAGGTGTAGAGGTGCTGGACGACCTGCCTGCTCTCCTCGTCGCGACCGAACGCGGCGATGAAGAGGACGAGCGACAGCACGAAGGACGCACCGGCGAGCACGACCGCGAGCCAGTGCCCGATCCGGTCGAAGAGCGCCGGAGCCAGCGGCCGGCCGATCAGGATCAGAGCAGCGCCGGCCAGGGGCAGCGCGATGACCAGCCAGATCAGCGAGAAGACGCCGCTGGCCTCAACAGGATTCACCACTTGAGCATCCTTGGCTCGTCGACCGAAGCCGTGTTTCTGGTGCGGAAGATGGTCATGATGATGGCCAGCCCGACGACCACCTCAGCGGCCGCGACGACCATCACGAAGAACGCCGTCACCTGCCCGTCGAGGTTGCCGTGCATCCGGCTGAACGCCACCAGGGCCAGGTTGGCGGCGTTGAGCATGAGCTCGACGCACATGAAGACGACGATCGCGTTTCGCCTGGTCAGCACTCCGATCGTGCCGATCGTGAAGAGGATGGCGGACAAGATGACGTACGCCGTGGTGTTGTCTGTCATTCGCCCTGCCCCTCGTCACTCGTGCCGTTCGCCCCACCCGCGAGGATCGCCGGGACCGACTTCGTGCTCTGCGACCCGTCCGGCAGCAGCGCCGGGGTGTCGTTGCTGTTGTGGCGCGCGAAGGTGCCCGGTGGGGGCAGCGGGCCGAGGTGCTTGCCGCTCTTCGCGTAGTCGGCGACCCGCTGGCGGGCCAGGTCGCTCTGGCTCTGCTTCGGGTCGATCCGCTCGCGGTGGGCCAGCACCATCGCCCCGATCGCGGCGGTGATCAGCAGCGCGCTGGTCGCTTCGAAGGCGATCACGTAGCGAGAGAAGAGGAGGTCCGCGAGGCGCTGTACGTTGCCACCCGCGTTGGCGCTGGACAGACCGCGCATGGTGGCGATGCTCGCCTGGCCGACGCCCGCGATCAGCGTCGCGCCCAGCCCGACCCCGAGGATGACCGCGAGCACCTTCTGCCCCGCGATCGTCTCCTTGAGCCGGTCGGAGGTGTCGACGCCGACCAGCATGATCACGAACAGGAACAGCATCAGGATCGCGCCGGTGTAGACCACGATCTGCACGGCGAACAGGAACGGCGCCTCCAGCGTCGCGTAGATCATCGCGAGCCCGACCATGACGACCGCCAGCGACAGCGCGGCGTGCACGGGCTTGCGCGCGAAGAGCAGGCCCAGCGCCGCGATCACCGTGACCGAGGCGAGGATGACGAAGCTCACTGGACTCGCTCCTTAGGCTCCGGTGCGTAGTAGGAGGTGTCGTCGTTGCCGAGGAACATCGGGTGGGGAGGCGCCTCCATTCCGTCCTCGAGCGGTGCGAGCAGGTCCTGCTTCTCGTAGATCAGGCTCTCGCGCGAGGTGTCGGCGAGCTCGTACTCGTTGGTCATCGTCAGCGCCCGCGTCGGGCAGGCCTCGATGCACAGCCCGCACAGGATGCAGCGCAGGTAGTTGATCTGGTAGACGCGGCCGTAGCGCTCACCCGGCGAGTAGCGCTCCTCCTCGGTGTTCTCCGCACCCTCGACGTAGATGGCGTCGGCCGGACAGGCCCACGCGCACAGCTCGCAGCCGACGCACTTCTCCAGGCCGTCGGGGTGCCGGTTGAGCTGGTGGCGGCCGTGGAAACGCTCCTCGGTCGGCTCCTTCTGCTGCGGGTACTGCTCGGTGACCGGCTTCTTGAACTGCGTCCCGAACGTCACCGCGAACCCGCTCACCGGGTCCCAGAAGCGCTCCTTGAACGTGCGGTCGTCGTTGCTCACTTTGCCTCCTCAGGAGAGGGAAGAATGCGGTGTGCTGAGCCTGTCGAAGTGCGTACGCCGTTGGCACCCGACGGAGGTCCGAATACCAGCGGCTGGGCGGCACCTCGCACGGCGCCGCCCTGCGGCAGCGCGGGCGTCGGGAAGCCGCCGGTCGGAGTGCTGACCTGGGCCTCCTTCTCCGGAAGCCGGTTGAGGAAGCCGAGCACCACGACCACCGTGATGGCCAGACCGAAGCCGAAGAGGATCCAGTTGGGACTGAAGCCGCCCTCGATGGCGGCCATCTTGATGACCGCGACGACGACGATCCAGGCGAGGCTCGCCGGCAGCAGGACCTTCCAGCCGAGCGACATGAACTGGTCGTAGCGCAGTCGCGGCAGGGTGCCGCGCAGCCAGATGAAGATCCAGATGAAGAAGAACATCTTCAGGAAGAACCACAGCACCGGCCAGTAGCCCTCGTTGGCGCCGGCCCAGATGGTGCCGAGGCCGAGCGGGGCTCGCCAGCCGCCGAGGAACAGCGTCGTGGCGAGCGCGCTGACGGTGGCCATGTTGATGTATTCGGCCAGGAAGAAGAGCGCGAACTTCAGGCTGGAGTATTCGGTGTGGAAACCACCGACGAGCTCGCCCTCCGCCTCGGGGAGGTCGAACGGCGCGCGGTTCGTCTCGCCGACCATCGAGATGCAGTAGATCAGGAAGGACGGCAGCAGCAGCGCGCCGAACCACCAGTCCTGCTGCGCCGCGACGATCTGGCTCGTGGACAGACTGCCGGCCATCAGGAAGACGGTGACGAGCGCCAGGCCCATGCTCACCTCGTACGAGATCATCTGAGCGCTGCTGCGCAGGCCTCCCAGCAGCGAGTAGGTCGAGCCCGAGGCCCACCCACCGAGGACGATCCCGTAGATGCCGATGCTGGCGATCGCCATCACGAACAGCACCGCGACCGGCATGTCGGTCAGCTGCAGCGGCGTCTGGACACCGAAGAGGTTGACCTCCGGGCCGAACGGGATCACCGAGAACGTCACGAACGCCGGCACCGTGGCCAGGATCGGCGCGGTGATGAAGACGATCTTGTCGGCCTTCTCCGGGGTCAGGTCCTCCTTGAGCGCCAGCTTCACGCCGTCGGCGAGGGACTGCAACAGACCGAACGGTCCGTGCCGGTTCGGGCCGATGCGGTGCTGCATCCGGGCCACGACCTTGCGCTCCCACCAGATGTTGAACAGCGTCAGCACGACGCAGACCACGAAGACCAGCAGCACCTTGATCGCGATGATCCACCAGGGGTCCTGGCCGAACTGCTCCAGCCCGTTCACTGCTGTGCCCCCTCAACTGTCACGGTCGAACCCGGCGAGGCGAGGTCGGCCCAGACACCGCGCCCGAAGCTGTTCGTCGGCACCCACACGGTGCCGTCCGCCATCTCGGCCGGCAGCGCCGGAAGCGTCCAGCTCCCCCGGTCACCGGTGACCGTCACAACGTCACCGAGCTCCGCGTGGAGCGCCGCCGGGAGGCGTACGAAAGCGGGGCGGGCGGTCGCCGCCAGCGCCTTGTCACCGCTCTGCAGCGTCCCGTTGTCGAGCATCAGATGCCAGGTCGCCAGCCGGAGCCCCGCCGAATCGGTAGTTGTGGCGGCCGAGTCGGTAGTTGTGGGCGACGAGACGACAGTTTCGTCCGCCACTTCTGCGGACTCGGCGCCCAATTGTGCGAACTCGGCGGTGATGTGGGCGAGGACCTCGGCGTCGGAGTAGGCCGCGGGCTTGTCGAAGACCTTCTCGAACGGGCGGCGGCGGCCTTCCCAGGTGACGAACGTGCCGGCCTTCTCCGAGGCGGTGGCAACAGGGAGTACGACGTCGGCACGCTCGGTCACGGCGGTGACCCGCTGCTCGAGGCTGACCACGAAGCCGGCCTGGTCCAGGGCCGCCAGGAAGGCGGCCGGGTCGGCGGTGTCGTCGGGGTCCACGCCGGCGACCACGAGGGCATCGAGGCCGGCTCGGACCATGGCGTCGGCGTCGAGACCGCCCTCGCCCGGGAGCAGGTCGGCCTCGACCGCGCCCCGGTCGCCGGCGCGACGCGGCACCCAGGCGAGCCTGGCGCCGGTGCGGTCGGCGAGATCGGCCGCGGCGGAGTAGCCGCCGGGGCTGGTGGCCAGCCGTTCGCCGACCAGGATCACCGAAGCCTCGGTGACCCCGCTGACCTGCGACAACACGTCCTTCTCGGCGCCGGGAGCGGTCAGGACGACCTCGGCTCCCAGCTTGCGGGAGCCCTCCGATGCGTACGCGCTCAGGGCGGTGATCCGCAGGCCCTTTCGGTTGGCCTTGCGCAGCCGCAGGAAGAGTGTGCCGGCCTCGTCCTCGGGCTCGAGCCCGACCAGGACGACATGGTCGGCGGCGTCGAGATCCGCGTAGGTGACGCTCGTGCCCGCCACCCGCGAGCGGAGGAAACCTGTCTCCTCCTCCGACAGCGGCCGGGCACGGAAGTCGATGTGAGGCGTGCGGAGCGTGTCGCGGGCGAAGGCCGCGTAGGCCTTCGCGTCCTCCAGCGTCAGCCGGCCGCCGGGCAGCACACCCACCGAGCCGGCACCGGCCAGACCCTGGGCGGCGACGGCGACAGCCTCCAGCCAGGACGCCGGCCGGAGCTCGCCGTCCTCGCGCACCATCGGCGAGGTGAGCCGGTCACGGACGGCGTAGCGGAAGCCGAAGCGGTCCTTGTCGGAGATCCACTCTTCGTTGACCTCGGGGTCGTTGCCGGCGAGGCGGCGCATGACCTTGCCCCGACGGTGGTCGATGCGGATCGCGGCGCCACAGGCGTCGTGCTCGGCGACGCCCGGGGTCGAGACGAGGTCGAAGGGGCGGGCCCGGAACCGGTAGTCGTCGCTGGTCAGCGCACCGACCGGGCAGATCTGGATGACGTTGCCGGAGAAGTAGGACGAGAACGGCTTGTCGTCGGCGATGCCGATCTGCTGCTGCGCACCACGCTGGATCAGCGCGATCCCCGGGTCGCCCGGGATCTCGGCGGCGAAGCGGGTACAGCGCTGGCAGACGATGCACCGCTCACGGTCGAGCAAGACGTTGGGCGAGAGGTTGATGGGCTTGGGGAACGTACGCTTCGTCCCCTCGAACCGGGTCTCCCCCTGCCCGTGGGACATCGCCTGGTTCTGCAGCGGGCACTCGCCGCCCTTGTCGCACACCGGACAGTCCAGCGGGTGGTTGACCAGGAGGAACTCCATGATCCCGTGCTGCGCCTTCACGGCCGTGGAGTTCTGCGTCTCCACCACCATGCCCTCGGCGACCGGGATCGTGCACGAGGCCTGCGGCTTCGGGAAACCCCGGCCGTTGCCGGCGTCGGGGATGTCCACCAGGCACTGCCGGCAGGCACCGACGGGAGCCAGCAGCGGGTGGTCGCAGAACCGCGGGATCTCGATCCCGGCCTCCTCGGCGGCCCGGATCACGAGAGTCCCTTCGGGCACGGTCACATCGGTGCCGTCGATCTTCAGCGTCACGTCAGTCATGGTCGACTGCCTCCTCGCGGGTGGTCTCGACAAGCTCGACCACCGGATCCGCCCATGCAGTCGACGCGGCCGGGTCGAACGGGCAGCCGCCCTGCTCGAGGTGGGCCAGGTATTCGTCTCGGAAGTACTTGATCGAGGAGGTGATCGGGCTCGTCGCACCGTCACCCAGCGCACAGAACGAGCGGCCGAGGATGTTGTCGCACTGGTCGAGCAGCAGGTCGAGGTCTTCGGGTTTGCCGTCGCCCTTCTCCAGCCGCTCCAGCACCTGCACCAGCCACCAGGTGCCCTCGCGGCACGGGGTGCACTTGCCGCACGACTCGTGCTTGTAGAACTCCGTCCACCGCAGCACCGCACGGACCACGCAGACGGAGTCGTCGAAGATCTGCAGCGCGCGGGTGCCGAGCATCGAGCCCGCCGCCGCGACGCCTTCGAAGTCCAGCGTCACGTCCAGGTGCTCCTGGGTGAACAGCGGTGTCGAGGAGCCACCGGGGGTCCAGAACTTCAGCTCGTGCCCCTCGCGTACGCCACCGGCCAGCTCGATCAGCTGGCGCAGCGTGATGCCGAGCGGAGCCTCGTACTGACCGGGCTTCTTGACGTGACCGGAGAGCGAGAAGATGCCGACGCCGGCCGACTTCTCGGTGCCCATTCCCGCGAACCAGGAGGCGCCGTTCTTCACGATCGCCGGCACCGAGGCGATCGACTCCGCGTTGTTGATCACGGTCGGGCTCGCGTAGAGACCGGCGACGGCCGGAAACGGCGGACGCAGCCTCGGCTGCCCGCGACGTCCCTCGAGCGAGTCGAGCAGCGCGGTCTCCTCGCCACAGATGTAGGCCCCGGCGCCCGCGTGCACGACCAGCTCGAGGTCGTACCCGGAGCCGTGGATGTTCTTGCCGAGGTGGCCGGCCGCGTAGGCCTCACGGACCGCGGCCTGCAGCCGCCGGATCACGTGCAGCACCTCGCCGCGTACGTAGATGAAGGCACGCTCCGCACGGATGGCGTAGGAGGAGATGATCACGCCCTCGACCAGGGTGTGGGGCGAGGCCATCATGAGCGGGATGTCCTTGCAGGTGCCCGGCTCGGACTCGTCGGCGTTGACCACCAGGTAGCGCGGCTTGGGGTTCTCGGGGTCGGGCGGCGGCAGGAAGCCCCACTTCACCCCCGTCGGGAAGCCGGCGCCGCCGCGGCCGCGGAGACCGGAGTCCTTGACCGCGGTCTGTACGTCCACGGGAGCCATCCCGAGCGCGATGTCGAGCGCCTCGTAGCCGCCGGTGGCGGTGTAGGCGGGCAGCGTCCAGGCCCGCTCGTCGCCCCAGTTGGCGGTCAGGACCGGGGTCAGCGTGTCAGTCATCGGACGCCTCCTCGGCGATCGTCTCCGACTCGGCGCGACGGGTGTCGGCCACCTCGACGGCTTCGGGCAGCTTCTCCGGGATATCGGCCGAGCCGCGTGCGTCGCCCGGGGCCGCCCAGCCGCGCTCACGCGCCAGCTCCAGCCCGACCCGCGACGCCGACCCGGCGGCCGGGCCCTCGTCGACGAGGCCGTCCTCGAAGCCGGCCAGGACCCGCTCGGCCTCGCGCCAGCTCGTGATCCGCGCACCGCGGGAGGCCACGACCTCACGGCCCTCACGCAGGTCGTCGACCAGCTGCGAGGCCGACTCCGGCGTCTGGTTGTCGAAGAACTCCCAGTTGACCATCACCACCGGCGCGTAGTCGCAGGCAGCGTTGCACTCGATGTGCTCGAGCGTGATCGCACCGTCGGCGGTGGTCTCGTCGTTGCCCACCTCGAGCTTCTCGCGCAGGCAGGCGAAGATCTCGTCGCCACCCATGACCGCGCACAGCGTGTTGGTGCAGACGCCGACGTGGTGGGTGCCGACAGGGTGGCGCTTGTACATCGTGTAGAAGGTCGCAACCCCGCTCACCTCGGCCGGGGTGAGCCCGAGGACCTCGGCGCAGGCCTGGATCCCTTCGGGCGTGACCCGACCCTCGACCGACTGCACCAGATGGAGCATGGGCAGCAGGCCCGAGCGGGCCTGCGGGTAGCGAGCCGCGATCTCGCGCAGCTCGTCGTAGGTCTCAGCAGCAAGCGTCATCGGTCGACGCCTCCCATCACCGGGTCGATGGACGCGATCGCCACGATCACGTCGGCCACCATGCCGCCCTCGGACATCACGCTGGTGGCTTGGAGGTTGGTGAACGACGGGTCCCGGAAGTGGACCCGGAAAGGCTTGGTGCCGCCGTCGCTGACCACGTGGGCGCCGAGCTCTCCACGCGGCGACTCGATCGCGGCGTACGCCTGGCCTGCCGGCACCCGGAAGCCCTCGGTCACCAGCTTGAAGTGGTGGATCAGCGCCTCCATCGACTCGCCCATGATGTGGCGGATGTGGTCGAGGGAGTTGCCCTGGCCGTCGGGGCCGACGGAGAGCTGCGAGGGCCAGGCGATCTTCTTGTCGGCGACCATCACGGGGGCGCCGTCGAGGTCCTCGAGCCTCTTGAGCGCCTGCTCCATGATCCGCAACGACTCCCACATCTCGGCCAGCCGCACCCGGAACCGCCCGTAGGAGTCGCAGGTGTCCCAGGTGATGACCTCGAAGTCGTAGTCCTGGTAGCCGGAGTAGGGCTGGGTCTTGCGCAGGTCCCACGGGTAGCCGGTGCTCCGCAGGATCGGGCCGGTCAGACCGAGCGCGAGGCAGCCCTCCAGGTCGAGGTAGCCGACCTGCTCCAGGCGGCCCTTGAAGATCGGGTTGGCGTTGCAGAGCGCGGCGTACTCGTGCAGCCGGGTCTTCATCAGCTCGATGAACTCGCTCACCCGGGCGACGGTGCCCTCCGGGACGTCCTGGGCGACGCCGCCGGGACGGATGTAGGCGTGGTTCATCCGCAGCCCGGTGATGAACTCGAACAGGTCCAGGCACAGCTCACGCTCGCGGAACCCGATCGTCATCACGGTCAGGGCGCCGAGCTCCATGCCACCGGTCGCGATCGCCACCAGGTGGGATGAGATCCGGTTGAGCTCCATCAGCATGACTCGGATGACGTCGGCCTTCTCCGGCACCTCGTCGCCGATGCCGAGCAGCTTCTCCACCCCGAGGACGTACGCCGTCTCGTTGAAGATCGGCGAGAGGTAGTCCATCCGGGTGACGAAGGTCGTGCCCTGGGTCCAGGAGCGGAACTCCATGTTCTTCTCGATGCCCGTGTGGAGGTAGCCGATCCCGGCGCGTGCCTCGGTGACGGTCTCGCCCTCGAGCTCGAGGATCAGCCGGAGCACCCCGTGGGTCGAGGGGTGCTGCGGGCCCATGTTGACGACGATCCGCTCGTCCTTGACGTCCTTGAGGGCGTCGGTCAGCTCGTCCCAGTCCTGGCCGGTGACGGTGAACGTACGGCCCTCGTCAGCCTCTGTCGCGGTCATGAGTAGCTCCTGCGAGTGTCCGGCGGCGGGATCGTCGCGCCCTTGTATTCGACGGGGATCCCGCCCAGCGGGTAGTCCTTGCGCTGCGGGTGGCCCGGCCAGTCGTCGGGCATCAGGATCCGGGTCAGCCCCGGGTGGCCGTCGAAGACGATCCCGAACATGTCGTAGGTCTCGCGCTCGTGCCAGTCGAGCGTCGGGTAGATGCCCACCCCGCTCGGCACGTGCGGGTCCTCGTCGGGGGCGCTCGTCTCGACCCGCACCCGGCGGTTGTAGGTCATCGAGAGCAGGTGGTAGACCGCATGCAGCTCTTTGCCCTGGTCAGCGGGGTAGTGCACCCCGGACACCCCGGAGCAGAGCTCGAAGCGCAGCTCGTCGCGGAGCACCTGCAGGGCCTCGAGCAGCTGCTCGCGGCGTACGTGGAAGGTCAGCTCACCGCGGTGGATGACCGCCTCCGCTCCGGTGAAGGCGAGGGCGTCGGCGATCTCCTTGAACCAGCCGCCGTAGGGCTGCACCCCGACGTCGCTGGTGCGGCTCGGCATCGCGTGCCGGCGGGTGAGACCGGCGTAACCGCTGGTGTCGCCCGAGCCGCTCACGCCGAACATGCCGCTGGGGTCGTGCTGGTCGTTCACCGCAGGAGTCCCGTCTGGTCGATCAGCGGCAGCTGGCGCAGGGCCACGGCCTCGGCCGCGACCTCCTCGCGCTCGGCGTTGACGCCCAGCGAGCCGCCCTGGATCTTGTCGTGGAGCTTGAGGATCGCGTCGATCAGCATCTCGGGGCGCGGCGGGCAGCCGGGGAGATACATGTCGACGGGCACGATGTGGTCGACGCCCTGGACGATCGCGTAGTTGTTGAACATCCCGCCGCTGCTGGCGCAGACGCCCATCGCGAGCACCCACTTAGGCTCGGGCATCTGGTCGTAGATCTGCCGCAGCACCGGCGCCATCTTCTGGCTCACCCGGCCGGCCACGATCATCAGGTCGGCCTGTCGGGGACTCGCCCGGAAGACCTCCATGCCGTAACGGGCGAGGTCGTACTTCGGGCCACCGCTGGTCATCATCTCGATGGCGCAGCAGGCCAGCCCGAACGTCGCCGGCCACAGGCTCGCCTTGCGGAAGTAGCCCGCCAGGCCCTCGACGGTCGTGAGCAGAACCCCGCTCGGAAGCTTTTCTTCGAGACCCATGTCAGTCCCAGTCCAATCCACCGCGACGCCACACATAGGCGTACGCGACAAAGACGGTCAGCAGGAACAGGCCCATCTCCGCGAGGCCGAACCACCCCATCGCGTCGAACCTGACGGCCCACGGGTAGAGGAAGATGATCTCGATGTCGAAGATGATGAAGAGCATCGCGGTGATGTAGTACTTCACCGGGAAACGACCGCCCAACGCCTGCGGCGTGGCCTCGATCCCGCACTCGTAGGGATCCGCCTTGGCCTGGTTGGCACGGCTCGGTCCCACGACCGAGCTCATGATCACCGAACCGACCGCGAAGAGCGTCGCCAGTCCCGCCAACGCGAGCACCGGCACGTAGAGCTCCATCTCGCCTCCTACCCTGAGCGGCCCACCCCTTCTTGAGACTTTGTGAATAGAATCACAATGTGGGCCAACTCACATCCTGCCACTCCTGCGGCGGATTGCAAGTGGGTTGCTGAAATGGCGCGCGGGCACTTTCCCGCCATGGTGGGAAAGTGCCCGCGCATCCGGCGGCAAACGCTTGCAGAATCACGCCATGGCGGGGTTGTGACGGGTCAGACGTCGGCGGCGGCTGCCGGCGTCGGTGCGTCGAGGAACACTCGGGGGATCACGACGATCCGCTTCTCGACGTCGGCCTGCGAGACAGGCTGTCCGCCGGGGCCGATCTGCACCACCTCGTACGTCACGGTGTGCTTGGTCATCCTGCGCCGCTTCAACCACGAGGAGTGCCAGGCGACACTCCCCCAGGGTCCCTGGATCTCGAGCCACTCACCCACAGACCCGGTGACGGTGGCGCCGACGGGATACATCCCCGACATCCGACCCTCGCCGGAAAACAGCCAGATGAGTGGGTTGAGCAGGATTGCCACCACGAAGAAGGCAGCCATCCTGTAGGAGCCACCGGCCAGATGGAGCGCGATGTTGAGGGCGATCGCAGCCGGGGCCAACCACGTCACTATGCCGAACGGCGCCGTGATGCCGAACTGCGTCCACAACCACGCCCGGATGATCCGCCACCTCAGAGCACGGTCGACGACGGTCGGCCGCCCGGCCAGCGGAGCTTGCGCAAGCTCCTGGCCTGCTCTCCGTGCCAGCTCGTGCCCGATTTCCGGCCCGATGAGCTGGGCCGGGAAGTCGATCGACCGCGACACCTCATCCGGTCCGGTCGGAAGATACGCCGGTACGGCCAACGTCTTCGCGCCCTCCTGCCGACACCGCACGAGCACCGGCCCCGCCTCGACCAGCGCCAGCCGCGGCCACGGGTAGAAGGTGAGTCGGTTGGGCGTGCGCACACCCAATCCGCTCTCCGTCGTCCATGCGACGAGAGTGGCTCCAACAGGAAGCTCGCGCTTCACGCGGCGAGGGACTGTCCAGAGCGGCAGCGGCAGCGTGAGTGCCAGGCACGCGACTCCGAATGTCAAGATCATCAGTCGATCGACAACATCGCGAACCGGATCAAGCCCCAGATCGCGCATCCCGAACCAGGCGGAGCCGATCATCAACGCCGGCAGAACCAGCCCCAGGACCCAGTAGGGCCAGCTCCGCAGCCGCAACCTCACCAAAGCCCACTCGAGCCGACGCTGATCATCGAGAGTGACGGTCCAGTGTGCTACCGAGCCCGGCACCACATCCGCATCCACGGGCGGCCCTCCTCAGCGTCCCCACAGTCCGAAGTCGCCGCAGCGTACTGGATACCCCCGCGGGAATATGGGGAAAACGGGGTCAGGTCATCCTCAGTCGGGATCGGGACGGATCCAGCCCTTGGCGAGCCCCGCACGGACGATGGCGTCGGTGGCCGCACCGAGAGTCGTCGAGGCGGCGACGACGCCGGCCTCACGGGCGCGTACGCGGGCCTCGGTGGCACCCGGCATGCTCCAGGTGCCACCGCGGTTGAGCCAGTTGAGGAGCATCGGCTCGAGCCGGTCCATCGCCTTGCAGAAGCGCGCCTCGGGAGTCTGAGCGGCCTCGAACTCGTCCCAGAGCGCCCGGATCTCCCCCGCCTGGTCCGGCGGCAGCATCGTGAAGAGCCGGTCGGCGGCGGCCAGCTCACGCTCGACCTGGTCGACGACCGCCGCGGCGTCGAAGACGGGGCTGTCGCCGGCGTAGATCTCGACCATGTCGTGGATGATCACCAGCTTGATCGCATGCCCGACGTCGATCGGCTCGTCGGCGTACTCAGCCAGCAGCAGCACCATCAGCGCCAGGTGCCAGGAGTGCTCGGCGTCGTTCTCACGACGGTCGGCCGCGGCCAGCGGGGAGGCGCGCAGGATCGTCTTGAGCCTGTCGGCCTCCGCGATGAACTCCAGCTGGGCTCGCAGCCTTCCGCCGATCTCGTCCGGGAGGGGGTTCAGGTCGGTGATCAGGTCGGCTGCCACGTCATCCATGGGACGACTCTCGCATGCGGCGTACGGTCAGCGGGTGGGCAGGGGGAGGGCGCGCTTGGAGCGGCTCACGTAGGCCGAGCCCTCCGGGCCGACGACGGCGTAGGAGTCACCCAGGCGGGAGTTGTACTCCAGGTGCGCGCGACCCCAGAACATGCCGATCCGGATGCCGCCGTACATCCCCGGAGCGGTGAACCAGGCCTCGTCGGGGCCGCCCTCCTCGGAGATGAGCCGGACGTCGAACGTACGCAGCTGGTGGTCGCCGCGGAACTCGGCGGTCAGCTCGGCCAGCGTCGTGTTCACGTGGTGGTTGACGGCCTCGAGGTTGTCACCGAGCGGGGTGCCGGGGCGGAAGTAGGGGTCGAGCATGTCGAGCAGGTGGTCGTGACCGCGCCGCTTGGCGAGCTGGTAGGGCGTCTCGCCGTGCGCAGTCGGCAGCGAGCGGACACCGCCCAGCGAGAGCAGCTCCTGGACCGTCTCCCGTGGTGCTCCGAGGTAGGCGGCGTGGTGGAGCGGCGTGAACATCGACTCGCCGCCGATCTTCCAGGTGTTGACGCCGACGGTGTAGTCGTTGCGCACCTGCGAGAGCGCGCGGCGCCAGTCTCCCTGCGCGGCCGCGTCGGTGAGCGAGTCCCTGGCCTTGACCGCTGCGGGCCCGTAGGCCTCGCGAGGCATCAAGATGCCGTCCCATGGCAACGTCGTGGTCATAGTTGAACTTTCGCAGAGATCAAGCGGTTGCGTGATGAAGTGCGACGATTCCACCCGAGAGATTCGTCCAGGTCGGCGACTGCCAACCCGCTGAGGAGAGCATCTCGGCGAGACCTGCCTGGTCTGGCCACGCCCGGATGGACTCAGCGAGATAGACGTACGCGTCGGGGGAGGACGATACCGCGCGCGCTACCGGAGGAAGAGCCTTCATCAGGTATTCGACGTAGAGCGTGCGGAACGGCTTCCAGGTCGGGTGCGAGAACTCGCAGACCACGATCCGGCCACCGGGACGGGTGACCCGGCGCAGCTCGCGCAGGCCGGCCGCCGGGTCGACGATGTTGCGCAGCCCGAACGAGATCGTGACCGCGTCGAAGGTCGCATCGCGGTAGGGCAGCCGGGTGCCGTCGCCGGCCGTGAACGGCAGGTGGGGCTTGGCCTGCTTGCCGACCTGGAGCATCCCGATCGAGAAGTCCGTCGGCACCACGGAGGCGCCGGCGTCCAGGAACGGCTGGGACGAGGTGCCGGTGCCGGCGGCCAGGTCGAGCACGAGCTCGCCCGGCTTGGGGTCGACGGCCTTGATCACCTCACGCCGCCAGCGCCGGTCCTGGCCGAGCGAGAGCACGTCGTTGGTGATGTCGTAGCGCTTGGCCACGGCGTCGAACATCCGACGGACGTCGCCGGGCTGCTTGTCCAGATCTGCTCGGGTCACGGGCTGATTCTGTCTCGGGTCGCTGTCCGGCCCGAACTCAGGCGAGCTTCTCGAAGATCTCGTCGGCGTACTTCGCCGCGTCTTCCTTCGAGGCAGCGGTCGCCTGGACGGTCAGGTCGTTGGACGCGTGCGAGCAGGTCGCCTGGGTCTGACCGGTCGACTGGTCTGCGCTGGAGTAGCAGACGTTGTCGCGCACCTTGGAGACCTCGCCGCCGCCGTAGTAGGCGCTGCCGTCGCCGGCGAAGGCGCGGATCATCACGGACTTCTTCATGTCCTTGGTGATGTAGGTGCGCGAGGCCATCGAGAACCCGAGCGCGTCGGACACGTTGCGGTCCTCGGTCTTCGAGCTGGCCGCATTCTGCTTGATGAACAGGTCCAGCTGGTCCTCGGACGCGCCCTGCTGCTTGATCACGTCGAGGTCGTAGGAGGACTTCTTGTCGGCCGGCTTGTAACCGCCCGACAGCGTCTCGGGGAGCGTGATCTTCACGCCCGAATGGGACTCGGAGTCGCCAACCCACCGTGGCAGGCCAACGCCCAGCACGACGAAGAGGGCCAAGGCGATGATGCCGAGGGTGATGCCGTTCTCTGCGATGAACGACTGCTCTTTGTTGGTACTCACGCCAGCGCACGCTACAACCCCGATGGTGGTGGATGGCAAACGGGGCGCAATGCCGCATACATCACTTCGACTCGTCTCGGCCGACACCACGCCGATACGCTGGGCGTGTGAGTGAGTCTGAGCAGCGGTCATTGGTCGCGACCACCGTGGCGCTCGACGCCGGTTCGGAGACGCTCGACGACCTGCTCGCGCTGCTGCCCGCCCGCCGGCGCGTGCTGTCCTGGGTCCGCCACGGCGAGGGCCTGGTCGGCTGGGGCACCGCCGCCGAGATCCGTACGTCCGGACCGGAGCGCTTCGCGCACGCGGCGAAGTGGTTCGAGGAGCTGGCCGCCGTCTCGACGGTCTCCGATCCCGTGGGAGAGCCCGGCACCGGACTGGTCGGCTTCGGCTCCTTCGCCTTCGCAGACCTTCCGGGATTCTCCGTGCTCAAGGTGCCCGCGGTCGTCGTCGGCAAGCGCGGCGACACCGCCTGGGTGACGACCGTGGGACCGGCCGCCACGCCGCCTCCCGCGCTGGCTCCGGCGCCGGACCCTGAGGCGCCGCGCGACGTCGTCTTCGCCGATGCCTACGTCGACGGTGAGCACTGGATGCGGATCGTCGCCGACGCCGTCTCCCGGCTCCAGCACGGCGACCTCGACAAGGTCGTCCTCGCCCGCGACCTGCTGGCCGCGGCCAACGCACCGATCGACATCCGCGCCGTGCTGCGGCGGCTGGCCGATGCGTACCCGACGTGCTGGACGTTCCACGTCGACGACCTCTTCGGCGCGACCCCCGAGCTGCTCGTGCGCCGAGAGCGCGGCCTGGTCACCTCCCGCGTCCTGGCCGGCACGATCTGGCCCACCGGCGAGGAGGACTTCGACCATGCTCTCGCCGCCTCGCTGGCGGAGTCGTCGAAGAACCTCGAGGAGCACGAGTACGCCGCCAGGTCGGTCGCCGACGCCCTGGAACCGCACTGCTCCTCGATGAACGTGCCCGACGCGCCGTTCGTGCTCAAGCTCCCCAACGTGATGCACCTGGCCACCGACATCACCGGCGTGGCCAGCGACGGGGTGAGCTCGCTCGACCTGGCCGCCGCGCTGCACCCCTCGGCCGCGGTCGGCGGCACGCCGCGTGAGGACGCCGTCGCGCTCATCGCCGAGATCGAGTCGATGGAGCGCGCCCGCTACGCCGGGCCGGTCGGCTGGATGGACGCCTCCGGCGACGGCGAGTGGGGCATCGCGCTGCGCTCGGCAGAGATGATCGACGACCGCACCGCCCGCCTCTTCGCCGGGTGCGGCATCGTGGCCGGCTCCGACCCGGAGACCGAGCTGGCCGAGACCCAGGCCAAGTTCGTCCCGATCCGCGACGCACTGTCCTAACCTCCGTTCATGGAGAACTCGGACGGCCTCATCCGCACAGCCCTGCGCGAAGGAGAGGAGACCGCCGACCGGCTGGCACGCACGCAGCTGCTCGTGGTTCCGGTCCTGATCGTCGCGATGATCTCGGTGCCGGCCTACCGGATCGTCCACGACGACGGCGAGGACGGTGACAGCTTCGGGTTCTGGTCGGCGATCGCGTGGCTGGGCGACCGTCCCGACGACGCCCCGGGCGCCTACAAGCTGCTGGTCGTCGCCGCGGTGCTGACGATCCTCTACGCCGTGGCGGCCGGGGCGATGGGCCTCTATCTCGCCTACTCCCGGAGCAACCACCCCGCCGCCGAGACGAGCATCGCCATCGTGTCGGGCGCGCTGCCGAGCGCCCTCGCCATGATCGGCGTGGTCGCGCTGCCGGAGGACTCGGCCGTGCAGATGGGCTGGGGCGTACTCCTCCCCGCCTTCCTCGGCCTGTGGCTCGCCAACATGGTCCGCTCCGACGTCTGACCCACCCGCGATAGATTCGGCGGCATGAGGATCACGAAGTTCGGCCATTCCTGTGTCCGGATCGAGCACGACGGGGCGGTGGTGGTCGTCGACCCGGGCGTGTTCGCGCAGCCCGAGGCGCTGGACGGCGCGACGGCGGTGCTGATCACCCACGAGCACCCCGACCACTACAGCCCGGCGCTCCTCGAGGGCAGCGACGCACCCGTCTACACCATCGGCGCGGTCGCGGCACAGATCCAGAAGGGTGCTCCCGCGGTCCACGAGCGGACCACGGTGGTGAAGCCGGGCGAGTCCTTCGTCGCCGGGCTCCCGGTCACCGCGGTCAACGAGAAGCACGCGGTCATCCACGCCGACATGCCCCACTTCGACAACTCCGGCTACCTGATCCAGGCCGGGGACACCAAGATCTTCCACCCGGGCGACGCACTCGACGGTCCCGGCCAGGCCGTGGACGTACTCTTCCTGCCGGTCTCGGCGCCGTGGGCCCGATCGGCCGAGCTGATCGACTTCGCCCGCGAGGTCGGCGCCTCCCGGACCGTCGCGATCCACGACCGGGTCTACTCCGAGTTCGGCTCCGGGGTCTTCGACACCCAGGCGGCCAACCTGATCCCGGCCGAGCGCGGCTACGTACGTCTCGCGGACGGGGCCGACCTCTGATGGCCCTCGTCGCAGTCCTGTACGCCTACAACGACCTCCCCGACGTACGCGCCGAGCACCTCGACGCCCATCGTGGGTTCCTGGCGAGCCAGGACGACCTGGTCCTCTCCGGCCCCACCTCCGACGGCTCCGGCCTGCTCGTCTTCGAGGGCGACATCGCCACGGTCGAGGCGGTCGTCGACGACGACCCGTTCCTCGCGGTCGGGCTGATCAAGGAGCGCCGGATCTTCGAGTGGACCCCGGTCCTCGGCTCCTGGAAGTCCCAGCTGGGCCTGTGAGGACCGGGGCCACCCGGAGGGATCACCCCAGCGCGAGCGCCTGCAGGCGTTCGTACGCGCCGTTGAACGTGTTCTGGTCCAGCGGTGACGAGGTGTACTGCCAGAAGGTGTAGTAGCCCCATCCGGCCGGCAGGGTGCCGGGCGTGCTGGCGTAGCGCGCGATCCAGAGCGGGTGGGCGCTGGCGAACTGCGAGGTGTTGCCGGTGCAGGTCGTCCACCAGTCGGTGGTCGTGTAGATGACCGCGTCGCGGCCGGTGCGATAGCGGTAGCGGTCCAGGAAGGCCGCGATCCAGGAGCGCATCGACGCCTGCGAGAGGCCGTAGCAGGTGCCGCCGCTGTAGGGGTTGTACTCGATGTCGAGCACGCCCGGCAGCGTCTTCCCGTCGGCCGACCAGCCGCCGCCGTTGTTGACGAAGTAGTCGGCCTGCGCCGCACCGCCGGAGTCGGAGGGGTTGGCAAAGTGGTAGGCGCCGCGGATGAAGCCCTGGTTGTAGGAGCCGTTGTACTGCTGCGGGAAGTAGGTGCTGTTGCGGTAGTAGGTGCCCTCGGTCGCCTTGATGTAGGCGAACCGCTTGCCCTGGCCCCACCAGTAGGCCCAGTCGACGTTGCCCTGGTGACCGGAGACGTCGATGCCCGCCACGGACGCCTGGGCCGTGATCGGCTGCTCCTGCGGGGTGCCACCCTCGGCGTGCGAGCCGGGCGTCGACCAGCCGACGTACGCCCCGTGCTCCAACGTGACCCCGTGGGACCTCGCCTTCTGGGTGAGATGTCGGTCCTCCTTCTCGGCGGCGCCGGCGGCGGACTGGGTCGGGGAGAGGGAGATGGCGAGGAGGAGACCGGCGGTCAACGCGGTCACTCTCATGGATCTACGGCGCGAAGGACTCATGGGGCTACGCCTTTCCTGTCGAATCGGAGCCCGAGACAAACAGGCCCGAGGAGGACTGCACTGGGAAAACATGGTGCCGCAACCCATGTCCCCCGGGGAATGTTTTCCGGTAAGCAAGTTACTCAACCAAATGGTTGACAAGGCCGTACGCGGCGACCTAACGTCGTTATCAACCAAATGGTTGAGGAGTGACGGATGAGCGAGGACAGACTCTCCCGAGTCTTTGCGGCACTGGCGGACCCGACCCGGCGCGACCTGATCGCCCGGCTCTCGTCGGCCGACGCGACCGTCGGCGAGCTGGCGGCGCCCTACGACGTCAGCCTCCAGGCGGTCTCCAAGCACCTCAAGGTGCTCGAGGACGCCGGCCTGGTGAGCCGGGAGTCACGCCGCGCGCCCGTCCGCCTCGAAGCGGAGGTGTTCGACCTCATGACCAAATGGATCGAGCGATACCAACAGCAGGCCGAAGAGCGCTACCGACGCTTGGACGCGCTGCTCGCCGAGATGCAGGAAGACCAACCAGCCCGAGAACCAGCCCGAGAAGAGGACGCATCATGACCACCACGAAGCACGAGACCACGATCGAGGCCTCCAAGGAGGCCCCGACGATCACCATCGTCCGCGAGTTCGACGCTCCCCCGGAGCTCGTCTTCCGCGCTCACGCCGACAAGGAGCTGTACGCCAAGTGGCTCGGCCCGCGCGACGTCGGTATGAACATCACCACGTGGGACTTCCGCACCGGCGGCTCGTGGGCCTACTCGGCCGAGCGCGACGGTGACGAGTTCACCCAGTTCTTCGGCAGCTTCCACGAGGTGCGCGAGAACGAGCGCATCGTGCAGACCTTCACCTGGCGCGGCGCGCCCGACGGAGCGTCGCTGGAATACCTCACCTTCGAGCCGCTCCCCGGCGGCCGCACCCGGCTGACCGGCCTCAGCGTCGTGGAGTCCTTCGAGACCCAGGCCGCCATCATGGCCAGCGGCATGGACAAGGGCGTGGTCCAGGGCTACGAGCAGCTCGACGAGCTCCTGGCGGAGCTGGCATGACACCGGCTCAGCAGCACGCGTACGACGCGGGGCGGTTCGCCGAGCTCGTCGGCAGCGCCTCGCCGTCGGACTGGTCGCGACCCTCGCCCGTCGCGGAGTGGACGGCGCTCGACGTGGTCGCCCACCTGGTCGAATGGTCGCGAGGGTTCCTGAACGGATCCGCCGGGACCGACCTGACGCCGCTCGACGTCGCCGCGGACCCGGTCGGCGCCTGGAAGGCCCACACCGCCGACGTACAGGCCCTCTTCGACGACCCCGCCGACCGGATGGTCTCCAACCCGCACATGGGCGACAAGCCGCTCGACGTCGCGCTCTCGGAGATCTACACCCCCGACATCTGGATGCACTCCTGGGACCTGTCCCGGGCCCTCGGGCGCGACTTCGACCTCGGCGCCGAGCGCTCCGCGGCGATGCTGGTCGGCGCGGCCGCCATGGAGGACGCCATGCGCGCCTCGGGCCAGTTCGGTCCCCGGGTCGAGGTGCCTGCCGACGCCTCTCCCCAGGAGCAGCTCCTCGGCTTCATCGGCCGGGATCCGTACTGGCGGGCCTGACTCAGGACAGAGTCAGGCTCCCGACGCCGGAGGTGTAGTGGGTCGCGTACGTCAGCTGCACCTGCTCGGCTCCGGGCGAGAGCAGGATCGTGGCGGCCTGCTGGACGTAGTTGCCCTCGACGTGGACGCTGACGTGGCAGGCCCGCTCGGCGGGGATCTCGAAGGAGACCGTCCCCCAGTAGACGACGTACTGCCTTCCGTCGATGCTCGCTATCGGCGGCAGCTTGCCCGGGTTGTTCGCGAGCATCTTGTTTCCGCTGGTCAGGTGGAGCACCAGGATGCGCTTGGCGCCGGTGTAGTAGTCGACGTAGGGCACCACGCCCGGCCACTGTGGCTGTTCGGTCACGCGCACACTGTGCCATGACCGACCGCGCCGCCGGCTCAGGAACGAGCCAGGGCCCGGATGGCGAGGTCGAGCTCCCTGCGGCCGCCGCGGGAGACCGCGGCCTCGACGACCTCGATACCGCCGTTCGGGGAGGCGAGGGCGGCCTCGAGCTCGGGGACGGAGGTGACCGCGAGGTGCGGGATGCGGTGAGCGGCGCAGAGGGCCTCCAGCGAGGTGCCGTGCGGCGTGCCGAAGAGGCGCTCGAACCTGTCGGAGTACTCGTCGGCGCCCTGCTCCAGCGAGGCGAAGATCGAGCCGCCGTCGTCGTTGACGACGACGATGGTCAGGTCGGGGCGGGCCTCCTCCGGGCCGAGCAGGAGACCGCCGGAGTCGTGGAGGAAGGTGACGTCGCCCATCAGTGCGAGCGCGCGCGTCGACGACAACCGGCCGACGGCGGCGCCGACCGCGGTCGAGACGATGCCGTCGATGCCGGCCAGGCCACGGTTGGCGATCACCTTCCGTCGCCCGCCGACACGGTTGGGCCGCATCATCAGGTCGAGGTCGCGTACGGGGTTCGAGGGGCCCAGCACCAGCAGCCCGCCGTCGGGCAGAGCGCGGGCGACACAGGCGGAGACGTCGTACGCCGTCATCTCCTGCTGCTCGTGGAGCAGCCGGTCGACCTGACGACTGACCTCGCGATCCGCTGAGCGCCACTCCTCCAGCCACGCGGTGTCCGGAGTGCCGTCGACGTGGAGCCGCGTGCGGATCGTGCGGTCGACCCGGAACGGGCGCGCGGACCAGACACCCTCGACCGGGGCCGCGATGATCTCGACGTCGGCGCGGGCGAGCAGGTTGGTGACCGGCCGGGAGAGGGTCGGGTGACCGTAGACGACGACCCGCTCGATCCGCTCGGCGAGCGGTGACTCGAGCAGCAGTCGGTAGGAGCGCAGGGCGTTGTCACCCGTGCGGGCACCGGAGGAGGGCTCGGCGAGCAGCGGCCAGCCGCCGTCCTGGGCGAGGATCCGGGACGGCGGGCCGGCGTCGTCGCCGGCGACGACGACCGTCAGCGGCGTCCCGGCTCCCGTCGGGATCGACTCGTGGATCATCAGCTCGGGGCGTACCGGCGTCGGGCGGGCCTCGATCCGCCCCGGCTTCCACCGGTCGGGCGGCGTCAACGGCTCGTCCAGCTGGAGGTTCCAGTGGACGGGTCCGCGCGCGGAGTCGAGGGCCTCGCCGTGGCTCGCGTCCGGCGCCGTCGCCAGGTCGACGGTCTCCACCAGCCTCCCGAAGATGCCCACCTGGTCGGTGACCTGGTTGGCGCCGGTCTCGCGGAGCCGTGCCGGCCGGTCGGCGGTGACGGCGACCAGCGGTACGCCCGCATGGGCCGCCTCGAGCACCGACGGGTGCAGGTTGGCGACCGCGGTGCCGGAGGTGCACATCACCGCCGCGCGCGAGCCGACCTTGGTCAGGCCGAGCGCGAAGAAGCCGGCCGAGCGCTCGTCGATCCGGGTGTGCAGACGCACCAGTCCGGCCCGCGCGGCGTCGAAGACGGCGAACGAGAGCGGCGCGTTGCGCGAACCAGGGGCGATGACGATGTCGGTGACGCGCGCCTCGACGAGCGCGGTGACGACTGTGCGGGCGAGCTCGGTAGCGGTGGTCATGCGTTGTCCCGTCATCGACGCGCTTCCCGGTAGGCGCGGACATCGGCCAGACGCCGGCGCCAGAGCTCCACGCGCGCCGGCGCGGCACCCAGCGCCGGCTCGGCGAGCAACCGCTCCGGTGCCGGCGAGGCCGGGAGCACCGGTAGGAGGCCAGCCTCCGGGAGGAGCGAGGTCGCGGTGATGTCGTCGGTGAGCATCGAGACCGTGCCCAGCCCGCACGCGTAGGGCAGCTCCGGCAACGCCGCCGCGAGTGCGATCCCGGCAGCCATACCGACCGAGGTCTCCAGGGCCGAGGAGACCACGCACGGCAGCCCGATGTCCTCGGCGATCCGCAGGCAGGCGCGTACGCCGCCCAGCGGCTGCACCTTCAGCACGGCCACGTCGGCAGCCTCGAGGTCGCGTACGCGGTAGGGGTCCGTGGCCCGCCGGATCGACTCGTCCGCAGCGATCGGGACGTCCACCGTGCGGCGTACGTCGGCGAGCTCCTCGACCGTGGGACAGGGCTGCTCGACGTACTCGAGCCCGCCGGCGGCCCGGTCGAGCACCTTGATCGAGGCCAACGCCTCATCGACCGTCCAGAGACCGTTGACGTCGATCCGCACCTTGCCCGCGGGGCCGAGGGCGTCCCGGACGGCCTCGACACGGGCGATGTCGTCGGCCAGGCTCTGGCCCGGATCGGCGACCTTCACCTTGGCGGTCGCGCACCCGGAGCGGGCCACGATCTCGTGGGCGCGCTCCGGTCCGACGGCGGGCACCGTCGCGTTGACGGGCACCGACTCTCGGAGCGGCGCCGGCCAGTCCCCCGCGGCCGCCTCCTCGGCGCAGCGCAGCCAGGGCTCGATCTCCGGGGTGTCGTAGTCGAGGAACGGCGACCACTCGCCCCATCCCCCGGCACCCTCGAAAACGATCCCCTCACGTTCGGTGATCCCACGGAAGCGGGTGGTCATCGGGAGGGAGTAGACGTGCAGGTCGGTCATCGCTCCACCTCGTCGCTCGTGACCAGCGCGAGCAAGGCCTGCCGGTCGGGCTTCCCGTTGGCCAGGAGCGGGATCTCCTCGAGCGTGACGACCTGTCGCGGCGCCCAGGAGCGCGGGTGCTCCGCGGCGACCCAGTCGCGGGCGGCGCCGGCGCCGATGTCGCCGACGACGAAGGCGACCAGGCGCTGGCCCCACTCCTCGTCAGGGGTGCCGAGCGTCTCGGCTGCCGTCACTGCCGGGTGCTCACGGAGCCTCCTGGCGACGAGCGCGGCCGGCACCTTCACGCCACCGGTGATCACCATGTCGTCGAGACGACCGAGGACCCGGAGCCGGCCGTCCTCGTCGAGGGTGCCGGCGTCGGAGGTGAGGAACCAGCCGTCGACCAGGGCCGTCGCCGTCTGCACCGGGTCGCCCTGGTAGCCGTCGAAGAGCGTCGGTCCGCTGATCCGGACCCGGCCGTCGGTGCCGATCGCGATCCCGACGCCGTCCAGCGGCATCGCGTCGTAGACGCACCCGCCGCAGGTCTCGGCCGAGCCGTAGGTGGCGATGACGCGCACCCCGGACTCCTCGGCCCGGGAGCGCAGCGACGGGTCGATCGGGCCACCGCCGAGCAGCAGCGTGTGAAACCCGGCCAGCGCGGCCAGATCGTCGCCACCTGACTCGACGATCCGGTGCAGCTGGGTCGGCACCATCGAGACGAACCGCGGCCCCTCCGCCATCGCCTCCGTGGCCTTCGCGAAGGATTCGTAGGCGGCGGCGATCACCGGCTCGTGGCCGGCCAGGAGCGAGCGGGCGATCACGTTGGCTCCGGCGACGTACGAATCGGGCAGCGTCAGCAGCCACTGCCCACTCGCCCCGACGCGGCGTGCCGACGCCGCTGCGGACGCCCTCATCGCATCGCGCGACAGCATCACCCGCTTGGGCCTGCCGGTCGATCCCGAGGTCTCCACGACCCAGTGCTCCGGCCCGCCTCCGGCGAGCCACTCGGCCATCGCGGCGACGGTGCGCTCAGCCCGTACCACCGCGTCGTTCATGCGCCCAACGCTATCTCCTGCGGTCTGGAGGCTTGTGGTGGGTTGGTGGGTTCCGCGGGCTGTAACACGCTGTTCGTAGCACTATCCGGTCGTTCCCATAGGGCGAGTAGTTCTACGAACGACGTGTTACACGTGCCGCAGCCGCTACTGGCCGCGGATGTTGAAGTCGGCCACCAGACCGTGGTGGTCGGACTCGAGCTTGAACGTGGCGTGCCGCGTGGAGGTGGTGGTCGCGTTCGAACCGAGGAGCCAGTCGATGGTGCCGCCGCCGTCGTGGGTGGCCCAGCCCTGCGGGGGCGCACCGAGGGTCTCGAAGGAAGAGGTCATGCCGGCCTTGGTCATCAGCGGCTTCGGCCCCCACGGATCCCCGTCGCCGCCGTTGCGCGGATAGGGGGAGTTCAGGTCGCCGGCGACGAGGACGGGGCCGTACTTCTGCAGGCCCTGCGCCAGCCCGGCGAGCTTCGCGAAGCCGCGCTGGGCCTCGTCCTTACGCGCCTGCGGGCTCTTGGCCGGCGACGTCATCGTGTGGGTCGAGATCACCGAGATCCGCCCGGAGCCGTCGCTGCTCGCGAGCACCACCCAGGTGGCGTACCTGTTGTCGTTCTTGACCCCCGTGACCGGTTTGGTGAGCTGGACGGTGCCCTTGTCGACCGCCACCCAGCGGTCGGTACGCCACATGACGACGGGGCTGAGCGCCTGGCTGCGGGCGCCGTACTCGTCCGAGGAGGCCCGGTAGGTGCCGTAGCCGCGCACCGAGATGTCGGAGACCGAACGTGACTGGGCCTCGTTGAGGGAGACGAAGTCGGGCCCGTGCTTCATGACCTCGGCCAGGTCGGAGCGGTATCGCGAGCGGGACAGGGAGACCTTGATGTTGGCCTGCGCCAGGCGGACCTGCGGGCCGGAGACGGCCGCCGGGGAGGCGCCGATCTGTCCCGCACCCGGCAGCCCGGCGACCTGCTTGGTGGCCTGGAGGGTCTTGCCGATGTTCTTCGTCAGCCAGGCCGCGGGGTCGACCTGGTCCTGGAGGTAGCCACCGCCGTGCGGGTGCACCTCGAAGTGGAGGTGGCAGCCGGTCGAGTTGCCCTCGCTGCCGACCTGCCCGATGACCTGTCCGGCCTTGACCATCTGGCCCTCGCGGACCGCGAGGGACTGCATGTGGCCGTACCACGTGGTCAGGTTGCCGGGCGCCGTCTGCACCTTCACCAGCCAGCGTCCCGACCAGCCCCAGCCGCCGCCCGACTCGATCACGATGGTGCCGCCGTGGGCCGCCTGCACCGGGGTGCCGCACGGCGAGGAGTAGTCGTTGCCGGTGTGCATGTTGGCCCAGTTGGAGCCCGAGTTGCCGTAGTTGTTGTTGTCGACCGCGAGCCCGGCCTGGATCGGGCGTACGACGGAGGTGCTGATCCCGGCCATGCCGATCGTGCAGGCCACGTCGGTCGCCGTGGCCGTCAGGTCGGCGGCGGTGACCCCGTCGGCGAGCGCGGCGACAAGAGCCCGCGCCTCGTCCTCGTGCTGGGCGTACGCCAGCGGGAACGCCGACCGCTGCACCGCCTGCGCGGCCGCGGTGACCTGCATCTTGCGCCACCCCGGGATGTCCAGGAGACCGGTGTTGCCGGTGTGGGCGGCGACCCCGTAGAACGCCTGGGCGGACTTGACCGGGTTCATGATGTCGGCGACGCTGCCCCACCCGGAGACCGGGCGCTGCTGGAAGAGACCGACCGAGTCACGGTCGCCGTAGTCGAGGTTGCGCAGGGTGCTCTCCTGCATCGCGGTCGCGAGCGCGATCACCCATCCGTAGGCGGGTACGCCGGACTGCTTGCCGACCGCCACGATCGTCCGGGCGTTCTGGATCTGCTCGGTGTTGAACCCGGCGATGCTGCCCTCGGGCACCTCACCGTCCGGCCCGAGGTTGCCCGCCGGAATCGCGTTGACCCCGCCGACACAGCCCGACTCGGCCTGGTCCTGGGTGCTCTGCTCGGTGCTCGCCAGACCGCCGATCAGGATCACCAAGGCCCCGGCGACCACCAGGACCAGCGTGGCCGCCGCGGCCACGATTCCCCAGATCAGACGCGCCTTGAAGATCCACATGTCAGACCGTGCCTCTCGATGCGACGCCGAGCGAGCGGCGTTCCAGTGCGTGTCCGGCAAGGCGGAGGAGGGAGGCGGCCCGGTGTTGGCCGTCGACCGACGACAACGCCGCCGGGCGCGTGCTGGGGCGCCGCGCAGCCGGCGCCTTCGGATCGAGAGGCACGGTCTTAACCTCCGGGGAGGATGTTCGCGACGTACCAGACGTTGTCGACCAGCGTCAGGTAGACGATGACCTTGGGGCCGTCGGTGGTGACCTCGACGCGGGCCTCCCCGTCGGTCTGCTCGAGCACTTCCGCGGCGCCGACGACCTTGGTCGCCGGCACGGTCGCCGGGTCGGTGGTGCCCAGGGCCTGGGCGAGCGACTCGTCCGGGCGGGCCGCGTTGATCCCCTCCCACCACTGGTCGGTGGTCAGGTCGGGACGGGCCCAGGCGGCGACGAACTTGGTCGCCAGGGGCCGCGGATCAGGGACCGGCGCCGGCGATCCGGTCGCGCTGGGGCTCTGCTCGGCCGACACCGAGCCCCGCTCGGGCTGCGCAGCCGGCTCGGCATCGGGGGCGTCGCTCCACTGGGCGATGAGCCAGATGACGAAGACGATGCCGACGACCACCGAGAAGAACCGGAACGGCGACCGCATGGGCCACCTCAGCACCGGCGCGATGACCTCCCACAGCACACCACGCGTCGTTGTCGACCGCACTACCGGGCTCCTCCTTCAGCTGACCCCCAGCTGGAACCGTTGTCGACGGGAACCGAGCGGTTCCCGTTCGGTGAGTAGATGACGAAGACCGGGTTGCCGTCCGCGTCGTAGTCCACGTTGGCCTCCGCGACCGGTGAGTGGCGCGGCGGCTCCGGCTCCCGGTCGGCGTAGGCGGTGTGGTCGACCGGGCTCGGCGCCTCGGAGCGGCCGTCGGCGTAGACCTGCGCGGCGGGGCCACGTGTCGGCTCGCCACGGTAGGGCGGCTCGTCGCGCTCGGCGGAGCGCGAGTCGAACCACTGTCCGGCCACGCGCTCACCGTCGTTGCCGCTCATCGAGGAACCGAGGGCGTACGTCGGTGTGGTGCTCGCGCTCGACCCGGCACCCAGCGCTCCGGCGGCCGTCACCGGCGCCTGGTTGGGCACCTGCTCGGCGACCATGGCCGGCCGGTTGCCGGTCAGCTCGTGGCCGGGCATGTAGACCCCGCCGGGGCTCGAGATCGCTCCGGTCCCGGCCGGGGCACCGCCCGTGGCGGGCGCCCGGTCGGCGGTCGCGTCGCGGACCCCGGCCTCGGTGCCCGTCCGGGCGCCGACGTACGAGGTGAGCATCGAGGTGAGCCGGCCCATGCCCGGCAGCGGGATGCCGTAGGCGGCCGGGCGGGTGAGCCGCCAGGCCAGCACGGTCAGCACCGCGATCAGCCCCAGCTTGAGCACGAACCACATCGTCGAGGTCAGGATCGCCGAGTCCAGTCGCAGCAGCAGCAACGCGACCAGGAAGTAGATCGGGCCCATCACCAACGGGCCCACCACCCGCTTGAGCATCGCCACCGCAGCGTCCCGGGTGTGATCCAGCATGAACAGCACCCCGGCCGCCGGCGCGAACGGCACGATCAACCGGATCAACGCGAACGAGAGCAGGATCGCCAACCCCGCGACCAGCAGGAACCCGCAGACCACCACGACCACCACGAGGTTCACCAGCGCCGTGGTCGCCCGCTGCGACCAGTGCTCACCCTTGAAGTACTCGTACGCCACCGGATCGGACTTCTTGACCGCCTCGGCGTGCTCCTTGAACGCGTCCTGCTTGGCCTCCAGGACCTTCTTGCCCTCACCGTTGGGGTCCTTGCGATACGCGTCGTACTCCTGCCAGGAGAAGTGCGTCGACCGGAACACCCGCGGCCCGTACGTCTTCGCCGTGGCCGAGTCGGGGTCACCGAACGCGCCGGCCAGCCAGGTCCGGTACTGCGTCGAACGCACCACCTCGTCCATCTGGCCGTCCACAGCCTTGACCGCATCGGTCTCCCCGAAGCCGTCGTCACCGACGCCCGGGACCGTCCTGCCGTCGTTGAAGCCGGTCGCGATCAACCCCGTCGCCGACCGCACCCCGTCATCGACCAACCGGGTCGACTCCACCGGATACTGGATCAGCCACGACGTCACCACCAGCACACCCAGCGCCCAGCCCGCCGCCGTCACCGCCCGCGCGAACCGGCCGTCCCGGGCCCGGATCATCACCGTCGCCGCGACCAGCAGGAGCACCACGCTCACCCACGGCGCCCACACCCCGTCGGTGACTGCCTTGCTCGCCGCCACGATCGGGTCGTCCAGCGCCTTCAAGAAGGAGTTCTCCCCGATCACCGCGTTCAGCAGCGCGTGCGACCAGTTCGGCAGGATCCCCGAGATCTCCAGCATGATGTTGCCGATCGAGGTCCCGGCACCCGCCACGAACTGCCCCGTGCAGCCGTTGTCATAGGTCCACCACTGCGGAGACGTGCCGTAGGCCGACTCCAGCGAGACCTCGTCCTTGTTGCGGAACGGGTCCAGCTCGTCGTTGATCTTCTCCGGATCGTTGAGCTCCGTGCCCGCCTTCGACGCCGCCCCCAGCGCCGTCATCCGCACGATGAAGCTGCCGTCCCCGTACGGAGACGCCGGCATCGGCGCATCCAGGTTGTTGCACGCATCGCTCACACCCGAGAGCCCACCCGTCGGGTCGAACGGGATCGGGATGTCGATCCCCCTCGGACCCGCAGCCGCCGCCGGGCCGGCGACGGACAGAAGAGCAACCACGAGTACGACGAGGGCAGCCGCCCTCCGGCGCAGGGCTGTCCTCTGGTGAGCGGGGCGCGACGGCATCAGCCGATCCCGTCCCCGGAGAGCTCGGTCCTGGCGTGGTCGACCGGCTCGCCGCCGATGGCGCGGCTGACGCGGCGGGTCGGGTCGGCGGTGGTGTTGAGCGCCTCCTGCAGACCCGGGTGGTGGTTGAGAGTCACCTTGATGATCTCCATGCCGCCGTGGCCGGTGTCGCCACCGAGGCCGTCACGGTAGATGAATTCCCGGTAGCCCAGCTGCTCGTCACCGCGCCTGGTGCGCGGCGAGAGCCGCGCCAGGATCGACTCGTAACCCAGACCCTCGGGCTTGCCGAGGAGCTTGAGCGCGTCGCGCTGGGCGGTCTCGTCCTGCGTACGTCCCACGAAGGCCGCCCCGACGAAGTTGTTGATGTCGGAGCCCAGGATCGCGGAGGCGTTCTGGGTCGAGACCAGCGCGGCACAGTTGTTCTTGCGGGAGTCGCTGGAGAGCTTGTGGACCAGGGCGCGACCTGTGCCACCGGAGGCCTGGGTGACCTCGTGGGCCTCGTCGAGCGCGAACAGCTTCCGCTCGTTGGGGTCGCTGCGGTAGATCAGGTGGAGCGCGGACCAGGCCGCGAGGGTCATGATCGGACGCGCCATCTGCTCCTCGGCACTCCACTCCTCGCGCGGCACGTGCTCGGGCGGGGTGTTGAGGCCCTTGAGGTTGTAGAAGGTGAACGGCGTGCCCTTCAGCTCCTCGTCGGACTGGAGGAAGTCGTTGCCGAAGAAGAGCCGGCCGAGCTCGCGCTCGCGGGCGGCGGCGAGCTCGCGGGCGATCTCCTGGTCGCCGCCGTCGCCCTCGAAGAGCATCTTCACGATCGTCGAGGTGTCGGCGCCACGGTCGGCCTGCGCCTCCATGACGCGGGCGCGGATGCGCTTGAGCACCTCTTCGTTGTTGGCCAGGCCGACCGGGAGGCAGGAGCGGAGCACCGAGACGGTCAGGTCGCGGCGCTGCTGCACGGCGGCCGACCGCTCGCGGTGGAGCCGCTCGGCGAACTCGTGGTCCGACATCGCCTCGGCCCGGATCAGCTCGGGGTTGGGGTCGGGCACCACCGCGTAGGGCGACAGGCTTCCCGGACGACCGCCGAGGACGTCGACGCTGCGAGCGCGGGCCGGCACCTGTTGGCCGTTGAAGATGCCGCCGCCGATCTCGGGCAGGGTCATCAGCCGCTGCAGCCGGCCTGCCGGGTCCATGGCGACGCCGTGGATGCCGGACAGGATCGACATGTAGATGACGACGCCCATCAGCGTCGACTTTCCGGAACCCGGGGTGCCGACCAGCGGGATCAGGCCGGCCTGCTCCATGACCTCGGTCAGGTACCACGGGTCCATCAGCACCGCTCGCGAGGCCATCGCGGAGGTCTCGCCGAGGTAGAAGCCGCGCTTGTCACCGACCTCCGCGGTGACCGCCGGGAGCCCGGCAGCGACCTTGAGCACCGGGAACTTCCGGGCGTGAGCGGTCGACGCGAGCGGCTCGCCCGGGACGAACTCGCGGGCCAGGTGGTACTGCCCCAGCTGGCGGGTGATCTTGATCTGCGGCCGGTAGAGGTCGACGACCTTCTGCGCCTTGTCGAGCGCCTCGGCCTCGGTGCGGCCGGTGACGGCGATCCGGTACCAGCCCCTGGTACGAGTCGAGAGGCCGGTGAACTCCGAGCGCATCTCGTCCTCGACGTCGGCGGCTCGGCCGGCCTGGCGGGAGAGCTGCTTCGGCGGCCGCTTGCCGTGGTCCTCGGACCAGTGGCTGACCTGGCCGTCGATACGCCGGGTCAGGCTCGCCATCTCACGGGAGACGTCCTCCGGCGAGCGCGGCTCGACCCGGAAGGACCATTCCACCGGGAAGCCGAGCGCGTCGGTCTTCGCCATCCACGGCGCGTGGGTCTCGGGGACCTCGATGTCGCCGATCCGGGAGACGGTCAGCACGCACACGTGGCTGGTCTCCTGGCGACCACCGATGCTGCTGGTGACCTGCACCGTCGGCGCCAGCGGCTCGGCCGACCAGGCGACCGACTCGAACCACTCGGCCATGTCGTCGGTGTCGAGGAAGTTCTGCTGGGCCTCGCCCGGCTCCGGCACGGGGATCTTGGCCCCCAGCGAGAGCGAACGGGCGATCATCCACTCCATGTCGTGACCGACTGCGGGCCGCGCCGAGAAGCCCGGCCGCGACATCACCCGGTTGACCGTGTCGAGCCGCTCGCTGATCGCGGCCATCTCCCGCTCGGCGGCGCTGGCGGAGAACTTCGCCAGGGTACGCACCGTCGCGTCGCGACGGCCGAGGTCGACGCCGTAGTAGACGAGCTTGTCGGCCTGGCTGTGGGCAGCCATGTGGGCCTGGTTGCGCGCCATCATCTCCTCGAACCCGGGCTGCGGGTCGGGTGCGTTGGCGAACGCGGCATGCGCCCAGTGACGTACGGGATAGGGGCGGGTGGTGACCCGGCCGTGGATCGTGTTGCCGACCAGATCGGCCAGCTGGCTGGCCTGGTCGGTGATCAGCGCCTCGAGGTCGGAGTGAGCACGGAACGACCAGGTCTGCGGCTCGGCGAGATACCAGGCGATGATGCGGTCGCCGGTGAAGGTCAGGTGACCGCGCACCTCCTCCAGCGCCCACTTGTCACCTCTGGGCTCATGGACGCCCTTCGAGTCGTCGCCGCCCCGGCCGAAGACGCTCTTGCGTCCCGGCTTGGGCTTCTCGAAGCCGGGCCCGTAGGCCCGCTCCGTTCGCGGCCGCCTCATGCGGTTCCTCCGTCGTTGGGTGCGTCGTCGCCGTTGAGGCGCTTGCGGTAGTCGTCCACGCTCTGCGGGCGCTCGTCGGTCGTCGCCCACTCGTCCTGATTGTCCCTGGGACGCGTACGTCCCGAGGGCGCATCGTCGAACTCGTCGAAGTCGTCGGGGTCGTCGAGGTCGTCGAGACCCGGCTCCGGGGCGATCACCACCGCCGGCCTGACCGCCTGCGACAGCGGCTGCCGGGCCGGCTTCGGCGCGGCCTGGCCGGTGGCCTCAGCTGCCGGTCTCGGCACGGGCTGCTGTGCTGCAGGGGCCTCAGCGGGCGGCGGCGGAGGCGGAGATGACGGCGGCGGCGCAGCGGGCGGAGCCGGCGGAGTCGCCTTCGGGGTGGCCGTCGGAGCCGCCGGCGGGCTGGCTGGCGGGCTGGTCGGCGAGCTGGTCGGCGAGCTGGTCGGCGGGGGCGGCGGTGCGGGAGAAGCCGCGGGCGGCGGGGGCGGCGCGGGTTGCTCGCGCTCCTGGCGGGCCTGCCACGGCGCCCCGCCCTTCCACGGGACGTCCCGGGGCTCACGCGGCGAGGAGGACGGCCGGCTGGACCAGCCGCCCTTCGCCGGACGTCCGCCGCCGTGCTGGCGCGCGGGCTGACGCGCGGGCTGGACCGCGGGCTGCACCTCGAGCTGGGCGGGAAGCGGCTCCTCGACGACCTTGGCCTCGATCACCGGTCGGACGGGCGCGGCCTTGCCCCGCACGGGCGGTGTCTGGGTGCGCGGCTTCGAGGCGACCACGGTCGCCTGCAGCATCTGCGGCTCCGAGGTGGCTCCGGGCTGCTGCGCGAACCGGCGGCCCGGTCGTCGCATCGCCTTGGCCCAGCCACCTCGGGGGCTGGTGGCGTGACGGAAGGCGACCGCAGCCCCGCCTGCGTACTGGACGCCGGTCTCCACGCGCGGCGTGGTCAGCTCGTGCCAGAAGGTCATCAGCCAGGCGCCGGCCGAGCTCTCCGAGCTGATGTAGTCGGAGGCCTTCATCGAGAGGTAGGAGGCGCCGATCAGCCACAGTCCCATGCTGAGCAGCGTCACCGGCATGCCGAGCTTGCGCAGCAGCACAAGCGTCACTGGTGCGATCACCAGGAACAGGAAGATGGTGCGGTAGCGCATCTCCCCGATGTAGCGACGAGGGGGACCGAGATAGGTCTGGTCGACCTCGTACAGCTCGTCGTCGTCAGGCAGCCTCATCCCCGAGATCCCTCCCTGGGTTAGCTAACGGGACCGGGATCACCCCTTGAAGAGACCAGCCATCCACGTGCCGAGGTCCGTGGCGTTGTTGCCGACGGCCAGGCCGAGGACGCCGAGACCGATGATCAGGCCGCCGACGATCGTGACGGCCTTGGAGATGTTGCCGCTGCGGGCAGCCCACAGGACCGTGACGCCCAAGATCAGGACGACGAGGGTGATGATGTTGTCGGTGATCCACTCGGCCAGGCCACCGGTGCCGTACTCGGCGGCCTGAGTCGTACTTTGAATCAACTGGTGCGGTGCCATTGCTCTGCTCCCTTTCCCGAGGTGAGGTGTGGTTGCCGGACGCGTCCGGAAGTATTCGATTGTCCCGTCCGGCGCAGCCCCATGCGGCACCGGTGGGTGGAGGCGCCTCGCCCCTCCCGCGCGCTGACGCAAACTCCCGGGCATCGGCATTTCTGGACAAACGCCACCGCCATGTGAGACGAGCGTAGTCGCCAGACCGCCTCAGCGCACCTCGTTCCACCTGACGACACGTCTTGTACCGCGCGCGTAGGGACCATCGGCCCACCCGGTTCATCCGGCGGTCATGCCACCCACCGGACCGTTGGGCGCGACACTGTCCCGCTCAGTGGTCTCCTTCGGCGAATTCTTGCGAGGGGAGGCTAACTTCGGGGAATCTATATCCCGGTGCATCCTCGCGAATTTCGCGCGCTTGCGTCCGGATTCGCGAATTCACATCACATTCAATCGGATTTCTCGGGAGGACGAGCTCACATGGACAAGAAGAAGATCTTCATCGTCATCGGCGTTCTGTTCGTCGGGTTCTGGCTGTTCACCGATCCGCAGGGACTGACCAGCACGATCTCGGCCATCGCAGGTGGCATCTGGGGCGTCACCACCGACGTCTTCGGCGGCGTGATCGGCACGATCGAGGGCTCCACCCGCTGACCTCGGCCGCCACCTACGCCGGCACACGGGTGCCGGCGCGATGGGCTCCTTTTTTCTCGCTGCCCGGTTTGGGGACCGAGCAGCACGGATAACTGTTTGACGTCGGACGCAGCGATGACGAGACTGCGCTTGTCTCGATGTCAAGATAGTTCGGAGTCGACGTGTCCCCTCACTTCATCCGGTTGAGGGACAAGGTCCTCTCAGACGACCCGCTCATCCGGGCGATGTCGTACCAGTCGGTGCTGTCGGCCTTCGCCGAAGGCACCTTTCTCACCGGTTCGGCGGTCTTCTTCACCCAGATCGTCGGCCTCTCCGCCGCACAGGTCGGCCTCGGTCTCACGATCGCGGGCGTCGCAACCTTCTTGTTCGCCGTCCCCCTGGGCCGACTCGCGGATCGTCTCGGCACCCGGTTCAGCTGGATCGCCGGTGCCGTTCTCCAGGCGATCCTGTTCGGGGCCTGGGTGCTCGTCGGCAACTTCGCCGCGTACATCGCCGTCGAGGTGCTCCTGGCACTCGCCTCCTCCTGGCAGAAGTCGGGCCGCGACGCCTATCGGATCTCGGTCTTCCCCGCGGCGACCCGGGTGCGCTCGTTCGCCTACATGCGCGCCGCTCGCAACGTCGGCTACACGCTCGGCGCCCTGGCCAGCGGCCTCGCCCTCGCCGCCGACTCCAACACCCTGATCAAGGCGGTCCCGCTGATGACCGCCGTGGTGCTGCTGGTCAACGCCTACTGGATCTCGCGCCTCCCCCGCCTCGCCACGGCTGCCTCGCCCGGCGACATGAAGAGGGACGTACGCGACCGCCTCGGTGCCCTGCGCAACCGTGCCTTCCTCGCCACGACGTTCTTCGACGGCGTGCTCGGCACCCACCAGGTCCTGCTCAACGTCGTCATCCCGCTGTGGCTGGTGCAGGAGACCGACGCACCGCGGGTGCTGCTGGCCTGGCTGTTCGGTACCAACACCGTCATGGCCGTCGGGCTGCAGGTCATCGCCGCCCGTGGCGTGACCGACGTGGCGACATCGCTTCGCGCGCAGCGGCGGGGAGCGCTCTGCTTCCTGGCCTCCTGCGCCATCATCGCGGTCACCCACGACACCGTCGGGCTTCTCACGATCGCGCTCGTCTGGCTCGGCCACGTCACCGTCACCGGCGCCGAGCTCTTCCAGTCGGCCGGCGAGTGGGGCCTGATCGCCGACCTCTCCGACCCCGAGCACCGCGGTGACTACCAGGGCGCGGCCCAGGTCGGCTACACCCTCGGCACCGTCTGGGCACCCGCGGCGTACACCTTCCTGGCGATGGAGCTCGGCCACCTCGGCTGGGCCGTCATCGCGGGCATCATCGTCATCGCCACGATCGGCGTCCACCCCTCCGCCCGCGCCGCCGAGCGCTATCTGGCGCGCCGGGCTCAGCCCGTCCCCGAGCCGGCGTAGGAGGGTGCGGACAGTTGCTCGCGGGCAGGAGGGGTCCGCTGTAACACGTCGTTCGTAGGACTACCCGCCCTTCAGAGCGACCGGAAAGTCCTACGAACAGCGTGTTACACGTGTCCGAGCCCACCGCTCGGGCCAGCGACCATCCACAGGCGTACGTCGTGTCGGAGTTATCCACAGGGGGCCGCTGAACGCCGCTAGGAGTCGGCGCCTGGCAACAGGCTGAAGACCATGAACCCACGCATCCAAGCGGTGATGGCTGCGCACCATGGACTCATCACGCGCAGGCAGGCTCTCGCATCAGGCCTCGACCTCGACACGATCTACCGCTACGTCCGTAACGGAGAGTGGTCGGTCGTGCGCCGGGGCGTATACGCCGAACGTGCTCACATAGAGAGCATCAGACTGCCCACCGAGCGACAACGTCTCCTCGACCGAGCCGCGTGCGCGGCCATCACCGTCCCGTTCGTACGGAGCCATGACACCGCTGCGCTCGAGCTCGACATGGGCATCCTCCTCCCCCGGAAGTCTCAGACCCACGTCACTCGTCAACCGGTCGTCGGCAGCCACAACAAGTGGGGCGTGAAGCACCACCTCGCGCCTTATCTCGATGATCAGGTGGTCCGAGCGAACGGGTTCGAGGTCCTCGGCCTCGCGCGCACCGCGATCGACATCGCGCGCGAGCACGGCCGCCCGTACGGGGTCGTCGCCGTCGACTCTGCTCGAAGGATGGGGGTGTCCGTCGATGAACTCTGGGAGGTCCTCGACCACATGAGGCACTGGCCCAACCGTCGGCTGGCACGGGAAGCCATCACCCTGTCGTATGCAGGCGCTGAGTCGGTTGGCGAGACTCTCACCCGCGACGTACTCGAAGAGCTCGGGCTGACTGGGATCGAGACACAGTTCGAGATCACGGACGGCGTACGCACCGCTCGATTCGATCTCCGGGTTGGCCGCCACATCTTCGAGTTCGATGGCCGGAGCAAGTACGTGCCCGCGGCCGAGGGAGGCCTGGCACTCCGGTCGGTCGACGACATTCTGGCCGAGGAGAAGACGCGACAGGATTGGGCCCATGGTTTCCATCTCGGCATGTCACGCGTCGAATGGCACGACCTGTTCGGCCGCCACCGTGCCCACCTCAAGGACCGCCTGACCCGCGAGTACCTGACCACCTGCCGAGCGTTCGGCACCGACATCTCGGACCTCGAACGATTCCGCGTACGTCGCCCGAAGGCGGCTTGAGCCCGGCCATCGACGGTGTAACACGTCGTTCGTAGGACTACCCGCCCGTTCAGAACGACCGGAAAGTGCCACGAACAGCGTGTTACACCCCGCCCAGAAGGCGCTCAGGCGAACAGCAGAGGTACGCCGACGAGCAGCCCCCATACCAGCGTGGCCAGCCCCGTCTGCTGAAGGACGGGGATGAGCCGCGGGCCGAGGTTGGCGCGGTCGAGGACGGTGCGGACGCCCTGAGCGGCGACCACGACGAACCCGAGGCCGAGCAGCGCCCACCAGGACGTCGTCAGGGCCACGAGCACGACCGAGACGGCGGCGACGGCCACGAGGGCGACGTAGAGCCAGCGGGTCCGCGCGTCGCCGAGGCGTACGGCGAGGGTGATCTTCCCGGACTCGGTGTCACCGGGGATGTCGCGGAGGTTGTTGGCGACGAGGAGGGCGGAGGTGATGGCGCCGATGCCGACGCCGGCCCACAGCGCGCCCCACTCCCAGGTCTGCGTCTGGACGAAGGTGGTGCCGACGACCGCGACGAGACCGAAGAAGACGAAGACCATGACCTCGCCGAGGCCGGCGTAGCCGTAGGGGTGCGAGCCGCCGGTGTAGTACCAGGCGGCGATCATGCAGACCAGGCCGACCACGACCAGCCACCAGGCTGAGGTCACCGCCAGCACCAGCCCCGCCACGGCGGCGACGCCGAAGGCGATGAACGCTGCTCGCTTGACCGAGGACGCCGCCGCGACGCCCGAGCCGGTGAGCCGCAGCGGCCCTACGCGCTCGTCGTCGGTCCCGCGGATCCCGTCGGAGTAGTCGTTGGCGTAGTTGACCGCGACTTGCAGCGCGAGGGCAACGACGAGGGCGAGCAGCGCCTTCCACCAGACCAACTCACCTGCGTACGCAGCCACCCCTGTGCCGGCGATGACCGGCGCGAGCGCGGCGGGGAGTGTGCGAGGACGGGCTCCCTGGAGCCACTGAGCGGAGTTTGCCACCCCGCTATTCAACACCGACGGCTCGTTGCTGGGGCCGCGGGGATGTAACACGTCGTTCGTAGGACTACTCGCCCTATCAGAACGACCGGATAGTCCTACGAACAGCGTGTTACACGACCCCACGCCGACCGCGAAAACCCAGCGACCCCCGCCCGGGAGGAGGCAGGGGTCGCGGGGTGGGGGAGGGAGGGATGGATCAGGTTTTCGGCGAGTCGTTGGAGTCGACGCTGAGCTCGGCCTCCATGGCCTCGATCTCCTCGGCCAGCTTGTCGGGCGGCGGTGCGCTGGGCTCGGCCGACTCGGCACCGGCGCCACCGGAGCCGGCGGTACGGCGCTTGTTCCACACGTCGAAGGCGACGGCGAGCAGGAGCACGAGGCCCTTGATGGCCTGCTGCCAGTCGATGGAGACACCGAGCAGCGACATGCCGTTGTTGAGGACACCCATGACGAGACCACCGATGATCGCGCCGACGACGGTGCCGACACCGCCGGTCACGGCCGCACCACCGATGAAGGCGGCGGCGATCGCGTCGAGCTCGAAGTTAACACCGGCCTTGGGGTTGGCCGCGGTCAGACGGGCGGTCGTGACCAGGCCCGCGAGGCCCGAGAGCAGACCCATGTTCATCATGACCAGGAAGTCGACCCGCTTGGTGTTGACGCCGGACATCGTCGCCGCGTCGACGTTGCCGCCGATCGCGTAGACGTGCCGGCCGAAGACGGTCTTGTTCATGATGAACGTGTAGACCACGATCAGGCCGCCCAGGATCAGGCCGACGATCGGCAGGCCGCGCGCGTCGGCGAGCAGGTAGGCGAAGTACATGATCACGATCGTCAGCAGCGCCAGCTTCACCACGAAGAGCGGGAAGGGCAGCACGTCGAAGTTGTACGCGACCTGAGCCGACCGACGCCGCACCTCGAGCACGATGAGCACCGCGACGGCGGCGACAGCGATGAGAAGCGTCAGGTTGTGGAACCCGGTGTCCGGCCCGATCTCCGGCAGGAAGCCGTTGCCGATCGCCTTGAACTGCTCCGGCAGACCACCGACGGTCGCACCCTTGAGGACGACCAGGGTCAGACCGCGGAAGAGCAGCATCGAGGCCAGCGTGACGATGAACGCCGGGATCCCGACGTACGCCACCCAGAAGCCGTGCCAGGCACCGATCGCGGTGCCGATCAGCAGGCCGAGGAAGACGGCCAGCCACCACGGGAAGTCGTACTGGGTCATCATGATCGCCGAGGCGGCGCCCACGAAGGCGGCCACGGAGCCGACCGAGAGGTCGATGTGGCGCGCCACGATCACGATCACCATGCCGATGGCCAGGATCAGGATCTGGGCGTTCTGGACGACCAGGTTCGAGACGTTGAGCGGCTTGAGCAGCACGCCCTCGGTCGAGATCTGGAAGAGGATGACGATCGCCGCCAGAGCGATGATCATCCCGTACTGGCGGACGTTCCCGCGCAGCGTGTTGAGCAGGGCATTCATCGGGTGTTACTTCCTCGCGTCCGCGGTCATGTAGCGCATCAGGGACTCCTGGGTGGCCTCTGAGCGGTCGAACTCATGGGTGATCACGCCCTCGGCGAGCGTGTAGATGCGATCACACAGACCGAGCAGCTCGGGCAGCTCGGAGGAGATCACTAGTACGCCGCGACCGCTGCGGGCGAGCTCCTGGATGATCCCGTAGATCTCGTACTTGGCACCGACGTCGATGCCTCGGGTCGGCTCGTCGAGGATCAGCAGCTTCGGGTCGGTGTACATCCACTTGGACAGCACCACCTTCTGCTGGTTGCCGCCGGAGAGCTTGCCGACCCCGGCGGTGATCGACGGCGCCTTGATGTTGAGGTTCTTGCGGTAGCCCTCGGCGACCACGACCTCCTTGTGCTCGTCGACGACCAGCCCGCGCCGCAGCTTGTTCAGCGCCGCCGCGGTGACCGAGGTCTTGATGTCGTCGATGAGGTTGAGCCCGAGGCCCTTGCGGTCCTCCGAGACGTACGCGATGCCGGCCTCGATCGCCTGGGTGACCGTGTTGAGGTGCAGCTCCTTGCCCTCCAGCACCAGCGAGCCGGAGGTCCGGGAGCCGTAGGAGCGGCCGAAGATCGACCGCGCCAGCTCCGTACGTCCCGCGCCCATCATCCCGGCGATGCCGACGATCTCCCCGGCTCGCACGGACAGGTTGGCCTGACGGATGACCTCGCGGTGGCTGTCCTGCGGGTGCATGACGGTCCAGTCGCGCACCTCGAAGAGCACGTCCCCGATGGTGGGGGTGTGGTCGGGGAAGCGGTTCTCCAGGTCACGGCCGACCATTCCGCGGATGATCCGGTCCTCGTCCACGCCGCCGGCGGCGACCGAGAGGGTCTCGATGCTCTGACCGTCGCGGATGATGGTGATCTCGTCGGCGATCTGCTCGATCTCGTTCAGCTTGTGGCTGATCATGATCGAGGTGATCCCCTTCTCCTTCAGCCCCTCCAGGAGCGCGAGGAGATGCTGGGAGTCGTCGTCGTTGAGGGCGGCGGTCGGCTCGTCGAGGATGAGGAGCTTGACCTCCTTCGAGAGCGCCTTGGCGATCTCGACCAGCTGCTGCTTGCCGATGCCGAGGTTCTTCACCGGGGTCAGCGGGTTCTCCCGCAGGCCGACCCGGGCGAGCAGGTCGATCGCATCGCGGTTGGCGCGGCCCCAGTCGATGATGCCGCGCTTGGCGGTCTCGTTGCCGAGGAAGATGTTCTCCGCGATCGAGAGCTCGGGGATGAGGGCGAGCTCCTGGTGGATGATCACGATGCCGGCGGCTTCGCTCTGCCGGATGTTGGCGAACTTCGCGGTCTCGCCCTCGAAGACGATGTCGCCGCTGTAGGTGCCGTGGGGGTAGACCCCGCTGAGCACCTTCATCAGGGTGCTCTTGCCGGCGCCGTTCTCACCGCAGATCGCGTGGATGTCGCCGCGGTTGACGACGAGGTTGACGTCGGAGAGCGCCTTGACGCCGGGGAACTCCTTGGTGATGCCGCGCATCTCCAGGATCGGTGAGCTCATGTGGTTCCTGCTATCTGGCCAGGGGCCGGCGTGGGCCCGGTCCGGAGGGACCCGGGCCCACGCCGCGTACGGGGTGCTACTTGATCTCGTCGGCGGTGTAGTAGTCGGAGTCGACGAGCACCTTGGTGACGTCGTCCTTGGTGACCACGACCGGGTCGAGGAGGTAGGACGGAACGACCTTCTTGCCGTTGTCGTAGGTCTCGGTGTCGTTGACCTCGGGCTCCTCGCCCGCACCGACGGCGACGATCATGTCGACGGTCACCTTCGCGAGCTCGCGGGTGTCCTTGAAGATCGTGGAGTACTGCTCACCGGCGTTGATCGACTTGACCGACTGCACCTCGGCGTCCTGACCGGTCACGACCGGGAGGTCGGCGGTGGTGTAACCGTTGCCTTTGAGAGCCGCGATGATGCCGAGCGAGAGGCCGTCGTAGGGCGAGAGCACGCCCTGGACCTTCTTCGAGGCGTACGTCTTGGTGAGGATGTCCTCCATCCGCTTCTGCGCGGTGGCGGGGTCCCAGCGCAGGATCGCGGCCTGGTCGAACTCCGTCTGACCGGAGGGGATGACGATCTCGCCGGACTTGATCAGCGGCTCGAGCACCGACATGGCGCCGTCCCAGAAGAAGGTGGCGTTGTTGTCGTCGGGCGAACCACCGAAGAGCTCGACGTTGTAGGGGCCCTTGCCCTTGGCCTTCAGGCCCTCGACGAGCGAGGTGGCCTGCTGCACGCCGACCTGGAAGTTGTCGAAGGTCGAGTAGTAGTCGACGGCCTCGGTGTCGCGGATGAGGCGGTCGTAGCTGATGATCGGGATGTCCTGCGACTCCGCGGTCTCGAGCACCTCGCCGAGCGCGGTGCCGTCGATGGCCGCGACCACCAGGACGTCGACGCCCTTGGTGACCATGTTCTCGACCTGGGAGACCTGGGTCGGGATGTCGTCCTCGGCGTACTGGAGGTCGACCTTGTAGCCCTCGGCCTCGAGCTGCTTCTTGATGTTGTTGCCGTCTGCGATCCAGCGCTCCGAGGACTTGGTCGGCATGGCTACACCGACGGTGCCCTTGTCGCCGCCTTCGCCGCCGTCGCCGCCACCGCATGCCGCCAGGCCGAGCGCAAGCGCCGCCGCGGTGATCGTGGTGAGTACCTTGCGCACTAACCTGCTCCATTTCATCTACGGCCACGCCGGTAGGCCGACGCGCCGCTGTCGGGGGTGCCGGAGACCAGCGCACAGGCCGGTTCCCGGGTGAGTCACATCACAGATGTGAACGCTCACATCGAGACAATGTGCCTCCTCACCTCCGAATGCGTCAAGTGCAGGACGAGGATGTTTCCGACTCGTGACTTACGGGAGGCTCCGTTGAACATCTGACTCTTCACAGGCAGCTCACAGACAGGGCGGACCTGTTGCAACAACGCCGAGTCAGCGCGTCTTGACGCGCCGACTCGGCGGGGTTTCGGTCAGAACGAGCCGACTCGGTGGGGGCTCTGGTCGGAACGAGCCGACTCGGCCTGTGGGGTCAGCGGTGACGTACGCCGACCAGCGCTCCGGCGCCGTCCGGCCAGGTGACCTGGATCGACTCCGTGCCGTCGGCGTCGGAGCCGTCGACGACTCTCTTCACGACAACCACGTAGCTGCCGGCCTCGACGCGCGACTCGGCGCCGTGGGAGCGGATGGTGACGCCGTCGAAGTGGGGCACCGCGTGGCGCGACCACGAGCCGGTGCCGGCTGCGGTGACGACGGTGTCGCGCCGCTCGACCAGGCGGCCCTGGTCGTAGATGTCCATCGGCTCCTGGGTCGCCCCGGTCAGCGCGGCGGCCAGCAGGACGTGGACCGCCACCGGGTCGGCACAGGCGTCGTAGACGTAGCGGGTCCCGAGCGCCGAGTGTTCGGTGGTCGCCATCAGGAAGTCCTCGGCGCCGTCGAGCGGCGCCTCACGGTAGGTGACCGGGAGGTGGACGACGGACTCGCCGACCTCGAGGAGCACGCACTCGATCCCGACCCTTCCCGCCGGGTCGTCGAACCGGTAGGAGCCGATCGTCCCGGTCAGTTCACCCTCGCACCACGACTGGGTGGCGAGCCAGGCGCCGAAGATCTCTTTCTTCGTCGGGGTGAGCGTGGCCTTGTGAACGATCGACATGACCGTTATCTACCAGGTCAGGAGACCTTGTGGCTATCGCCTTCGCCGTTCGAGGGGGTGTCGGCCTCGGTGTCGGCCGCGGTGTCGATCTCGGCGTCCTCCTTGGCGCGGGCGGCCTCGACCGCCTTCGCGGCCCTGGCCTCGACCTTCTCGGCGAAGGCCCGCCGCTGCGGGTCGAGCACGAAGAACGAGAGTACGCCGCTGATCACGAACGCCACGATCACCGAGAGGAAGATGTCGACCTCGCCCGCGACGAGCGACCAGATGCCCGCCACGATGCCGAAGGTGGCGACCAGCGACAGCAGCCGCAGGCCGGTGTAGATCCAGAACTCTTTCATCGTGAGGCTCCCTCAGTGAGCTCGACAACAGCCGGGGCCGCGGGCGCTGCGTACGAATGCTGCGAGGTGGACGAGAAGTAGTTGATGCCGATGAAGTTGAACCACAGCGTGGCGAGGCCGATCAGCGCGACGATCGCGGCCTTCTTGCCCTTCCAGCCGGCGGTCGCGCGCGCGTGCAGGTAGCCCGCGTAGACGACCCAGGTGATGAACGCCCAGACCTCCTTGGGGTCCCAGTTCCAGTAGGATCCCCAGGCCTCGTGCGCCCAGATCGGCCCGGAGATCAGCACGCCGAAGGTCCACACCGGGAACGCGAACGCGTGGATCCGGTAGGAGACCCGGTCGAGGGCGTCCAGCTCGGGCACCCGCGCCAGCAGGGCGGCGTCGGGGAAGCGCGACTTCAGCAGGTACGCCACCGCCGCGATGCCGCCCAGCGTGAACCCGCCGGTGGCGATGATGGCGGCGATGACGTGGATGACCAGCCAGTAGGAGTTGAGCGCCTCGGTCAGCGGCGCGACCGGCTCGTAGAGCCCGACGACGGCCAGCATCAGCACCACGACGGTGAACCCGAGCACCCACGGCGCCATCCAGGCCAGCTTCAGACGCCGGTGCAGGACGACGTACGCAGCCGCCACCACGAACGAGCCCGAGATCGTGAACTCGTACATGTTGCCCCACGGCACCCGGTTCGGGTCGGCGGCCATCCCGCGGGCGACCAGCGCCCCGAAGTGGCACACGACCGCGATCCCGGTCAGCAGCAGGCTGAGGCGTCCGAAGAGGGCGGCCCGCTGCTCGCGTACGGCATCGGCAGCGTTCGGCTCGGCAGCGGTCTCGTCCGCCGGAGCGCCGGCGCCGACGAGCTCCTTCGCCGCGACCGCAGCCCGGGCGCGCGACTGCCAGGCCGACCACTCGACCAGCGCGCAGAGCAGCGCCAGGAAGTAGACGACCCCGGCGGCCGTGATGGCCTGGTTGCTGAGAACGCCCCAGGTGTGGTCAGACATCCTTCTCCTCCTGTGTTCGCGCGCCTCGTAGTGCCTCGACGAGGTCGGTGACAACGGCAGCGGTGTCCCCGCCGCCGGAGCGGTCGAGGGCGGCGATCTCGACCAGTGTGCCCCCATCGGCTCGGCGGGCGCGAACCCACACTCGCCGCGGACGGATGAAGAGCGACCCGAGCAGACCCACCAGGGCGAGGGAGACACCGAGCAGCGCCCACTCCTTGCCGGGCGACTTCGAGATCTGCACCCGGTTCCACTGCTGGACGTCGTCGAACGAGACCGAACCGAGCCCGTCGGGCAGCTCGACGGTCTCGCCCAGGCGCAGGTTGAACGCCTTCCCCGACTCGTCGGGCGACATCATGTTGGCCTTGGACGTGTCGAGCGCGTAGACCGACTGCGGCCCGGCGTCGAGGTTGAGGTCGCCGCGGAAACCCTGCAGCGAGAGCATCGCGTGCGAGCCGTCGCCGATGTCGCCCATCAGGTTGACCGGCTCCCCGTCGACCGTGCCCTCGAACGGGTAGAACAACCCCTGGAAGCCGAGCTCCTCGGGCGAGGCGTACGGCGCCTTCACGACCCCGAAGGAGAGCAGGTTCTGGCTCTGCGGGAGGAAGATCGTCGGGCCGGAGTAGGCGACGTTGCCCTCGCCGTCGCGCACCGTGATCACCGGCGCGTAGCCGTGGGCCAGCAGGAAGACGTCGGTCCCGCCGATGGTCAGCGGGTGGTTGACCTTCAGGTCGTAGGTCTTCTCCTCGCTCGTGCCCGCCGTGTAGCGGATCTTCGAGTTGAACCCGCGTGCGGTCCCGGCACCCGCGCCGGTGGTCAGCCACTCCGCCTTGAAGTCGTCGATCTTGAAGCTGAAGTCGTCGAGGTCCTCAGGGGCGAAGAGCGAGCCGGGCTTGAAGTCGTCGTACTGCGAGAGCTCGTTGGCGAAGCCGTACTCCTCCCCCACCAGCACGATCACGCCACCCTTGTAGCCGAACAGGCTGCCGGTCGCGAACGCGACCAGCACGATGATCAGCGACATGTGGAAGACCAGGTTGCCGGCCTCGCGGAGATAGCCCTTCTCCGCCGAGACGGAATCACCGTCTGCCCCGGAAGACGACTCGGTCTTGCGGAGGCGGTAGCCGCGGAGCTGCTTGCGCGCGGCGGCGAGGACCTCCTCCGGCTCCTGATCGGTGACGTACGAGGCGGAGTCGGGCAGCCGGGTCAGCTTGGCCGGCGTCGCCGGCGGCTGAGCGCGCATGGCCTTCGCGTAGACCAGGCAGCGCGGGATGATGCAGCCGACGAGCGAGACCATCAGCAGCAGGTAGATGGCCGCGAACCACGGCGTCGAGTACACGTTGAAGAGGCCGAGCTTCTCGTAGATCGGCGTCAGCGTCGTGTGCGCCTCGCGCCACTGGTCGGCCTTGAGCGAGTCGACGCCGTCCTGCGGGATCAGCGACCCCGGCACGGCCGCGAGCGCGAGCAGCAGAAGCAGGATCAGTGCCGTACGCATCGAGGTCAGCTGGCGCCAGCCCCAGCGCGCCAGCTCGCGAGCGTTCAGCTCGCCCGGGCGGTATACATTGTCGCGCTCCGCGCGACGGGCGCGGCGCTCGTAACCCTCGTCTTCCTTCGCTGCGCTCACTCCTTCGTCGCTCGCTCCACTCAGTCCAGACGAGGGCGCGCCACGCCGGGCAGGGTGCATATCGTTCACAGTGCGATGCCCTCCCAGCGTTGCACGACCTGGACCTGGAGCCATTGCATGCCGTTGTCCCACCAGCCGGTGAGCATGGCGATCCCGATCAGGATCATCACGACGCCGCCGATGATCGTGATCGCGCGGGTGTGGCGGCGGAACCAGTCCAGCGTGACAGTGGCCCGGCGCCACATCACAGCGACGAGCACGAACGGGATGCCGAGCCCTAGGGCATAGACCGCGAGCAGCAGACCGCCGCGCGCGACGGTGCCTTGGTCGTAGGCGAGGGTGAGGATGACCCCGAGCGTTGGCCCGGTGCACGGGGTCCACGCGAGCCCGAAGAGGAAGCCGAGCAGCGGCGCCGCGGCCAGCCCGACGGCCGGCACCTTGTGGAACTTCACGTCGCGCTGGAGCAGCGGGATGAAGCCCATGAACGCGATCCCCATGATGATCGAGAGCACACCAAGGATCTTGGTGCCGGTCTCCTGGAACGCGACCAGCTTGAAGGCGATCCCGCCCGCGGCAAGCCCCAACAGCACGAAGACCAAAGAGAATCCGGCCATGAAGAGCAGGGACCCCGCCAGCATCCGGCCGCGGCGTACGTCGCCGGAGGCGAGGTCGGTGCCGGACAGGCCCGTCGCATAGGAGAGATAGCCCGGCAGCATGGGCAGCGTGCACGGCGAGACGAACGAGAGAAACCCGGCCAGCAGCGCGATCGGGATGGCCAGCATCAGCGACCCGCTCCCGGCGGTGCTCGCGAACCAGTCCGTCACGACGTCTTCCCCGCTGTCGAGATGAGCTCGTCGAGCGTACGTGCCGACGGGATCTCGCCGCGGATCAGCGCGGCCACGCGCCCCTCGGTGTCGAGGATCGCGGTGGCCGGGATGGCGCGGGGCGCCAGCGACCCCTTCAGGGCGAGGACGGCGGCACCGTCGGGCGAGTAGACCGACGGGTACTCGACGCCGTAGTGCCGCTCGAACGCCAGCCCCTGGGCGGCCGAGGCGTCGCGGGTGTTGAGCCCCACGAAGGCGACCTCGTCACCCAGCTCCTCATAGGCGGCCTGGAGCATCGGCATCTCCTTGCGGCACGGCGCGCAGCCGGTCCACCACACGTTGAGCACCGTGACCTTGCCACGGGTGTCGGCGAGGTCGAACGGCTTGCCCTCGAGGGTCTCGCCGGTCAGCTCGACCGGCTCGCCGCGGTCGGCGACCGGGATCTCCTGGGTGCGGCCGTCGCCGGAGATGTAGCCGGCTTCGTTCGTGCCGTTCTGCCCGCATGCGGCCAGCAGCCCCACCATCACCACGGTGAGGACGAGGCCACCAAACTTCATACGCACGCGCAGGACTCTTCCTGACAAACCTGAGAGACCCGTTAATCTTCCGCGTCGCCGGCCGAGAACGGCGCGTACTTGTCCTTCGCCGGCAGCATGTCACCGGCCGGCTCGCTGTAGGAGAGCGCGACGAACTCGTCGTCGACGAAGTGCAGCGAGGTCAGCGAGCACAGCGCACACTGGCGGCGCCGCGGGTCGTGCAGGAAGCTGCGGCCCTCGATGTGCAGCCGGGTGGTCCAGATCGGGAGCTGGTGGGAGACGATGACCGCCTCGTGGCCCCGGGCCAGGTCGCGGGCGTCGTGGATCGCGGCCATCATCCGGGCCACGATCTCCAGGTAGGGCTCGCCCCACGACGGCTTGAACGGGTTGAGCAGCTTCGGCCAGACCTTGGGGTCCTTGAGCGGGCCCTTGCCGTCCTTGAAGCTCTTGCCGACGAAGAGGTTCTCCGACTCGAGCACCCGCTCGTCGAGCGAGATGTCGAGACCGAGCGCCTTCGCCAGCGGCCCGGCGGTCTGCCGGGCGCGCTCGAGCGGGCTGGAGATCACGTGGGTGATGTCCTGTCCGCCGATCCGGTCGGCGACCCGCTCGGCCATCTGCAGGCCGAGCTCGGAGAGGTTGAACCCGGGCCGGCGGCCATAGAGGATGCCCTCCGGGTTGTGCACCTCACCATGACGCAGCAGGTGAACCGTGGTCTCGATACTCATCCCTTCACCTTTCACAACAGTCCCTTTGCAGCAGCCTCGGCGGCGTACGGAAGCGCCTCCGTGATCCGGGAGATCGCCCGCTCGTCGTGGGCGGACGACAGGAACCAGGCCTCGTAGGCGCTCGGCGGCAGGTAGACGCCCTGGTCGAGCATGGCGTGGAAGAAGGCCTTGTACGCCGCCTCGTCGGTGGTCTTGGCCTCGTCGAAGTTGCGCACCCGCTCGTCGGTGAAGAACACCGAGAACATCGTGCCGGTGGACTGGATGACGTGCGGGAGGCCGACCTTGGTGAAGGTCTCCGCGACCGCCTCCTTGACGGTCTCCGCGGCCTTCCCGATGTGGTCGTAGACCTCGTCGGTCGCCAGCCGCAGCGTCGTGAGGCCGGCGGTGGTCGCGACCGGGTTCCCGGAGAGCGTGCCGGCCTGGTAGACCGGCCCGTCGGGGCTGAGCGAGCCCATCACGTCGGCGCGGCCACCGAAGGCCGCCGCCGGGAACCCACCGCCCATCACCTTGCCGAAGGTGACCAGGTCGGGCGTCCACCCCTCGTTCTTGCCGTCCAGGCCCCACTGACCCTGCTTGCTGGCCCGGAACCCGGTCATCACCTCGTCGGAGATGAACAGGGCGCCGTTGCTCGCGCAGGTGGTGGCGAGGAACTCGTTGAAACCGGGCTCGGGCGGCACGACGCCCATGTTGCCGGGTGAGGCCTCGGTGATCACGCAGGCCACCCGGCCTGCGTGTTCCTCGAACGCCGCCGTGACCGCGGCCCGGTCGTTGTAGGGCAGCACGATCGTGAGCTCGGTGCTGCTCTCGGGCACGCCCGGGGTGCCCGGGATCGCGTGGGTGACCAGCCCGGAGCCCGCGCTGGCGAGGAGCGAGTCCACGTGGCCGTGGTAGTTGCCGGCGAACTTGAGGATCACGTCGCGTCCGGTGAACCCTCGTGCCAGCCGGATGGCCGACATCGTCGCCTCGGTGCCGCTGCTGACGAACCGCACCTTCTCGACCGGCGCCCTGCTCACGATCTCCTCCGCGAGCTCGACCTCCGGGGTCGTCGGCGTCCCGTAGGACGTGCCGCGCGTGACCGCCTCCAGGACGGCGGCCTGGACCTCGGGATGGGCGTGGCCCAGCAGCATGGGGCCCCAGGAGCAGATCAGGTCGACGTACTCGTTCCCGTCGACGTCGGTCAGCCACGCCCCCTTCGCCTCCCGGATGAAGCGCGGCGTGCCACCCACCGCGTTGAAGGCGCGCACGGGCGAGTTCACGCCGCCCGGGGTCACCGCCTTCGCACGGGCGAAGAGCGCTTCGGATGCCGCTGCGGACAGGGGTGAGATGTCGTGAGGCACCGGGTCATTCTCACCGAGGGGCCCCCGAATCCCCATTTTTCGGCCTCAGCCGGCGGCGCCCGCAGCCCCCGGCGGCAAGCCAGGATCGGCGTTGAAGATGTCGTTCGCGCTGAGGGCACCCGCGTACTGCCATACGCCGACGAGCTCTCCGGCAAGCGGCGCGGCGGGCCCGGCGAGATCAGCTGTCGTCGTCCCGTTGCCGACCTCGAACCCGCCCCGGGCGGTCCACGGCGTGGTGAAGGACGCCACCGGCATCTCGCCCTCGGCGCTGCCGTCGCCGAATTGCGGCGAGAGTCCGTTGAGGTAGATCTCGATCTGTCGTCGTTCTGCGTTGTAGACACCGATCACGACGTTGACGTCCTCAGGGGTCCAGACGTCGGCCCGAACCTCGGCGACCTCGGCGTCCGTCCTGTCGCCGCCGGCGATGCGGAAGTAGAACTGTCCGCCCGTCCCGTCGCTCTTGACGCGATAGCCGAGCGTCCACGCGGTCGCACTCTCACCCGCCTGCTGCGCGATGACCGCTGGACGCGTCGGGTCGGTGAGACGTACGGACGCGGCGGCCGAGAAGGCCACCGCCGAATCCGTCAGCGGGTGGTTCGAAGTGATGCTCTGCTCGGGCAGGCCCGGAAGCGACAGGACCCCGTCCGAGAGGTACTGACTCCCGGCGCCCTCGACCTGAAGCCGGGCACCGAAGGAGCGGTCGGTCAGTACGCCCGACTCGACGGTGTCGGTGCTGACGCCGAGGTTCCACTCGGCGGCCATGCTGGTCGCGTAGCCGTCGCTGGTCTGGAGAGCCACCCGCTCGGCGATCACAGACCCGATCGCCGCGTTGTCCCAGATTCCGACCTCATCCACCATCGCCGTCGCGCAAGCGGTCCCGGTGGTCGAGGCGCCGCCGCAGCCCAGCGTCCAGCTGGAGCTGTCCCAGGCCTCCGAGGCGTACGTCACGCTGGACCGCGCCACCCCGTCGACCCAGAGCGTGAGCTCGTCGGCAGCGGCCCGATACGTGACCGCGAGGTGCGTCCAGGTGCCCTGGCTACCCGCGACCGAGGCGAGCTCGGCGCTCGTCGCCGAGCGCCGTCCGGCCACCCAGCTGCGGGTGCTCGCGTCGTACCCGATCTCGAGCGCGTTGCCCTCCGGCGAGGTCGCCGAGACGAGGGTCATCGACTCGGCGGCGTCGACGTGCGCCCACAGCGCGACGGTGAAGTCGTTGGCGGTCGAGATCCCTGACGTCGCCGTCGCAGGCTCTCCCGCGTTGAACCGCAGGCCGATGTCGTTGCGACCGAGCGGCGACGTCGCCGCGCCTCCGAGGTTCAGGTCGCCGACGGCGGGGTCCTGGCCGGTGTTGGCACCGGGGGCATTCGGGTCATCGAAGGACCAGGCCACCTGGGGAGCGTTGCGGGGCACATAAAAGGTATAGGTCGCCACGGACCCCCACGAATCTGCCTTGTCGTGGGCCTGAAAGCTCACTGTCCGGAGCCCGGACGCGGTCGGCGTGAACGCGATCGAGCGGGGCTTGCCGGCCTTGGTCGCTACGGGCTCACTCCACCCCGCCGGCTCACCCTCGGCAGCGCCGGCGACAGACCATCGGTACGCATCCACATCGACGTCGCCAGTGGCGGCTTCGAGCTGGAACGTGCCCGTCTCGCCTACGTGGTTGCCGGTGTGGGGACACACCGAGCTGCATTCGGGGAAGTCGAGGCTGGACACGACCGGCGCCAGTGGAGCGGAATCGAGGGGCGCTGCGATCGCGGCCCCCGGGCCGAAGGATGCGGCGGCCAGTGCCGCACCGAGACCGGTGACGAAGAGGGACGACGCGCGACGCATGGGAACTCCTGACTCCAGAGAAACGAAAGGGCGAGCCGGTCCCGAGGCGGCGCAGCGCACGGAACGTACCAACGCCCCGGCCGCGCTTCTTTGCTTTGACTTCGCTGTTTCCGTAACGAGAGACAGCGGTTACCAAAATGTCGTACGGTCGGCCTGTCGTTTCTCCGTCATGAGTCGCAACAACCTGCGTCTCATCAGCGTCTCGGTTACTGGAACGCAATGTTCCAGTAAAACGTGACGAGCGTAACTTTGACGTGAGACGGTTCGTTGAGAACGTTGCGATTTGGGGAGCAAGACCTGGGACCTTCGGCCCTGGGGATTGAGAGGGAGATTCGATGTCCGCTACGCGCTACAACCGCCTTCAGAAGGCGACCGCGCTCGTCCCGCTTGCGCTGCTGAGCGCGGCTTGGACGGTCAACGTCACCGGTCTGACGCAGTCGAGTGCCACCGCATCAGGGACGAGATACGACGACGCGTTCAGCCTGCCCGACGGCACCTCGGTGCCGTCCGAGGCGATCGAGGCGCCGGCGAGCGTGTCCGCCTCGACCAACCAGGGCGACAAGTCGCTCCCGGGCACGGCCAGCGCCGCCGGCATCCCGTCCGCCGCGCTCGCCGCCTATCAGCGTGCGGCGACGGTCATCAACGCCGCGGACGCCTCCTGCCGGATCGACTGGCCGCTGATCGCTGCGATCGGCCGGGTCGAGTCCAACCACGGCCGCGCCAACAACAACCGGCTCACCGCCGAGGGCGTCTCCACCCCGGGCATCTACGGAGTGCCGCTCAACGGCAAGGGCAACGTCTCCCAGATCACCGACACCGACGGTGGGCAGTACGACGGTGACACCAGCTACGACCGCGCGGTCGGCCCGATGCAGTTCATCCCCTCCACCTGGGCGATGGTCGGTGTCGACGCCGACGGTGACGGCAAGCGCAACCCCCAGGACATCAACGACGCCGCCCTCGCCAGCGCCGTCTACCTCTGCTCCGGCGATGACGACCTCTCCACCGACCAGGGCGCGCGGGCCGCGGTCTTCCGCTACAACCACAGCCAGACGTACGTCACGACGGTGCTCGGTATCGCCGAGGCCTACCGCTCCGGTGAGTTCACCTCGATCCCGAACAGCACGGTCCCGGTCGACTACGCCATCCCGCGGATGGAGGCTCCCAAGTCGTCCAAGCAGAAGGGCCGCGAGCTGAAGGCAGGCGGCCAGCAGGCCGGCCCGCGCGGCGGCTCCTCGCAGTCCCCGTCCGGCCCGTCCAGCGAGGCTCCGTCCGGGGAGACGCCCGGCGGGAGCACCGGCGGTGGCACCGGGGGCGGCACCGGGGGCGATGGCGGCAGCACCGGCGGTGCTGCAGAGGCGGTGACCGAGCCGCTGAAGAACACGGTCGAGACGGTCGTAGCGACGCCCAGCCAGATCCTTGCCGCGTGCCAGAGGGAGTTGGCGAAGTACCCGCTCCTGAGCGCGAACCAGTCCGGCCAGGCGCTGATCCAGTGCGTGAATGCCATGGCCGGCAAGACGCTCGAGCAGGTCAACGCAACCGTGAACAACGTCCTCACGCTGATCCTCAAGGGCATTCTCGGCAGCCTGTTCGGTGCGCTCACCGGCAACTGATCCGACAGCCGAAGGGCCCCGCCGTCGGCGGATTCTAGGGGTCCTTGCAACACCTGATGACCTAAGTGGCTGTCAGTAGATCACGCAGACGCTCGGCTGGGGTATCCCAGTCGAGCGTTTTGCGTGGTCGGGCGTTGAGTTCCTGGGCGACGTGCTCGAGGTCTTCGGCCCCGTGGATGGATAGGTCGGTGCCCTTGGGAAAGTACTGACGTAGCAGGCCGTTGGTGTTCTCGTTCGACCCGCGCTGCCACGGCGAGTGGGGGTCGCAGAAGTAGACCGGTACGTTCGTGGCGACCGTGAACTGTTTGTGGGCGGCCATCTCGCAGCCTTGGTCCCAGGTCAACGAGCCACGCAGGTGGGCGGGAAGCGACCCGATCAACGGAACCAGCACGTCACGGACTTCCTCGGCGGTGTGCCCGCCCGGGAGGTGTCCGAGCATCACGTATCGGGTGCTGCGCTCGACCAGGGTCACGATCGCGGACTCGCTGCGGGTGCCGACGATCAGATCGCCTTCCCAATGACCGGGCACAGCACGGTCCTCGACCTCTGGTGGCCGCTCAGAGATCATCACCATCGGGTCGATGAACCGCGGTGTGCGCTGGTCGGGCTGCTTGCGTGGTTTGCGGCGGGTGCGGCCAGTCCGCAGCGCTGCGGCCACCTCGCGCCGTAGACCGCCACGGGCCTGGACGTAGATGGCTTGGTAGATCGTCTCGGCGCTCACACGCATGCTCTCGTCGTCGGGGAACTCTTTGACCAGAGCGTGGCAGATCTGCTCGGGCGACCAGTGCACCGCGAGCTTGCCGGTGACGAAATCGCGCAACCGACCGCCCGCAGCGAGCTTGCTGTGCTTCGGCCTGGCACGGTCTGTGGCCCAGCCCCGCTGAGCAGCGTAGGGACGGTAGACACCATCGACTGACCGGTTGTCCAGCTCCCGCTTGATCGTCGAGGCCGGCCGACCTAGCTGCCGCCCGATCTCGCGCAGCGAGGCCTTGTGCTGACGCAGGTCTGCGATCGTCTCGCGCTCTGCCAGTGTCAAGAACCGCGGATGCAGATCTGCTTCCAACACCGTCATCGCCGGCGCTCGCCGCGCATCCACGTGGGTGGTCATCCCCGTGTTGTAAACCACCCGACGCCCATCAGGACGAAGGCGCGAGCCGTTGCTCTTCCGGATCCCCTTGTCCCAGTCCTCAGCGGTCCGCTCGTGGATCCCAACCTGGGCAGCAGCTTCCCGCCGCCGAACCCCTGAGGAGCGAAGCCGGTCATACTCCGCACGCCCTGGATGCCCGCCCCTGCCGCCAGGCGTGCCCTGAGCACGCATCCCGGCCTTCCGCGCCCACGCATAGGCCGTGTTCCGGTTCATCCCGACCACACGCGCAGCCGCCGAGACACTGCCACCCTCACGATCCAGCGCCTCGAAGAACCGAACCTTCAACTCCGCAGACAACACGATCCCCGCAACTCCTGAAACTCAGGGTGTTGCGGGGATCGCTAGAGCCCGTCGTCACGGCGGGGCCCTTCGTGTTCTCGACGACTGATCAGGCGGCGGGCTCGTCGTCCTCGTACTCGGTGACGAAGTCCAGGCCGGCCTCACGGACCGCGGGCAGGGAGGACGCGTCGGCGAGCAGGGAGCTGAGGTGGTAGTCGGCGACCGACTGGGCCAGGGCGTCCGAGCCGCCAGGGGCCCTCTCGTCCTCACGGCGGCCGTGCCACAGTCGGTGCTGGGCGCCTTCGTTGAGCGAGAGCAGCATCAGTGCGGTGGCTGCGGGATCGGTCTGGCGCAGCTCACCGCTGTCGACGCCCAGCTCGAGGAGCTGGGCGGCCGCGGCGCGGAGCTTGTCGCCGTCGTCCTCGAAGCCCGCGAAGACCTGCGGCTGAGCCAGCGCAGCCACCTCCAGCTCGTAGAAGTCGAGCGGGGCGGTGCACAGCTGGCGCACGTCGGTGTAGAGGAAGGCGTAGAGCCGCGAGGCGACCGGGCCGTCCTCCTCGAGAAGCTTCTCCGCGAGCGTCAGCGACTCGCGGTTCTTCTCCATCAAGGCGGAGAGGATCTCCTCCTTGGACTTGTAGTAGTAGTACATCGAGGACTGGCGCAGTCCGACGCACTCGGCGATCTGACTGATCGTGGTCGCGGCGACCCCTTGAGCGGTGAAGAGCCTGGATGCCTCTTTGAGGATCTCTTCGCGCGGATTCGCCGAATCGCGTCCACTGTTGCGCGGCCGACCGGTGCGCTTGGGGCTGCCCAACTCTCGATTGGTCACAGGCTCGAGTCTACTCTCCGGATATGTTCCACGTCACAGAGCTGGGCGGGCTGTCAGGCGAGAACGTCAGCCTCGCAGCCAGCCAGCTGCTTCGGTGGCCCAGTAGGTCAGAATGACGTCCGCGCCCGCCCTCTTGAAGGCGGTGAGTGTCTCCAGGATCGCCGGTTCGCGGTCGATCCAGCCGTTCGCGGCGGCGGCTTCCAACATCGCGAACTCTCCTGAGATGTTGTAGGCAGCCACCGGAACATCGACAGACTCACGCACTCGCTGGAGAACGTCGAGATACGGGAGCCCGGGCTTGACCATCACGATATCGGCGCCCTCGGCCACGTCAAGAAGCGCCTCGCGGACACCCTCCAGCGCATTGGCCGGATCCTGCTGATAGGTGCGTCGGTCGCCCTTGAGCGCGGAGTCGACCGCCTCACGGAAGGGGCCGTAGAAGGCGGAGGCGTACTTCGCGGAGTAGGCGAGGATCGAGACGTCGGTGTGACCGGCGCCGTCGAGGACGTCGCGAGTCACCGCGACCTGGCCGTCCATCATCCCGGACGGGCCGACCATGTCGACGCCGGCCTCGGCGTGGGCGATCGCCATCTGGGCGTAGATCTCGAGGGTCGCATCGTTGTCGACGGAGCCGTCCTCGGCCAGCACACCGCAGTGGCCGTGGTCGGTGAACTCATCGAGGCACAGGTCGCTCATCACCGTGAGCGCGTCGCCGACCTCGGAGACGACGTCGGCGATGGCCACGTTGAGGATGCCGTCGGGGTCCAGTGCGCCCGAGCCGACCGCGTCCTTCGTCTCCGGGACGCCGAAGAGCATGATCCCGCCGATACCGGCCGCCGCAGCCTCGGCCGCCGCCTTGCGCAGCGACTCGCGAGTGTGCTGGACCACGCCCGGCATGGTCGAGACCGGAACGGGCTCGCTGATCCCCTCGCGCACGAACGCGGGCAGGACCAGGTTGGCGGGACGTACGGCCGTCTCCGCGACCATCCGGCGCATGATCGGCGTGCGGCGCAGCCGGCGGGGACGGATCACGGGCTTCTCGATGCTCATCGGTGCTCCTGGTTGTGGGGTGGATGTTCGTCAAGGTATGCAGCCGAACAGCCACTCCCCTGGCGGAGTTCCGCACGGGATGTGACGGTTGGCCTGCATACCTTGACGAACATACGCAACCTCAGCTCGTACGCGAACGGCGGCGCGAGGCCGGGCGTCGGTCGGACGGCTTGGTGACCGGCAGACCCTGCTCGACCAGCGACGCACGACGTGCGGCCCCGAAGGCGGCGAGCGCCTCGGTGAGCGCTTCGATCGACGGCTCCGGCGACATCACGTCGACGCGCAGGCCGTGCTCCTCTGCGGTCTTGGCGGTGGCCGGACCGATCGCCGCGATCACCGTGGAGGTGTGCGGCTTGCCCGCGATGCCGACCAGGTTGCGGACCGTGGACGAGGAGGTGAAGACCACCGCGTCGAACTTGCCCGTCTTGATCGCGTCGCGGGTCGGCGCGGGCGGCGGGGCCGCCCGGACGGTGCGGTAGGCGGTCACGTCGTCGCACTCCCAGCCGAGGTCGACCAGGCCGGCGATGAGGTTCTCGGTGGCGATGTCGGCGCGCGGGAGGAAGACCCGGTTGATCGGGTCGAGGTCCTCGTCGTACTCCGGCCACACCTCGAGCAGACCCGCGGCCGACTGGTTGTCGGTGTGCGGCACCAGGTCGGGACGCAGGCCCCAGGCCTCCAGCGCCTGCGCGGTCTTCTCGCCGACGGCGGCGATCTTCAGCCCGGAGAAGGCGCGGCAGTCCAGGCCGTACTCGTCGAACTTCTCGCGCACGGCACGCACCGCGTTGATCGAGGTGAAGGCGATCCAGTTGTAGCGGCCCTCGACCAGGCCGCGTACGGCCTTGTCCATCTGCTGCGGGTTGCGCGGCGGCTCGACGGAGATCGTCGGGACCTCCTCGGGCACGGCGCCGAAGCCCTTCAGCTTCAGCGACAGCGCCGGCGCCTGCTCCTTGGTGCGCGGCACCAGGACGCGCCAGCCGAAGAGCGGCTTCGTCTCGAACCACGAGAGCGTCTCACGCAAGTTGACCACCTTGCCGATCACCACGATCGCCGGCGGCGCCATCCGTGCGGCACGAGCGTCGACGGCGATGTTCTCCAACGTCGACTCTACCGTCGCCTGCTCGGTCGTGGTGCCGACGCGGGTGATCGCGACCGGGGTCTTGGCCGAACGGCCCGCGGCGATGAGCTCCTTGGCGATGTCACCGATCATGCCGACACCGGAGAGGAGGACGAGCGTGCGGTTGTCCGCGTACTGGCTCCAGTCGATCTTCTCGTTGCAGGTGACGACCGCGACCTCTTGGTGGTCCTTGGTCGTCAGCGGGATGCCGGCGTAGGCGGGAACAGCCGACACCGACGAGACGCCGGGGACGATCTCGAAGCCGATGCCCGCCTTGGCGCAGGACTGCGCCTCCTCGGGGCCGGAGGCGTAGAGGAAGGGGTCGCCGGTCATCAGGCGCACGACGCGCTTGCCCAGCTTCGCCTGCTTGACGACGGCCTTGGCACGGGCGGCGTTGGCCAGCGGCTGGCCGTCCACGCCGAACCCGCCGTCGATGAACTCGGGTCCGATCGGTTCCGGGGTCTCTTCACCCTCGGCCGGCTCGACCGGCTCGGGGATGCCGAGTACGCCGCGCACCAATGATGCGTGCTCGGGGGCCTCGGTCACGACAACATCGGCCTGCTTCAACAGGTCGATCGCCCGTACCGTCAGCAGCTCAGGGTCACCGGGACCGCTGCCGACGAAGGACACCCAGCCCAGTGGGGTGGTCGAGCTGTGCTCGACCGTCTGCTCGGTGGTCTTTGCTCGGGTCATGCGTTGTGCACCTTGTCCTGCTCGGGAGCGGTCTGGGGGGAACCGCCCGTGTCCATGACAGCCTGGCCTGGGTCCGCGGGATCGTCGGTCAGGTCTGCTGCACCCTCGGCGAGCATCTCCTCCGCGAGCCGGCGGCCGACGCCTGCGGCGTCGTCGAGCGGCCCCGATGCGGAGAGTCGAACCGAGAGCGAGCCGTCGAGTGAGAGCGCCACTGCCCGCACCCACAGCTCTGGTCCTTCCTCACCCTCCACCACGTCGGCGAGGGTCCCGATGGGCGCGGCACAGCCACCTTCGAGGGTGGCGAGCACCGCGCGTTCCGCCTCGACAGCAGCTCGGGTGGGCGCGTCGTCGAGGGAGGTCAGAATCTTGCGTACGTCGGCGTCGGCGTCACCCTCGCGGCACTCGACCGCCAGGGCCCCCTGACCGGGCGCGGGCAGCACCTGGATCGGGTCGAGGACCTCGGTGACCTCGTCGAGGCGGTCGATGCGGGCGAGGCCGGCACGGGCGAGGACGACGGCGTCGAACTCCCCGGAGCGGACCTTGCCGATGCGGGTGTCCACGTTGCCGCGGATGCCGGCGAGCTCCAGGCCGAGGCCGAGGGCCTTGATCTGGGCCACGCGTCGAGGCGAGCCGGTGCCGACCCGCGAGCCCGGCGGGAGCTCGCCGAGGGTCAGGCCGTCCCGGGCCACGATCACGTCACGCGGGTCCTCGCGCGGCAGGATCGCGATCAGCTCGATGCCCTCTTCGGGGTAGGTCGGCAGGTCCTTGAGCGAGTGGACCGCGAGGTCGATCTCCTTGGCGTGGAGCGCGTCACGCAGCGCACTGACGAAGACGCCGGTCGAGTTCGCGCTGGTCAGCGGGGTGTTCGACGCCTGGGTGCGATCGCCGTCGGAGACGATCTCGACCAGCTCGACGATGTGGCCCTGGGCGCGGAGCATCTCCGCGACGAGGGTCGACTGGGTGACGGCGAGCTGGGATCGGCGGGTGCCGAGGCGAAGAGTTCTCATGAGTGGTCTCCTGGGACGTCGGCCCGGGTGACGGCCGAGACCGCGTCCTGGTCGAGTGCGAAGAGCTCGGCGAGAGCCGCGGCGTAGGACACCGCCCCGGTCTCGTTGGCGAGCTCCTTGACCCGGACGGTCGGCTCGTGGAGGAGCTTGTCGGCCACGCGGCGTACGGTCCGGAGGACCTCGGCGCGGGTCGCCGAGTCGAGCTCGGGGAGACGACCGTCGAGTCGGGCCATCTCGGCGTCGACGACGCCGGTGGCCATGCTCCGCAGCGCGACGACGGTCGGCGTGACCGCGGACTGGCGACGGGCACTCAGGAAGGCCGCGACCTCCTGGGTGACGATGTCGCGGACCGCGAGCACCTCCTTGCCGGCGGGCGAGGCGTGCAGCTCGTCGGCGAGGGCGGCCAGGTCGATCAGGGTCACGCCCGGGAGCGAGGCCGCGGCGGGGTCGATGTCGTGGGGCAGCGCGAGGTCGATCAGCGCGACCGGGTGGCTGCTGCGGTCGCCGACCATGTCGGCCGGGACGAGCAGCCCGCTGGCGCCCGCGCAGGTGATGACGATGTCGGCGGCCGCGATCTCCTCGGCCAGCTTGTCGAGGGACGTCGCGCGTGCGGCGTACTCCTTGGCGAGGCGCTCGGCGTTGGCCGTGGTGCGGTTGACCACGACGACGTCCGCGGCCCCCATCCGGGAGACGGTGGCGGTGGCCAGCCCGGCCATCGCACCGGCGCCGACGACGGCGACCCGCTTGCCGCGTACGTCACCCACGGCTCGGGCCGCCCGGCCCAGCGACGCCGTCACCAGTGAGGGTGCGGCCCGGTCGATGTCGGTCTCCGCGCGCGAGCGCTTGCCGACCCGGAGCGCCTGCTGGAACAGGCTGTTGAGCGCCGGTCCGACCGTGCCCATCTCCTGGCCGAGCTGCAGAGCGGCACGGGCCTGCCCGAGGATCTGTCCCTCGCCCACGGCCATCGAGTCGAGCCCCGCGGCCACCTTGAACAGGTGGGAGACGGCGCCGTCGTCGTAGTGGACGTAGAGGTGCGGCAGCATCGTCTCGAGCGTCTGGCCGGCGCCCTCGATGATGCGGCGGGAGAGCTCCTCGACGGAGCCGTGGAAGCGCTCGACCTCGGTGTAGATCTCGAGGCGGTTGCAGGTCGCGATGACCGCTGCCTCGCTGACGTGTTCACAACCAGCCACGTCGGTGAGGAGCTTCTGCAGACCGTCCGCGTCCACCGCCGCAGCCTCGAGCAGCGAGACCGGCGCAGAGTTGTGGGAGATTCCGACGACCAGAACACTCATGCGGTAATCCCTTCCTCGGAACCATTGTCCACCGTCTCGTCCGCCTCTGCAGCCTTGCGCGACTCGTGATACGCGAGGATCTGCAGCTCGATCGAGAGATCGACCTTGCGTACGTCGACACCCGGCGGCACGTTGAGCACCGCGGGCGCGAAGTTGAGGATGCTGCTGATGCCGGCCGTGACCATCGCGTCGGCCACGTCCTGGGCCGCGGTCGCAGGCACCGAGATGACGCCGATCGAGACCTGCTCGGCCGCGACGATCTCGGCCAGGTCGGCGAACGGCCGGACCTCGAGCCCGGCGACCGTGCGGCCCTGCATCTGCTCTGCCGCGTCCAGAAGGGCGACGGTGCGGAAGCCGCGGCTGCTGAAGCCGGAGAAGTTGGCGAGCGCCTGACCGAGGTTTCCGATACCGACGATGATGACCGGCCAGTCGTGGGTGACGCCGATCTCGCGGGCGATCTGGTAGCTCAGGTAGTCGACGTCGTAGCCGACCCCACGGGTGCCGTAGGAGCCCAGGTAGGAGAGGTCCTTGCGCAGCTTGGCCGAGTTGACCCCGGCGGCCGTGGCGAGCTCCTCGGAGGAGCAGGACGCGATGTTGCGCTCTGCGAGCGAGGTCAGCGCTCGGAGGTAGACCGGGAGCCGGGCGACGGTCGCCTCGGGGATGTCCCGGTGGGCGTCGTGGGCACCGCTGCCCTCGCCCGTATTCGTACTCCGTGCCGTCACGCTCTGCTCTTTCAATGCCGGCGCCACAGACGGGGGCTTTTTAGCCCGGGATCGCCCTGCGGCTCAGCCACCATACGGACTTTGTGACCGCGAGAACAAACTCGCAGAGCGTCGGCTAGCACACGTGTTTGCGGAGTTGTCAGAGGGGGGTTGTTCAGGGTATTGGGCCGATCGACAGTTATTCTGGGGAGCGCGCCAGCGCTGCCCTCAGTCGCTCCTCGGACACACGCCAGAAGTCGTGCTGCTTCCCGTCGACGTACGTCACCGGCACCTCGTTCGTGAAGCGCTCGCGCAGCTCCTCGTCGGCGTCTATGTCGACCTCGGTGTAGTCGTCCCCGACCACCGTCTCGACGACCAGCCTCGCCTCGTCGCACAGATGGCAGCCCTGACGGGTGTAGAAGGTCACACGCGGTTCCATCCGACCATCTTGGCACCAGGCGCTGCTTCAGCATGTGAAGGCGCCGGCCATACGCCGCCCAGCACGCACCCTGGCGGCGTTGCCACCCCTCGACAGACGCCCGGTATGCCTTCGGGGCGGCGCCTTGCCAGGTCACGCACTGGACGACGTATGGCTCGGCGCCACATGCTGAAACAGCACCTGGGTCCCGCTGGGGCCTCCGGACCACTACTGTTGGCGAAATGAGCAGCGCCAGCGACCGCCGCCGCGCCGAGCTGCGGCGAAAAGACCTCAAACGCCGCTCGGCTCTCGCCGGCGAGGCATCGGCTGCGGCCGCGGAGATCGAAGCCTGGCTCTACCCCGCAGGCGGAGACCCGACGGCGGCAGCCTTCTTCGACGTGGACAACACGATCATGCAGGGCGCGACGATCTTCCACCTGGCCCGCGGTCTGTACCGGCGCAAGTTCTTCCGTACGCGGGACATCGCCTCGGCCGCGTACAAACAGGCCTACTTCCGCGTGGCCGGCGTCGAGGACCCGGCACACATGGAGTCGGCGCGCTCGTCGGCGCTCTCGTTCATCCGCGGCCATCGCGCCGAAGAGGTCGAGAGCCTCATGGAGGAGATCTTCGACGAGGGCATGGCCCACCGGATCTGGCCCGGCACCCGGGCTCTCGCGCAGACCCACATCGACCAGGGGCAGCGGGTGTGGCTGGTGACCGCCGCGCCGGTCGAGGCCGCCCGGGTCATCGCCCGGCGGCTCGGGCTCACCGGCGCCCTCGGCACGGTGGCGGCCACGGAGGACGGCGTCTACACCGGCGAGCTGGTCGGCGAGATGCTGCACGGGCCGGCCAAGGCGGAGGCCGTCAAGGCGATCGCCGCACGTGAGAACCTCGATCTGTCTCGCTGCGCGGCCTACTCCGACTCCTACAACGATCTGCCGATGCTCTCGCTGGTCGGGCATCCGTGCGCGATCAACCCGGACGCGCGCCTGCGCGCCCACGCCCGCGAGAAGAGCTGGCCGATCCGGGACTACCGCACCGGGCGCAAGGCCGCCCGGGCCGGCGTGGTGACCGCGGCCCTGGGCGGCGCGGCCACAGGGGCGATCGCGGTGGCGATCGCGCTGCGCGGACGACGGGAGTGATCGGCCGGTTGGCGACCCTTATGCACGGGCGGGTATTCACCCCCGTGTCGGGAAATTGCCAACACACGCCGACACGACTTCGGCTCGGGACCTGACATCGGGATGCCCTAACCCGTAAGGTTGGGCTCGCTCAGGGGGAGTCTTCGGGAGGGACCCACATGTCGCGCCGCGCCAATGACGTCCATCGTCGCTTGGATGCGCTGCGCGCTGCGGTCGCGCTCCTGATGAACGAGGGCTACGAACCCGCCTACGCCGGTGTGGCCGGTGCGACCGGCCCGTTCGCCGAGCCCGAGCGTCGCGGCTCGGGCGGCACGCACGAGAAGCCGCGCTCCGACAACGAGCCCGACGACGACACCGAGCTCGCCGCCTCCTCGGAGGAGAGCGAGGCCGACCGCACCCGGCTGATCGCGCTGGTCGAGCTCGCCCGCAAGGGCGACAAGGAGGCGTTCGGCCTTCTCTACGACCACTACCACGGCGCGGTCTACCGCTTCCTCTTCTACCGGACCCGTTCCACCCAGGTCGCCGAGGACCTCACCTCGGAGACCTTCTTCCGGGCGCTGCGCTCGATGACCGGCTTCCGCTGGCAGGGCAAGGACTTCGGCGCCTGGCTGATGACCATCGCCCGCAACCTGGCCACCGATCACTTCAAGGCGGGACGTACGCGCCTGGAGATGACGACGGAGGACATGGGTCTGCACGACTCCGCGGCCGACGGTCCCGAGAAGATCGTGATGGCCGGGATCACCAACGAGATGCTGCTCGGCGCACTCTCCAAGCTTCCCGACGAGCAGCGCGACTGCATCATCATGCGTTTCCTCCAAGGGCTGTCCATCGCCGAGACAGCGGCTATCCTCGGACGCAGCGACGGAGCCGTGAAACAGCTCCAGCTACGCGGGATCCGCAATCTCGCAAAGCAGATGCCTGACGGGATCCGCTGATGACTGTGTTCCGCACCACCTTGAATGCTCGACCGGTTGCCGTAACCCGCGGCCGGGGCGACTCGTTGTCCGACATGGCTGGGCCTTGTGCACAGCTGTTTCGACGAATCCCTCACTGCCGATACCGAGTAGGAACCCTCCGATGAGCCCGGCGTTTCCGGCGCGAAAGCGCGCCGACGAGTTCGACCGAATGGTCGCGGCGCACTCCGCGACCGATCGGCGATCCTCGCATTCTGCCGACGAGCTTCGCGATCTGGCAGCCTTCGCTTCGTCGCTCTCCACTCTCAGCGACTCCGCCGTGCCTCGCCGCGACTTCTCCGTCTCGCTCCGCGAGCGCCTCATGGAGGCCGCCGACACCGAGCTCGTGCCGGCTCCGCGCGTCGAGAAGACGGTCGAGCGCAAGCTCACCGTCGGGTCCGTACGCAGGCCGCGCCGGCAGCGCAAGCTGGCCGTCGCCCTCGCCGCGATGGCGATCGTCGGTGGCACCGCAGGCGCTGCAGCCGCCTCGCAGACCGCGCTTCCGGGCGACTCGCTCTACCCGGTCAAGCGCGCCGTCGAGAACGTCTCCGCCGGATTCACGGTCAGCACCCAGGCCCGCGGCATCCGGATCCTCGAGGACGCCGGCACCCGCCTGCGCGAGGCCAAGTCGCTGGTCGCCGACGCGCCGATGACGGACTCCGAGCGGGTCACCACGACGCTCGAGACCTTCTCGCGACAGGCCGCCCACGGCTCCGACCTGCTGATCAGCGACTTCGAGAAGTCCCAGGACAACGACTCGCTCGCCCTGCTGCGTACGTTCGCGGCCGATGGCGTCGAGGAGCTGGCCGAGCTGAGCCCGCAGGTCCCCGAACGTGCCGAGCCGGCCGTCTCCGACGCGGCCCAGACGCTCGTGCTGATCGACCAGGCCGCCGCCCAGCTCTGCCCCACCTGCGAGGGTGGCATCACCGAGCTCCCCGCGACGCTGGTCTCCAGCCTCACCTCTGAGATCGACGGGCTGCTTCCGGCCGACACCGTCGTCGAGGCCGAGGCGCTGCCGCCGCTCAGCCCGGACGACAACGCCCTCGATCTGCCTTCCATCGATCCCGACAAGATCGGTCCCGGCTCGGTGACCGACCCCAAGGACGAGAAGGACGACGACAAGGACCAGCCCTCCGAGGCTCCGGAGGACGACGGCAGCATCCTGCCCACTCCGACGCCCTCGGAAGGCGGCCCGTCCGAGGAGCCCGGCACCGACACCGGCACCGTGACGGACCCCGTCACCGGTCTGGTCACCGGCGTCACCGGCCTGGTCGGCGACGTGCTCGCCGGCGCCACCGGCCTCCTCACCCCGTAGTCCCCGAGGCGTCACGGGCGCTGGTCGAGTTGGCAGACGTCTGCCGCCTCGGTCGGCGCCGCTGACCTCTCGGCCGACGGCGCTGACGACTCGGCCGACGGGGGTGACGCCTCGGCCTGGGTGGGTCAGCCGAAGACGGAGGCGCGCTCGCCCAGCAGGCGGTAGAGAGTCTGCTGGATCGTCTCGCGCACCTGGTCGGTGACGTTGAAGACCAGCATCGGGTCGTCGGCCTCCGAGGCGTCGTACGCATCGGTGCGGATCGGCTCGCCGAACTCGATGAGCCACTTCGACGGGAGCGGGATGAGACCCAGCGGCCCGAGAAGCGGGAAGAACGGCGTGATCGGCAGATAGGGGACGCCGATGACCTTGGCGAGGGCCGGGATGTTGCCGACGAGCGGGTAGATCTCCTCGGCGCCGACGACGGAGAGCGGCACGATCGGGACGCCGGTGCGCAGTGCCGAGGACACGAAGCCGCCACGGCCGAAGCGCTGCAGCTTGTAGCGCTCGCTGTAGGGCTTGCCGATGCCCTTGAAGCCCTCGGGCCAGACGCCGACGAGCTCGCCGTTGCGCAGCATCCGCTCGGCGTCCTCGCTGCAGGCCAGCGTCGCGCCGGCCTTGCGGGCGATGTTGCCGACGATCGGCATCCGGAAGACCAGGTCGGCCCCGAGGGGGCGCAGGTCGCGGCCGATCTCGTCGTGGATCGAGACCATGGTCATCAGGCCGTCCATCGGGATCGTGCCGGAGTGGTTCGAGACGATCAGGGCGCCGCCGTCGGCCGGGATGTTCTCGATGCCGCGCACCTCGACCCGGAACCACTTCTCCTTGATGGGCCGCAGCACCGCCAGCAGGAAGCGTTGGGTGAGCTCGCGGTCGAAGCCGTACTCGTCGACCGAGTATTCGCCCGAGATCCGGCGACGGAGGAACACGATGAACCGAGCCAGCTGCTCCTCCCACTCGGCCCCGAAGACCTCCTTGGCGGCGCTCTCCAGGGCCGCGGCCCAGTCGGCCGCCGGGATCGCCCGCAGCGGGTGTCGCTCGCGTGTCGTGGCGCCGACGAAACCCTGGGCGGCGGACTCAGTCACCGGACGCTCCTGTCAGTCGGCTCTCCAAGGCGGCCAGTGCGCGATCGGCACGATTCGCCGACGGCATCACACTGTTCGCAAAGTCTACGACCGTCTCCTCGGTGGTGTATCGAGGTTCGAAGCCCAGCAGGGAGCGCATCCGCGAGGTGTCGACCCCGCGGCCGTAGGTCAGCAGCGCTCGCAGCTCGGCGGGATACTCGCCACCGCCGAACCTCGCCAGGCCGAAGAGAGGCTCGGGGATCGGCACGGTCATCCGCTGCAGTCGTCGGGCGACCTGGGAATGGGTCAGCACGCCGTCGCCGGCGACGTTGAACGTCCCGGGGACCCCGGTGCGTACGGCATGCTCGAGGACGCCGTAGAGGTCCTGCTCGTGGAGGAACTGCAGGCGCGGGTCGAAGCCGAGCACGTTGGGCACGACCGTGCGCCGGAAGTGAGCCGCGATCGGGCTGACCACGCTCGGCCCGAGGACGTTGGCACAGCGCAGCACGGTGACGGCGATGTCCGGGCGGCGACGGGCGAAGCCGCGGACGTAGGACTCGATGTCCGCCACGTCGCGGGCGTAGCCGGAGGACGGGGTGCGGCGTGGCTCCATCGACTCGGTGAACATCGCCGGGTCGCGGCTGCTCGCCCCGTAGACCTGGGTCGTCGACTTCACCACGACCTGGCGCAGGGACGGCGCGGTCTGACACGCCGCGAGGAGCTGCATCGTCCCGATGACGTTGAGCTCCTTCATCGTCGAACGACCCCCGGTGGTGCCGGGGGTCGCGATGACGCTGAGGTGGACGACGGTGTCGACCTCCTCCTTGGCGATCACCTTGGCGATCACCGGGTTGCGGATGTCGGCTCGGACGAATCCGACCTTGCCGATGTCCCCGCGGGGCGGGGCGACATCGACGCCGATCACCCGCTCGACGTTCGGGTGGCGGGCGGCAGCGCGCGCAAAACGGCGCCCGAGGTCACGCGAGACCCCGGTGACCAGGAGGACCCGACCGGGCCCGGTGCGTTCCGCCACCTACGCCACGTACGTCACTTGCCGAGCTTGCGGCGCTGGACGCGAGTCTTCTTGAGCAGCTTGCGGTGCTTCTTCTTGGCCATGCGCTTGCGACGCTTCTTGATGACAGAACCCACGGGGAACCCTTCACGATCGTTGCAGAGAATGCCGGCCCGGTGCCGACGCGGCCACTCACCGCGGCGCGCGGCAAACAGACCTAGGGGGTAAGACTAACGAAGGCAGGGCACCCAGAGAGAATCGGTGACCCGGCGATACGGGTGTTGCCCCCGCGCCCATCGTGCCCGGGCGCGGGGTCCGACAACTAGCCCGCGTTGTAGAACGAGCTCTTGAGGTATTCGTTCGCGTCGTCCTCCCGAACCCGGAAGGAACGACCGACACGTACCGCAGGCAGCTCGCCCGAGTGAACCAACCGGTAGACCGTCATCTTGGAGACGCGCATCATCGACGCAACCTCGGCCACGGTCAGGAACTTGCTGTCAGAGATGTCTCCAGAAGGAGTAACCATCTGCTTCCACCGTTCTCTCTCGAGTGATCGCGACGCCAGCGGCTTCCCCACCGCTGGTCCCAAAACGCGATCCCAAAGTGAGAATAGGGCCTGATGTGACTGATGGGGAAGGGGACACCCTTGAGAATCTCACATACCACCGGCGTGTCGAGTTGCATTTGGGCGCGACGAAGTGCGGTTTCTCGACCGTGTCGAAACGTGGCGACCGGGCTACGGCATCGGGTCGAGCCCGTGCAGCGGGAACACCGCTGTGCGAGTCGCGTGGACCTGCCGATCCAGCCACGTGCCGGGGTCGTACCCGCTTCCCCAGTCGCGGTAGGCCGGCTCACGCCCGTCCGTCATGCGCAACGGTGCGACCCTCCCGAGGCGCGTCTGCACGTGCTCGCGCCAGCCACCTGGCACGTCGAGCGTCGGCTCCAAGGGATTACCCGAGACTAGCGCAAGAAGGTGGGTCCACGCGCGTGGCACGACGTCGACCACGGCATAACCACCGCCGCCGAACGCCACCCACTTGCCCGCACACACCTCGTGGGCGAGCTCGTGCAGCGCGACGTACGCGGCTCGCTGGCCGTCCACGCTGAGGGCGAGGTCGGCCAGCGGGTCGTCGGTGTGGGAGTCGCAGCCCTGCTGGGTCACCAGGATCTCCGGCTGGAACTCCCGGATCAGGTCGGGTACGACGGCATGGAAGGCGCGCAGCCAGCCGTGGTCGGCCGTCCCCGGCGGCAGCGCCACGTTGACGGCACTCCCCTCGGCCTCCGGACCGCCGACCTCCTCGGCGAAGCCCGTGCCGGGGAAGAGCAGCTGCCCGGTCTCGTGGAGGGAGATCGTCAGGACCCGCGGGTCGTTCCAGAAGGCTCGCTCGACCCCGTCCCCGTGGTGCACGTCCACGTCGACGTAGGCGACCTTCTTCACGCCCTGGTCGAGGAGCCACTGGATGCCGGCGGCGACGTCGTTGTAGATGCAGAACCCGGCGGCGCGTCCACGCATCGCGTGGTGGAGGCCGCCCATGATGTTGGCGCTGTGCAGGCTCTCGCCGGAGAAGACCTGGCGGCAGGCCTCGATGCTCGCGCCGACGATGTGGGCGCTGGCGTCGTGGATGTGCGGGAAGACCGGGTCGTCCTCCGTGCCGAGGCCGTGGGCGAGGTCCGAGTCGCCGCTCCGGCCGGCCTTGATGACCGCCTCGATGTAGCTCTCGTCGTGGACGGTGAGCAGCTGCTCCGGGGTGCCCATCGGCGCTTCGACGACCTTCAGGTGGTCGAGCACCCCGAGCTCGCCGGCCAGGCGCATGGTCAGGTCCACCCGGATCGGCGCCATCGGGTGGGTCGGGCCGAAGTCGTAGTCGGCCAGGCTCTCGTCGTAGACGACCGTCGAGTGCCCCTGGCAGGTGTTCGGCCCTGTGGTCGGCGGAGTCGTCATGGGCCACACGGTATCCGTGAGGTGTGCGACACTGGAGACGTGTTCAGCATTCGTTCCACCCAGTGGTGGTCCGCCTCCTAGGCGGTCCACCTCTTGTCGAGCACTCACATCAGGCCGCCCACGGGCGGCCTTTCTCGTTCGATCGTCGCTGACCCGTGGGCCTCACACCCGAAAGGTCGATCATGACCAAGCGACTCTCCCTCATCACTCCTTCCGGCCGACTGACCCTCGGCAACCTGCTCGGCGCGCTACGGCCGATGCGATCTATCGAGCCTGTCGAGATGGCTGGCTCCGCCGACTCCTCGGCCTTCTACGGGCTCTCCGACCTGCACGCACTGACGCTGCCGCACGAACCGTCGGTGCTGCGTACGCGGACGGAGGAGATGGCCCTCCTCCTGATCGCCTCCGGGCTCGAACCGGCCACGTTGTTCATTCAGTCGCACGTCCCCGCGCACCGGTCGCTCAGCTATCTGCTGGAGTGCGTCGCGCACACCGGTGAGCTGGGGCGGATGATCCAGTTCAAGGAGAAGTCCCGCCGCGTCGGGGCGTCGGTGCGCGCCTCGCTGTTCACCTATCCGGTGCTGATGGCCGCCGACATCCTGCTCTACGGCGCCACTGAGGTCCCGGTCGGCGACGACCAGCGTCAGCACGTCGAGCTCGCCCGGGACATCGCGGTGCGGTTCAACACGACGTACGGCCGGGTCTTCGCGGTCCCGCAGGCGGTGCATCCTGCTTCCGGGGCGCGGGTGATGGATCTCGCCGACCCGACGCGGAAGATGTCGAAGTCGGCCGGCGACGCACACCCGGGCTCGATCTTCCTGCTGGACGACGCCGATGCCGTACGCCGCAAGGTGGCCCGTGCGGTGACCGACTCGGCCGGGGACGTCTCCCGCGACCCTGAGCGGCCGGGGGTCACCAACCTGATCGACATCCTCGAGGCCTGCGGCGGTTCCGCTGCCGGGCTGTCGGGCTACGGCGCTCTCAAGGCGGCGGTCACCGACGCCGTCGTCGCCGAGCTCGAGCCGATCCAGAAGCGCTACCGCGAGCTCGCCGCGGACCGGGCGTACGTCACGGAGGTCTATGCCGCCGGAGCCGCACGGTGCCGCGAGGTGACCGCTCCGGTCCTGGCCGCCGCGGAGGCGGCGATCGGGCTGGCCTGAGGGCGGCTGACCCCGGGTAACACGCTGTTCGTAGGACCACCCGCCCGTTCAGATGGGGCGACCAGACCTACGAACGACGTGTTACCCGGGGCGACTTACCCGAGACGACGCTCAGATCCGCACGTCCGCCAGCTCACCGACCCGCGCACGCTGCGGCCGCAGGTAGACCATGAAGGTGACCAGGGCGCAGATGGCGTAGAAGATCGTGAAGGCGACGAACGCCGACTTGGTGGCGTCGAGGGGGTTGGTGACCCAGGGGCTGTTGAAGGCGATCGGGATGAGGAAGCCGCCGACCGCGCCGACGGCGCCGATGATGCCGACCGCGGCGGAGGACTTCTTGGTCGCGCCGGCGAGAGCGGCCTCGCGATCGGCGGTGCCCGGCGTGGTGGCCATCTCGGCCTCACGGCGGAAGATCGCCGGGATCATCTTGTAGGTCGACCCGTTGCCGATGCCGGTCGAGGCGAAGACCAGCATGAAGAAGCCCAGGAAGACCGGGAACCACGACTGGTTCGCCTGTGCGATCGCGGGCGAGGCCTCCGGGTTGGGGGTGAGCTGCATCAGGGTCCAGAGCACCGCGAGGGTGAAGACGACCAACCCGATGAATGCGCCGAGCGTCACCTTCGCGCCGCCCCAGCGGTCGGCCAGCCATCCACCCAGCGGCCGGGTCGCGGAGCCGATCAGGGCGCCGAGGAAGGCGAAGTAGGCGAAGTAGATGCCGGTACCGAGCGGAGCGGGCTCGGGCACCCAGAAGTTGAGCTTGATCAGCAGCGGCATGGCGGCGGAGTAGCCGATGAAGGAGCCGAAGGTGCCGATGTAGAGGAAGGACATGATCCAGGTCTGCTTCGACTTCACGACCGAGAGCTGCTCACGTGTGGACGACTTCGCGGAGCTGAGGTTGTCCATGAAGAAGAAGGCCGCGAGGATCGCGATGACGGCCAGCGCCGCGTAGACGAAGGCGGCCCGCTCGAGGTGGATGCCGCCGTCGGAGGCCTTGATCAGCCCGAAGATGCCGGCGCCACCGACGATGACCGGCAGCAGGAACTGGATGAGCGCGACGCCGAGGTTGCCGCCGGCGGCGTTGAGGCCGAGCGCGGCACCCTTCTTGTCGGACGGGTAGAAGAAGTTGATGTTCGCCATCGAGGAGGCGAAGTTGCCGCCGCCGAGACCCGCAGTGGCGGCGATCAGGCAGAAGGCCCAGTAGGGGGTGGACGGCTGGGTGACGGCGTACGCGAAGCCGAGGGTCGGCACGAGCAGCAGCGCGGCCGACATCATCGTCCAGTTGCGGCCGCCGAACTTCGGCACCGCGAGGGTGTAGGGCACCCGCAGGAGCGATCCCACCAGGTTGGGGATCGCGATCAGGAAGAACAGCTGGCTCGGGGTGAAGTCGAAGCCCTGGGCGACCAGGAAGGCCGAGGACACCGACCAGATCAGCCAGACCGAGAAGCCGAGGTGCTCGGCGAAGATCGACCAGATCAGGTTGCGGCGGGCGGTCTTCGCCCCGGTCTCTTCCCAGAAGGTGGCGTCCTCCGGACGCCAGTCGTCGATCCAGTAGCGACGGCTCATGGTGGGCTCCTCAGGTAACGGCAGTCGGCGAGATAGCACCCACGATCACCAGCCCACGTTTCAGCAGCCGCCAACCCTCGCATGCGAGACCGTCAACTTCCGCTCACGACCTCACAAGCCTCACAACCTCACTTCCGGCTCCCGTCGGGAAAAGTACGCGGCGGGAGGCCCGAGCCGCCCGCCGCGTACGTCTTGGTCTGCTGAGCCGCGGAGCCTCAGCCGAGGTAGCGCTCCCACGGGCCGGTGATGGCCAGGGTGTAGCCGGGGTCCTGCATGTTGACGAAGAGGACCCGGCCGTCGGGCGAGAAGCACGGGCCGCAGAACTCGGAGTCGTTCAGGTCGTTGCGGGCGATGGCGTACGCCGGGCCGCCCGGGAATGCACCGAGCACGTGCGAGGCGCCGCTGCCGTCCTCGGCGAGCACCAGCGAGCCCCAGGGGGTGACGGTGACGTTGTCGGGACCGTCGAAGGTGAGGTCGCCGTACTTCGGGGCCGGAGCATCGTCCTCGGACTGCGTCTGGTGCGGGAAGTACGTCACCAGCTGGATCGTCTCGGCCTCGTAGTCGTAGAACCAGACCATGCCGTCGTGCGGCGAGGCGTCGGCGGGCATGTCACCCTCCTCCCAGGCGTAGGAGTTGACCACGTAGACGCCCTCGTCGGTGCCCCACACGCCCTCGAACTTGCGCCCGCGGGTGACCTCGCCGTCGGCGAACTGCTCGCGGCACGGCGTCTCCTGGGCGTCGCGCTCGGGGACGGTCTTCCACGTCACCGGGAAGGGCTGGCCCATCTGCGCGGAGGTCAGGTAGGCGACATCCGGCAGGACGGAACCGTCGGGAAGGATGATCTGCATCGCGGCGAGGGTGCCCGCATCATCGGCCAGCGAGGTGAGCACGCCCGGGCCGAGCCTGACCCCGGCCGGAGCGGTCCAGCGGTAGAAGAGCCCGTTGGGCTCGTCGGCGTCCTCGGAGAGGAACACCTTGGTGCGGGTCCTGTCGATCGCGAGGGCCTCGTGGTCGTAGCGACCGAACGCCTTGATCGGGCGCGGGTCGGCCGAGCCGTCGGCCCAGACCTCGAAGACGTAGCCGTGGTCCTTCTCGTAGACGCCCTTGCTGCCGTCCTCGCCCTCCCACTCCTCGCCGGCGTCGTTGACGGTCTCCTCGCAGGTCAGCCAGGTCCCCCACGGCGTCGGGCCGCCGGCGCAGTTGGTCGAGGTGCCGGAGATGGCGACGAACTCACCGAGGTTGGCGCCGCCCGCGTCGGTGGTGATCACGGTGCAGCCGCCCGAGGGGGCGCCGGCGTCGTAGACCGTCCCGGGCACCAGCGGGACCGGAATGCCCTCGCCCGGCTCGATCTCGTGGTTCTGGATCAGCGTGTAGCGCCCCCGCTTGCCGCCGAGCACCATCATCCCGTCGTGGTTGGACGGAGTCTTCTCCCCCGACTTCAGGGTCGTCTCACCGGCGGAGGTGATGATGGCGTACGAGAACCCCTCGGCCAGCGCGAGGATCCCCTGGGGGTCGTCCACGAGGGGCGGGAACGGCTCGCGGGCGCGCTTGCGTCCCGGGGTGCCGGGCCGCGCGGGCTTCGCCTCGGCCAGGGCGGGAACGGCGCCGGCGACGGCCAGGCCGACCCCGGCCGCGGCTCCTCCGGTGAGCAGGGAGCGTCGAGTTGCGGACATGGGTTGGTACTCCTCGGAGCTTCGTAGGGGAACCCGTGACAGGTCTCGACCCTCTACCCAAGCCACTCCGCAACACCTGCGCGACCGCCCGAGGTGAACCTCAGGCGACGGCACCGTGAAACGTACGCCGGCGGCGTCTCAGGCAGCCCCGAACAGGCCCGACAGCCCAGCATTCCGGGTGGGGCCGGAACGACCGCTCTCCCACGCGTGTCCGCACCTGCAGCACATCAGCCGCCGGCGGCCCCCCGCCGAACGCGCGAGAACCCGGATCTCCTCGTCTTCGGTGCACTTGGCACACATAGCCGAAGTCATCGAGTGAACACCTCGCACTTCTTACATGAACAGAGTCTGTACAACTTCCCCAGGGTGACACAGGGACGGGCCTGTCCCACAGTTGAGAACGTCCTGTAGCCGAACTGTGAACGTGCTATTGACCAGGAGGAACGTGGTCGGCGTTGGCCACGCCGTAGGGGATGTGAACCCCGGCGATCGAGCCGACCGCCTCGTCGAGATGGGTCGTCTGGTCGTCGAAGAAGATCAACGGACGCAGCACCTCCAGCACGCGCCTCTTCTCCACTCCACCGAGGAAGAACGCCTCGTTGACGTAGACGTCCCAGGACTGCAGCGACCGGATCGCGCGTTCGTGGGCCGGGGCGCCGCGGGCGGTGACCAGCGCGATCCGCAGCCGTGGCTCGTAGCTCGGATCCTCCAGACGGCGCTGCTCCTCGATCTGCTGGATCAGGTTGAGGTCGCGCAGCAGCGGCTGCAGCGGCCCGGGCTCGAGCGGCTCGGTCTTCCGGCTCGCCTCGTAGGTGCGGTAGGCCTCGATGCCCTCCTCGCGGAAGATCCGCTCGGAGCCGTCGTCGGCGAGGACGCCGTCGAAGTCGAAGGCGACGACGACGGAGCGATCGGTCTCGTCGTACGTCGCAGCCGACGGCAGCACGTGACCGGCCGGGAAACCCTCGCGGTTGGCCGCGATGACGTCGTCACGGTTGCCGCTGAGGAACAGCGACATCCCGAGCGCGCCGATGTAGGGATGCGGCGAGCGGCCCTGGGTGAAGACGGCGCGGGTCATCGGCAGACCGTGCTGCTCGATCGAGCGCATCACCCGCAGCCCGGTGCTGGGGTCGTTGCGCGAGACCACGATCACCTCGACGAGACCGTCGTCGGCGTCCTCGGCCAGATCGTTGAGGCTCAGCAGCCGCTTGATGAACGGGAACGCGACGCCGGGCCGGAGCTGCTCGTCGATGCGCTCGTCCTGATAGCGGCGGTAGGCCTCCTCGCCGTGCTCGCGGAAGTAGGCGTCCGACTCGGTCAGGTCGAAGAGCGCGCTCGACGCGATCCCGACCACCAACCGCCCGCTCAGCTCGTATCCCACGCTCCGCAACCTACCGCTCGCCTCCGACACCGGGCCGGGGCGTTTGGGTATGAGGAGCGCTGAATCGGGTACCGGGAACGTCGGTGAAGGAGGTAGTGATGCCGACGAGCGAGCGTGAGCACCACTCCGGGCGTAGCAGCGGCGAGATGCCGTCAGAGGTAGGAGACCATCTCGGGGTGTTCGACCGATTCGCCACCCACGCGAGCAACTTCGTGTCGCGGGCGTGGTTCTTCATGATGTGCGTGCTGCTGGTGGTGATCTGGGCACCGTCCGTCTTCGTGCTGCCCGATGTGGACACCTGGCAGCTGATCATCAACACCGCCACGACGATCATCACGTTCCTGCTGGTGGCGCTCCTGCAGAACACCCAGAAGCGAGCGGACGACGCCGTTCAGCAGAAGCTCAACGCCATCGCCGGAGGTCTCTCCGACATGATGGAAAGGCTGGCCCGTGACCACCCCGAGCTGCGTGACGACCGCGACGAGCTTCGCCAGGCGGTCGGTCTGGAGGAACGGGAAAGCGCGGAATGACGGGCCCCGAGCCTGAGGACCACCACTACGTACGCGACCAGTTCTCGGCCGCCGCCCACGCCCTCGCCGGCGTTGCCGGGTCGGCCTGGGCCAGCGGGATCAGCATGATCGTCGTCGCGGGGTTGCTGATCGCCGGTCTCGTCTCCGGGTTCGCCTCGTGGTGGCACAGCCTCGTCTACGCGACTGCCTCCATGGTCAGCCTGCTGGTGCTCTTCAGCATCCAGCACATGACCAACCGGCAGACCAAGGCCATCCTGCTCAAGCTCGATGAGCTCGTCGAGAGCGTCGACGGCGCGGACAACGACGTCATCGCCATGGAGGATCGAGATCTGGCGGACCAGGAGCACATCCGCCGCCGGCACCAGCGGTAGCCGGTGAGGGTCAGGCGACCTTGGTGACGCGGAGGAACTCCTGGATGTCGAAGACGGCGCGGACGATGCCGGCGGCCTTGGGGAGCAGGGGCGCGACCTCGGCGTAGGGGACGACCCGCGGGTCGGTGACGCGGTGTTCGACGCCGTCGTGGACGATCGTGGCCGAGTTGGCGGCCAGCACGTTCTGGGCCCAGTCGACCTTCGAGGTGTAGGGCAGGTTGATGACGAAGCCGTCGGGGGTCGGGAACGGCGTGATCGGGGTGGCGTACTCCCGCCCGCTCGCACGGCCCACGTGGAGGACGACGCCGTTGGTGACACCTTCCCCGCCGGCGGTCTTCAGCGCCTCGGAGGCGAACCGCTTCGAGAAGGCGCGGATGCGGTCCTGGAGCCAGGGCGACTTGTTGCGCATGCCGATCACGAAAGCGGCACCCGCGCCCGCTACACCGGCGGCCAGCAGACCCGGGATCACTCGACTCAGTCGCATGCGCCAAACCTACCTCGCACCCCCGTAACGGCTCGGGTGACAGATAACGTGGGCGCGGTCACACTGGAGGTCTCGACCGAGCACCAGCAAGGAGGAAGCGCGAGGATGCGGCCCTGGAAGCGAACCCACCTGGGCACAGAAGCCGATCGGGCGACCTTCCGTACCCTGCACAACGCATCGCTGGCCAGCCCGGCCTTGCGTGGCGGTCTGACCGTCGACAGCGCCGAGCGCGCGGCCCCGCACCTGCAGGCGCTCCTGGCCGCGCCCGCGCTCGCGATCACCGACACCGACGGCCTGCTCGCCTGGGAGGGCATCGGCACCCATCACCAGGAGCACGTGACCAAGCTGGCCGAGGGCACGCTCGAGCGCGGCGCGACCCGGTTCTACGACCGAGTCGATCTCGAGTGCGGCCAGGCCGGCTGCCCGATCCACTCCGCCGTGGTCAGCCCGCTGGTCGTCGACGACCATCTGGTCGGCACGCTGCAGGCCTACGCCCCGGACACCTCCGCGATGATGGTCCGCGCCACCGACGAGGTCGCGACCTGGGTCTCCGGGCAGCTCGAGCTCGCCGAGCTCGACGCGTCGCGTCGGCGCCTGATGGAGGCCGAGGTGCGCGCGCTCCGCGCTCAGATCAGCCCCCACTTCATCTACAACTCGCTGGGCGCGATCGCCAGCTTCGTACGCACGGATCCGGAGCGTGCGCGCGAGCTGCTCCTCGAGTTCGCCGACTTCACCCGCTACTCCTTCCGGACGCACGGCGAATACACGACGCTGTCCGAGGAGCTCCGCTCCGTGGAGCGCTACCTGCTCCTGGAGCAGGCCCGGTTCGGCGAGCGGCTCTCGGTCCGGCTGTCGGTCGCGCCCGAGGTGCTGCCCATCGCGGTGCCGTTCCTGTGCCTGCAGCCGCTGGTCGAGAATGCCGTACGCCACGGCCTGGCCGACGCGCAGACCGGCCACATCTCCATCCGGGCCGCCGACAGCGGCACCGAGTGCGTGATCGAGGTCGAGGACGACGGCGCCGGCGAGGACCCGGAGAAGGTGCGCAACGCGCTGGCCGGCGGCGCCGACTCCGTCGGGCTCGGCAACGTCGACGCCCGGCTCCGCAACGCCTACGGCGACGACTACGGCCTGGTCGTCGAGACCGCCCACGGCGCCGGCACGAAGGTCATCCTCAGAATCCCGAAGTTCGCCCCAGGAGTGCACACATGAACGGCCGTACGACGCAGGCCTTCGCCGCCAGACAGGGAGCGCCGGGAGGCCGGCTCCGCATCCTGGTCGTCGACGACGAGCCGCCCGCGGCCGACGAGCTCTCCTATCTGCTGACGCAGGACGCCCGGGTGGCGGAGGTGCGCACGTGCCTCAACGCGACCGACGGGCTGCAGCAGCTGCAGGGGTCGGGCGTGGATGCGGTGTTCCTCGACATCCAGATGCCGGGGCTGAACGGGCTCGAGCTGGCCCGGCTGCTGGCGCGCTTCAAGACGCCGCCGGCCGTCGTGTTCGTGACCGCTCACGAGGAGCACGCGCTGGAGGCGTTCGACCTGCGCGCGGTCGACTACGTGCTCAAGCCGGTGCGCGCGGAGCGGCTGGCCGAGACCGTCACCCGGCTGATGGGCAGCATGCCGGAGGAGGAGCCGAGCGGCGACATCCAGATCCCGGTCGAGCTCGGCGGCGTCACCCGCTTCGTGTGGCGCTCCCAGATCACCCACGTCGAGGCGCAGGGCGACTACGCCCGGCTGCACACCGCCGACGCCTCCCACCTGGTGCGGGTCCCGCTGACGCAGCTGGAGCAGGAGTGGGCATCCGCCCGGTTCGTACGCATCCACCGCTCCCTCCTCGTCAACCTCGCCCACGTGACGGAGGTGCGGTCGGAGGCCGGGCGCTGCTCGGTCGTCGTCGGCGGCGCGTCCCGCGGCACCGAGCTGCAGGTCAGCCGCCGCCACACGCGCCAGCTCAAGGACCTGCTCGCCCGACGCTCATGAACCGATCCGATGACTGAACCCCAACGCGTACGCGTCACCGGCCCGCCCCGGCGTCGCCCGGCCGTCCGACGGGTCGACGTCGACGAGGACACCCGCCTCGGCGAGGTCTACCTCGGCTCCCTGATGCGTGCCCAGCTCTCGATCGCCCTTCGGACCCTGGCCGTGCTCTTCCTCGGCGTCGGCTCGCTCCCGCTGCTGTTCTGGCTGGCTCCGGGCCTGGTCCACACCTCGCCGTTCGGCATCCCGCTGCCCTGGCTGCTCCTCGGCGTGCTGGTCTACCCGTTCCTGTTCCTCCTCGGCCGCTGGTACCTGCGCGGCGCGGAGCGCAACGAGGCCAGCTACGCCGACCTCCTGAAGCCGGACGACGAGACGCCATGACCCTCGACTCCGCCCCGGCGATCGTCGCGGTCACCCTGGTCACCCTGGCGACGCTGACCATCGGCACCTGGGGGCTGCGGTTCAGCCGGACCACGAGCGACTTCTACGTCGCCTCGCGGTCGGTGCGGCCCGGCCTCAACGCGAGCGCCATCGGCGGGGAGTATCTCTCCGCCGCCTCCTTCCTCGGCATCGCCGGGCTGGTCTTCACGTCCGGCGCCGAGATGCTCTGGTATCCGATCGGCTGGACCGCCGGCTATCTGGTGCTGCTGACCCTGGTCGCGGCACCTCTGCGCAGGTCAGGGGCGTACACGCTGCCCGACTTCGCCGAGGAGCGGCTCGCGTCCCGCGGAGCGCGGAGGCTCTGCTCGCTGCTCGTCGTGACCATCGGTTGGCTCTACCTGCTGCCGCAGCTGCAGGGCGCCGGGCTGACCCTCGAGCTGGTTGCCGGAGCGCCTCGCTGGGTGGGACCGGTGCTGGTCGGGACCGTGGTGCTGGTCAGCGTCTTCTCCGGCGGGATGCGCTCGATCACGTTCGTCCAGGCCTTCCAGTACTGGCTCAAGCTGACCGCCCTGCTGGTACCGGTCGGCGTGCTGGTCGCGGTCTGGGGCAGCGACGGCGCGCCCCGTGCCACCGACCTCAGCCAGACCTGGTCGATGCCGATGGGCACCGACGGCTCCGCCGGGCTCTATGCGACCTACTCGCTGATCGCGGCGACCTTCCTCGGCACCATGGGCCTGCCGCACGTGGGCGTCCGCTTCTACACCAACCCCGACGGCCGCGCCGCCCGCCGCACCACCCTGGTCGTGCTGGCACTGCTCGGCGTCTTCTACCTGCTGCCGCCGATCCTCGGGTTGTTGGGAAGGGTGTACGCAGCCTCCCCCGCCTCCGCCGACACCCTGGTCCTCGAGCTCCCCCGTCTGATGCTCTCCGGCTGGGCAGGTGACGCCCTGACCGGGCTGGTCTGCGCGGGCGCCTTCGCCGCCTTCCTGTCGACGTCCTCGGGCCTGGCCATCGCCGTCTCCGGCGTGCTCTCCCAGGACGTCGTCGTGCCGCTGCTGCGCCGCCGGGGCAGCCGCTACGGCGGCGTCGCCGCCTTCCGGATCGCCTCCCTGGTCGCGGTCCTGGTTCCCGTCACCGGCGCGCTGCTGACCCCCAGCGTCGGTGTCGCCCGTGGCGTCGCGCTCGCCTTCGCCCTCGCCGCCGCCACCTTCTGCCCGCTGCTCCTGCTCGGCATCTGGTGGCGTCGGCTGACCGCCTACGGCGCCGCCACCGGGCTGGTCACCGGCCTCGTGACGACCGGGACGGCCGTGGTGTTCACGATCAGTGGGTCGCGTACGGACACGTGGGCTGACGTGGCGCTCAGCCAGCCGGCACTCTGGGCCGTCCCGCTCTCCTTCGCGGTGATGATCGTCGTCAGCCTCGCCACCGCGGCCCACGTACCGGCCCACACGACCCGGTTGCTGGTCCGCCTCCACACCCCCGAGCCGACGATCGAGCCCGCCGTCGCTCCCGCCCTGCAGCGCTGACACTGAGCAGACGGCCGCCTCGATACCCTCCCGCCGCCAGGTGAACGAAAATTCGTTCACCCATCACAGAGCGAACGAATTTTCGTTCGTCCCGGTGACCACCGGCCACGCAGGCAACGGCTCGAAACTCCGGCGATGTCGGCGTTTTCATCGCTAGTCTGGCGAACTGTCTTGAATACCGTGGAGCAAGCCGACGACGAGGCCCCGGACATCGCGGGCCGGTTGAGTGGGTACGTGGTCGCGGCCGGCGTTCTACTGGGCGCGTGGCACGCGGTCGCGAGGCGAGAGGTCGACGGCGTCGCTGACCTGGCTCAAGCGGTACTCCTGACGCTGCTCGGAGCCGTCGTCGGGCTCCTTCTGGGCGTACTGGTCGGCGTGGCGCTGCTGGCCATCGACGCGGCCGCCATAGCGCCGGCGGTCGGGTGGTGGCGGGAGCGACGGTTCGGCAGGGTCGCCGCGCTCGCCGTTGCCTGGGTGTCGTTCATCGGCGCTCTGCTCTGGTGGTGGCCCGACCGCTTCCTCCCCGTTGCCCTGGTCGCGGGCTTCGGAGCCTGGTCCGTGTTTCTGGCCCACCGGCGGTTCGGCGAGTCGGAACCCCTCGCCCTGCTGGCGATCCCGCACCTCGGCGGCGTCGCCGTCACAACCCTTCTCGGCGAGCAAATCTTCTTCGGCAACCTGCTCTCGACGACGTACGTCGCGCCCGTGCTCTTCCTCATCATGGGGTGGCTCTCCTGGTGCGGCTGGCGAGCGATGCGCGCGGCCCAGCGGCTCACGGTGCGCGCGGCGGCGGACATCGTCTGGTCGGTCCAGCTCGGGCTGCTGCTCTCGCTCATGCTGGTGTGGTCGGCCGATCTGCTCCGCCTCGACCCGGCACAGGTCACGGCGGTCCGGGCCGTGCTGGAGAGCATGCAGACGTGGACCGCGGTGCACTGGGCGTACTGGCTGGCGGCCTACACCGCCCTCGCCGTGGGCAGCTTCGTCGTGCTGCGGTGGCCACAACGCTTCACCGAGTCCCGGCTGCCCCTGTTCGGCATGCTCAACACCGGCAAGCGGACGCTGGCCGGGATCAACATCGGCCTGATGGTCTCGCTGGTCTTCACCATCACCGCGGTGCCCGTCTCCGAGGGAGCGTGGAAGCGGCAGGTCGAGGAGCGCTACGCCCTCGAGACCCGGCACATCCGGCACGCTGAGGGCGAGGAGGCGGCGTACCACCAGATCCACCAGTACGTCACCGCGAACCGTCGCGCCATGGATCAGCTCCGGCCGGTCATCGAGGCCGTCGACGAGGCCGCGCCCACCGAGGCGGGACAGCCGGTCTCGGAGAGCGCCCGAGGCATCGCCCGCCAGCTCGGCCGTTTCCAGGCCGCGACCCTCCGCGTCCACGACGAGTCGCCAGCACGAGCGCCGGAGCTACCTGGCGATCCGGACGTGAGCGAGGCGTTGGCGGAGCTCGACGCGGCCCAGCAGACCAGATCACAGCAAGAGGCGCGGGCCGGCCGGTTCGCGGACGCCGCCGCGGCCGCGATCGCCAGCGCCCTCGACATCCCCGACGTCGGACGCAACGAGGTCGTCCACATCCTCAAGGCGTACCTCGGCGGGCTGGTCGAAGAAGGTCCGGTGCGCGACGTGGCCCGCCTGGCCTCCGTCGACCTCACCGCTCTCTACGACGCCGCCTACGACCTGACCCGGAGGGCCGCGATCCGCGCCGGCGTGGACGTATGGACGTTCAACGCGACGTACGGTCTCGGTCTCACCATGCCAGGAGAGTCGCCGCAGCTGGACGAGGTCGTGATCCTGGCCCGCCAGAACCACCATCTGAGCGACAGCAGCAGCCCGTGTCCGGGGTGCATCCACCCACCCGAGGGCGATGGGGTCCAGACCGGCGGCGGCACGTCCGGCGGCGGGGGCCGCCGCGGATAGACCGCCATTCGACGTACGAAATCGACCGCTCGTCGCGCGACCGCGCCGCCCACCGAGGGACCGCGCGCTACCCCGCGACGAGCGGGGCGAGCGAGCCCTAATGTGACTGCGATCACACGTCGCCCGTCCTTCACCCCCACGATGGACGGCCTCGTCAACGAAAGGGTTAACCGTGAGCGCTGAAGCACACGACCAAGCCCACCGGCACGACCCGGTCTACGACAGCCTGCACGCCACGGCGGAGTTTCGCGCTCTGCGGTCGGCGTACCGGAAGTTCGTCTTCCCGGCCACGGTGGCATTCCTGGCTTGGTACCTCCTCTACGTCGTCTGCTCGAACTGGGCGGAGGGCTTCATGAACACCAAGCTGGTCGGCAACATCAACGTCGCACTGGTCTTCGGACTCCTGCAGTTCGCGACCACGTTCGGCATCGCGTACTTCTACGCCAACTACTCCAACAAGCACCTCGACCCGCTGGCTCGGAAGCTCGACGAGGAATACGAGAGCCAGAAGAGGGAGGCCTGACATGGACGGTAGCCAGATCCTCACCACGGTCCTCTTCCTGGCCGTCGTCGCGATCACCATCGGCATCACCTTCTGGGCGAGCCGGCAGACGAAGACCGCCGCCGACTACTACGCCGGTGGCCGCGGCTTCTCCGGCTTCCAGAACGGTCTCGCGATCGGCGGCGACTACATGTCGGCCGCCTCGTTCCTCGGGATCTCCGGTGCCATCGCGTTGTCCGGCTACGACGGTTTCCTCTACTCGATCGGCTTCCTCGTCGCCTGGCTGGTGGCGCTGCTGCTGGTCGCTGAGGTGCTGCGCAACTCCGGTCGCTACACGATGGCGGACCAGCTGGCGTACCGGATGAAGCAGCGCCCGGTCCGACTGGCGGCCGCGACCTCCACGGTCGTCGTGTCGATCTTCTACCTGCTGGCCCAGATGGTCGGTGCCGGCGCCCTGGTGGCCCTGCTGCTCGGCGTCGAGGACCAGGCGGTCAAGAACATCGTGATCCTGTTCGTCGGCGCACTGATGATCTTCTACGTCACCGTCGGCGGGATGAAGGGCACCACCTGGGTCCAGATCGTCAAGGCCGTCCTGCTGATGACCGGCTCGGCGCTGATCGTCATCCTGGTGCTCGCCCAGTTCGGCTTCAACCTCTCCGAGCTGCTCGGCTCCGCCGCCGACGCCTCGGGCAAGGGCGACGCCTTCCTGCAGCCGGGTCTGAAGTACGGCCTCAGCTTCACCAGCGAGCTGGACTTCGTCTCGCTCGGGCTCGCCCTGGTGCTCGGCACCGCCGGCCTGCCGCACATCCTGATCCGCTTCTACACCGTCCCGACCTCGGCGGATGCCCGCAAGTCGGTGCTGTGGGCGATCGGCCTGATCGGCGTCTTCTACCTGTTCACCCTGGTCCTGGGCTTCGGTGCGGCCGCGCTGGTCGACCCGACCACCCTGGACAAGGCCGGAAACCTGGCGGCGCCGTTGCTCGCGCAGGAGGTCGGTGGCGGTGAGGGCTCCGTCGGGGGCGCCGTGCTGCTGGCGCTCATCGCCGCGGTCGCCTTCGCCACGATCCTCGCCGTGGTCGCGGGTCTGACGCTGACCTCCTCGGTCTCCGTCGCCCACGACATCTACAACTCGGTGATCAAGCGTGGCAAGGCCACCGAGAAGGAGGAGCTGAAGGTCTCGCGCTGGGCCGCGGCGGGCATCGGCCTGGTCGCGATCCTGCTGGCCATCCCGGCGCAGTCCCTGAACATCGCGTTCCTGGTGGCGCTGGCCTTCGCGGTCGCCGCCTCGGCGAACCTGCCGGCAATCATCTACAACATGTTCTGGGCGCGGTTCAACACCCGCGGCGCGACCTGGTCGATCTACGGCGGCCTGATCTCCTGCGTCGGTCTGGTGTTCTTCTCGCCGGTCGTCTCCGGCAAGACGGCCGTGGACGCGGTGACCGGCGAGACGATCTCCGCCTCGCTGTTCCCGCTCGGCGTGGACTTCTCCTGGTTCCCGCTGGAGAACCCGGGCATCATCTCCATCCCGCTCGGCTTCTTCCTGGGCTGGCTGGGCACGGTGACGTCGAAGGAGCCGGAGACCGCCGAGCGGTACGTCGAGCTCGAGGTCCGCGCCCTCACCGGCGCCGGCTCGGAGAAGGCGATCACGCACTGATCTCCCGCGGCGGGCCGTCGTACATCTGCAGTTGTACGACGGCCCGCCATCATTCTTTCCCCCGCACTACCCTGTGGCTTGAGCCACACATTTTTCGTACGTAGGAGTCACTGTGACCGACGAGACCCTGTCCAACCTGCTGCACGAGAAGCGCCGGTTCGAGCCCCCTGCCGAGCTCGCCGCCGCAGCCAACGTCAAGGCCGACGCCTACTCCGCCGCCGAGGAGGACCGGGACGCGTTCTGGGCCGCCGCCGCGGAACGGCTCACCTGGGCCAAGCCGTTCGATCGCGTCCTCAACTGGGACAACCCGCCGTTCGCGAAGTGGTTCGAGGGCGGCGAGATCAACGTGGCGTACAACGCCGTCGACCGCCACGTCGAGGCCGGCCTCGGCGACCGGGTCGCGATCCACTGGGTCGGCGAGCCGGCCGACGACAAGCGCACCATCACCTATGCCGAACTCAAGGACGAGGTCTCGCGGGCCGCGAACGCCTTCGAGGCGCTCGGAGTGTCGAAGGGCGACCGGGTCGCGATCTACATGCCGATGATCCCCGAGGCCGTCTTCGCGATGCTGGCCTGCGCGCGGATCGGCGCGATCCACACCGTCATCTTCGGTGGGTTCTCGGCCGAGGCCCTGGCCGCCCGGATCACCGACTGCAACGCTAAGCTCGTGGTCACCTCCGACGGCGGCTACCGCCGCGGCGCGCCGTCGGCGCTCAAGCCGGCCGTCGACGAGGCGCTGGGCAAGGTCGACGACGGCATCGTGGAGAACGTCGTCGTCGTCCGCCGCACCGGCCAGGACGTCGAGTGGAACGACGCCGTCGACAAGTGGTGGTCCGACGTCGTCGACGGCGCGTCGACCGAGCACACCCCGGTGGCGCACGACGCCGAGCACCCGCTCTTCGTGATGTACACCTCCGGCACCACCGGGAAGCCGAAGGGCATCCTGCACACCACCGGCGGCTACCTCACCCAGGCGGCGTTCACCCACTGGGAGGTCTTCGACCTCAAGCCCGAGACCGACGTCTACTGGTGCACCGCCGACATCGGCTGGATCACCGGCCACTCCTACATCGTCTACGGACCGCTGGCCAACGGCGCGACCCAGGTGCTCTACGAGGGCACCCCGGACTTCCCGGAGAAGGGCCGCTGGTGGCAGATCATCGAGGAGTACGGCGTCACCATCTTCTACACGGCGCCGACCGCGATCCGGACCTTCATGAAGCAGGGCCGCGCCATCCCCGACGCCCGCGACCTCTCCTCGGTCCGCCTGCTCGGGTCGGTCGGTGAGCCGATCAACCCCGAGGCCTACATCTGGTACCGCGACGTCATCGGCGGCTCGAAGGTGCCGGTGGTGGACACCTGGTGGCAGACCGAGACCGGCGCGATCATGATCTCGCCGCTCCCCGGGGTGACGGCTGGGAAGCCGGGCTCGGCGATGAAGGCCCTGCCGGGTGTGGGCGCCGACGTGGTCGACGACAACGGCGTCTCCGTGCCGGACGGTGCCGGGGGCTACCTCGTGCTCACCCAGCCGTGGCCGTCGATGCTGCGTACGATCTGGGGGGACGACCAGCGCTACGTCGACACCTATTGGTCGCGCTTCAAGGACCAGGGGTTCTACTTCGCCGGCGACGGCGCGAAGAAGGACGAGGACGGCGACGTCTGGGTCCTGGGCCGCGTCGACGACGTGATGAACGTGTCGGGGCACCGGCTCTCCACCACCGAGATCGAGTCGGCGCTGGTCTCGCACGCCTACGTCGCGGAGGCGGCGGTCGTCGGTGCGACCGACCCTGACACGGGGCAGGCGGTGGTGGCGTACGTCATCCTGCGCGACGGGTCGCCGGAGGACTGCGAGAAGGAGCTCTCCGACCACGTCCGCAAGGAGATCGGCCCGATCGCCAAGCCGCGGCAGATCATGATCGTGCCGGAGCTGCCCAAGACCCGCTCGGGGAAGATCATGCGGCGACTGCTGCGCGACCTCGCCGAGGGTCGCGGTGTCGGCGACACGACCACGCTGGCCGACCAGACGATCATGGATCTCATCGCCGCGGGGCAGGCGACCTCGACCGACGACTGATCCCGCTCAGCAACGGGGCGTCGCGGACGCCCAGGCCCGGTGGTCGAGCTTGTCGAGACCACCGGGCCGTTGCGTACTAGTGCTTCTTGTACTTCACCCGGCGGATGAAGTGGTTGTCGGTCCAGATCGGGTCCTTCTTGACCGTCTCACCGGACCGGGGCGAGTGCCAGATCCAGCGGCGCCCGTCGTGCTTCCCGGCGTAGATGCCGACGTGGTAGACGCCGCCGCTGCCGTAGAAGAAGACCAGGTCGCCCTTACGCGGCTTCTTGACCTTGAAGGTGTGGCTGACCTGTGCCGACGAGCTGTGCGGGAGCTTGTAGCCGAGCTTCTTGTAGACCCACTGGGTCAGACCCGAGCAGTCGTAGGAGTGGGGGCCGTTGCCGCCGTAGGAGTACGGGTCGCCGGCCTGGCTCTTGACGCGGCGGAGCGCTCGCAGCCCGCGCGACTTCTTCTTTTTCTTCGTGGTCTGAGTGCTCGTGTGGCTGCTCGTCTGGGCGCCGGTCTGGGCACTCGAGCCCGGCGGTGAAGCGGCCGTGGCGGACTGGGTGGGTGCGGCGACGAGCGCGAGACCGACCACCAGGGCGGTCGCAAGGCCGAGGGTCATCGATCTGCGGACGCGCGAAAGCGCCCGGAAACACGATCCGGTCATTCGAGGTTCCCCTGTTGCAGCGACGCCTGCGAAGGTTTACCTGTCGGATTCGGGCTGCTGTTGCCCGGGCGCTGGATGTGTTCCGTCTACGCCTTCACCCCAAGCCGGTCGGCCTTGTCTCTGGCTCCCGGCGCACTGCTTGGCTCCCCCGTGCCCGCCACCGTGGTCGGATCGACTCTCCTCCGGTTGTGACGGGCCTCGGCGCGACCGGAGCGGCCCCACCGTTCGGCGAGGGCTGACTTCACTATGCAAGAGGTGCCGTGCACGTGGGGGTATTTGTGCAGCAACTCACGCTGAATTTCATAGTTTTGCTTATATTTGCCTTGGTTTGTGTCCGTCACCGCCTTCATGAGCGCCGCGGGTTGATCACCCTTCGAGCTCGGACGACAACGCTTGCTAGGGTCGTCGTCAGGTGTGCCGGGAAGTCTGGTCGGCGTGAGTTCATCGACCCCTGAGCCTCTGGAGGGCCGCCCGTGACCGACACCCGCAACCGACTGTTCACCCGTGGCTCCTGGCTGGAGACGTCACGTACGGCCGAGATCCTGCGCGCCGAGACGACCGGCGGCATCCTCCTCATCGTCGCCGCGATCATCGCGGTCGTCCTCGCGAACAGCCCGTTGCAGGACGCGTACGAAGCCGTCCGCGACTACCGCATCGGACCGCACGCTCTCCACCTCGATCTGACCATCGGCACCTGGGCGGCCGACGGGCTGCTGGCGATCTTCTTCTTCGTCGCGGGCCTGGAGCTCAAGCGGGAGTTCGTCTCCGGCGACCTCCGCGACCCCCGGCGGGCCGCGCTGCCGATCGCGGCCGCCGTCGGCGGCATGGTGGTGCCGGCCCTGGTCTACGTGGCGGTCAACCTGATCGGCGGCGGCTCGCTGGCCGGCTGGGCGACCCCGGTGGCCACCGACATCGCCTTCGCGGTCGCCATCCTGGCGGTCATCTCGACGCACCTGCCGGCGGGGCTGCGTACGTTCCTGCTGACGCTCGCCGTCGTCGACGACCTGCTCGGCATCATCGTCATCGCGGTCTTCTTCACCTCGGAGCTGCACATCGGCTTCCTGCTGCTGGCGCTCGTCCCGATCGGGCTCTTCGCGGTACTCGTCCAGCGTCGGATCCGCAACCCCTGGCTGCTGCTTCCGCTCGCCGCGATCGCCTGGGCGCTCGTGCACGCCAGCGGCGTCCACGCCACCGTGGCCGGTGTGCTCCTCGGCTTCACCGTGCCGGTGATCGCACGCAACCCGGAGGCCAAGCGAGGCCTCGCCGAGCACTTCGAGCACCTGGTCCGGCCGATCTCCGCCGGCGTCGCGGTGCCGATCTTCGCCTTCTTCGCCGCCGGGGTTTCGTTGGGTGGCTGGTCGGGGATCACCGGGGCGCTGCGCGACCCGATCACGCTCGGCATCATCCTCGGCCTGGTCGTCGGCAAGACCGTCGGCATCTCCGGGTCGACCTGGCTGCTGGCTCGGTTCACCCGGGCCTCGCTCGACGACGATCTTGCCTGGACCGACGTGATCGGGATGGCGATGCTGGCCGGCATCGGGTTCACCGTGTCGCTGCTGATCGGAGAGCTGGCCTTCGGGTCGGATCCCTCCGCACACGACCACATGAAGGTGGGCGTCCTGTTCGGGTCGGTGCTCGCTGCTCTGCTCGCGACTATCGTGCTGCGAGCCCGCAACCGGGTCTACCGCCGCATCGGCGAGCTGGAGACGATCGACGCCAACAAGGACGGCGTGCCGGACGTGTTCGAGGATGATCAGGGTCGGGACCGGTAAGGTCGTGAGCGCTCCCCAACACACGTTCAGCGAAGGGTTCCCATGGCAGTCGACATCGTGAAGTCCCCGGGCGGCGAGGACCCGACGATCGGGAAGCTCGTCGTCGACGCCACTCGTGACATCTCCGAGCTCGTCAACAAGGAGATCACGCTCGCCAAGCAGGAGCTCAAGGTCTCGGTGACCAATGCCGGCGTCGGCATCGGCCTCTTCGCCGCCGCCGCGTTCCTGCTCGTCCTGGCCGTGATCATGCTGTCCGTCTCGGTGGCCTACTTCATCCACTGGGCCGGCCTGGGCCTGCACTGGTCCTTCCTCATCGTCTTCGGCTTCTACGTGCTGCTGGCCGCGTTGCTCGGATTCATCGGCGTACTCAAGGTGAAGAAGGTCAAGGCCCCCGAGAAGGCCATCGCCCAGGGCAAGGAGATCCCCCGGGCGCTCAAGGGCCAGCGCTGACCCCCTCCGCCGAAACGGTAGTTCTGGCGGCCGAGTCTGTAGTTGTGGCGAGCGAGTCTGTAGTTGTGGCGCGCTGATTCGGGCCATTCGCTGTCCACAGGCAGGTTTCGCGGCGGAGTTATCCACAGCCGACCGAAACGGCAGTGAATTTCGTACGCCACGAGCGCACAGTGGCTCGCATGAACCTGTCAGTTGTCGGCGCTGCCTCGGCTCTGCCAGCGCGCCCGTTTGCCGCCAGCGAGCTCAACGAGCTCTCCATCAAGAGGTACGACCTCCGCGTTGCGGTCGAGCGCGGCGAGGTCCTCAGACCCTTCCGCGGCGTCTTCATACCGTCCGGCGTGGAAGACACCGCGGAGACACGGGCAGCAGCGGTCTCTCGTGTCGTATCTCCCCACCACGTCGTGTCCGACCGCACCGCCGCGTGGATCCACGGGATCAACGCCTACTCGCTCAGTGAGCAGGCCCAGATCCCCGCGGTCGAGGCCTGCGCCCGCCGTGGCTACGCGCCCACACGCCTCGAAGGGGTCGATGGCCGCTCACGCGACCTCCTCGATCGGGACATCACGACGATCAACGGCGTCAAGATCACGACCCCACTGCGAACCGCGCTCGATCTCGGCTGCAATCTGAAGCGTCGCGAGGCAATGGCTGCTCTCAACGAGTTCGCCAAGGAGCACGGCATCACCCGATCTGGCCTCTACCAGGAGCTCCCTCGCTTCAAGGGCCGACGCGGCGTCGTCCAACTCCGTGAACTCGTTCCCCTCCTCAATCGCCACGTCGAGTCCCAGCGGGAGTCATGGACGTTGCTGGCGATCAGCGACGCTGGCCTACCGCTTCCCGAGACGCAAGTCTGGGTCGACGTGGACGGCATCCCGACCTATCGACTCGACTTCGCCTACCGACTTGCCAAGGTCGCCGTCGAATACGACGGCGAGGACCACGACAACCCCGACCAGCGGATCTACGACGAGGAACGCCGGGGCTGGCTCGTCGACCACGGTTGGATCGTCATCGTCGTGCGTCGAGGTGACTTCACCGGCGATCGCCTCGATGCGTGGCTCCGCGAGATCAAGGAGGCGCTCATCCCGACGTACTCCTCCCGACGATTCTGACCCGGCCCCACCGAACGCCGAGTCCGCAGTTGTGGCGTGCCGAATCTGTAGTTGTGGGCGACGAAACTCGAGTTTCGTCGCCCACAACTACAGATTCGACGCCCAGAACTCCCCACTCGCCCCGCCGTTTCTACCGACTCGGCGGGGCGGGCTGGGCGAGGGTTCAGCCGGCGCAGGCTCCGGTGTCGACAGCAGCGGTCTGAGTGCGAGCCTGGCGGGCGATGTCGATGACCTGGTCGGTGGTGAGGGCGTAGCCGGTCTCGGAGTCGGTGACCGAGGCGGCGAAGACGACGCCCACGACGTCACCCTCGGAGTCGACGATGGGGCCGCCGGAGTTGCCGGGGCGGATGAGGCTGCGTACGGAGTAGACGTCACGGATGACGGTGCCGACGCCGTAGATGTCGGGCGAGCGGAGGCGCTGCTCGGCGCGGATCCGGCCGGGCTGTACGTCGAAGGGGCCGTCCTGCGGATAGCCGAGGACCGCGATCGGGTCCTCAGCGGCGGCGGTGCGGTCGAACTCGAGACGGTCGAGGTTGCCGCCGCCCTTGAACTTCAGGACCGCGATGTCGATCTCGGGGTCGTAGTGGACGACCTTGGCGTCGTTGGCGCCGTCGCCGACGATCACGTTGGGGTCGTCGACACCGGCAACCACGTGCGCATTGGTCATCAGGTAGCCGCGGCCGATGACGAAGCCGGTGCCCTCGACGCCCTTGCCGCACTCGTTGGCGCCACGGATCTTGAGGACCGACTCACCGGCGCGTACGACATCGGGATCGGTGAGCATGCGTCGGGGGCCCGGGCCGACCTCGACGATCCGCTCTCGGGCGAACGGCTCCAGGTAGCGCGGGAAGAACGAGGTGCCGACGACGTCGTTGAACGCGCGCAGCGCGCGGTCGGCGGGCGACGGCATGATCGAGTCGACCTTGGCCAGGATCGCCGACCCGCGAACGGCCGGGGTCAGCCCGTTGATCTGAGCCCCCGAGACCGCCACGCCGAGCGCCCAGGCGACCACGAGCACCGCAGCCGCGCTGAGCAGCGAACCACCGAGCGCATCGACGATCCGAGCCGGCTGCCAGGTGATCTCGTCGCGCACCCTGACACCGCCGTACTGCAGCACCGCCTGGCCGATGGACGCACAGGCGATCACGACGAACAGCGCACCGAGCGAGACCCACAACGACGGCGCGGCGCTGCCCAGCACCTTCGGCGCCAGCCAGATGCCGATGAAGCCACCGAGCAGCAGCCCGCCGGTCGCGAAGGCGCCGGTGATGAAGCCCTGCCAGTAGCCGGAGAGCGCGTAGGCCCCGACGAGGATGATCAGGATCCAATCAAGAAAGTTCACGGCCGATTCCGTTCGCGTCCCTGCAGCATGTATTCGGGCAACTCCTTGATCGGGGCGTCCGGAATCTCCGAGATCCACCCGAGATAGGTGAAGAAGCGGTTGATGATTCCACCTGTAAAGCCCCAGAGGATGACATCCTTCTCCGGTCCGATCAAGAACGCGGGCATCAGCCATCCGCCGCGCCCCGGCGAGCCCACCTGGATCCGATGGGCCGGATCCATGAGATCGGACAAAGGCACCCGATAGACCGCGTGCACCTCCTCGACCGAGCGCGTCGTCACCGGCGAGGGCTCCCGCCACCACGCGATGATCGGCACCACCGCGTGGTTGGAGAACGGGATCCACAGCGCCGGAAGCCGACCGACGACGTCGACACCGGTCGGGTCGAGGCCGGTCTCCTCCCACGCCTCCCGGAGCGCGGCCTCCTCGGCGGTCTCCCCCGGGTCGAGCCGGCCACCGGGGAACGACACCTGACCAGGGTGCGAGCGCATCGTGTGCGAGCGCTCGGTCAGCAGCAGATCCGGGCCCTCGGGACCTTCACCGAAGAGCATGAGCACCGCGGACTCCCGCGCGCTGCCGTCCGCCGGCGGCAGGAACTGCGAGATGTCCTCGCCCTGGATCCGCTCGGCCGCGCCGATAATCTCGTCGAACCACTCCGGCCGTGTCCCATTGGCGGTCACAGCGTGAGCCCCAGCTTCTTCTCCACGAGCTCCTTGACCTGGGTCGCGCTGGTCATGCCGCCCATCTGCAGCAGCTCCACCTCACCCGAGGAGGACAGGACGTACGTCGCCGGCACCGCTCTCGCCGTGAGCGGACCGCCCTGCAGGTCACCGCCGGGATCGGCGTACATCGGGAAGGTCACCCCGCGCGAGATCGCCTCCTCGAGCGCGACCCCGGGCACGGTGTCCATGACGTCGATGCCGATCACCGGCACCTCGTCGCCATAGGTCTCGTAGAAGCTCTGCAGCGCGGGCATCTCCTCCTTGCAGGGCGCACAGAATCCCTGGAAGAGGTTGATCACCATGGGCCCTTGGAAAGAGGCGAGATCGACCGACTCGCCACCGCCGAGGCAGGGTAGCTCGATCGGCGGCAGACCTCCGTCGCTCGCAGAACCGGGGCGGCACTCCTCCACGTCGGATGCCTTCTTGGCCGCGACCATGTCGTCGGTGGCGACGTCGACCTTCGAGGAGGACGGTCCGTCGCCGAGCGGCGCGCCGGACTGCCCGCCGCCGGCCGAGGACTCGGTGCCGCAACCGGCAAGGCTCGCCAGCAGCAGAGCGGCCACCGCCGCACCAACTCGACGAACCATCAGTTGCGGCCCTCCGTGCGGACCAGCTTCGCGGCCGCGACCGGGTCCGTCGGCCCCTCCCCGTACCCCGGGCACAACTGCGCCACCGGGCAGGCACCGCAGGCCGGCTTCTGGGCATGACAGATCCGCCGTCCGTGCCAGATCACGTGGTGGGACAGCATCGTCCAGTCCCGCTTCTCGAACAGCGCGCCGACCTCGTGCTCGACCTTGACCGGGTCCTTCTCGGTCGTCCAGCCGAAACGCCTCGAGAGCCGACCGAAGTGTGTGTCGACGGTGATCCCCGGCTTGCCGAAGGCGTTGCCGAGCACCACGTTGGCGGTCTTGCGCCCGACGCCGGGCAGCTTGACCAGCTGCTCCAGACGGGAGGGCACCTCCCCGTCGTACTCCTCCACCAGCACCGCACTCAGCTTCAGCAGCGCCTCGGTCTTGGCGCGGAAGAAGCCGAGCGGTCCGACGAGCTGCTCCAGGTGCTCCCGGGGCGCCGCGGCCATCTCCTTCGCGGTCGGGTAGGCCGCGAACAGGGCGGGCGAGGCGAGGTTCACCCGCTTGTCGGTCGTCTGTGCGCTGAGCACCGTGACGACCAGGCACTCGAACGGATTGGTGAAGTCGAGCTCGGCCTTCGCATCCGGGTAGGTCTCACCGAGGATGCGGTCGATCCGACGGGCGCGACGCACCAGACCCAGGCGCGTCTCAGTCGCAAACTTCTGGGCAGGCACGCAGCAAGGCTACGCGGCCGCACCGACAATCCCGATCCGGCCCAGCAGACGGCTAGCACAAATACCGCCGCACACATGCACTTTCTGGGCTTATCAGCGCCTTATCGGTGGGGGATGTGCACCTGTGAGACGTTCCACAGATAGGATTCCCGGTGTAATACCCGCGGATGTGGGGAAAATCCAGGAGGAATGGCCGCAATGGACAACGACGTACTCCGTCAGGCACCGCTCTTCAGCGCACTCGATGACGAGTCGATGACGGCCCTGCACGCCTCGATGGCAGAGTCGAAGCTCCGCCGCGGAGAGGTGCTCTTTCACGAGGGTGACTCCGGCGACAAGCTGTACGTCGTGATCGACGGCAAGGTGAAGCTCGGCCGCACCTCGTCCGACGGCCGCGAGAACCTGCTCGCCATCATGGGCCCCGGCCAGATGTTCGGTGAGCTCTCGCTCTTCGACCCGGGCCCCCGCTCGGCCACCGTCACCGCGGTCACCGACTCGGCCTTCGCCAGCCTGTCGCACGAGGACCTCCTCAAGTGGCTCGAGGGCCGCCCGGTCGTCGCCCGCGGCCTGCTCGCCCAGCTCGCCGGCCGTCTCCGCAAGGCCAACGACGTCGTCGCCGACCTCGTCTTCTCCGACGTCCCCGGCCGGGTCGCGAAGGCCCTGCTCGACCTCGCCGACCGCTTCGGCCGCACCGCCGACGACGGCGTCCACGTCCACCACGACCTCACCCAGGAGGAGCTCGCCCAGCTCGTCGGCGCCTCCCGCGAGACGGTCAACAAGGCCCTGGCCGACTTCGCCAGCCGCGGCTGGCTCCGCCTCGAGCCGCGCAGCGTGGTCATCATGGACATTGAGCGCATGGCCCGCCGCGCCCGCTGATCTGGGCGTCCAGAGCACGCACTCCGCGGCGCGGAGGCCGCTCGACGACCCGCTCCGCTCGAAGGTCGCCTTCGCGACCTCCACTTGCGGAGCACGCACTCTGAACGCCCAGATTCGTTCTCAGCGCTGAGGCCGGCGCTTCTGGGGATGGATCGTCTCGTGACGCGCGAGCATGGCGACGTACTCCTCGATCCTGCGCTCCCGGGCGGCCTCGGTCTTCAGGGCGGTGATGCGGTGGTAGAGGGCGTAGCGGTTCTGCGAGGTGAGGACGTCGTACATGGCCTGCGCCTCGGGCACCGCGGCGATCGCGGCGAGGAGGTCGGGCGGGGTCTCGGCGGTGGCCGGGCCGGCGTACGCCGCCTCCCACCGCCCATCCGCCTTCGCCGCCTCCACCGCTGCCCGTCCGGCGGCGGTCATCCGGCCCTCGGACTCGAGACGGCCGATGTGCTCGACGTTCCTCAGTGACCAGCGGCTCTTCGGCCCACGCGGAGTGAACCGCTGGAACGACGACTGTTCGTCCCGCCGTCGGGCCTGACCGTCGATCCAGCCGAAGCAGAGCGCTTCGTCGAGCGCGGTCTGCCAGGTCAACGTGGTCAGCGTGCCGCCCTTCTTGGTCAGCACCAGCCAGACCGCGGACGTGTCGGCATGATGCTCCTCCAGCCAACCCCGCCAGGCCGGCGGATCGGGAAGCAGGAGCTCGACTCCGGGCAGGGTGGCCATGAGCCGAAGAGTAGGCCTCAGCGCTCGGCGAGGTAAGCCAATTGCGCCCTCACCGAGAGCTCCGCCGCTCCCCAGAGGACCTGGTCGACATCGGCGTACACGATCTCGACGACCGCCCGCGGATCCGCCTCGGTCGGGGTGGTCCCCAGACCGACGAGAGCCTCCTCGACCTGGCCGAGGCGCTCACGACGGTGGGCGATGTAGTAGTCGAGCGCGCCGAGCGCGTCCCCGATGACCGGCCCGTGACCAGGCCAGACGCTGCCGACACCGTGCTCGGACGCCAACGCGTGCAACCGGTCCAGCGAGTCGAGATAGGCGCCGAGCTGGCCGTCGGGGTGGGCGACGACCGTGGTCCCGCGCCCGAGGACCGTGTCTCCGGTCAGCACGGCCCCATCGCCCGGCAGCCAGAACGACAACGAGTCCGAAGTGTGGCCAGGCGTGCCGACGACGCGGATCTCGAGACCGTCGACCTCGATGACGTCACCGTCGCCGAGGCCCTCGGTGCCGAGCCGGTATTCAGGATCAAGAGCGCGTACGCCGGCCCCGACCCGCTCGGCGAAGGCCCGTGCTGCCTCGGAGTGGTCGTAGTGGTGATGGGTCAGCAGCACCGTCGCCACCTCGCCGGCCGCCTCCGCGACCGCATCGAGATGTCCCTCGTCGAGAGGACCAGGATCGATCACGACCGACCGGCGCGCTCCCGGCTCGCGCAGCACCCAGGTGTTGGTGCCGTCGAGCGACATGAGGCCGGGGTTGGGCGCGAGGATGCACTGCCCGCGCTCACCGAAGGTCCCACCCGACCAGGACTCGCTCATGAGCGTCCCCTTCCGGCGACGAGCGACGCGTGCAGCGGCATCATCGACAGGGCATGGCCGCCGTCGACCTCCGTCACGGCCGGTGTGAACATGGTCAGCTCGCGCTCCGCGGCGGCGGCGAGCACGTCGTCCTCGGAGCCGATGGAGGCGACCTCGAGGCAGTTGAGATAGGTCGGCGGCATCATTGCCAGCTCGCCGGCCTCGACCTGGTCGACCGCCTCGGCGGCGCTGAGCCAGTGCACCGAGGAGGACTCGCTCGACACGTCGCGCGTCACCTGCCCCTCGGGCAGTCGCGCGACGAAGAACCAGGTCGCGAAGCGCTTCGGCTCGAAGACCGGCGTCGTCCAGGCGGCCCACGGCGCCAACAGGTCCGTACGCAGCACCAGCCCGCGCCGGGTCAGCAGCTCGGTCAACGACAGCGAGCGCGACTCCAGGGCGACCCGATCCGCCTCCCAGTCCGCTCCCGAGACGTCGCTGACCACGGCATCGGCCGACGCGCCTGCGAGCAGGACCCCGCACTCCTCGAACGTCTCCCGCACCGCCGCGGCGACCAGCGCCCGCGCGCGGGACTCCTCGACCCCGAGCCGGCGCGCCCACTCACCGGCGGACGGCCCGGCCCAGCAGGCGTCGGGCAGCTCGGCGTCGCGTACGTCCACGCCACCGCCGGGGAAGACGGCCATCCCGGCGGCGAACCCCATTGTCAGCTGACGGCGGAGCAGGTAGACCTCGGGGCCCGAAGACGAGCCCGGCCGCAGCAGCAGGACCGTCGCCGCGTCACGCGGCTCGACCGGGGTGCGTACGCCCTCGGCGTACTCCCCGGCCAGCGCCACGATGTCGTCACCAAGCCGGACAGGAGGGATCGGGATGCGCACGCTCGTCACTGTAGCGACGCCCGGCCGAGTCATACCGTCCCACTTGCTGGGTCTCGACCCGCGGTCACGGCTTCGCAAGCTCAGCCGTGCGCTCGCTCGACCTCTTCGCGTTGCGGCTCGGCTCGCTACGCTCGCCGAGTCGCAGGCTCAGATCTCGACGACGATCTCCACCTCGACAGGAGCGTCGAGCGGCAGAACGGGCACGCCGACGGCCGAGCGCGCGTGCCGGCCGGCATCGCCGAAGACCTTGCCGAGCAGCTCCGAGGCACCGTTGGCGACACCCGGCTGGCCGGTGAAGTCGGGCGTGGAGGCGACGAAGCACAGCACCTTCACGACCCGCTTGACCTGCGAGAGGTCACCGATCTCGGCCTTGACCGCGGCCAGCGCGTTGAGCGCGCACTGCTGCGCCGCCGCGTAGCCGTCCTCGGCCGACACGTCGCCGCCGACCTTGCCGACCGAGAGCAGCGCACCGTCCTTCATCGGGAGCTGGCCCGAGGTGAACACGTGGTTGCCCGAGCGCACGGCCGGGATGTAGGCCGCCACCGGCGGAACCACGTCCGGAACGCTCAGTCCGAGCTCGGCGAGTACCTCCTCGGGGGCGGTCACTCCGAGACCGCCCGCTTGAAGAAGCCGACGTAGTTGCCCGTGCCGTTGTCGAGGATGGTGACGAGCTCCCACCCGTCGGCACCGAAGTTGTTGAGGATCTGCGCCGCTGCGTGATTGAGGACCGGCGCCACCTGGTATTCCCACTTGGTCATGTCCGCACCCTACTTCGCGAGGTTCCGGCCGCTCCTCCCGATGACATGGTTGGATCTTCCAACCGAGGCGCTGACCCACTACCGTCGGGCTCGTGACTTCCACTGAGCAGCTGAAGACGTACGTCGACACCTGGTGGTCCTCGATCCAGGATCTCCTCGCACTCCTGGAGGAGCTCTCCGAGACCGACTGGGACCAGCCCACCGACCTGCCCGGCTGGGACGTCCGTGCCATCGCCTCCCACGTCGCGCACCTCGAGGGTCTGACCGCAGGCGCGCCCCGCGAGGAGGCGGAGATCCCCGACTCGGCCCACATCAGGTCGCCGATGGGCCAGTTCACCGAGATCGGCGTGCTCACCCGCCGCAAGGCCGAGCCGGCGAGCATCATCGACGAGATCCGCCACTACTCCGCCGTACGCCACGAGGAGCTGGTCGCCTCCCCGCCCGAGGACCCGGCGGCGCCCGCGCCCGGCGTCTTCGGCGCGATCGGGTGGACCAACGGCAAGCTGCTCCGCAACCGGCCGCTCGACGTCTGGCTGCACGAGCAGGACATCCGCCGCGCGACCGGCCGCCCGGGCAACCTGGACACCCCCGGCGCCCTCCACACCGCCGACTACCTCCTCGAGGGCGTCGGGTTCGTGCTCGCCAAGAAGGCCGGTGCCGAACCCGGCTGCACGGTCGTCGTCGAGGTCGAGGGCCACGCTCCGTACGCCTTCGCCGTCACCCGTGAGGGCAAGGGAGTCCCCGTCACCGACCCGGTGGCAGACCCCACCGTCACCCTCTCCACCGACCGTGAGACCTACGTCCTCCTGGCCAGCGGGCGCGCCTCCGCCGACCCCGCCAAGGTGAGGATCACCGGCGACACCACGCTCGGCAGCAAGATCGTCGAGAACCTCAACATCACCCCCTGACGACACGTCCCGGTTAGAGTCGCTCCTATGAGTTCCGACTGGCCCCACGTGCAGCTGCATGTGGTGACCGGCAAGGGCGGCACGGGCAAGTCGACGGTGGCGGCCGCGCTGGCGCTCGGGCTGGCCTCCCACGGCAAGAACGTCCTGCTCTGCGAGGTCGAGGGCCGGCAGGGGGTGGCGCGGATGTTCGACGTCGACCCGCTGCCCTACGCCGAGACCCGCATCGCGACCGGGCTGCGGATGCGCTCCCGGTCCGGTGCCGACGCCGAGCCGGGCAACGTCTACGCCCTGCACATCGCTCCCGAGGAGGCCCTCCTCGAATACCTCAAGATGTACTACAAGCTCGGTCCGGCCGGCCGTGCCCTCGACCGCTTCGGCGTGATCGAGTTCGCCACCACGATCGCGCCCGGGGTCAGGGACGTCCTCCTCACCGGCAAGCTCTTCGAGGCCGTCCAGCGCAACAGCCGAAACAAGGGCGCCCGGACCTACGACGCCGTCGTGCTCGACGCTCCCCCGACCGGCCGGATCACGACCTTCCTGAACGTCTCCGAGTCCGTCGCGGGCCTGGCCAAGGTCGGCCCGATCAAGAACCAGGCCGACACGATGATGACCCTGTTCCGCTCCCGGCGGACCGCGGTCCACCTGGTCACCCTGCTCGAGGAGATGCCGGTCCAGGAGACCGCCGACGGCATCGGCGAGCTACGTGCCGCCGGGCTCCCGGTCGGCGGCGTCATCGTCAACCAGGTGCGCCCCCGTGACCTCCCCGACGAGTCCCTCGCCGCCGCCCTCGCCGGCTCGCTCGACGGCGAGACCATCGCCGAGGACCTCAAGCGCGCCGGGGTCGAGCCCGACCCGGCCCTGATCGCCGCCCTGAGCGCGGAGGCGAAGGAGTACGCCGAGCGCCGATCCCTCGAGGACGCCCAGCGTGACCTCGTCGCCGGTCTCGGTGTCCCGACCTACGAGCTCAACCGGGTCGCGGGCGGGATCGACATCGGCGGGCTCTACGAGCTCGCTGCGGAGCTGAAGGATCAGGGGCTCGCATGACGTTGGGATCCCCGGTTAACCGGGTATTCCTGCACTTCTCAGGCATTGCAACACCCGAGAAGTGCAGGAAAAGCCTGTACGCCGTGACGAAAGTGACGAGAGGGATCGCCCGATGAGCGCCCACCCACGCGTAGGCCCGCTGGCCGCACAGGCGGAGCACACCCAGACCCTCGAGGTCGACCGTCTGCTCGACGACCGCGACACCCACATCATCGTCTGCTGCGGCAGCGGTGGCGTGGGCAAGACGACCACCTCGGCGGCGCTCGCGCTGCGGGCGGCCGAGCGCGGCCGCAAGGTCGTGGTGCTGACGATCGACCCCGCGCGACGCCTGGCCCAGTCGATGGGCATCGCCCAGCTCGACAACACGCCCCGCCCGGTTCCTGGAGTCGGACCTGGCCGGCTCGACGCGATGATGCTCGACATGAAGCGCACCTTCGACGAGGTGGTCGAGTCCCAGGCCAGCCCCGAGAAGGCCCAGCAGATCCTCAACAACCAGTTCTACATCGCGCTGAGCTCCAGCTTCGCGGGCACGCAGGAATACATGGCGATGGAGAAGCTCGGCCAGCTCTACCGCGACTCCTTCGCCCACAACGGCGGCAACGGCGACTACGACCTGATCGTGGTCGACACGCCCCCGAGCCGGAGCGCCCTGGACTTCCTCGACGCTCCCGAGCGGCTGTCCAGCTTCCTCGACGGTCGGTTCCTGCGCCTGATGCTGGCGCCTGCGAAGGGACCGGTCCGGCTGATGTCGGCCGGGATCAGCATCGTGACCAACGCGCTCAAGAAGGTGCTCGGCGGGCAGATGCTCACCGACCTGCAGACCTTCGTGACCGCGCTCGACACCGTCTTCGGTGGCTTCCGGCAACGAGCACAGGAGACGTACGCACTGCTCCAGGCCGACGAGACCGCCTTCCTCGTCATCGCAGCGCCCGAGCCCGACGCCCTGCGCGAGGCCGCCTACTTCGTCGAGCGACTCTCCGGCGACCGGATGCCGCTCCAGGGGCTCGTCGTCAACCGGGCCACGTTGCCCGACGACGCCTCGCTCACCGCCGCCGCGGCCGGCGCCGCCTCGGAGCGGCTCCCCGACGCGCCGCTCACCGCCGGGTTGCTGCGGCTCCACGCCGACCGCGCGCTCCTGGTCGAGCGTCAGAATCAGCTGCGCGAGCGCTTCGCCGTCGCCCACCCGCAGGTGCCGACCGCCGTGGTGCCGGCGCTACCCGGTGACGTACACGATCTCGACGGGCTCCGCGAGATCGGCCGGTTGCTGGCCCAGGGCTGAGCAGCCTCGAAATGGGATCGAGCCAGGACGTACGTCACGTACGTCCTGGCTCAGACCAAGATCTTCAGCGATCCACTCGAGTAGGGGACGAGTGATCACTCCACCGAGGCACGGGTGCGTGCGGCCTCGAGCACGGCGCGCCACGAGGCGTTGGGGCTGCGGCGGAGCAGCGCACGACGCTCGCGCTCGGTCATGCCGCCCCAGACACCCCACTCGATCTGGTTGTCGAGCGCCTCGGCCAGGCACTCGGTGCGGACCACGCAGCCGGAGCAGACCAGCTTGGCCTTGTTCTGCTCGGCGCCACGTACGAAGAGCTCGTCGGGCTCGTTCTCACGACAAGCGGCCTGTAGCGACCATTCATCAACCCACATTGTGTGCCATCCCTTCGTCGGAGCGCATCGCCCTCCCCAGTTGACGGCGTGGGCGCCCGTGCGGACTAAAGGTTAAGGACCCTGACCTGTCGAGTGACACACCCTTCTTACCCAAAGTACGTAGTCCGAAATGACTAGTAGGGCCCTCGGGACCCGTTTGTGACCTCCCTGTCCGGCCCCGATTGCGAATCATGTGCTATTAGCCGCGATCACCTACGATGACCAGCATGTCCTCGCCGTCGCTGCGCCCGCAGACCGTGCTCAAGCATCTCGCCGTCATGTGTGGGGTAGCAGCCGTCCTCGGGGTCGTCGCCGCAGGTCTGGCCATCCCGTTCGCCGGGGTGGCCGGGATCGCGGCCAAGGAGACCGCCGAGAAGATGGACTCGCTGCCGAAGGCCTTCGAGGTCGACGACATGTCGCAGACGACCAAGATCGTCGACCGCAAGGGCAACCTGATCACGACGCTCTACGACCAGAACCGCGTCTACCGCCCGCTCGACCAGATCTCGTCCAACATGACGAAGGCGCTCCTGGCGATCGAGGACTACCGCTTCTACCAGCACGGCGCGATGGATCTGAAGGGCACGCTGCGCGCGCTGATCACCAACCAGGCCAGCGACTCGGTCCAGGGTGGCTCCTCGATCACGCAGCAGCTGGTGAAGACGACGCTGGTCTACTCCGCGAAGACCGAGGCCGAGCGCAAGGCGGCCATCGAGAAGTCGACCGCCCGCAAGATCCGCGAGCTGCGCTACGCGATCGCGCTGGAGGAGCAGCACTCCAAGGACTGGATCCTGGAGCGCTACCTCAACGCGGCCTACTTCGGTGACGGTGCCTACGGCGTCCAGGCGGCCGCCAAGCACTACTTCAACGTCAACGCCTCCGAGCTCAACTGGCAGCAGTCGGCGATGCTGGCCGGGATGGTGAAGAACCCCACCGGCTACGACCCGACCAACTACCCCGACGCCACCATCGCCCGCCGCAACGTGGTCATCGACCGGATGGCCGCGCTCAAGGTCGTCTCCCGCCCCGAGGCCGAGAAGCTGAAGGACGCCAGCCTCGGCCTCAACGTGCAGAAGCAGCGCAACGGCTGCCTCGGCTCCTCGGCGGAGTTCTTCTGCGACTACGTGATCAAGTGGCTGCTCAAGGACCCGGCCTTCGGCGAGAACGAGACCGACCGACTGGCGCTGATCAAGTCCGGCGGTCTGACCATCAAGACCACGCTCGACCAGCGCTTCCAGGACGCCGCGCAGGAGTCGGTCGAGGACCACGTCGACGCCACCGACCAGGCCATCGGCGCGCTCGCCATGGTCGAGCCCGGCACCGGTCGGGTCCGGGCGCTCGCGCAGTCGCGTCCGATGGGTGACAACAAGAAGAAGGGCCAGTCCTACCTCAACTATCTGGTCCCGAAGGAGAAGTCGGGCGACTCCAACGGCTTCCAGGCCGGCTCGACCTTCAAGGCGTTCACCCTGGCCGCGGCCATCGAGCAGGGCTTCCCGCTCAAGCAGAAGATCAACTCCCCCGAGGAGCTGACGCTCAACGAGTCGACGTTCGCCGGCTGCCCCGGCGACGGCAACCGGGTCGGCACCCACACCTTCCACAACTCCACGACCTCGGGCAGCAAGGACGCCTACACCGGCACCCGGGAGTCGGTGAACACCTTCTACGCCCAGCTCTTCCAGCTCACCGGCATGTGCACGCCCTACAAGATGGCCCAGAAGATGGGCGTGAAGCTGACCGCCCCGTTCGGCGTCAGCTACGACGACGGTCACGTCTGCAAGCCCAGCGAGACCGGATGCGGCGGCGCGGAGCGCGTGCCCACCTTCACCCTCGGCGTCGTCGACGTCAGCCCGCTGGAGATGGCCGAGGCGTACGCGACGTTCGGCGCTCGCGGTAAGCACTGCGACTCGGTGCCGGTCAACGAGATCCTCGACGCCAACGGCAAGGTGCTCAAGACCTACAAGCCGACCTGCCAGCAGGCGATGGCGAAGGGCACCGCCGACGCGGTCAACGACATCCTCCGCGGTGTGATGGAGCCCGGCGGCTTCGGCCAGAACCTGGCGCTGTCGGTCCCCAGTGCGGGCAAGACCGGCACCACGCAGGACAACAAGGCGGTGTGGCTGATGGGCTACACCCCGAGGCTCGCGACCGCCTCGATGATCGCCGGTGCCAACTCGAAGGGCACCCCGCTCAGCCTCAACGGCCAGGTCGTCGGCGGCAACTATGTCTACGAGGCGGCGGGTTCGACCACGGCCGGACCCATGTGGGGCGGCGCGATGCAGGTGATCGACAAGTACCTGAAGTGGGAGGACTTCCACGAGCCCGACCCGAACGTGATCGCCGGCCGCACCGTCGACGTCCCCTGGACCGGCGGCATGACCGTCGAGAAGGCGACGAAGGTGCTGAGGAACGCCGGCTTCCAGGTCCAGGTGGGACCGGAGGCCTACTCCGAGTACGACCGAGGTCTGGTCGCCTTCACCACTCCGTCCGGAGACGCCGCCGAGGGCTCGCCCGTCACGATCTACACCTCGCTCGGCCCGGAGCCGAAGCCCGAGCCGAAGAAGAAGAAAAAGCAGCCCGAGGAGTCGAGGCCGCCGGCCGACGAGGAGCGGCAGAAGCCGAGAGCGGCTTCGGACGAACCCGACTTCGGCTGGGAGTGGCCGACCGGCTGACCCCTACGACGAGCGTGGCCCCCACCGATCCGGTGGGGGCCACGCTCGTTGTGTGCTGCCGTTCAGGCGAGCTGCTTGCGCACCTCCGCGGCGACGGCACCACCGTCGGCCTTGCCCTTGGTCTGCGGGGTCAGGATGCCCATCACCTTGCCCATCGCGCGCATCCCCTCCTCGGCGGCACCGGTCTGGGCGATGGCCTTGCTGACCAGGTCGGAGATCTCCTCGGCGCTCAGCTGAGCGGGGAGGTACTCGGTGATCACCGCGGCCTCCGCGGTCTCCTTCTCGGCCTGCTCGGTGCGACCGCCCTCGGCGAAGGCGGTGGCTGCCTCGCGGCGCTTCTTGGCCTCGCGGGTGAGGATCGTGATGATCTCGTCGTCGGTGAGCTCCTTGGCCTCCTTCCCGGCGACCTCGGCCTCGCTGATCGCGGCCATGACCATCCGCAGCGTGCCGGCGCGGTCCTTGTCCCGGGCCTTCATCGCGGAGGTCAGGTCGGTGCGAAGTCGGTCCTTCAAAGAGCTCATGGAACCCATTGTGGCAGGGTTGAGCCATGCGGCTCGCCTCAGTCATCGGCGCAACCCTCGGCACCGGTCTCGCCACCGGCGTGGCCCTGACGACGTACGCCCTGTGGGAGGCCCGTCACTACACGCTGCGCCAGGTGAGACTGCCGGTGCTTCCCGAGGGAGCGGACCCGCTGCGGGTGCTGCATCTCTCCGACATGCATGTGGTCCCCTCGCAGCACAAGAAGCTCGACTGGATCGCCTCGCTGGCGGCGTTGAAGCCGGACCTGGTCATCGACACCGGCGACAACCTGGCCCACCAGCGGGCGGTCCCGGCGATCGTCAACGCCCTCGGCACGCTGCTCGACGTGCCCGGTGTCTTCGTGCACGGCTCCAACGACTACTACGAGCCGCGGCTGCGCAACCCGTTCGGCTACCTGCTTCCGGACAAGGGCAAGCGTCAGACGAACGTCCCTGAGCTCCCCTGGCGTGATCTGTCCGCGTCCTTCACCAAGTCGGGCTGGCTCGACCTCACCAACACCCGCTCGTCGCTGACCGTGAACGGCATCGAGTTCGCCTTCGCCGGCGTCGACGACCCTCACCTGCGACTCGACGATCTGTCCGCCGTCGCCGGCCCCGCGGACCCGAGCGCTGACGTACGCCTCGGGGTCGCGCACGCGCCCTACCTGCGAGTCCTGGACCAGTTCACCGCCGACGGCTACGACGCCATCCTGGCCGGCCACACCCACGGCGGTCAGGTCTGCCTCCCCGGCGGACGGGCGCTGGCCACCAACTGCGATCTCGACCCTGCCCGGGCGCGCGGCCTGCACACTCACACCCACGGCGGCCGGCAGGCCTGGCTGCACGTATCGGCCGGTCTCGGCACCTCTCCCTACACGCGGATCCGCGTCGCGTGCCTCCCCGAGGCCACCCTTCTGACGCTCACTCCGCGCGGGGCGTCTCGACGGTAGGGCTCGATTACGAGTCGGGGCAGTCTCTGGGCTATGCTCATTTCTCGTTGGACCGTTCATCGGTGCAGCATTCGGGTTGTAGCGCAGCTTGGTAGCGCACCTCGTTCGGGACGAGGGGGCCGCAGGTTCAAATCCTGTCAACCCGACATCGAGTTCAGGCTCGGAGATCGCAAGATCTCCGAGCCTGAGTTCATTTCTGACCGAGTAGTGTCGACGCCATGAGCTTCGACACTCGCAACGGCACCCGCGGCGCCAGGCAGATCACCGCCAACCCGCTCCTGAAGCTGGGCAACAAGCTGATGATGCGCCGGGCGCGCAAGAGCAACGCCACGATGGCCGGGATGCGGTTGCTCGTGCTCACCACGATCGGCAAGAAGAGCGGCGAACCTCGTTCGACGCCACTCGCCTGGTTCCCCAGCGGCGACGACACCTGGCTGGTCGTTGCCTCCGCCGGAGGCGGGGCGAGGAACCCAGCGTGGTACTACAACCTCGCAGCCAACCCCGACCGCGTCACGATCGAGATGGGCGGCGAGACCATCCCGGTGGTCGCCGAGCAGCTCCACGGTGAGGAGCGGGCGCAGGCCTGGGCCACGATCGTCGCGTCCGCTGCCAACTTCGGGAGCTATGAGAAGAAGACCGACCGCGAGATCCCGGTCATCCGTCTGACCCGCGCCTGAGTTCAAATGTGACGCGCGACATGCGAAACTGCCCCTCATGAGCAACGACCCCGCCGACAAGCTCGCCGCGCCGTCGTTCGGCTTCAAGAAGAAGCGCGGGGGCACGAAGCCGGCGAGCACCAAGCCCGAGAAGGCTTCCGCGGAGAAGACTCAGGTGCTGGAGACGGCACCACCCGTCATCGCTCCCGAGCCGCCTGCGGAGAAGTCCGCGAAGGCGCCGACACCAAAGCCCACCCCGAAGCCTGCACCGAAGCAGAGGGCCGAGAAGCCACCCAAGCCCGCCAAGGAGCCGAAGGCACCTCGTGAGCCCAAGGCACCCCGGCAGTCCATGGAAGCGATCCAGCGGCGCATCAACCTCGGCACCCCGTCCGGCCTGTCCGCGGCGGTGATGGTCGGCGCCATCGTCGGCGCGTTCATGGCTCTGGCGATCTGGTTCAGCGGCATGGTGAGCCAGTGGACCCGCGGCACCTCCTCGCTCGGCGACACCGGCGCGATCGTCCTGATCGGCGTCTTCGTCCTCGCGGTCGTCCTCGGCGGCTACCTGCTCCGCCTGGCCAGCGCCCGCTCCCCCTTCACGATCAGCTTCCTCGGCTCGGCCCTCGTCGCCGTACTCTCGATGCTGTTCCTCACCGACCTCTTCAACCACGCCTGGGGCGTGATCATCGTGGTGATCCTCACCGCCGGCGCGTACGCCCTCGCCTACTGGGTGACCACCAACTACATCGACTGACCACCCCGGGCCGAGGCGTCACCCGCGTCGGCCGATGCGTCACGTACGTCGGCCGAACTGGCACCGTGGTGCCAGCTCGGCCGACGGGAGTGACGTCTCGACCGACGTACCTGACGTCTCGTCAGAGGGCGGCGGCTACCAGCTCGGCGATCTGGACCGTGTTGAGCGCGGCGCCCTTGCGGAGGTTGTCGTTGGAGATGAACAGCGCGAGACCGCGGTTGTCCGGGACGCCCTCGTCCTGACGGATGCGGCCGACGTAGGACGGGTCCTTGCCGGCGGCGTGGAGAGGCGTGGGTACGTCGCGGAGCTCGACGCCCGGGGCGTTCGCCAGGATCTCGGTGGCACGCTCGGGGGTCAGCGGCGAGGAGAACTCGGCGTTGACCGCGAGCGAGTGGCCGGTGACGACCGGGACGCGGACGCAGATGCCGGAGACGCGCAGGTCGGGCAGGGAGAGGATCTTGCGGGACTCGTTGCGGAGCTTCTGCTCCTCGTCGGTCTCGCCCCGGCCGTCCTCGACCAGCGACCCGGCGTAGGGAAGGACGTTGTAGGCGATCGTCTCGACGTACTTGTCCGGTTCGGGGAACGCGATCGCGGACCCGTCGTAGGCGAGCTCACGGGCCTTGTCACCGGCAGCGGCGATGCCGCTGACGAGCTCCTCGACACCGGCGACGCCGGAGCCGGAGACCGCCTGGTACGTGGAGACGACGAGACGCTCGAGGCCGGCCTCGTCGTGGAGCGCCTTGAGCACCGGCATCGCGGCCATCGTGGTGCAGTTGGGGTTGGCGATGATGCCCTGGCGGGCCTCGATCACCCCGGCCATCGCGGACGGGTTGACCTCGGAGACGACCAGCGGGATCGCCGGGTCCTTGCGCCAGGCCGAGGAGTTGTCGATGACGATCACGCCGGCTTCGGCGAACTTCGGGGCCAGCGCCTTCGAGGTGGCGCCGCCGGCCGAGAAGATCGCGATGTCGAGCCCCGACGGGTCGGCGGTGGCGGCGTCCTCGACGACGACCGAACGGTCGCCGAACTCGATGGTCTTGCCCGCCGAGCGTGCAGAGGCGAAGAAACGTACCTCGCCGAGCGGGAAGTTCCGCTCGAGCAGGATCTGGCGTACGGCGACGCCCACCTGCCCGGTTGCTCCCACGATTCCCAGGTTGACGCTCATCGGCCGGTCCCTCCGTAGACGATGGCCTCTCCGTCGCTGTCGAGGCCGAATGCTCTGTGTGTGGCGCGCACTGCGCGGTCGAGGTCGTCGGCGCTGACGAGCACCGAGACGCGGATCTCCGAGGTCGAGACCATCCTGATCAGGACTCCCTCGGCGGCGAGCGCGGCGAAGAACTTCGCGGTGATCCCCGGATGCGTACGCATCCCGGCACCCACGATCGAGAGCTTGCCGATCTGCTCGTCGGTGACCGGGTCGGCGAAGCCGACCTCGGCCTGGATGTCGCCGAGCGCGGCACGCGCCTTCTTGACGTCGGCGCGCGGCAGCGTGAACGAGATGTCCGTACGCCGCGTCTCCTCGGCCGACACGTTCTGCACGATCATGTCGATGTTGATGCCGTTGTCGGCGAGGGTGTCGAAGATGCGGGCCGCCTCGCCGGGCTCGTCGGTGACGCCGGCGACGGTGATCTTGGCTTCGCCACGATCGTGGGCCACACCGACGATCTCGGGGGTGTCGCCATCGGCGTCGGCGCCGTAGGAGACTGATCCGACCGCCACGTCGCTGAACCGCTCCGCCGCGGCCTGGACCGCGCGGTCGACCTCGTCGTCCCCGACGACGACCGAGACCCGGACCTCCGAGGTGGAGATCATCTGGATGTTGACCCCGGCCTGCGCGATGGCGGAGAAGAAGTCGGCGATCTTCTTCGGCTGCGTACGCAGCCCGGCGCCGATCAGGGAGACCTTGCCCATCCGCGGCTCGGTGCTCACCCGCTCGAAGCCGAGCTCCTCACGCGCCAGCTCCAGCGCCTTCCCGGCCCGCTCGGCGTCGTCACGGGGGAGCGTGAAGGTGATGTCGGTGCGCTCCGCGGCCGCCGACGACGAGTCCTGGACCACCATGTCGACGTTGATGCCGACCCCGGCGATGATCTCGAAGACCTTCGCCGCGGCGCCCACCTGGTCGGGCGCGTTGACGACGGTGATCTTCGCCTGGCTGCGGTCGTAGGCGATGGCCGCGACGATCGGCGCCTCCATGCCGGCGTCCGCGCTCGGCTGGTGGTCGGCGCGCGGCGAGACCGCGTCGATGCTGCCCTTCACGACGGTGCCGTTGAGGGTGGAGAAGGAGGAGCGTACGTGGATCGGGAGGCTGTGGCGCCGGGCGAACTCCACCGAGCGCAGGTGGAGCACCTTGGCACCGGAGGCGGCCAGCTCGAGCATCTCCTCGAAGGCGACCTCGCTGAGCTTGCGGGCGGTCGGGACGATCCGCGGGTCGGCGGTGAACACGCCGTCGACGTCGGTGTAGATCTCGCAGACGTCGGCGTTCAGCGCCACCGCCAGCGCGACCGCGGTGGTGTCGGTGCCGCCACGGCCCAGCGTGGTGATGTCCTTGGTGTCCTTGGAGACGCCCTGGAAGCCGGCCACGATCGCGATCGCACCGTCGGCGATCGCCGCCTGGATCCGCTCCGGGGTGATGCTGAGGATCTTGGCGCGCCCGTGCTGCGCGTCGGTGATCAGACCGGCCTGCGACCCGGTGAACGACCGAGCCTCGTACGCCAGCCCGCGCTCGTTCGCGACGTCGTTGATCGCCATCGCGAGCAGCGCCATGGACTGCCGCTCACCGGAGGTGAGCAGCATGTCGAACTCACGCGCATGCGCGGTGGCGTCGGGCGAGACCTTGTTGGCCAGGTCGATCAGCTCGTCCGTGGTGTCGCCCATCGCTGACACGGCCACGACGACGTCGTGGCCCTGCTCTTTGGTTGCGACCACTCGCTGAGCTACGCGCTTGATGCCTGCAGCATCCGCGACCGAGCTGCCACCGTACTTCTGAACGACGATTCCCACGCCGGGAGAGTCTACGTTGCCGTAGCGGCCGTCTTCTCCAGCATCTCATCAGCGGCCGCCAGGTCCTCGTCCTCACCGGTGAACGGCTCGGAGTCGAGGCGGTCGTGAGCCACCACCGTGAGCAGTGCGTTGAGCACCGCGCCGGCCAGGTTGCCCCAGTTGTTGACGTAGCTGAACTGCCACCACCACAGCGCCTCGTCGACGTCGCCGAGACGGTAGTGACGCAGGCCGTACTCCAGATCGGTCACCAGGCTGGCGACGTCGTCGGAGATCTGGCTGTCGACCACGTCGGGGCTGTAAGGATCGAAGACGAAGCTGTAGGTGTCGATGTCGCCGAACATCTCGGCCAGCCCCATCCGGAGCTCGTCGACGTCGGCCTCCATGCCCACATCGGGCTGGAACTCCTCACGAGGCTCGAAGTCCTGCTGGGCGCCCAGTCGCGCGCCCGCCAGCAGGATCTGGCTCACTTCCAGCAGCAGCATCGGGACAGCGCTGCCGCCGTCGCCGTCGGCAGCGATCGCGCGCACCGAGAGCAGGAAGCTCTCCACCGAGTCGGCGATGCTGGTGGCGAAGTCCGCGCTGCGCGCGGGCACTCCCTCGCTCGGCGCGAACGGACGAGCAAGCTCGCCGCCCGACCTCGCTCGGGTCGTCTCCTTGCCAGTCAAGTCGTTCGTCATGACGGCCCCCTTTCCCGAGGTCCCTTGAATCGTCAGGCTACCGCCGAAGTCGCGGCCTGACGAGGGTAAAGAGTCTGCTCTTAGGGACTACTCAGCCGCGCGGCGACCGGCGAACGCGCGCCCGAGAGTGACCTCGTCGGCGTACTCCAGGTCGCCACCGACCGGAAGACCGCTGGCCAGACGGGTGACCTTCAGCCCGAGCGGGCTCAGCTGACGGGTCAGGTACGTCGCCGTCGCCTCGCCCTCGAGGTTGGGGTCCGTGGCGAGGATCACCTCGGTGATCCCGGGATCGTTGAGCCGCTGGACGAGCTCGCGGATGCGGAGCTGGTCGGGACCGATCCCGTCGATCGGGCTGATCGCCCCACCGAGCACGTGGTAGCGACCCCGGAACTCCCTGGTGCGCTCGATCGCGACGACGTCCTTGTATTCCTCGACCACGCACAGCACCGACTGCTCGCGACGCGGGTCGCGACAGATCCGGCACGTCTCCTCCTCGGAGACGTTGAAGCAGACCGAGCAGAACTTCACCTTCGCCTTGACCTCGTTGAGGATCGAGGCCAGCCGATGTACGTCGGCGGGGTCAGCCTGGAGCAGATGGAACGCGATCCGCTGGGCGCTCTTCGGGCCTACGCCCGGGAGCCGTCCCAGCTCGTCGATGAGGTCTTGGACCACACCCTCGTACAACGCTGTTGCCTGTCCTTCTAGAAGCCGAGCTTGAACGGCGGCTCGTTGCCGCCGGGAGCACCCATACCGCCGCCGAGGCCGCCCGCGAGCGGGCCCATCGCCTCGCCGGCGAGCGCGTCGGCCTTGCCCTTCGCGTCGCGGTAGGCGGCGACGATCACGGCACCGAGGTCCTCGAGGTCGTCGGGGCTGCTGCCGTCGAACTCGCCCTGCTTGATCTCCACGCCGACCAGCTCGCCGGTGCCGGTGAGCTTGACGGTCACCGCACCACCGGCGACGGTGCCGTCGACGATCGTCTCGGCGAGCTTCTCCTGGGCGTCGACGATCTGGCTCTGCAGCGCCTGAGCCTGCTGCATGATCGCGTTGAGGTCGAAGCCGCCCTCGCCGCCGAGGCCTTCGAGTGGGTTCGTCATCTGTGCCGTCCTAGTTGTGAGGAATCTCTTCGATCATCGTTGCACCCAGCTCCTGAGCGAGCAGCGCCTCGGCGCCCATCGCGGCCGGCCCGTCGTAGGCCTGGTCGTCGGGGTTCACCGCGGCGTCGGCCTCGGCGAGGCGAGCCGCGGTGTCGTCGACGGGGGGCTCGTAGTCGGCCGCACGCGTCGGCCGGATCGCCTCGCGCGCGAGCGCGATCGCTCCCGGGTCGGCCTGGGCCGCGGGCGGCTCCGGCGGGGCGGGCGGCTGGTCGGGCGGGGGCGGCTCGGCGGCCCAGTCGGGCGGCGGGGCCTGTTCGTTCCAGGAGGCCTCGGGCGGCTGCTGCGGCTGGGCGGGCTCCTGGGGCTGGCTCGGCTGCGGCGGGGCCTGCCGCTGCGGGGCGCCCTGGCCACCCCCGGCGACGATCGCCTCGATCTTCGGTTGGATACCGATCACGTTGACCAGCGCCTGCCCGAGGATCGGCTCGTGCCCGCCGGTCGCGAACCGGTCACGCAGCCCCGGCGAGGCGAAGCCAAGGGTGAGCACGCCGTCGCGGAAGTCGACCACCTGCGCGTTCTGGCCCACCAGGGACCAGGTCGCCCGGCGCAGGCCCTTGGTCTGGGCGATCACGTCGTCCCACAGACGGCGGATGTCTACGTTGCCCATGCCACCCGGCTGTGCCGGCGGCTGGGGCTGGCTCGGTGGCTCCGGTGCGGGCGGTGCGGGTGGTGTCGCCGGAGCCTGCTGCTGCGGGGGCCTCTCCGCGATCGGCTCGGGAGCGGGAGCGGGCTCGGGCTCGGGAGTCGGCGCGTACGTCTGGACGGGCTCAGGCTGCGGCGGCGCGGGAGCGGTCGTCTCGTGCCCCGGCGCACCGACGGACGGCTTGAGCACCGGCCGGTCCTGGGCCGGGGCGGCGGCCGCCGGAGGAGCGGTCACCGTCGGCGTACCGCTGATCTCGATCCGCCTCTCCAGACGGTCCAGCCGGGCGGCCAGACCGTCGGTGCCGTCGGCCGCGGGCAGCAGCACCCGGGCACAGATCAGCTCGAGCAGGAGTCGGGGCGCGGTGGCGCCGCGCATCTCGGTCAGGCCGGTCGCCACGGCGTCGGCCGCCCGGGAGAGGTCGTGGGGCCCGAAGCGTCCGGCCTGGGCGACGAGGCGCTCGCCGCCGTCCTCGGAGACGTCGATGAGACCGGTCGCAGGCGCGTCCGGGACCGCCTTGACGATGACCAGGTCGCGCAGACGCCGGAGCAGGTCCTCGGTGAACCGCCGCGGGTCCTGGCCGGTCTCGATGATCTTGTCGATCACCCCGAAGACCGCGGCGCCGTCGTGAGCGGCGAAGGCGTCGACGACCTCGTCCAGCAGCGCATCGGGGGTGTAGCCGAGCAGCCCGGCGGCCAGCTCGTACGTCACTCCCTCAGGCCCGGCACCACCGAGCAGCTGGTCCATGACCGAGAGGCTGTCGCGCATCGATCCGGCGCCCGCACGAGCGACCAGCGGCAGCGCGGCCGGCGCAACGTTGATCCCCTCCTTCTCGCACAGAGTCGCGATGTAGTCGGAGACCAGCTTCGGCGGGAAGAGACGGAACGGATAGTGGTGGGTGCGCGACCGGATCGTCGGGATGACCTTCTCCGGCTCGGTCGTCGCGAAGATGAACCGCAGGTGCTCCGGCGGCTCCTCGACGAGCTTGAGCAGCGCGTTGAAGCCCTGCGTCGAGACCATGTGGGCCTCGTCGATGATGTAGACCTTGTAGCGGCTCTTCACCGGCGCGAAGAACGCCTTCTCCCGCAGGTCACGGGCGTCGTCCACACCACCGTGCGACGCCGCGTCGATCTCGATCACGTCGATGCTGCCTGGCCCACCGCGCGCGAGATCACGGCACGACTCGCACTCCCCGCACGGGTCCGCGATCGGCGCCTTCTCGCAGTTCAGCGCCCGCGCCAGGATCCGCGCCGAGGTGGTCTTGCCACAGCCGCGCGGCCCCGAGAAGAGATACGCATGGTTGACCCGGTTGCCCGCCAGCGCATTGCGCAGCGGTCCGGTGACGTGATCCTGGCCGATGACCTCGGCAAACGTCTCCGGCCGGTAGCGGCGGTAGAGAGCTAGCGGTGCGTCCACCCCATGAACCCTAACGATCCCCACCGACAGTCGGTAGCCGCCGGGCGGCCCGGCCGTGGACGAACCCGCAAAGTGGGTCGTTCTGACCCATACGCCTGCGCAGTCCTCCACCGAGGGACCAGCATTCGCACCGGGCGCTCTTCTGGGCGCCGACGATTCCGGAAGGACGATCGATGAACAGAGCCGACGACGCGCTGTCGATGTCACCGAACCAGCCTCTCCCCCAGCACCTGCCGGCAGTCCCGCGTGGTCTGGCGAAAGCTGCGATCGTCCTGGCCGTCGCCCTCACGGCCCTTCGGCTGGTCACCGTCGGGATTCTCTCCGTCCCGGCCCCTGCAGCGTGGGCTTGGGACGTACTCACGATGATCTCGTTGGCTGCGATCGTGACCATGATCGCCCTCTACCTGGTGGGCAGCCTATGGCTCCTGCGAAGCTATGACTTCGCGAAACTGGTCGATCCGGCGTTCCCCATGCGGCGCAGCCGATCATGGACGTGGCTCGGGTGGTGGATCCCGATCGTGTCTCTCTGGTTTCCCTTCCAGATCGTCGACGACGTACGCCGCGCGACCGCGAAGGGCGAGGCCCGTCCGAGTCCGACCCTCTGGTGGGCAGCCTGGCTGATCGCCACCTGGGCGCCGCAGATCCCGATGAGAGACGACGGCGGGATGCTGGTCACCAGCCGCGACGCGGTCTCCGCTGTCGCGCTGGTGGTCGCGTGTGGCACGTGGATCTCGATCATCCGCGGAATCACCCGCGACCAGGACGCCGCTCGCGGGTGACGTCAGGAAATAGAAAAGGCCCCCCACGTACCCAACAGAGCTCGCTTATCCTTGCTGCCTTCCGGCCCTGGGGAGGTTCGACAAGATGTCGCCACATGGGGGGTTGCCGATGAGTCTAGACGAGTCGCCGCGCCGATCCCAAAGCACACCCATCGACCCTCCGCCGATTTCCTCTCAGTTGCCCAACCCGCGTACGATCCCTCACGGATCTGTCGCCTAGTGGCCTATGGCGCACGGCTGGAATCCGTGTTGGGTTAATAGCCCTCGGGGGTTCGAATCCCCCCAGATCCGCCAGCAGGAAACCACGGTTGACCTGCAAGAACGCCGATCCGGACAGCGCAAGCCCCGGATCGGCGTTCTTCATTTTCCAGGCGGCTCAGTCCAAGACGGCGTACGCCTCGACCTCGACGAGCACGTCCGGCTCGAACAGATAGTCCACGCCGATGGCCGACAGCGGCGGCAGCGGCTGCGGGATGTCGAGCTCGTCGACGACGCTCTCGAGGCCCGCGACGAACGCGTCGTACTTGTCCGGGCTCCAGTCGGTGACGAAGAACCGGAGACGTACGACGTCGGCGAAGGTGGCACCGGCGCCGGCCAGACCACGGGCGGTGTTGCGGAGGGCATGGGCGAGCTGACCGGCGAGGTCGCCGGGCGCCACACCGCGACCGAGCTCGTCCCGGGCGATCTGCCCGGCGACATGGATGTGACGTGTCCCGGTGGACACGGAGACGTGGTGGTAAGGCACGGGCTGGAACATGCCTTCGGGGGTGAGCAGATCGACGGACACGATGAGATTCCTTTCGATGGTCAAGGTTTCTCATGTGTACTTGGTATCCACAGGACACTTCAACGAGACTAGGTGTCATGCCGGATACCCCGCCTGGCCCGCTGCGCCTGACCCCTGAGCATCGCGAGCTCCTCGACCAGCTCCTCGACAAGTGGTCGCTCCAGGTGCTCGACACGCTCTGCGAGCGGCCGAGACGCTTCAACGAACTGCGTCAGGCGATCCCAGCAGTGACGCAGAAATCACTCACCACCGCGTTGCGGCGCCTCGAGCGCAACGGCATGGTCGCCCGTGTCGTGCTGAGCACTCGCCCGCTCGCGGTGGAATACCGCATCACCCCGCTGGGCAGCACCCTGCAGGACCTCATCGACCGGCTCTACCACTGGTCTGCCACGACGCTGCCCGAGGTGGAAGCCGCACGCGAGGCGTTCGACGATGCCTTGTGAGGAACTACATCGAGCCCTTGCGCCGTGAGAACAACGGCCGCAAGACCAGCGCAAGTCCGAGCGCGCCCCCGCCTCCGATGCCCCACCAGACGGCGTTGTCGCGGACGGCGTCGAGCGGGTCGACCTTCTCCCGTGCCATCGGGGCCTGCTCGACCTCCGGCGCTTCGGCGGCCTCCTCGACGGCGGGGCGGGTGAGCGCGTCGTACGCGTTGACCACGCCGGCACCCCAGTAGCGGCTGCCCTGGCCCTCGACGCCCGACGTGGTGCTGTAGAGGCGGTCGATGACCTGGCTGGCGCTCCAGCCCGGATTGGTCGACCAGATGAGCGCGAGCACCGCCGAGACCTCGGCGGAGGCGAAGGAGGTGGAGATCGAGTCGACCCAGCACGGCTGGCCGAAGAGCGTCTTCGACGCCGCCCCGTACGTCGGCGCGGCGACGTCGGTGTTGGAGTTGGGCAGCACCGCGGAGTCGGGGTCGGAGGCCCAGGTGCCGGAAGCGCTGACCGTCACCACGGAGTCGTTGGTGTTCGGGAAGACCTTGGGTGCCATGTCTCGGTCCGTGCCTGTGGCGATGCCGGACCAGTCGGCGGCCATCACGACGATGGCCCCCTTCTTGGTGAGCGTGTCGACCGCTGTTTCCAGGCCCGCGGCGCCCTCTGTCGCGGGCAGACCGATGTCGACAACCAGCCCCTTCGCGTTGCCCTTGGCCAGCGAGTTGAGCTCGGCGACCATCCGCTTGGCGTCGATCGTCGACTTCTCCTGGCCGACCTTGAGGACCGGGTGGTCGCTGAGCGTCACCTTGGGCGCGATCCCGGTGATCAGACCAGATGCGACGGTGCCGCGATAATCCTGCGCCTTGGCGCTGTAACCGGAGTCGACCACCGCGACACGGATCCCCTGACCCTGTTTGCTCACCTTCTGCGCTTCACCGATCCGCATGATCGCGAACGGAGCCACCGTCTCCGGCACCGGCGCTGCCTTGGTCTCCGCCTTCTGCGGGGCACCGCCACCGGTGTTCTGCGCGTAGGCCGAGCAGTCGGCTCGTTCCTCCGCTGCGTACGCAGGGCTCGGGCCGCCGAGCAGAGCCAGCCCACCGACGGCGGCCGCGAGCGCGATGCCGCTGCGAACCAGCGTCACTCGGTCGCCACGCACTTGCTCTCCTGAACCTCTCCGGTGGTCGGCGGGCACAACGCCATCTCGGTCGAGAGCGCAGCGCCAGCCGGAAGCAGGCTCAGCCACGTGCCGGGCACGATTGGGCCCGAGTCGTACGACAGGCCGAGCCGCTCGACCGTGAGCTTGCCGTCGAGGGTGTTGGCGGTGCCGCGGGCGTCGATCAGGTAGGGCGTCGCGCTCTCCTTCTGGAGCTCCTCGCCGTTGGCGGCGAAGACGAAGGCGCCCTTGCCGGGGTCGACCCGGGCCGAGGTGAAGTCGGTCGCCGCGGGAGGCTCCGACGACCGCCAGGCCCTCTCACCCGGGTCGACACCGAGGCGTACCGTCGTCTTGTCCTCGGTCTCCAGCTTGGCGCAGACGCTGCCAGTTCCGGGCTCGAGGGTAGCGGCCGGCCACGAGGTCTCCAGCCGCTCGCCGTTGATGTTCGGCTGCGAGCTCAGCGACTGCTGGTTGCCCTTGCCGCCGAAGGCGACGTCATAGATCTCACTGGCGAATTCGTCCAGCCGAATCCAGCCGGACTCGGTCATCAGGTAGTTGTTGGCCTGGTAGTTGGCCTTGGTGCCGATCGGGTATTCCTCACCCTCGACCGTGCCACCGACCTTGGTGAAGGCACTTCCGAAGGAGTTGCCGGACAGCGGCGCGCCGGACGGGAAGAGGTTGACCCAGGCCTGCGGAACGGTCGGCGTCGAGACCGGGCCGTCGAAGGTGCGGTCGGCATAGGTCTCCGAGTCGCCTTCGATCTTGTAGCTGTACGCCTGGGTGTAGCCGTCGGTGGTCTCGTGCTCCGCGATGAGGTAGTTGCCCTCTTCGGTCTGCACCATGAAGCCCGTGTCCGCGGCGGCCTTGACGTCCGGCTTCGCGGAGATGTTCAGATACGTACCTGCGCCGTTCGCGGTGCACGCTGTCCAGCCGGTGTTGATGAAGTCGGACTTCAGCGGCAGCTCCTCGGGGACGTTGGGGCCGGAGAGGCCGATCGTGCCCTTGGGGAACTCCTTGTCGATCTCCTCCTGGTCGATGACCTTGGACTTCTTCTCCAGGTCGAGACCGAGGATGAGCTGCGCGCTGGCAAGGTTGACGACCGGGTGCAGCTCCTTGGCGTTGTCCGGGCCGGTGACGACGTAGCGGGCGCCGCCCTTGGTGACGATCAGCCCGTCCTCGTCGGCCCAGCCGGTCGCGGCCTTGGGTGAGAGGAAGTGGGCGACGGCACCGCCGGCGATGAGCAGCACCGCGAGCACGACGCCGCCGAAGACCGAGCGACCCGGTCGAGCCGGCTCCACCTCACGCCCACCCGGGGCGCCGGAGAGGAACGCGGAGACGAGGCGGCGGCGGCTGAAGGCGTGCGCTTCTACGAGGTCCTTCTTGCTGGCCATCAGAAACCAGCCACCGCGGCGCCGAAGAGGCCCGAGGCGAGCACCATCAGCGGCAGCATCGCGAGCAGGCAGATCGTCTCGGCGACATCGGCCAGCCGGCCACGCCGGATGGACCCGACGTCGGGGACGAGCGTCAGCACCAGGAGTACGCCACCCGCGGCCGCCAGCACGACGGCGGTCGTCGGCCGCCACGACTCGTGGTAGACCAGCAGCGCGGCGCCGATCGCGAGCAGGCCGGCGATCCCGGAGACCAGCCCGACAAGCACCTCGGACCCGGTCCGGTACTGCCGGGTGCGCAGCATCAGCACGACGCACGCGGCCAGAGCCAGCAGCGTGCCGAAGAGCCCGAGGCGCACCACGAACGGCGCGGTCAGCACGACCAGGACACCGACGGAGAGCGAGATCGCGACCAGGATCTCGTGGGCGACCTTGGCGTCGACGCGGACCTGGTCCTGCCGGATCTCGTCAGGGTCGAGGTTGATGTCCTCGTCGGAGTAGAGCTGCGGGACGTCGGTCTTGGTCGTGCTCAGCGCGAGCCACGGGAAGAAGCTCCCGGCCAGCACCACGACGACCAGCACGATCCCGAGCACGACGCCGGCCTTCCAGCCGGTCGCGCTCAGCAGCAGACCGGCCACCAGGAACACACCGCCGACGAGCGCACCCGGCATCGCGAGCATCCGGGCCTCGCCCAGGCCGAGGAAACCGATCGCGGAGAGGAGCATCGCGCCCGCTCCGGCGAACGCCAGCGGCATCCCGACGCCGCCGTCGAGGCCGAGAGCAGCCGCACCGATCAGGAAGCCGGCGACCGCGCCGTAGACCTCACCGATCCACACCGCGGCGATCGCGGCGTCGTTCTCCGCCTCGAGCCGGGAGAGCACGATCGCGCCGCCGGCGAGGACGATGCCGATCACCGCGGCGGCGACGCCGGCGAGCATCGACGGCGCCTGGGTCCACAGCGCACCGGCACCGAGGAGCAGGAGCAGTGCGGCGGCCAGCAGGGACGTACGACGTCCTGCTTCGGGTTTCCAAGGAGCCATCTCGCTCTCGACGACGTCGGTCATCGCCTCGACCACGTCGTCGTAGACCCGCGGCGGCTTGTCGTCGATCCCGGCGCTCACGGTGAGCACGCCACCGTCCTCGACGCCCTGCGGGATCAGGCCCAGGTCGCCGGCGAGCTTGCGCCCGTCAGCGAGCACGACGCGATAGCCGGCGTACGCCGTCTGCGGGTCGAGCAGCCCGACGCTTCGCGCGAGCTCCGGCACGAGCTCCGCCACCGGCACCGAACCCGGCAGGACCAGATCCATCCGACGGGTGCCGGAGGCGACCGTCACCCGGACCAGCCCAGTGGGCGCCACCTGCGCCTGCGTCATTTCACGAACTCCTCGCGTCGTGCCTGTGCCCGAGACGAACCGACCGAATGTCCCGAGATCTCCGCCCTACCATCGCCAGCTGAGTCAGCCGGCGAGCATCAGCGCTGACTTTGCCATAAATCCAGCGACGAGGGGACCGGTGCCCCGCACCGGTCCCCTCGTGTTGTCTGTGTGCTGAAGAACTCAGCCGCCGAAGCCGCCGGCACCGCGCATGTCAGCCTCGTGCATCCGCGCCTGCGACTCGTTGACGAACTTGCTGCTGCGGTCAAGCGTGGCGCTCAGCTCACGGATGGTCCCGTTCCACTTGGCCTGAGCCTGGTTGTAGGCGTTGGCCGCCTCACCGGTGAAGTTCTCCTGGAGGTTCAGGATGTACCTCTCGAGCTCGTCGAGGGCGCCGTCCATCTCCTTCACGCCCTTGAGCAGCACGTCCACGATCGAGCCCATGGCTCCGTGGTTAACGACAATCTCTTCGCCCATGACAGTTCCCTTTCAGTCTGTTGCGTCGGGTCAGAACGAGTACTTGGTGCCCTCGACCTGGCTGCTGATGGCGCTGGTCTGCCCCGCGACATCCTGGTCGGCGTCGGACCCCAGCTGGCGAGCCTTGGTGAGCCCCGCGGTGAGCTGGTCGAGCGCCGTGGTGATCTCGCGAGCCTTCTCGTTGTAGGTGTTCATGAGCTGCTGGAACGCGTTGCCACCAGCGCCCTTCCACCCGGAGGACCCAGCAGACTGAGCCTCGGAGACCGTGCGGGAGTTGATGTTCTCCAGCTTGGCCTTCGTCTCCTCGATGAACTTGACGGCGGACTCGATCGCCTGCCCTTGCTTGATCTCACTGCTCATGGTGCTGTCCTTCCACCGGCGGAACCGGTTTCCTAGGTTTGATACCTGTCGGAGCCCGGCTCCCGATGGGCTCCCCCGAGGTCCGGACAATGTGTTCTTACCCCGTCCCCGGAGTTCTAAACACAAATCTCTGAACTTTTTTCAGCCCTGCTGTCTAGCCGTTGAAACCCGATTCCCACAGGTGTCGGAAGAACCCCGAGGAAACCACGAACGATGCGATGACGGCGGCGCCGCACAGCGACTCCGACCAGTCGGCCCGGGCCGCCCACTTCGCCGACCGCCACCCCCGGCCGGTCGCGATCGCCGCGATGATCACGGCGAACCCGATCAGCACGGCCCCGAGACCGAACCAGGAGACAAGCTCCGGGTCGGCCCACCCTACGAAGGCCCGTACGCCGACCGCCAGCGCAATAACCCCAGCGACCCGCAGTACGCCGCGAGGCAGCCAGTAGCGGTAGCTGCGTGCCGAGAGCAGGATCACGAAGGCACCGGCCAGCATGATCAACCAGGCGCCGACCCGGTCCACGTCGGCGGTCGCGGTCGCCACCAGGCCCGGCCCGCTCACCGCGACGACGCCGAGGATCGCCCAGGAGGCCGCCGCCAGCGTGCGCGCGCCGCGCTCGGCCACCTCGGTGACCTCGTCGAACGGGACGGTCGCCTTGCCGGAGGTGGTCTTGGCACGTGCCGACCAGGCGGTGACCGACAGCTTGGAGACGTCGAGGAGATAGGAGTCCGGCACGTCGACGGCGTACGAAGGGACGATCCGCGCCGCAAGGGCGGCCGCGGCGAACAGGATCGACCACGGCACCTGCGGCGACGTGCCGAGCAGGGCGCACAGCGCCGTCACCACGAAGACCGTGGCGCCGGTCAGGGTCCAGACCTTGAGGGCGGCATCGACGGTGTCGACCAGCGAGCGCGAGACGGTCGCCACGACCGCGGCGGCCAGCCCGGCCGCGCCGACCGCCAGCGGCAGCGTCTCCGGTTCGGGCGTGACGGTGATGACGAACGCGGCGCCCGCGGCGAAGGCCGGGGCTGCGATCGCCCGGCGGGCTGCGTACGGTCCTGCGGGGATGATCCCGACCAGGGCACCGAGCGCGAGCAGGCCGGCGATCGCCAACCGCTGCCACCCGTCGGCCTGGGCGCCGAAACCCGCTGCCGCGACCGCCAGGAGGGTGGCCAGGCCGACCCAGTAGAAGGAGAAGCTGCCCGCGCGGATCGGTTCCGCCGTCTCGACGACCTCACGTCGCGCATAGGCCTGCGTGGGCGGCGAGTCGGCCGCGAGCAGGGCACCCGAAGTGATGCCGCGCGAGGCGAGCGAGGCGTCCGGCTGGATCACCTCACCACGCCGATCGCGCAGCACCGGCGCCGCCGGAAGGCCGACGGCGGTCGCGTACTCCCGGGCCAGGTCCGAGGCGTGCGCATCTGACGGAACGACGATGTCGACCACTCCGGCGGTGCCGTGGACCGTGATCGCCAGGCCGCCTGCTGCGAGCGCCGGCTCAACGGCATCGGCCGTCTGAGTGGGCATGACACCTCCCGGATGCGTGATGACCCTGTGACAGAGTTCCACATCGGAAGCTCCACCGCCCGTTTTACCCGACCGGCACGGTTAAGGGTAGTAGCCGGGGTGTGGGCACTCTAAGATCCAGACCACCTGCGGCATCCGGGCCCGCGGGGCACTGAACCAGTCTCAGGGGGACACGTGACTATCGCTGCGACAGCCGGCGGTACCCGCACCGAGGAGCCGGAGGTCCCCGAGGGGGAACTCGCACTCAACGCTCCGCCGGCTATCGAAGAGGGCGAGGGTGTCGGCGGTGTTCTCATGAACGCCATCCCGATGCTCGGGAGTCTCGGTTCGATCGTGCTGGTCGCCACGATGCAGCCCGCGGGCGGCACCGGTGGCGGTGCTCCGATCCAGAAGTACTTGGCCGCGGGCATGTTCCTCTTCGCGACGCTCGGCTTCATCTTCGTGCAGATCGACCGCCAGCGGAAGCAGAAGCAGAAGCAGGTCGGTGGGCAGCGCACCGACTACCTGCGCTACCTGGCCGGTGTCCGGCAGTCGGCCCGCAGGGCGGGTGAGCAGCAACGCAAGGCCCTGACCTGGCACTACCCGGCGCCGTCCTCCTTGCCGGCGATCGCCGAGGAGCGCAGCCGGCTGTGGGAGCGCCCGAACACCCACAAGCGCTACCTGGACGTCCGCTACGGCGTCGCCCACCAGCCCCTGGCCCTGACTCTCGTCCCGCCCCAGCAGACCCCGATCGACCAGGTCGACCCGGCCTCGGCGAGCGCCCTGCACCGGCTGCTGACCGTCCACCGGGTCCAGCCCGACCTGCCGGCGGCGACCAACCTGCGCGGTTTCGACAAGATGGAGATCTGCGGCAACGAGGATCAGGCCCGAGCGCTCGCCCGGGCCCTGATCTGCGGGATGACGGCCTTCCACTCCCCGGAGCAACTGATCGTCGCCGTGCTCACGTCCGAGCGCAACCTGGCCGAGTGGGACTGGGTCAAGTGGCTCCCCCACGCCCAGAGCGGCCGCGAGGTCGACGCCGTCGGGCCGCGCCGCATGGTGGTCACCAACATCAACGACCTCGGCGCGCTGCTGCCCACCGAGGTCGGCGAGCGCGCCCGCTGGGGCACCGACGATCGGATCCCCTCGCCGCAGGTCGTCGTCATCGTCGACGGTGGTTCGGTCCCGCCGGGCAACCACGTGCTGCCGGACGACGGCATCCAGGGCGTCACCGTCATCGACCTGCCGACCCACTGGGACGAGCTCTTCGACTCCAGCCGGGTGCGGTTCCTGATCGACGACGAGGAGCCCGACGAGAACAACACCGTCCCCGGTTACCAGGTCCGGGTACGCATGGACCCGGTCCGGCTCCGCGTGGACCAGATGAGCATGGCCGACGCCGAGGCCTACGCCCGCCGCCTGACCGCTCTCTACACGGTGGCTCCGGAGGGCTCCGATGCGGCCGCCGAGACCCCGCAGGACACCGAGATCGCGGCGCCGAAGGACTACATGGCGCTGCTCGGTCTGGGCGACGTACGCTCCTTCGACCCCGACGTCGCCTGGCGTCCGCGCGCCAACCGCGACCGGCTGCGGGTGCCGGTCGGTGTCGGCGAGGCCGGCCAGCAGGTCTACATGGACATCAAGGAGTCGGCCCAGCAGGGCATGGGTCCGCACGGTCTCGTCATCGGCGCGACCGGGTCCGGTAAGTCCGAGTTCCTCCGCACCCTCGTCCTCGGTCTGGTGCTCACCCACCCGCCAGAGGTCCTCAACCTGGTGCTCGTCGACTTCAAGGGTGGTGCGACCTTCGCCGGGATGGCGGGCATGCCGCACGTCTCCGCGGTGATCACCAACCTCGAGGGCGAGCTCACCCTGGTCGACCGTATGCAGGACGCGCTCTCCGGCGAGATGACCCGCCGCCAGGAGCTGCTGCGCGAGGCCGGCAACTTCTCCTCGCTGAAGGACTACGAGAAAGCCCGTACGCAGGACCCCTCGATGGATCCGCTGCCGTCGCTGTTCATCGTGGTCGACGAGTTCTCCGAGATGCTCTCGGCCAAGCCCGAGTTCATCGACCTGTTCGTCGCGATCGGTCGACTGGGCCGATCCCTCGGCATCCACCTGCTGCTCGCCTCGCAGCGTCTCGAGGAGGGCCGGCTGCGTGGTCTCGACTCGCACCTCTCCTACCGCGTCGGCCTGCGTACTTTCTCCGCGCAGGAGTCGCGGACCGTGCTCGGGGTGCCGGACGCCTACGAGCTTCCGGCGGTCCCCGGCCTCGGCTACCTCAAGCCCGACCCGACGTCGATGCAGCGGTTCCGGGCTGCGTACGTCTCCGGGCCGCCGGCCGCCGGGTCCCGGATCCGGCGCGACGAGGGCGGCAAGCTGCAGGGCATCTTCCCGTTCTCGATCGCCGAGGTGAAGCAGCTGGCGATGCCGGTCGAGGAGGAAGAGCGTCCGGCGGCCCCGGTCGTCGGTGCGGACGGCGTCGAGAAGTCGATGCTCGACATCGCCGTCGACCGGATGACCGGCCACGGCAGGCCGGCCCACCAGGTCTGGTTGCCGCCGCTCGACATCCCCGACACGCTCGACTCGCTGATGCCCGACCTGACCACCTCGCCCGAGCTCGGCCTGCACTCGCCGGCCTGGAAGCGGCTCGGCGGGCTGGTGGTGCCGCTCGGCATCGTCGACAAGCCTCGCGAGCAGCTGCGTGACACGCTCACCGTGGACCTGCGCGGCGCCGCCGGTCACGTCGCGGTCATCGGTGCGCCCCGCACCGGTAAGTCGACCACGCTCCGCACCATCGTCACCTCGATGTCGCTGACGATGACGCCGCAGGAGGTCCAGTTCTTCGTGCTCGACTTCGGTGGCGGTACGTTCGCACCGCTGGCCAAGCTCCCGCACGTCTCCGGCGTCGGCACCCGTTCCGAACCGGACGTCGTACGCCGCGTCCTGGCCGAGATCTCGGGCATCATCGACCGCCGCGAGGCCTACTTCCGGGCACAGGGCATCGACTCGATCGAGACCTACCGCACCCGCCGCGCCCGCGGCCAGGCCGACGACGGCTGGGGCGACGTCTTCCTCGTCATCGACGGCTGGGGCACGCTGCGCGCCGACTTCGACGACCTGGAGTACGCCATCCAGGAGATCGCTCCGCGTGGCCTGACCTTCGGTGTCCACATCGTCGCCGCGGCCGGCCGGTGGGCCGAGTTCCGCTCCTCGATGCGCGACGTCTTCGGCACCAAGCTCGAGCTGCGTCTCGGTGACCCGATGGACTCCGAGCTCGACCGCAAGCTGGCCGCCCTGGTCCCGACCGGGCGTCCGGGTCGAGGCATCGTGAAGGAGAAGCTCCACTTCCTCAGCGCACTGCCCCGGATGGACGGCGACGGCTCCGCGGCGACGCTGGGCGACGGCGTGGACGACCTGATCTCCCGGATCTCCGCCGCCTGGCAGGGTCCTGCCGGCCCGAAGCTGCGGCTGCTGCCGGAGCAGATCACGATCGAGCGGATCCGGGAGCAGGCCGGGGTCACCGAGGAGAACCCCGGCAAGCGGCTGCTCCTGGGCATCAACGAGAAGGAGCTGGCTCCGGTCGGCCTCAACCCCGACGCGGAACCGCACCTGCTCGTCTTCGGCGATGGCCAGTCCGGCAAGTCGACGCTGCTTCGCAACATCGCCCGCGAGATCATGCGGACGCATTCACCGAAGGAGGCCCAGATCGCGGTGGTCGACTACCGGCGCTCGATGCTCGGCGAGATCCCGGACGACTACCTGGTCAGCTACCTCACCTCGGCCACCCAGGCGACCCCCGCTCTGAGCGATCTGGCGGACTACCTGTCGAAGCGGATCCCGGGGCCGGACGTCACGCCCGAGCAGCTGCGCAACCGGTCCTGGTGGACGGGTGCGGACCTGTTCCTGCTGGTCGACGACTACGACCTGGTCGCCACCCAGCAGGGGTCGCCGGTCGCACCCCTGCAGCCGCTGATGGCTCAGGCACGAGACGTCGGCCTGCACGTGATCATCGCCCGCCGCTCGGGTGGAGCCTCGCGATCGCTCTACGAGTCGGTCATCCAGTCGATGCGCGACCTGGCCATGCCCGGCCTGCTGCTCTCCGGCAACCCCGACGAGGGTCCACTCATCGGCAACCTGAAGCCGGTCCCGACGCGCCCGGGTCGTGGCCGCCTGGTCACCCGCGACCGCGGTATCGAGGTCGTCCAGCTGGCGTGGAGCGAGTCCTCGGTGTAGTTCGTGCGCCTTGACCGACGAGAACGGCCCGCGACCTGATTCAGGTCGCGGGCCGTTCTCGTCGGCGGGCGGGGGATCTAGAGCGTTCCGGTGCCGTTGTTGTTGGACGCCTTGCGCAACGGTGGGTGGGTCATGAACTCGTCGGCGCCGGGCATCTCCCAGGTCTCGACGGTGAACCCGTCCTTGCCGGAGATCATGACCGAGGCCTTGTTGAGGTATTCGTAGTCCCCGTCACCTGCACGCAGCGGGTTGACCAGGTCGTCCCGGCCGTCGCCGTTGACGTCGGCGACCGCGAAAATCTGAGACCCGCTGAGCGCGTCGTCGTTCCGGACGGGGTCGTCGAGGTCCCACGACGGCTCGGAGACGAACTTCTTGCCCTTCGGATCGTAGGAGTAGACGCGGATGACCCACTTCTGGTTCACGATCTCTCGGGTGATCATCTCGTCCTTCCCATCACCAGTGACGTCGGCGAAGCTCGACGACCCGGCAACCCGATCACCGTCCGGTCCGGGCACCTTGAGTACGGTCTTGGTGAGCTTTGAGCCTTGGCTCATCAGCAGAACCGCGGCGGCCGGCGAGGCCTCCTTCGCGCCCATGACGATGTCGGCCCGCTTGTCGCCATCGAGGTCGGCGACCTCGAAGTTGATGTCGAACGTGGTGCCCTTCCACGGACCGGTGTACCAGTCGGCGCTCTTGGCCCACGTGTTGTCGGCCTTGCTCAGCGTGACCGTGACATGGAACTTCAGGTCCTCGAGCTTTCCGAGCTCGGCGTCGTCCGCGGGCAGCTTGGTGCCGTTGCCGACCGAGGTCATGGCGACATCGTCGCGGCCGTCCCCGTTGAAGTCGGCGCAGAACATCGCCAGGCGTTTGCCCGAGGCAGGAACCTGGATGGAACCGTCGGGTTGGTCCTTGGCGCTGGAATCGACGCTGAACGTCGACCCGACGCCGGAGACCTGAACCACATCGACTCGACCATCAGCATCCAGGTCACCGAGCAAGTTGCCGAACTTGAGGTTCTTGCCGGTGCCTGCCTTGAAACCCTTGCCCGTCGAGGCGAACAGGGTGGCGGCGTTGGTGTCCCAGTTGTAGTTGATGTCACCGAAGGGCGCACCGAGAACCAGGTCGCCCAGCCGGTCTCCGGTGATGTCTCCACTTACGGCGGGCTTGGGCTTCTCAGGGGTGTTCTCCGTGGTGGTGAGGGTGATCCCGAGCGCGGCGCCGCCTGCGACGAAGACCGCCGCTGCCGCCCCCGCGGCAACCCACCACTTGGTCTTGGCGCGCTTGAGCGTGACGGTCGCCCCGGAGGCGAACCCCATCTGACGCCCCGCCATGGCCGCGAACCGGTCCCGGACCCGAACGGCATCGCTGGACCGCGCGGCCGGGTCCTTGGTGAGCAGGCCGCCCTGACCGGAGAGCAGGTCGTTGGCCTGCAGGGTGAAGTCGTCCCGACCGGGCAACGTGGGGATCGGCTGGGCGCTGTGGGCCATCGCGGTCTCGACGTCGTTCGCCCCGGTGAAGGGCACCTCCCCGGTGACCAGCTCGTAGAACAGGCAGCCCAGCGAGTAGAGGTCGCTGGCCGGGCTCGCCGGCGCCCCCATGCCGCGCTCGGGCGCCAGGTAGTCCCACGCACCGGAGTGGATACCGGGCCGGGCCGTGGCCGAGTCGTCAGCACGCGCCGCCGCGAAGTCGGAGAGGTACGCGTACGGCGGGGTGTTGCCGTCCCGCAGCAAGATGTTCGACGGCTTCACGTCGCCGTGCACGACCCCGACCTCCGGCGAGTGGATCGCCGCCAGGCCGTCGGCGATCTGGGCACAGATGTCGGCGGCCATCGGCCCAGGCAGCCGGCCGCGAGCCTTCAGCAGCGAGCCGAGGTCGCCGCCGTCGGCGAACTGGGAGACCAGATAAGGAGCGCCGTCGCTGGTCCTGCCGTTGGTGTAGACGCCCATGATGTGGGGAGAGTCGAGCTTGGCCATCAGCGTGGCCTGCTTGTCGAACCTCGATACGAACTCGGGGTCGCGCGCGCTCCGCCCGAGGAGGACCTTGATGGCGACCGCTCGGTTGAGCCGGGTGTCGGTCGCCTTGTGGACGACGGCGTTGTCGTTGGACGCCACCTGCTGCTCGAGCCGGTAGGGCCCGATCATCCCGGGGGTGTCCTGGGCCGCAGGGGGCGGGGGTGGCGTGGGCTGTCCTGGCGCCTGCGTAGGCACCGGCGTCGCGGTCTGCGCCGGGGTCTGCGCCGGAGGCGGAGGGGGCGGGGGTGGCGTCCGGGTCGGCGGCGGTGGGGGCGGCGGAGGCGGCGTACCGGTAGGCCCGTCGGGTCGAGCGATCCGCGGCCGGATCGTGGTCTTGTCGGGGTCGTCGACGGCCGGGCGCTCGAAGGAAGGCTGGGGCCCGCGAGGGTTGTTGTCGGGGATTCCGTTGGAATCGCTCATCCGATGGTTCCTCCCATGATGTTGTATCGACGCACGTCTTCGGGTGACGACTTCCATGTCGCCAGCTCATGGCCCTGGAACGAGCCTTCCTTCGCTGCCAAAGCCACGTAGAACGTGTAGGGGCTGTCGCTGGTGTCCTGGGAGGCCGCGATCACGTCGGTCAGCCCGTCCCCGTTCACGTCAGCGAGAGTCACGGGATACCTGCTGGTGGTCTTGAGGGTGTTGCGAGGCTTGGGAAGCTTTCCGCGAGTGGCGATCGAGAACTCGGCCAGGTCGTCGCTGAAGGTCCCGATCGTGATCGTCTGCCCCTCGCCTCGGCCGGACTCTGCGACGACGATCTCGTCCCGGCCGTCGTCATCGACGTCCCCGGCGAGGATCGAGCTGATCCCCTTGTGCTTGAAGGAGAACGACTTGGCCTCGGCGATGGTGGCCCCGTCTCCCTGATATAGGTCCAGTTCGGAGGTTCCAGTCGTGAGTGTCTTGTCCTCAGGCTCACCTGCAGCTCGATTCAGCACCACCAGATCAGCCTTCTCGTCACCGGTGAACTCACCCACCACGACCTGCTCCCTGGTGGCAGCCGGATAGGCCGCGAACTGTGTCGGCTCCGCAAACCCCGACCCGGTGCCGCGATAGACCCAGATGGCGCCGTCCCCGACCGTTCTGCCCTGTCTGTCGAGGTCCGGGTCCGGGTTGCCGAAGGTCGTGGCCATGAACAGGTCGGCGACACCGTCACCGTCGAAGTCGTCGACGCCCAGGTCGTAGTAGAACGTCGACCCGGCCATCTTCTTGCCCTGCTCGACGACTCCCGCCGGCGCCTTGAGGGATCCCTCCAGGTCACCGTGGAAGTTGAAGCCCTTCTCGCTTCGCACGAAGGTGATGAACGAGTTCTTCCCATCGCCGGTGAAGTCGGCGCAGAGCGGGAACACCTCGCCACCGTCGTTGTCCTCGGGGAGGGCAGGGTCGTCGTACGTGACGGGTTTCGACGGCGTCAGCGTGCGGCCGTCCGACTTCCAGGTGACCACGTCGACGCCCTTGCCGTCGGGGTTCTGGACGTTGGTGACCACGTCCCCGAACTTGTCGCCGTTGACGTCCGCGTACGCAGCGCCCTTGACGGTCGGCACGATGGGCTCGGGCCCGTGCTCGACCCAGGGCCGGGTGATCGCCAGAGCTCCGCCGACCCCGAGGGCGGCCACGCCCACCATCGCCGCCCCGACCCGGAGCGGGGTGATCCTGGACGGCCGCGCGGCCTCCTCGATCAGGATGGCCTCGCTCTCGGACGGTGCCCGCACCGCTGCGACCAGGATCGGCACGGGGTTCGGGTTGGTCATGGACGGCGCCGGCAGGAGCTGCGGCGGAGCGGTGATCTCGCGCAGCTTCAGCAGGTCGTCCTTGAACACGGCGGCGCTCTGGTAGCGGTTGCGCCGGTCCTTCGCCATCGAGAGCTGCAGGATCCGGTTGGCTTCTCGAGTCCACTCGTCGGTGCCGACGAACTGTGGGATCGGCGCGTTCTGGTGCGCCATCGCCACCTGCACGGCCTCACCGGCGTACGGGATCTTGCCGGTCAGCGAGAACCACAGCATGCAGCCGGCGGCGTAGATGTCTCGCGAGGGCTCCGGCGTGATCGGGCGGCCCTGGGCGTCGCGCTCGTCGCGGATGTACTCCGGCGCCAGGTAGTTCCACGTGCCCGTGATCCCGCCTGCGGGCGAGTCGGAGGAGGAGGTCGCGATCCCGAAGTCGCAGAGGAACGCGAACGGGTCGAGAGGGCTCGCCGGGTTGCGCACGAGCACGTTCGACGGCTTCACGTCCTGGTGGATGATCCCGACCTGGTGAGCGTCGTGGAGCGCCCCCGCGACCTGCGCGTTGACCAGGCACGCCAGGTGTGGAGCCAACGGCCCCTTCGAACGTACGAGGCCGGACAGGTCGCCACCCTTGATGAACTGGGTGACGATGAACGGGCTGCCCTGCTGCTCGCCGATGTCGTAGATCGCGATGATGTGGGGCGACCTGATCTGAGCGAGGGTCTGGCCCTCGCGGATGAACATGTCGATGAACTGCCGGTCGGCGAGATGGGCGTGCACCATCTTCAGCGCGACCTGGCGCTCGAGCCTGGTGTCGAATGCGTCGTATACGACGCCCATTCCACCTTCGCCGAGGATGCGGTCCAGGCGGTAGTGTCCGAACACTGCCCCGGGATGAAGCGTCGTCATGCCCGCACCCTATGCAAGGGGCGCGGGAACCAACCACTCAAAAAGTCGAAAAGTCGTCTACTTCTTGGTCGGCGACCACTCGACGATGGTGGAGACGAGCGGAGCGACCTGCCCGGACCGAGGGCGGACGCTGTCGACCTTCTTGTCGATCACCGTCACGGTCGGGTTCATCACGATCGGCACCACGATCGAGTCCGCGACCAGCGTCTTCTCGATCTGGACGCGTACGTCGCGGGCCTCGTAGGGATCGGCGGTGCGGGCCAGCTCGCTGATGAGCCGGTCGCGTTCGCGGTCCCCGCCGCCGGTCGCGTTCTGGCTGCCCTTGCTGCCCCACTGCGCCGAGATCTCCTCCGGCGTCTGCGGGATCGGGATCCTGGCGAGGACGGCGTCCCACTTGTTGCCGGACAGCACCTTGTCGGCCCCGGACACACCGCAGTCGGTGGTGGACCAGCCCTCGTCGTCGACGACGTTGGCGATGGTGTCGTAGGCGCCCGAGGCGAAGGCGTTCGACTTGTCGTACGCGATGCACACCCTCGCACCGCGGGGAGCCGTCGCGTCCTCCGAGGCCTTGAACTTCGTGGAGAACCCGGAGTCCTCGGTCGCGATCTCGTAGCCCTCGCCACCCGGCGGGAACAGCACGACGTCGGTGGCTTCGTACGCCTCGGCCCACTCGCCCGCGCCGCCCTCGGCGATGTCGCCCCGGGGCACGGCCCGCAGATAGGACGTGCGGGTCTCCTTGCGCTTGAACAGGCCGCGGTCGGTGCGGAGGATCAGCGCCCACATGGTGCCGTCGTTGGCGGTCTCGACGCCGTAGTCGCGACGCTCGAGGTCGCGCACCTGCTTCCGGTTGCCCTTGGTCGGGGTGACCTGGACGACGTCGACCTTCTCCCCGAGGCTGGCCAGCGCGTCGGCGCTGGCTGGGGTGAGGCGTACCTGCTCGTAGGTCGGCCTGGCCTCACCCGCATATTCGGGGTTGGCCTCGAGGTCGACCTCCTGGCCGGCCTCGCCGGCCGTGATCTTCGCGATCCGGTAGGGCCCGCTGGACAGCAGCGCCTCCTCGGACGCCTTGCCGTCCTCGGCGACCGTGAAGGCGGTCTTCCACGCCTCCGCGATCTTGGTCAGCTTCGCGGTGTCGGACTCCTCGATCGCGGTCTCGACGACCTCCTTGGCCTCGATCGGGTCCTCGATCTTCAGCGCCTTCTGCCCGACGACGTGTGCCGGGACGGCGACGTCCAGAGCCGTACGCCAGTCGACCACCGGCACCACCAGTGGGACCTCGATGGCGCGCGCGCCCTCGTCGACCTCGGGGATGTAGGCGCTCTTGGTCAGGCCCGTCGGCACCGCGCCGAAGTCGACCGTCCCGTCGCTGCCTTCCTGGGCGGTGCCGAAGTAGCCGGACGTGGCCGCCCAGGCGAGCATCAGGTCGGCCGTGTCGATCGGAACCCCGTCGGACCAGGTGGGCTCGGCCAGGTCGTAGCGCACCCGGGCCTGCTTCTCGCCCTCCATCGTGACCTTGCCGAACGTCTCGTCCATCTCGACGGTGTCGTCGATGAGGGTGCCGAACGCTCCGCGCGTCAGCGATGCGATGTCCAGGTTTCCATCGGTCACGCTGCCGGCGCTCGCCGGGTTGGTGCTCGTCAGGGAGCCTCGCCACGCGACGGCGACCTCGGTGCCCTCCTCGACCGACGCCGGCAGATCGCCCGAGCAGGCGGTTGCGACGAGCGCCAGGCTGGCAACGGAAACGAGCCCCACGCGACGACGTGCCCCAGGATGCACCTTCAGTCCCCTCTCCGAGACAACGGACGCCCAGATCCTAACGAGCCTCGGCGGAGACCTGCCATCGACATAGCCGGTCTCCGCCGAACGGGCTGCGGTCACCTCACGAGGCGGGGATCTCCACCTGCTCCGTGAACTCGGCGATGGTCTTGTCCGAGCCGATCACCTTCGCGCCGTCGCGCTCGTACTCGATGAGGTACGTGTCGGCCTTCTCCTCCACCTGGAAGGCGATCCAGCCGGTGTGCTCACCGCCGTCGCGCCGCTGCACGTCCTCGAGCGGCGTACGCTTCGCGGCGGTCAGCTCCTCGGTCATCAGACGGGTGTCGGAGCTCTCGAAATCACCGCCGTTGTCCCACGAGATCTCGAAGTTCCCCTCGGAGATCCGGCCGCCGTACTCCGTGCCGGGCTTGATCTTCACCTGCAGCAGCACCACCTCGCCGCCCTCGGCGATGAGGTCCGCCTCCTCCGTCGACGGGAAGTCGCGGACCGCCGAGACGACCTCGATCGTGTCACCCATGTCGGGGTCCTTCAGCGTCTTCCCGATCTTCACCTCGGTCTCGGCGCCCGCGGGCGCCGCTGACGGAGACTCGGATGCCGGTGCGCTGGACTCGACCTCGACCGCGGCGTCCGCGTCGCTGTCGGTGTCCTCGGAACCGCATGCGGTCATCGTGAGCGCGAGACCGAGGCTGAGGCCCACGGCGGCCAGTCGGCAGGTCCGGACGGTGGTGCGAGTACGCATGAAGAAGCCTTTCAACAGTGAATGTTCCCGAGATCGAGAGGTACGCGTCACCCTGGCAACTCCAGCCGTTGCCGGGCGTTCTTTACTTCGGCGTGTCGCGCGGTGACCTTCGTAACACCGCTTCACTCGCCCTTCTCGGCCAGCCACTCCGGGTTGATCGCCAGCGCGGTGACCTGGACGTCCTTGGTCGGGAAGTCGACGTCCTCCAGATCCACGTCGAGCGCCACGGACGACTTCCAGCTGCCCAGATCCGTACGCAGCAGGGTCAGCTCCGTCAGTTCCGTCCAGACGCGATCGCTGCGCCTGGACCTGGACCACTTGCGCTCGTGGAGCTCACTGTCATCGGCGACCGTGTAGACCGCATTCGACGCGTACGTCATCACCTCGGCGTCCATCCCGACGTAGCCCTCCAGGAAACCGACCTCGCGAGCCTGGATCGGCGCAGCCTCGGTGGTCGGCAACGGTGCGCTCCACATCCTGTGGTCGACGACCCAGAAGAGCTGCCCGTCCGAGACCGTCACCCGATGCGGTCCGCCGATGCGCGATGAGTTGTCGTCCGCCGGATAGACGATCTCGTGGTCGACGGCAACCTGCTCCGCGGGCGTCCCCTTCGCGGTGTTCCAGACGCGAATGAAGTGCTTGTCATCGTCGCTCTCCCACCCCTCGTAGACGATGCCCTCGACACAGGGGGATGTGGTGCCCGGGAAGGCCGAGGGCTCCAAGGCGCTCAGGATGTCCGCGCCGTCGTGCGGGTACGCAGACGTCAGCGCGGCTCGGTCCCACTGGCTCTCCGGGATGGACTCGCTGTCGTCCTCGAAGGCTTTGGTGTCGGTGCCCCTTCCGGAGGAGAGGACACGGTCCCCGCACACTGCGGCAGTAGACGTCTGGCCGTACGGAGACACCCGCGTCGTCGCCTTGCCACTGTCTCCGTCGATGTAGGTCACGAACGGGTCCTTGGACCCGTCCTCGGGGCTGAAGCCGACCAGCGTTCCCGCGCCGACCTGCACGCGATACCACTCCTGCTGCGTCTCGAGCTCGTCGCCGCCGCTCGTCCGCTCGTTCGCAGTCAGACCGGCCTCATCGATCACGTAGTCGTGCGACGGGTCGGAGGTCGTGATCCCATGCTCCGTCCAGGAAATTCCGGCACCCTCGACCTCGTCGAGCTCGATCGACCTCGCCTTCCCCTCTGCCGAGACGAGCACGAGATGGCTCGAGTCCTCGCCGCCCTCCTTCACCCGCAGCGCCAAGACCGCGTCGCCGGTCGCGAAGTCCTTCGACGGCGGACCGACCGCACAACCAGAAACCATTGCTGCCGTGGCGATCGCCATCGCTGCCAAACCCCGAGCCACCGTTCACATCCCGCCGTCTGTAGATGAGTAAGGGAGGCTCAGGGTAGCGATCCCCTGCCGCGACCCGGCCCCGGCCCCAGCCGGTCGCCGCAGACTAAGGTGAAGCCCTCGACCTCGGGTAAGTGGAGCAATCATGAGCTTTGGCGCCGTCGCCGCCCTGCTGATCGGTATCGCGATGCTGATCCTCCCGGCGTGGCTGACGATTCATCTCGTACGCCGCCGGCGACGGCTGGCCACTTGGCCCCGGACGCAGGCGACCATTCACCACGTCTGGAAGAAGAAGCGCCCGTCATCGGCCACCGGTACGACCTCGACCGAGACGTCCGTCCATGCACGCTACGAATACCGTGACTCCGCCGGAATCCGGCACATCGGCGAGGTGGAACACCTGGCGAACCCGAAGGTCGGCGACATCGTCGAGGTCATCTACGACCCCGAGGAGCCGAGTTCGAGCGACACCGTCTACGGCGGCTCCGTCGTCGGACGCGTGATCAACTACGGCGCAACCTACATCGTCTTCGGCGGCATCGGGATCTTCCTGGTCCTCGCCTCCCTGGGCCTGATCTCGGCCTAGCGCAGAGAGGAACATCGCGAGCATGGGACTGGATGACGTCATCGGCCTGACCTTCTGCGTCATCGCCGGCATCGCGATCGGCGCGGCGGGCTACCTCAACTTCGGAGATGCTTGGCGAAGGGCCCTCAACAGTCGCGACTGGGCCCGGACGACCGCGCGCATCACCCGGGCTTGGAATGTGAATCTCGGTGGTGGACCCGGCACCACGAGATACAACGTCAACTACACGTTCACCGCTCCCGAGACCGGCGGCAGCTACTACGGCCACAGCGAGGGCGCTGCCCCGGACATGAAGACCGGGGACGACGTCGAAGTGATGTACGACCCGAAGGGGCCGTTCAACAACGAGCTGCCGCTGAACAGCTTCGAGCGGTGGTTCTACCCGATCGCGTTCGGCAGCCTCACCGTCGTCGGCGCGGTCTTCGTCATCGGAAGTCTGGCCGTCGCTGCGGTGATGGTGGCCGACCAGATCCGCTAGCGCACTTGCGGCCGTCGACAGCCTGTCAACGTTTCGCAGCTATGCCCGCGGCGGCGACCAGCGAAGCGACGAGGCGCACACGTCGAACGCCGTCTTCCAGCCGATGAACAACGGGTCTGTCGCCGACATCTCCACAGGACGCGCGACCGATGCCGTGAGCTGAAGACCGCGACGGTGCTTCGACCCAGGGATCGGGGTCACGTACACGATCGAGGTCATCACGATCGAGCCGCCCTGGAGATCCTTCGCCGACTCGCGCTCGAAGCGGATGAATCGCTTGTCGCCGAAGAGGGGCTTGGCGTCGTACGTCTGGATCGCGTGTGTCACATAGCCGTCGAGGCTCTCGCCGTTGGGCGCGCGCCGGATGGTGGCGAACATGGAACCCGGGATGTAGACGTCGCCGGTCGGCGCCGCCGTGGGCGCGAAGTAGGCGATCACGTTCTGCTGCTTCATGAGCGAGAACGCCTGATCCATCTGCATCCGAAGGTGCGCGTGCAGATCGGGCCGGTTGGCCTCCATGCAGCGCCGCTTGATCTCGGCGTCGATCGCTTCCCGGTCGGAGGCGTCCGGAACGTGGCGCTCCCAGCCATCGAGGAGCTTCAGGTGGAACTCCGGGTCCTTGGGCGCGCCCAGCATCTCCCTCAACGAACTTGCACTGTTCCCGGACATTTCAAGCCTTTCCGTCAGCACTAGCAGTCAGAGGACTACGGTCCAGTGCATCGAATTCGTCGTAAGAAACGATGGAACGCGAGCGAAGCGTGGTCAGTGCTTGACGCCTCAAGGCGAGAAGCGTGTCGATCTCGTCCGACGTCAACGCGTTGACGTCGACCGCCGGCGGCTTCTCCTTCGAGTAGAGCCGGAACTCCGCGACGATCACCGCGATGCCGAACACCAGCAGCAACAGCGGTGCGATCACGAGGGGAACGCGCGGATAGGCATCCGCGTCGCTCATGAAGATCAGGACCAGAAGCAGGACGGTCGAGACTAGTACGAAGACCGAGAACCCGAACAGGGATCGGTCCCACTGCCGGTGAGTCGACCGGACCCACGGCGCGAAGTGGTAGAGCAGGGCGAGGAAGCCGAGCGCGCAGCCGATGTAGACGCACGGGACCTCGAAGCCCGGCGAGAAGTCCTCGGAGAGTTTCCTAGTACCTCCGCCACTGGCAAAGATCGCCACGGAGAACAGCGGTCCGGCCAGACCGATGAGCGCGACCCAGAACATCAACTTCGCAGCAAGGTTCGCCGCACCCGAGCGGCGACGCTTCCTCTCAGCTGCTTCCAGCTCGATCTGCCCGTAGTCGAGAACGACTCGATTCAGCTCGTTGATGTCGAAGCGATCGAAGTTGCTGTGCACCGTTGCCCAGTTACCCGGATCAATCGCTGCCGCCTTAGGCATTGGAAAGGTGCTCCCATTCGTCAACGTGGTTTCGTGTGAGACCCGGAACCGGGCTGGCCTCGAAGGGACGACCGTCCGGGTCGAGGAGAGAAAGACTTGAGAGAATGACCGGCATCCGAGTGATCGTGAGCTGGAAGGCCAACGGCAGACCGGACTCCACGATCAGACCCACGCCACCGGTCTCGCCGCTGAAGGCATAGACCGCTGTGGACAGGTGCAGATCCTGTCCGTCGACGGTCTCGTCCCGCGATGCGACGCACTTGATGCCGGGGCCCATCGCCGCACCGATGCACTCATCGACGTCGAAACCCGACTTCTCCCAGGCCTTGACGTCCAGGTCGCCAGCCTCTGCAAGGACTACTCTGACGCGGCTGGCGATCGGGACCGTCATCGGCCAGTGAAGCATGGTGACCAGCCTGCCGGGCTCACCGATGCTGGCGAGGGAATCCGTCAGGATGCGGCGTACGTCCTCGTCGAACTGCCGGCTCGCGTTGCTGCCGAACCACTCCCGGACACGAGCGCACTCGGTCGACACCCACGCGTCGGCGCCCTGCCCCAGGTCGCTGGGAACAAATGTCCACTCGCGTTGTGGGTAGATTCCTTCAGCTCGCCACGTTCCGACCATGGTCGTCCTCCGATTTGATTACAAGCTCCGAGCAGCGCACGTCAGTATGGTCGATCGATCGCTCAGGCGAAGATGTCGCCGGCCGAGTCGGGCAGATCCTGGATCGTGTTCACAGTGCTGTAGAAGGAGTTGGTCTGCTTCGCCAACGCTCCCTGGATGTCGAGGCCAGCGGCCCACATCCTGCTGTACGAGCTGATGCGCGTGAAGTCGCCGACGTCGAGACCGGCGTGAAGGCTGGTCATGATGTCCGGAAAGGCCTTGAACTTGACGGCGTCCCCGACGCCACCCGCCGCCTTGTACCCAGCCGAGAACTTGGCGAACTTGGATGCGCCAGCGCCCAGATCAGTGATCGCATCGGCCATCTTTCCGAACTTGCCGAACGGCACGACGTCGAGAACAGCTAGCGTCAGGTCCAAGGCTGAGCACTTTCCGGCACAGAACTGGATGGTCTTCGCAAGAAGCACCAGAGCCGACACCGCCATCGCGATCGCCGCCAGCGGTCCCGCGATGAACAGGCTCGCCACGAAGAGCACCATTGCAACGATCTCCAGGACGGCGATGATGTCGTCGAGGACCTCCCAGAAGCCGTCCTCGATCTTCCCGGACATCTCGTTACCGATGCCGCTGACGGCAGCGTCGTACGCGTCTTCCCAGGAGTCGTAGTAGCCGTCCCAGGTCTCGGCGGCGTTCTCCCAGTCCTTGCGGGCCTGTTCCTTCGCCTCGGCAGCGTCTTCCTCCTGCTGCGCCTCCGGGCTGCCTTCCTTCGGGCCAGCGCCCGGAAGATGGTTCGGCGCACCTTCCATGCCGTCGTACTTGGCCCACAGGTCCTCGCAGGTGTCGACCTGTGACCTGATCAACGGCTGCCACTGTTGAAGCTCTTGGCCGTACTTCGCAATGATCGGGCCCACCGGCGTGTAGAGCGCGCTGGCCTCTTCGAGGGTCTTGTAGGAGTCGCCGATCTTGTCCTGAAGCTTCTCGACAGCCTTGCCGTCCATCTCGCCGTTGGCGAGATCGTGTTCCGAGATCTTCTTCAGCTCTTCGTAACAGGACTTCATCATCTCGCCCAGACGCTCGATGGCGTCGCCGCGCTCGATGATGCCCGAGGGGTTGCCCTCGACAGTCCTGATCTCTCTGCCCTTAGGTGATGAATCCATGGCTCATGTGCTCCTTCGTCGAGCCCGTCAAGTGTCCTGAACCGTCCGCCCCGCCGCAGCCACCGCGCTGCGGGTCGAACGTCCTACTTGGTCTGGAACTGGAGGGCAGTCTCGCTGTCCCAGTTCTCGAACCCGTCGACCACGCCTTTGACGTGCTCGTGGAGCTCCTTCAGGCTGTCCTTGAGCTCATCGCGCTTGTCGTCCCAGCGCTCCTCGAAGTCCTGTGCCTTGTCCCGGAGGTCGCCGCGGCCGTACGGATTGCCGATGTCCGCCTCGAGCTCCTCCGACTGGCTCGTCGCATTCTCGAACTCGCTGACAATCGAGTCCAGCTGTGTCGCGATCCTCGAGAGTGTCTCGATCTTGATCCTGACGTCCGCCACCGCAAGCTTCCCTTCGATCTTCCGCCATCTGCCCGGTCAACGTGCCGAAATGTCGCCTCGGGTGGGGCGACCGCGCATGCTCCGCCCCACCCAACCAAGCGAATAGATCAGCCGCCGGCGAGCTGGCTGTCCAGGTCCTGGATCGCCGTGGCCATGTCGCGCAGAGCCTGCGCCATGTCCTCGACACCAGCAATGGCGTCCTTCAGACCCGTGGTCATCTCGGTGTAGCCGTCCTGGAACTTGCCCGACGCCTTCTCCGTCTTGAACCCATCCTGGACCAACTCGTCCACATAGCCCTGGCACTCGTCCAGCGCGGACTCAATGGTGTCCTTGCCCTGGTCGAGCTTGTCGGCGGTGCCGGTCATCTCGTCGTATGTTGCCCCGAAGTCGCTCATCGATCATCGCCTTTCCCGCGATTCTGTCGAACGGCACATGGCAGCGCCGTTCGTCACCGTACCCAGCTCGTCACATGGTCGTGACGAGCTGACCCGACGAGCCGACACCATCTTCACGGACATGCTCCGAGATCCGGGTGTTCGACATCGTCACGGTCGTCCTACCCACTTCGTCGAGTTCTAAACATCTTCGAAAGTAAAGATTTCTGCTGACCTGGTTGAGAGGTCGCATCGCGCGGCGGGAGTCGACACCGCAGCACCTGCCGGAGACGCCCGAGACGGGCAGATGGTGGGCCCACAGGTGCGAGCCCACCATCCTGACGATCGCTGTGACTCAGCCGCCGGCGAGCTGCGAGTCGAGGTCCTGGATCGCGGTCGCCATGTCCCGCAGAGCCTGCGCCATGTCCTCGACACCAGCGATGGCGTCCTTCAGACCCGTGGTCATCTCGGTGTAGCCGTCCTGGAACTTACCGGACGCCTTCTCCGTCTTGAACCCGTCCTGAACCAGCTCATCCACGTAACCCTGGCACTCGTCCAGCGCGGACTCAATGGTGTCCTTGCCCTGGTCGAGCTTGTCGGCGGTGCCGGTCATCTCGTCGTATGTTGCCCCGAAGTCACTCATCGATCATTGCCTTTCCCGCGATTCCATTACACGGTGCCCGTTGGGCAGCCGCTGGTCACCGTAGGCCACGCCTCACAGGCTTGTGAAGCGTATTAACGGATTCGTTGCCATCTTCATATGCAGTTCTTGTTCTATCCGCCCCGCCACGGCCAGCGGTCGCCATCGCGGGCGTACCTGACACTCACCGATGCATCAACAACTGATGGCACGAGCGGCCGGAACCGAGGGCAGACTACATTCGCTCAGTGCACATCGCCCTCGCGACAAGAAGATGCGGCGCGCCACGGCGGCTCGCCACCGACGAGATCCCAATTCTGTAAGATCCGACGGGGCTTCGGAGAAGACTCAGAAGCCCGGAAACTCATCCGGGTCATCCCACGGAACTTCCGTGCCGTCATCGCGAACATAGTGCGACACCACCGCCCTCGCGGGTGCACTGATAGCACCACTCAACACATCCTGAATGCCACGAATGTACTCGTCGACGAGCTTTGCGTTGCGACGGCCGTCGATCAGGCCTCCAGCACCCTCCGGAAGACTCTGGACCGCAACGCTCACCGATGATCCCGAGCCATTCTCGACGGCGCGAATCATAATGAGCTTGGGCCACGAGAGCGCCTTGGTTCTCCGCCACAGGATCAGCGCGTGACCCTCATTGTGGGCAGCCTTGACCTCGCACATCTCATCATTCTGCGCAATACCAAGAGCTGCACGAAATACCATATCGGCAGATGCGCCGATCTCAGCGCTTCTGCCTCGTTCCGACCCCATACTGACTCCATTCGATGATTGGCATTTAGGTCATCTATACGCGACCTTGGGCGTCAAACTTGTGCCAAGTTCCGACACGCATCCGCTGCATCCTCCGCCGCTGATCCGGCGTCAAAACGACAAGCCCGCGCTCGACAAGAACGTCCACAACTTCTTCACGCGCCGCATCGTAGCGCCGTTGCTCCCTGCCCGACTTCGGACCCTCGCTGCTCTTGGCCCGGTTTGACGCCAGGTTCAGCAGGACAGTGGCGATCCCCAGGAATCCTGCGGCGGCGGCCAGCACTTCGAGCCATGATCCAGGGAGTTCACCGTCGTACGACAAACCAACAGCAAAGGTCGCGACGACGGAAACGATCACGACTATCCCGCCCAGAATTGACACCGTCGAACGAGACCGCGTGCTCCACCACGTACGAATCGACGTTACGGTCACCACGATGGATACAACGAACATGAAGATGGCAAGAGTCACGAGACCTTCCTGCATCCCACGGGAATCGACCATGGTTGCCCAAGCAACGAAAACTGCTCCGAGTGCAGGAGAAAGAAAAAACACCGAAAGCACTAGGCTCGTCAGAATCATGACCAGGCCTAGCAGCAGGTTTGGCCTACCCACCCCTTCTTCCGGCACAAGTCTCAGCGAAATGATCTCCCGCTCGAGGTCACCCCACTTCACAGGTGTCCCGATGTTGGCCGTCTTTGCCCACTCACGAGCGGATGGACCTTTTCTTGAAGATAGCACTTGGAGCCTTCCGTCGTTCAAAGGGCTGAGAATACGTCAAACCGTCGAGCGTGGCCAACTGAGCGTCGCAACGCATGAATCCAGTAAGACCCGCGTCGCGACTATCGGAGGCGAATCCGCCTCGATATCCAGAGTCCGCGCGAATCCCGCAACGAGTTGCAATGCCTCGCGCCGCTGCGTGCCTGGAACCGGAGTGAGATAGACCAGCGAGTGATTCACTACCGATTCTCCGCCGAGATCGACTACCCGCTCACGCTCGAAGCGTATCGTTCTAGGGTCGCCAAACAGCGGTTTTGCGCCGAACCTCTTGATTGCATCGTGGACCAGTTTGTCCAAGGGCTGCGCCGGCGATGCTGTACGAATTGACGCATTGATCGACGCTGGGATGATTGTGGAGCCGGGATCATCAACCGCCGGAGCGAAGAACGCGAAGACACCATTGGCCCGCATTCCTTCGAACGCCTTGTCAAACGTCACCTTGGCATCGGCGTAAAGATCTGGCCGATGCCCTTCCATAAATCGCTTCTTCATTCCGGCGAGCAGGATGTCGCGCCCTCCATCAATGTCGAAGCGCGACCAGCCACGCGGAAGTTGAATCGAGAAATCCACAGACTTACGCACGCCAAGCTCATCACGTAGATTCACTGCGCCGCCCCGATTTCCACGATCGGCCAAGACTCGTCGATCGGCGCGCCTGGCAGAAGGACCGACTCGAAGACTTTTCCGTCTTCACGAACCATTCGAAGGAGGTCTTTGAGGATAGACAGACCGCGAACGACCGATGCGGCAAGTTGCGGAATGCACTCATCCACGCCTAACAACAGAGAGACCTCACCATCAGTGAACAAGTAATTCACCGATTCCAGCAAGACAACTCCGCCGTCGAAGAGCAACTCATTGCGGGCGGACAACTGGACGCCTGGACCGATATGGTCAGCGTTGGCTGCGTGGAGGACTCCGCCCCACTTCGTAATATCCGGTAGAGACTCGGTTTCCACGACGTACAAGTGGCATGTCACTGCTGCGGCCGACATAACCGGCCATACCTGAAACATCGCGTATGCGTCGGACCGCTCTCGTTCATCGAGAGACATCTGCAAGAGTGCACGAATATCCTCCGACGTTGACGTCTCTCCGTCCCATCGCGGTGTACCAATGAGGTACCCAAGTGACTCCGAAGTACTTGCAATCCACTGTTCACGCTCAAGTGGCGTCAATCCTTCGGGGACGGGGATCCAACCCGGCACATCAAGGTCTTCAACCAGTTCTACTGTCCACTTTGCCATTTCGGCACCTCTGGATTTCTGTCGCAGTCAAACGGTCTAGAAGCTAACCCATGCAGGCATACCGGGAATCTTGACCTCAGGAATGTCGATCGGAATGGGGTCGAAATGATCAGTTCCCTGGGTGAGCTTGCCGGCATTTCCGACGGTGCCGAGAGTTGTTCCAATTTGCTGCATTCGGAACTCGAAGTTTGTTATTTTGCGGAATTCGCCCAGGCCCGCTTTCAGGCCCTGGTAGTTTCCGATGTACATCTTCAAGTTGTCGGTGCGGAAGTTTTTGGCGTTTTTGCCGATCAACTGCTCAAGCATTTCAGATCCGCTTCTGATTCCCAGGGCATCTTTAGCCCGAGCCGCCTTAGTCAGATCCCCGATGGGCCCCTTGGCCATCGCACCCCAAACCTTGGATCCTGCCTTTCCGACGTTGCTGCCCTCTCGAGCACCAATGTTGATCAGGTGCCCAAGCTTGGTCACATTGCTCAATTTTGTGACAGGAATGATGCCCAACGCGTCCAGGCCCAATTGGCCCAGACTCTGTTGTCCGTAGGCGAACTTGATGCAGGACAGACCGAACGCAAGCAGAGCGAGAATGGCGGCCAGTGCGCCAAGGCCGGTACAGAAGATCGCGACCACCGCAATAATCAGGGCTGCCCACGTCAGAACCTCATAGGCCGCGTTGATGAAGTCCCCGATGTTGTCCCAGGTGCTATCTTCGATAGCACCCGCGAGTCCGTCTGAGATGCCGTTAACGGCCTCATCGAAGCCGTCCTCCCACACGTCATACCAGGTGTCGAAGCGCTCGGCCTCGTCTTCCCAGTCGTCGTAGGCTGCTTTCTTGGCCTTGTTTTCGGCCGCCTCTTCCTTGTCGGTGTCACCGATGCCGAGGATGCCACCGTCATCCTCGGTCATGCTGTCGTCCTTGTCGCCCGGAAGAGCGTCGTAGGTGTCCCAGAGATCGCGGCAGGTCGAGGCTGATCTGTCGATGATCGGCTTGTAGGTCTCCAGCATCTCGCCGTACTTGACGATCACCGGACCTACCGGCTTGTAGAGATCGGCGGCCTCCTCGAGAACCTTGTAGGAGTCACCAATGGTTTCTTGGAGCTTCTCGATGGCCTTGCCCTGTTGCTCACCGCCGGCGAAGGTGTTTTCCTTGATGGTCCGCAGCGTGTCTGCAGCGGTGTCCATCTTCTTGCCAAGCTCTTCGATCTTGGTCCCACGCGCAATGATCCCCGATGGCGAGCCCTCGACCGTCTTGATCTCGCGCCCCTTCGGGGAATCCGGCATTCCACCGAACATGAGTTTTCCTTTCCGTCAGGAGCAATGAAGACTAAGAGGTTCTACTTCTTGGGCTGGAACTGAAGGGCAGTCTCGCTGTCCCAATCCTCGATCCCATCGATAACACCTTTGATGTGCTCACTGACCTTCTTCAAGCTGTCTTTGAGGTCGTTGCGCTTGTCGTCCCAGCGCTCTTCGAAGTCACACGCCTTGTCGCGCAGTTCACTCCTGTCGAACGGATCGCCGATGTCAGCCTCGAGGTCCTCCGAACTGTCGGTGGCGTTCTCGAACTCATCGACGATCGAGTCCAACGATCTCTTGACCGTCTCGAGTTCGGCGATCTTGATCAGAATGTCCGCCATGACACGCACCTTTCACGTGGTTGCAGAAGCGCGCCAGCGGGGATCGTCACCGTAGCGCGGGACCGAGAATGGAAGATGGTGGGCCGACAGACGCCAGCCCACCATCTGGCAAGCGTTGTAACTCAGCCGCCGGCGAGCTGGCTGTCCAGGTCCTGGATCGCCGTGGCCATGTCACGCAGAGCCTGCGCCATGTCCTCGACACCAGCAATGGCGTCCTTCAGACCCGTGGTCATCTCCGTGTAGCCGTCCTGGAACTTGCCCGACGCCTTCTCGGTCTTGAACCCGTCCTGGACGAGCTCGTCGACGTAGCCCTGGCACTCATCGAGGGCGGACTCGATCGTGTCCTTGCCCTGGTCGAGCTTGTCGGCGGTGCCGGTCATCTCGTCGTATGTTGCCCCGAAGTCACTCATCGATCATTGCCTTTCCCGCAATTTTCATTACACGACACCCGTTGCGGCGCCGTTCGTCACCATCACTCACGCATCACATGGTCGTGAAGCGTGATCCCGACGAGCCGACACCGTCATCCCGAGCGTGGTGGTCCGAGATTCGGGCGATCAACGTCGTCGCGGTACTCCTACCCGCTACGTCCAGTTCTAAACATCTCTGAAAGTAAAGTCTCTGCTGATCCTGTTTGGGAATCGCAGCAGCGCATCCGTGGGAGTCGACACCGCGGCATCTGGCCGAAACGGATGATGGTGGGCCCACAGATGCCGGCCCACCATCTTGACCAACGCCGCGGTTCAGCCGCCGGCGAGCTGCGAGTCCAGGTCCTGGATGGCCGTGGCCATGTCACGCAGAGCCTGCGCCATGTCCTCGACGCCAGCAATGGCCTCCTTGAGGCCAGTGGTCATCTCCTGGTAGCCGTCCTGGAACTTGCCCGACGCCTTCTCCGTCTTGAACCCGTCCTGAACCAGCTCGTCCACGTAGCCCTGGCACTCATCGAGGGCGGACTCGATCGTGTCCTTGCCCTGGTCGAGCTTGTCGGCGGTGCCGGTCATCTCGTCGTACGTTGCGCCGAAGTCACTCATCGGTTACTACCTTTCCCGGGATTTCATGAGGTGACGCACGTCAGCACGCCGCTGGCCACCGTAGGCCACCTTTCACGAGGTTGTGAAGGGTAAAGACGGATTCGTTGTCGGATTCATGCAGAGATTCATACAGACGTCACGCAGAGCCCTCGGAGTCGCTCGCGAGAGGCATCTGCATGGTCACCGTGCGCCCGGCCTGGACGAAGATTCCGCGGCCCGCAGGGAAGTCGGTGCGCTTGAGCTTGCCGAACGGAACCTTGAACAGCGTGTCGCCGTCGTAGGTGTCCGGCTTGAGCACGATGCCCTGGCGAGCGGCCTTCCACTCACCCATGACGCCCGAGCCGCCACCGGCTCGAGTGACGTCGGCGTCGCCGATGAAGAGGTGGTCGGAGTTGTTGATGGCCTGCAGCAGGGCGCGCATCGGACGGTCGGCGGGACCGTCGGCCAGGTGGGTCATGTCCTCGGCGACGATCATGATGCGGCCGGGGAAGGACTCGTCGGCGACGATCTCGGCGAGCTCGGTGACGAGCGCCTTCTCGTCGTCGGGACGGGTGGCGCTGCGTACCCAGGGACGGAAGTCGCCGAGCATGGCGCGACGGCTGCCGAGGTGGAACAGCTTCACCTCGGGGTCGAAGCGCTCGACGGACTCGACGAGCGCCTTGAGGGCGTTCGTCTTACCCGACTGCGGCGGTCCGGTGATGATGAACGAGCCGATCGGGTCGAAGCCGCGGGCGGACAGGGTGTCGTCGGCGATACCGAAGACGGGCTGCCCGTTGGCCTGGGCCGGCATGGCCCGGCTGGAGATCTTCGTCGGCAGGGCGCCGATCTCGCCGACCTCGGGAACACCCTGGGCGCGCAGCTGACTGACGAGCTCGTCGAGAGCCTTGGTCTGCTCGGCCACGTTGGTCGTGCCACCGAGCACGGCCAGCTGGACCTCGGCCTTGTCGACGACGGCGCGGCCGGGCACCGACTGCTCGTTGAGTACGTCCTTGGGGGCTCCGACCAGGACGTACTGGCTCGGGTCGGAGAGCCGCATGACGACACGGCGCGGGATGTTCGCGAAGACGGCCGTCGGGACGGACCCGGACCGGTCGGCGGTGATCACCGCGTGGATGCCGAGCGGGCGGCCCTCACCGAGGACTCGCATGAAGGACTGGTAGAACGGCGCGCGACCGGCGGCGATCTCCCACTCCTTCTTGAACTCGGGGTAGTTGTCGATCAGCAGCAGGATGCGCGGCATCGAGGCGTCGGCGATCTCGCGGTATTCGGTGAGGTTCGCGGCCGCGGCCTTGGAGAACAGTTCGGAGCGGCGGTCCATCTCCCGCTCGAGCGTGCGCATCAGCCGCTGCAGACGCTCGGCGTCGTCGCCGTCGATGATCGAGCCGACGTGCGGGAGACGCTCGATCGCGCCCAGCGCGCCGGAGGCGAAGTCGAGACCGTAGACCTGCACCGTGCCGAGCTCCGGACGGGCACCGGCGGCGGTCGCGATCGTCTTGAGCAGCGTCGACTTGCCCGAACCGGACGAGCCGAAGATGAGCAGCGAGCCGTCCCGGTCGGGAGAGAAGTAGACCGCGTTCTGCTGCTGACGCTCCGGGATGTCGGCGAGACCCAGCAGGATCTGGCCGTCGCCCTCCAGCGGCAGGTCGCGCATGTCGACCACGGGCGCCAGGTCGTCGAGCCACGGACGCCTCGGGGTCATCAGGCCGGCGGTGGCCGAGGCCTTGATCAGGGTGGCCACGATCCGCTTCTGGTCGTTGGGACCCAGATCCTCGTCGTGCGAGTCGCTCTCGGGCGGACGCTCCGGCTCCCACTCGGTGATCGAACCGAACTTGAGCTCGGCGACCTTCACATCAGCGGTGACCACCTCGTCCTCGCGGGTCCAACCACCGGCGTACGCGGACTGGAACGGCGTCAGGCGACCGGGACCGGTCTTCGCGATGCCGCGGCCAGGCAGGGACGGCGGGAACGACGCCGCCACCGGGTCGTCGACGACGTCCTTGGAGTCGGTCTCGTCGGCCATCCGCAGCGCGACGCGGAGGTTGGTGTTGGCCCGCAGGTTGTCCTTGATGACACCGGCCGGGCGCTGGGTCGCCATGATCAGGTGGATACCGAGCGAGCGGCCTCGCTGGGCGATGTCGACGACACCGTCGACGAACTCGGGCACCTCGCCGGCCAGAGCGGCGAACTCGTCGATGACCAGCACCAACGCGGGCGGGCACTCCGGGTCCTGGCGCTTTTCCAGCTCGAGGAGGTCCTTGGCCTTCTTCCGGTTGAACAGGTGCTCGCGGTAGTGCAGCTCGGCCTTGAGGCTGGTCAGCGCGCGGCGTACGAGGTGCGGGCTCAGGTCGGTCACCAGACCGACACAGTGCGGCAGGTCGATGCAGTCGGCGAAGGCCGAGCCGCCCTTGTAGTCGACGAAGAGGAACGTCACCCGGTCGGGCGAGTGCGCCGAGGCGATGCCGAGCACCCACGCCTGCAGGAACTCGGACTTACCGGCACCGGTGGTGCCGCCGACCAGGGCGTGCGGGCCCTGCGTACGCAGGTCCAGCGTCATCGCGTCCGAGGCTCCCTGGCCGATGATGGCGCGCAGGTTCCCGGCCTTCTTCAGGCGCGGCCGGGGCCGGTCGGAGCGGTCGATGATGGAGTTGTTCTGCGCCCAGCGCTCGACGACGGAGTGCGGGTCTTCGGCGACCTCGTTGCCGACCAGGGACAGGAAGCCGACCGAGTTCGGGAGGTCGGAGGAGTCGTGGACGACGGTGCTGGCGTCCACGACGGGCGCGAGCCGCTTGGCGAACATGTCCATGTAGGCGTTGGAGACGCCTTCGACGGTGACACCCTCGTAGAGGTCGCCGTTGCGGACCAGGCCGACGGTGGCGCGCTCCAGGCCGTCGCTGACGTCCAGGTAGCTGCGGCAGACCGCCGGCAGCGCCTCGACGGTGGAGGACATGAAGACAGCGTGTACGCCGACGTCGGCTCCGCGCTCGAGCACCTGGACCAGCCGGGCACGGTCCACCGGGGCGTCGTTGGTGACGAAGACGATGATGGAGACCTGCACGCGCGCGTTGGTCTCCTCGCCGGCCCGAGCGACGTCGGTGCCGTACTGCATCGGGTTCCACTTCTCCGGGAACGGGCCGCGGTGCTCCGCGGTCCGCCCGGCGCGCATGATGTATTCCTCCAGCGCGCTGAGCAGGGCGTTGGCCGTGGGCGCGGAGTCGGCCAGCGGCATGTCCTTGAACCGGTTGGTCTCGGAGGTGGTGTGCGGCAGCCACTTGAGCCACTCGAACTCCTCGACCCAGTCGGGGTCGGCGAAGGCGACGGTCACGACCTCGTTGGGCGCGTGCAGACCGAAGAGCTGCACCGCGATCCCGCGCATCGCGTCGGCCGCGGGGCCGGCGGGCCCGGCGACACCCACGGAGCCGACGGCGGGCAGCGACTCCAGCAGCGGTACGTCGTCGACGTACTTGTAGCGCTCCTTGAGCCGGTCGATCCGCTCGATGAACTCGGGCAGGCCGTTCTGGGTGTCGCGCTCCGCGATCGTATTGCGCGAGAGGGCGCGAGTGGTGCCGAGACGTACGGCCAGGAAGTTCCAGTGCTCAGGGCGCCGGGTCCACAGCCGCGGACCGAGCTGCATCGCCTGCTCGAAGACCTCCGCGACCGCGGGGACCTCCTCGTTGCGCGCCAGCTCCTCCTCGGGCTTGCTGCGGTAGAAGACCTCTTCGAGCTTCTCGAACTGCCGCTCGAAGAGCTCGATCTCGTGGTCCTGCTTCGCGCCGGCCTGGCGGTGCTGGTTGATGTAGTTGCCGACTGCCATCATCGGGGTCATCACGACCAGGAGCAGCGCCCGCGCGCGGCCGGTCATCGCGTAGATCGAGAGCGCCATGATGATCGGTGCGATCAGCACGAACCACGGGAAGAGCTTCTTCTGCATCTCCGTCGGCATCCACGGCGGCGGGTGCTCGGTGCCCGGGTAGCGGACGTCGACCCGCGGGCTGCGGTTGAAGAGCAGGCCGCCACCGCGCTCGAGGACCGGGTCCTCGACCGTGTCGAGGAAGTCCTGGGATAGCTGCATGACCAGCGTGGTGCTACCGATCACGACGGGCGTGTCCGGCGCCAGACGTACGCGGGAGACCTGGGTGCCGTCGACGACGACACCGTTGGCGGAGTTGAGGTCGACCAGCTCCACGGAGCGGTCGACCTCGATGCGGGCGTGGCGCTTGGAGACCATCGGGTCGGCCAGCACGATCTCGTTCTCGGGTCCACGGCCGATCGAGGCGTGGCCTGTGACCAGCGGAAACGCCTGTCCCCGGACCGGACCGTCGATCGCGCGCAGCACGCCGACGCTCTTGCGCCGCGAGCCGGTCGCCTCGGCGTCCGGGCCCAGGTTCACCACCGCTGCGGCGAAGCCGGACCCGATCGGTGCCTCGCCGATGGGGATGTCGTGCTGGAGCGGTTCCATTCGGTCGGCGGTCGGCGGAGCGACCGCCAACGTCAAGACGTCGTGCTCACCCGCGATGATCGAACGCGCTGGGTCGGCGTCGGCGATGTGCCGCGCGACGTCACCTGCGGTGGCCGTGGAGTCAGCTGTGATGATCACATCCGCCGGCGCCACACCAGGCCGGTGCAGAGTGAGCTTGACCTTCATCCTTCGTTCCCCTCGTCAACGTGTCTGAAAGACCATGAAGCAAGATCGTGCGGGCGGGGCCGCGTCACCCGCGGCGCACCAGGGCCGAGCGGTCGCCGAAGCGAATCATCGCGCCGACGGGGGCGAGCACCGGCTCCCAGGCCTTCAGCCGGCGGGTGGCACCTTCGTGGATCACCACGGTGCCGTTGGTCGAGCCTCGGTCGGTGACCTCGACCCCGTCACCGCTGGGACGCAGCGACAGGTGGGTCTTCGAGACCGACACGTCGATGATCGAGACCGTACGTGCCCCCAGCGTGTTCTCCGTCAGGGCGGGGTCGCGGCCGACCAGCACCAGGCCGGACACCGGGATCCGCTCGCCGGAGTCGACCTTGAGCATGATGCCGCGCGGCTGCGACTGCGCCGCGGGCTGGTGGCCGCCGGTGGCGGACGCCGGAGCCGGCGTCGGGGTCGGCGCAGGGGTCGGCGCAGGGGTCGGCGCGGGGGTCGGCGCAGGAGTCGGGGTCGGCGCAGGAGTCGGCGGAATCGGCTGAGGAGTCGGGGTCGGCGCAGGAGTCGGCGGAATCGGCTGAGGAGTCGGGTGGGGCGTCGGCGTGGGGGTCGGAGGCGGCGGGGGCACTGCCTGACCGTGGTTGGGCACGACACCGCGGGAGGGCGGGATCGACGGCGTCACCGGCTTCGGCGCCACCGGTCCCGACGGCGGGGTCGCGAGCGCACCGCCCGGGGAGACACCGGGCTCCTCGCGCTTCGCCTTCGGACGGGACACCCCGAGCACGCCGGCGCTGACTCGCCCCGCGGGACGGTAGCTGCCGGCGTCGTGGTCGTTGGGCGTGCTGAGCGAGGGCAGGGACTTCCGCTCCGCGACGGGCGCGGCCGCGACCGTCTTGCGGGCGATACGCATCCGCTTCTCGTCGTAGGGGTCGAGGCCCTCGCGAACGTCGACCATCCAGGTCTCGGCGACCTTGTCGTGCCAGCCGCGGCCACGGTTCTCCTTGTCGAACAGCGGCGAGGCGAGGAAGACGATCGGGGCGATCGGGACGATGCCGGAGCCCCAGAGCACGAGGGCCCGGAGGAACGCACGTCCGACGCCGGGGCGCTCGAGCGTCTTGACGTTGACCGACCGGATCCCGGCCATGGACTTGCCGAGCGTGACGCCGCGACGGCCGTGGAAGACGATCTGGACGATGACGAAGATCAGCGTCAGCAGCACGGTCGCGCCGCCCGCGATCGCGGCCAGCATGAAGTCGGGGTGGCTCAGGAACCGGGCGAAGCCGAACTTGCCCTGGGCCAGCTTGAGCAGCAGCGGAAGCGTGAAGACCAGATACGGGATCTGCAGGACCACATAACAGGCGATGTCGATGGCCGCGGCGACCGCCCGACGGCCCAGGGGCGCGTCCTTCAGCCCGAGCGAGGCAGCGTAGGCCGGGTCCGGTTTGCCGTCGGCGGTGAGACCTTCGATCCGGTCGTCATTTTCGGCGACCTCCCATATCTCCACCGCAAGAACTCCTCACGCCCGATGTCCGAGTATTTTCGGCGCTGACCCAACAACGCCAGAAGGCTACCGGAATGTCCCGGCTCGGGCGCGATGGTGTCTGGCAGGATCGACGCATGTCAACACCCTCCGGGCCATCCAGGAGCCCCGAGCGCATCGTCTTCTCCGACGGCAGCACCGCCGATCTCGTACGCAAGGAGGACGGCTGGGTCATCGAGATCAACGGTGTGGCGCAGTCCCACGTCGGTGATCCCGCACAACCGCCGAAGCTCGCCTCGATCCGGTGGATGCTCGCGGCGCTCGGCGACCGGGCGCCTCAGACGGCCGCGCACCTGGGCGGAGCCCTGCTGGCGCTGCCACGGGCGGTCGCTCACCGGTGGCCGTCGACCGCCCAGACGATCGTGGAGCTCGAGCCCGCCCTGGTCGAGCTCACCAGATCGCGGTTTCCGCTGCCCGCGGGGATCACGATGGAGACGGCCGACGCCCGCTCGTGGCTCGAGGCCCACCCGGGGTCGGACCACGATGCCATCGTCATCGACATCTTCGTCGGCAACCGGATCCCGCCGGCGTTCACCTCGCAGGAGTGCATGACCGCCGCTCGCCGTGCGCTGCGCGAGGAGGGTCGGCTGGTGCTGAACTCCGTCGCCGGCCCCGAGCTGCTCTTCACCCGTCGCGAGCTCGCGACGCTGCGTACGGTCTTCGAGCATGTCGCGATGATCGTGCAGGGGTCCGCGCTCGCGGGAGCGAGGTTCGGCAACGCCACCCTGATCGCCTCGGCGTCCCCGATCGACGGCGACGCGATCCGTGCGGCGCTCGCCGGTGACCCGTCGAAGGGCGCGCTGGTGACCGACCTCGACCCGATCATCGACGGCGCCGGCCCGGTCCGCGACGCCGACCAGCTCTGGTCCCCGGAGCCGAACCTGCCCGACGCAAGCGCGGCGCTGCGGCTCCTCGAGCAGGCCCGCCGGGCCGTCGACACGCTCAAGACTGCCTCGGACTGATCCTCCGTCGCCTTTGTCTAGCGAGATTCGGCCCTATCGCTCGGCAGATACCGCGACAGGCATCGACAGCCATTTCTTTTACCGAAACCGGCTTGTAACGTTCAAACAACCTGCTCGCGACTTGGGAGCGGGATGCTTGATGCGCACGACAAACCACGATGCACACCATCTATCCGTTGTAGGGGGGACCTCGATGGAAACACTCACCGCGATCGAGCCTGAGGCGACCAGCGCCGCGAAGCAGCGCAGCCTCAAGTTCCGTCACGCCAGCGCCCTGACCAAGCTCATGGACGAGCGACAGGACCTGCGCGGGGTTCACGTGTTCGCCGACTTCGTCGACGACTCGGTTCGCTGGTCCGCGTGACCGGCATCTGAATTGGGGGGATCCACGATCCCGTTGCGTAAGGCCCGGCCAAGGACGGCCGGGCCTTCGCGGTTTTCGAGGGGGCGTCTAGAGACTGCGGTGGACGATCCGCCCGCCGACAACGGTCAGTACGACGCCGCCGTGGGCGATAGCGGCCAGATCTCCGACCGAGGCCTGGAGCGGGTCGACGTCGAGCAAGGCCAGGTCCCCGCGAGATCCGGGGGCAACCGTCGTCTGGCCGTCCACCGAGGCCGTCAGCGCCTCTTGGACGGTCAGTGCCTGCTCCGGATGCCACGGCTCCTTGCCGTCTCGCGAGCGACCGACGGCCGAGGCGATCGCCAGCCACGGGTCGAGCGGCGCGACCGGAGCATCCGATCCGAGCGCGATGCGCACGCCCTCGTCGAGCATCCAGCGGGTCGCGAAACAGCGCTCCTCCCTCCCCGGCCAGACGTCCTCGGTCATCTCACGATCATCGAGGATGTGCGCCGGCTGCACGGAGGCCGTGATCCCGAGCCGAGCCATCAGCGGCAGATCCTCGCGACGTACGAGCTGGGCGTGCTCGATGCTCCCGCGCGCACCCGTCGCCGCGTACGCCGCCAGAGCCTCCGACACCGCCCGGTCGCCGATCGCATGGGTGGCCACCTCGAGGCCGGCCGCGCGGGCCTTCCCCAGCAGCCCGGTCAGCTCCTCGGGCGACTGGTTCGGCGCCCCGCAGCTGTCCGGGTCGGCGGCGTAGGGGTCGCAGCACCACGCCGTTCGGGTGCCCAGCGAGCCGTCGCTGATGATCTTCAGCGGTCCCATCGTCAGCCGGTCCTCGCCGGGGATCAGCGGGTCCCCGGTGCGGAACCCCGACGCGATCGCCTCGTCGAGCTGGTCGGCGTAGGTCGCGACCCGGACGCGCAGCAGGTCGCAGCCGTAGGCCCAGCGCCACCGCCAGTCCTCGAGCCGGACACCGACCTCGAAGTCGGTCATCCCGACCACCCCGAGCGCGGCGGTCCGGGTCAGCATCCGGCGATAGGCGGCCGGAGTGCTCCCGCTGGTCTCGAAGAGCTCGGCGACCCGTGGATAGGCCTGGTACCACTCCGTCTCCTGCACCATGTCCTCGCGGCGTGGAAGCTCCAGGGCGTCGAGGGCCGCGGTGTTCAGCCAGGCGTGATGGAAGTCGTGGTTGACCAGGATCGCGGGGATGCTGCCGGTGACGGAGTCGAGCTCGGAGACGGTGCCCCAGCGGTCCCAGGTGCCGGCCGAGTGACCCATCCCGACGATCGCCTCGCCCGGCTGGGTCTCACGTGCCGCCGCGGCGACCCGCGCGAGCGCCTCGGCCGGTGACCGGGTGCCGTGCAGGTCCAGCCGGCTGGCCCGCAGCGTCCACTGACCGAGGTGGGTGTGGGCGTCCCACAGCCCCGGCACCAGCCAGCGGCCACCCGCGTCGTACGCCTCGACGCCATCGGGCCGGGGCAGGTCTTCTCCGACCGCCGACACGAGACCGTCGGTGACGAGGACGTCGACCACCCCGGCGGGCACGTCCGCCCGAGGTGAGAGCGGAACGATGCGTACGTTCCGGAGGAGAAGGTCGGGCATGAGCAGACGATAAGGAGTCTGCCCATGCCCGGGCCAATCAGATATCGAGGTGGCTCAGCGGCGCTTGAAGAGTCCCCTGACGAGCTCCCTCGCGGCGGTGCGCGCGGCCTGCTTGAACGCGGTCGACTTCACCACCGTCTCGATCATCGAGTCGTCGTCCCGCGACCGCGAGCGCGATCCCGAGGACTTCTTCGGCGCGGCCTTCTTCGCCGCCTTCGCCTCGGCCTCGGCCGCCCGTGCGGCCGCCGCGGCGTCCGTCTTCGCCTTGAGCTGGTCGGCGGCGGACTCGACCTCGACGGCCGTGGAGTACTTCGCCGCCAGCGGCGAGGCCGCCACGGCTGCCGTCATCGCCGCGGCCTCCGCCGGACCCATGAGCGACTCGGGTGCTCGCAGACGGGTCCAGGCGACCGGCGTCGGCGCGCCACGCTCGTTCATGACGGTCACGATCGCCTCGCCGATGCCGAGCGTCTGGATGACCGCGCCGAGGTCGTCGTAGGACGAGGTCGGATACGTGTTGACGCTGGCCTTGAGCGCCTTGGCGTCGTTGGGGGTCGCGACCCGCAGCTGGTGCTGGATGCGCGAGCCCAGCTGCCCGAGCACGTCCTCGGGGACGTCGGTCGGCTTCTGGGTCACGAAGAAGACGCCGACTCCCTTGGACCGGATCAGCCGGACCGTGTTGGTGATCTGGTCGAGGAACGCGTCGGAGGCGTCGTTGAAGAGCAGGTGCGCCTCGTCGAAGAAGAAGACGAGCTTCGGCTTGTCGGCGTCACCGACCTCGGGAAGCGCCCGGAAGAGCTCGGCGAGCAACCACATCAGGAAGGTCGAGAAGATCGCCGGCCGGTCCTGCAGGTTGGGCAGCTCGAGCAGCGAGATGATCCCGGCCTCACCCTCGTTGCGTACGAAATCCGTGACGGCGAAGGCCGGCTCACCGAAGAACTCGTCCGCGCCCTGGTCGGCGAAGGCGATGAGCGTACGCAGGATCACCCCTGTCGTGGCGGAGGAGAGGCCGCCCAGATCCTTGAGATCGGCCTTGCCCTCATCCGAGACCAGCCACTGCAGCACCGCCCGCAGGTCGTCGAGCCCGACCAGCTTCAGGCCGGTCTTCTCGGCGTAGTGGAAGACGAGTCCGAGCGAGGACTCCTGGGTCTCGTTGAGGCCCAGCACCTTGGAGAGGAGCGTCGGGCCGAAGGCGTCGACGGTGACCCGGACCGGGATGCCGGTGCCCTCGCCGCCGAGCGCGAAGAACTCGACCGGGAACCCGCGCGCCTGCCAGGCCTGTCCGACGGAGGCTGCCCGCGCGGTCAGCTTCTCGCTCGACTCGCCCGGGACGGACAGACCGGAGAGGTCGCCCTTGATGTCGGCGGCGAACACCGGGACCCCGGCCGCGGAGAGCTGCTCGGCCAGCAGCTGAAGGGTCTTCGTCTTTCCCGTGCCGGTCGCACCGGCGACCAGGCCATGCCTGTTCAGCATCCCCAAAGGAATGCGGATCGGCGTCTCCGTCAACGTCTCAGCGTCCGCCATCAGCCCCCCGAGCTCGAGGGCCGAACCCTCGAATTGGTAGCCGGGCCCGACCGCTTCTGAGAGAGCAGCAGCATCCGTCATGACGAGGACTCTATGTTGGTATTTGGTTGCGGGGCGATACAGTCACGAGGGTGATCTTCAAGCGTGTCGGCGATTCTCGCCCCTACCCTGACCATGGTCTGACGACCAAGGGGTGGGCCGCGCTGCCTCCTCGGACGGTACGTCTCGACGAGCTGGTGACCACCAAGGACACCCTCCAGCTGGTGGCTCTGCTCAACGAGGACTCGACGTTCTTCGGCGACCTCTTCGCCCATGTCGTGGAGTGGAACGGCGAGCTCTATCTCGAGGACGGGCTCCACCGGGCGCTCCGTGCGGCGCTCCAGCAGCGCAACGTGCTCCACGCCCGCGTGCACACGCTCGGCTAGCGGGTGCCGAGCGGTTAGGCTCGGCACCATGCTCGACTCGGCCCTCACGGGACTTCGTACGTTCATCATCCTTGCCGTCCTCGCGGCTGCGGTCGCTCTGGCCGGTGCCTGGGGATGGAAGGCGATGACCGCACCCTTCCCGCAGAAGGTGGATGTCGGGCCGTGCGTGGACACCCCGGTCAAGAAGGGCTCGGAGGTCTACCCCTCGCAGGTGGTCGTGACCGTGCTCAACGCGAGCACGCGGGCCGGGCTCGCCACCCGGGCGATGACGGACCTCGTCGACGAGGGCTTCGTCAAGGGTCGGACCGGCAACGCCCCCAGCGGCACCAAGCTGAGGACCGTCGAGGTGTGGACGCCCGACAAGGACGCGCCCTCCGCCGCTCTCGTCGCGAGCTGGCTCGGCGACGCGAAGATCGTGGAGAAGAAGTCCGACGTCCCTGGCATCGTGGTCGTCACCGGCGAGAACTTCCCGGAGGTCACCGGCGGCGACAAGACCGTGACCGCCAAGGCGGACGCCACGATCTGCAGCCCTCCGGTCGAGTAGGGCTCTGCCCTCAGCGCAGCCACCCGGCCAGACGGCCCTTCCGGCTGACCAGCTCGAGGCGCCGCTCCGCCTTCTCCCGCTGGTGGCGGGGCACGACGACCAGGACCACGTCGCGAGCGCGGAGCACGGTGGTGCCCTCCGGCACCATGGTCTGTCCGTCGCGGATCAGCAGCGACACCGACGATCCCGCGGGCAGCCGGAGCTCGCCGACCTCGACGCCATGGAGGCGCGACTCGCGCGGGATCCGGAGCTGGATCAGGTCTGCCGCGATCTGCTCCAGCGGCGCGACATCGAGGTCGAGGGATCGAGGGTCGTCGGGGCGGGCGACGGCGAGCACCCGAGCGACCCAGGGCAGCGTCGGCCCGGTCAGCAGCGTATAGACGACGACCATCACGAAGACCAGGTCGAAGAGCTCCTCGGCACCGTCGACCCCCTCGGCCAGGGGGATGGTGGTGAGGACGACCGGCACCGCCCCACGCAGCCCGGCCCAGGAGACGAACACCGTCTCGCGCCACGACATCCGGGACACCACCGTGCTGACCAGCACGGACGCGGGCCGCGCGATGAAGGTCAGGATCAGCCCGGCGGCCAGGGCGAGGCCGATGGTCCGCAGGTCGATACGTCCCGGGGAGAGCAGCAGCCCGAGCATCACGAAGAGCCCGATCTGCGCCAGCCAGGCGACACCCTCGGCGAACGACCTGGTGGCACCGCGGTGGGGCAGGTCGGTGTTGCCGAGCACGAGCGCTGCCACGTAGATCGCCGCGAACCCGGACCCGTGCAGCCAGGACGACCCGCCGTAGGCGAGGAAGGCCAGGGTCAGCACGGCCAGCGGGTAGAGACCGGCCGAGGGCAGCGCAGCCCTGCGCATCAGCCACGCACCACCGAAACCGACGATCAGACCGATCACGATGCCCACCAGCAGCTCGCCGACCACGATCCCGGCCACGACGACCGGAGGGTTCTCCCCGATCGCACCGCTGGCGATGAGCGTCACGATCACCACGGTCGGGGCGTCGTTGAGCCCCGACTCGGACTCGAGGACACCGGTCAGCCGCTTGGGCAGCGGCACCACGCGCAGCACGGAGAACACCGCAGCCGCGTCGGTCGGCGAGGTCACCGCCCCCAGCAGGAACGCCAGCTGCCAGGGAAGCCCGAGCAGATAGTGCGCCCCCACCGCGACGATCCCGATCGAGACCACCACTCCGACCGTGGCCAGCATCATGCCGAGACCGAAGGTGGGACGTACGTCCTTCCAGGACGTCGTCAGACCACCTTCGGCCAGGATCAGCGCCAGCGCGCCGAAGCCGATCGCGTGCGCGACCGCCGCGTCGTCGAAGCGGATCCCGAGCACCGACTCACCGAGCAGGACACCCATCAGCAGGTAGATCAGCAGCGACGGCAGGCCGGCCTTGGTCGAGACCCGGACCGCCATGATCGCCAGGAGCGTGACCAGGGAGCCGATCAGCACGAACATGTCGAGCTGATGGACATCGAAGCTCATCTGCGTCGGGCCCCCCTCCGACCTCTGGGACTGCATCTTAGGGCGTGTCCGAGAATTGCCCGGCGGCATCCGGGCCATCCTCAGCCACGCCCTAATGTTTGCTCCCATGGACCGCCTGACTGTCGCCCAACGCGCGAACGTGCCTCCTTTTCACGTGATGGACATGCTCGAGCGGGCGGCGCAGAGGCAGCGGACGTACGCCGATCTCATCTCGCTCACCTCGGGACAGCCGTCGACGGGGGCGCCCCAGGCGGTCACCGCCGAGGCGGTGCGGCTCCTGCAGAGCGGTGACCCGCTGGGCTACACGCCGGCCATTGGGATCCTGGAGCTGCGGCAGGCGATCGCCGGGCATCACCGGGCCTGGCACGGGATCGAGGTCTCCCCGGAGGACGTGATCGTCACGACCGGTGCCAGCGGCGGGTTCCTGGCCAGCTTCCTGGCGGCCTTCGACGTCGGGGACAAGGTGGCGATGGCCCGGCCGTCCTACCCCTGCTATCGCAACGTGCTCGCGGCCCTCGGCTGCGAGGTCGTGGAGATCCCGACGGGTGCGGCCGAGCGGTTCCAGCCGACCGTCGGGCAGGTGCAGGAGCTGCACGAGCGCGTCGGGCTGAAGGGCCTGGTGGTGGCCAGCCCGGCCAACCCGACCGGCACGATGCTGCTCCCCGAGGAGCTGGCCGGACTGGCGCGCTACTGCGAGGAGGCCGGGATCCAGCTGATCTCGGACGAGATCTACCACGGCCTGACGTACGCCACCGACGGCGGCCGCGGCCGCAGCGCCTGGGAGACCTCGCGCGACGCCGTCGTGTTCGGCTCGTTCTCCAAGTACTTCTCGATGACGGGCTGGCGCATCGGCTGGCTGCTCGCTCCCGCCCATCTGCGGCGCGCGATCGACGTCCTGGTCGGCAACTTCACCATCTGTCCGCCGGCGCTCGCCCAGCATGCCGCCGTGGCCGCGTTCACGCCGGACGCCTACGCCGAGCTCGACGGCCACGTGACCCGCTACGCGGCCAACCGCGGCGTACTCCTCGACGGCCTCCGCTCGCTCGGCGTCACCGAGATGGCTCCGGCCGACGGCGCGTTCTACGTCTACGCCGACGTCAGCCGCTGGACCGACGACACCATGGCCTGGTGCCATCAGATCCTCGACCGCACCGGTGTCGCGATGGCTCCCGGGATCGACTTCGATCCCGTCGACGGCCATCGCTTCGTACGTCTCTCCTTCGCCGGCTCCGCCGCCGAGATCGAGCAGGGCCTCGACCGTCTCTCCACCGTCCTTCGCTAGGCGTCGCTGGCGATTTTGAGAAAGTTCAGGATTTTACGTTTAGAACTCGCACAGCGGGGTAGGACCATCTCAGAGAACTGTCTGAGGAGGGATATGTACGGCGACAGCGACGTGATCCGTCGTCGGGTGAACCGTCTGCGTGAGCAGGCGGACGACATCCGCGCGAGTGCCGACAAGCTGGTGAGCCAGGCCGAGGCCGTGCCGTGGCACGGTCGTGCGGCCGAGTCCCTCCGCGGGCGGATGAAGGAGCGTGCCACCGCGCTGCGCATCACCGCCGAGCAGCACGATCGGGCGGCCGACACCCTGGCCAATCACCTCAAGCAGGTCGACCTGCTCAAGGAGCAGATCGCCGAGGCCGAAGCACGCGCCGAGGCGCTGATCGCCGACGGCAAGCTCACCGGATTCGAGGCCCCTGAGCCGGGCCACAAGGACTGGCTGGAGGTCACCCTTCGATGACGACGATCGACCTGGGACCCGCGCCGGCGGCGCCGACCGAGCCGTGGGCAGGGGTGCCCCGCCGGGTGGGCCTGACCCTTCCCGAGCTCACCCACGCCTGCGAGACCATCGGGGCGCCGCTCCCCTTCGAGGTCGCGACGCACCGCGAGGAGGGGCTCGACGCCCGGTTGGGACGTACCCGCTCGGCAGCCGAGGCCGAGGCCCTGGCCCGCGCGGTCGACGGCTTCGGTGAGGGCAGCGCCTCGCTGCAGCGACGCGACCTCCTCGACGCCGACGGCACCCTCGACTCCGGGATCGCCGGTGCCCTGGGGCTCCTCGCGACTCCCGAGGTGGTCATCGACCTCGATGTCGTCGTCGACGGTCTGCGGGGGCGTGCCTGGCACCGGCAGAAGGGCGACGCGGCCGCCTCGCTCGCCACCGTGGACGGGCTCGTCTTCGAGCTCTCCTGGTATCCCTCCGCGGCCTGGGCGGCCGAGCTCGGACGCACCGCGACGCTGCCGGGTGACACCGCCCGGCTGACCTCGGCGGTGCCCGACCAGCTCGAGGTCCCGTTCGCGACGGCCGATGCCGTCTTCGAGGCGCTGCGCACCGGACGCGGCGACCTGGTGCCCGTGCTGACCGCGGGCGACGTCGTCGTCTCGAGCGCCCTCGAGGCCCTCTCCAACGAGACCCATGGTCGACTGCGCGCGGTCGTGGCGACGACCGCCGACCCGGAAAGTCCCTTGATCGGCACCGTCTCCTGGACGCTGGTCAACGACGGCTGGCGCTCGATGCGCACGGTGTCGCTCGATGGAGAGCTGACGCTGCTGATCACCAGCGTGGAGCCGTCAGAGCTCGCCGCAGACCTTGCCCCTGTTCTCGCGGAGGTGGCCCGATGAACGAGCCCGGAAACAACGCAGCCAACAACGCAGCCAACGACCCGGCCAACCGTCTGGGCCCGGTCCCGGAGGGCACAGCCGACCCGGCGCTGCCGACGGCGGGACCGGAGGACAAGTACGCCCAGATTCTCGGTCTGGCGAGCTCGATCGGCGACGCCGGCGCGCAGCTGCGCGAGTGGGCCGAGCTCGGGTCCGCGATCCTTGCCGACGATGACGTCACCGACTCGGCCGAGCTCTCCGCGAAGACCTGGCAGCCGGCCGAGGACGAGATCCGCGCCGCCGTCTCCGAGAAGGGTGGTGTCCTCGGCCTCGGGCAGGCGCTCGACGCCGACGCCGTCTCGGTGCGCGCGACGGTGCAGACCTACCGCTGGATCGACGAGCTCCAGGCAGCGGCCCGCCGCTCGCTGGGTGCCATCGCCGCCAACGCGCTCGACTACCTCGCCCCCGAGGTAGAGCTCGGCGGGTCGCTGCTCTCCGCCGGCCTGATCGAGACCGACGCGCTCGACCGTGAAGGCGTCACCGCCTACCTCGGCGAGCTCGCCCAGGGCCACCCCGAGCTGATGGACCACATCGCCACCGGCGGTGGGTTGCTCGAGTCGCTCGAGCTGCGCTCGCTGCTCACCGCCGACTTCCCCCGCGGCGACGACGCTGCGGCGGCCGCCGCGGGTGCGCGGCGCGCTGCGGGCATCGACGCGTTCACGACCGACGCCGGTCACGCGCTGCGTGACGTCGGTGGGGCGCTGGCCGCGACCGAGGAGGGAACGCACGTCGGCGGCGACGTCACCGCGGGCACCCCGGCGACCATCGAGGAGCTGATCCGCACGCTCGAGGCCACCGAGTCCGGTGTCGCGGTCCAGCAGACCGCGCCCGGGCGCTACATCGCCTATCTCCCGGGCCCCTACACCGGCAGCCGCCGGCTTCGGCTCGTCTCCGGCGACCTCTCCGACTACATCGCCACCGCCTCGCGGACCATCGAGAAGACGGTCGAGGCCGGCTCGCACGTGATGCTCGTCGGCGCGGCGGCAGGAGGAACCGCGGCGGCCGCGATCGCGGCGGCAGCCGGGGCTGCGTACGTCGTGGATCAGGTGGTCACCGTGGGCGCTCCGGGCGCGGCGGCGCCGAGGGTCCCTGAGACGACCCGGGTGCTGTCACTGGAGGATCGTTCCGATCCCGTCGCGCTGCTCGGCGGGCTCATCAACGCGGGTGTCGGACACCGGTTCACGGTCGTCTACGACGGCACCGCGGCGGAGGAGAGCCACTACATCGCCGGCGGGCGGGCGGCGGACAACGCCAGCCACGGCGAGCTGCGTGAGGAGATCGGGCGGATCCGCAGTCTGGGATATCTCGGCTAGACGACGCGGGGTTGCCACAGGGATCTGAGTCGATACGGTGTAGTTCGCCCTCTGCGCCATCCCCGGCGAACCGGTGCCCGTCACCGGCTGGCCGATCGCGGTGGGCCCTCTGACGCCTACCGGATCGGTCCCTGTGAAGTCCATCGTCGTCCACGCCGGCCTCCCCAAGACGGGCACCTCCGCAGTCCAGGCGTTCTTCAGCACCCATACGGACGAGCTCGCGCGGTCCGGCATCTTCTACCCCCAGCACCGCGTCGACACCAACGGCGTCAGCGCCGGCAACGCCGGGGCGCTCATGGAACGCTCCGGGCATCTCTTCGTGGCCTCGCGCCGGGAGGTCGCCGGGACTCTCGAGGAGTTCGAGGCGAGCGGCTGCCACACGCTGCTGCTCTCCTCCGAGGCGTTCCTCCCCGAGCTGCCCGGGATCGCCGAGCTGCTGCCGCCGGAGGCGCGGTTCGTCCTGTACGTCCGCGATCCCCTCGCCTTCCTGGAGTCCGACTACAACCAGCGGGTCAAGCGGCTCTCGCACGTCGATCCGTTCGAGCCGTCGCCAGGTGCCTACGGCGGGTGGCTGGGACACGAGCACCTCTACCGCGCGCTCGACTCCGAGACGGTGCGCTCCCGGCTGGTGCTCCGGCCCTACCTTCCCGAGCTGTTCGTCGGCGACAGCCTGCTCACCGACCTGCTCGACACCGCCGGGATCGACACCGCGGGGCTCGGTGACCTGTCCTTGCGGAAGGTCAACCTCTCCTACTCGCTGCACGCTCTCGAGATCAAGCGGGCGCTCAACGTCCTCCCGCTCGGGCCGCAGCTCCAGGAGCGCCTCGACATCCACCTCCAGTCCTGTCCCCTCGGGCCGACGACCTACACCCTGATCCCGCCCGCGGATCACGAACGCCTTCGGAAGGTCGCCGACGACGAGCTGCACGCGCTGGCTCTGCGCTACGACATCGACTCCCTCGAGCCCATGCGGGAGCTGTTGCGGGCCAAGCCGCAGAAGCCGTTCCACCCGCAGCAGCTCACCGACGACGAGGTCGATGCCGTCGTCCGGCACATCGCCACCGTCGGCAAGCGGCTCACCCGCCGGATCGCCCAGACCCTCGCCGAGCACCCCGAGATCGAGCTGGTCTACCCCTCCCTTCGGGACTCGTTCGCCGCTGCTGCGGCCGAGCTGGGTGAGGAGTCTGCACCGCCGAAACGTCGGTGGTGGCGGCGGGGCTAGGCCGCGGGATACCCGGTTAACCGGGTATCCCTGCACTTCTCAGGCGTTGCAATGCCAGAAAAGTGCAGGGAATGCCAGAGAAGTCAGGCCAGATCGGCAACCACGATGGTGTGGTTGTCCGGCTCCCCGGCAGCGACCACGGCGGTCGCGACCGCATCGGCGACCTCCTGCGGACCGGCCTCGGCGATGATCAGGGCGGCCAGGTCGTCCACGTAGGAGTGGACGCCGTCGGTGCTCAGCACGAGTCGGTCGCCGGGCAGCAGGTCGAGCGAGATCTCGTCGGCGACGACTCCCGGCACGAGGGCGCGGTTGAGCAGCGCCCGGTGCTCGTGGGAACGAGCCTCGTCGAGAGTCAGCTGGCCCGCCTCGACCATGGCGGCGACCACCGTGTGGTCATGGGTGACCTGGCGTACGTCCCCGTCCCGCACGAGGTAGACCCGCGCGTCGCCGATGTGGGTGATCCGCGCGACGGAGCCGTGCAGGTCGATCGCGGTCAGGGTGGTGCCCGACTTCGGCACCTCGGCGAAGACCTCCTGGATCGCCGAGGACAGCCCGCCCGCGGCGTACGCAGTCAGGACCGCACCCGCGAGATCATCGCGGTCCCCGAAACCGTCGGCGACGGCGATCAGCTCGGGGGTCACCAGGATGGCGTCCTGCTGGGTGGCGCGGCCACCCTGCTCGTGGCTGACGCCGAACTCAGCGTGCAGTCTGTCGGTGGTGGTTGTCATCGGTTGTGCCTCGTTCCTCATCGCGTGGACGAGGATGGAGACCATGGTGCGCCGCGTCGCCGTGTCGGCCTCGACCTGCCGCCAGTACCTCTCGACCTCCGCTGCAGCGGCGGCGGGTGGCATGTCGAGGATCTCCCGGATCCGGGCCAGCGGCATCCCGACCAGGCGCAGCGTCGCCACCAGCCGGGCGAGTCCTACCTGGTCAGACGTGTAGCGGCGGTAGCCCGAGTGGGGGTCCACCTCCGCAGGCGGCAGCAGACCCAGGTCGTCGTACAACCTCAGTGCCTTCGGCGTCAGCCCGGTCGCCCGGGCGAAGTCGCCGATGTTCACCAGCCCCTCCAGCCCGCTCATGCGACCGCTCCCGTGGCGCAAGCGCCAGAATACGAGAGCGGTCGCCTGAGCCTTGTGGTCGCTCGCTGACGCTCGCTCATGATCACCATCCTCCCCGGTGAAGGTCACCGGTGTCATCAGATTGGCGTCTGCCCTTGGGGCAAGCTCAAGCCCCGGTCTGCTCGGCCCACTTCTCCAGCAGCCGGGCGAGCGACCGCCGTTCGGCGGCGCTGAAGACGGCGAGCAGACGGTGCTCGTTGGCGATGTGGTCGGTGAAGGCCGCGTCGATCAGCTCACGCCCGCTCTCGGTCAGCGTGATCCGGCGCCCCCGACCGTCCTCGTCACGACGGCCCCGGCTGACCCAGCCCTGGGCCAGGCAGCGGTCGACCCGCTTGGTGACCGCTCCCGAGGAGACCATCGTCTGCTCGCCGAGCTCCTTCGGAGTCAGGGCGTACGGAGCGCCTTGCCGTCTCAGCGTCGCGAGCACGTCGAACTCCCCCTCGCCCAGTCCGTGCTGTGCGTAGACCTCGACGAGCTCGTCGGTGAGTCGCAGCGCGAGGCGGTGCAGCCGGGCGATGACGGCCTGCGGGGTGATGTCGAGGTCGGGACGCTCGCGCTCCCACTGCGCCATCACGGTTGAGACGTGGTCTGCCATGACACTGGAATATATCTGACGTGGAAGATATTATCTCTTCCATGGAAAGTAGATTGATCACCCTCGCACTGACCGCGATCGCCCCCGTGGCATGGGGATCGGGCTACTTCGTCACGGCCACGTTCCTGCCGCCGGACCGTCCGCTGTTCGGTGCCGTGGTCCGGGCGCTCCCCTTCGGACTGTTGCTCCTGGCGCTCCGGCCGGGGCTGCTCCGCGGCTCCTGGTGGTGGCGCACGGCCGCGCTCGGGCTGCTCAACTTCGCGGCGTTCTTCGCCCTCGTCTTCGTCGCGGCCTACCGGCTCCCCGGCGGCCTCGCCGCGACCCTGACGGCGGTCTCGCCGATCGTGGTGATGCTGCTGGCCTGGGCGTTCGCCGGCGAGCGGCCACGCACGGGCTCGCTCGCCGCCGGCGTCGTCGGCGCGATCGGCGTGGCCCTGCTGGTACTCCGCGGCGGCGCGAGCCTCGACCTGGTCGGCGTCCTGGCCGCCTTCGCCTCGGTGGCCGTCTTCTCCACCGGCTTCATCCTCGTCAAGGTCTGGCAGCCGCCGGTCGGACTGCTCACCTTCACCGCCTGGCAGCTCGTCCTGGGTGGCCTCGTGCTCGCCCCCGTCGCCCTCCTCGTCGAGGGCCCACCGCCCTCGCTCGATCTCCCGGCGGTCGGCGGCTACGCCTACATCGGCCTCGTCGGCACGGTCGTCGCCTACGCCGTCTGGTTCCGCGGCGCCCGCCGGCTGCCCGCGGCCGCGGTGTCGCTGGTCGGCCTGCTCAACCCGGTCGCCGGCATCCTCATCGGCCTCGCCTTCGCGGGCGAGCACCTCACCCCGGTGAGCGCCCTCGGGATGGCGCTGGTGCTCGGTGGCGTCCTCCTCGGGCAGCCCGCTGTGCTCGACCGGATCAGGGCGCGACGTACGCCTGAACCGGGTCCGTGTGCGGACGTTGGAGTCGCCGGATAAGTTCACCTCCATGAAACTGCGTGCGCGTGCGCTCGAGCTCCTCGTCTTCACCGTCGGTGCCGGCACCCTGGGATCGGAGATGGCCGCGGCCCGACTGCTCGCTCCGTGGTTCGGTGACTCGACGATCGTGTGGGCCAACACGATCGCAACGGTGCTGGTGGCGCTGGCGATCGGCTACTCCGTCGGCGGCCGGATCGCCGACCGGAACCCGCACCCCTCCGGCCTCGCCAAGATCGTGCTCGTCGCCGCCGCCCTCCTGGCCGCGGTGCCGTTCATCGCCGACCCGTTCCTCCCGCTCGCGGTCAAGGCGGTCGACCAGCTCAGCATCGCCACCTTCGCCGGCTCGCTGGTCGGGGTCGGCGTCCTGCTGGCCATCCCGCTCTTCCTGCTCGGCATCGTCAGCCCCTACGCGGTCCGCCTGAGCGTCGAGGCCGTCGAGGACGCCGGCCACGCGGCCGGGCGCCTCTACGCGATCTCGACGGTCGGCTCACTGGTCGGCACCTTCGCCGCCTCGCTGTTCCTCATCCCGGTCGTCGGGACGCGGCGTACGTTCCTGATCTTCGCTCTCTGCATGGCGGTCTGCGCGATCCCGCACCTGGTCAAGCGGCGCCTGCCGGCCGCCGTCGTCCCGGTGGCGATCCTCGCTCTGATCGCCTTCCCGACCGGGTCGATCAAGACGCTGACCAGCAACGGCGGCGAGGTGATCTGGGAGAAGGAGACGGAGTACCAGTACGCCCGCGTGGTGGAGTACGACGACGGCAGCCGCTACCTCGAGCTCAACGAGGGCCACGCGGTGCACTCGGTCTACACCGAGGGCGAGTGGCTCACCGGCGCCTACTGGGACGAGATGCTCTCGTTGTCGTACGCCGGCGCGGAGGCCCCGAAGTCGGTGGCGATCCTGGGCTCGGCCGCCGGGACGACCGCGCGCCAGTTCGGTCACTTCGCCCCCGAGACCCGGGTCGACGCCGTCGAGATCGACGAGGACGTCACCAAGGTCGGTCAGGAGCTCTTCGACCTCCAGGACCAGCCCAACCTCCACCTCCACACCGCCGACGCCCGCCCGTGGCTGCAGAAGCAGACCCGGAAGTACGACGCGATCATGGTCGACGCCTACCACCAGCCCTACATCCCCTTCTACCTGACGACGAAGGAGTTCTTCGCGCTGGCGAAGGCCCACCTCAACCCGGGCGGCGTGCTCGTCGTGAACTCAGCCCACCCGGAGGGCTCGACAGCGCTGGAGAAGGTCCTCACCGCAACGCTGCGGACCTCGTTCGGCGAGGCCGTCTGGCGTTCGGACTCCGGCCCGACCAACACCCACCTGATCGCGACGGTCGACCCGAAGGCGGATCCCGCCGCCAACCTCACCGCCACCGCCGAGTCGCAGCCCGCCGACCTGGCCGGCGCCCTCACCGACTCCGCCTCCCGGCTCGAGCCGGGGCTTCGTGGTGGGACGGTCTACACCGACGACATCGCGCCGGTCGAGTGGCTCACCGACCTCAGCCTTCTCGAGGTTGCCTGACCCGCTCGGCCGCTTCACCTCGCCGATAGGCGTCTTGCGCAGGCACCCGACGCACACCTGGTCGGGCGCGACCTTGCTGAGCCGGCGCGGCGGCAGCACGTGCCAGGTGCCCAGCCGGCGGCCGCACATGGTCAGGACGTACCCGTTGCTCTTCTTGGCCGAGCGAAGGTGCCAGAAGCTGCCCCGGTCGGTCCGGTAGACCAACGGGTCTTTGGCCAGGACCGGCGGCCTCCCGCTGGTTCCCATGCTGAGTCGGTCGTCTACGAACACGAATTCCCCCCAAGGAATGTCGATGGCTCTCGTCGTTGAGTGCCCCGAGACGCCGGTTCACAGCTGGGCCGTGCGCCCAACGCCCCGAGACGACTTCGACCATAAGTCCACTCATTGCAACGGGTCAAGGCGGAAAGGGTGGGGCTATGCGGCTATTCGGGATCTGTACGGCTCAGTAACGTGTTCTCCTATGAGCAACCCCCGTCCGCGCGGCCTGCCCAAATACCTCCACGTGGCCGACTATCTGCGGGCCCAGATCGACGACGGCACCTATCTCCCCGGCGAGCGGCTCCCGACCGAGCCCGAGCTGATGGACACCTTCCCTTACGACCGCGCCACCATCCGGCGCGGCCTGGCGGTGCTGCGCAACGAAGGCCTCATCACCAGCGAGCAGGGCCGAGGCGTCTTCGTACGCGACGCCACCAAGACCCGCTACGACCTGATGAGCATGCTGATCACCGACCCGAGCCACCCGGCAAAGCCCGACGCGGCCTACCACCAGCCGCCGCGTGGCCCGGACGACGGCATCTCCGTCGAGCACTCCTACGAGGTCGTCGCGGCCGGCGAGAAGCTCGGGGAGGCCTTCGACCTCGACCCGCGCAGCGAGCTGCTCAGCACCACCTACACGTTCTTCATCAGCGGCGACACCGCCGAATACCGCACCACGGCCTACATCCCGTACCCGCTGGTCATCGACACCCCGCTGGCCACGCCGACCGACGACTGGCCGCAGCCGCCGATCAAGGACCTGCTGGCCACGGTCGGCGTGAAGGTCACCACGGTCGCGATGGACATCGAGTCCCGGATGCCGACACCGCAGGAGACCTTCGACCTGCAGATCCCCGACGGCACACCCGTGTTGTCCGACCGGCGTCGCTTCCTCGCTGATGACCGGGTCGTGTGCATCACCGACTCCGTAGGCGTCGCTGACCGGATCGTCTACGGGCTGGACCTGAAGCTGCAGTAGCGCAGAGGCGAATGAATTTTCGTTCGAGCAGGGTCTTGTTGGGTGGGTGAATGAAAATTCATTCGCGGCGAGACCCGAACGAATTTTCATTCACCTCCCGGGGCCCGACGGCCAGCGCCAGGTGAATGAATTTTCGTTCACCGCGAGCGACTACCTCCGGAGGAGCGACTGCTTCCCGGCCACACTGGGGCCGCCGACCACGAAGAAGGCAGTCCCCGACAGCGGTCAAGCCCCGCTCAGGCGAGGTCGTGGACGAACTCGGAGAGCTGGGTGAGGTTGCGACACTCCCGCATCTCGATGATCGACCCGTAGCGGGTCGCCTCCGAGTCACCGGTGTCCCACTGCGTACGGACCTCGGGGTTGAGCCAGTAGGAGTGCCGCGCCGACTCGGCCATCGCGCGCAGCGAGCCGACGGCGAGGTCGGAGTAGTTGGACCGGGCGTCGCCGAGGATCAGCAGCGACGACTTCGGGCCGAGGGCGTCGGCGTGCCGCTCCTGGAAGAGGGAGAAGGCGCGGCCGTAGTTGGTGCGCCCCATCCGGGCCGCGTGCTCGGTCGCCCTGGTCAGCTCGGTCATCGTGTCGACCAGGTCGGCACCGGGACGGAAGTAGGACGTGACCTCGTGGACCTCGTCGACGAACGTGAACGCGCGCACCTTGCCGAACTGCTCGCGCAGCGCGAAGACGAGCATCAGCGTGAACGTCGCGAAGTTGGACACCGACCCGGACACGTCGCACAGGATCACCAGCTCGGTGCGGTGCGGCCGCTTGGGCCGATACCTCAGGTCGACGGGCACGCCGCCGGTGGACATCGAGGACCGCAGCGTACGCCGCAGGTCCACCGCTCCGCGCCGGCGAGCGTGGTGCTCCTGGGTGAGCCTGGTCGCCAGCCGGCGTGCCAAGGGGTAGATCTCGCGGCGTAACGCCTCCAGGTCGGCCCGCCGCGCGTGCAGGAAGTCGAGCTTCTCGATCGTCGGGCGTACGGCGATCTTGGCGATCTGCTCGGGGCCCTTCTCCTCCGCGATCCGCCGGCGGGCGTCGGCCTCGACGAGACCGCTGAACCGATTCACGCGCCGGCTCCCGACGCGCGCCGCCTCCTCCTCGGTCCAGCCGCCCTGCTGGAGGCCCTCGATGAGCCGCGAGGTCAGCTCGTCGGTGGAGAGCCGGCGCAGCGCGGTGTAGGAGGACCACGAGCTCAGTCCCGGGCCGCGGCCGGGCATCGCACCGAAGCGTGCCACCGCCTCGGCGGCCAGCTGGCGGAGCATCTCGGCGTCGTCGGCCTCCAGCGCCGCCGCCAGCCGCTCGGTGAACTCGGCGAGCGCCTCGGGTCCGTCCTTCACCGCCCCGGTGGCCTCGGCCTCGCCCGTCAGCGAGGGCGACGTGCCCGAGCCGACCATCCGCGGGAAGTAGAGCTCGAAGAGGCCGTCGAAGGTGGCGCGCTGGTTGGCGCGCTTGACCAGGGTCGCGGCGTACGCCTCCTTGACCTGGGTCCGGTCGTTCCAGCCGATCAGGCCGAGGGCGGTGACCGCGTCCAGGCCCTCGGAGAGCGACACCGGCAGCCCTGCTCCCCGAAGAGCTTCGAGGAACTCGATGTGCCGGTCGAGGAGGGTCACCGCTTCAACCGCAGCTCTCGGACCGCACGATCGACGTCGGAGGAGTGCTTGAGCACGACGCCGAGGGTGTCGGCGACGGCCTTGTCGGAGAGGTCGGTGATCTCGAGCGCGATCAGGGTGCGCGCCCAGTCGACGGACTCGGCGATCGAGGGCGACTTCTTGAGCTCCAGCTCGCGCAGCCTGCCCACCACCGAGACCAGCTGGCGGGCGACCTTGTCGTCGAGCCCGGGCACCTGGGAGAGCACGATCTCGCGCTCCCGGTCGGCGTCGGGGTAGTCGAGGTGGAGGTAGAGGCAGCGTCGCTTGAGCGCCTCGGAGAGCTCGCGGGTGGCGTTGGAGGTGAGCACGACCAGCGGCCGACGGGTCGAGGTCATCGTGCCGAGCTCGGGGATGGTCACCTGGAAGTCGGAGAGCACCTCGAGCAGGAGTCCCTCGACCTCGACGTCGGTCTTGTCCACCTCGTCGATGAGCAGGACAGTGGGTTCCGAGCGGCGGATCGCGGTCAGCAGCGGCCGGGTCAGCAGGAACTCTTCGGAGAAGATGTCGTCGTGGGTCTCCTCCCACGCCTGGCCGTCACCGGCGGCCTGGATGCGGAGGAGCTGCTTCTTGTAGTTCCACTCGTAGAGCGCCCGCGCCTCGTCGAGGCCCTCGTAGCACTGCAGCCTGACCAGCTCGGCGCCGGTGGCCCGGGTGATCGCCTTGGCCAGCTCGGTCTTGCCCACCCCGGCGGGCCCCTCGATGAGCACCGGCTTCTCCAGCGCGCCCGCGAGATAGGTCGTCAACGCCGTCGAGGCGTCCGCCAGGTAGCCGACGTCTCCCAGACGGGTGACGGCCTCGGCGGGCGAGGAGAACCAGGACGACGTACGGGAAGGCATGACGCGACACTAGCGACTCTGCTCCGGCTCCGCTCCCGGTGTCCGGATGGGACTTTCGTCATAGTGTCGGAACGACCCGTCACCGCGACACCGATCAGTCGTTGGATACGTCGTGCACTCGGACACCACGCGACCTCTGACGCTCGTCGTCGTCGCCATGAAGGTATGCGCGCTGACGGCGTTGGCGGCCTTCTGCCTGGTGGCCATCACCACCCCGACCGAGCCGCGGTCGCTGGCGAAGCGGGAGCAGCCCGAGCTGGCCGCGATGCTCGAGCAGCACCATTGCGTGGCCCCGCCGACGATCGCCCCCTGGCGGCGGGAGAGCGCCATCATCCGCTCCCCGCTCGGCGAGCTGAAGCACGTCACCCTCGAGGTGGGCCAGCTGATCGAGCAGGGCAAGGCCCGCGGCGAGCTGGTCGCCTTCTGCGCCGATCCGGTCTCGCCGACCCCGTAGGGTCAGCTGGCCTCGGCGAGCGTGTTCGCGAACAGCCCGAGCACGCGGTCCAGCGCGGCGCGGTCGCCCTCGACCCGGAGCCCGGCCTCGGCGATCGCGGCGTCCACGGGGAAGCCCATGAACACGACCCCGGTCCAGGCCGTCGAGTCGCCCGCGACGGTGACGTCGGCGTCCTCGAGGGTGCCCTCGGCGAGGTCGAACTCGTTGCCCTTCCAGACCAGCCGGAACTGCTGCGGGTCGGCGTCGGGGCGGCGTGCGTCGGTCAGCTCCCAGGCGACGCTGACCGGCTCCGGGGTCGTCGCGCTGCCGGCGGGCACCATCGTGCGCATCGCCACCATCACGCCGCTGGGCGTCATCCCGGCGGTCATGATCGGGAAGCGGGACGAGCCGTGGGCCCAGCGTCCGAGCGCCCCGAGGATCGTCTCGAGCTCGCGTCCCCACGGGGTGAGGGCGTAGGCCGTCGTCTTGGTGATGTAGCCGAGCTCGGTCTCGACCACGACGCCGGCGTGCTCGAGGAACTGCAGCCGGTCCTTCAATTCGTCCGTGCTGACCCCGATCACGGACGATTCCAGGTCACGCGCGGTGCGCGGCCCGAACATCAGCTCGCGCACGACGATGAGGCTCCACCTGTCGCCGATCAGGTCCAGTGCGTGCGCTGCTGCGCAGGCGTCTCCGAGGTCCCCATAGGTCAGGTTCAGGGTCACGTCGATCCTCTCCGAGTCATTCGATCCCATCGAGCGTAGTGAGACCGAGCTACACGTCGTCAGTGCCAGAGGTCCTGCCGTGCCCGCGAAATCCCGGGCCTACCCGATGGCCGCGTACGCCGCAGCGACCCGTTCCACGGCGCGCCGGTCCCCCTCGATGCCCATCGCCCCGACCGGCTCACCGGCGAAGACCACGCCCGCCCAGGCGGAGGAGTCTCCGGAGACGGTGGCATCGGGTGTGTCGGTCGCGCCCTCGGTCAGCTCGAAACGGTCCTTGTCCCAGTGCAGGCGGTAGTGGCGTACGCCTGCGGCGGGACGCCGCTCGTCGTGCAGGTCGATCGCGATCCTCACCGGGCCGTCGCCCCACTCGGGTGTCGCGGCGTACGGCGCCATCGTGCGCATCGCGACGATCACCCCGTCGGGGGTCATGCTCCCCTCCGGCACCGGGAAGCCGGGCGAGCGCTGCGCCCAGCGGCCGAGGGAGCGCATCACGTCCTCCAGCCCCCGCCCCCATTCAGTGAGCCGGTAGACGCGGGTCTGTCCGAGGTCGTCGAGCTGCGCCTGCTCGACGACGCCCGCCTCCCGCAGCGCCTTCAGCCTGGCAGTGAGGACCGCGGGCGTGATCCCGACGACGGCCGAGGCCAGGTCGGCGAACCGGCGCGGGCCGAGCATCAGCTCGCGCGCGATCACGATGCTCCACCGGTCCCCGATGACGTCCATCGCGTGCGCGGTCGCGCAGGCATCACCCAGGTCGGCGTACGTCTGCTTCTTCGGCATCGATCCTCCTGACTCTCTTCACAAGAGTATCAACTATGTTTAACGTAGTCCGCATGACCACGACTCCGACCACTGTTGGCACTGAGGAGATCCCGATGCGTACGACGATCGCCTTGCCCACCCGCGACCGGTCCCGGTCCCACGTGTTCCTCCGTGACGGCCTCGGCCTCGAGACTCCCGGCGAGCTCGCTCCTGACGGGGTCCCCGAGCCGCTCCGCGCGACCCTGTCGGAGACGTGCGAGGTGATGATGATCCCCACCGGCGGGTTCAAGTGGGTCACCGGCCAGCTCGGGGACGAGCCGATGCACGCGGCGACCCTGCCCTCCCCGGACGACCTGAAGCAGTGCCTAATCACCATCGAGCTCGGTTCACGCGACGATGTCGAGGCTCGCTTTGCGGCCGCGACGGCTCTCGGCCGCGGCGTACTCGGGCCGGAAGCTGCCCCGTGGGGCGAATACCGCGCGGTCGTGGCGGACCCCGACGGCCATCTATGGCAGCTGACGTCCCGCTGAGGCCGGTCGTGCCACCCCTAGAATCGCCCTATGGCCGGAGACGACACACGGATGCTGCTGCTGGGGGCGGTGGCGCTGTTCGAGCCCGTCAACGGCTACCAGATCCGGCGCGAGCTGATGTCGTGGCAGGTCGACCAGTGGGCCAACATCAACCCCGGCTCGATCTACCACGCACTGACCTCGCTCTCCGACAAGGGCCATCTGACCAGGCACGACCTGGTGGACAACGGGCGTACGGTCGCGGTCTACGAGATCAGCGCCAGCGGGCGGGCGGAGCTGGAGCGTCTGATCACCCGGTCGCTGGAGGCCGTCGACGCCTACAACGGACTCTCCTTCTACGCCGCCTTCGCACTGGTGCCGCTGCTGGAGCGGCCGGCCGTGGTCCAGCACCTGAGCGTCCGCCTGAAGAACCTCGAGCGCACGATCAAGGAGCTCGACGCCGCCGCCCGGGTGAATGCGCGGATGGCACCACCCCACACCGTCTCCGGGCTGCATCTCCAGATCGACAAGCTCCGCTCCGAGCGGTCGTGGCTGGCGGAGGTCCTGGATGACGTACGCAGCGGCAAGCTCTTCTTCGCCGGCGACGCTCCCGGCTGGACCCCCGCCGACGACGACCCGGGCTGGCAGATGGACGCCGACCGGAAGCGCTATCGGGAGATGCTGCGCGGCTGAGGCTCCCTTTCCGGGGAATCGGTTTGACAACCCGGGTTCAAATTGAACACTCGCGCTATTCAACTTTGAATACCCGGGTAAATCGGGTGATTGTTGTCCGTCGTCCGTGCTTGTCTGGACTCGCACGCACAAGGGAGTGACACATGATTCACGCACGCGGCCTGAGGCACACCTTCGCCTCCGGCCATGGCAAGCAGAAGAAAGAAGTCGTCGCGGTCGACGGGGTAGACCTCGACGTCGAAGAGGGCGAGGTGGTCGGCTTCCTGGGGCCCAACGGCGCCGGCAAGACCACCACCCTCCGCATCCTCACCACCCTCCTCAAGCCCACGTCCGGCACCGCCACGGTGGCCGGCTTCGACGTGGCCAAGCAGTCCGTCGACGTCCGGCGGAGCATCGGCTACTGCTCCCAGGTCGGATCGACCTTCTCCGGGGCCTACGCGGGCGACGAGGTCGTCGACCACGGGATGCTCTACGGGATGTCCAAGAAGGACGCCGTCGCCCACGGGCAGGCGCTCTTCGAGAGGCTTCAGCTCGACGGGCTGTGGCGCCGCAAGCCGCGCAACATGTCCGGCGGCCAGAAGCGCCGACTCGACATCGCGATGGCGTTGATCCACGCCCCCAAGCTGGTCTTCCTCGACGAGCCCACCACCGGGCTCGACCCGCAGGCGCGGGCCAACCTGTGGGACCACATCGCCTCGCTGCGTACGGACCACGGGGCGACGGTCTTCCTGACCACCCACTACCTGGACGAGGCCGACACCCTCGCCGACCGGGTGATGGTCATCGACCAGGGCCGTATCGTCGCCAACGACACCCCGGAGAACCTCAAGGCGGCCGTCTCCGGCGACCTGGTCTCCCTCGAGGTCGCCACCGACGAGCAGGTCGCGATCGCCCGCGAGAAGCTCGGCTCGATCTCGGAGAACGTCGAGGTCGACGAACGGCTGGTCAGCGGCCGGGTGCCGCGGGCCGGGAAGGCCGTCCCCGGCCTGCTGCGCGACCTGGAGTCCAATGGCGTCTCGCTGGAGTCGATCGAGGTCGCCCGTCCCACCCTGGACGATGTCTTCCTGACGCTGACCGGGCGCTCGCTGCGCGACGCCGAGGAAGGCGCACCCGAGGCCGAAGAGGCTGAGCAGAATTCGGGGGCGAAGTGATGACCGAGTTCCAGCAGCCCGTCCTCAAGTCCGGCTTCCTGCGGGAGTCGTTCGTCGTCTTCAACCGGCAGCTGCGGATGAACCTCCGCAACCCGGCCTGGGTGCTCATCGGAGTGATGCAGCCGATCCTCTACCTGGTGCTGTTCGGCCCGCTGCTCGAGCCGCTGATCGAGCAGCTCGGCGGCAACGCCTACAACTGGTTCGTCCCCGGCATGCTCGTCCAGCTCGGCGTCTTCGGCGCGATGTTCGCCGGGTTCTCGCTCATCGGCGAGTGGCGCGAGGGCGTCATCGAGGCGGAGCGGGTCACCCCGGCCTCGCGCGGGGCGCTGCTCTTCGGGCGCCTCTACCGTGACCTGCTGCAGATCCTGGTCCAGGCGATCATCCTGGTCGCCCTCGGCCTGGTGATGGGTATGGACTTCAAGCCGATCGGCATCCTCGTCGGCATCGCGATCACGGTGCTGATCGGTGGCGCCGGGGCCGCCGCCTCCAACGCGTTCGCGCTGCTCGTCAAGAGCGAGGACGTGATGGCGCCGGTGACCAACATGCTGCTGATGCCGATCCTGCTCCTCTCGGGCATCTTCCTGCCGATGAGCTTCGGTGCCCAGTGGCTGGAGACGCTGGCCGACATCATCCCGACCAAGCACATCGTCGACGCGGTGCGAGCCTCGTTCTTCGGGGACCTCGGGATCGCCGACATCGGCTGGGGTGTCGGCTGGACCCTGGTCCTGTTCGTGCTCTCCGTCTGGTGGGGCATCTCCACGTTCCGCAAGGAGAACGCTTAGGAAGACACGCGCTGTCTCTCAGCGGCGCTTCAGCGAGGGGTGGCAGGGTAGGAGTGTGAACAGCCCTGCCACCCCGAGCGACGCCGCCGGTGACAAGCCGCACGTGCTGGTCGTCGACGACGACAAGGCCGTGCGCGAGTCCCTGCGCCGGTCCCTGGAGTTCAACGGCTACGTGGTCGCCCTGGCCGGCGACGGCGCCGAGGCGCTCGCCGGGATCGCCAACCACGGCCCTGACGTCGTCGTGATGGACGTGATGATGCCGCGTCTCGACGGCATCGAGGCCACCAAGGCGCTGCGGGCAGCGGGCAACGACGTACCCATCCTGGTGCTGACCGCCCGCGACGCGGTCGGTGACCGCGTGGACGGCCTCGACGCTGGGGCCGACGACTACCTCACCAAGCCGTTCGCGCTCGAGGAGCTGCTGGCCCGCCTGCGTGCGCTGCTCCGCCGGGCCGCGCCGATCGGCGAGGAGGACGAGGAGACCCTGTCCTTCGCCGACCTCACCATGAACACCACGACCCGCGAGGTCACCCGCGGCGATCGGGCCATCGAGCTCACCCGCACCGAGTTCACGCTCCTGGAGATGTTCCTGCGCCGGCCCCGCCGCGTACTCGACCGGTCCTTCATCCTCGAAGAGGTGTGGGGCTACGACTTCCCGACCACGGCCAACTCGCTGGAGGTCTACGTCGGCTACCTGCGGCGCAAGACCGAGGCCGAGGGTGAGGCCCGGCTGATCCACACCGTACGCGGCATCGGCTACGTGCTGAAGGAGCCGTGAGCAGCGCCGTGAGCATGACGGCCACCGGCTCTCGCTACCGCGGTTCCCTGGCGGGCCGGGTGACGCTGTTGACCACCCTCGCTGTCGCCGGGTCGATCGCGATGATCGCGATCGGGCTCTACTTCGTCGTACGCATCCAGCTGCAGGCCAACATGGACGAGTCGCTGTTGAGCCGGGCGACGGCCGCGGCAGAAAACCCATTGCTGATCCGCAACACCCGCACCGGGGAGACCGTGCCGACCTGGGTCCTCAACGCCAGTGACATCCAGGTCGCCGAGGTGAGTGATCACGACTACTGGTCTCCGACGGAGAGCTTTCCCCGCCCCGGCGCGCCCGAGGTGCAGGTCGCCACGAGGAAGGTCCCGATGGTGGTGCGCACCATCTCGACGAGGGACGGGGACTTCCGGGTTGTGACCGTGCCGATCTCTGGCAGCGATACGGCGCTGATGCTGGCACAGTCACTGGAGCCACAGAAGGCGATGTACAAGCGGCTCGGCTTTGTCGTGCTCTTCTTCGGCGCGGCGGGGGTCGTTGCGGCGGCGCTCGCCGGGTGGGCGGTCGCGGCGGGCGGACTGCGTCCGGTGCGGCGGCTGACGGCCTCGGTCGACCGGATCGCGACCACCGAGGACCTCACCCCGCTCCCGGTCGAGGGCGACGACGAGATCGCCCGGCTGGCGACCTCGTTCAACCGCATGCTGTCCGCGGTCTCCGCCTCCCGGGACCGGCAGCGGCAACTGGTGGCGGACGCCTCGCACGAGCTGCGTACGCCGCTGACCTCGCTCCGCACCAACGTCGAGCTGCTCACCCAGGCAGACGCCTCGATCTCGGGCGAGCAGCGGGCCGACCTGCTCGGGGACATCCGCGCCCAGATCGAGGAGCTCACCAACCTGATCGGCGACCTCGTCGAGCTGGCCCGCGACGAGCCTGCCGAGCCGACGCTGGAGACGGTCGACCTCTCCGACGTGGTGGACCGGGCGCTCTCCCGGGTCCGTCTGCGCGCACCGTCGGTGACCTTCACCGAGGAGATGGCGTCGTGGTGGGTCATGGGTGACGCCAGCTCGCTGGAGCGGGCGGTCACCAACCTGCTCGACAACGCCGCCAAGTGGTCCCCGGACTCCGGCACGGTGCACATCTCCCTCCACGCCGGCGTGCTCAACGTCGACGACGAGGGACCGGGCATCGCCGAGGACGACATCCCCTACGTCTTCGACCGGTTCTACCGCTCCACCGAGGCCCGCTCGATGCCCGGATCGGGGCTCGGCCTCGCTATCGTCCGACAGGTCGCCGAACGCAGCGGCGGGTCCGTCTCCGCGGCCCGTTCCCCGTTCGGCGGCGCACGGATGACCCTGCGCCTGCCCGGCTCGGCCTCACCCCGGCCGACCGAACCGCCCACGGCTGTGTTGAACGATGAAGGACTGAACCATTGAGGTACGCCGTCCTGGCGCCCGGTCTGCTGGCGCTGCTCTCCCTCGCTGCCTGTGGAGCCGAGGATCCCGCCCCCTCGGCATCCGCATCGGCTTCCGCGTCGGGGTCTGATCACTCCGCCAAGGAGACGTTCAACCCGTGCGACGGGCTCGACATCGCTCCCGTCGAGAAGGCCCTCGGCGCCCAGCTCCGCGTCGAGAAGGGCACCTCGGCGGCACCCCGCTGCGCACTGCTTCCCGAGAAGTCGGGTGGGACTGCGTACGAGCTGAACTACCTGCCCTTCAAGGGCACCCTCGCGGAAGCGTGGAAGACCATGGACGTGCAGTCGGGCAAGGTCAGCGAACCCGAGGTCAGGGACGCCGACGACGCCAGGCTGGTCAAGCAGCAGGGAGTCAGCTCGTACGCCGTCACCGGCTTCGTCCAGAACGGCGCCCTGATCCAGAGCTTCAACTCCGTCGACCTGGAGCCTTACGACGGCGACGCCATGGACCGCGCCGCCCAGGCTCTGCTCGAGCAGCTCAGCGCCAACGCCCCGTAGCCGAGGCGTCAGCCCCGTCGGCCGAGGCGGGCGACTTCCCGGCTAGTGCTTCTTCGTCTCGCGCCAGGAACGCTCGAAGGGGAGGCGCCAGGCGTGCGGGGCGATCAGCTGGTGGATCGAGTTGGGACCCCAGGAGCCGGGCGCGTAGAGGCGGACCGGCGGCGGGTTGTCGAGGAGCGGCTGGGAGATCTCCCAGAGCGTCTCGATGCCCTCGGCGGTGGTGAAGAGGGTGTGGTCGCCGCGCATGGCGTCGTGGATGAGGCGTTCGTACGCCTCCAGGACACCGGTCGAGGAGCTCGTCTCCTGGGTGGCGAACTGCATGGAGAGCTTCTCCAGCTTCATCCCGGGCCCGGGACGCTTGCCGTAGAACGACAGCGACATCTTCGACTGGTCGGCGAGGTCGAAGGTGAGGTGGTCGGGGCCCTGGGTGCCGGCGCCGGAGTTGGCCGGGAACATCGTCAGCGGCGGCTCCTTGAACGCGATCGAGATGATCCGCGCGCCCTCGGCCAGCTTCTTGCCGGTGCGCAGGAAGAACGGCACACCCGCCCAGCGCCAGTTGTCGATGATCACCTTCATCGCGATGAAGGTCTCGGTGTCGGAGTCGTCGGCGACCTCGTTCTTGCCGCGGTAGCCCGAGTATTGGCCACGCACCACGTTGCGCGGGTCGAGCGGCTGGATCGAGCGGAAGACCTTGTTCTTCTCCTCGCCGATCGGGTCGGGGGCCAGCGACGTCGGCGGCTCCATCGCCATGAACGCCAGCACCTGCATCAGGTGAGTGACGACCATGTCGCGGTAGGCGCCGGTGCCCTCGTAGAAGGCGGTGCGTCCCTCCAGGCCGAGCGTCTCGGGGATGTCGATCTGGACGTGGTCGATGAAGTTGCGGTTCCAGATCGGCTCGAAGAGACCGTTGGCGAAGCGGAAGGCCAGGATGTTCTGCGCGGCCTCCTTGCCGAGGAAGTGGTCGATCCGGAAGATCTGCTCCTCGGTGAAGACCTCGTGGATCTTCGCGTTGAGCTCCTTGGCCGACTCGAGGTCGGTGCCGAAGGGCTTCTCCATGATGATCCGGGCGCGCTCGACGAGGTCGGCCTCCTCGAGCTGGCGGATCACGTCCTGGGCAGCCTTGGGCGGGACGCTGAGGTAGTGGAGGCGGCGTACGTCGCTGCCGACCCCCTGCAGCTTCTTCTCGGCGAGCTTCACCGCGTCGGCGAGCGCGTGCGGCCCCTCCTTGGTCGAGACGTAGGAGAGCATCCCGCCGAAGGCCCCCCACCGCGCGTCGGTGATCTCGCCCTTGCCGAACTCCTCGCACGCCTCGCGGGCGAACGCGACGAAGTCCTCGTCGGACATCTCCTCCAGCGAGGTGCCGACGATCTGGGCGTCCGTCATCAGCCCGGCCTCGTTGAGTCTGAGCAGGCCAGGAAGGAGTTTGCGGCGCGCCAGGTCACCCGTCGCACCGAAGAGCACGATCACATGTGGCAGGGCTTTGTCATCGATGGTCGCCATGATGAGTCCACGGTAGTCCCCGTTTTATGAACGATCCAATAGACAACGGCCGCCGTCTCAACGTGTCGCCGTCTTTTCACCTGATTGATCATCTGCCGAGGGAAGCGCGCACCCGGTCGGCCTTCAACCGCGCCTCGGCGGCCTCCTCGACGACGTCGGACTTGACGGTGATTCCCCCGCCCGTCCCGATCCGCCAGGTGCGGGCGTCGTGGGTCGTCAGGGTGCGGATGACCACCCCCAGGTCCGCCGGTCCGTCGCCGGAGATCCAGCCGAACGCACCGGCGTACGCCGCCCGCGGCCCGCCCAGGTCGCGCTCGGCACGCTCGATGACCTCCATCGTGCGCAGCTTGGGCGCACCGGTCATCGATCCAGCGGGGAAGAGCCTGCGCAACGCCTCGATCGCGGTGATCCCGTCGCTGAGATGTCCCCTGACCGTGGTGACGAGCTGGTGCACGGTCTCGTAGGACTCCACCTGCATCAGGCCGGGCACCTCCACCGTCCCCGGCTCGCACACCATCGCGAGGTCGTTGCGGAGCAGATCGGTGATCATCAGGTTCTCGCTGCGCAGCTTGGGATCCGTACGCAGCAGCTCCGCGTTGGCGGCGTCCTGTTCTGCCGTGGCGCCTCGTGGGGTCGTCCCCTTGATCGGCCTGGTCTCGATCGTGCGGTCATCGTCGATGAGCGCATAGCGCTCGGGGCTCGAGCTCAGCAACCACGCGTTGTGACCGGCGACGTCGTGCTGGAGGAACCCTGCGTACGGGGCGGGGTTGATGCTTCTGAGCCGCAGGTAGGTCTCCACCGGGTCGGCCTCGGCCTCGACCGTCGTGCGGTAGGTCAGGTTGGCCTCATAGGTGTCGCCGGCCCGGAGGGCTTCTTGGATCTGGGCGAAGGCGGCGCGGTAGGCGGGGGACGGCGGGGAGGAATACCCGGTCAACCGGGTATCGCTGCGCTTCTCAGGCATTGCAACACCTGAGAAGCGCAGGGATTGCCCGAGAAGTTCGTGCTCGAAGAGCCGGATGTGCGACGGCCGCATCCAGACGGCGTCCGGTACGTCCCGCGACGGAGCAGCGGGGAGATCGGGCCGGCAGGCGTAGCCGAGGTAGCCGAACCACTGCTCCCCGGGCCCGACCTCGCGTTCGAGGACCTCCCAGATGTCGTCGCCGACGACCTCCGATCGGCCATCGGCGTGGCGCAGCACCTCACGGCGCGCGGCGGAGTAGGTCAGCGAGACGTCGTCGTCCTCCAGCCAGCCGATCAGGGACCGGGTACCGGACCACTCGCGCGCCCCGCCGCCGTCGAGCCAGACGCAGCGGGGGTGTGCGGCGGCCACCTCGGCGAAGAGGTCCTCGACGCTCACCGGTGCCTCACCGCTGCCTCAGACCTGCCGGTTCAGGAAGTTCGCGACCATCGCCGCGCCGTGCTGGGAGAGCACCGACTCGGGATGGAACTGCACGCCCTCGAGCGGCAGTTCACGATGGCGTACGCCCATCACGACCCCGTCCTCAGAACGCGCCGTGACCTCGAGGACATCGGGCAGGGAGACGGCGGCGAGCGAGTGGTAGCGCACCGCCTCGAGTGGCGAGGGGAGGCCGGCGAAGACCCCGCGACCGTCGTGGGTCACCTGCGCGACCTCACCGTGGGCGGGCTCGATCCGGTCGACGACGCCGCCGTAGGCGGTGACCAGACCCTGCATGCCCAGGCAGACGCCGAGGACGGGCCGCCCCGCCGCCACGAGTACGTCACGCCCGACCGCGAAGTCCGCCGGGTCGGCAGGGTGGCCGGGCCCGGGCGAGAGCACCACATGGGTGTAGCCGGCGAGGTCGCCGAGCTTCACCTCGTCGTGCTCGACGACGTCCGGCATCTCACCGCTGACCTGCGCGATCATGTGGACGAGACTCCACACGTAGGAGTCGTGGTGATCGATCACCACCACGCGTGCGCTCATTGTGCGAGGAGGTCGCTGACCACGTCGTGGATGAGGTCGTAGCCGCGCTCGGTGAGGACCGACTCCGCATGGAACTGGATGCCGGCGTAGTGCGGCCCGGAGATGGCGTGGATGTCGCCGGTCTCGGGGTCGGCATCCACCGACACGCCTGCGGGCAGCTCCGCCGACCCGACGCGCCCCACGAAGGTGTTGTAGAAGCCGACGCGCTCACGGCGCGGTCGCCCGCCGAACCCGAGGCCGACCCGCGTCTGGGTGCCCTGGAAGACGATGTCCTTGTAGTGCAGCCCTATCCCGAGCTGGTGGCACAGCGCCTGGTGACCGAGGCAGACCGCCAGGAACGGCTGCTCGCTCTCGAGCAGCGACGCGACGGCGGCGCGCAGCTTGCCCATCTTCGGGTCGGAGCCGTCGCGCGGGTCACCGGGCCCGGGGCCGACGATGACGAGATCGGCGCCTTCGAAAGCCCCGTCCTCGTAGTCCTCGTGGCGGACCACGGACGACGTCATGCCGAGCACCCGGAGGACGTGACGCAGCATGCGTACGAAGTCGTCCTCGCCGTCGAGGATCACCGCGTGCTTGCCGGCGAGGTGGGCCGAGGGCTCCTCGTCGGCCTGGTCGGTGAGCCAGAACGAGGACAGCCGGCGGTTGCGGGCGGCCAGGGTGAGCAGCAGATCCTCGTCGTTGACCAGCTCAGACACATCCTGTGCCAAAGCAGGCGCCGCCGGCACCAGCCCGAAGGCCGACAGGATCCCGCCGGCCTTGGCGTGGGTCTCGGCGACCTCGTACTTCGGGTCGGAGTCGCGCACCAGTGTCGCCCCGGCGCTGACCTTCAGCCTGCCGTCGACGGAGACGTCCGCCGTGCGGATCACGATCGGCGAATCGACCGTCGGGGCGCCGGACTCGTCACGGCCGAGCAGCGCGAGGGCGGCACCGTAGTAGCCGCGGCCCTCCGGCTCGTACTTCTTGATCAGCCGGCACGCGTTCTCCACCGGCGAGCCGGTGACGGTGGCGGCGTACATCGTGTCGCGCAGGATCTCGCGCGGGTCTCGCCCGGAGCGGCCGGCGAGCAGGTATTCGGTGTGGATCAGCCGCGACATCGGCTTCAGGAACGGCCCGAGCACCTGGCCGCCCTGGTCGCAGATGTCGCACATCATCTTGAGCTCCTCGTCGACCACCATGAAGAGCTCGTAGACCTCCTTCTGATCCGTCAGGAAGTCGGTCAGCTGCCCCTTGAGGTCGTGCGCGATCTTCTCCGGCGTTCCCTCGAGGTCACGCGGGAGCCGGAAGGTGCCGGAGATCGGGTTCATCCGGACGTCGCCGCCGTGGACGCTCACGTGGCGCTCGGGCGAGGCGCCGATGAGGTAGCGGTCGCCGGTGAAGAAGCAGTAGGTCCAGTACGCCCCGCGCTCGCGCTCCAGCAGACGACGCAGCACGGTGAGCGCGCGGTCGTGGTTCCAGTCGTCGAGCTGGGCGCGGTAGTGGCGACCGATCACGAAGTTGGCGCCCTCGCCCTGGCCGATCTCGTCCTCGATGACGGTCTTGACCAGGTCGGCGTAGGTGTTGTCGTCCACGTCGAACCCGCCGCGGTCGGTGAACTCCACCGGCACGTCGGGCAGGGCCTCGATCACCTCGGCGACCGAGAACTCCCACTCACGCTCCACGTCGACGACCACCAGCGGGGTGCCGTCGTCGTGGGCCTCGAAGCCTCGCTCGCTGACCTGGCGGAACGGCACCGCGAGCAGCCGGTCGGCCACCTTGCCGGGCTCCGGGGTGCCCTCCTCGAGCGGTACGTCGAGCAGCGACTCGACCACCGACCGGGTGCCTGCCAGCATGCCGACCGTGTCCCGATCACCCGCCCGCGAGGAGCGCCGGATGATCGCCCACGCCTCGTGCCCCGTGATCTCCTCGATCGCGGTCTTGGCAGGGCTGTTGGTCGTCATGGACATGAGCCTAATTGTCGCGCGCGCGACAGACGCATTCGATTCGGATGGTGGGCCTCGTGCAACCCCGCGATGCCCCCGATCCGTTGACAGAGCGTGAGACGTTCCCAAGACGCTGAATTCGAGGCCTTCGTACGCCGCCACCGAGCGCAGCTCGTCGGCACCGCCCGGCTGCTGACCGCCGGCGACGCCCACCTGGCCGAGGACCTGGTCCAGTCGACCCTGGTCAAGGTCTACCTGGCCTGGGGGCGAGCGTCGCAGCAGCCCGCTGCGTACGCTCGCCGCACCCTGGTCAACTGCCTGACCGACCATCGCCGGCGCCCGTTCTTCCGACGGGAGCACGGCGCGGTGTCGCTGCCCGAGACCGCGGTCGAGGACCCGGCGATGGTCGATCCCGAGCTGGTCGCGGCACTGGCCGAGCTCCCGCCCCGGCAGCGCGCGGCCGTCGTGCTCCGCCATGTCCACGACCTCTCGGTCGACGAGGTCGCCGACGCACTCAGCTGCTCGACCGGAACCGTGAAGTCCCAGACGGCACGCGGCCTGGACAAGCTCCGCGCGCTGCTCACCCCCACCCAACTGACAGGAGACTCCCGATGAACGACGTGATCGACCGCCTCGCCCGCCTGACCCCCTCCGCCCCTTCGGCGGACGATGCCACCGCCGACCTCCGTCGTGGCCACCAGGCGCTCGCCCGGCGCCGGATCAAGCGCGCCGCCCTCGGTGGTGCCGCCCTGACCCTCGCGGTCGGCGGCGCCTTCGGCGGGATCGCCCTGACCTCCGACGACAGGGTCACGCCGATCACCCAGGCCGCCGACAACGTACGCCTCGTCGACTACGACGGCACCCAGATGCCCGGCTACACCGTGGCGAAAGTGCCCGAGGGGTTCGTGCTGCAGGGCTCCGACCAGTACGTCCTCGCCGTCGCCCGCCCCGACGACGCGTCGACCATCAGCGACTTCCGGGACAAGATCGTGGTGACCCTCGAGTCGGCCTCGTCGCCCGCCGAGGGCGCCACCGACACCACCGTCAACGGCCAGCCCGCCACCCTCGTCAAGACCCCCGACGGCGCGACGATGCTCAAGTACGCCTACCGCGACTTCACCGTCGTCATCCAGATGTGGAGCAGCATCCACCTCACCGACGAGCAGCTCGTCGAGTTCGCCGAGGGCGTCGAGGTCACCACCGACGCCAAGCCCTCCGTCGGCTGACCCCTCCGCCGACCCGGCGCAAATGTCTCGGATCTGACTGTCGAGTCGGCGCATCTGCCCCAGGCCATGGGACAGATGCGCCGACTCGGCGATCGTTTTGGGACAGTTGCGCCGAGTCGGCCGGGGCTCAGGAGACCGTGGTCAGGAGCTGGGTGGCGCGGGTGAGGACGACGTAGAGGGTGGCGCGGCCGGTGGCGGACTCGCGCTCGATCTCGTCGGGGCTGACCACGACGATGCCGTCGAACTCCAGGCCCTTGGTGTCCAGGCCGGTGAGGACGACGATGCGGTCCTCGCCGGAGGGCACCGAGGTCGGGTCGGCGGCTGAGGCGGCAGCCGAAGGAGCGTCGGCCGCGAACTCCGACCACGACGCCAGCCACGAGTTGACCTCGGAACGGCGCGCGACCGGGACCACGATGCCGACGGTGCCACCGACCTGGGCGGCGATCTCGCCGACCGCCTCCCGGGTCGCCTTCTCCAGGTCGACCGCGTGCTCGACGACCTGCGGCTCGACGCCGGTGGAGCGCACCGCGGTGGGCAGGTCGGCGTCGAGGCCGACCCGCTCGGCGTACGCAGCGGCGAATGCGTAGATCTCGGCCGAGTTTCGGTAGTTCGTGGACAGGTGGAAGGCGTGGACCGGCTTGCCCTCGAGCGCCTTGGCCCGCGCCTCCTCCGCCTCCGACGCCACCGGCCACGAGGACTGGGCGGGGTCGCCGACGATGGTCCATGAGGCCGTACGTCCCCGGCGACCGACCATCCGCCACTGCATCGGAGTGAGGTCCTGGGCCTCGTCGATGAGGATGTGGGCGAACGGGTCGTCGTCGATCCGGTACGTCGGCGGGCGCCAGCCCCGGCCCGAGGAGAACTCGCGGTCGGAGGCGGTCATCAGCTCGGCGATGTCGATGCCGCTCTGGTCGGCGTCGCGCTCGTCGGCGACCTGCTCGGGGATGTCGCCGATCGCGTAGCGGAGCTCGTCGAGCAGCGGGATGTCCTCGATGGCCAGGTCCGCGTCGGTCAGACCGCGCCCGGCCCACGACTTGAGGAGCAGCTGCTGCTCGTCGTACGTCAGGATCCCCTCCGACACGCGAGCCAGGAACTCTGGCTCACGCAGCCAGCCGAGGACCTCGCGCGCCTCCAGCGCCGGCCACCAGGCGGCGGCGAACTCGAGGAAGGCGGGGTTGTCGAGCATCTCGTCGTTGAAGACCTCGCGACCCCGCTCACGACCGCGCTCGCCGCGTACCTGACGCCAGAGGATGTCGAGGAGCATCTGGGGTACGCGGCGCAGCTGCTGGTTGCGGCGCCCCTGGCTCATCAGCTGCCGGCGCAGCTCACCGAGCCGCTTGCCGTCGAGCCGTAGCGAGTCGTCGCGGTAGAAGACCTTGAACTCGCGCGGGGACCCCGGCGCCTGCTGGCGCGAGGCCCGGCGCAGCACCTCGGCCATGCGAGCCGAGCCCTTGACGTCGGCGACGGCGGGGTCGTTGTGCCAGGTCGCGCGTACGCCGTCCACGACCTCACCGAGCGACCGCAGTGCCACCGCGGTCTCACCGAGGCTCGGCAGGACGCGCTCGATGTAGCGCATGAAGACGCCCGACGGTCCGACGATGAGCACGCCGCCGGACTCGTAACGCCGCCGCTCGGTGTAGAGCAGGTAGGCGGCCCGGTGGAGAGCCACCACGGTCTTGCCCACGCCCGGACCGCCGGAGATGGTCGTGACGCCCTTGCCGGGCGCCCGAATGGCCTTGTCCTGCTCGGCCTGGATCGTCGCGACGATGGAGTGCATCGTGCGGTCGCGGGCGCGGCTGAGCTGGGCGATGAGGGCGCCCTCGCCGACGATCGGCAGCTCGGCGCCGGAGCGTTCCAGAGCCTCGGCGTCGAGCAGCTCGTCCTCGACACCGATGACGCTCTGCCCCTCGGAGCGGAGCACCCGGCGCCGGATCACCGACCTCGGCTCGACCGCGGTGGCCTGGTAGAACACCGCCGCCGCCGGCGCGCGCCAGTCGATCAGCAGCGAGTCGCGCTCGGCGTCGCGCAGACCGATGCGGCCGACGTAGCGCGGCTCCTGGTCGACCTCCGGGTCGAGGTCGAGGCGGCCGAAGACCAGCCCCTCGTGAGCAGCGTCGAGCTGCGCGATCCGTCGCGCCGCCTGGAAGGCGAACGCGTCGCGCTCGACCAGCCCGCCCTCGTGCCCCAGGCGGCCACGGTCGCGGCCCTCCTTGGCCAGCTCCTGCGCAGCGCGCGCCGACTCCCCCAGCTGGAGGTAGACACGATCTACGAACCTCTGCTCCTGAGCGATCTCGCGCTCAGCCAGCTTGTCGTTCAACTGGATGTTCCCCCGTTACCAAAGATCCACACCCGCCGTGCGCCCCCCATGGCGCACGGCAAGGAGACAACTCTACCCCGACGTGGGGTAACGCGGGCACGGACGCCACCAGTCGACTACCGCTTCCGCGTCAGGAAGGCGGTCATCGCCTCGCGGGCCTCGTCGGAGCCGAAGAGGCGGGCGGAGAGGGAGGCCATCTCCTCGCCGCCGGCGTCGATGTGCTCGACCAGTCCGCGGACCATGAGGCGCTTGGTCTCGCGCAGGCCCTGAGGGGAGCCTTCGAGGAGCGAGGAGGTGATGGCGGCGACCTCGTCGTCGAGCGACTCGGCCGGGACGGCGGCGGTCAGGATGCCGATCCGGGCCGCCTCGGCGGCGTCGAACTTGTCACCGGTGAGGAAGTAGCGGGAGGCGGCGCGGGCGTCGATCCGGGGCAGGATCGAGAGGGAGATCGCGGCGGGGGCAAGGCCCAGCCGGACCTCGGTGAGCGCGAAGGAGACGGTGTCGGCGGCGATCGCGATGTCGGCGGCGGCCACCAGCCCGAGGCCGCCGGCGCGCACGGGGCCCTGGACCTTCGCCACGACGGGCTTGGTCAGGGCGACGATGGTGCGCTGGAGACGTACGATCCCGCGGGTCCCCTCCTCCATCGGCACCGTCGCGGCCTCGGAGAGGTCGGCGCCGGAGCAGAAGACGCTGCCCGTCGCCTGGAGCACGACCGCCTTGACCGAGGTGTCCTTGTCGGCCGCGTGCAGGGCCTCGAACAGCTCGGTGACCAGCTGGCGGGAGAGCGCGTTGCGGTTGGCCGGCGAGTCGAGGGTGATGGTGGCGACTCCGTCGACGACGTCGAGGTGGACGAGCTCAGCGGGGGTTTCAGGCGACTCAGTCATGGGGCAGACCATACGTGCTTGACTGGGGTACGTGGACCGGGTGCTCTATGCATTTTCCGCCATTCCCCGGGAGGGTTTCCTCCCGCCCGAGGAGCGGGACTTCGCGGGGTTCGACGAGCCGCTCCCGATCGGCCACGGGCAGACCAACTCCCAGCCGCGGACCGTCGCCGACATGCTGTATCTCCTCCAGGTCGCACCGGGTGACAAGGTGCTCGACGTCGGCTCCGGATCGGGTTGGACCACCGCGCTGCTCGCCCATCTCACCGGCCCCGAGGGGAGCGTCGTCGGTGTCGAGCTGGAGCCGTCGCTGGTCCGGTTCGGCCGCCGGAACCTGGCGGCCACCCACCAGCCGTGGGCACGGATCGAGAAGGCGAAAGCCGGTGTGCTCGGGTGGCCCCAGGAGGCTGCGTACGATCGCATTCTCGTCTCCGCCGAGGCCGAGGCGATGCCGAACGAGCTGATGGACCAGCTCGCCGCACCCGGCCGGATGGTGGTCCCCGTCGCCGGCCTGATGATGCTGGTCGAACGGAACGAGACCGGCACCGCACGCCTGAGCAGCCACGGCTGGTATCGCTTCGTGCCGCTGCGGAAGAAGACCTAAGGACCCGTACGCCGCGTCCGCTCGCCCTCGTCGGGGTGCGGCACCGCACGCAGCTTGCCCGGTGGCACCGGCGGCGGTGGCGTGGTCGGCGGCAAAGGCCGGCTGAACTCGTCGCGACGACGGATCCGGCGGGCGGTCTTGCGTAGCCAGGAGGGGTCCATGACGATCTCGTGGGTGTTGCCGTCGGGGCCGTCGAAGGTGACCGCGACCGTCTCGAAGCCCTTGTGACGCTGCATGAGGGCGTAGCTCGCGTAGGCGCGGCGGTCGGCCTCGGTCAGCTCGACGTCGTCGGTGAAGAGGGTGAGCAGTGCCCGCGGCCACAGATGACGCGAGTAGACGACGTTGACCTCGATCGAGATCACCACCATCAGCGCCGCGATGTAGAGAAAGGCGACCAGACCGAGGACCAGTGCGAACGTCTGGTTCATGCCGCGGGTGGCGGCGAGCACGTGCTGGACGAACTCGGCGCCGAAGTACTGCAGCACCTGCCACAGCAAGCCGAACGTGAACGCCCCCGGGAGTGCGTGTGCGAGCGAGTGGTCGCGGGTGGTGGCCATCCGGAAGACGACGCACAGCATGCCGGTGACGATCGCGACGGTGCCGAGGATCACCAGCCAGTAGCCGACGTCGACCGCCTTGAACCCGAGGAAGTCGGTGTGGCTCAGCACCAGCGACAAGCCGGTGACCGAGAGGATGGCCAGCCCGCCGGCCGCGAGCATGAACAGCGATCGCACCCTCAGCAGGATCGGGTTGGGGCGGCTGTTGCGCGGCACCGACCAGGCGGTGTTGACGGCGTTCTGCATCGACAGGCCGAGGCCGAGCGCACCGTAGAGGGCAGCCAGACCACCGACGATGATCGCGCCGGTCGACCCGGTGAGCTCCTTGCGGCCGAGCTGGTCGCCGATGATCGGGAACTGCGCCAGCGCCGTGTCGAGCACGTCCTCCTGCAGGCCCGGGTTGCCCTCCAGCACGAAACCGAGGATCGAGGAGGCGAGCAGCAGGATCGGGAAGACCGCGACGAACGCGTAGTAGGTGATGATCGCGGCGAGGTTGTTGCCCTGGTCCTCGTAGAACTTGTAGACGACGGCGATCGGGAACGCGACCGGCGGGAACCGGCGCTGAGCCCGATCCATCGCCTTCGCCGCTCCAGCCATAAGCGTCAGGCTAACCCCTGCCTGACCCGATAGATTGAACGTCGGTCAGGTCAGCAGGTCAGCACACTCGAGGAGATGACCCACCAGATGTCCAACTTCGGCCCGCCGACCGGGCCGCCACCAGGCGCCCCGCAGGACCCCGCTCGTGGACCGGGCGAGCAGCCCCAGGCCCCGCCCTGGGCGCAGCAGTCGTACGTCCCCACCGGGCCGCCGCTCGCGACCTGGAGCCGTCGGGCGGGCGGTGCCCTGATCGACGCCGCCCTGCTGTTGCCGTTCTATCTGGTCGCCGGCGTGGGTGGTGGGCTGGCGCAGGAGTCCGGCTTCTTCGTCACCGCGTTCGGGCTTCTGGTGACCCTGGCCGGCTGGGTCGGCGGCCTCGCTTTCGCGGTCTGGAACCACGTCCTCAAGCAGGGCCGCTCCGGCTACACCATCGGCAAGGGTGTCGTCGGGATCAAGCTCGTCCGACGAGACTCGGAGGCCACGACCGGCGTCCCGGTAGCGCTGGTGCGACAGCTGCTCCACGTCCTCGACGCGTTCTGCATGATCGGCTACCTGTGGCCGCTGTGGGACGACAAGCGGCAGACCTTCGCCGACAAGATCGTCGGCACGCTGGTCCTCGTGGAGCCTCGCTCTTAGGCCCGCCGCTCAGGCGTGTGCGCTGACATTTACGTTGAGATGTGGCCATACTCTGGCCCATGTCTAACTACGGCCCGCCTCCTGGCGCCCCGCAGGACCCGTCCGGCCAGCCTCTGCCGCCGACCCCGCCGCCCGCACCGGCCTACGGTCAGCCCAGCGCTCCGCCGCCTCCGCCAGCGCCGGGCTACGGCGCCGCTCCGGCCGCGCCCGGCTACGGCGCCGCCCCTGCCGCACCCGGCTACGGCGCCGCCCCGGCCGGCTACGGCTATGGCGCCCCGACCCCGCCGTACGCCTCCTGGGGTGCACGCGTCGGCGCCGCGATCATCGACGGGCTCGTCGGCGCGGTGGCCATGATCCCGTTCTGGATCGGCTACGGCCTGCTCATCGGCGGCGCCGCCTCCGGTGGCGTCTCGGAGTATGACCCGAACACCGGCATGTACACGCCAGCCGGCGAGCCCAACGGGGCGCTCATGGCCATCGGCGGGCTCCTCATGTTCATCGGCTTCCTGGTGAGTCTCGCCTTCCTGTTCTGGAACTACGGACTGAAGCAGGGCAAGACCGGCTACACGATCGGCAAGGGTGTCCTCGGCATCAAGGTGGTCAAGGAGGCCGACGGCCAGGTCCTCGGGACGTGGTTCTCGATCGGACGCTTCTTCGTCCACTACCTCGACCAGCTCGCCTGCTACATCGGCTACCTGTGGCCGCTGTGGGACGAGAAGCGCCAGACCTTCGCCGACAAGATCCTCAGCACGATCGTCGTCACCGAGCCGAAGAAGTAGACACAGACGTACGCAGCAGGGCCGGTCGCTCACGACGGGCTCTAGCGATCCCCGCAACACCCTGAGTTTCAGGAGTTGCGGGGATCGTGTTGTCTGCGGAGTTGAAGGTTCGGTTCTTCGAGGCGCTGGATCGTGAGGGTGGCAGTGTCTCGGCGGCTGCGCGTGTGGTCGGGATGAACCGGAACACGGCCTATGCGTGGGCGCGGAAGGCCGGGATGCGTGCTCAGGGCACGCCTGGCGGCAGGGGCGGGCATCCAGGGCGTGCGGAGTATGACCGGCTTCGCTCCTCAGGGGTTCGGCGGCGGGAAGCTGCTGCCCAGGTTGGGATCCACGAGCGGACCGCTGAGGACTGGGACAAGGGGATCCGGAAGAGCAACGGCTCGCGCCTTCGTCCTGATGGGCGTCGGGTGGTTTACAACACGGGGATGACCACCCACGTGGATGCGCGGCGAGCGCCGGCGATGACGGTGTTGGAAGCAGATCTGCATCCGCGGTTCTTGACACTGGCAGAGCGCGAGACGATCGCAGACCTGCGTCAGCACAAGGCCTCGCTGCGCGAGATCGGGCGGCAGCTAGGTCGGCCGGCCTCGACGATCAAGCGGGAGCTGGACAACCGGTCAGTCGATGGTGTCTACCGTCCCTACGCTGCTCAGCGGGGCTGGGCCACAGACCGTGCCAGGCCGAAGCACAGCAAGCTCGCTGCGGGCGGTCGGTTGCGCGATTTCGTCACCGGCAAGCTCGCGGTGCACTGGTCGCCCGAGCAGATCTGCCACGCTCTGGTCAAAGAGTTCCCCGACGACGAGAGCATGCGTGTGAGCGCCGAGACGATCTACCAAGCCATCTACGTCCAGGCCCGTGGCGGTCTACGGCGCGAGGTGGCCGCAGCGCTGCGGACTGGCCGCACCCGCCGCAAACCACGCAAGCAGCCCGACCAGCGCACACCGCGGTTCATCGACCCGATGGTGATGATCTCTGAGCGGCCACCAGAGGTCGAGGACCGTGCTGTGCCCGGTCATTGGGAAGGCGATCTGATCGTCGGCACCCGCAGCGAGTCCGCGATCGTGACCCTGGTCGAGCGCAGCACCCGATACGTGATGCTCGGACACCTCCCGGGCGGGCACACCGCCGAGGAAGTCCGTGACGTGCTGGTTCCGTTGATCGGGTCGCTTCCCGCCCACCTGCGTGGCTCGTTGACCTGGGACCAAGGCTGCGAGATGGCCGCCCACAAACAGTTCACGGTCGCCACGAACGTACCGGTCTACTTCTGCGACCCCCACTCGCCGTGGCAGCGCGGGTCGAACGAGAACACCAACGGCCTGCTACGTCAGTACTTTCCCAAGGGCACCGACCTATCCATCCACGGGGCCGAAGACCTCGAGCACGTCGCCCAGGAACTCAACGCCCGACCACGCAAAACGCTCGACTGGGATACCCCAGCCGAGCGTCTGCGTGATCTACTGACAGCCACTTAGGTCATCAGGTGTTGCAAGGACCCCTAGAATCCGCCCACGCGACCGGCCCTGTACTCGTTCTCGGGCTCAGTAGGACTTGGGCAGACCGAGGGTGTGCATCGCGATGTAGTTGAGGATCATCTCCCGGCTGACCGGGGCGATGCGGCCCAGACGGGCGGCGACGAGCTGGTTGGCCAGCCCGTACTCCACCGTCAGGCCGTTGCCACCGTGGGTGTGGACCGCGGCGTCGGTGGCGTTGCAGGCGACCTCGCCGGCGGCGTACTTGGCCATGTTGGCGTACTCCCCGGCACCGGCGTCGTCGCCGGCGTCGTAGAGGGCTGCGGCCTTCTGCCACAGCAGGCGGGCCTGCTCCAGCTCGATCTTGACCTTCGCCAGCGGGTGCGCGATGCCCTGGTGGGAGCCGATCGGGGCGTCCTTCCAGACCGAGCGGTTGGCGGCGTACTCCACCGCCTTCGCCAGGGCGTAGCGCGCCATCCCGCAGGAGAGGGCGGCGCCCATGATCCGCTCGGGGTTGAGACCGGCGAAGAGCTGCCAGATGCCGCCGTCCTCGTCGCCGACGAGGGCGTCGGCAGGGAGACGTACGTCGTCGATGAAGAGCGTGAACTGCTTCTCCGGTGCCTCCCAGGCCATCGGGATGACCTGCTTGGTGAAGCCCTCCGAGTCGGTCGGGACCACGAAGAGAGCCGGCTTGAGCTTGCCGGTCTTGGCGTCCTCCGTGCGGGCGACGATGAGGACCGAGTCGGCCTCGTCGACGCCGGAGATGAAGGTCTTCTGGCCGTTCAGGACCCACTCGTCGCCGTCACGCTTGGCGGTGGTGGTGATCTTGTGGGAGTTGGAGCCGGCGTCGGCCTCGGTGATCCCGAAGGCCATCAGCAGGCTGCCGTCCGCGATGGCGGGCAGCCAGCGCTTCTTCTGCTCGTCGGTGCCGCAGCGGCCGATGATGCTGCCGCAGATCGCCGGGCTGACGACCATCATCAGCAGCGGGGCGCCGGCGGTCGCTGCCTCCTCGAGCACCGCGGCGAGGTCGCTCATGCCCCCGCCACCGCCGCCGTACTCCTCGGCGATGTTGACGCCCAGGAACCCGTTGCGGCCCATCTCGAGCCACATCTCGGTCATCTTGCCGCCCTCACGGGCCTGCTTGGCGACGAAGTCGTGACCGTACTTGCCGGCCAGCTTCGCCACCGCCTCGCGCAGCGCGGTCCGCTCCTCGGGCTCTGTGAATGCAGTCATGAGGTTGCTCCTTCGTTGTGGGAGGTCTCGACAGGCTCGACCACCGCGAGCACCTCGCCGGCGGCGACCTGGGTTCCTGGTGTGACGTTGATCTGGGTGAGTACGCCGTCGGTGGGCGCGGTCACCGTGTGCTGCATCTTCATCGCCTCCAGGACCAGCAGCGGCTGGCCCTCGGTGACGTCGCTGCCGGCCTCGGCCAGGACGTCGACGACCGATCCCGGCATCGGTGCCAGCAGGCTTCCGGGCTGCGTCTGGGTGGCCGGGTCGGTGAACCTCGGCCGCTTCCGCAGCGCGGTGTGCCCGAACGCAGAGTCGACGTCGATATGGTCACCGTCGATCGAGATCTCGTACGTGGTGCGCAGGCCGTCCTTCTCGAGCGCGACCCGGCTCTGACCTGCCTCGATGACCTCGAAGCCGTCGATGCGGTAGCCGTCGCGGGTGCCGTACCACTCGACGGTCAGACCGTCCTCGGAACCATCCTCGAAGACCGTCCGCTGGGGCTGGTTGACGACGTTTCGCCAGGCGATCGGGACGCCCGGCCGACGGGTCCGCTCGGCCAGGGCGACCGCCGCCGCCACGGGGGCACCCGGGTCCTCAGCCGATGAAAGGAAGGATTCCTCCGCGAGCAGAGCGGTGGTGACCTCGCCGCTGCGGAACGCATCCGAGCCGAGGATCCCGATCAGCTGCTCCCGGTTGGTCACCAGGCCGTGGATCTTGGCCGTACGCAGCACCGAGACCAGCCGCCGGATCGCCGCCTCGCGCGTGGGCGCGTGCACGATCACCTTCGCCAGCATCGCGTCGTAGAAGGTGCTGACCTCCGAGCCGGAGGTGTAACCGGCGTCGATCCGGGCGTCGCCGGCGAACTCCAGCTTCGTCAGCGTCCCCGACTGCGGCTGGTAGTCAGCCGACGGGTCCTCGGCGTAGAGCCGCACCTCGATCGCATGCCCGTTCACGCTGGTCGAGCCTGTCGAGACGACGCCCGGGACGCCTTCGGCCACCGCGATCTGTAGCTCCACCAGATCGACGCCGTGCACCAGCTCGGTCACCGGGTGCTCGACCTGGAGCCGGGTGTTCATCTCCAGGAACCAGAACCGCTCCGAGGCAGCGTCGTAGAGGAACTCGACCGTCCCCGCGCCGCGGTAGTCGATCGCCGCGGCCGCGTTGCGGGCAGCTTCGTGGAGCGCCGACCGGACGGCATCGGGCAGCAGCGGCGCCGGGGACTCCTCGACGACCTTCTGGTGGCGGCGCTGCACCGAGCAGTCGCGCTCACCGAAGACGGCGACGTTACCGGCACCGTCGCCGACGACCTGGACCTCGACGTGACGGCCGGCCTCGACGTACGGCTCGACGAAGACGGTCCCGTCGCCGAACGCCGAGGCGGCCTCTGCCTCGGCGGCAGCGATCTCGGCGGACAGCGCGTCGAGCGTCCGGACGATCCGCATCCCGCGCCCACCACCGCCCGCAGACGCCTTGACCAGCAGCGGCAGGTCGGACTCGGCCGGGGAAGCCGGTGCCTCCAGGACCGGGACCCCCGCGGAGGCCATGATCTTCTTGGCCTCGATCTTCGAGCCCATCTGCTCGATCGACTCGGGAGCCGGGCCGATCCAGACCAGCCCGGCCGCCTCGACGGCACGAGCGAAGTCGGCGTTCTCCGACAGGAACCCGTAGCCCGGGTGGATCGCGTCGGCACCGGCCACCTTCGCCGCCTCGATGACCAGGTCGGCACGGAGGTAGGTGTCGGTGGGCGCGTTGCCGGGGAGGCGTACGGCATGGTCCGCGTCGGCCACGAACGGCAGGTCTGCGTCGGCGTCGGAGTGGATCGCGACGGTCTCGATGCCCAGCTTGCGGGCGGTACGGAAGACGCGCGAGGCGATCTCGGCGCGGTTGGCGACGAGCAGTCGGTTGATCATGGCAGCACTCACATCCTGAAGACGCCGAAGTTCATGGCGCCTTCGATGGGTCGGGTGGCGATGGCGGAGAGGCAGAGGCCGAGGACGGTGCGGGTGTCGCGCGGGTCGATGACCCCGTCGTCGTAGCCGAGGCCGGAGAGGAACATCGGCAGCGACTGTTCCTCGACCATCCCCTCGACCATCTCCTTGACGCCCTTGAACCCCTCGGCGTCGAAGACCTCGCCCTTCTTCTCGGCGGACTCGCGGGCGACGATCTCCATCACCCCGGCGAGCTGGGCCGGCCCCATCACGGCGGACTTGGCCGAGGGCCAGGTGAAGAGGAAACGGGGATCGTACGCACGGCCGTTCATGCCGTAGTTCCCCGCGCCGTAAGACGCCCCCATGATCACGGTCAGGTGCGGGACGGTGGAGTTGGAGACCGCGTTGATCATCAGCGCACCGTGCTTGATGATGCCGCCCTGCTCGTACTCCGTGCCGACCATGTAGCCGGTGGTGTTGTGCAGGAACAGCAGCGGGGTGTCCTTCTGGTTGGCGAGCTGGATGAACTGCGCCGCCTTCTGGGCCTCCTCCGACATGAGCACGCCGCGCGCGTTGGCGAGGATGCCGATCTCGTAGCCGTGCAGCCGCGCCCAGCCGACGCAGAGGCTCGATCCGTAGAGCGGCTTGAACTCGTCGAACGCCACCTCGTTGTCGGGCCCGGTCCCGTCGACGATCCGCAGGATCGCCTCACGCGGGTCGAAGGGCTCCTTGAGGTCGGTCGGGATCAGGTCGAGGAGGCCGTCGGGGTCGAGCTCGGGCTCGTAGCTCGCCTTCGGCTGCGGGCCCCGCTTGCGCCAGTTGAGCCGGGCCACCACCCGGCGCGCCTGCCGGATCGCGTCGTGCTCGTCGACGGCGAGGAAGTCGGAGGAGCCGGAGATGCGCGAGTGCATCTCGGCACCGCCCAGCGACTCGTCGTCGGTGTCCTCACCCGTGGCCATCTTCACCAGCGGCGGGCCGGCCAGGAAGACCTTCGCGCCCTCCTTGACCATGATCACGTAGTCGCTCATGCCGGGGACGTACGCACCGCCGGCCGTGGAGTTGCCGAAGACGACCGAGATGGTCGGCTGCTTGCGGGCGGAGGACCGGGTCAGGTCGCGGAAGCCCTTGCCGCCCGGGATGAAGATGTCCTTCTGGGTGGGCAGGTCGGCGCCGCCGGACTCGGTCAGGTTGATCGTCGGGAGACCGTTCTTCTCCGCGATCTCGGCCGCCCGGAAGGAGCGCTTGAGGGAGTAGGGGTTGAGCGCGCCGCCCTTCACCGTCGGGTCGTTGGCGACGATCATGCACTCGACCCCCTCGACCACCCCGATGCCGGTGATGATCGAGCCACCGACCGGGAAGTCGCTGCCCCAGCCGATCAGCGGCTGGGTCTCCAGGAACGGACTGCCCTCGTCCAGCAGCAGCTCGATCCGCTCACGGGCGAGGAGCTTGCCTCGGGCCTTGTGGCGGGCGACGTACTTCTCGCCGCCGCCGGCCGCCGCCTTGGCGTGCTCGGCGTCGAGGGCCTCGATCTTCTCGAGGAGGGCTTCTCTGTTCCCGGTCATCTGTCCAGTCCCAACAGCTTGGCGGCCAGGTCGGTCATCACTTCGGTGGCTCCTCCTCCGATCGGCAGGATCCGGGCGTCGCGGTAGTGCCGCTCGACCTCGGTCCCGTGCATGTACCCCGTCCCGCCGTGAAGCTGGACGGCCTGGTCGACGACCCAGGTGCAGGCCTCGACCGCTGTCTGCTTGGCCAGCGCCGCCTCGGCGATCGTGGCCTGGGTGGACCCTTCGCGGTCGTAGCGCGCGACCACGGCGTGGGTGTAGGCCTTGGCGACCTCCACCTGGCGGTGCATCTCGACGAGCTTGTGGCGTACGACCTGACGCTTGATCAGCGGCTCCCCGAAGGTCTGCCGCTGGCGCGCGTAGTCGGCGGTGAGCGCCAGGCAGCGGGCGGCGGTGCCGTAGCCCTGCACGGCCAGCGCGATCCGCTCGGTCACGAACGCCTCGGCGATGTAGATGAACCCTGCGTTCTCGTCGCCGACGAGGTTCTCGGCGGGGACGCGTACGTCCTCGAAGGCGAGCTCCGCGGTGTCGGAGCAGTGCCAGCCCATCTTGGCGAGCTTGCGCGTGACCGTGAAGCCCGGGGTGTCCTTGTCGATCACGAGCAGGCTGATGCCGCCTGCCCCAGGGCCACCGGTGCGGACCGCGGTGGTGACGAAGTCGGCGCGGCAGCCAGAGGTGATGAATGTCTTGGCGCCGTTGACGACGAACTCGTCGCCGTCGCGGGTTGCGGTCGTGCGGAGGTGGGAGACGTCGGAGCCGCCGTCGGGCTCGGTGATCGCGAGGCTGCCGATCTTCTCCCCGGCCAGGGTCGGCTTCACGTACGTCTCGATGAGGTGGGGCGAGCCGTGCTTGGCGATGTGCGGCAGCGCGATCCCGTGGGTGAACAGGCCCGCGAGCAGGCCGGACGAGGCGCCCTCGGACATCATCCCCTCGGTCACCGCGACGGTGTCGGCAAGACCGCCGCCCTCGCCGCCGGCCTCCTCGGGGAACCCGATCCCGAGCAGCCCCTGCTTGGCGGCAGCCAGGTGGGCCTCCCGCGGGATCTCCTGGTTGTCCTCCCACTCCTGCAGGTCGGGGAAGATCTCGCGGCGGGTGAACTCGGCACCCAGCTGGAACAGGTCGTTGCTCACAGAAGCTCCCCGGGAATGTCGACAAATCGGCTCCGGGCCCACTCGCCCAGCCCTTTCGCCTGCGGGTCGAAGCGCGTCGAAGCGGCCACGCCCTCCCCGAGGAGGTCGTGGATGACGATGTTCACGCCACGCAGGTGCGGCAGCGGGGTGATGTCGATGGTCAGCTCCTCGGCCTCTGGCAACAGCTTCCGCACCCACTCCGGGGTGACCGTGTCGAGCAGCCACTCGACGGCCGCCTCCGGCCGCCCTTGCGGCACCCAGAGCCCCAGGTTGGCGTCGCCACCCTTGTCCCCGGACCGTGCGTACACCAGCTCGCCCAGCGCTCGCCGAGAGGTCGCCCCCGTCGGCCGAGGCGTCGCTCCCGTCGATCGAGTGGTCCCCTCGGCCGACGCGCGTGACGTCTCGGCCGACGTACGTGACGTCTCGGCATAAGCGAGGGGGGATGGAACCTCGTAGGTCGAGCCGTCGGGGAGATGGACTGTCTCGGGGGCGCGGTCGCGCCGGACGTACGCAGCCTTGTAGATCCCGAACGGAGACGGCCGTCCCGGCGGCGCGGTGACGTGGAAGCCCGGGTAGGAGGCCAGCGCCAGCTCGATGGCCGGGGCGGTCAGCGCACGTCCGACGGCGTCGGCGTCGGCGGCGCGGGCGTTGAGCCGCAGGATGCAGGCGGCACCCTCCTCGGTCGGGGAGTCGGGCGCGGGGATGCGGTAGGTCGACCACGTGTAGTCGGGCCCTATCGGGAGCTCGGCGTCGAGCTGGTCGCGCAGCCAGGCGGCCTTGGCGTCGATGTCAGGACCGGTGAGCACGAACTCGGCGGAGTTGCGGTAGCCGCCGAGGGAGTTCACGGCAACCTTGAGCGTGGCCGGTGGCGGGGTGCCCGTCACTCCCGTGATCGCGACCCGATCGATGCCGACCTCCTGGAGCCGGATCGAGGTGAGGTCGGTGGTGACGTCGGGACCGAGGTAGAGCGGTCCCTGGATCTCGTAGAGCAGCTGCGCGGTGACCGTGTCCACCGTGACGGTGCCGCCGGTCTCGTCCTGCTTGGTGATGATCGAGGAGCCGTCGACGGCGATCTCTGCGACCGGGAACCCCAGCGGACGCGCCCGGGCCTGCGGCGACATGGTCAGGAACCCGGAGAAGTTGCCGCCGGTGGCCTGGGTGCCGCACTCGATCACGTGGCCAGCGACCACGGCGCCGGCCAGCTCGTCGTAGGAGTCGCGCTTCCAGCTGTGGTGGGCGATCGCCGGCCCGACGACGACGCTGGCGTCGGTCACCCGGCCGGTGACGACGATGTCGGCACCGGCGTCGAGCGCATGCGCGATCCCGAAGGCACCGAGGTACGCGTTGGCGGTCAGGGCGTCGGGGTGGGAGTCGAGACGTCCGCGGAGGTCGTCGCCGTCGACATAGGCCACCTTGGCGCTCGTCCCGAGCGCTTCGATGGCGGCAGCGAGCCCGGCGGGGTTGAGGCCGCCTGCGTTGGAGACGATCTTGACGTCGCGCTGCAGCGCGAGGTCGAGGCAGTCCGCGACCTGACGCAGGAAGGTCTTGGCGTAGCCCGTCGTCGGATCCTTGAGGGTGTCCTTGCCGAGGATGAGCATGGTGAGCTCGGCGAGATAGTCGCCGGTGAGCACGTCGAGCCGACCGCCCTCGAGCATGTCGCGCATCGCCGAGAACCGGTCACCGTAGAAACCGGAGCAGTTGCCGATCGTGATCATTTCTTGGGCCTCCCGCCCCCGGTGGGTCCGGCGAAGGCCTGGGCGATCGTCAGCCACTTCTCGGCGTCGCCGCCTGTCGCCTCGAGCGCGGTGTCGTCACGGTGGATGCGCTGGGTGACCAACCGCGCGAAGTCGTACGCAGGGCCCCGGACGCTCTGTTCCGCATCCTCCGGGCCCCACTCCCACTGCTCGCCCGACGGCGCGGTCAGCTCGATCCGGAACGGGGAGCTCGGCGGGGTCAGGCCGTGCACGCCGTAGGAGAAGTCGCGGGTGCGGGTCCCGAGGTGGCAGACGTGCTTGATGCGGTCGCTGGGCTCGTAGGTGTGGCCGAGCGCCTCGCGCACGTCCAGCCCGTGGGCCCAGGTCTCCATGAACCGCGCGGTCGCCATCGAGGCCGGCGACATCGGCGGCCCGAACCAGGGCAGCTTCTTCCCGTCCGGGACGTTCGCGAGCGCCCCGGCGAGCTCGCCGCGTACGCCGTCCCAGTGCTGCAGCAGCTCCGTCGCCGGCATCGCGGCCATCGCCAGGGCGGACTCGTCGACGTAGCCCTCGGGGTTCTTGATGGCCTCATTGACCAGCTCGTCCCAGGCGGTCGCGTCACCTGCCACCCACTCGGTCGCGGCGAGCGCGGCCTCGTCGGTCCAGGCCAGGTGGGCGATCTGGGCGGCGACGTCCCAGCCCTCGGCCGGGGTCGGCTCGCGCCAGCCCGCCTCGCTCAGCCCCGCCACCACCTGGCGCAGCTCGAACCCCTCCATGGAGAGGTCCTCGAGAAGTTGATCCAACAGGCTCATCGCAGCTCTCTTTCCAGGACCTCGGCCCAGTGATCGAGGATCCGCTCGCGTCGGGCGGCGTCGTCGGTAATCGTGTCAGCCAGAGCCAGGCCGCGGACGAGATCGAGCGTGGCCTGCACGAGCTCGCGTACCCCCGGCTTCTTCTCGTCCACGCCGAGCAGCTCGACGGTGGCCCGGTGGAGCTCGCGACCGATCCGCTGCTCGAGCGGACCCACCGCCGCAGCCAGCTGCTCGTCGGTGCGTGCCGCCACCCACAGCTCCAGGGCCGCGGCGAAGACCGGCGAGGTGACCTGCTCGGCGAGCATGGCGAGCACGTGCCGCGTACGCTGCCCGCCCTCCGGGAGCGCTCCGGCCGCCTCCTTCAGCGCCTCGCCGCGGGCTTCGGTGATGTGCTCGACCGCCGCCACGACCAGGTCGTTCTTGGCCGGGAAGTGGTGCAGCTGCGCACCGCGAGAGACCCCGGCGCGCTGGGAGACGAGCGTCGTCGAGGTGCCGGCGAAGCCGCGCTCGGCCAGCAGCTCGACGGTGGCATCGAGGAGGCGCGCCCGCATCGCGCGGGTGCGCTCCTCCTGGGGTACGCGGGTGGCCTGGCTCACAGACAGGCACTCTTCCGTGCCAGAAACAAACAGTCAACCCTGACTGTATATTTCTGAGATGGCGTCGCGACAGGCGGAAGCAGAACGTCCGGAACCGGTCCTAACGTCGGGTCCATGGCTATCGCACGCAATCCGCAATGGGTCATCGACTGCCCCGACCCGGCAGCCCTGGCCACCTTCTACGCAAAGCTGTTCGACTGGGAGACCAAGGTCGACGACGACGGCAGCTGGGCCGAGGCCTGGGGCGAGGGCGGCGCCCTCAACTTCCAGGCGGTCGAGGACTACCGCGCGCCGAAGTGGCCCTCGCAGGACGTACCCCAGCAGTCCCACCTCGACGTCATGGTCGACGACCTCGACGCCGCCGAGGCGGCCACCATCGCCCTCGGCGCCACCAAGCACGAGGTCCAGCCCGGCAAGACCTTCCGCGTCTTCCTCGACCCCGCCGGCCACCCCTTCTGCCTCTGCCAGGCCTGACAAGCCCCGCCGAGTCGGTAGAAGTGGCGAGCCGAGAATGTAGTTGTGGGCGACGAAACTCGAGTTTCGTCGCCCACAACTAAGGATTCGGCTCGCCAGAAGTCCCTATTCGACGCGGGCGACCATCGGGAGCCGGCCGCGGGTGGTGACCGCGACGATGAGCGCGATCAGCAGCGGCAGTCCGACGACCACGATCCCGACCAGATCCCAGGGGATCTCGAGGTAGTGCGCGGCGACGCTGTCACGCTCCGGCCAGCCTTCGGTGGTGATCGGATAGCTGATCGCGATGCCGGGCACGAAGCCGATCAGCGCGCCCGGAATCGCCCCGAGCAGCGCCACGACCAGGGCGTACGAGGCAGCGACCCCGCGCCGCGTACGCGTCCTGGCACCGACCGCCGAGAGGGTCGCCAGGTCTGGGCGGGCGTCGTTGATCGCGAGGTGGGTCGCGGTCAGCGCGCCGCCGATCATCAGCACGGACCCCAGGGTGACCAGGAGGATCCAGACGATCACGACGGAGTCCCTCTCCACATAGCCGCGCTCGACCAGGATCGTCGTGGAGAACTGGCCGGCGGCGAGGGCCTCGTCGAGATCGGTCTCGGCCTCGGCGCTGAGCCGGGCGTTCTCGACGTAGAGGCCCGTGACCTGCGGTTCGACACGGAGCTTCTCGGCCATCGCGGGCGTCACGACCGCGTACGCAGGCGCGGCCCGCTCACCCACGTCCAGATAGGTCGCCGGCACCTCGACGGTGGCGACGTCACGGTCCTCGCCGTCCTCCTCCGACCACTCCCTGACGACCAGGTGCGCGGATCGCGAGGACAGCAGCTTGTCGTCGGTGGTGAACACCACCGCTCCGGAGGACCGCAGCGTCTCGGCAGCGGTGGCGGCGTCACGCTCGGACAGCGATCGCGCCACCACCGGCGGGAGGCTCCCGTCGGCGCCGGCGACGATGAGGTCGCCGAACTCGCCCAAGGTGGTGTCGAGCGAGACCATCGCGCCGTCGCCGCTCTCGACGGCGACATAGCGTCCGTCGTCGTCGACCACCGCGCTGGATGTCGGTGTGGCCGTCGCCCCGGGGATGGCCTTCTCGACCTGCGCGGCGATGCTCTTCCACCGCGCCGCCGACTCGTCGGCATCGGTCTCGTCCTCGGTCTCGCTGTGTCGCGGATGCACCACGGCGTCGCCGATCGCGAAGGCAGGCAGATAGCTCTCCTCGTTCTGCTCCTGATCGCTGCTGAACGCGATCCCGAGCGTGACCACCCCGACCACCGTCACCGCGATCGCCCCGGCGGCAGGCACCGTCCGGGTGCGGTGCCGGTCGGCGTCGCGCGTCGCGAAGCGGATGACCAGCGGCATCCGGGCGCTCGACCGAGCCGCCAGCGAGACGAGGACCGGCAGGATGAACAACAGCCCGGCCACGCAGAGCAGCACGCCGAAGGCGATCGGGATGCCGCTGAGTGCGTTCCGCGTGCCGAACGCCGCGGCTGCGATCCCGGCTGCGATCAGCACGAGGCCGATGAGCGGCGACCGGCGCGAGGGCAGGCTTTCGGAGCGCCGCCCGGCCAGCACGCTGACGACGTTCTGCCGCGAGGCGATCCAGGCCGGCACGATCGCCGCGCAGATCGCGGCCGCGAACCCGATGACGGCGACCGCCAGGACCTGCAGCCACGGCACCTCGAACGGGCCGAACCAGGCCGAGACCTGATCCTGGGCGAGCGGCTGGAGCAGCCGCGCCAGCCCGACCCCGAGCACGGCGCCGATGACCGCCGCCACCGCACCGATGACGATCGCCATCCCGAGCAGGACGCGCCGCGACTGGCGCGCGGTCCCTCCCGAGGCCGCGATCAGCGCGAGGTCACGCGCCTGGCGCCGGGCCGCGACCGCGAACGCCGGCCCGGCCAACAGGACCACCTCGAGGATCACCATGACCACGATGAGGACGATGACCACGACCTCGGAGGGGTCCGGGACGCCCATCGGCGGACGGATGTCCTTGTCGGCCGCGAGCGCGGCGGGCGACGGGTCCAGGACGACCGAGCGCGAGAGCACGAAGGCGCCCGCCGCGTTCAGGTCCTCGATGTCGGACCAGGTCACCGGCGCGCCGCCGACCAGCCAGGTCGAGCGGTCACCGGCGTAGTCGACCGGAAGGTCGGGCCCGGCAACGAAGGCGTCGTTGCGTACGGTCGACGACTCGACGACGCCGACGACCTTGCGGACCTCGTCGAGGTCGCCGTTCGGGATCTGCAGCTCCTCGCCGATACCGGGTCCCCGGAAGGCAAGGGTCGAGTTGACCACGACCTCGTCCGGCCCCTGAGGCAGGCGGCCTTCGGTCAGCCGCGTCAGCCCGGCGGCGAGCGGGTCGTTCAGATCCGTCTCCAGACCGCTGACCCAGGTGACCCCCTTGTCCGTGCGTACGTCGAAGGTCCGGTCCATCACCTCGAGCATCGGGCGCTCCCCGATGACCGCCTTGACGCCCGCCGCGTCGAGCGGGTCGGCATCGGAGTCCTCGAGCCACTCGGACGCGTTCTCGGGGTCGATCCCCTGCCGGACCGCGCCGGCCGCCTGGACGTCGATGCTGGCCGCGGCCGCGGTGCCGAGGCGGCGATCGAGGCCTTCGACGGTGTCGACGTCATAGGTCTGGTACGTCACCGCGACCGCGGTCACGCCCGCCACCGGCAGCGCGATCATCAGGACGACCAGCAGGCTGCGCCACTTCGCCCGCCAGGCCTCGCGCTGCCCGATACGAAGCGCGAGGCGCCATCCGCCGAGACCCGAGCTCATGCCTCCACCTCGTCAGCGAACACCGTGCTCGGCGTCTCGCCGGCCTCGTCGACGACGAGCCCGTCGCGCACGTAGATGACCCGGTCGGCCCAGCTGGCGTAGCGCGGCTCGTGGGTCACGAGCACGCCGGCCGCACCCGCGTCGCAGCGCGCGCGGATCAGCTTGAGGATGTCCTCGCCGGTCTCGGTGTCGAGGGCCCCGGTCGGCTCGTCGGCCAGGATCAGGCGGCGTTCACCGACGATCGCACGGGCGATCGCGATCCGCTGCCGCTGGCCACCCGACATCTCGTCGGGGAACCGGTCGGCGAAACCGTCGAGCCCGACCTCCTCGAGGGCCGTCCTCGCCGCCGACCGCGCCGAGCGGCGACCGGCGCCGTCGAGCTCCAAGGGCAGCGCGACGTTCTCGGCGGCAGTCAGGGCCGGGATCAGGTTGAAGTCCTGGAACACATAGCCGATCGACGTACGCCGCAGCTTGGCGCGCCCGCTGATCCCGGCCTCGCCGAGGTCCTGGCCGTCGACCGTCACCGACCCAGAGGTCGGCGAGTCGAGGCCACCGGCGATCGTCAGCAGCGACGACTTCCCGGAGCCGCTCGGCCCCATGATGGCGACCAGCTCACCGGCGTACGCTGCAAGGCTGACGCCGCGCAGGGCGTGGACCTCGGCAGCGCCGGTGCCGTGGACGCGGCTCACATCGGTGAGCCGGAGGACGGGTTCACTCATCGGTGGACTCCTTGGTCGTGGTGGTGCCCGGCCTGGCGGGCGTTGCATGGGTGCGGCGGCTCAGCCGCTCGCGGGCGTCGGCGAGCCAGCGGTCCTGGTCGTGGCTGAGGCGGCGCAGGTCGTGGGCGAGTGCGGCATTCATCGGTCCCCTCCTTCGACGGGCTCCGGAGCGGTGCTCGACGCGGCCGCCCGGCGGAGCCGGGCCTCGCAGTGGTCGAGCCAGCGGATCTCGGCCTCGGCCGCGAAGACGAGCCGGTCGAGGACCAGCCCTCCGGCGAGGTCGTCCCCCGCACCGGACCGCGACTGGCGCCGGTACCCCTGGAGCGCCTGCATCGTCGCGTTGCGCTGCTGCTGGACGACCTTGCCGACGTCCACGCTCGGCACCGCGACCGCGACCGCGAGCTTGATCGCGAGCTCGTCGCGCTGTGGCTGCGTACGCTCCACGGGGGTGTCGAACCACCCCTTGACCTCGACCTTGCCGGCCTCGGTCAGCTGATAGAGGGACCGTCCCTCCGCGTCGGTCCCTCCGGCCTCGACGAGGCCGTCACGCTCGAGTCGCGACAGGGTCGTATAGACCTGCCCGACGTTCAGCGGCCAGCTGGCGCCGGTGCGCTGCTCGAACTCGGCGCGCAGCTCATAGCCGTAGCGCGGCTTCTCCAGCAGCGCCAGCAGTGCGTGCTTCACGGACACTCGATCACCTCCCTAGTTACTGAGTATGTATATACCGAGTATGCACCGGGTCGCAAGTCGCGAAAATACGGGCGACGGCACCTGCGCCTGCCTGGGAGACTGCTGGCCGCTGGTTCGGGCCGGCGGTCTTTTGTCGGCCCGTGAAACTCCTCCGGGCCGCTCCCACTCCCGAAGGAGTCGAAGTGTCAGCTCGTAGACGCGTCGTCGCCCTGACTGCGACCGCACTTGCCCTCGGCGGGCTGAGCGTCATTCCGATGGCCCCGCCCGCCTCCGCCGAACCCGACCCGGTCGCGACCTACCAGGACCGTGCCGACGTCCCACTCACCATCCATCGCACCACCGACGGCATCGCCGACTTCATCGGATCGAAGACCGAGGCCGTCGACCCGCTGGGGGCCACCGTCAAGCCCGCCAAGGCGGCTCGGACCCACCTCGACCGCGCCGCCGAGGCGCTGGGCACCGACAAGAAGGACCTGCGCGAGGCGTCGACCAGCAAGGCCGTCGGCGGCGGGTCGGTGACCAGGTTCGAGCAGTACGTCGAGGGCCTCCCGGTCCTCGGCGGCGAGGTCGTCGTCGGGCTGGACAGGGACCGCGGCCTCACCTCCGCGGCCACCAACCTCTCCGAAGCCACGAATGTCGCCGGGCCCGACGAGTCCGTGCGCACGAAGGCCGAGGACGCGGCCAGGGCCGTGGTCGCCAAGGCCAATCACGGAGCCACCGGCCTCACCGTGAATGACGAGGGCGCCTGGCTCTACGACGACGACCTGATCAGCGGGCCGCGGATCGGCGAGACCAGCGTCTTCCGGTTCTCGGTGACCAACGGCTCCACCATCCGTGAGACCGTGCTCGCTCACGCCGGCACCGGCCGCGTACTCATGCACATCAACGAGATCGCCCATGCCAACCGCCGCGTCTGCGACAACGCCAACGTCCGTGCCGCGGCGACCGGGTGCGCCGAGACGAGCTCGACGGTCAAGCGGCGCGAGGGCGACGCACCGTCCGGCATCGCCGATGTCGACAAGGCGTACGACATGCTCGGCGCGACCTCGGACCTCTACGCCTCGCTCGGGCTGGACCTGACCGAGGAGATCGGCTGGTCCAGCGGCGCCACCGCCAAGGCGATCACCGCCACGACCCGCTACTGCGAGCCGACGGAGCCGGGCTACACGCCGCCGTGCCCGATGGACAACGCCTTCTGGAACGGTCAGCAGATCTACCTCGGCCAGGGCCTGGTGGTCGACGACATCGTCGGACACGAGCTGACCCACGGCGTGATCGAGCGCAGCTCGAACCTCTTCTACTGGTACGAGTCGGGCGCCATCAACGAGTCGATGGCCGACATCATGGGCGAGATCGTCGACCACCGCTACGCCACCCCCGGCGACTCGCCGACCGACTGGCGCCTCGGCGAGGACTCCTCCTTCGGCGCGATCCGCGATCTTGCCAACCCGACGGTGCACGACCAGCCCGACCGGATGACCAGCTCGCTGTGGGAGGCCGACGACCTCAGCTACTACGCCGACGGCGGCGGGGTGCACACGAACAGCGGGGTCGGCAACAAGACGGCGTACCTGATCTCCCAGGGCGGCACCTTCAACGGCCGCACCATCACCGGCATCGACGCCGGTGACCCGACCCTGCAGAAGACCGCGACGCTCTACCTCTACGCCATCCAGCACCTCGTCTCCGGAAGCCAGTACGCGGACCTGCGCCGCACCCTCGCCAACGGCTGCTCGGCTCTGGTGGCCGCCGGCACCGCCGGCTTCACCGCAAACGACTGCACTCAGGTCAACCTCGCCACCGACGCGACCGAGCTGGCCAAGTCGCCCACGAAGGCGGGCGCGACCCGTCCCGCGGAGGCGCCCAACACCTGCCCCGCCGGGAGCACCGGCAAGGCCGCGGTGGCGACCCCGTCGCTCAGCCGCGGTGTGCTGTGGAACCCGGCACCCGACGCGGCGCAGGGCATCCCCGCGAACGACCGCGACGGCAACGGCTCCGACTTCGGCATGAACCCCGACCCGGAGACGTACGGCGACCCGACGGCCAGCGGCCTGACAACGGCCGCGATCAACGTGCCGGCAGGGAAGCGGACCTATCTCCGGTTCAGCCATTGGTACCTCTTCGAGTGGTACACCGGCAGCGACCCCGCCTACCCCACGCCCGAGTACTACGACGGCGGCGAGGCACGGTTACTGGTCAACGGCGTCGCGACCGCCATCCCGTCCACGGCCTGGGTGAACGGCCCGAAGCAGAAGCTGCTGCTCAACAGCCCCACCCGGCCGCTGACCGGCTTCGGTGGTGACTCCAACGGCTGGATGAGCTCTCGGGTCGACCTGTCCGCGTTTGCCGGCAAGACCGTCCAGTTCCAGTGGGTCGTACGCGGCGACAACGTCGGCTCGTTCATCGGCTGGTTCGTCGACGGGATCGAGCTCTACACCTGCAACCCGCTGACCATCGCGAGCACGGCGCCGCCGACGATCAGCGGCACCCCGCGGGTGGGCTACACCCTGACCGCGACGAAGGGCTCGTGGAGCCCGACGGCCACGTCGGTGAAGTACCAGTGGCTCAGGAACGGGGTCCCGATCTCGGGCGCCACCGCGTCGACCTACAAGCTCGCCGGCGCCGACCACACCAAGGAGATCCGGGTCCGAGTGACGGCGTACTCCTCGACATGGCCGGCCGCCAACCCAGGCGTCAGGGCGAGCGCAGCGACCGCGAGGATCGCGGCCGGCTACCTCACCGCGGCCACGCCGACGATCGGCGGCACCCGCAGGGTCGGCTACCTGCTCACCGCCTACCCCGGCGCCTGGAAGCCCTCCGGGATCACGTTCAGCTACCAGTGGCTGCGCAACGGCGTCGCGATCTCGGGCGCGACGGGGAAGACGTACCGCCTCCGGTCCGTCGACCGCGGTGACCGCATCCGCGTCCGGGTGACCGGCCGCAAGGCCGGCTACTACACCAAGACCGCCACCTCGGCGGCCACCAGCACCATCCGCTGACCCGGATCCGACCCGGCGACGGCGCGCTCAGTCGCCGTCGTCGAGTCGGCCGGGATGCAGCAACAGGTCGACCTCGTCGATGACCACCTCGGTCACGACGCCGGCCGCGAGGCCGTCGATCCGGATGCCCTCCAAGGTGCCGTAGAGGCCATCCGGTCCGGTCAGCCACTCGAGCACCTCGTGGAAGCCGGGGATCGCCACGGTCATCGAGTCGGAGGCGAGCCGGACGATCCGCCGGTGCCGGGTCACCACCAGGCACTCGCTGCGGCGGGCCCGCCGCAGCAGCGAGGCCACCACGAGGCCGATCGCGACCACCGCGATCACCAGAACCGTCGCCGTCTCCCCCATGGCCCGAGTCTTCTCGGCTCGGGCTCGATTCCGAATGGGCGCTGCCACCCATTCGTCCGAGCGCCTACGTCGCCGCAGATGTCAGTCGATGGCCTGTGCCCACGGGCTGATCCTCACCTCGGCCCCGTCGAGGATGTCGAGACCGCTCGGCCCGTCGATTACCGCGACACCGAGCGTGGTGGGCGTGCTGCCGGGCATCGCGGTCACGAGCAGCTCGGTCGTCACGTCCGGGTCGTTCGCGGTGGACATCGCCTGCCAGTCGATCACTGCCATCACCGACTGCGCCGGAGGGACGACGACGCGCTCGGGGACCATCGAGGGTTCGTACGGCTTGACCATCACCTCGGTCTGTCGAGCGCCGGCGGCGTTCAGGAACGCGACATCGGGTACGCCCTCGATCGCACAGGCTCTACGGCCGAGGTTGCGGGCCCGAAGCCACGCCTGCCGCGATCCCAGAGCCGCGTCCTGGCCGCCGAACGTGACCTCGAGATCCGATGGCCGGCACGGCGGCGCGGCTGGGTCGATGGGCCAGGGCGTACCGTCACCGAACGGCGGCATCGTCGTCGGCGCCGGGGTCTTCCCTCCGACCCAGCCCTCGACCCTGCCGCCGCGCGTCCCTTCGACCACGTACTCCAGCGGCTGTCCCGACCCCACGGGATAGCCCTGGTAGGCGGTCAGCCACCTGCTGACGTCGCTGATCACCTGGTCACCCTCGGCGGCCTCGATCAGGACGATCAACGGTTCGTACGGCGCAGCCAGCTGGGCCGAGGTCACCGACGGCTGCTCGGAGGCAGCCACCACGAACCTCACCGCCGCCGGATCGGGCACCTCGTTCGACCGGTACCACGCATCACCGCCACGAAGATCCACCGGGCGCTGCCGGTCGCGGGCGACCGCGGCCAGTGCGGCCAGGCGGGCCTGCGGCGCCTCTACGTCAGCCTTGGCAGGAAGCCCCGTCTGCGGGTCGGCGACGGTCGACGACACCGACGTCGCCCCGGCCTCTCGCAGCGTGACGGCATCGGCGAGCGCGTCACCGATGGCTTCACCGGGGTTCAGACCACGCTCGATCACTGTGATCCGGGTCGGGCCCATCGTGAACGAGACGCCGGTCCGGTCAGGCCCCGCCTCCGGCGCAAGTCGGGTGATCTCGGGGCGAACCAGCCGGAGCACCTCCTTGCTCGCCGCGGCCGCCTCGGCCCCCGTCAGATCGTCCTCCAGGGACACCTCGACGCTGACCGAGTGCTCCTCACGGTCGGCCTCCCCGAAGTCCTCCCCCGGGATGCGACGGGACTCGTCGACGGCCAGCACGTCGCGTACGCCGGGGACGGACCGCCACTCGTCGGAGATATCGAGGATCTTCGACACCGGCTCCGGCGTTCTCGTCCCGGCCGCCGACACACCGGGCCGGACCCAGAGCACCGCGACCGTGCACCCGACCACGACCAGCAGGACGAGCGCGACGGCCGCGATCCCCATCCGGACCTCGCGCCTGTGGGTGCTCCCCGGCATCGCCACGTACGTCCTCCTCGACCTCTGCGGAAGGCAAAGAGTCGCACAGGACGAACCGCGTCTGCCCCGCAAATGGCGAACCGGCACGGTTCCTTCACAGGATCCGTGCCGGTTCACCACATCACTGTGGAGATGGGTCAGACGGGACTGGTCAGGCGGGGAAGCCCTCACCCTTCGCCGCGAGGTCGCGGAGGTACTGCGTGGGGCGGAACCGCTCGCCGTACTTCTCGGCCAGCTCGTCGGCACGAGCCAGGAACGCCTCGATGCCGATCGAGCCGTCGGCGGCCTCGTAGCCGGTGATGAACTGGGCCGCACCACCGGTCTGCGGCGGGAAGCCGATGCCGAAGATGGAGCCGATGTTGGCGTGCGCGGCGGAGGTGATGACACCTTCCTCGAAGCACTTCGCCGTCTCCAGGGCCTCGATGAAGAGCATCCGCTCCTCGGCGTCCCGGATCGGGATCTGCTCCTCGGCGACCGGGAACACGGTCCCGAGGTCGGCCCAGATCGAGGTGCGCTTGCCGTCGACGTAGTCGTAGAAGCCGGCACCCTTGAGCTTGCCGGAGCGACCCGCCTCGATGAGGGGGTTGAGGACCTTCTCCGTGGTGGTCAGTTCCTCGATGCCGGCAGCCTCCCGCGTCGTACGAGCGATCTTGACCATGAGCTCGTGGTTGAGCTCGTCGGCGATCTGCAGCGGCCCGACCGGGAACCCGGCCTGGGTCGCGGCGCGCTCGAGCGAGTAGGGCGCGAAGCCCTCGGCGAGCAGCTCCAGGCCCTCCTGGATCTGCGTGCCGATGACGCGCGAGGTGTAGAAGCCACGGCTGTCGTTGACGACGATCGGGGTCTTCTTGATCTGCTGGACGATGTCGTAGGCCTTGGCCAGCGCGACGTCGCTGGTCTCGGACCCCTTGATGATCTCGACGAGCGGCATCTTGTCGACGGGCGAGAAGAAGTGCAGGCCGATGAAGTCGGCCGGGCGGTCGATGCCCTTGGCGAGCTCGGTGATCGGCAGCGTCGAGGTGTTGGAGCAGAGCACCGCGTCCTTGTTGACGAACGGGGCGATCTCGTTGAAGACCTTCTGCTTCAGCGACACGTCCTCGAAGACCGCCTCGACGACGACGTCGACACCGGCGAAGTCCTCCGGGGCGACCGTCGGGGTGATCCGGTTGAGGATCTCGTCAGCCTTCTCCTGGGAGAGCTTGCCGCGCGAGACCGCCTTCTCGTTGAGCTTGGCGGTGTAGGCCTTGCCCTTCTCGGCCGACTCGATGGCGACGTCCTTGAGGACGACCTCCGCACCCGCACGGGCGAAGGAGTACGCGATGCCCGCACCCATCATCCCGGCACCGAGCACGCCGACCTTCGTCGCGGTGAACTTCTCGACGCCGTCAGGACGCAGCGTGCCGGCGCCGATGGCGCCGAGGTCGAAGAAGAACGCCTGGATCATGTTCTTCGACTGCTGGCCGGTGACCAGCGAGACGAAGTAGCGCGACTCGATCCGGGTGGCGGTGTCGAAGTCGACCATCGCACCCTCGACGGCGGCCGACAGGATCGCCTTCGGCGCACGCATGTCGGACTGCTTGAGCTGCTTGCGCAGGATCGGCGGGAACGCCGGCAGGAAACCGGCGAGAGCCGGGGAGGTCGGCTTGCCACCGGGCATCTTGTAGCCCGGCTTGTCCCACGGCTGCGCGATCTCGTCGGGGTTGGCCTTGATCCACGCCTTCGCGGCGGGCACGAGCTCATCGGGGGAGGAGACCAGCTCGTGGATCAGGCCCTTCTCGAGGGCAGCGGCGGGCTTGAACTTCGTGCCCTGGCCGAGGACGTCCATCAGGCCGGTCATGATGCCGAGAAGGCGGACGACGCGGGTGACGCCGCCGCCACCGGGCAGCAGGCCGAGGGAGACCTCGGGCAGACCGATGTCGTAGCGGGCGTCCAGCGCGATCCGGTGCTGACAGGCCAGCGCGATCTCCAGACCGCCACCGAGGGCGGCGCCGTTGATCGCCGCGACGACCGGCTTGGGGAAGGTCTCCAGCTTGCGGAGGGTGGCCTTGATCGACTCGACCTCCTCGAAGACCTGGGCGCCGTTCTCGGGCCGCACCTGGATCATGTTCTTGAGGTCGCCACCGGCGAAGAAGGTCTTCTTCGCGGAAGCGATCACGACGCCGGTGACGCTGTTCTCATCGCTGGCCGCCTCGGCGTACAGCTTCTCGACGGCCTCCGCCATCGAGGTCTTGTACAGCTCGTTCATGGTGTTGGCCGACTGGTTCGGGTCGTCCAGGGTCAGCGTGACGATGCCGTCGGCGTCCTTGTCGTAGCGGACCGCGGTCTCGCTCATTTGTTCTTCCTCACGTTTGGGCCGGCTCGGGCCGGAATGTTCGTCTAGGTATGCAGGGAAGCCGTCACTTCCCGCATGGAACTCCGCTAGGGGTGTGGATGTTCGGCTGCATACCTAGCCGAACATCCACCCGGCTCAGACCAGCTCGACGATCGTCGCGATACCCATGCCGCCACCGACGCACAGCGTGGCGAGGCCGCGCTGCTTGCCCTGACGCTCGAGCTCGTCGACCAGGGTGCCGAGGATGATGGCACCGGTCGCGCCCAGCGGGTGGCCCATGGCGATGGCGCCGCCGTTGACGTTGGTGATCGACTCGTCGATGCCCATGTCCTTCATGAACCGCATCGCGACGGCGGCGAATGCCTCGTTGATCTCGAACAGGTCGATGTCGTCGACGGTGAGGCCGGCCTTGGCCAGCGCCTTGCGCGAGGCCGGCGCCGGGCCGGTGAGCATGATCGTGGGATCGGCGCCGGAGACGGCGGCCGAGACGATCCGGGCGCGCGGGGTGAGGCCGTTGGCCTTGCCCGCCTCCTCGGAGCCGATCAGCATCAGCGCGGAGCCGTCGACGATGCCGGAGGAGTTGCCGGCGTGGTGGACGTGGTCGATCTTCTCGACCCAGTGGTACTTCGCCAGCGCGACGTCGTCGAAGCCGGCCTCCTGGCCCTGCTGGAGGAAGGACGGCTTGAGGCCGGCCAGCGTCTCGGCGGTGGTGCCGGGGCGGATCAGCTCGTCGTGGTCGAGCACGGTCAGGCCGTTCTGGTCCACGACCGGGATGACGGCGTCCTTGAAGTAGCCGTTCTCCCAGGCGGCGGCCGCCCGGGCGTGCGACTGGGCGGCGTAGCGGTCGACGTCCGCGCGGCTGAAGCCCTCCAGGGTCGCGATCAGGTCGGCGCCGATGCCCTGCGGCACGAAGCCGGTCTTGAGGGCGGTGTCGGGATCCTGCGCCCAGGCGCCGCCGTCGCTGCCCATCGGCGCCTTGCTCATCGACTCCACGCCACCAGCGAGGATGAGGTCCTCGAAGCCGCCGCGTACGCGGGAGGCGGCCTGGTTCACGGCCTCCAGCCCGGAGGCGCAGAAGCGGTTGAGCTGTACACCCGCGGTCGTCTCGGGGAGACCGGCCTTGATGGCGGCGGTCTTGGCGATGTCACCGCCCTGCTCGCCGACGGGAGTGACGACGCCGAGCACGACGTCGTCGATCAGCGCCGGGTCGAGGTTGGGGTTGCGCTTGCGAGCCTCATCGATCAGGCCGACCACCAGGTCGATCGGCTTGACCTCGTGGAGCGCTCCGGTCTTCTTACCCTTCCCGCGCGGCGTGCGCAGGTGGTCATAGATGAATGCTTCAGCCATGCGCCGATTGTGACACTAAAACTGTCACAGTCAACAGGGTGTTGCCCAAAAGCTTCACGACAGATTGCGGGAGATCGTCCGGTTCACCGCGTCCTGGAAGCTCACCACGATCGCCTCGGTGGTCAGCTGCCGCAGCCGCGGGAGCACCTCCTCGAGGTGCTTGGCCTCCTCGGGGCTGTGGTGGGTGCGCCGGAACGGATCGACGACCTGGTCGCGCAGGATGACGTTGAGCTCGGCGGCGAGCTCGGCCATGAGACGTGATGTCGCTGCGTACGCCGCCGCGAGGGCGTCGCGCGGCAGCCCCAGCGCGATCAGCTCACGCCCGATCCTCGCCTGGATGTCCTCAGTCGGCTCCGTGGCCCACGAGGTGATCATCGCCCGCTGCATCGCGAGGTCCTCACGCGTGATGTCGGCGGGGAGCCGGGCAAGGTAGCGCTCGATCGCCTGCAGCGTGAACCCGTGCTCCTGGAGCGCCCTGACCAGGTCGAGCCGAGCACGGTGCTCGGGACCGTAGTAGGCCACCCGCCCGCGACGGATCGGTGCCGGGATCAACCCGAGGCTCGCGTAGTAGCGCGTGGTGCGCACCGAAAGCCCCGTGGCGGTCGACAGCTCATCGATCGTCATCAGCTCATCGGTCGTCTCGGTCATGCCAGGGACCGTAGACCAAACCATTGCCACTTCGCCAGTGTTACTGTCACAGTTGCTCCGTCGCCCATCACGACAATGCGGTCTGCGTCACAGTGGTGAGGCATCATTAACCGGGTACGTCTACGGAGGAGTGTCATGCCCCAGAAGCCCACCATCTACGAAGCCGAGCACGAGGACTTCCGCGCCACCGCGAAGGCGTTCTTCGAGAAGGAGGTCGTGCCCTTCCACGACCAGTGGGAGAAGGACGGCATCGTCCCCCGCGAGCTGTGGAAGAAGGCCGGCGACACCGGGCTGCTCTGCTTCGACGTCGACGAGGAGTACGGCGGGCCCGGCATCAAGGACTTCCGGTTCAACTCGGTCCTCCACGAGGAGATGGCGAAGATCGGCGCCAGCGGCCCGGGCTTCTTCGTCCACACCGACATCATCGTCCCCTACATCTCCCACCTCGGCACGCCGGAGCAGAAGGCCCGGTGGCTGCCGGGCTGCGTCTCCGGCGACATCATCACCGCCGTCGCGATGACCGAGCCGGGCGCGGGTTCAGACCTCCAGGGCGTACGCACCACCGCGGTCGACAAGGGGGACCACTACCTCCTCAACGGCTCGAAGACGTTCATCTCCAACGGCATCAACGCCGACCTCGTCATCGTGGTCGCCAAGACCAACCCGGAGGCCGGCGCCCACGGCATCTCGCTGCTCGTGGTCGAGCGCGGCATGGAGGGCTTCGAGCGCGGCCGCAACCTCGACAAGGTCGGCATGAAGGCGCAGGACACCGCCGAGCTCTCCTTCACCGACGTGGTCGTACCGAAGGAGAACCTCCTCGGCGAGGAGGGCTCCGGCTTCATCTCGCTGATGACCCTGCTGCCGCAGGAGCGCATCTCGGTCGCCTCGATCGCCGTCGCCGCGGTCGAGCAGGTCCTCGAGCTCTCCCTCGACTACGCCCGCACCCGCGAGGCCTTCGGCCGCCCGATCGGCCGCTTCCAGAACACCGCGTTCACCCTCGCCGAGATGGCCACCGAGGCCTACCTCGCCCGCCTGTTCCTCAACGACGCCGTCACCCAGCTCAACGCCGGCACCGCCGACACCGTCCTGGCCTCGATGGCGAAGTGGTGGACCACCGAGCTGCAGAAGAAGTTCGTCGACCAGGGCGTCCAGATCCACGGCGGCTACGGCTACATGATGGAATACCCGATCGCCAAGGCGTTCATCGACAGCCGCATCCAGACCATCTACGGCGGCACCACCGAGGTGCAGAAGCTGATCATCAGCCGCCACCTCGGGCTGTAGGTCACATCGGTCGGCTCGCGAGCTCAGCAAGTGGGTCGACCGAGGCAGCGCCGGGTCCTCACCGGGCCTGGCTCGACGTCGGCGCCGGACAGGTCCGTGTGCGAGTCTGTCCAGGTGTCGCACTCGACCGACCCGGACGCCATCCGTCTTGCCCCGATGACGCTGGAGCAGGCCGAAGACATCACGGGCTGGCGCTACCAGGCGCCTTACGACGTGTACGACATGGTCGGCGTGAGTCCCGACGAGTTGGTCGATCCGGACGCCGGCTTCTACTCCGTCATCGCAGGCGACACCCTGATCGGCTTTCGCTCCTTCGGGCCCGATGGCCAGGTGCCGGGATGGGACTACGACGAGTCCGCACTCGACACCGGGGGCGGAATGCGCCCCGAGCTCACGGGCCAGGGACTTGGCCGGGTCGTCATCGCGGCAGGTCTCGAGTTCGGTCGGAGCCGGTTCGCGCCCGCAGGGTTCAGAGTCACCGTCGCGTCGTTCAACGCCAGAGCGCTACGAACTGTGGAATCCCTGGGCTTCGAGCGAGTCGGGACCTTCAGAGCGACCCGCAGCAACCGCGACTTCCAGGTCCTCGCCCGCGTCGAGCATCGACGACACGAGGGCCCAGAGCCGCATGTTTGACAGTCTCGACCCAAGCAGACGTCGAACGATCCGAGAAGTGGTCGATCTGGGCCCGAGACGCTCCCCTCGGGCCCAGATCGACCACTTCTCGTCAGGAGAGCTCTTGGCTGCGTACGTAGGCGGCGCGGGTGGCCTCGAGGAAGGCCGCCCGCAGGCCGTTCTTCTCGAGCGCGCCGAGGGCGGCGGCGGTGGTGCCGCCCGGGGAGGTGACCTGCTCACGGAGGACCGCGGGGTGGGTGCCGCTCTCGAGCAGCTTGGCGGAGCCGGTCAGGGTCTGGATGACGAGCGTGGTGGCGTCGTCCCTGGTCAGACCCAGGTGGACACCGGCCTCGATCCAGGCTTCGGCGACGAGGAAGACGTACGCCGGGCCGGAGCCGCTGATCGCGGTGACGGCGTCGATCTGCGACTCGGGGACGGTGACGACCTTGCCGACGGCACCCATCAGGTCGGCGGCCGTCGCGACGGCTTCGGCCGTCGCCTTGGCGCCGCCGGCGACCGCAGACATGCCCTCGCCGACCAGCGCCGGGGTGTTGGGCATGACCCGCACGACCGAGACACCGTCGGGGACGGCGGGCTCCATGGCCGAGGTTGGCACACCGGCGGCCAACGAGACCACCGTGGTGCCCTCTCGCAACGCGGACGCGATCGACTCCAGCACCGGCACGACGCCATAGGGCTTCACGCCCAGCACCACGACGTCGGCCTCGGCGACAGCCTCGGCGGCGGGCAGCGTACGGATGCCGTGCTTCTCCCGGAGCGCGGCGGCCTGCTCCTCACGCGCCTCGACGACGATGACGCTCCGGGGGGAGTGCCCCGCCTCGAGCAGCCCGGCCAGCACGGCCCCGCCCATGTTGCCTGCACCGATGATCGCGATGGTCATGCTCGCCAGTCTGTCAGAGCGGATGACCTGCGCGGATAAGCCCCCAAGCAGCCCAAGCAACTGCTAGGTTGCGATACCCACACCCGTACTCGCCGCTGGTCATCGGGAGGCCACATGCGCATCAGACGTACGTCCCTGCTTGCTGTGATCGCCCTCGCGGTGACGGTCGCGATGGTGGGTCCGCCCGCCTCCGGTGACGATGTGGAGCGGCGGCTTCCCTCGCCGGAGTCCGAGGTCAACGTGACCAGCGAGCCATTCACAGGCACCGCTCCGGACGGCACCGTGCGCGGGCTGATCGACGCCCACAGCCACATGTTCATGCAGGACGGGATCGGCGGCGCGGCGGTCTGCGGGAAGGCGTGGTCGGCGAACGGGATCGCGGACGCGCTCAAGGACTGCCCCTCCCATGGCATCGCGGGTGAGACCGCGCTGCTGGAGAACCTGACCCGCTCGGGCAGCCCGCTCGGATTCCACGACACCACCGGCTGGCCGTCGTTCAAGGACTGGCCGGCCTACGACTCGCTGACCCACCAGCAGATGTACTACCGCTGGGTCGAGCGTGCCTGGCGCGCCGGCCAGCGCATCCTCGTGGTGCAGCTGACCAGCAACAAGGCGCTGTGCGCAATCAACCCGGGCACCCACCAGTCCTGCGACGAGATGACCGCGGTGCGGAAGCAGGCCAAGGACGCGTACGACACCCAGGCCTTCATCGACGCGCAGTACGGCGGCGAGGGCCGCGGCTGGTACCGGATCGTCACCGACGCCGGCCAGGCCCGCGAGGTGATCGAGGACGGCAAGCTCGCCGTCGTGCTCGGCGTGGAGACCTCCGAACCGTTCGGCTGCTCCCAGAAGCTGCGGCTGCCCTCGTGCACGCGGGCCAACATCGACGCCGGGCTCGACGAGCTGAAGTCGCTCGGGGTGTCGTCGATGTTCCTGTGCCACAAGTTCGACAACGCGCTGTGCGGGGTCCGCTACGACAAGGGCACCACCGGGCTGCTGATCAACGCCGGCCAGTTCCTCACCACCGGGACGTTCTGGACGCCGAAGGCCTGCGATCCCGGCCAGCCCCACGACAACAATCCGCGCCTCGTCGACCGGCCGGCCGAGTTCGCCTGGCTGCCGCAGCCGCCGATCTATCCGTCAGGCACGGTGTGCAACCCCTACGGCCTCTCCGCCCTGGGTGAGTACGCCCTCCGCGGACTGATCAAGCGCGGCATGATGGTCGAGGTCGACCACATGAGCGCCAAGGCAGCCGACCGCACCCTCGACATCCTCGAGGAGACCGACTACCCCGGCGCTCTCGCCAGCCACTCCTGGATGGACGAGCGTTACCTCGACCGGCTCTACGCCCTCGGTGGTTTCTCGACGATCTACGGCCACAGCACCGACCAGTTCCTGGCGGAGTACGCCCGCACCGCTCCCGTCCGTGACCGCTACGGCGCGGGCATCGGGTTCGGCTTCGACATGAACGGCTTCGGCGGCACGCCGGGGCCGGCGAAGACGCGGGTGGGCTACCCGTTCCAGAGCATCCTCGGTGACTCCGTGGTCGACCGCCAGGTCACCGGCCAGCGGATCTGGGACTACAACACCGACGGCGTCGCGCACTACGGGATGGTCCCCGACTACCTCGAGGACCTCCGCCTCACCGGCGGCCAGGACGTGATCGACGACATCGTCCGCGGGTCGGAGTCCTACCTGCGTACGTGGGCGGGGGCACGCTCAGCAGCACACTGACGAGCAGGCGTGCCGAGTCGGCGCATCTGACCCCGTGCCTCGCGAAGCGAAGCGAGACGACCGGAGCGAGGCCGAGCGGCGAGCTTGCTCGTCCGCTCGTGCCGAGCGAGGGAGTGACCGCGCGAAGCGCGGAGCGAGAGGGGTCGGATGCGCCCGACTCGGCAGTCATGTCAGAAGCAGGCGATTCAGTCGTCTCGAGAACGCCTCATCCAGCCCCCGGCGAACAGGGCCCAGAGAACGAGCACAGGCTGGAAGAGCAACCGCACCAACCTCTTGGTGTCCGTGTCGAGACCGAACGCGTCGACCCCTTCCACGTACTGCGCGATGTTGCCGGGAAAGATCGCCACGAAGAACGCGGCGAGGAGCGCTCCGACGAGCCGCCGCCTGGCCGGAAGAGCGACGAAAGCCAGCCCGAGACCGATCTCGACGACCCCCGAACCGAGGACGGTCAGGTCCTCGTCGATCGGGAACCAGCTGGGCACCTGCGCTCGGAACTCGTGTCGCTGGGTGGTCAGGTGCGCCACCCCCGCGCCCATCATCGCCACGCCCATCAGGAGACGCACGATGGTTCGCGCGATCGAAATCATTGCACCACTGTAGGAGAGCGAGCAGACCTCGACGGGTCGACCACCGATGGTCGACCCGTCGAGGGTGCCTGTCAGAAGAGGTTGTCCACCAGCGGCGTCGGGGAGCCGAAGCGGTGGGCGGTGACCGAGACGGCCTGCTCGTGCAGGAAGGTGAGCAGCTCGACCCGGCCGGCCTCGACGACGGGCTGGGCGTAGAGGGCGATGTCGACCCGGCCCTGGCTCGCCTCGGCGAAGACCTCCCGCGACCCACCCAGGAGACGTACGCGGCTGGGCGCATACGGACCGGAGAGGATCGACGCCCACGCAGCCATGTCCTCGACGACATAGGTCACACCGGTGGCGCGCACCAGCGAGGCGGTCTCGTCGTCGAGCGCCTCGGCGACGGAGACCGTCACCGGAGCGCCAGCGGCGACACCGGCGGCGAGGACCCGCAGCAGGTGAGCGACCGGCCCACCCTCGTAGCGGATGGTGACCGGCACCGGCGAGTAGCGCAGCACGTTGACCTCCGCGGTCAGCCGCGAGACGTCCCGGGCAGCACCGAACTCGCGCTCCCAGGCGACCGCGTCCGAGCCGGCCCCACGCTTGAGCATCTCGATCTCGTCCAGCTGCAGCCGGTCGGCCCAGTCGACGAGCGACCGGACGGCAGGGGACGGCGTCGCAAGCTCGGTGGCCGGGGCGGAGACCCAGTCGCTGAGGCCGACGAGGTAGTTGGGGCCGCCAGCCTTGGTCCCGGCACCGACCGCCGACTTCTTCCAGCCACCGAACGGCTGGCGGCGCACGATCGCACCGGTGATGCCGCGGTTGACGTAGACGTTGCCCGCTTCCACCGACGAGAGCCACTGCGAGATCTCGGCCCGGTCGAGACTGTGGATGCCCGCCGTGAGCCCGTAGTCGACCTGGTTCTGGATCTCGATCGCCTCGTCGAGCGAGGAGGCCGAGATCAGGCCGAGGACGGGACCGAAGTACTCGGTCAGGTGGAACTCGGAGCCACGCTTCACACCCGTCTTCACGCCCGGCGACCAGAGCCGGCCGGTGTCGTCGAGCTGGCGCGGCTTCACCAGCCAGGACTCACCCGGGGCGAGCGTCGTCAGAGCCTTGAGCAGCTTGCCGGAGGCGGGCTCGATGACCGGGCCCACCTGCACCGTCGGGTCGGTCGGGTAACCAACGCGAAGCGAGGTCACCGCGTCGATGAGCTGGTCGCGGAAGCGGCGCGAGGTCGCGACCGAGCCGACCAGGATGCCCAGCGACGCCGCCGAGCACTTCTGTCCGGCGTGACCGAAGGCCGAGTAGACGAGGTCCTTGACGGCGAGGTCGAGGTCGGCGTCCGGCGTGACCACCAGCGAGTTCTTGCCAGAGGTCTCGGCCAGCATCGGCAGGTCCGAGCGGAACGAGCGGAAGAGCTCGGCGGTGTCGAACGCACCGGTGAGGATGAGACGGTCGACCAGCGGCGAGGCGATCAGCGCGCGACCGACCTCGTTCTCCGGCACGTGCACCAGCCGCAGCACCTCCTTCGGCACCCCGGCGGCCCACAGCGTCTCGACCAGCACCGAGCCACAGCGCTGTGCCTGCGGGGCCGGCTTGATCACGACGGCCGATCCTGCCGCGAGCGCCGCCGCGACACCACCGGTCGGGATGGCGAGCGGGAAGTTCCACGGCGGGGTGACCAGGGTGAGGCGTACGGGCACCTGACGCGCGCCGTCCACGAGGTCGAGCTCCTCGGCCAGGCTCGCGTAGTAGTTGAGGAAGTCGATCGCCTCGGAGACCTCGGGGTCGCCCTGGTCGAGCGTCTTGCCACACTCCGACGCAGCGACCTCGAGCCACTCGGCGCGGCGTCGCTCGACCTCGACGGCTGCGGCCCGCAGCACCGCGGCACGCTCGGCACCGGACTTGCGGCCCCAGTCGGCCTGGGCGCCGACGGCACCTTCGAGCACCGACTCCACGGCCTCGACCGAGGTCACGGTGTGGTCGGCGACGAGCTGGTCACCCAGCGTCGAGGAGCCCACCCGGGCGATGATCGCCTTGCCCCACTCCCGGTTGCCGGGCAGGTGCGGGTCGGTGTCCGGGGTGTTCTCGAAAGGCCGGGCCACCGGCGCGTCTGCCACCGGCTCGCGCCGGTCCTGGGTCCGGTTGGGCGGGGGAACGGAGTCGTCGACTGCCGCGAGGGAGCGTACGAACCGCTCCTTCTCGCGCTTGTAGAGCGCCTCGGATGAGTTGAGGTCGAAGACCGCCGACATGAAGTTCTCGGTGCTGGCGCCCTCCTCGAGGCGACGCACGAGGTAGGCGATCGCGACGTCGAAGTCCTTGGGGTGCACGACCGGCACGTAGAGCAGCAGGCCACCCACGGTCTCCCGGACCGCCTCAGCCTGGCCCTCGGCCATGCCCAGCAGCATCTCGAACTCGACCGAGTCACGAACCTGCCGCTGACCAGCCAGGATCCAGGCGTACGCCACGTCGAACAGGTTGTGGCCGGCGACGCCGAGGCGCACGTTGGCCATCCGCTCGGGCGTCAGCGCCCAGGACAGGACCCGCTTGTAGTTGGTGTCGGAGTCCTGCTTGGTCGACCAGGTCGCGACCGGCCAGCCGTGCAGCGACGCCTCGACGTGCTCCATCGGGAGGTTGGCGCCCTTGACCAGTCGCACCTTGATCGGCGCGCCCCCACGCGCGCGCCGAGCGGCCGACCACTCCTGGAGGCGCATCATCGCCGCCATCGCGTCGGGCAGGTAGGCCTGCAGGACGATGCCCGCCTCCAGGTCGGCGAGCTCGGGACGGTCGAGCAGCCGCGTGAAGACGTCGATGGTCATGTCGAGGTCGCGGTACTCCTCCATGTCCAGGTTGATGAACTTCTTCGTCCCGGCGGCAGAGGACTTCGCGGCGTAGGTGTAGAGCGGGAGGAGCCGCTCGACGACGTGCTCGACGGCCTCGTCGTAGGCCCAGACCGCGTGCGGCGCGACCGGCGAGGAGACCTTCACCGAGACGTAGTCGACGTCATCGCGCGCGAGCAGCTTGCGGATCCCGGCCAGGCGCCGGTCGGCTTCCTTCTGGCCGAGGACGGCCTCACCGAGGAGGTTGATGTTCAGCGAGACACCGCGCTCGCGGATCCGCTCGATCTGCTTGCCGAGCCGCGCGTCGGAGGCGTCGATCAGCAGGTGCCCCACCATCTGCCGCAGCGCACGGCGCGCCACCGGGATGACGAACCAGGGCGCGACCAGCGACATCAGCGCGCCGAGCTTCACGCCCAGCTTCAGGTGCCAGGGCAGGAACGAAGGTACGTTGCCGGCCAGCTCGCGGAGGCTGGCCGCCGCCACGCGTACGTCCTCGGGGCGGATCACCCGGTCGACGAACCCGACGGTGAAGTCGAGCCCGGCAGGGTCCTTGAGTACGTCGGCGAGGCGCTGTGCGGCCGGGGCGGCCGGCTTGGTCGAAGCCTTCGCCAGCCAGCCGCGGACGAGGTGGTCTACCTCGGCGATGAGCGCGTCATTGGTGGTCATAGAGCCGAGTATGCGACCGGAGTCACGTAAGATAAAGCGATGTTTCGTGGAGATTATTCGTAAGGAAAACTGAACCATTTGTCTCGGGCTCCGCTTCGACAGGAGGGAAAGCCATGCTCGACGTCCGCCGCCTCCGACTCCTCGCCGAGCTCGCCGCGCGCGGGACGCTGGCCGAGGTCGCCGAGGCCCTCCACCAGAGCCCGTCGTCGGTCTCCCAGCAGCTCGGCCAGCTCGAGCGAGAGGTCGGTGTCCCCCTTCTCACCAAGGCGGGAAGGCGGGTCCAGCTCACCGCTGCGGCCGAGGTGCTCGTCGAGCACACGACCGAGATCCTGGCCCGGCTCGAGGCGGCCGAGGCCGCGGTCACCTCGCTCGGCGACGAGACCGCCGGCACGGTGCGGGTCGCGGTCTTCCAGTCCGTCGCCCTCGCCTACATGCCACAGGCGCTCGCCGACCTGACCCGGCGCCATCCGCGGCTGCGGGTGATGCTGTCCCAGCGCGCGCCCGAGCAGGCGCTCCACGACCTCGCCCTGCGCGAGCTCGACCTGGTGGTCGCCGAGCACTACCCCGACCACGGCGCACCGCACTTCGACGGCCTCGATCGTCAGCCGCTCACCACCGACCGGCTCCGGCTCGCCCTCCCACCCCGCGGCTCCGGGGCGATCTGGGACAACATCACCTCCCTCGCCGAAGCCGGTTGCGTCCCGTGGGCGATGGAGCCGCCGGGCACGGCGTCACGCCACTGGATCGAGGAGCAGTGTCGGCGGGCGGGCTTCGAGCCCGAGGTCCGCTACGAGACCGACGACGTCGAGGCCCACGTCGCGCTGGTCGAGTCCGGCAACGCGGTCGCCCTGCTCTCCGACCTGATGCGCGTGCGCCACCGCACCGCGGTGCGGCTCATCGAGCTGCCGGGGTCGCCGCGGCGTACGGTCTTCACCGCTACCCGCACCGCCATCGCCGACTCCCCGGGCATCATCGCGTGCCGGGCCGCGCTGGCCCGCGTGGTGCCGGCGGACCTGACGCTGCCCGGCTGATCCGGACCGGTCAGCCGAAGAGGTCCTCGAGCGGCTGGTCGTGGTCGATCGAGAGCCCGTACGCCGTTGCGCGGGTGTCGATCATCGCCAGGACGGCCTCGGTGACGACCGAGGTCAGATGCTCGGCGTCGGGAATGCCCTCGCCGACATGGACCCAGCGGCGTACGGCACCGAAGACCATCCCGATCAGGCCGTAGATCAGCGGGTCCACGGCCTTCTTGTCGATCTCGGAGATCTCCACGCCGCCCAGCTCGAACGCCGCCAGCATCAGCTCCTTGATCCGCTCCGCGACCCGGTCGAGGCCCTGCTGCAGCGGCCCGGTGCCGTTCGGCGCGGTGTCGACGTCGGCGACCTGGTGCAGGAGTGGGTGCTCGAGCGCCCAGTTGACGTAGGCGCCGACCGTACGGGAGATGATCTGCCGGATCGATCCGGTCAGCTCCATCGCCGGGAACAGCTTGGCCCACAGACCGGCGAGGATGTCGGCCTGGATGGCGAGGTCGAGCTCGCGACGGTCGGCGAAATGACGGTAGACCACGGACCGGGAGAGCCCGGCGGCCTGGCCGATCGCCTGCAGGCTGACGTTGACGCCCTCGGTCTCGATCAGACCGATCGCGGCGTCGACGATGCGCTTTCGTCGGTCATCGTTGTGACGCTTCCAGCGAACTGCCCTGCCATCCATGGTGGGACCATCGTAGTCCCACGTACTTCACACCGGGCCCGGAACGCCTGTCACAGTAATCACAGGCACGAATCACGGGCCCGGTGCCGGAACCGGTTCAGGCGAACCGGATGACTCCGTCGGCGACGTCGGCCCCGAGCGCCTTCATGTCCACGAGGTAGTTCTGCTTCGCGGTCCACGGCGCCCGGTCGCCGGCCTTCGGCATGAGCTCCAGCGAGCGCTGGATGTAGCCGGAGGCCAGGTCCATGAACGGCCGCTCCTCGACGCTCGGGTCCCGCGAGACCGAGGCGACGTCGTAGCCGTTCTCCCCCATGAAGTCGAGCAGCCGGATCACGTAGTCGGTGACCAGGTCGGCCTTGAGCGTCCACGACGCGTTGGTGTAGCCGATCGTGTAGGCGAAGTTGGGCATCCCGGTGATCATCAGGCCCTTGTAGGCCATCTGGTCGGGCAGGCTGACCGGCTCGCCGTCGACCGTGTAGTCGAGGCCGCCGAAGAGCCGGAGGTTGAGCCCGGTCGCGGAGATGACGATGTCGGCCTCGAGCGTCTCGCCGGACTCGAGCTCGATGCCCTTCGGCACGAAGGTCTTGATCCGGTCGGTCACCACTGCGGCGTACCCCTCACGGATCGACTTCATCATGTCGCCGTCGGGGACGAAGCAGATGCGCTGGTCCCACGGGTTGTAGGGCGGGTTGAAGTGCTTGTCGACGTAGGCGATCGCCTCGTCCTTCGTCATCCCGGGACGGCCCCCGCGGGCGGTGAGCCCGTTGATCCACTGGTCGCGGATCACCTTCTTGACGACGCCGGGCGCCCGGCGGGCCAGCTGGTAGGTGCCGACGGTGAGGAGGATGTTCTCCCAGCGCACCGTCTCGTGGCGGACCGTCTCACGCAGGCGCTTGAAGGGAAGCCGGCCGAGCAGCTTGAACGGCGCGGTCTTCAGCAGCGAGGCGATCGCGTCCTGACCCGGGCGGGAGAGGATGTACGTCGGGGTGCGCTGCAGCATCGTCACCTTCTCGGCGCGGTCGCTGCCGGCGCCGGCCAGGTTGGGCAGCAGGGTGACCGCGGTCGCGCCCGAGCCGATGATGACGACCTTCTTGCCGGCGTAGTCGAGGTCCTCCGGCCAGTGCTGCGGGTGCACGAAGGTGCCCTCGTAGTCGTCGAGACCGGCGAACTCCGGCTGGTAGCCGTTGGCGTAGTCGTAGTAGCCCGTGCAGTTCCACAGGAACTCGGCGGTGATCTCGGAGGGACCGTCGGCGGTCTCGACGGAGACGGTCCACTGCTTGTCCTCGCTGCTCCACGACGCACGGGTCACCTTGTGGCCGTAATGGATCAGCTTGTCGACGCCGTAGTCCTTCGCCGTCTGGCGCAGGTAGTCGCGGATCTGGTGCCCGTCGGCCAGCGCCTGCGCGCTCTCCCAGGGTCGCCACTTGAACGCGAACGTGAACATGTCCGAGTCGGAACGGATGCCCGGGTAGCGGAACAGGTCCCAGGTGCCGCCACTGGCATCGCGCTGCTCGAGGATCGCGAGCGTCTTCCCGGGGAGGCGCTCGCGGAGCTGTGCGGCGGCTCCGATGCCGGAGACGCCGGCACCGATGATCAGTACGTCGACATGCATGTGGGTCACGTTACCCGGGAGTACGTGCTTGCGACACCCTGTCCCGCAAACTTTTGCAAGCAAATCAGAAGATCAGCGATTGAGGAACGGCTCGGTAACACTGGAGTGCCCCACTTCCACGCGCGTGCGCGGCATCACTACGCTGCCGTCTGCAGCTGTGGGGGCGGCGAAGCATCCACAGCGATTTCGGGGTCACTCACCCATCGCTTTCGGTGGCTGAGGCTGCATGCGGACCGCACGGTGCGGTCATTGGTCTTCGAAAGGTTTTCCAGTGTTGAGTTTCGTACGCGCCGGCGCGGTTGTCGCGGGCGTCACCCTCGCCGGGCTCGCAACTGCCCCGGCTTTCGCCACCGGCGACGACCCGGCCGGCAACAACGGCACGGTCAAGATCGAGAAGGTCCTCGCCCCTGACGACGCGCCGGACACCACTCCGGAGAACGATCCCCACCAGGACTGCACGTTCGACATCGAGTGGTACGGCTTCGACAAGGGCGACGACATCATCTCGAAGGTCTCCTTCGAGCTGCAGGCGCCGACCCTCGACGGTGAGCTCACCGTCGACGGCCCCCTCGAGGTCTTCGTCGGCGAGGACGAGGCGTCCGGCGCCGGCACCGAGGACGGCCTCGACGGCCGCGAGACCTACACCCTCAACTCGACGGGTACAGCGCACCCCGAGCAGGGCTTCCACGTGAAGGTCACCGTCCACACCCCGGGCAGCCAGGGCAACGACACCAAGTCCAAGGTCTTCTGGTTCGAGAACTGCCCGGTCGACGAGCCGTCGCAGTCCCCGACGCCGAGCCCGTCCCCGACGGAGCCGATGGAGTCCGAGTCGCCTTCTGAGGAGCCCTCCGAGTCGCCGTCCGAGTCCACCCCGGCCTCTGACGAGACCGAGCCGGCTTCCGACGAGTCCTCCGAGGCGCCGGTGACCGACTCCGAGGTCCCGACCAACATCGACGCCGGTCTCGCCGGTGAGAGCGACTCCCCCGTGCCCGCGATGTGGCCGCTGCTGGCCATGCTCGCCGGTGCTGCCGCCGCCGGCACCGCGCTCGTCGTGGTCCTGCGTCGCCGCGCCGCCGCTCTGGTCCACAAGGACTGAACCGAACCGCGCCACTGAGAACGGCGCGGCGTACGACCTCCGGGTCGTACGCCGCGCCGTTTCTGTTTCTGCTCCGCGGTCCGGTCCTCAGTCTTGGAACGCGGCGCCCTTCTCGATCAGCGCGTCGGCGTCGTCGATGCCCCACGCGGCGAGGGCCTCGCGGGTGTGCTGACCGGCGCTGGCCGCGGGTCCCGAGCCCAAGGTGGAGGCGGTGCGGCTGAACCGCGGGGCGGGGGCCGGCTGGGTGACACCGTGGTGGGTGACGTACGTCTGGCGGGCCTGCAGGTGCGGGTGGGAAGCGGCCTCGGTCGGGGTGAGGACGGGGGCGACACAGGCGTCGGTGCCCTCGAACATCTCGGCCCACTCGGCCATCGTCTTCGACGCGAAGGTCTTGGCGAAGAGGTCGCGCATCTCGTCGTAGCGCTCCATCTCGTACTGCCCCGGGCAGATCCCGTCGAGCCCGAGCCGGGTGACCAGCTCGGCGAAGAACTTGCCCTCCAGCGCGCCGACCGCGACCTGGCGGCCGTCGGAGGTGTCGTAGAGCGCGTAGAACGGCATCGCGCCGTCGAGCAGGTTGCTCTGCCGCTGCTCGTGCCAGGCACCCGAAGCGAGCATGCCGGAGATCATCGTGGCGAGGTGGGCGGTGCCGTCCACGATCGCGGCGTCGACGACCTGTCCCTGGCCGGTGGTCCTGGCCTCGACCAGCGCGGCGAGGATGCCCATGACCAGGTAGGTCGATCCGCCACCGAAGTCACCGAGCAGGTTGAGCGGGAAGTGCGGTCGGGCGCGGTCCTGGCCGAGGCCGTTGAGCACGCCGGTGGTGGCGATGTAGGTGAGGTCGTGGCCTGCGGACTGGGCCAGCGGCCCCTCCTGACCCCAGCCGGTCATCCGGCCGTAGACGAGGCGCGGGTTGCGCTCCAGACAGGCGTCGGGCCCCAGCCCGAGGCGGTCGGTCACGCCCGGGCGCAGGCCCTCGATGAGCACGTCGGCGGTCTCGACCAGACGCAGGACGGTCTCGACGGCATCCGGGTTCTTGAGGTCGAGCGCGATGCTCGGGCGGCCGCGGGTGAGCAGGTCGCCGGCACCACCGCCGAGCAGGTTGCCGCCCGGCCGGTCGACCCGGATCACGTCCGCACCCATGTCCGCGAGGATCGTGCAGGCGTGCGGTCCCGGCCCGATCCCCGCCAGCTCGACGACCTTGACCCCGCGAAGGGGGCCGGTGCCCTGGCCCAGTGTCACTGTGGATTTCTCCGTCGACTCAGTCATGACGGCCATCCTCGCAGGATCCGCGCTTCCGGAGTCCGGGTCCAGAGTCTGGATCCAGAGTCTGGAACCCTCCGCCCGGCCTGACCTGATCGCGGCGCGGAGTCCGATACGCTCCGAGACACACTCGCCGGTGCACAGGAGCAGAGAAGTTGTCTCGGGAAATCCCCACGTCCCCCCAGTCCCTCCCGATCAGCTCGGTCAGCCCGCTGACCGCGAACGATCCCCGCGAGATGGGTCCGTACGCGCTCACCGGCCGCCTCGGCCACGGCGGCATGGGCGTCGTCTATCTGGGTGAGGACGCGTCGGGCATGAAGGCAGCGGTGAAGGCGATCCTTCCCGAGCTCACCTCCGACCCGGGGTTCCGCGCGCGGTTCGAGCGGGAGATCGAGGCCGCGAAGAAGGTGGAGAGCCGGTTCACCGCACGCGTTCTCGACGCCGACCCCGACGCCGCACAGCCCTGGATGGCGAGTCAGTACGTCGCCGACCCACCGCTCAGCAAGCTGGTCAGCTCCGGCCAGCGTCTGACCGAGATCGACGTACGCCAGTTGGTGGCCGGGGTCGCCGAGGCGCTCGCCGCGGTGCATCGCGTCGGGCTGGTCCACCGCGACATCAAGCCGGGCAACATCCTCTACGGCGCCACCGATCCGTGCGTGATCGACATGGGCATCGCCCGCTCCGTCGACGGCACCGCGCTGACCCAGACCGGCAAGGCGGTCGGCACCTACGGCTATCAGGCGCCCGAGCAGGTCCAGACCGGCACCTTCTCCAGCGCCGTCGACATCTGGGCGCTCGGTCTGGTCGCCTTCGTCGCCGCCACCGGGCGCTGGCCGTTCAGCGGCGAGATCGGCTCGATGGGACACCTCCTCACGGGTGAGTCGCCCAACCTGAGCCTGTGCCCGGTCTACCTGCGTCCGCTCGTCGCCGCGTGCTTGGCCGAAGCGCCCGCCGCGCGCCCCTCCGCCGCGGACATCCTCGCCACCAACGGCGACTGGACCCTGCTGCCGGCCCCGGCCACCTCGGAGCAGGAGACCACCATCGGCGCGCCGTCGCCGCAGGCGTTCACCGGAGGCGGGATCGCCCGTGGTCCGCGGCCTCCGGTGAGCCCCACCGACACCGCCGACCTGCCCACCCAGGCCCCCACGTTCGCCGAGCCCCAGCAGCCCTCCGGGCGTCGCTGGAAGACGGCCGGCCTCGCCGCCGCGGCGGTCGTCCTGATCTCGGCCGGCGTGGCCGTCGCCGCCAACCCCGGCCTCCTGCCCGGCCAGGACGACGCACCGAAGGTCGGCGAGGTGTCCCCCTCCGCCGAGCCGACCACCGGCGAGAGCAGCACCGCGCCGACCACACCGGTCGGCGGCTCCGTGGAGACCGGGGACGATTCCGAGTTCGCCGAGCGGCCCGACAACGAGGACGCGGAGGACAAGGGCGAAGTCGCTCCGAGCAGCGGCACGGACACCGGCGGCGACACGACGCCGTCCGAGACGCCGGAGCCGACCGCGACGGCCCCGAGCGATCCGGCCAGCGAGCCGGCCACCGAGACCCCGACGGCCGAGCCGACCGAGACCGCGACGGTCGAGCCGACCGAGGATCCGGCCGAGGAGCCGACGGCGACCGCCACTCCCTGAGCATTCTGTCGTTGCGGACCGACAGCGTCGACTGCGCCTCCTTGGGTGGTCTCGACAGGCTCGACCACCGGTTCTTGGTTGGATCGATCAAGGTGGCCGGGGCTCTGGGGATGCCGATAATCGAGCCTGGCCGGGTGTGTCCCCCGCCCGATCCAGGCCTTCCCGAGCAACCGAAAGTTGAGCTGTGAGCGACACCGACGAGACCTTCAACGACTGGCAGCACCGCGAGGAGCTCGCGGAGACGATGATCCCGATCATCGGCAAGCTCTACCGCGAGAAGGATGTCACCATCCTGGTCCACAGCCGGTCGCTGGTGAGCAAGTCCGACATCTCGATCCTGAAGGCGCACCGGTTCGCGCGCCAGATCGAGGGCGAGGAGCTCTCGGTCACCGACACGTTCCCGCTGCTCCAGGCGGTCGCCAAGCTGGACCTCGGTCCGTCGAAGGTCGACCTGGGCCTGCTCGCGGTCCAGTACGCCGAGGACGAGCGCGGCCTCTCCGTCGACGACTTCGTCGCCGAGAAGCTCGCCGGCGCCACCGGCGACAACAAGCTCGAGCGCAACGGCGGCCAGGACGTCGTGCTCTACGGCTTCGGCCGGATCGGCCGCCTCGTCGCCCGGCTCCTCGTCGAGAAGGCCGGGTCGCGCCACGGCCTGCGCCTGAAGGCCGTCGTCGTCCGCAAGGGCGGGGAGGACGACCTCATCAAGCGCGCCTCGCTGCTGCGCCGCGACTCGATCCACGGTCAGTTCGCCGGCACCATCACGGTGGACGAGAAGAACGGCGTGCTCATCGCCAACGGCAACCCGATCCAGTTCATCTACTCCAACGACCCGACGACGGTCGACTACACGGCGTACGGCATCAAGGACGCCATCCTGATCGACAACACCGGCAAGTGGCGCGACCGCGAGGGCCTCTCCCAGCACCTGCGCCCGGGCATCAAGAAGGTCCTGCTGACCGCGCCGGGCAAGGGCGACGTCCCCAACATCGTCCACGGCGTCAACCACCAGACCCTCACCGGCGACGAGAAGGTCATCTCCTGCGCGTCGTGCACGACCAACGCGATCGTGCCGCCGCTGAAGCTGATGGAGGACCGCTTCGGGATCGTGCGCGGTCACGTCGAGACGGTGCACTCGTTCACCAACGACCAGAACCTGCTCGACAACTACCACAAGGCCGACCGCCGGGGTCGTTCCGCACCGCTCAACCTGGTGCTCACCGAGACCGGTGCGGCCTCTGCCGTCGCCAAGGCACTCCCGGACCTGAAGGCGAAGATCACCGGCAACTCGATCCGCATCCCCACCCCGGACGTCTCGATCGCGATCCTGTCGCTCTCGCTCAAGGGTGAGACCTCGAAGGAAGAGGTCGTCGACTACCTCCGTGAGGCCTCGCTGACCGGCGAGCTGCGTCGCCAGGTGGACTTCACCACCGCCCGCGACGCGGTCTCCTCCGACTTCATCGGCTCGCGCGCCGCCTCGATCATCGACGGCAACGCGACCATCGTCGACGGCGACTCCGCGATCCTCTACGTCTGGTACGACAACGAGTTCGGCTACTCCTGCCAGGTCGTCCGCACCGTGCAGTCGATCTCGGGTGTCGAGTACCCGACCTTCCCGGTCCCGGCTGTCTGATTCCTCTCAGGCGGTCTCGACAGGTTCGACCACCGGTGCTGCCCCGTCCCGTCCGGTCTCCGGACGTGGCGGGGCAATCCGGTTCCAGGCCTGGAGGATCGCCTCGGTATCGGTCAGGCCGACCTGTGCGACGTCGCGCAGGGCAGGGGCGGAGCGTCGCCACATCTCGTACTCGATCTGCGTCTTCTGCTTCTCGGCATCGGCCCTGAGCCAGTCGACCTCGTGCAGCGGGCCGTTCGTCGTCGGCGCACCCCAGACCGTCACCGTCGGCCCGTGCTCGAGCGGCAGCCAGGTCTCCTTCATCGGCTCGAACCAGTCGCCCGGCGGTTCGACCTGGAACGTACGCGGCGGTGTGCTGCGGTTCGCCGCCGGCGGCGGGCCGTCGTCGTAGGTGTGGCCGACGACCTGGGCACCGAACACCACCCAGCTGGCCAACGTCGCGACCAGCGGGAAGCGCCGGCCGTCCAGGCAGCCCCAACGGTCGAGCATCGCGCCGAGGAAGAACGGCACGTACCAGTTCCCTCGCACCACCTCGGCCTGCTCCCCCAGGTCTTCGAGAGGTCGAACCTGCGATCGCGACCGAGCCGGACGATGAGCGGGCGAACCGCGTCCAGTGTCTTGTCCGTGCAGCGCGGTCGGGCGAGCAGCGCAGCGAGCCTTCGCTCGTCGTAGAGGATCGCGCTGCCGACCTTCTGCCCGGGGCCGGCCAGGCCGGCGACCAGGACCCGGTTCGCCTCGACCTTACCGATCATGTGCAGCTCACAGATCCGACGTATCGCCTCGCGCGTGGTGACCTCCATGCACAGGGACGGTAGGAGGGCTGGCCGTCGGGGGCGACGGAATTCAAGATCCTGTGGATAACTCTGTGGAAACCGCCTCTTCGGTCTGCCGCCGCAAGGTCGGATCCGTTCCTTTTACTAGACGATGACAAGGTGTCATCGTCTAGTAAAAGGAACGGATATCGCCCCGCGGTCAGGAGCGGACGCGAGCCAGGAAGGCGCGGGTGCGCTCCTCGACCGGGTCTCCGAAGAGCTGCTCCGGCGGCCCCTGCTCCAAGACCCGACCGCCGTCCAGGAAGCAGACCTTGGTGGCGACCTCGCGGGCGAAGGACATCTCGTGGGTGGCGAGGACGAGGGTCGTGCCTGCCTCCGCCTCGGCCCGGACGATCTCCAGCACCTCACCGACGAGCTCGGGGTCGAGGGCGGCGGTGATCTCGTCGAGGAGCAGCAGGCGCGGCCGGGTGCACATCGCCCGCACCAGCGCGACCCGCTGCTGCTGACCTCCGGACAAGGCGTCGGGATGGGCGTCGGCCTTGTCGGCGAGACCGAACCGGGCCAGCAACTCCCGGGCCCGGTCGGCCGCCTCGTCCGGACGAACGCCGTGGACGCGCACCTGCGCCAGCGTGCAGTTGTCGAGGACCGAGAGATGTGGGAAGAGGTTGTACGCCTGGAAGACCATCCCGATCTCACGGCGCACCGAGCGCGGGTCGACGAGCGGATCGGAGATCTCCCGGCCGTCGAAGGTGATGACCCCGTCGTCGATCGTCTCGAGCAGGTTCAGGCAGCGCAGCAGGGTCGACTTCCCCGACCCGGAGGCGCCGATCAGGCAGACCACGTCGTGCTCGGCCACCACCAGGTCCAGACCGTCGAGCACGACCTTCCCTCGGTAGGCCTTGCGCAGCCCCCGGGCCTCCAGCAGCCCCGACATCGATGCCGTCATCGACCCTGCTCCTTCTCGATCTGTCGCCGCATCAGCCAGTCGGTGAGCCGGGTGAGCGGGACCGCGACGACGAGGAAGTACGCCGCGGCGACCAGCAGCGGGGTGCCGTTGAAGTTGTAGCCCTGATAGTCCTGAGCCGCCCGCAGCGCCTCGAAGACACCCACCGCCGAGATCAGCGCGGTGTCCTTCTGCAGCGAGACGAGGTCGTTCATGAGCGGCGGTACGACGCGGCGTACGGCCTGCGGGAGGACCACGAAGCGCATGGTCTGGGCCCGGGTCAGCGCCAGCGCCTCGGCCGAGGCGATCTGGGTGGGATGGATCGCCAGGATGCCGGCACGGAAGACCTCCGCGACGTAGGCCCCGTAGCAGAGCACCAGGGCGAACGTGGTCAACCAGAACAGCGAGCTGGTCACCCCGGCCAGGCCCAGCGCCGGGATCCCGATGCCGCAGATGACCACGACCATGATCGAGGGCACCCCGCGGAACAGATCGGTGTAGCCGATCGCCAGGAGTCGCAGCGGCGCCAACCAAGGGGAGGTGGTCTGGCGGGCGATGGCGACGAGCGCACCGAGGACGAGCACGCACGGCTCGGCGACCAGGAAGATCCGGATGTTGATCCAGAACCCCTCGGCGATCGCCGCGAACGAGTCACGTGCGTGCGACCAGCTCAGGAAGTAGTCCCGGACCCGGTCCCACCCCGGCGAGGAGACCACCAGCAGCCCCAGACCGACCGCCACCACGGCCGTCACCACGGTGGCGACGACGATCTGCTGGAGCTTCAGCCGCCGGCGTACGGCCTGCCTCTCGAGCTCCCGCTCGCTGGGCGCCCAGGTCACTTCAAGACCGGCACGGAGACGACGTCGGAGAGCCACTCCTTCTCGAGCGCGGCGAGGGTGCCGTCCTCCTCGAGCGCGGTCAGGGCCTCGTCGAGGCACGGCGCCAGGCCGCTGTCCTTCTCGGTCAGCAGGCCGAACTCTTCCGGCTTCTCGCTGCCCTCGAACTGCCCGGTGATCGTGCTGCCCTCGATCTCGGCGGCGGTGATGTAGAACGCCGTGGGCAGGTCGAAGACGAGCGCGTCGACCTGGCCGTTGAGCAGCGCCTGCTTGGCCTGGTCACTGGTGTCGAAGACCAGCGGGTCCTTGGTCGGCTGCACGTCCTCGCGGATCGCGGTGAGCGACGTGGTCGCGGTCTGGGCGCCGAGCTGGAGGCCCTTCAGATCGGCCAGCGACGCCGCCTCGGCCGCGTCCTCCTCCATCGTCACGACCGCCTGCGAGGCCGTGTAGTAGCCCTTCGAGAAGTCGACGACACCCGCCCGCTCGGGGGTGATCGAGATCTGGTTGATGTCGAAGTCGAACTTCTTCTCGCCCGGCGTGTAGGAGGTGTTGAACGCCTGCTTGACCCAGACGACGTCGTCCTTCGCGAACCCGAGCTGATCGGCGACGGCATAGGCGACCGCCGACTCGAAGCCCTTGCCGTTGCTCGGGTCGTCCCCCGAGAACCACGGCTCGTACGCCGGGGAGTCGGTGCCGATGGTCAGCTTGCCGTCCTGCTTGAGCGGCAGGTCGGCGGCTTCGCACGAGGCGGGAGCGCCGCCCTCGGCGCTGGTGTCGCCCTCGCTTCCGCACGCGGTCAGGACGGCGGCGAGAGCGAGCGGAGCGACGAGAAGGGGAGTAAGGCGAGTGCGCATGTGCGGAATGCTAAATGGAACGGGCACTGGCCGCTTCTTATTACTCATGAGTAGCATACGTCCATGGCGTACGAATCCCTGCTCTCCCCGCTCACGATCGGGTCGCTCACCCTGCGCAACCGCGTGGTGATGGGGTCGATGCACACCGGCCTCGAGGACCACGCGTGGGACATCCCCAAGCTGGCGGCCTACTTCGCCGAGCGCGCACGCGGCGGCACCGGGCTGATCATCACCGGCGGCTACGCACCCAACAAGCGCGGCTGGCTCAAGCCGTTCGCGAGCGAGATGAGCTCCCGGCTGCACGCCGCCCAGCACCGCCGGGTGACCAGCGCGGTGCACGAGGAGGGCGGCGCGATCGCGATGCAGGTGCTGCACGCGGGCCGCTACGCCTACACGCCGTTCTCGGTCAGCGCCTCGGCCGTCAAGGCGCCGATCAACCCGTTCAAGCCGGCCGCCCTCTCCGACAAGGCCGTCGACGCGACCGTGTCCGACTTCGCCAAGAGCATCTCGCTGGCGAAGAAGGCCGGCTACGACGCCGTGGAGATCATGGGGTCGGAGGGCTACCTGATCAACCAGTTCCTCGCCGAGCGGACCAACCAGCGCGAAGACCGCTGGGGCGGCACGGCGGCGAACCGGATGCGGTTCCCGGTCGAGATCGTGCGGCGCTCGCGGGAGCTGGTCGGTGACGACTTCCCGATCATCTTCCGGCTCTCGATCCTCGACCTGGTCGAGGACGGCCAGACCTGGGAGGAGACGATCGACCTCGCCTACGCCCTCCAGGACGCGGGCGTCTCGGTGTTCAACACCGGCATCGGCTGGCACGAGGCCCGGGTTCCTACGATCATCACCCAGGTCCCGCGCGGCGCCTGGCTGGACATGACCGCGCGGTTGAAGGCCGAGGTGGACATCCCGGTCTGCGCCTCCAACCGGATCAACACCCCCGAGCTCGCCGAGTCGGCGATCGCCGAGGGCAAGGCCGACCTGGTCTCGATGGCTCGCCCGCTGCTGGCCGACCCGGAGTTCGCCAAGAAGACCGCCGAGGGCCGCACCGACGAGATCAACACCTGCATCGCCTGCAACCAGGCCTGCCTGGACCACGCCTTCTCCAACAAGGCGGCCTCCTGCCTGGTCAACCCGCGCGCCGCGCGCGAGACGACCCTGGTGCTCTCCCCGACCAAGCTCAAGCAGACCGTGGCCGTCGTCGGCGCCGGTCCGGCCGGCCTCGCCGCCGCCACCTCGGCCGCCGAGCGCGGCTTCGCCGTGACCCTGTTCGAGAAGTCCCCGCAGATCGGTGGCCAGTTCCGCCTCGCGATGGCGGTGCCGGGCAAGGAGGACTTCAAGGACACGCTGCGCTACTTCGGCCGGCGCCTGGAGGTGCTGGGCGTCGACGTACGTCTCGACACCGAGGCCACCACCGCCGACCTGGAGCCGTTCGACCACGTCATCGTCTCCACCGGCGTCACCCCGCGGCTCCCGCAGATCGCCGGCTCCGAGGACGACCGGGTGGTGACGTACGCCGACGTGCTCGCCGGCCGGGTCGTCCCGGGCCGCCGGGTCGCGGTGATCGGCGCCGGCGGCATCGGCGTCGACGTGTCGGCCTGGCTGACCCACCAGCCCGAGACGCTCGACGAGTGGAAGGCCCGCTGGGGCGTCGGTGACCCGGCGACCTTCCGCGGCGGCCTCACCACCCCCGTCCTCGAGGCCCCCGCCCGCCAGGTGACCCTGCTCCAGCGCAAGTCCACCCCGATCGGCATCGGCCTCGGCAAGACCTCCGGCTGGGCGCACCGCGCCCACCTCAAGCAGGACGGCGTCAAGCAGGTCCGCGGGGCGACCTACGACAAGATCGAGGCCGGCGACGACTCGGTCACGCTCCACTACGCCGTCGACGGCGAGCCGCACACGCTCGAGGTCGACCACGTGATCCTCTGCGCCGGCCAGGAGTCGGTGCGCAATCTCTGGCCAGAGGACGAGTCGGACCGGAAGGGCGCAAAAGAAAACTGGCACCTGATCGGTGGCGCCGACGTCGCGGCCGAGCTCGACGCGAAGCGCGCGATCAAGCAGGGAACCGAGGTCGCCGCGGGTCTGTGACCCGATAGCCTCGGCACATGAGCGATCCCGACTGCCTGTTCTGCAACATCGTCGCGGGCAACATCCCGTCGACGAAGGTCTACGAGGACGACGAGACGTACGCCTTCATGGACATCGCGCCCGCAGCCGTTGGACACACGGTGGTGGTGCCGAAAACGCACACCAAGGACGTCCTGGAGGCCGACCCGGTGGTCTTCGCCTCGACCGCGAAGGCCGCCCAGGCGGTCGCGAGGCGGGCGGTCGACGTGCTGCAGGCCGACGGGGTCAACGTACTCAACAACTGCGGACCGGCGGCGTGGCAGACGGTTTTCCACCTGCACTTCCACGTGATCCCGCGCTACACCGACAAGTCCAAGGACTCGCTCACGCTCCCCTGGGTGCCGCACCCGGGCGACCTGGACGCGATCAGGGCGATCGGCGAGAAGCTGGCGTTCTAGCCCGTGGGCGCGCCTTCGGCGTGGGCGGCGACCATCTCGGCGTACCACCCGAAGGAGCGCTTCGGCGTACGCACCCCGGCGGCGTCGACGTGCACCAACCCGTATTTCCCGCCCACGCCGTCCTCCCAGTCCTTGCCGGTGAACGGCGCCTCCCAGCCGTCGCGGTCGAGCAGGGTGTAGGCGTAGAAGCCGCGGACGTCGACGCCACGCTCGATCGCGGCCGAGACCGCCTCCAGGTGGGCCTCGAGGTAGTCGATCCGGGCCTGGTCGTCGACCTCGCCGTCCACCACCGGAGCGTCGTACGCAGCACCGCACTCGGTCACCACGATCGGCGGCATCGCGGCGCGATAACGGGATCGGGTGATGATCAGCCACTCCCGCAGGGCGGTCGGCACCACGCCCCAGCCGGTGTCGGTGGCGGGGTAGCCGACGAGCGGCACCATCCGGAACGGGATCTCGTCACCCTCGGCCGAGGCGCCGATGCGCTGCGGAGCGAAGAAGTTGACTCCGTAGAAGTCCAGGGGCGAGCGAATCACGGCCATGTCGCCCGGCATCACGACGTCGTCGGCGAGACCGGCGAGGTCACGGGGGTAGCGGCCCAGCAGCATCGCCTCGAGGGGCACCGCGTTCCAGGCCAGGTCGATGAGCTTGGCGGCACCGACGTCGGCGGGATCCTCGGAGAGCGGCCAGATCGGCTCGTGGTGGTTGGCGCACCCGACGGACGCGACCCCGGCGGCGCGCAGCACCTGCACGCCGCGGCCGTGAGCCAGGAGCAGGTGGTGCATCGCCGCGACGACACCCCAGCCGGCGCGGCGACCGGGCGCTATCGTGCCGAGGCCGTAGCCGAGGTAGCCGGCCACGTTGGGATCCTGGACCGGCACCCACTCTGGGACCCGGTCGCCGATCAGGTCCGCGACCGTCTGGGCGTACTCACCGAAGGCATCGACGGTGGCGCGGTTGAGCCAGCCACCGTCGGCGGCCAGCGGCTCGGGCAGCTCGCCGGCGTAGAGCGTGGCCGACGGGCGCAGGCCGGCCTCGAGCAGCTCGTCGACCAGGCGGTCGTAGCGAGCGCGGGCATCGGGATCGAAGACACCGCGCCCACCCGGCTGGAGCTCACGCCAGGAGACCGCGAACCGGTATCCCGGCGCACCGAGACGCATGAGCAGCGCAACATCCTGCTCGCCCCCCGGCCGGGTGGCGTCTGCAGTGCCGAACACGAAGCCAGTCGGGAACTTGGGAAACGCCACGGCACAATCATGACTGTGACTGCCCAGATCCGCCGAGGAACCGCCCGATTCACGGAACGTCCACCCGGCCTCAGGCCAGGAAAAATTACCTGGCACACCTACTCCTTCGGACCCCACTACGACCCCAGCAGGGTCGGCTTCGGCCCGATCGTGACCTACGACGAGCACCTGCTGCGCAACGGTGAGGGATTCGAGAACCACCACCATGCCGGGGTCACGATCGTCACCTGGCCACTCTCCGGCGAGGTGACCCACACCGACTCGACCGGCGCCACCGGAACGGTGTCCCCCGGCCAGGTCGCCGTGTTCACCACCGGCGACGGCGTCGACCACTCCGAGTTCGCCACCGCCTCCGGCACCCGCTTCATCCAGGTCTGGGTCACCGGCAGCACCGGCGAGCCGGCGTACGCCGTCCACGACGTCACACCGGTCGAGGGCGAGTGGGTCGAGGCGGTCCGCCTGGACGCGGGGTCGCTCCGGGTCGGCCGCGTCGGCAGCGACGGCCCCGCCGAGATCACCCTCCCGGAGGCTCGACTCCGCCATCTCCACATCGCTTCCGGCGCTCTGCTGCGCAGCGGGATGGCCGAGCCGCTGACTGCCGGGGACGCCTTCGAGATCACCGCCGGCGAGGACCTGCCGCCGGAGTTCACGGTCAGTGCCGGCGTACCGACCGAGCTTCTTCTCTGGAGCTTCGACTAGGCCGATAAAAGCGCGGACAGAGCAGGAGGTCGGTGGATACAGTCCGCCATAGACTGCTGCTCAGTGTGGAGGATTGTGTGACGACGTTCCTGATCATCGGAGCCGTCGGGCTGGGCCTCCTGCTGGTGTCGCTGGTGATCGGCGATCTCCTCGACGGCTTCCTCGGCGGCGCGCTCGATGCCGACTGGTTCTCGACCGCCGCGATCGGCGGATTCGTGTCCGCCTTCGGGTTCGGCGGCGCCCTCGCCGTCGGCCCGCTCGGCACGATCCCGGCCATCGGGATCGGAGTCGTGGGCGGTGCGCTCTTCGCCTGGTTCGCGCTGTGGCTGACCCGCCTGCTGAAGGAGGAGCACACCGACGCGGCGCCTTCGGGCGACGCCGCCGTCGGGCTCGACGCCGCGGTGATCACCACGATCCCGGCCGGCGGGTTCGGCGTGGTGCGGGTCGCCCTCGGAGGCCACACGGTGACCTACAACGCCAAGGCTCCCGACCTCGACGCGGCCATCACCCCCGGCACCCCCGTACACGTGACCGGTGTCCTCTCTCCGACGGCAGTCACCGTCGCGCCGACGTGGCGCGAGATCACCTCCTGACCTGAAGGGGTCCCCATGGAACTGCTGGTGCCGATCGCCGGCCTTGTCGTACTTTTCATCCTGCTCCTGCTGCTGGTCACCAGCCGCTACAAGGTCGCCGGTCCCAACCAGGCCTTCATCGTCACCGGCCGCAAGGGCAAGGCGGTCCTCAACCCGGAGACCGGTCAGCTCACCACCGACCTGTCGGGCCAGAAGGTCGTGCTCGGCGGCGGTGTCTTCGTGGTTCCCTTCGTCCAGAAGCTGGCCGTCATGGACCTCTCCTCGCGCCGGATCTCGGTGCAGATCCGTGGCGCGGTCTCGGGTCAGGGCATCAAGCTCAACCTCGAGGGAGTCGCGATCGTGAAGGTGGGCGGCAACGCCGACCAGATCCGGCTGGCCGCGCAGCGGTTCCTCTCCCAGCAGGAGGAGATCGAGCCGTTCACGCAGGAGGTGCTCGCCGGTGCGCTGCGGTCGATCGTCGGTGGCCTCACCGTCGAGCAGATCATCCGTGACCGGGCCGCGTTCGCGCAGCGGGTCGCCGACGAGTCCGAGTCGTCGCTCACCGGTCAGGGCCTGATCCTGGACACCTTCCAGATCCAGGACGTCACCGACGACGGCTCCTACCTGACCAACCTGGGTCGCCCCGAGGCCGCCCGCATCACCCAGGCCGCCTCGATCGCCGAGGCCGAGGCTCGCCGAGCCGCCGAGCAGGCCCGGATCAAGGCGGAGGAGGAGATCGCGGTCGCCCAGCGCGCGCTCGCCCTGAAGCAGGCCGAGATCAAGGCCGAGACCGATGCGGCCGCCGCCACCGCGGCCGCGGCCGGCCCGCTGGCCCAGGCCGACCGCGACCAGGCCATCCTCACCGAGCAGGAGAAGGTCGCCGTACGCCAGGCGGCGCTGACCGAGCGCCAGCTCGAGACCCAGGTGCGCAAGCCCGCCGACGCCGAGCGCTACCGCGTCGAGCAGGAGGCGGAGGGCCGCCGCAACTCCGAGATCGCCGCCGCCGAGGCCCGCAAGGCGGCCACCATCGCCGCGGCCGAGGCGGACGCCGAGCAGGCCCGGCTCACCGGTGAGGCGGAGAAGGCCCGTCGTGCCGCGCTGGCCGAGGCCGAGGCCATCGAGGGTGCCAAGCGCGGTGACGCGCAGAAGGCACTGCGTCTGGCCGGTGCCGAGGCGACCCGGGCCGAGGGCGAGGCGAGCGCTGCCGCCACCCTGGCCGTCGGTCAGGCCGAGGCCGAGGCGATGGACAAGCGCGCCGCGGCGTTCGCGTCCTACAACGACGCCGCCGTGCTGCAGATGCTGATCGAGGTCCTGCCCCGGATCGCCAAGGAGGTCGCCGCGCCGATCAGCGCCATCGACAACCTCACCGTGCTCTCCACCGAGGGTGCCGGCGCCATCCCGAAGCAGGTCAACGACAACGTCGTCCAGACCCTCAACATGCTCAAGACGACGACCGGAGTCGACCTCGGGTCGATGCTCCGCAAGGCCGCGTCCACGACGAGCGAGAACGGCATCGCGGAGATCCCCTCCGACAGCGCCCAGCAGTGATCGGCCCACAGCTTGCCAACACTGGGTCAAGAACTCTGTAGAAAAGGGGCATAAACGTGACAGCCAGATACAAGTCTGGTTATGTATCCACGTCGACGTAGGGAGGGAGCACTCCAAACCTCGACCGGGCCTCGCGGCCGAAAGGCCGCCAGGCTCGCCCCTTGAGTCTCTCTACTGTTCCCCCCGTCGGTGGAGAGACACCGAGGGAAATCGATTGTGGCCCGGCCTCACGGCCGGGCCACAACGCATTTCGGTCGGGTCAGCGCTCGTTGACCATCCGCAGGAACGCCTCCACGAGCGGGCCCGAGGTGGCCGCCCCGTTCTCGCCCTCGTCGACGTAGACCGCGACGGCGAGGTCGCCCTGTGCCGCGATCATCCAGGTGTGGGTGAGCCGTTTGCCGTTGCGGTCGAACTCCGCCGTGCCGGTCTTGGCGATCACCGGCTTGCCGGGCACATCGGCCAGACCGCGACCGGTGCCGTCGGTGACCACACCCCGGAAGATCGTACGCAGCTCCGCGGCCTCGTCGGCGGCCAACGGCTCCACGCCCGACGGCTTGGCGGCCTGGCCCTGGACGAGGTTCGGGACCACGGTGTGACCGGCCTGGATGGACCCGATGACGGTGGCCATCACGAGCGGCGAGGCGAGCACCTTGCCCTGTCCGATCAGGTCGGCGGCGTGCTCGGTGTCGCCCGCGGGCTCGGGGATCTGGCCGAAGTAGGAGGTGAAGCCGGCGTCGCGGTCGATGCCGAAGCCCAGGGAGGCGGCGGCCGAGGCGATCTCGGCGTGGCCGACCTCGTTCGCCGCGCCGATCATGGCGGTGTTGCAGGACTCGGCGACGGCGTGGGCGAGCGTGATCTCCCCGAGCGCGGACTTCGGGTACCAGGAGTCGTTCTTGAACGTCTTGCCGTCGACGGTGGCCTTGGCGGGGCAGGTGACCCGGCTGTCGGCGTCGAGGCCCTTGCGCAGCAGCGCCAGCGTGGTCGCGGCCTTGAAGGTCGACCCCGGTGCCGCCTGACCGTAGGTGGCGAGGTTCATCTTGTTGTCCGCGCCGTTGGCGGCGACCAGCACGGCGCCGTCGCTCGGCCGGATCGCGACCAGTGCGCTCTCGGGCTTGACCTGCTTCAGGATCTTCTCGGCGCTCTTCTGCATCCGCGAGTCGAGGGTGACGGTCAGCGACTTCCCGTCGACCGGATCGGTGCTGTAGAGCTTCTTGAGCACCTCGCCCTCGTCGCCGAGCACCGAGACCTGCAGCCCGGGCTTGCCGCGCAGCTGGTCGTCGTAGCGGGCCTGCAGTCCGGAGAGACCGGCGAGGTCACCGGGGAGGTAGGTGCCGGGCTTCTTCTTCATCATCTCGGCCGTCACCTCGCCGACGATGCCGACGACCGGCGAGGCGAACTCCTTGGTCGGGCCGAGCGGCAGGGTCCGGTTGAGCATCGCCGCGCCCTTGATCCGGCCGATCTTCGAAGCCTTGGACTTCGTCATCATCGCCTTGCGGATCGAGATCGCCTCGACGAACGCCTTGTCCCCGGCTGCCCTGACCCGTTTGGCGTAGCGCTTGGGGTTGATGCCGACGATCGCGGCGACGTCCCGGGCGGCAGCGGGCGCCGCGATCGGGTCGATCAGCGTCTTGTCGATGCCCACCGTGACGACCGGTCGGTCGGCGACGAGGGTCTCGCCCGACGTGCTCAGGATCTCGCCACGCTGCTGCGGGACGGTCTCGACGTGCAGGCTGCGTCCTTCGGCGAGCGTGGGCGCGACGACGGTGGGCTCCCAGACGAACTCCCAGTTCTCACCGGTCTTGCGGAGCTCGACCTCCGACTCGTAGGTCCACCGGCCGCCCGGGAGACCCCACGCCCAGGTGAGCGTGGACTTCGCCTTGTCGGTGCCGTGGCCGGTGAAGGTGGGCTTGGTCGCGGACACGTCGGGCGCCCCGAGCTTCCCGAACAGGTTGCCGGTGAGGTCGTGGTAGTCGCTCGCGACGGCAGCGGGATCGGTCTTGGCCACGAAGTCGACCTCGGTGAACGTGCCGCTCTTCAGGGCCGTGGTCAGGGTCGACATGCTCGGACCGGGGTCCTTGGCTCCACCACAGCCGGCAAGCAGCGGTAAGGCGACAGCAAGGGCCGCAATGCCCCGGGAGACTCGCATGGAACGGTTCTATCAGCCTCGGCCCCAAGATTGGGTTACACCCGTCCAACGCGGAGGTTGTGAAGCCGAGAGTGGCCGATGGGCCACGCTCGGCATCACGACCCGTCCGATCAGTGCGTCGCCAGCCAGGCGTCCAGGTCGACCCCGCGCTGGTCGGCGAGCTTCTGCAGACGCTCACGCGTCGGCGGCTGGAACACCTTCGGCTCGATGTGGCGGTCGAGCGCGGCGTACTTCCTCTGCTTGGCGGCCTGTGCGGGACCGGTCGCCTCGGCAGCGGCGAGCACCGCGGGGCCGGCGGTGAGGGTGGCTCCGGTGAGCGGCGAGCTCACCAGGGGCGTGTAGCCGTCACGGTGGCCGGCCGCGTTGGCGTGGTAGGACTCCTCGATCGGGTTGGAGAGCCCGTTGATCCACTCCACGTCGTCGCAGACCGCGTGGCCGGTGAACCGGCTGATCGGGTTGACGTACGTGAACCCGGCGACGCTCGCGCGCGAGGCGGTCGTGTTGTTCAGGAGCACGGCGGTGTCGTTCAGGATTCTTTCGTCCTCCGGGCTGAACCAGGTGAAGGCGTTGCAGTCCTCGCCCATGAACAGCTTCGGATAGCCCACGACCACCACCTTCGCGCTCGGCGCGGCCGATCGGATCCTCGAGTAGAGGGTTCCGAGGCTGCCCGGGAGCGTGTTGCGGATGTAGTTCTGCGCACCCGCGACCGCTCCTGCGCAGTCGCTCGCCCAGGCCGGGAGCGCGCACTCGGTGATCACGTCGGCGAAGCCGGCGTCGTTGCCACCGACCGAGATGGTCACGTAGCGGGTCGAGCTGGACAGCGCGCTGAGCTGGCTGTTGGTGACGTCGGCGACGACCGCGCCGGAGCAGGCGCGGAAGTTGAGGCTGTAGCTCTTCGCGGCGGCGACCAGGCTCGGGTACGCCAGGGTCGACCGCATGCAGTTGCTGCCGTCGTTGATGTAGCTGCGCGTGCCGACTCCCGAGGAGTAGGAGTCGCCGAGCGCGACGTACGGCTCCCCAGCCGCTGAGGCTGGGGAGCCGGGGGCGACGGCGAGGCCGGCGCCGAGAAGGGCGATGGAGGTGAGGGAGACCGCGAGGCGGACTTTGGACAGGCGGAAGATCACGTTCATGGCAACTCCCGAAAGCCGGGGACCGCTGGGGGTGCGGCCCTTCCCTTCGGTTGTACGCGCCCTCACGTCCGTCCGCAGGAAATTTGTTTCACGTCCAAGTAACTGTCCGGAACCCGCTTACCCGGGTTCATTCGACGTTCTGGAGACGCGGCAGGATCCGGTCGAGCCACCTCGGAAGCCACCACGCACCGGCACCGAGGATACGCATCACGGCGGGCACCACCAGGCACCGCACCACGACCGCGTCGAGCAGCACCGCAACCGCCATCACGAAGCCCATCTCCTGGAGCATCCGGTCCGGACTGAACCAGAAGGCTCCGAACACCACGACCATGATCGCACCGGCCGCGGTGATGACACCACCGGTGTGCGCCAGCCCTTCCCGGACCGCCTCCTGCGCATCGCCGCTGCGCAGCCACTCCTCGCGCATCCGCGAGATCAGGAAGACCTCGTAGTCCATCGAGAGCCCGAAGACGATCGCGAACGTCATCACCGGCAGGAACGCCTCGATCGGGCCGGGCTCGACCCCGAGCAGCCCCTCCTGGAAGACGTACGTCATCGCCCCCATCGAGGCGCCGATCGAGATCAGGTTGAGGACGGCCGCCTTGATCGCCACCGCGACGGAGCGGAAGACGCACATCAGCAGCAGCGCGGAGAGACCGACCACGAGCCCGATGAAGAGCGGCAGCTTCTTCCCGACCGCGTCGGAGTAGTCGATCAGCGCCGCGGTCGAGCCGCCGACGAGGACGTCGTCACCGAGCTCCTCGCGCAGGTCCTTGACCAGCTCGGTGGTCTCGGCGTCCTGCGGGCCGGTCTCCGGGAAGGCGATGGAGGTGAACACCGCACCGTCGGCCGACGGCTGCGGCGGCGTCACGGCGGCCACACCGTCGTACCCCTGGACCTTCTCGTACGCCGCGGCCGCCTGCCCCTGCGAGCCCTCGGTCATGACCACCAGCGGACCATTGGCACCGGGACCGAACTTGTCGCTGACCAGGTCGTACGCCTTCCGCGTGGTCGAGGAGGGGTCGTCGTTGCCTGCGTCGGCGAAACCTAGCTGGAGGCCGAGGACGGGAGTCGCCAGCGCGCCGAGAGCGACCAACGAGACGAGCAGCGCGGCCCACGGGTGCCGCTGGACACCTGAGGCCCAGGCACGCCAGCGCTCACCGGGCTCGCGACGGGACCGGGCGGCATGGCGGCGTACGGACTTCTCCAGGCGCTTGCCGAACAGCGTCAGCAGGGAGGGGAGCAGGGTGACCGCGGCGATCATGGTCATCAGGACGGTCAGCGCGACGCCGAGCACGACACCCTGGATCGAGGTCAGCTGCAGCACGTAGAGGCCGCAGAGCGCCAGGATCACACTGACTCCGGCGAAGAGGACCGAGCGACCGGCGGTGTCGATCGCGGTCGAGGTGGCGTCCTCGCGGGTGGCGCCGCGGAGCAGCTCACTGCGGTAGCGCGAGAAGACCAGCAGCGCGTAGTCGATGCCGACGCCGAGCCCCACGATCATGAGCATCGGCGCGGTGTAGTCCGGGATCGTGGTCAGGTGGGAGAGCAGCGTGACCACGCCGAACGTGGTGCCGACCGCGAAGATCGCGGTGATCAGCGGCAGGCTCGCGGCCAGGAACGAGCCGAACATGAACAGCATGATCACCAGAGCGGCGAGCATGCCGATCCCCTCGGAGCTGCCGCCCTCGCTCTCGTTCACCTCCCGCATCGAGTCGCCGGCCATCTCGATCTGGAGGTCGTCCGTCGCGGCCTCGTCCGCGATCTCGAGGAACGGCTCGTAGGCGCTGGTCGGGAGCTCACCGGGCTTGGCGTCCATCACGATGGTGACCAGCGCGGTCGTACCGTCCTCGCTCACCGACCCGCGCTGCGGGTCGGCCGCCTCGACGGTCTCGACGTGCGGGACGTCGGCGAGCGCGGCGAGCAGGTCGTCGACAGCCTGCTGGTCGGTGTTCCAGCCGCGCTCGTCGTGAATGACCGCGCGCACCTCGTCGCCGGCCGATCCGCCGTGCTTCGCCTGCAGGTCGGCCATCTCCTGCGACTGCGTGCCCGGGATGTCGAAGGAGTTGCGGTAGTCGTCGCCGATGCTCTGCGCCGCGGCCGTCACGCCGACGAGCACCACCACCCACAGCAGCAGCGCGGTCCAGTGGTGGCGTTGGGAGAAGGACGCCAGCCGCCGCAGCGGACCGGGTCTCGTGGTCGTCTGGATGGTCATCATGTCTCCTTGTCGGTGTTTGCCTGGCTACCTGTAGACAGACAACATGTATGGAGACAATGTACGACGGACTGTGTAGGCTGTCTACATGAAAGCCGACGCCCTCCGTGGCCACCTCGACTCGCTGATCCTGGCCGTCGTCGAGAAGCAGCCCCTTCACGGCTACGCGATCATCGAGGCCCTCAGCGCCCGCAGCGGTGGCGAGCTCGACCTCCCCACCGGCACGATCTACCCGGCCCTACGTCGCCTGGAGAAGGCCGGCTACCTCGACAGCTCCTGGTCCGAGGTCGGCGGCCGCAAGCGCCGCACCTACGAACTCTCCTCCGCCGGCCGCAACGCCCTCGCCGCCCACCGCCAGGAGTGGCGCACCTTCGCCAAGGTCGTCTCCGGCGTACTCGGCGAAGCCTGACCCGCCGAGACGGCACTTACGTCGGCCGAGTCGGCAATTCTGGGGGCCGAATCCACAGTGGTGGCGATCCATTCAGGGAGTTCCCTGATGTGGCCGACACCGCCGGCGGCAGAAGATGGGCGCATGAGCGCCGTCGACGTCTACCTTGCGGACCTGCGCGCCGCGATTCCCGGCCCGAGCTGGACCCGGCGAGACCTCCTGCGTGAGGCCGGAGACCATCTCGAGGACGCGACCGACGCCTACACCGCGGCGGGCTACACCACCGCCGAGGCCGAGGCTCTGGCGCTGCGCGACTTCGGTTCCGTCGACGACGTCGCTCCCGGCTTCCGCGACACCGTCGCGATCGATGCCGCCCGGCGTACGGCCATCCTGCTCGTCCTCGTCATGATCCCGCAGGCGTTCCTGTGGGACGGCGGGATCGACCTCGGCGCGAGCGCCCACTCGGCCGCCCCCGACAGCGGCCTGTTCCACGTGCTCGACATCGTCATCGGGTACGTCGGCACCGCAGGCGCCGTCGGCGCGGTCATCGCCCTGGCGGTGACCGCGATCGGTCAGCGCTGGCTGCAGGTGGGGCGACGTACGGCCCGCCTCACCGCATCCTGGTCGCTGGCCACCGCCATGGTCGTACCGATCATCGGTTTCACCATGCTCGTCCTGACCGGCGGCCTCACCGTGATCCTGGCACTCAGTGCGCTCGCCTTCATGGCCGCGCCGTTCGCGCTGGTCGCCCTCTCAGCTCAGCGCACCCTCGCCGCCTGCTGAAAACACGCGTGCCGCCAACGCTCGGGCTTGCTCGCCGGCGCGTCCCTGACGCCACTTGCGTCACAGTGTTCAGGCAATGCCTGCACTTCTCAGGCGTTGCATTGCCTGAGAAGTGCAGGGATACCCGGTTAACCGGGTATCCAACGTCAGTCGAACTTGCGCTTCTGCCGCGGCTTGCGGGGGCGGTCGCCGGAGTCGAGCGCACCGCGACGCGGTCCCCCCTGGCTACGGTCGAAGCGACCACCCGAGCGACGCACGGGGCCGCCGCCGGAGTCCTCGGAGAGCTCGATGAGCTTGCCGGAGATGCGGGTCGACTCGAGCGCCTTCCAGGTCTCGGGGGCCAGGTCGGCGGGGAGCTCGACCAGCGAGAAGTCGTTGCGGATGGAGATGTTGCCGAAGTCGGCGCGGCGCAGGCCACCCTCGTTGGCGATGGCGCCGACGATCTGGCGCGGCTCGACGCGGTGACGCTTGCCCACCTGGATCTTGTACGTCGCCAGCGGCTGCCCGTTGCCACGCGACCGCGACGTCTCCCGACGCTCACCGCCTCGCTCGCCGCCCCGGTCGTCGCGGTCGCGACGGCCCCGGCGCTCCTCGTAGGCAGGCTTCTCGGGCTCCGGCTCGAGAAGCAGCGGCTCCTCGCCGTGGAGGACGGCCGCCAGAGCGGCGGCGACGTCGACCTCGGGGACGTCGTGCTCGTCGACGTAGTGGCGCACCACGTCGCGGAAGAACTCGATCTTCTCGCCCTCCTGGAGCGCGGCGGTGATGCCGTCGTCGAAGCGGGAGAGGCGGGTCGCGTTGACCTCGTCGACCGAGGGCAGCTGCATCTGCACCGGCTGGGCCTTGGTGTGCTTCTCGATCGCGCGCAGCAGCCACCGCTCGCGCGGGGTGACGAACGAGATGGCGTCACCGGTGCGGCCGGCACGGCCGGTGCGGCCGATGCGGTGGACGTAGGCCTCGACGTCGGTCGGCAGGTCGTAGTTGACGACGTGCGAGATCCGCTCGACGTCGAGACCGCGGGCCGCGACGTCGGTCGCGACCAGGATGTCGAGCGAGCCGTCCTTGAGCTGGTTGACGGTCTTCTCGCGCTGGGCCTGGGCGATGTCGCCGTTGATCGCGGTCGCGGCGAAGCCACGCGCGCGCAGCTTCTCGGCCAGCGACTCGGTCTCGGACTTGGTGCGCGTGAAGACGATCATGCCCTCGAAGTTCTCGACCTCGAGGATGCGGGTGAGCGCGTCGACCTTCTGCGGGTAGGACACCATCAGGTAGCGCTGGCTGATGTTGGTGTTGGTCTGCGTCTTCGCCTTGACCGAGATCTCCTCAGCGTCGCGCAGGTACTTCTTCGACAACCGGCGGATCTGGGCCGGCATGGTCGCCGAGAAGAGCGCGACCTGCTTGTCCTCGGGGGTCTCGGCGAGGATCGTCTCGACGTCCTCCGCGAAGCCCATGTTGAGCATCTCGTCGGCCTCGTCGAGCACCAGGAACCGCAGCTGGGACAGGTCCAGCGTGCCCTTCTCCAGGTGGTCCATGATCCGGCCGGGCGTGCCGACGACGACGTGGACGCCGCGGCGCAGAGCGGTCAGCTGCGGGCCGTAGCCCTGGCCGCCGTAGACCGGCAGGATGCGTACGCCGTCGAGGTTGGACGCGTAGCGCTCGAACGCCTCGCACACCTGCAGCGCGAGCTCACGCGTCGGGGCGAGCACCAACGCCTGCGGCGCGTTCTGGTAGACGTCGAGGTTGGAGAGCACCGGCAGCGCGAACGCGGCGGTCTTCCCGGTGCCGGTCTGCGCGAGGCCGACGACGTCGCGGCCCTGGAGCAGGGTGGGGATGGTGGCGGCCTGGATGGCGCTCGGGGTCTCGTAGCCGAGGGCCTTCACGGCCTCGAGGACGCCCGCGGACAGACCGAGTGAGTCGAAGGTCGGACCCTGATCTGCCTCCACGATCGGCTCCTCGGTCGCGGGAGTGGTGGATACGGCAGAATCAGCGTCGGTGCTCACCATCCAACGGTAGGCCCTTATAGCACGATCTCGACATTCCTCGGCGCGGTGGTCCCCGTCACTCAGAAGACGATGACCTCGTCGCCGACCGCGATCTCACCGGGATGGACGACGCCGAGGTGCACCGCCGCCCAGACCTTGCCGTCCCACTTCCGATGGACCGCGAGCGTACGCAGCGGGTCCTTGCCCTTCTCCAGCGTCACCGGATCGATCGTGGTCATCACGCAGCGCGGGACCGCCGAGACCACCCGGAACCGGACCGGTCCGATGCCGATCTCCTTCCACCCGTCCTCCGCGAACGCCTCCTCGGCACCCTCGACCAGGAGACTGGGCCGGAACCGCTGCGCGGTGACCGTCACCTCGCTCCAGGCGTCGATCGCGGCGACCGAGGCGTCGGTGATCAGCGAGACCGCAGAGTCGTCCTGGAAGGCGGCGTGGTCGGAGGCGGTGAACCCGTCCCCGGAGTCGAGCACTCTCCGGAACGGGTCGTGGCACCACACCAGCGACAGGTCGTCGCGGCCGAGGACGCAGCGCAGCCACGCGTCGGCCTCCGGACCGGCCGGGCGGACACGCATCTTCGGACGGTTGAACATCTGGACGTCGCGTACGCCCTCGCTCGGGAGCGCCAGCTCGATCGCCTCGTGCCCGGGCGCGCTCAGCCGCAGATCGGCGGTCCCGCCCGTCGCCGGGGTGTCGGCGACGACGGCGAAGAGCTCGCGGACCTCCCGCGCCGAGACGAGCCTCCCCTCACCGTCGACGACCATCCACTCGCGGTCCCCGACGAGCCCGGCCCTGCCGACGTACGCTTCCTGCACCGGCCTGATCGCCGTCGACTTCACCGGATGGAGATTGATACCCGCCAGACGCATGCGCCGATTGAACCGCTCCTGGCTACTCAACGGTTACCGATTTTGCGAGATTGCGGGGCTTGTCGACGTCGTGACCGAGGGCTTTGGCGGCATGGAAGGCGATCAGCTGGAGCGGGATGGTCAGCAGGATCGGGTCGAGCTCGACCTCGTTCTTCGGTACGTCGACCCGCAGTGCGTCGAGCTCGCCGAGGTCGACGTCGGGATGGGTGACGACGACCAGCGGTCCGCGGCGGGCGCTGATCTCGTGCAAGGCGGCCACGTTGCGATCGGTCAGCTCGTCCTGAGGCACGATCGCCACCGTCGGCACGGACTCCGAGATCAGCGCGAGCGGGCCGTGCTTCAGCTCGGAGGTCTGGTAGGCCTCGGCGTGCCGGTAGGAGATCTCCTTCAGCTTCTGCGCGCCCTCGCGGGCGACCGGGTAGCCACGTACGCGACCGACGAAGAACATCGACTCCGCCTCGGCCAGCCGCGACGCGACCTCCTCGAGGTGGGACTCGCTCTTGAGGATCTCCTCGATCTGGGACGGCAGTGCCTGCAGGCCGGCGATGAGCCGCTTACCGTCGGCGATGGAGAGGTCGCGAACCCGACCGAGCTGGAGCGCCAGCAGCGAGAACGCGACGTACATGTTGGTCAGAGCCTTGGTCGAGGCGACCGCGATCTCCGGGCCGGCGTGCAGGTAGATGCCGCCGTCGACCGCCCGCGCGATCGCCGAGCCGACCACGTTGACGACGCCCAGCACCCGGCCGCCCTTGCGCTTGATCTCCTGGACGGCGAGCAGGGTGTCGATGGTCTCGCCGGACTGGGAGACGGCGACGTAGAGGGTGTCGGGCTCGATGATCGGGTTGCGGTAGCGGAACTCCGAGGCCGCCTCGGCGTCGGCGGGGATCCGGGCCAGCTCCTCGATCAGCCCCGCGCCCATCTGTCCGACGTAGTAGGCCGAGCCGCAGCCGAGGATCTTCACCCGCCGGATCGCGCGCAGCTCGCGGGGATCGAGGTTGAGCCCGCCGAGGTGGGCGGTGCCGAACCGCTCGTCGAGCCGCCCGCGGAGCGCGCGCTCGACCGAGGACGGCTGCTCGAGGATCTCGGTGAACATCCGCGGCTCGTCGGCGAGCTCGCCGTACTCGTACGCCGACGGGTCCACGTCGACCTCGCGTGCTGTGGTGGTGGTCGTCGTGAGGTCCTGGCGGAAGGTCGTGAAGCCGGTCGCGGTGACGGTCGCCAGCTCCCCGTCGTCCAGGTGGGCCACTGTCGTGGTGTGGCGCACCACCGCGGCCAGATCGGAGGCGACGTACATCTCCCCGTCGCCGACACCGACGATCAGCGGCGAGCCGTTGCGAGCCACGACCATCCGGTCGGGGAAGTCGGCGTGCACGACGGCCAGCCCCCAGGTGCCCTCCACCTGGGAGAGCGCGTCGACGACCTTGGCCTCCAAGGTGTCCGCGGCCGAGGACTCGATGAGGTGGGCGAAGACCTCGGTGTCGGTGTCGCTGACCAGCTCGACTCCTGCCTCGGTGAGGCGCTCCCGCAGCGAGGCGGCGTTGTCGACGATCCCGTTGTGGACGACCGCCACCCGACCGTCCGCGGAGACGTGCGGATGGGCGTTGGTGTCGTTGGCCGGGCCGTGGGTGGCCCACCGGGTGTGCCCGATGCCGACCTTGCCGGCGAACCGCTTCGGGAGAGCATCGACCAGGTCGCGTACGCGCCCGGCCTTCTTCACCACCTGCAGTCTGCTGCCCAGCACCGCGACGCCCGCCGAGTCGTAACCGCGGTGCTCGAGCCGCGCCAACCCCTCGGTGAGCAGGCCTGCGGCCTGCTGGGGTCCGATGTAGCCGACGATTCCGCACATGTGTCCTGTCCGTCCTATCCGTAGATGAGCCGACGCAGCTGCCGCTCGGTCAGCCGCGGCGCGGCAACGACCCGCGCCCGAAGTTCCTCGGCCAGCTGCGCGAAGATCGCGTCGTTCTTCGCGCCGTAGGTCTTCAGCTGTGCATGCCGGCGGCGTACGTAGGTCTCGACCGGTTCGTCGAAGTACGCCACCACGTCCTCCACCACTCGCGCCGCCTCCGCGGACGAGAGCCCGGTGGTCGCGACCAGGTGGTCGATCAGGGGTTGCTCGGCACTCACCCCACCAACTGTGGGGCACTTCGGCGACAACGATCAAGTTTCTGCCCGATTTCGGGCAGAAACTGGCGATTAGCCGTCAAGTGGGGAGGCGGTCACTCGATCGCGCATTCCGATGCCCCCAGGTGGAGCAAGCCGGGCCATCTTGCGGACTACTTGGACATCACGGTGGAGGTGCGGTACCTTAGGTGAACACAAGGTGAACAGGAGGTGTCTGATGAACGGAAATAAAGTGACTGGCAAGCTCGAGCTTCGCTGGCTCCCTGTCGTCGACCGCCGCGGCCGCAAGCACATGGAGGCCCGCTGGGTCGAAGTCAGTGCACCCGCGACCACCCGTCACGCTGCCTGACGACCGCTCAACGCTTCCGAGGCCCGCTCCCGACAGGGGAGCGGGCCTCGCGCGTTTAGGGATAGCGTTGTCACTGCAACCAATCTTCCGCCGTCGTCAGAAACGCGCACGAGAGCGGGAACATTGGGAGAGATTCCCCCGTTATGATGCTTGCAGTTTCAACCAATTCTTCCAGGAGCACATCCGCCATGGGCATTTTCAGCAAGAAGGACACGGCCCCCGCCGCGACCGAGTTCGACACCCCGACCGCCGCCATCGACGACATCTCGGGTGACTACACCCTCGACGTCGCCCACACCCGCCTGGGCTTCTCGGCCCGCCACGCGATGGTGACCACGGTCCGCGGCTCCTTCAAGGAGTTCGAGGGCACCGCGACGATCGACACCGCCGAGCCGGCCAAGTCCAAGGTCTCGCTCACGATCAAGGCTGACTCCGTCGACACCGGCAACGCCGACCGCGACGGCCACCTGCTCTCGGGCGACTTCTTCGAGAACGAGGCCCACCCCAACATCACCTTCGAGTCGACCGAGGTCGAGTTCGACGGCGAGACCTGGAACATCACCGGCGACCTGACCATCAAGGGCAACACCAAGTCGGTCACCGTCCCGTTCGAGCAGACCGGCTCCGCCAAGGACCCGTTCGGCAACACCCGCGTCGGCTTCGAGGGTGCCGTCGCGATCAACCGCACCGACTGGGGCCTCTCCTTCAACGCCGCCCTCGAGACCGGCGGCGTGCTCGTCTCCGAGAAGATCAAGCTCGAGTTCGACATCTCCGCGATCAAGACGGAGGCCTGAGCTCGGACGGCGCTTGCGCCGGCCGAACGCGAAGGGATCGAGCGTGACGACCGAGCGAGGTCGATCGGCGAGCTTGCTCGTCCGTTCGCGCCGAGCGAGAGAGTAAGGCGCCCGCAGGGCGCCAGCGCAGCGGCTGAGCCTGCGAAGCCGCGAAGCGGGTCGAGATCCACGCCAACAGGAGACACCGACCACCGGTCGGTGAAACCAGAACGGGGCCACCGGGTATCTCCCGGTGGCCCCGAGCGTCTCATGGACGCAACTGAGTACAACTGGTGCTCAGTACCCGTTCGGGACGTAGTAGTGCTTCTCCGCCCCGACGCGCGCCGTGCCGACGGCATCGACGGACGAGGAGTCGCCCGTCACTCCCCCGGCGAACCCCAGCTGATCCGTGCCGAGACCGACGTCGCGCCCGCTACGGAGCGGCCCGGTGTCCTTGTCATGGTGGACGACACCTCCGCCGGCCTGGTCGACAGGAGACTCGAGGTGCGCACGGCCGCTGACCACCACCGTCGTCCCGTCGGTCGTCACCGTCACCGCTGCGTCGCTCCCGGCCTGCTCTCCCGAGACCGTCACCGGACCGACCGGACCTTGATCCGGAGCCTTGATCGGCTTCGATGCGGCCATCGGCGTGGCCCGTCCGTCAGCGTGACCGACGGATTGCGAGTCGGCGCAGGCGACCCCGGCTCCGGCAGCCACGAGACCACCGGCCAAGAGGGTCGCCGCCACAGTCTTCCGAAGTGCCCCGAGGACCTTCGAGCTCATCGCGTTCTCCTGAGTTGAGTTGTACGACATGGGGATACGGGACCCCGTCAGCGCCTACACCCGGCGCCCGAGCGCACGGGGATCGCGGCGGCGCGGACGGGGTCCCGCCGGGCGGAGCGAGCGCAGTCCTGGTCGCGCTCGTAGCTCCACCCATCGGACCGGACGGATCGGCAGTCCCGAGGATCTGCCACTGTCACGCCCGGTGGTAGATCCACACAGACGACGCCCCCCGGCGCCCAATCGCCTGCATGGATCCGTTGCTCATCATCACGCTCGGTCGCGGCCTCGGGCAGGGCGTGGCGAGCCAGCACGGCCCGGCTGACACCGCGGCCTCGACTGCTCGTCGAGGCCATCACTGCCTCATTGCCCCACATGGACGCTCCCGAGATCGGTCCGGATCAGACCCTTTCGATACTTGTTACGTACTTCCGTGCATGAACGTTGCAGTTACTTCAGAAATATGAGAGAAGTCCCGCAAACACGCCACTGGGACGTGTTTGCGGGACTTTGCCCGGGATCGCTCAGCGCACTTCCGTGGTCGAGCTCAGCTCGTCGACGACACCCTCGTCACCGGCGTCGACCGAGTAGTCCGACGCCGCCGTCGCGTCCTCCCCGTCAGGCACGTCGAGAGCCCTCAGGATCGGGGTCAGGACGACGACCACGATGATGTTCAGCAGGAATGCGGTGAGGGCGATGTAGATCGGCGTCTCCGTACCGGGGAACGGCGCCAACGGTCCACCGAAGTGCTCCTGCGTGGGCGAGGAGACGCCGTAGGCGACGTACGTCCCGTACGCCATCCCGACCGCCCAGCCGGCCAGTACCGCCCAGCGGTGGAACCACCGGGTGTAGAGCCCGACGACGATCGCGGGCAGCGTCTGCAGGATCCAGACACCACCGAGCAGCTGCAGGTTGATGGCGTACGACTTCGACAGCGCCAGCACGAAGAGCAGCGCCCCGAACTTCACGATCAGGGAGACGATCTTGGCCTGCTTGGCCTCGTCCTGCGGGGTCGCGTCGGGCCTGAGGTAGGCCTTGTAGATGTTGCGCGTCCACAGGTTCGCGGCCGCGATCGACATGATCGCCGCCGGCACCAGGGCTCCGATGATGATCGCCGCGTACGCGACGCCCGCGAACCACGCCGGGAACTGATCCTCGAAGAGCTGCGGGATCGCGAGCTGCGGGTTCGGCGGGTCACCGACCATCACCCCCGCCGCGAGGGCGACGAACCCGAGCAGCGCCAGGAGCCCCAGCAGGAACGAGTACGCCGGCAGCAGCGAGGCGTTGCGACGGATCACGTTGCGGCTGCGCGTGGAGAGGACACCGGTGATCGAGTGCGGGTACATGAACAGCGCCAGCGCCGAACCGAGGGCGAGCGAGGCGTAGGCCCACTGACCGGCCGCCTGCGACGGGAAGAGCGCCTTCGGCGCCGCGTCGCCGGCGGCGATCGCGTCCGCGTTCTCGGTGTTGAAGGTGTCGAAGCTGGTCTGCACCGTCTCGAAGATGTTGCCCCAGCCACCGAGCTGCGACGGGATGTAGATGATCGCCACGATGATCACGATGTAGATCAGCGAGTCCTTCACGAACGCGATCAGTGCCGGTGCCCGCAACCCGGAGGAGTACGTGTAGGCAGCCAGCACCGCGAACGCGATGAACAGCGGCAGGTCACGGATGAACCAGTTCGAGGAGTCGCTCTGCAGGCCCATCACCTCGAGCACGACCTCCATGCCGACCAGCTGCAGGGCGATGTAGGGCATCGTGGCGAGCAGCCCGGTGAGCGCGACCGCGAGGCCGAGGGACTTGGACCCGTAGCGGCCGGTGACGAAGTCGGCCGGGGTGACGTACCCGTGCTTGTGCGAGACCGACCACAGCTTCGGCAGGAACGCGAAGATGATCGGGTAGACGAGGATCGTGTAAGGGACCGCGAAGAAACCGACGGCGGCGCCGGCGAACAGGGTCGCGGGGACCGCGATGAAGGTGTAGGCCGTGTAGAGGTCGCCGCCGATGAGGAACCAGGCCACGAACGTACCGAACCCGCGGCCGCCCAGACCCCACTCGTCGAGGTTGTCCATCGACTTCGCCCGGCGCCAGCGCGCGGCGGAGAAGCCGAGGATCGTGACCAGCAGAAAGAGGAAGGCGAAGACGGAGACCGCTACGGCGCTCACTGGCCACCCTCCTTCCACGGGCGCCCGGCGGCGGCACGGTCACGCCGGAACGCGGCCTTGGCGACGAAGTAGGCGACGGTCGTGAACAGGACCGAGCAGGGGATGAGGACGAGCTGGAACCAGAAGTAGAACGGGAATCCGGCGAGCGTCGGGTCCTCCTTCGCGTACAGCGGCACCGCGAGTGACGGGGCTGCTGCCGCGACCAGGAGGACCCCGACGAGGATCCACGAGCCCTTGGACGAGGACGGCATGGGTCACCTCCGAGATCTGTCGAAGTGGGTTGGGCGATCTGTGACCTTGGTCACATTCACCGACGGTGTCCAGCCCAAATCGACCGGCACGACGACGAACGGTCGATCTGCCGCGACGAGCGGTCGAATCGCCTGCCGCGCGACGCCTTCAGGACTAGCCTGCAAGGTGATCCTCCCCCTCGGCACAGGAGCGCCCCATGAGCACTGAACTCCCCAGGATCGACCGGCGCCGTCTGCTCGGCGCTGCCGTGGCCGGCGCCGCGGCGACTCCGCTTCTCACTGGATCGACCGGCTCGGCGAGCGCGGCGAGCCCGCCTGTCGAGCCGCTCGGACGCGGCGAGGCCGTCCGGCCGGGCGCCGACCGGGCCGCGGCCGACGGCTGGTCGGTGCTGTCCGGAGAACGGGTCGGCATCATCACCAACCCCACCGGCGTGCTGCGCAACCTGCGCAACATCGTCGACGAGATGCACGAGTCGGGCGCCGTGAGCATCGCCGGGGTGTTCGGGCCGGAGCACGGCTTCCGCGGCACGGCCCAGGCGGGCGGCTCGGAGGGGACGTTCGTCGACGAGCGCACCGGGCTTACGGTCTACGACGCCTACGGCGCGAACGTGGCGAAGATGCGGGAGCTGTTCACGACGGCCGACGTCGAGACCGTCGTCTTCGACATCCAGGACGTCGGGTCCCGGTTCTACACCTACATCTGGACGATGTGGACGGCGATGCAGGCGGCGGTCGCGACCGGCAAGCGCTTCGTGGTCCTCGACCGGCCCAACCCCGTGGGCGGGACCGCCCGCGGCCCGATGATGACGGCGGCGTACACCTCGGGCGTCGGCGCCCGCGAGGTCGTTCAGCAGCACGGGATGTCGGTCGGCGAGCTGGCCCGGTTCTTCGACGGCGAGTTCCTCGAGGAGCATGCCGGCGCCCGGCTCGACCAGCTCGACATCGTCCAGGTCTCCGGATGGAGGAGGACGACGCTGTACGCCGACACCGGGCTCGACTTCATCCTGCCGAGCCCCAACATGCCGACCCCCGACACCGCGCTGGCCTACCCCGGGACCTGCATGTTCGAGGGCACCAACCTCTCCGAGGGACGCGGCACCACCAAGCCGTTCGAGCTGATCGGGGCGCCGTTCGTCGACCACCGCTGGGCCGCGGCGCTGGAGGAGGCCGACCTGCCGGGCGTGACGTTCCGGGAGGCCTACTTCAACCCCTCGGTCAACAAGTTCGCCGGCCAGGTCTGCGGAGGTGTGCAGGTCACGATCCAGGACCGCGACCGGTTCGATCCCATCCGTGCCGGGGTCGAGATGCTGGTCACCGCGAAGGCCCTCTACCCCGAGTTCGCCTGGCGCCAGGACTCATGGGACACCGCCCGCCCGTTCTGGATCGACAAGCTCACCGGATCGACGAGGCTGCGTACGCAGATCGACGCCGGCGCCACCGGCGACGAGGTCCAGGCGGCCTGGCGCGACGAGCTGGCCGCCTTCGACGCGACCCGCCGCCAGTACCTGCTCTACCGCTAGCCCGCCGACCCGGCGCATCAGTCCCGCTAGAAACCGCCGAGTCGGCGCGTCAGTCCCGAGCAGGCGGGACAGTTGCGCCGACTCGGCGGGTTTTTCCGGGACAGTAGCGCCGGGTCAGCGAAGGGCGGCGGTGGCGGCTGCGAGCGCGGTGACGCGGTCCCAGTCGCCGGAGGCGAGCGCGTCGGCGGGGGTGAGCCAGGAGCCGCCGACGCAGCCGACGTTGCGCAGGCCGAGGTAGCTCGGGGCGGTGGCGAGCGTGATGCCACCGGTGGGGCAGAAGCGGGCGTCGGGGAGCACCGACGGCAGCGAACCGAGGAACTTGGCGCCGCCGGAGGCCTCGGCCGGGAAGAACTTCATCGCGGTGTGGCCGGTCTCGAGGACCGCGAGGGCCTCGGAGACGGTGGCGGTGCCGGGCAGGAACGGCAGCCCGGTGTCGCGCATCGCGCCGAGCAGCGTCGGGGTCGCGCCCGGCGAGACGAGGAACTGGGCCCCGGCCGCGGCGGCCTCCTTGGCGAGCAGGGGCGTCGTCACCGTGCCGGCGCCGATCAGAACCTCCGGCACCTCGGCCGCGATGGCCCGGATGGCGTCCAGCGCCACCGGCGTACGCAGCGTCAGCTCGACCACGGGCACGCCACCCTCGACGAGGGCGCGGGCCACCGGCACCGCCTGGTCGACGGCGTCGACGACGACGACCGGGATCACCGGGGAGAGATCGAGCAGGTCGGTGGACTTCAGGTCAGACATGGACGGGGCTCTCCTGGGACGATGCGGCGCTCTGCTGGATTTGAGCGAAGGGGAAAACAGAGGCGCCGGTGTCGGCAGAGCCGACGGTGGCACGGAAGGCGCTGAAGAGCTCGCGGCCGGTGCCGCGCCATTCGGCGTCGAGCGGTGCCCGGCCGGTGGTCGGGCGGTGCGCGAACTCGTCGGGGTCGACCCCGATGCTCAGGGTGCCGGCGACGGCGTCGACGGTGATCAGGTCGCCGTCCTGCACGCGGGCGAGCGGCCCGCCGAGCGCGGCCTCGGGCGTGAGGTGGATCGCGGCGGGCACCTTCCCCGACGCGCCGGACATCCGGCCGTCGGTGACGATGGCGACGTGCTGACCACGGTCCTGCATCACGCCGAGCGCCGGGGTGAGCTTGTGCAGCTCGGGCATGCCGTTGGCCGCGGGACCCTGGTAGCGGATCACCGCGACGAAGTCGCGGCCGTCGAGGCGCTTCTCGGAGAAGGCGGTGAGGAAGTCGGCCTGGTCGTCGAAGACCACGGCCGGGGCGGAGACCACCCGGTGCTCGGGCGCGACGGCGGAGGTCTTGATCACCGCGGTGCCGAGGTCGCCGGTCAGCACCCGCAGGCCACCGTCGGGCGAGAACGGGTCGTCGGCGGGGCGCAGCACGTCGAGGTCGCCGGAGACCGGCGCACCCTCGACCAGCTCGATCTCACCGTCGCGGGTGAGCCGTGACTCCTGGGTGTAGGCCGACAGCCCCGGGCCGAGGATCGTGGTGACGTCCTCGTGGAGCAGCCCCGCCTCGAGCAGGGTGCGGACCAGGAAGCTCACGCCGCCGGCGGCGTGGAAGTGGTTCACGTCGGCTGAGCCGTTGGGGTACATCCGGGTGAGCAGCGGCACGACCGGCGACAGGTCGGAGAGGTCGCCCCAGGTCAGCTGGATCCCGGCGGCACGGGCGATGGCGACCAGGTGCATCGTGTGGTTGGTCGAACCACCCGAGGCGAGCAGCGCGACGCAGGCGTTGATGATCGACTTCTCGTCGATCATCTCGCCGATACCGGGACCACCGGTGAGCGCCAGCTCGGTGGCGCGCTCGGCGGCAGCGCGGTTGAGCGCGGCGCGCAGCAGCGTGTCCGGCGAGGCGAACGAGGAGCCAGGCAGGTGCAGGCCGAGCACCTCCATCAGCAGCTGGTTGGAGTTGGCGGTGCCGTAGAAGGTGCAGGTGCCGCGGGAGTGGTAGCTGGCGGCCTCGGCCTCGAGCAGCTCCTCGCGGGTGGCCTCGCCCGCTGCGTACCGCTGGCGGACGCGGGCCTTCTCCTTGTTAGGGAGGCCGGAGGACATCGGGCCGGCAGGCACGAAGACGGTCGGCAGGTGGCCGAAGGAGAGCGCGCCGATCATCAGACCCGGCACGATCTTGTCGCACACACCGAGCATCAGCGCGGCGTCGAACATGTCGTGCGACAGGGCGATCCCGGCCGACATCGCGATCACGTCGCGGGAGAAGAGGGAGACCTGCATGCCGTCGCGGCCCTGGGTGATGCCGTCGCACATGGCGGGCACGCCGCCGGCGACCTGCGCCAGCCCGCCGGCCCGCATGACCGCGGCCTTGAGGAGCGGCGGGTAGGTCTCGTAGGGCGCGTGGGCCGAGAGCATGTCGTTGTAGGAGGTCACGATCGCGACGTTGGGCTTCGCCGCGGGGGTGATCACCTTGAGCTCGGCCTTCGTCGGCGCGGTGGAGGCCGCAAAACCGTGGGCCAGGTTGCTGCACGCGAGCCGGCCGCGGGCGGGCCCGGCGACTCGGGCGGCCGCGATGCGGGCCAGGTAGTCCGCCCGGGTGGCGGCAGAGCGCTCGATGAGACGCGCGGTGACGTCGGCGACGGTGGGGGAAACGGCAGTCACGGGTCCTCCAAAGGCTGTGTGCTTTGGCACACAATGTCACGATCTTTGGATCGATACAAGTAAATCTTTGGTACACCGAAGACATAAGTAGCGTAGGCTCACCCCATGCCCGAGATGACAACCGCCGCCGACGTACTCGATCTGGTGCGCTCCGGACGCGCCGTGACCCGCAGCGATCTGCAGAAGACGACCGGCCTGTCGCGTACGGCCGTGGTCTCTCGGGTCTCCGCCCTGGTCGACGCCGGGCTGATCCTCACCGGCGAGGAGCTCGCCTCGACCGGTGGCCGGCCGCCGGGCTCACTGACCTTCAACGCCGACGCCGGCGTCGTCCTGGCGGTCGCGATCGGGCGCTCCCGCAGCCAACTCGCCGTCTTCGACCTCGATGGCCGCGAGCTCGCCGGCGACACCCGTGACCACGAGGTCGGCATCGCCGCTGACGACCTGATGCCCGACGTGACCGATCGGCTGGAGCGGCTCCTCGAGGGCATCGAGCCGCCCGTGCTCGGCGTCGGGATGAGCCTGCCGGGTGTCGTCGACCCCGTCCGCCTGGTCTCGGTCGACTCACCGGTGATGCGGGGCTGGGACGGCATCGCGCTCGCCCCCTACTTCGAGCGGCTCACCGACGGTCCGTTGGTGCTCGTCAACGACACCGACGCGCTGGCCACCGCCGAGCTCTTCGGGAGCGGGCTGCACCCGCGCGACGCGCTGGTCGTGAAGGCGTCGACCGGCCTCGGGCTGGCCGTCATCGCCGATGGCAGGGTCCTGCGCGGCCATGCCGGCGCCGTCGGCGAGATCGGCCACACCCGGGTCGAGTCCGCCGGCGAGCGCCCCTGCCGTTGCGGGGCGACCGGCTGCCTGGAGACGGTCGCCGCGGGCTGGGCGCTGACCCAAGGACTGGTCGACTCGGGCGTCTCCGCCGGCCACATCCGCGACCTCGTCGCCGCCGCACTGGCCGGCGACGCGATCGCCCGGGGTCTGCTGCGCGAGGCCGGGCGCCAGCTCGGCGAGGTGCTGGCGATCGCGATCAACCTGCTCAACCCCGAGGTCGTGGTCATCGGTGGCGACATGGCCGCCGCGTTCGACCTGTTCACCGCGGGTGTCCGCGAGACCGTCTACTCGCGCTCCACCGCCCTGGCCACCCGCGACCTGACCTTCGTCCCCTCCACCCACGCCGACTCGACCGGCATGGTCGGCTGCGCCGCGGTGGCCATCAACCACCTGCTCTCTCCCGAGCGCCTCGACGCCCACCTGGGCGCTGCTGCGAAGTAGCCCTCTCGCCGGACGGCGCGACGGTCAGGAGATCGCGACCGTGAAGGCGGCCTCGACCTCGGCGTAGACCGAGATGTCGTCGGGGTCGAAGGCCAGGTCGGGGGCCGCCGACCCGGCGTCCGCGAACTTGCCGGCGGCCGGCATGGCCATGGCCGCCGACTCGTACGCCACCTCGCGGCTGACACCGACGTCGTTGATGCTCCGGACCGCGACCGGGCCGAGGTCGAGGGCATCGGCGTAGTCCTGCGCCCGCACCTTGGCCTGGCGCACCGCCTCCTGACGTACGTCACGCTCGACCTTCAACCGGCTGTCCTTGGTGAGCCGCCAGGAGACGTCGTGGACCTGGAGCCCTTCGTCGCCGGCCGTGCGGCCGACCCAGGTCGCCAGCGCCGTGAAGTCGATGAACTCGACCGTGAGGCCCACGGACGCATGGTGCACCAACGGCAGCCGCTTGCCGTCCTGGTGCCAGGGCCGCTCGGCCGACGTGCGCACCCGCTGGACCAGGAACCGCTCGACCGCGCCCTCCTGCTCGAGCCGCTCGAGCTCCGTACGCACGCTCTGCAGCCCGCGCTGCAGCCGCTCCATCACCGGCTCCGGTGAGGCGCCGTCGAACCGGATCTCGGCCGAGACCACCCCGCGCTCCGGAGCCACCTCGACACTGTGTGACCCACGCACCTTGATCAGGATCTCGCTCATGCCACCGCTTCCGTTCTGCAGGTCAAAGAATACGAAATCGGCGGCATGAGGTCTGTTGTCGCTCGCTGACGCTCCCTCATGCCACGAAACGTACGCCGTCAGGACCTATCCTCACCAGCGTGAATGAAACGAGCCGCCTGCGGCAGATGACCGGACGCGACCCGCACGAGGAGCATCGGGCCGCGACACCCTTGGAGCTGCTCTTCGATCTCACCTTCGTCGTTGCGTTCGGGGTGAGCGGCAACGAGCTCGCCCACCAGCTCGCGGAGGGACACGTCGCCGCCGGGATCGTGGCGTTCTGCTTCGCGTCGTTCGCGATCTGCTGGGCGTGGATCAACTACTCCTGGATGGCCTCGGCCTACGACACCGACGACTGGGCGTTCCGGCTGCTCACGATGGTGCAGATGGTCGGCGTGATCATCATGGCGCTCGGCCTGCCGGAGATGTTCGAGAGCATCCACGAGGGCGAGCGGCTCCACAACGAGATCATGATCGCCGGGTACGTCGTGATGCGGGTCGCCCTCTGCGGCCAGTGGATGCGCGCCTGGCGCCAGGATCCGGCTCGCCGCAGCGCTCACCGCGTCTACCTGACCACGATCCTCACGGCACAGGTGCTGTGGTGCATCATCGCCATCCTGCCGCTCGACGTTGCGACCGCGTTCGCCGCGATGCTGGTGCCGCTGATCATCGAGCTGGTCGGCCCGTTCATCGCCGAGCGCCACTTCGGTGGCACGCCCTGGCACGCCCACCACATCGCCGAGCGCTACGGCCTGCTGACGATCATCACCCTGGGCGAGGGCGTGATCGGCACCGTCGCGGTGCTGTCGGTGATCGTCCACGACCCGGAGATCGGCTGGACCCTCGAAGCGATCCTCCTGCTCGCCGCCGGCATCGGTCTGACCTTCGGCCAGTGGTGGACCTACTTCATGATCCCGTGGGCCGAAGTGCTCCACCGCCGTCGCGACCGTTCGTTCCTGTGGGGCTACGGGCACATCCTGCTCTTCGCCTCGATCGCGGCCACCGGCGCCGGCCTCCACGTCGCCGCCTACCTGCTGCAGGATCACTCCAAACTGGGCGAGGTCGGCACGGTCGCGTCGGTGGCCATCCCGGTCGCGGCGTACGCCCTGCTCCTGTACGTCCTCTACAACTCGTTCATGCACGTGATCGACCCGTTCCACATCCTCCTGGTCGTGCTCACCGGAGTCGTGCTGGTCGCGAGCGTCGTGATGGCGGTCGCGGGCGTGCCGGTGGCGTGGTGTCTCATCGTCGTCGCGCTGGCGCCGGTGGTCACCATCGTCGGTTACGAGGCCGTCGGGCACCGGCACCTGGTCGCCCACCTCGACGCACTCTGACCCGACCCGCGGATAGTTCCCCACGAGTGGGACATCAGGCCTTCGGCTCGGGGCCGGGGTCGCCGTCCTCCGTCTCCTCGACCTCGTCGATCTGCTCGGCGGTCACTGCCCCCTCACCTGGAACGGTCTCGTCGTCGCCGGCCGCGAGGAGGCCGTAGAGCTTGCGGCGGGTGTCGGCGAGGATGTCGGCCGCGGCCTGGCGCTGGGCGTCGGTGCCGGAGGTGGCGAGCTGCCACACGGCCGGGAGCACCTGGGCGAGCTCGCCGCCGAGGATCCCGAAGCCGGCGAGGTCGCCGACTCCCTGCCCGCCGCGACCACCACGACCACCGGCACGGGCGTTGTCGACGGCCTTGTCGAACGGCTTCCACACGCCGGCCAGCTCGTCCTTGTGCTCGGCGGCGTAGGTCTTTCCGGCCTCGGTCAGCCGGATCGCGCGGCGGCCGTGCTCGTCGTCGGACTCCACGAGACCCTCGTCCTCGAGCTGCTGGATGGTCGGGTAGACCGAGCCGGGGCTCGGCCGCCACTCACCCGAGCTGCGCTCGGAGATCTGCTGGATCACCTGGTAGCCGTTGATGACCTGGCCCTGCTCGGCCGCTTCGGCCATCACGTAGATGATCGCGGACCGTACGTCACCACGACGGACCCGAGGACCGGGCCGCTGCGGGGGCTGGTTGTCGAAGCCGAGCAGTGCCGCGATCCACGGCGGGGGACCAGCCGGTCCACGACCGCGACCGTGGTGCCCGCCCTGCCAACCGGGGCCACCCCATCCCGGACCGCCCCAGCCGGGACCACCCTGCCAGCCATGGGAGCGGCGCGGGCCGCCCTTGCCGAACTCTCGACCCATCTGGTCGATCCACTCACCCCAAGGGTTGTTGTTGTAGCTCATCAGTTTCACTCTCATTCGGAAGACTAGATCGCGTTCCTTCGCGATATATCGTGATCTTACGCCGCTCCTCCGACCCGTTCAAGCGAAATGGAAGGGAGCCCCCGGAAATCCGGGGGCTCCCTGAGTCAGACCCTGACGGTCGGCGCTGCGATCAGACGCCAGGCGTCTGGGGCGGCGGCGGGGTCGTCGGCGGGGTCTGGGGCGTGGTCGGCGTGGTGGCCGCGCGCGCACCACCCTCCGCCTGGAGCCGATCCAGCTGACGGGCGGCAGCGTCGCGACCACCCAGGCCGAAGGCGAGCGCCGCGGCAGCGGCACCACCGACGACCACGGCACCGAAGCCGAGGTTGATGATCGAGTCGGCCAGACCCATGAACTTCAGCCCGATGGCGACGAACAGCGCGATCGTGGCGTACTTCAGGATCTGCGACGCCGCACCGGAGACCAGCTTGGCGATCGTCGTCGCGATGAAGAAGCCGGCAGCGATGATCGCCGCACCGAAGATGACCTTGCCACCCAGCTCGAGCACCTCGCTGATGAAGGCGGTGATCTGCGGGAAATCGAGCATCTGCGCAGCCATCACGGCGAAGAACAGCACGATGCCGATCTGCACGATCTTGGTGATCGCCGGGGTGGCGCTCTTGTCGGCGGGGAGCACGTCCATCGAGTGCAGCGAACGGTCCAAGCCGACGCCGTCGACGATGCCACCGATCAGATCGGCGGCGAAGCGGGCGATGAAGACGCCGATCGCGAGCAGGATGCCCGCGGCGATGATCTTCGGGATGGCCGCCAGGATCATGTCGAGCATGTCGGTGGCCGGGTCGGAGATCGACGAGATGCCGAGGATCTGCAGGGCGGCGATCGCGACCACGATCATGATCATCGAGTAGAGGACCAGGCCGATGACCTTGACGATCTGGTGACCCTGCGAGGCGCCCGTGGTAGCCGCGGATCCCGGCGGAGCGGTCCCCGGCGCCTCACCCGACACTCGGGTGCGGTTCGGGTCGACCCCGACCGTGGCGTCCATCCTGTCGCTCGCCGTGCGAGCGCCGTCACCGAGCCAGCGGTCCCACGGCAGCGCCCCGAGAGCGGTCTCGACGAGCTGGCGCACCACCTTGGCGAGCAGCGCACCGACGATGAACACGAAGATGGCCCCGATGAGGTTCGGCAGGAACCCGAGGATCCCGTCGAGCAGACCCTGGATCGGTGCGAGCACCTGGGATAGCCCAAAGAGCTGCAGCAGCGCAATCAGGCCGAACAGCCAGACGAGAAGGGCTGCCACCGAGCCGAGACTGGCGCCGATGCTGTCGCCGTCCGAGCCGGCCCTCTGGAGCACTCCGATCTTCGAGGTCAGCTTCTTGAACGCCCACGCGACGATCTTGGCGATGATCCACGTGACGACGAGGATGGCGATTGCGGCAAGTACCTTGCCGCCGAGAGCCACCCAATCGATGTCCTTCAAGGCATCCATGTATCTCTCCCCCTATACGGGTATTGGATTCAGGGTGCCTGGGAATCGACGCGCAGTCCCGAGTGGCGCACGCAACAGGCACCTCTGCTCTAGAGACGTTTACCCAGCGAGGCTCAAGACGCAAGTTTGCCGCTCCAACGGACGCAAAATGCATCAACCTTTACGAAAACCCAACACCCCGAGCCTGCTACATCTCCGCAGCGGACGTACCCGTATTTGCCGTTGCTTATGCCAGGCGTCAGGCGACCAGCCAGGCGGCGTAGGCGTCGAAACCGTAGGGACGGCCGAGGAAATCGGCCACCAGATCGGCCGCATCCGCTTCGCCACCACGAGCCAGCACGAGATCGCGATAACGCCCGGCCACCTCGGGATCGAACAGGTCGTCCGGGTCGAAAGCGCTGAAGAGATCCTTGGCGATCACCAGTGACCACATGTACGTGTAATACCCCGAGGAGTAGCCGCCCAGATGGCCGAAGTTGGCGAAGAAATGGGTGCCTTCGAGATAGGGATAGGGAGAGTACGCCGCCTGCAGCTCCTGCAATCGCTTGGTGAGGTCCTCGGGCTGTTCCTTGTGGAACCAGTAGGAGATCGCGGCGTAGAACATCTGCTGCCGCGCGTGGTAGCCCTTGCCGAAGTCGTCCGCGGCCCGCATCCGCGCCACCAGGTCGGCCGGGATCGGCTCGCCGGCCTCGTTGGTCGCGAAGGTCTGCAGCACGTCGGCGTCCCAGGCCCACTCCTCGAGCATCTGGCTGGGCGCCTCGACGAAGTCCCACTCGGTCGCGACGCCGGAGAACCGCGCCCACTCGCCCTGCCCACCGAGGACGTGGTGGATCAGGTGGCCGAACTCGTGGAAGAGGGTCACCACGTGGTCGTGCTCCATCAGGCCGCGGGAGAAGTTGCAGACCAGCACGCCCTCGGGCAGCTGCCGGCCCTTCACACCGGGGGCCAGGTCGAACTGTGCGGCGTGCTTGTACTTGCCCTCGCGGGGGTGGAGGTCGAGATAGATCCGGCCGAGACGCTCGGCGCCGTCGTGCGGATAGACGTCGAAGACGCTCACGTCCTCGTGCCAGGTGACGACGTCGGAGACCGGCTCGTAGCGCAGCCCGAAGAGCCGTCCGGTGACATCCAGCAGGCCCTGGTGCACCTTGGCGAAGTCGAAGTAGGTGCGCACCACCTGGCTGTCGACGTCGTACTTCTCCTGCCGCACCAGCTCCTCGTAGTAGAGCGCGTCGGCCGCGGACACCGCGCTGGCTCCCGGGACGTCGCGCTCATAGCGGTCGAGGAGCACCTCGAGGTCGCGCTTCATCCGTCCCTCGGCGGCGCCGGCGATCTTGTCGATGAACTCGGGGATCGCCGGACCCTCGCCGATCATCTTCACCGCGGCGTCGAAGGCGGGCCAGTCCTCGTAGCCGACCAGGTTGGCCAGCTCGTGGCGCAGCGCGAACATCTCCTTGAGGACCGAGTCGTTGTGCGGCCAGCCTCGCTCGAGCCCGGCCACCGTGACGGCTCGACGGATCGCCGGGTCCTTCACGAACATCCGCACCGGAAGTGCGTCGGGGTAGTCGGTGGTGATCTCCACGAGCCCCTTGTCGTTGACCGGATGCGCCTCGAGCCAGTCGGCCGGCATCCCGTCCAGCTGCTCGGGCGTGGCCGTGGTGATGCGTACGTCGTCCCTGGTCACGCGGGAGAACTCGAGGTTGAGGTCGGTGAGACGCTCGTTGATCTCGGTGAGCCGGGCACGGGTGGCCTCGTCGCGGTCGACGCCGGCACGGGTGAAGTCCTGCAGCGTCTTCTCCAGGAGCCGCTTGGCCAGCGGGTCGAGCCCCTCGGTCCGTTCCGGGGAGAGCTGGGCGAAGACCTGGTAGAGCGCCTGGTCCTGGGTGAGCTCGGTGCGCAGCCGGTCGACCTCGACCTCGGTGTCCTCGCACGCGGTGCGGACCGCCTCGACGGGGTGCACGTTGGCGAGCAGACCGGCCATCCCGCCGAGCGAGCCGAGCTCGAGGGAGAGCTGGTCCCAGGCCTTCAGCACCTCGATCGCCTCGCTCGGCGGGGCGGTCCGCAGCTGGTCAGCGAGCTCGCGTACGTGGGTCAGCGTCTGGGACGTACGCTCCTTGACCCAGGCTTCCGCGGCGTCGGTCTCGGGCAGGACGAGCGGCTGCGCCGAACGCATGGGGTCCAGTGTCATGCCAGCAAGCCTGCCACGACCTGAAACGCTTCGCCGCCGAGATCCGACGAAGCGTTCCAGGTTCTGGGCTCACTCCTCCGAGCCGAACAGATCCGGGAACCGGTGGACCTCTTGCGGCCAGTCGAGCACGACCGCCAGCCGACCTGCCCAGTAGCGCGCGGTGTCCTCGTCGGGGACATCGATGACGCAGAAGCCGCCGAGGTGCTCCTTGGTCTCGACGTAGGGGCCGTCGGTGAAGACCGGCTTGCCGTTGCTGGCCTCGACGCTGAAGAGCGCGGTCGAGGCGTCGATGGCTCCGTTGCCGTAGACGAAGACACCGGCGGACTTCATCTCCTCGATCACGGCCATCGAGGTCTTGCTCTTGTGCTCGAGCTCCTCCGTCGTGTGCTCGGGAACCCACTCGTCGTTGAACGCGATCAGGTATTCGGGCATGCGTATCGTCTCCTCGCCTCCGGGACGGTCCGGTGACCGCCACTCACTCCTGCTACGAACGCACCTGCCCCGATCCGACAGCGACGGACGGAATTCCGTCAAGTGCGTCCGAGCTGGTCCCGCCGCCTGGTCAGCAGCGCGACCTCGGCAGCGTTCTCGGCGAGCTCGATGGCCATGTCGTACGCCGCACGGGACTCGCCGCTGCGGCCGAGTCGGCGCAGCAGGTCGGCCCGGGTGGCGTGGAAGGCGTGGTAGTCCTCCAGGTCGAGCCGGTCGATCTCGGCGAGCGCGACCTCGGGGCCGTCCAGCTCGGCGACCGCGATCGCGCGGTTGAGCCGGACGATCGGTGAGGGGTCGACTCGGAGCATCTGGTCGTAGAGCGCGACGATCTGGGACCAGTCGGTGTCGCGGGCGTCCCGCACCGAGGTGTGGACGGCGTTGATGGCGGCCAGGATCTGGTAGCGCCCGGGCCGCGGGCCCCCGTTGGCGACGACCGCGAGCCGCTCGCGCACCAGCGCGTGTCCCTCGGCGATCAGCGCGAGATCCCAGGAGCCGCGATCCTGCTCGTCGAGCCGGACCAGCTCGCCGGTCGCCGAGACCCGAGCCGTACGCCGCGCCTCGATGAGAAGCATCAGGGCCAGCAGACCGACGACCTCGCCGTCGTCGGGAAGCAGGGCACGGACCAGCCGGGTCAGCCGGATCGCCTCGGCGGTCAGGTCGCCGCGTACGGCGTTCTCGTGGTCGCCGGAGGAGAGATAGCCCTCGTTGAAGACCAGGAAGAGGACCGCCAGAACGCCAGAGACCCGCTCGGGGAGATCGGCCGTCTCCGGGACGCGGTAGGGGATGTGGGCGGCCTTGATCTTGTTCTTCGCGCGGGTGATCCGCTGGCCCATCGTGGTCTCCTGGACCAGGAAGGCGTTGGCGATCTCAGGAACCGTCAGCCCGCCGACCATACGCAGCGTCAGCGCCACCCGGGCCTCGGGCGCGAGCGCGGGATGGCAGCAGGTGAACAGCAGCCGGAGGCGGTCGTCCTCGATCGCTCCGAGAGGCTCGTGCGGGGTGTCATCGTGCATCGCGACGGCCTCCTTCTGCTTGTCGTCACGCTTGGACTCGCGGCGGATCCGGTCGATCGCGCGGCGGTTGGCGGTGGTGGTGAGCCAGGCGCCGGGGTTGGGAGGTACGCCGTCGTGCGGCCAGCGCTCGACAGCGACCGTGAACGCCTCGGCCGCGGCATCCTCGGCGATGTCGAGGTCGCCGAAGCGCTTGGCGAGGCTGGCGACCACCCGGGCCCACTCCTCGTGGTGGGCCCGGGTGATCGCCTCGTCGACCTCGATCAACGGCGGGTCACGCCTCGGGGCCGGTCTGCATCGGTCGCACCTCGACCTTGCCGAGGCACGCCGCCGAGGCCTCGGCGGCCAGCTTGAGCGCGACATCGAGGTCGGGGACGTCGATGATCCAGAAGCCCGCCATGTACTCCTTGGCCTCTGCATAGGGGCCGTCGGTGATGATCGGCTTCTCGCCCTGGCCGTCGACGACGGTCGCCGTCTTCGCGGCGTCGAGGCCGTCGGCGAAGACGAAGTAGCCCTCCTGCTGGAGCTTGTCGTTGAACTTCCCGGTCGCCTCGAACGAGGCCATCATCTCCTCTTGCGAGGCGTAGCCGTAGTTCTCCTTCTCGTAGTCCGAGTCGGGACCCCAGACGGACATCAGGTACTTGGCCATGGTGCTCACTCCTCCGTGTCGGACGGCCTCGGTGGCCGCCTCTCACCCTTGCTACGAACGTCTACCCCCCGATCCGACACCCCTCATCAGAATTTCTCCAGGTAAATTCATTCGCTTAGCATCAGTAACCATGTTGAAGGCCCCGCAGAAGTGAGTATCGCCGGCAAGCTCAGGGGTGCTGTCGCAGACACCCGCCCCCTCCAGGAGCCGCACTTCCGGCGCCTGTGGATCGCCGGGATCATCACCATGATCGGCGCCCAGCTGACCGTGGTCGCGGTGCCGGCCCAGATCTACGCGGACACCGGCTCCTCGGCGTACGTCGGGCTGACGGGCGTCTTCGGACTGGTCCCGCTGATCGTCTTCGGCCTCTACGGCGGCGCGCTCGCGGACCACTTCGACCGGCGTACGATCCTGATGGTCTCGACCACCGGGCTGATCGCGACCAGCGCGCTCTTCTGGCTCCAGTCGGCGCTCGGCAACACCAACGTGTGGGCGCTGCTGTGTCTCTTCTCGGTGCAGCAGGCCTTCTTCGCGGTCAACCAGCCGACCCGGAACTCGCTGCTCCCGAAGATCCTGCCCACGCACCTGCTCCCGGCCGCCAACTCGCTGAACATGACGGTCTTCCAGGCCGGCGCGATCGCCGGCCCGCTGGTCGCCGGGGTGATGCTCCCGTTCACCGGGTTCACCTGGCTGTACGCCATCGACACGGTCACCCTCTTCGCGACCCTCTACGCGGTCGTGCTGCTGCCGAAGATCCCCGTCGAGGGTGCCGGCTCGAAGGTGCCCGGACTGCGGTCGGTGTGGGACGGCTTCGCCTACCTGCGCCACCAGCCGGTGCTGTTGATGAGCTTCGTGGTCGACCTGATCGCGATGGTCTTCGCGATGCCGAGGGCGCTGTTCCCGCAGATCGCGCACGAGTCCTTCGGCGGGCCCTCGGAGGGCGGCATCGCGTTCGCCCTGCTCTTCGCCGCCATCCCGGCCGGCGCCGTGATCGGGGGCATCTTCTCCGGCTGGGTCTCCCGCATCGAGGCCCAGGGGCGCGTGGTCATCTGGTGCATCGCCGTGTGGGCCCTCGGAATCACCCTGTTCGGGCTCACCGTCACGTTCGCCGACCACTTCACGACTCTCATGCTGGGGCTCGGCGTGCTCTTCATGATGGTCGCCGGCGCCGCCGACGTGGCCTCGGCGGCCATCCGGATGTCGATCCTGCAGTCGTCGGCCGACGACAACGTACGCGGCCGACTGCAGGGGGTCTTCACGGTCGTCGTCGCGGGTGGCCCGCGAGTGGCCGACGTCCTGCACGGAGGCGCGGCGGCCGTGGTCGGCACCGCGATCGCGACCACCGGTGGCGGCCTGCTGAACCTCCTCGGAATCGCGCTGTGCGCGCTACTCGTCCCGAGCTTCCTCGCCTACCGGGTCACCCGGCCCGCGCCCGCCGAGCACGAACTCTCGAAGTAGCCCGGCGAGGAGCTCGGGCTGGTCGATCGGCACCAGCGTGGAGGAGTCCTTGACGATCTCCAGGCGTGCGTCGGGATAGTGCGCGGCCAGGCGTGGACCGTGCTCGGCCGGCATCAGGGTGTCCTGGTCGGCCCAGACCACGAGCACGGGCTTGGTGAACTTCTGCTGACCCTCGGCCAGCTCGAGCAGCTCGTCGCGTCCGGGCGCGCCGCCGGCGAACTTGATGAAGTCGCGGCGGATGGCCTTGTCGGTCAGCGCCGGGGCGAACCAACCGTGCACGAGGTCGTCGTAGAGGTGGTAGTCCTTGTCGACCGACATCCCGCCGTAGCCCCAGCTCGCCTGCCGGAAGCTCTGCATGCGGAACAGCTGCAGCCCCGCGGTGAACAGCGGCGGCATCTTGGAGAGCACCGCCAGCGGCCTGGCCGCCTTGGGCGGGTAGTTGTCGAAGGCCTCGCACGCCACCAGCGCCAGCCGCGCGATGCGGTCGGTGCGGCCCTCGTTGATGAGGAACTGACCACCGCCCCAGTCGTTGAGGACCAGGGTGACGTCGTGGAGGTCGAGCGCGTCGAGGAAGTCACCGAGGATGTTGGCCACGCCGACCTGGCTGAGGTCGGCGTCGGGGTTCATCGGCTTACGGTGGCCACCGAGCGGCAGCGTCGGCCGGATCACCCGGAACCCACCGAGATAGGACATCGAACGACGCCACAGACGGCCGTCCATCGGCACTCCGTGGAGGAGTACGAGGACAGGGCCGTCACCGCCGGTATCGTCGAAATCGATCGGACCGGCCGACAGCTGGACGCTGGGCATTCAGTGGGCTCCTCGAAGCAATGACGTGGGGTGCCCACACCTTGCCCCCCGGGGAACCCCCGTGCAACGGGAATCGCCCAATTCCTGGCGCATCTGGGTATATCGGGGGTCTTAAGTCCCTGAGCCACTAGGGCCGAGTGATACACCCATGGGTTTCGGGTGGCGCCGGGGTGCTCAGAGCCCCACGGGAAGGTCCTCGGCGGCGGCGAACGCCTCGATCGCCTTGGCCGGACCCCGCTCGTCGATCATCTCGATGAGGTCGGCGAGGTCGTCGCGGCGGTCGCGCGCGACCAACCAGGCCATCAGTCGCTGGCCACGCGGGACGGTGGTCTCCTCGAACGGGACACCCGCGTCGTACCAGAGCTCGAGGACGACGTCGCGCAGCAGCGACCAGTAGCGGTCGGGGTCCTCGGTGGTGGGGTTGACCGCCGCGCGGAAGTGCTCCCACATGTCGATCGGGAGGATCTCGGCACGCAGCGTCCGCATCAGCCTCTCCGAGCCCGACGCCGCCACGAGCTCGACGGTCTGCCGCTTCGTGGTGATCCGCTCGAGCAGGTTGGCGATCTGGGCGCGCTTCTGGGTGGCGGAGGACAGGTCGGAGCGGACCCGCCAGTCGTAGACGACGTCGGTGAGGACGTCGAAGGCCCGGGCGGCCAGGAACGCCTGGGTCAGGGCCACCTGATCCTGGTAGCGGGTGCGCTCGGGGAAGGTGATGTCGTTGTCGGTCCAGAAGGAGGTCCGGAAGATCTTGTTCCACACGAACACGTCCGCGAGCATCAGCGGCGCGTCCTCGATCCGGCACCTGAGGCGCGTGCGGGTGTGGTTGCGGCGCATCAGCGGGGTGACGTACCTCCGCTCCTCGCCGTTCACGACGGTGAGGCGCTCGGCGGAGCCGACCGCGAAGTCGGAGCCGGTACGCCGCAGCGTCTTGATCATCGAGCTCCACGCGTCGCGGGGCAGGATGTCATCGGGGTCGACGAAGGTGAGCAGGTCACCGGTGGCGGCCTCGATCCCGGTGTGACGGGCGATGGAGACACCGGAGTTGGGCTGGGTGATCAGCGTGACCCGGTGGTCCTGGGCCGCGATGTCCTTGACGATCTCGGTCGAGCCGTCGGTCGAGCCGTCGTCGACGACGACCACCTCGATGGCACAGACCTCACGCAGCGGCTGACGAAGGATGCTGTCGAGGCTCTCGGCGACGTAGTCGGCCACGTTGTAGACAGGCACGACGACGCTGAGCAGCCTCGGCTTCCTCCTTCTGAATCCCCCCACGCGCATCAACTCTAATTGGGTCTGCATCAACGCGACCTAGCGATGGTGAGCGTGTCGACCTCGGACCCGTCGGTGGCGATGACTTCGAGGTCCAGTCTCGCCTGCCCGTGGGCGTCGCGCGGGTGCGCATCGAAGAAGGCGACCGAGTGGGTCGCGTCGCCGACGGCGCGGTAGGTGGTCGGCTCAGGGATCTTCAGGCCGTTCTTGTCCGTGTAGTAGGAGAGCACCGGCAGGACGTCGGGGTAGGTCGAGCCGCCACCGCCGCCGGCGGTGATGTAGACGGTCCCGTCGTTGGTGCTGACCCTGGAGCCGCGCGGCGCCTCCTGGACGGGCTTGCCGCCGCGCATCAGGTGGGTGCGCTCGTAGCAGTGGTTGTGACCGTTGATCACCACGTCGACCTGGTAGCGGTCGAAGAGCGCCTCCCAGCGGTCGCGGATGCCGCCGTCGGAGGCGTGCGCGATGTTGGTGCAGTAGGCGCACTGGTGGAAGCCGACCAGGATGAAATCGATGTCGTCACGGGTCCGGAAGTCGGCCAGCCGCTGCTCCAGCCAGCTGTCCAGGGTCTCGCCGAGGTAGCCCGCGTTCCGGGTGTACTCGTACGTCGCGTCGTTGCCGTCGAGGGCGATGAAGGCGACGTTGCCGCGGACGAAGGAGTAGGTCTCCTTTCCGCCGTCGGCACCGTTGCCGGGGTGACGGAAACGGGCCCGGTAGCCGTCGTAGCCGAGCTCGCCGTTGCCGTTCTCCATCTCGTGGTTGCCGACGACGGTCATCCACGGGATCGCGTTGGCGCTGGGCTGGATCTGGGTCAGGAACTCGTCCCAGACCCCGAAGTCCTGCTGCAGCTCGCCGCTCTTGCCCTGGCCGCCGGTGTCGGCGTAGGCGATGTCGCCGACGACGAACGCGAACTCGGCACCCTGCTGGCGGATGAGGTTCACGTTGCGGGCGGCGTCCTCGGCCACACCCATGTCGCCGAAGGCGGCGAAGCGGAAGCTCTCCCGGCCCTTCGGGGCGGTGGTGAACGAGCCCCTGGTCGGCGTACCCCCGTCGTGGCTGAGGCGGTAGTAGTAGCGCGTGCCTGGCTTCAGGTCGCTGAGGTCGACGTGGTGGTAGACGCTGTCGACGCGGATCGAGGAGAGCGACTCGGGCCGGAGCGTGAGGCCGTAGTCGGGCGTGACGCCGAGGTCGAGTCGCGGCGCCTGCACCGAACCGGCGGTCGACCAGGAGACGTTCATCTGCCTGACCGGGTTGGCACCGTAGGACAGATGTACGCCGGTGGCCGGTGCGGCCGACCTGGCAGCCTGGGTCCACAGCATCGGGCCGGCGACGACACCGGCTCCACCGATCAGGCCGGTCTTGAGCAGAGTGCGCCGGGACGGGCCGATGCGTGTGGGGCCGGAGTGGGGGCTGACGGTCACGGGAGGATCAACGCATAGGTAGACGAGACGTTAGGCCGCCTGCGGTGTCTCCAGGGTGAACGAGTGGTGAGAAGTTAGACACTCGCGGCGTAGGTTGCCGCCATTTGCGCACCGAAGGCTGCGTTGTCGCGTACGAGCGCGACGTTGGTCGCCAGCGAGTCGCCGCCGGTCAGCTCGACGATCCGGGCCAGCAGGAACGGGGTGATGTCCTTGCCGTGGATGTCGCGCGCCTCGGCGTCGGCGAGGGCCTGGTCGATGTGCTTCCCGATCACCTCGGCGGGGATCTCGTCGGCGACCGGGACCGGGTTGGCGACGACCAGCCCGCTGGGAAGACCCAGGTCCCAGGTGGCCTTCATGACCGCGGCGGCCTCGTCGGGACCGTCGATGCGCAGCGGGGCTGCGAAGCCGGAGCTGCGGGAGTAGAAGGCCGGGAACTCGTCGCTGCCGTTGACCAGGACGGGCACCCCGTACGTCTCCAGCGTCTCGAGGGTGAGGCCGATGTCGAGGATCGACTTCACGCCGGCGCTCACCACCGCGACCTGGGTGCGGGCGAGCTCGGTCAGGTCTGCGGAGATGTCGAAGGACGTCGACGCACCTCGGTGTACGCCACCGAGCCCACCGGTCACGAACGTCCGGATCCCGACCATGGCCGCCAGGCGCATGGTAGCCGCGACCGTGGTCGCACCGTGCAGACCGCGGGCCACGACGTAGGGAAGGTCGCGAACGCTGACCTTGGTCACGTCGGGGTCGGAGGCGAGCAGCTCGAGGTCGTCGTGGGACAGGCCGGCGCGGGGAACGCCGTCGAGCAGGGCGATCGTCGCCGGCACGGCGCCGTTGTCGCGCACGATCTGCTCGACCTCGGTGGCCATCTTGACGTTGTCGGGATAGGGCATGCCGTGGCTGATGATCGTCGACTCCAGCGCGACGACCGGGCGGCCCTCGGCGAGCGCGACCCCGACCTCCTCGGTGAGCCGGACCTTCACGCCAGCTCCCGCACGAGGCTCTCGTTGAGATCCATCCGGACGGTGTCGTGGGTGCCGCAGGTGAGCGCGGCCGCGGCGTGCCCGAACCGCGCCGCCTCGACCAGGTCGACGTCGCGGAGCAGCTCGTGGGTGAACGCGGCGAGCATCGCGTCGCCCGCACCGGTCACGTCGACGACGTCGGTCGGCACCGCGGCGAGCTCCTGGTAGACGTCGTTGTAGCTGATCACCGACCCACGAGCGCCCAGACGCACCCAGACCACGCCGACACCGCGGTCGTGCAGGGCGTGGACAGCCTTCTCGATCTCCGCGTCCGTGCCGGCGGGCAGATCGGTCAGCGCGGCCAGCTCCGCCTGGTTGGGCGTGACCAGGTAGAGCTCGCGGTCGGCGCGGATCAGGTCGCGCGCCCGCCTCGCCTTCGGCACCGAGACCGGGTCGAAGCCGACAGGCACGTCGAACTCGTGGGCGAGGTCGATCGCCACCTCAGCCGTGCGGACCGGGATGTTGCCCTCGACGAGCACCCCGCGAGCATTCTTGATCAGGTCGCGGGCCGCCTCCACGACCAGCGGGGAGAACTCGTCGGTCGCGGCCATGTCGGCCACGGCGACCACCAGCTCACCGGAGGAGTCGAGCACGGCGTTGTAGGTGCCGGTGCGTACGTCTGCCCGGCGGCGGACGTAGGTGCAGTCGACGCCGACGTCCTCGGTGTAGCTGATCACCTCGTCACCGATCGGATCGTCGCCGACGACCGAGACCAGCGCCACCGAGTCACCCAGCCGGGCCAGGTTCTCGGCCACGTTCCGGCCGACGCCGCCGGGCGAGAGGCCGGCGGATCCGGACATGCTCGAACCCATCACCACCTGCTCGTGCGCACGAGCGTGGAGATCCATGTTGGAGCCGCCGATCACGACGATATCTGGCGGTATGTGCGGGTTCATCACCTGCATCGTAGGTGGGGTCCTCGGATCGCGCCCCCTCATAAAGTATGAACTTGGCGCCGCCCAGGCGTGTCCCTGCTCTCACTCGCTGTCCTCAGCCGAGGAGCTCGCGGCCGATCTCCTCGACCGAGCGGCAACCGACGAGACCGAGGGAGAGGTCGAGCTCGGCGAGCATGTGCTCCAGGACGGCCTGGACGCCGGCCGCGCCGGCGAGGGCGAGGCCGTAGACGTAGGGACGGCCGAGGAGGACCGCATCGGCACCCAGCGCGAGCGCCTTGAGGACGTCGGCGCCGGAGCGGATGCCGGAGTCGAAGAGCACCGGGATGCGGCCGTCGACCTCGTCGACGATGCTCGGCAGCGCGTCGATCGAGGCGATCGCGCCGTCGACCTGGCGGCCCCCGTGGTTGGAGACGATGATCCCGTCGACGCCGTGCTCGAGCGCGCGCCGGGCGTCCTCGGGCGCCTGGAGCCCCTTCAGCACGATCGGCAGGTCGGTCATCTCGCGCAGCCGGTCCAGGTCGTCCCAGATCAGGTCGGAGCGGGAGAAGACGTCGAGGAAGGTCTCGACCGCGGCACGCGCGTGACCGGAGCGGAGATTGTCCACGAGCTTGCCGGGGTGGTGCTGGGCCATCGAGGCGACGGCGGTGAGCGCCGAGGGGATCTCCCGGAGCCCGGGTCGCACGCTCGTTCCGGAGCCCGCAGCGATGCGCTCCTCGACGAGGGCGCGGAAGGCCGGGTCGGAGGTGTACTGCGCGATCCCGAGTCCCCTCGCGAAGGGCAGGTAGCCCAGATCGAGATCACGCGTACGCCACCCCAGCATGTGCGTGTCGAGCGTGACGACCAGCGCGTGGGAGCCGATGGCCTCGGCGCGGCGTACGAAGGACTCGACGATCGACTCGTCCTTCGACCAGTAGAGCTGGTAGAGCCGCGGGGTGTCGCCGAGGTCCTCAACGACCTCCTCCATCGGGACGGACGCCTGGGTGGAGATCACCATCGGGATGCCCGTCGCGCGGGCCGCCGCGGCGACCTCGTGCTCGGCGCGCGGATGGGCGAGCTCGAGCACCCCGACAGGGGCGAGCATCAGCGGCGCCGGCATGTCCACGCCGAACAGCGTGGTGCGCAGGTCGCGGTTCTCCACGTTGGCGAGCATGCGGGGCACCAGCCGGAAGTGGTCGAAGGCCGAGGTGTTGGCGGCGACGGTGCGCTGCTGCCCGGCGCCACCGGCGACGTAGGCCCAGGCCTCCTTGCTCATCGCCCGGCGGGCAGCGTCGGCCAGCACCGAGGGCTCGGTCGGCACCACGGGACGGTGGCCGAACAGGCCCTTGCGGAAGATCGCGGACTGCAGGTCTCTGCCGATGCTCACGCCGCGTAGGTTACTGGGTTCTGCCGGTCACCGGCCCGGATGTACGACGGGGAGTTCTGCAGGGGTTACGCGCGGGTAACCCCTGCAGAACTCCCCGTCGTACCTCCCTCTCGACTCAGCCGGCGCTGAGCTCGGCTGCGAGGTGCGGCGGCAGCGCGGCGCCGGAGAGGGCGGTGATCAGCCGGTGGCAGCGCTCGGTCATCTCCGCAGGGGTCACCCCGGGGTGATCGAGCCACCAGGTGATCAGCGCATCGACCGCACTCATCCAGACCGCGGTCAGCGCGGAGGCGTCGAGGGGGTCGTCATCGCCCACGAGCCGCATCAGCTCGCCGACGCCCTCGACGGCGAGACGGGTGATCCGGTCGGTGTAGACGGCGCGAGCGGCCGCCACCTCACCGTCGTCGGGCGCCGACGGGTCGAAGAGGAGCCGCCACACCCACGGCTGCGGCTCGAGGGTCCGGAAGAGGCCGTCGAGCGTGCGGAGGCCGCGCTCGAGGCCGACGGAGTCGTCGGCGGCGACCCGCTCCATCTCGGCGGCGAGCGTCTCGGCACCGTAGTTGAAGCTGGCCAGGAAGAGGCCCTCCTTGGAACCGAAGTACTGGTAGACCAGCGGCTTCGAGATGCCGGCGTCGGCGGCGATCGCGGCGACGGACGCCTTGGCGAACCCGACGGTGCCGAAGGCCTGGCAGGCGGCTAGCACGATCTGCAGCTCGCGGTCGGCGCGTGGGACGCCCTTGGTTCCTGCGTTGGCCCGTGACATGCCCAAGAGTCTAGCGGCGGCATATGACCTTGAGGTAACTTACTCCAAGGTCATATCCCTGGGAGGTCCCCCATGAACGACATGCTCGACCCGCTCAAGAACCCGTTGACGTACGCCATCCCGTTCTTCGCGCTCTCGATCCTCATCGAGCTGGCAGCACTGAAATGGCTCGACCACGACGACAACCTGGCCGGTTACGTCTTCAAGGACGCTCGCACCTCGATCCTGATGGGCGCGGGATCGATCGTGTCGATGACCGTCTTCAAGGTGCTGACGTTCGCGGTCTACGCGGCGATCTTCGCCTACGCGTCGCTGTGGCAGATCCCGGAGACGTGGTGGGGCCTGGCGATCTCGATCGTCGTCGTCGATCTCGCCTACTACTGGAACCACCGCTTCGTGCACCGGACGCGCGTCGGCTGGGCGGCGCACCAGGCGCACCACTCGAGCGAGTACATGACGTTCGCGACCGCGCTGCGGCAGAAGTGGAACCCGTGGTTCGAGTTCTTCTTCTTCCTGCCGCTGCCGTTCCTGGGCATCTCACCGGCGGCGATCTACATCGCCTTCTCGATCAACCTGATCTACCAGTTCTTCGTGCACACCGAGACGATCGGCCGCCTCTGGCGACCGCTGGAGCTCGTGCTCAACACCCCGTCGCACCACCGCGTCCACCACGGCTCCGACCCGGAGTACCTGGACAAGAACTACGCCGGGATCCTGATCATCTGGGACCGCCTCTTCGGCACGTTCCAGCCGGAGGTCCAGCGCCCGACGTACGGCCTGACCTACAAGGTCGACACCTACAACCTTCTCCGCCTGGAGTACGGCGCGTTCCGTGAGCTCTGGAACGACGTACGCAGCGCCGACGGCTGGCGGCTCAAGCTGAGCTATGTGTTCCGGCCGCCGGGGTGGACGCCGGAGCGCGAATGTTCGTCAAGGTATGCAGATCAGTCTTCACATCCCTAGTGGAGCTCCGCTAGGGATGTGACGGTTCGGCTGCATACCTAGACGAACATCCAGGCCGTCAGGCCGACCGGCGTCGCCCCAGAATCATCACGATGATCAGGCCGAGCAGGCCGACGACGACGAGCACGACCCCCGGGGCGGCGACCTCGACGAGCTTCGCGCCCTCGGGGGACGCCGGCTCGCTGAAGCTCACCTGCTGAGGCTCGGGGGCGATCGCCTCCGGGAACTCCTTGGCGATCTCGGCCTGGAGCTTGTCGGTGTATTCCTCGACACGCGGCGAGCTGCCGGCGGCGAGGATCGTGTCGCCCTTCTGCTGCACGAAGAAGTAGTAGTCCTCGTTGGCGGTCAGCGACTTCCGCTGGCACGGCCCGGTGTTGAGGGTGACCTGCAGGTTGCTGCCGCTGATGACGCCCTTGAGCGCCTTGACGACGGTCACGGGGTAGACGACCGGGCCGCCCTTCCGGGTGGCCTTGCCGGGGCCGGTCACCCGCGCGTGGAAGACCAGCGGCTCCTTGACCGCGTCGCTGAGCTTGAACGCGGGGCACTTCGCGGGGGCCGTCACCGGGGCCGCGGAGGCGGGGGCTGGGCTCGTCGTGACCACGGCTGTCACCGCAAGAGCGAGGGCAGCGAGGAACTGGGGGACGCGGCGCATGGCGAAGATCAAACCAGTCACAGGCCGAAGACTCCAGCCAGGACCAGCGCGACACCGTCATCTTCGTGCCCGGGCGCGAGATGTGACGCGCACTCGACCACGCTCGGGTGGGCGTCCGCCATGGCGTACGACGTCCCTGCCCAGGTCAGCATCGGCAGGTCGTTGGGCATGTCGCCGAAGGCGATCACGTCGGTCGCGGAGATCCCGAGCTCGGTGCAGACCAGCTCCAGCGTCGAGGCCTTGGTGACCCCGGGAGCGCTGATCTCGAGCAGCGGGAACGAGGAGTGGGTGACGTTGACCCGGTCACCGACGGCTGCCACCGCGGCCGCGAGCAGCTCGTCGGCGTCATCGTCGTCGTGGCGCCGGGCCAGCAGCTTGATCAGCGGCTCGTCGGCGAGCTCCTCGATCGGTGCGACCCGCCTGGCGGGCCGGAGGGCGTCGGAGGTGTGGGTCGCGAACGCCGGCTCGCACGACCAGCCCTCGAGCGACTCGGTCGCGAAGACGAGGCCGGGCAGGTCGGCGGCCAGCGTCGCCGCCACCTCGGCGGTCAGGGCGGGCTCGATCAGACGGGTGAGCCGCGGCTGATCGGTGGCGACGTCCCAGACCAGCGCACCGTTGGACACGATCGCCAGGCCGACGCTGCCGATGTGCTCGAAGAGCTCACGGGTCCAGCGCAGCGGCCGGCCGGTCACGAAGATGACCGGCACGCCGATCTCCTCGAGCTTCACGAGTACGTCACGGGTGAAGTCCGAGACCGAGCCGTCCGCTCTGACCAACGTGCCGTCCAGGTCGGTGGCGACGAGCTTCGGCGTACTCATTCCTTCATTCTGCCACCGGGCACCGGCCGGGCCATCACCAGATGCCCGTCCTCGTCGGCGCCACGGAGCTCGGTGAACCCGCACTTGGCGAGCACACGGAGGCTGGCCGCGTTGGTGGGTTCGACAGAGGCCCGGATGCGTACGCCCTGCTCGTCGGCGCACGCGAGCAGCCCCCTGAGCGCCTCGGTCGCGAAACCCCAGCCGCGGGCCTCCTCGACCAGGCCGTAGCCGACCTCGGTCTCCGGGGTGCCGTCGGACGCGGCGTCGGGCGGTCCGAAGAAGCCGATCGAGCCGAGCACGGTGCCGTTGCGCACGATGTAGCGGGAGCTCCACGGGTCGCCCTCGACCCACATGGTCGCCGCGTCGCGATCGTCCACGCGCGGGAACTGCGGGTGCCAGCACTGCGGGCGGCCGAGGTCGCCGTTCGTGTCACGGATGGCATCGACGTCGGCGCGGTTCCACAGCGGCAGCGCCAGCCGCTCGGTGAGGATGGTGGTGGGAAGAGTCACGAGCGCCAAGACTCTCAGAACAGCAATCTCAGAACCAGCGGGAGAGTTCCAGCGCCGCGCCGTCGTCGGCGACGTGGGCGGTCACCGCGTCGGCGATCTCCTGGACGACATCGGGAGCGTTGCCCATGGCCACTCCGCGGCCGGCCCACTCGAGCATCTCGACGTCGTTGCGTCCGTCGCCGATGGCGAGTACGTCGGCGGGCTCGAGGTCGAGCTGGTCGCAGACGTAGGAGAGGCCCGATGCCTTGGAGACGCCGACCGGGGTGAGGTCGAGCCAGGCGGTGTAGCCGACGACGTAGTCGATGCCGTGCAGACCGAGCTCGCGGCCGAGGGCGAGGAAGTCCTCAGGCGTTGCGTCGGGGTCGCGGATGATCACGCGGGAGACCGGCTCGGCGACCATCTCCTCGATCGGGGCGATCAGGTGGGCGCCGTCGAGCTCACCCTCGGGGAACGGCCGGTTGAACCGGTAGCCCAGGCCTCGGTTCTCCACCGCGACCAGGACGTTCGGACGTCGTTCCATGATCTTCTCGACCGCGGCGCGAGCGTCGAAGGTCTCCTCGTGCACCACGTCCACCGGCGGGTAGCGGAGCACCACCGCACCGTTGGACGCGACGATCCACAAGCGCTCCGCACCCTCGTCCGGAAGCCCGAGCAGGTCGGCGATCCCGGTCATCGAGTGGGCCGAGCGGCCCGAGGAGAGCACCACGTGCGCCCCGGCGTCGTACGCCCGGCGGACCGCGTCGCGCACCTTGTCCGAGAGTGCCTCGGAGGTCGTGCCGGTGCCCTCGATCCAGCGCAGCAGGGTGCCGTCGATGTCGAGCGCGACGAGCTTCGGGTGCCAGGCGGCCTCGCCCGGCCGCGCGGTGCTGCTCTCGGTCGTGCTCACTTCTGGATCGGCTCCAGGACCTCGCGCCCGAGCCACTTCTGCAGCGCCTTCGGCACCCGCACCGACCCGTCGGCCTGCTGGTGGGTCTCCAGGACGGCGACGATGGCGCGGGTGATCGCGGTCAGCGTGCCGTTGAGGGTGGCGACCGGGGTGGTGCCGCTCTCGGTACGCGCCCGGATGTCGAGGCGGCGTGCCTGGAAGGTGGTGCAGTTGGACGCCGAGGTGAGCTCGCGGTACTTCCCCTGCGTGGGGATCCACGCCTCGCAGTCGAACTTCCGCAGCGCGCTCGGACCGAGGTCGCCCGCGGCGACGTCGATGACCTGATAGGCCAGCTCCAGCTTGTCCAGGAACGCCTTCTCCCACTCGAGGAGACGCTGGTGCTCTGCGTACGACTCCTCGACGGTGGTGTAGACGAACATCTCCACCTTCTCGAACTGGTGGACCCGGATGATGCCCTTGGTGTCCTTGCCCGCCGAGCCGGCCTCCTTGCGGAAGCACGACGAGAAGGCGGCGTAGCGGCGCGGCAGGGTCTCGGGGTCGAGGATCTCGTCGGCGTGGTAGGCCGCCATCGGCACCTCGGAGGTGCCGACGAGGTAGAGGTCGTCGTCCTCGATCTTGTAGACGCCGTCGTCGACCTGGTCGAGGAAGCCGGTGCCCTCCATCGCCTCCGGGCGCACCAGCGCAGGCGCGATGACCTGGGTGAACCCGGCCTCGCGGGCCTGCTCCATCGCCAGGTTGATCAGCGCGAACTCCAGCTCGGCGCCCACGCCGGTCAGGAAGTAGAAGCGGCTGCCCGAGACCTTGGCGCCACGCTCGAGGTCGATCGCGCCGAGCATCTTGCCGAGCTCGACGTGGTCGCGCGGCTCGAAGCCCTCGGCCTCGAAGTCGCGCGGCTTGCCGACCGTCTCGATCACGACGAAGTCGTCCTCACCGCCGGCCGGGGCGTCGTCGGCGAGGTTGGGAATGCCCTTGAGGGCCTTCTTCCACTCCTCCTCGGCAACGTTCTGCGCCGCCTCGGCCTCCTTCACCGCGACCGCGAGGTCCTTCACCTGAGCCAGGAGCTCCTGCTTCTCCTCACCCTTGGCCTGAGCGACCTTCTTGCCCATCTGCTTCTGCTCGGCCCGCTTGGCCTCGAAGTCCGCGATCGCCGCCCGGCGAGCGCTGTCCGCGGACAGCGCCCGGTCCACCACGTCGGAGGACGCGCCGCGGCGCTCCTGCGAGGCACGTACGCGGTCGGGGTCTTCGCGGAGGATGCGCGGGTCGATCATGCGGCAAGGCTAGTCGACTCGAGCCCTCCGATCACTTCGGTATCGAGCTGTCGCGGTGAACAGTCAGAGTCAGCTGGAGATGTAGTCGCGCCCGGGGCCGCCGGAGGTGTAGTCACGGCCGGGGCCACCGTAGAGGCGATCGGCGCCGTCCCCGCCGTAGAGCTTGTCCGGCCCGTCGCCACCGTAGAGCTTGTCTCCGCCCGCGCCGCCGTAGATGACATCAGCCCCGCCACCACCGGTGATCGTGTTCGCCGAAGCGTTGCCCCTGAGCACGTCGGCCCGCGACGTGCCGACGAGCTTCTCCACGTACGAGATCCGCTCCTTGCCGGCACCCGTGCTCTGCGCAAGCGCGGTGGCGAGCGAGACACGTACGCCGACGCCCACGTTGGCATAGCTGATCGTGTCCGATCCCGACCCTCCGTTGACGGTGTCGTCGCCATGCCCGGGGAAGATCGTGTCGTTGCCGCCACCGCCGCTGATGACGTTGCGGCCGGAGGTGCCGACCAGGCGGTCGGCATACGAGCTGCCGATGATGTTCTCGACCTGGGTGACCGTCTCGGTCCCGGAGCCGCCGGTGCTCTGCGCGGCGGTCGTGGCCAGGCTCAGGCGTACGTTGATCGAACCCTGATAGCTGATCGTGTCCGTGCCGGTCCCACCGATGACCGTGTCGCTGCTGTCGCCAGGCGAGAGGGTGTCGTTGCCACTGCCGCCGTCCATCCGGTCGTTGCCGTAGTTGCCGTTGAGCCGGTCGTTGCCGCTGCCACCTGTGATCCGATCGCTTCCGGTGGATCCGGTGAGGGTGTCGTCACCGTCGACGCCGCTGATCGTGTCGTTGCCCAGCTCGCCGTCGACGACATCGTTCCCGGCGCCACCGGAAATGGTGTCGTTCCCGAAGCCTGCCGTGATCCGGTCGCTTCCGTCACCGCCGTCGATGACGTCATCGCCGCCGACCTCTGGGCTCCAGTAGTCGTGGTCACCGTAGATCCGGTCAGCGCCTCCCCTGCCACGGATCGTGTCCCGGCCATCGGCGCCGACAAGGGTGTCATTGCCCGCCCCACCTTCGATGAGGTCGTTCCCGGGGCCGCCGTTGATTCGGTTCCAGGCAGCGGCGCCGTAGATCTTGTCGTCTCCCGCTCCGCCTTCGGCATCGAGCGAGGTCGGGCCGCCGTAGATGGTGTCGTTGCCGCCATCTCCATAGACGGAGCCGCCGATGTCACCCACGCGAAGAACATCGTTGCCGTCGTTGCCGTGAGCGACCGAGGAGGACCTCCCGCCGAGCGTGATCGCGTCGTCGCCGGCACCCCCGAGGATGCTGGCCGCTCCGTCCCCGTTGCTGAGGGTGTCGTTGCCGTCACCGCCCTGGATGATGTCGAGGTCCCGATCGCCACCAGTGATGTTGTCGTGTCCGCCGTCCCCGAACAGCTGATCGTAGTCGTTCGAGCCGTTCCCACTCGGCTTGATCGTGTCGTCTCCGGCATCGCCGTGAACGACGTCTTCTCCGTCACCATCGCTCAGCGTGTCGTTGCCGGCGCCGCCGCCGACCGCATCATTGCCGGCGCCGCCATCGATGATGTCGTCTCCCGCGCCCGCGTCAACACGGTCGTCACCGTTGCTGGCCTTGATCGTGTCGTCACCTTCGGTGCCGCTGATCCGGTCGGCGTGATCCGTGCCGACCACGGACTCGAATCCGACCATGCTGGCTCCCCAGCTGGTAGCGCCGGACGCCATGTCGAGCTCGATGCCTGTCGCCGACGAGGTGAAGTCGATATCAGGACCGAGGTCGAGTTCGTCCACCGCCATGTCAGCGGAACCAGCGTCGATGGCATCCCCAGCGGCGTCCAAGTCCTTCACGATGATGTAGTCCGCACCTCCACCGCCGAGCAGAGTGTCAGCGTCCGCCCCGCCCTTCAGGTAGTCGTCACCGGCACCGCCCTCGACGAGGTCGACTCCCCCGCCACCCTCGAGGATGTCGTCATCGTCCGCGCCGTAGAGCCGATCGTCTCCGGCACCGCCGGCTGCGTAGTCGTCGGCGGGGCCACCGAAGAACGTGTCAGCGCCGTCCTGGCCGCTGAAGGCGCTGCGCGTGGACCCCGCATAGAACATATCGTCGCCGTCACCTCCCTTGGCGGCGAGGAAGCCGAGCCCTGGCTGCCTGCCGGCGTGGATGACGTCATTTCCAGGACCCGCGGAGAGCGTGTAGAAGTCGCCGCTGATCGTGTCGTTGCCGGCACCTGCGTCCACCCGGTTGCCGTAGCGGGGGTGAATCGTGTCGTCGCCCGACCCCCCGACGATGTTTGCAGTGCCCTCGCCCTGGACGCAGACCGTGTCGTTGCCCGCCAGCGCATCGACGGCCATACCTGCCGGCACTGAGATCACATCGTCACCATCGGTCGCGACCTGACCCTCGACGGCGAGGTCGACGGTGACGGGCTTGCCGCCGCACTCACCCTCCGTCGCAGCAGCCGAGCCGGCGAGGAGGCCACCGACGCCGAGGGCGACGGCGGGGACGGACAAGAGCCCGAGAAGGGCGTACGAGGACACGCGAGAGCGCATGAGAGAGACCTCACAACGATGAAGGACCGAGGGATGCCGACGCCGACCCGAATCACGCGCGGATAGCGAAGGTTAGCGCTGACAACCGGGTGCTGCCTCGGCTTTTGACCAGTCCGTTCATTCACTGTGTGGAAGCCGTTTCGCGCATACTGACTCATCGTGCTTGACCTCTCGCGCCGTGCCCTGCTGCTCTGGGCGGCTTCGCTGTTCGCCCTGTGCGCCCTGATCGGGATCGCGGCGATCAACGCATGGCCGCCGGTCTCGACGTTCGACGCGCTCGGCCGCGACGCCGCGGCGGTGACGGCGGAGCACGGCTGGATGCTCGACTTCTGGCACATCGTCGAGGTGGTCACCGAGTGGTACCTGCCGGTCGGGGTCGCCTTCCTGGTCGCCGCCGGGCTGTTCCGCAAGTACGTGCGCGCCGCGGTCTACGTGTTCGGGGTCGTCGTGGTCACCCTGGTCGTACGCCGCGGGGTGGTGCAGCTCGTGGACCGGGACCGGCCGGAGTGGCAGCTGGCCTCGTGGCTGCACGAGTCGCCTGCGTACCCCTCTGGTCACACGACCGGGATGGCGGTCCTGGCAGGCGTGATCACGGTCGTCGTGACGATGTTCGTACGCCGCCGCGGCATCCGCCGTCTCGCCTACACGGGCCTCACGCTGCTGGTCGTGCTCGTCGCGGCGGATCGGGTCTTCCTCGGCCGCCACTACCCCTCCGACGTGCTCGGCGGGATCGCCTTCGCCGCCGGCGCGGTCTTCCTCGGCATGGCGCTCTATACGCCGCTTCCTGCTTCGCACGCACTGGGGCGGCGGCCGCTGGTTGACTCGGTGCGGGGCAACCGGAAGATCGCGGTCGTCCTCAACCCGATCAAGGTCGAGTCCGTCGAGCAGTTCAAGACCATGGTCACCACGATGGCCAAGGAATCCGGCTGGAAGACGCCGACCTGGCACCTGACCACGGTCGACGACCCCGGCAAGGGGATGGCTCGTGCCGCCCAGGAGGAGGGCGCCGACCTGGTGCTCGTGTGCGGCGGCGACGGCACCGTACGCGAGGTGTGCTCCACCCTGGCAGGAACCGGGATCGCGGTGGGGATCGTCCCCGGCGGCACCGGCAACCTGCTCGCCCGCAACCTGTCGATCCCGCTCTACATCCGCGCCGCGATCGACGTCGCGCTCACCGGGCAGGACCAGGCCATCGACCTGGTCGAGGTATCCGGCGACAACCTCGAGGACACCAACTTCCTGGTGATGGCCGGGATGGGCTTCGACGCCGCGATCATGAGCGGCGTCAACGAGGACATCAAGAAGAAGATCGGCTGGATGGCGTACGTCCTCTCCGCCTTCAAGAGCCTGATGTTCCCGGCGATGCGGCTGGAGATCTCCGTCGACGGCGGCGAGTTCACCCGGCACCGGGCGCGCACCGTCGTGGTCGGCAACGTCGGCTACCTCCAGGCGAACATGCCGCTGCTGCCGGCGGCCGCGCTCGACGACGGGCTCGTCGACGTGGTGCTGCTCTATCCGCAGCGGTTCTGGTCCTGGCTCCCGCTCGCGTTCCGGGTGCTGAGCAAGCGGCCGCGCACCGACAACCTGGTCAACCGGATGACCGGCGCCACCGTCGTGATCCGGACCAACCACGACCAGCCCCGCCAGCTCGACGGCGACACCATCTCCGAGGGTCGCGAGCTGCGCATGCAGTGCCTGCCCGGGCGTCTGCTCGTTCGCGTGCCACGCTGAAACGCGGTCCCGATTCGGTCCCGATTCTGAACGACACGCCAGCAGGGCAAAAGTCCCGGGAATCCGGGTACAAAGTCCCGGATCAAGCGCTTTTTCAGCGTGTCTGGCATCGATTTTCGTGCCGATCCGACCCGACGCGCCGACAGCGATGTCTTGTTGATCAGTAAATGTTCATAAGGTGTCTGACACGACTCGGCGTGAGCCCAGTCGGCGTCCCCGATCGGGCTCAGCCTGACTCCGGCCGGCGACGTGCAAGACCCACACACTGGTCGGAAATCCCCCGCGACCAGTGTTCGACTCCCGGGCCGTCCCACCCGCAGCCCGGGTTTGAAAACCGGCACGCTCGGAACGGTTCCCCCGCCACGCCCGAGCGTGCCGGTGTCGTTTTCGGCCGGATCAGCCGCCCTGGATCAGCTCCGGATCAGCTCTTGGGCTTCGCCTGCTGGACCGCTTCGGTCTCCTCGGGCGACATCAGCTGGGACGACGTCCAACCGCTGATGCTCTTCGCGTACGACCTCGCCTCGGTGCGGCCGTGGATCGAGGTGAGCACGACGCCGTCGCCGTTGTCGTCGAGCAGGGCAAGGCACCAGCTCAGGTGTCCACCGGCATCCCCGAACGCGTCGAAGCGCACCACCGCGAGGTGGCGCAGGTTCATCGCCGACTCGGCCCGCAGGGCCGCGACCTCGGCACGCAGACCGGCGACGTCGGTCGGCAGCGACTCGACGGCGGCGGGGTCGGGGCGGCGTACGTCCTTCGTCTTCTGCCAGGCCGCCCCGGCGAGCACCAGGGAGGCGATTGCTGTCAGCAGACTGAGAATGGCAAGAGCGAGCACAACGGGCGAATCTAGACTGTCGCTGTGTCCGAGCCACATCGCATCGCCTATCAGGGCGAACCAGGGTCCAACTCACACATGGTGTGTCAGCGCCACTACCCCGAGCTGGAGTCGGTGCCGTGCGCCTCTTTCGAGGACGTCTTTGCGACCGTCGAGGCTGGTGAGGCGTCGCTGGCGATGATCCCGATCGACAACTCCCTCGCCGGACGGGTGGCCGACATCCACCACTTCCTCCCCGAGTCCAACCTGCACATCATCGCCGAGCACTACCTGCGGATCCGGTTCCACCTGCTCGGACTCCCGGGCGCTCACCTCGACGACATCCGTACGGTCCACTCCCACGTCCACGCGCTGGGCCAGTGCCGCAACATCATCCGGGAGCACGGGTTCACGCCGGTCGTCTCCGGCGACACGGCCGGTGCCGCGCGCGAGGTCGTCGAGGCCGGCGACCCGACGATGGCCGCGATCTCCCCGCCGCTGGCCGCCTCGATCTACGGGCTGGACGTGCTCGCCACCGACATCGAGGACGCCGACCACAACACCACCCGCTTCGTGGTGCTCTCGCCCGACTTCATCCAGGCACCCGCCGACCAGGGTCCGGTGGTGACCTCGTTCATCTTCAACGTACGCAACCTCCCGGCGGCCCTCTACAAGGCGCTCGGCGGCTTCGCGACCAACGGCGTCAACATGACCAAGCTGGAGTCCTACATGGTGGACGGGAAGTTCACCGCCACCCAGTTCCTCGCCGAGGTCGACGGCCACCCCGACCAGCCGGGGCTGAAGCGGGCCCTGGAGGAGCTGGCGTTCTTCACCACCGACGTGAAGCTGCTGGGCGTCTACCCCGCCGACCCGGCGCGGTTCTGAGCGATGCCCGACCAGGAGACGACCGCGGACCTCGGGTTCGCCCGTGTCGACCTCGACCGTGAGCGGCGCACGGGTGACCCGGAGGTCGTGTACGCCGATGGCAAGACCCCCGAGCAGGTCGTCGCGATCCTCGCCCGGCTGCACCGTGCCCACCCCACGCGCGCGGTCCTGGCCACCCGGGTCTCCGCCGAGGCCGCTGCTCTCGTCGCGGCCGAGCTGCCGTCGGCGGTCCACGACGCCGAGGCCCGTGCCGTCACGCTCGGGCCGCTTCCGACCCCGCAGGGCCGGGTCTGCGTCGTGGCCGCCGGGACCTCTGACGGGCCAGTAGCGGCCGAGGCGGCGCTGACTGCGCGCGTCCACGGCGCCGGGGTCTCGCGGATCACCGATGTCGGAGTCGCCGGGATCCACCGCCTGATGGCCGTACGCGACCGGCTCGACGACGCCGACTGCCTGATCGTTGTCGCGGGGATGGAGGGCGCGCTGCCTTCGGTCGTCGGCGGTCTGGTGGGGGTGCCGATGATCGGGGTGCCGACGTCCGTCGGCTACGGCGCCTCCTTCGGCGGGCTGGCCGCGCTGCTGGCGATGCTCAACTCGTGTGCTCCCGGCGTGACCGTGGTGAACATCGACAACGGCTACGGGGCCGGCGTCGCGGCGGCGCGGATCGCCCGGCGGGCTGGATGAGCGTCGTCTGGGTCGACGCGTCGTCCGGGGCTTCTGGGGACATGCTCCTCGGGGCGCTGCTCGGCGCCGGCGTGCCGCTGCCCGTGATCGCCTCCGCGGTGGATGCGGTGGCTCCCGAGCCGGTGGATCTCGCTGCTGAACAGGTGAGCCGTGGCGCCCTGGCCGCGACCCGGTGTCATGTCTCGATCGCGGACTCGGTCCATCACCGCACCTGGACCGACGTCCGGACGCTGCTCACCGACGCCTCGCTGGACGGTGCGGTGCGCGACCTGGCGCTACGGGTCTTCGAGCGCCTCGCCGTCGCCGAGGGGGCCGTCCACGGGATCTCCCCCGAGGAGGTCCACTTCCACGAGGTCGGGGCGCTGGACGCGATCGCCGACGTGGTCGGGGTCTGTGCCGGCTTCGTGCACCTGGGTGCCACCGACGTCGTGGTCTCTCCGGTCGCGGTCGGGTCGGGCTCCGTCCGGGCCGCTCACGGCACCCTCTCGGTGCCGCCGCCGGCGGTGGCACGGCTGCTCACCGGCGTACCTTCCTTCGCGGGGCCTCCCGGGCATCCGTCGATGGAGATGTGCACCCCGACCGGGGCGGCGCTGCTCACCACCCTCGCCACCTCGTGGGGCGACCAGCCGCCGATGGTGACCCGCGCCGTCGGGGTCGGCGCCGGCGGCCGCGACCCGGAGGGTTGGTCGAACGCGATCCGGCTGCTGGTCGGGGAGGCGGCGGTGCGGGCGGGGGCAGAATCCCGCCATGGCGGGGATGTGCGGGCGGATCCGGCGGCCGGAGGCGGCATCTTCCCGCCATGGCGGGAAAGTGCGCCGACCGAGCTCGTCATCGAGGCGAATATCGACGACCTCGAGCCGCGGCTGATGCCCGGCGCCATCGACGCGCTGCTGGCGGCCGGCGCACGCGACGCCTGGGCCACCCCGATCCTGATGAAGAAGGGCCGCCCCGCCTACACGCTCCACGCTCTCACCCGTCCCGACGCCGCCGACGCGGTCCGGAGGGTGTTCTTCCGGGAGACCTCGACGATCGGCGTACGCGAGCACGAGGTCGTCAAGCACGCCCTGCCCCGCGAGATGCTGACCGTGACCGTCGGCGGACACCCGGTCGCCGTCAAGGCCGCCCGTCTCGACGGCGAGATCGTCAACCTGCAGCCCGAGTGGGACGACGTCGCCCGCGCCGCCGCTGCGCTCGATCGACCGGCGATCGACGTGCTGGCGGCGGCCAAGGCGCTGGCGGTTCGTCTAGGTATGTAGCCGGGCATCCGCATCCCTCGTGGAGTTCCACCAGGGGAGCGACTGTTCGCCTGCATACCTAGACGAACATCCCCGCCCCGCCGAGTGCGACCATGACCCCGTGGACATCACCGTCATCGCGCTGGCCTTCGCCGCGATCTTCGTCGTCGAGCTGCCGGACAAGACGTTCCTGGCGACGCTGGTGCTGTCGACGAAGTACCGGCCGATCTTCGTGTGGCTCGGTGTGGGCGCCGCGTTTGCGGTACAGACGCTCATCGCGGTGGCGATCGGCGGCGTGGCGACACTCCTGCCTACCAACGTGATCCACGTCGTCGCGGCCCTGCTGTTCCTCGCCGGGGCCGTGCTCCTGCTCATCGAGGGGCGCCGCCACCACGGCACCGCGAGCGAGGAGGACGGCAGCGAGTTCGCCGAGAAGGCGAAGGACGTACGCGGCTTCCGTCAGGTCCTGGCCAGCTTCATGGTCCTCTTCGCGGCCGAGTGGGGCGACCTCTCCCAGCTGCTGAGCGTCTCGCTGGTGGCCCGCTACCACGAGCCGGTCTCGGTCTTCATCGGCTCCTGGGCCGCGCTGCTGACGGTGTCGGGGCTCGCGGTGCTGCTGGGACGTACGCTGCTCCGGTTCATCAAGCTGCACGTCCTGCACTACGTCGGAGCCCTCGTGTGCCTCGTCCTGGGCATCCTGACGCTGGTCGAGGTGTTCGCCTGAGAGGCCGTCGCCTAGGCTGCCGACATGGTTGAACTTGGCGCCGACAGCGAGGTCGGACGGCTGCGTACGGTAATGCTCCACCGACCCGGGCGGGAGCTGACCCGGCTGACACCGCGCAACAACGACAAGCTGCTCTTCGACGGCATTCCGTGGGTGAAGCGGGCACAGGACGAGCACGACGCCTTCGCGGCGGCGCTGCGGGATCGCGACGTCGAGGTGCTCTACCTGACCGACCTGCTCACCGAGACCCTCGAGGTGCCCGAGGCCCGCAAGCTGGCGCTCGACAACGTGCTGGGCTCGCTCACCCTGGGCGACACCCTGCGCGACTACCTCAGCGGCGCCCTCGCCGACGCGGGACCGGCCGAGCTCACCGACCACCTGACCGCGGGCATCCGCAACGACGAGGTGCGCGGCGGCCACGGCCTGGTCACCAGCCTCCTCGCCCACGACGACTTCCTGATCGACCCGCTCCCGAACCTGCTCTTCACCCGCGACTCGTCGGTCTGGATCCGTGACCGCGCGACCGTCACGAGCCTGGCGATGCCGGCCCGGAAGCGCGAGACCGCGCTCACCGAGCTGATCTACCAGTTCCACCCGCGGTTCCGCTCCAGCCCCCGGCTGCACGGCTCCCACCTCGAGCACGTCGAGGGTGGCGACGTGCTCCTGCTCGCTCCCGGCGTCGTCGCCGTCGGTGTCGGCGAGCGTACGACCCCGGCAGGCGCCGAGCGGCTGGCGCGCCAGGTCTTCGCGGAGGGCCTCGCCCACACCGTGCTCGCGGTGCCGATCGCGCAGGAGCGCGCGACGATGCACCTCGACACGATCGCCACGCTGGTGAACACCGACAAGATGGTGATCTACCCGAACGCGGTCGACTCGCTGGTGGCGTACGCCGTCACGCCGGCCGGCGAGACCGACCAGGTCGACATCGCGGCCCCGCGTCCGTTCCTCGAGGTCGCGGCCGAGGCGATGGGTATCGACAAGCTCCACCACGTCGACACCGGCCTCGACCCGGTCGCTGCCGAGCGCGAGCAGTGGGACGACGGCAACAACACTCTGGCACTGGCGCCGGGTGTGGTCGTCGGCTACGAGCGCAACACGCAGACCAACGAGGCGCTGGAGGCCGCCGGGATCGAGGTCATCGCGATCGCCGGCTCCGAGCTGGGCTCCGGCCGGGGCGGTCCGCGATGCATGAGCTGCCCGATCGCCCGCGACCCGCTGGGATGACCCACCGGGGGTAACTCGCCAGTAGGAAAGTCGTTGTCCATGTGACCGTCCCCACAGCCGACCGAAGGAAAACCTCGTGACCGAGTCGTTCTTCTCCATGTTCACGCCCAAGGAGATCGCGCACATCAGCGCCACCGGCACCCGCGTGCATCTGCCGGAGGGCTGGTCGCCGATCTGGGAGGACACCCCGCCGGACAAGGCCTACATCATCCTCGACGGCACCGTCTCGGTCCGCCGGGACAAGGAGGAGATCGCCCAGTGCGGTCCCGGTGACATCATCGGTGAGGCGGCGATCATGCGCGGTTCGCTGCGCACGGCCTCCATCGTCGCCCTCACGCCGCTCGACCTGATCCACCTCAGCGCCGACAAGCTGCAGCAGCTCTCCGTGGAGATGCCGTCGTTCGCGAGGGCGCTGGACAAGGTCGCCAAGGACAGGTTCGGCTCCTGACGCTCGACGACCAGACCGACGAGGGCCTCGACCAGGGCCGCAGCCGTGAGGCCGACATCGAGCTGGCCGAAGCGCTGGCCGTGGTCGAGTCCTTCGTCCTCGGCCAGACGCCCACGCTGACCCGCGCCGACGTCGCGGGTGCGGTCGGCGTGCCCATGGAGGTCGCCGAGGACCTCTGGCACCACCTCGGCTTCCCGCACGCGGGCGACGACGAGATCGCCTTCACCGAGGCCGATGTCGAGGCGCTGCGGATGACGCAGGAGCTCGTACGTCTCGGGGTGCTCAGCGAGGACCGGCAGGCCGCCCTCGTGCGGACCTGGGGGCGTTCCTACGCCCGCCTGGCCGAGTGGCAGACGTCGCTGCTGGCCGAGGTCGCCCGCGAGCGGGGCGGCGACGAGGTCGAGGACCTGGTCGCGCTGACCGCGCAGGTGCTGCCGCTGGTCGAGTCGCTGCAGGACTACGTCTGGCGGCGCCACCTGGTCAGCGCGGCGCGACGGATGCTCACCGTCGCGGACGCGTCCGCGGTGCCGCTGGCGGTCGGGTTTCTCGACATCGTCGGCTACACCGCCCGCTCCAAGCGGCTCAGCGACAAGGAGCTGGTCGACTGGGTCGAGGAGTTCGAGGACACCTGCTCCGACGTCGTCGTCGAGCACGGCGGCCGGGTGATCAAGTATCTCGGCGACGGCGTGTTCTTCACCTTCGAGGACGTCGCCTCCGCCGCCCGGACGGCGCTGGAGCTGGCGGCCCTCGGGGAAGCCAAGGAGAGCGCGTTTCCTCACGTCAGGGCCGGCATCTCCTACGGCGACGTGGTCCTCAGGCTCGGCGACGTGTTCGGCCCGACGGTCAACATCGCCGCACGCCTCACGACGGTCGCCCGGCCCTCGTCGGTGGTCATCGACGAGAACGCGGCGGCCGCGCTCGAGGGCGTCGAGGGCTTCCAGGTCGAGAAGATGCGGCGTACGAGCGTCAAGGGCTACTCCCGCCTGCAGGCGTTCCGGCTACGGTCCTCATCCGATTGAACCCGCCCGACTGAACCGGGCCAGGAAAGTCGGGCCCGGAGGGGTGCTCCCGAGCCAGGCTTGACGGCGAAAGGAGGACCACATGATCGGCACGCTCAACACCCTGGTCGACCTGGTCGAGGCAGAGCTCGACGACGGGCTCGCCGGCGAGGTGGACGTGGCTCGGGTCGCACGCGACCACGGCACCACCGAATACCACCTGCGCCGGATGTTCTCGGCCCTGGCCGGGATGCCGTTGTCCGAGTACGTACGCCGCCGCCGGATGACCCTGGCCGCGGCCGACCTGGTCGCCGGCGCCCCCGACCTCCTGGAGGTGGCGGTGCGCTACGGCTACGGCTCGACCGAGGCGTTCGGGCGCGCGTTCCGTGCGGTGCACGGAACGGCTCCCGCCGACGTACGCCGTTCCGGTGGTCCGCTACGCACACAACCCACGCTCAGGTTCCGCCTGAGCGTCGAAGGGAGCACCCCGATGGACGTCACCATCAACGACATGCCCGAGCTGCGGCTCGTCGGCCACGCCGCCAAGGTTCCGCTGATCTACGAGGGCGTGAACCCCCACATCCAGGCACACATCGCCTCTCTCGAGCCGGCGGAGCACGTTCGGCTCAAGGAGCTCAACGACACCGACCCGCGCGGCATCCTCGCGGTCACCGACTCCCCGTCGCCCGATGCGCCGGAGGGGACGATGATCACCTACCTGCACGGGGTCGCCGTCACCCCGTCGGCGACCGTGCCCGAGGGGCTCGACGGCATCACGGTGCCGGCCGGCTCCTGGGCGGTCTTCGCCGCCAGCGGCCCGCACCCGGAGACGCTGCAGCAGCTCTGGGCGGCGACCGCGACCGACTGGTTCCCGTCGAACCCGTGGCGGCTCCGTCCCGGCCCCTCCGTCCTGCGCTACCTCGAGCTCACCGAGACGTACGCGTCCTGCGAGCTGTGGTTGCCGGTCGAGCGGTGAATGTTCACCGAGGTAACTCGGTGAACGGTCGCTGCCCTCGCGGAACTCCACGAAGGAGGTGAGTGCTGACCGAGGTACCTCGGTCAGCATCCACACATCAGCGGATCGTGACCTGACGATTGGCGAGCCCGGCGCGAGCCGAACGCACCTCGGGGGTGATCTCGGAGTCGTCGGCGAGCGCCTCGTCGAGCAGCTTCTTGAAGGCGACCGCCGGCTCCTCGAGCGCCTCGGCACCGGTGCCGACCGGCAGGTCCCAGACGGGGGCGAGCAGACCATGGGCGCGGAACATGCCGACGAAACGGGCGTCGGGGACGATCACGTCGTCACCGGCCACGTGCAGCCGCGCGAGCGCGGTGAGCAGGGCGTCCTCGGGCTCGGGCATGACCCAGCGCAGGTGCTCCTTGGAGCCCACCGAGGTCCAGTACGCAGCCTCGACCGAGGTCAGCCGCTCGGTCGGCATCACCGACTCGTTGGCGTGCTCGAGCGCGTGCTCGAAGTCGCCCTTGTCCTCGACGTCGCCGAGCCACCAGTCGAAGCCCTCGTGGACGGTGACGTCCAGGGACTCGTTGGTGACGATGTCCTGCAACCGCGGGCCGGCGCCCGGCGCGGAGGTGAGACCGAAGATGCCGGACTCGCCCGCGGTGCGGCTCTCCAGCGCCTGGAGCAGCGCCGCGGCCACATCACGCGACACGTCGCCGTAGTTGTGCTGCACCTGCAGCCCGGCCCAGACCTCGCCCGAGTCACGCGACATCGCCGGCGCGGCGCCCGGCAGCAGGGTGCCGAGCGTGACCGGGGTCGACTCATAGCCCTTCACAGACAGCGACACCGTCGCCGAGGGCACCAGCTCGCGCAGCGCGACCAGGTCGCACTCACCCGGCAGGCCCTCGAACGGGCGCCCCACGAACGCGCCGCCGGCGGCACCGTGGCACGCCTTGTAACGCTTGCCGGACCCGCACGGGCACGCCGCGCGCGGGTTGGGACCGTCCGTCGGGGCCGCAGCCGCCTGACGGTTCTTGACTCGGGACTTCTTGGCCACGGCCAAACCCTAACCTGCCGGGCCCCTGCCTCATGTAACACGTCGTTCGTGGGACTGGTCGCCCGTTCAGAACGACCGGATAGACCTACGAACAGCGTGTTACACGAGGATCAGCGGCCGAGCAGCTCCAGCATGAACCCCGGACGGTCGGTGATGACCGCGTTGACCCCGAGGTCGAGGCAGAGCTTGAGCTGCTCCTCGGTGTTGACGGTGTAGACGTGGAGGTTGCGACCCTTCGACGCCAGCCGCCGGGCGAGCTTGGGGTGGGCGGTGAGCATCTCGATCCCGGCGCCCAGCCACCAGTCGGGACCGATCGCGTGCCGAAGGAGCGACCAGTTGGCGGCACGGTCGATGAGCTGGACCAGGGGCACACCCGGGGCCAGCCGCTCCACCCGCTGCAGCGCCGTGAAGGAGAAGCTCATCACCCGCACCGGGCTGCCCGGGCCCGCCCAGCCGAAGTCGTTGAGCACGTCGACCAGCCGCCCCTCGGTGAGCCCGCCGTAGCGCGTCGGGTGCTTGGTCTCGATCGCCATCTCGACGTGCCGGGGGTAGTCCCGCACCACCTTCAGCAGCCGGTGCAGCGTGAGCACGCCGCGCATGTCCCGGTCCGGCGCCTCGTCCTCGCCGTCCCAGAACCCGTTCTTCCAGGCCGCGAAGTCGATCGCCTGCAGCTCGGCGAGGGTCATCTCCGAGACCAGCCCACGCGCGCCGATCCGGCGCAGGTGCCGGTCGTGGACGCAGACGAGATGGCCGTCCATCGTCAGGCGTACGTCGCACTCCAAGGCGTCCGCACCCGCATCCAGGGCCGCGACGTACGCAGCCAGGGTGTGCTCCGCGATCTCATGACTGGCGCCGCGATGCGCGACCACCTGGGGCCTCATGAGGAGATTGTGGGCCATTCGGCAAGCCCCGTCGCGCGACACGAGCGAGATGTAACCAATGACGCGATCGGTGGTCACGTCCGCTCGTACCCGCAGCGGGACTGCCGAGAACGGGCACGACCTCGAGCCGGTGACGTCACCGCCCGCCGGCCACCCGCAGCGTGGTCGCGGTGACGTACGAAGCCTTGTCGCTCATCAGCCAGGCGACCGCCTCGGCGACCTCGTCGGGTGAGGACGCGCGGCCGATCGGGATCTGGGGCGCCATCCGCTCGATCCGGCCGGGGTCACCGGTGGCGGCGTGCAGGTCGGTCTCGGTGAGTCCGGGGGCGACCGCGACGACCCGGATACCGAGCGCGGCGACCTCGAGCCCGAGGCCCTTGGTGAGCGCGTCGATCCCGGCCTTGGCAGCGGCGTAGTGGACGTACTCTCCCGGCGATCCCAGGGTCGCGGCGCCGGAGGAGATGTTGACGATCACGCCACCCTCGGCCAGCGCGGACACCGCCGCCCGGGCGACCAGCGTGGGTCCGACCAGATTGACGTCGTACGTCTTCCGGATCTCGTCCGCAGGTGTGTCGACGAGAGGCGCGTAGCGGTAGGTCGCGCCGGCGTTGTTGACCACGCCGGTGATCGGCCCGGCGGCCTCGAAGAGCGCGGCGATCCCGGCGTCGGCGGTGATGTCGGCGCCCACGATCTCGCAGGCGACCCCGAGCGCCCGGATCTCGTCCCGCGTCGCCTCGGCGGATGCCTCGTCGGACAGGTAGCCGAGCACGAGCGAGTGGCCGTCAGCGGCCAGGCGATGAGCGATGGCGGCACCGATGCCGCGGGTGCCTCCGGTGATGAGCGTCCGTTTCACACCCGAAGGGTGTCACGCAGCCGCCACGCCACCAGCGCCAGTGCCAGGACACCGGCGAGCGCCCACCCGGCCGGGTAGTGCACGGCGGGCTCGTTCCAGCGCTCGTGGAAGTAGACCAGGTGTGAGGAGAGCAGCCCGGCGTCGAGCGAGCGGCCCTCCTGGATGAGTACGCCGATGGCGACCAGCACCGTCAGCAGCGTCTGCATCGCCCAGCCCAGGATCCACGCCGGCACCCAGGCGACGACGTCGACGGCGCGGCGTACGGACGTCACCAGGACGGTCACCAACGCGGCCGCCAGGAGCGCGTCGATCACCGACGACGGCAGCTCGCCGGGGAGCATGCCGTCCAGCCAGAGCGGTACACAGACGGCCGGTGCGGCCAGCATCGGAGCCCGCAGCACGCAGGGCCCGAGGCTCGCCGCGATCCCGGCGGCGAGACCCGCGACCGTCGTGACCGCGGCGACGACGACCAGGTGGGTCAGCATCCTCGGGTTGGTCGCCGCCGGCCCCGCGGCGAGCGTCAGCCCCAGCAGTGCCGCAGCTGCGACACCGGCCCCGGCCAGGGTGGCGCTGAGCAGCCGGCGGTCCGGGCGCAGCCCGGCGGCGAGCCCGCCCAGCGCGGCGGCGAGCAGGGTGAACGACACCAGCTCGGCGACCATCGGGGCGAGCAGGAGCGGCTGCGGCTGGACGAGCTGGGGCAGGAATCCGACGCCCCAACCCGCGGCCGCGACCAGCGGAACCATCCACAGACGCGTCCGTTCAGTCATGCCCTACACCGTGACAGCCCGAAGGTGAGACCAGGCGGCGAGCCGTGGAACACCAGCCCAACGTCAGGTGGCACGACCGTTGCGATTCATCACCATAAAGGGTGGATTTCTTATTGCCAGGCGCCGAAGTGGAATACCTGGGTAGGCTCAGGAGACGTACACGTCCCCCACGCGTGGATGAGGTGAGACCGGCATGACCAAAGCACCCCGAAAGTTCTGGGCCAGAAGCATCAGCACAGCTGCGCTGACCAGCCTCGGGCCTCGGGCCGTGGCTGCCGTCGCGCTGACCGCTGCGTTCGCCGTCATGGCCCCCGACGAGGGCAGCCTCGACACCGGTCATCAGCGGCCCGAGCTGCCCGACCCGGGCGCGCTCCAGGACCCGCTGGGCATCGCCAACGGCCTGGGCGGCGTGAAGAACCTGACCCCGACCGACGCGGTGAGGCTGGCCTCCAACGCCGAGGAGCTGTCCATCCCGCCGGTCGCCCTGGCCGCCTACCAGCGCGCGGCCACCGTGCTCAACGACGCCGACGCCTCCTGCCGCATCGACTGGGCGCTGATCGCCGCGATCGGCATGGTCGAGAGCAACCACGGCCGCTTCGGCGGCAGCGAGCTGAACTCCAACGGCCTCGCCCTCCCCGCGATCATCGGCCCACAGCTCAACGGCGCCGGCAACTACGCGGCGGTCCGCGACACCGACAACGGTCTCTACGACCACGACACCGTCTACGACCACGCGGTCGGCCCGATGCAGTTCATCCCCTCGACCTGGACCTTCGCCGGCACCGACGGCGACGGCGACAACCGCCGCGACCCCCAGGACATCGACGATGCCGCCGTCGCCACGGCGGCCTTCCTGTGTGCCGGCACCGAGGACGTCAGCACCGACTCCGGCGCCAACGCCGCGGTCTACCGCTACAACCAGAGCGACACGTACGTCGAGGCGGTGCTGAAGATCGCCGACCAGTACCGCAACGGGGAGTTCCCGGGATCGCCGAGCGTGGACGGCGGATCGCCCTCCACGATGAAGCCGAACGTGTCCGCACTCCCGCGCACCTCGAACAACGTCACGAAGCCCGACGCCGACACCGACGGCGCCGACAAGACCCCGGTGCCGGCCGAGCCGGTGGAGTCCGACAGCGGCTCCGGCGACAACGAGCCCGACCCTTCGACGGAGCCCACCACCGAGCCCAGCGGCGACCCCACCACCGAGCCCACCGACGGCACGGACCCCGGCGACGGGGAGACCAGCGAGCCCACCCCGACCCCGACTCCCACACCGACGCCGACTCCGACTCCGGACCCCGTCGACGTGACCACGGCCGAGACCCTGACCGCGCCCAGCCGCAAGGCGATGGAGGACGTCTACGGCACCACGCTCGAGGCGAGCATGCAGGAGCAGATCATCGACGACTGCATCGCCGAGTTCGAGGACGACGCGGCGATGCCGACCGACCTGGCGCTGCGGGAGTTCGTACGCAGCCTGGCGGGCACCACTGGCTACGAGACCCTCCAGCCGGGCGCCACCGAGGAGGAGATCGCCAGCCGAGCGACGACCGCGCCGGAGACCACCGACGGCGACGCTGCGCCGACGGCCTGAGCTCGGTCAGACCTTGATCACCGTCTTGCCGAAGTTCTGACCACGAAGCATCCGGTTGAACGCGGCGGGCGCGTTCTCGAGTCCTTCGGTGATGTCCTCGCGGTAGCGGAGCCTGCCCTCGGCCAGCCATGCGGTCGCCTCGGCGAGGAACCGCTCCTCGTGGTCACGGACGAACTCGGTCTGGATGAAACCCCTGATCAGCAGCGACTTGTTGAGCACGTGCCGCATCAGCCCGGGCGCCCGGTCGGGCCCCTCCGGCGCGGCGGTGTCGTTGTAGTGGGCGATCAGACCGCAGACCGGCACCCGGGCGAACTTGTTGAGCCGCGGCAGCACCGCGTCCCAGACGTGCCCGCCGACGTTCTCGAAGTAGACGTCGATGCCGTCCGGGACGGCCGCCTTCAGCTGGTCCTTGAAGTCGGGCGCACGATGGTCCAGCGCCGCGTCGAAGCCGAGCTCGGTCAGGTGCGCCACCTTCTCCGGCCCGCCGGCGATCCCCGCCGCCCGGCAGCCGAGGATCTTGGCGATCTGCCCGACCGTGGCGCCCACCGGGCCGGTCGCCGCCGCGACGACGACGGTCTCGCCGGGCTTGGGCCGCCCGATCTGGGTCAGCCCCGCGTACGCCGTGAACCCCGGCATCCCCAGGACCCCCAGTGCGGTGGAGACCGGCGCGGCGGACGGGTCGAGGCGGCGGGTGTGCCTGGCCGGCGCGACCGAGAACGACTGCCAGCCTCCGTACGCCAGCACCAGGTCGCCCACCTGCCGCGACGGGTCCCGCGACTCGACGACCTCGGCGACCGTCGCCCCCGGCAGGACGTCACCGAGCGCGGTCGGCTCGGCGTACGAGGGCGCATCGCTCATCCGTCCGCGCATGTAGGGGTCGAGCGAGAGGAATTTCGTACGCAGCAGCACCTCTCCCTCCGTCGGCGTCGGGACCTCGGAGGTGACGATCGAGAAGTCGTCGGCGGTGGGCTCGCCGACCGGGCGGGCGCGGAGCAGGATCTGGGTGTTCATGTCGGTCATCCGGCCATGGTGCCTCACCGGCGGGCAGGCTTGCTTAATCACGATTAATCTTATTGACTTAACTCATGAATCGCTCGGTCGACGTCCACCAGCACCTGTGGTCGCCGGCACTGGTCGAGGAGCTGCGCCGCCGACGGCGGCCTCCCTATCTCGACGGCTGGGTGCTGCATCTCGACGGCGAGCCGCCCTACCCTGTCGATCCCGCGGATCATGACCTCGCCGGTCGTGCGGCGCGGGAGGACGGGCTGGTGCTGCTGTCGCTCTCCAGCCCGCTGGGGATCGAGTCGCTCGTGCCGGACCAGTCCCGCCGGCTGCTGGACGCCTGGCACGGCTTCGCCGACGACCTCCCCGCCGACTACGGGCTCTGGGCGGCGCCCGGGCTCGTCGAGCCGGACCTCGACGATCTCGCGACGGTCCTGAAGAACGACCGCGTCCACGGCCTCCAGGTGCCGGCGACGGCCCTGGCGACCCCCTCCGCGCTCGAGGCCCTCGCGTCGGTGCTCGCCACTGCCGAGCAGGCCGACCTGCCCGTCCTCGTGCATCCCGGACCCGCCGACGCCACGACCGGCCACGTCGAGCTGCCCGGCTGGTGGCCCGCGCTGACCTCGTACGTCGCTCAGCAGAGCGCGGCGTGGCACTCCTGGCACGTCGCCGGCAGGTCGCTGCTCCCGAAGCTGCGGATCGCTTTCGTGGCGCTGGCCGGACTCGCGCCGCTCCACCACGAGCGCCTCGCTCAGCGCGGCGGGAGCTTCGGCGCGATCGACCGGCACGTCTACTACGAGACCTCGTCCTACGGCACCCAGGCGATCGACGCGATGTCACGTGTCGTCGGAGTCGACCCGCTGGTCAACGGCTCGGACCGACCGTACGCCGAGCCGATCGACCCCGCGCTCGAGCCCGGCCTCGGCGAGGCCCTGAGCCGGGCGATCTTCGTCGCCAACCCGCACCACCTGCTCACCGGAGGAGACCGATGACCGTCACCGAACCGACCGTCGACACGGTGCTGAGCGCCGCGGACCTGCCCGCTCTGCCGGGCCGGGCCCTCACCCCCGGCGAGCTCCGCGCCTGGGTGGACGAGCTCGCCGCGCGCCCCGAGCTGTGGGAGCACCTGGTGCGCCACGACACCGGTGGGCGCCACTACGTCTCGCTCTACCGTGACAAGGACATCGACGTCTGGCTGCTGTGCTGGAACACCGTCGACGACACCGGCTGGCACGACCACGACATCTCCTCGGGCGCGGTCGCGGTGACGCACGGAGCGGTCGTCGAGCAGCAGCCGAGGTTCGGCGGCGAGCCCGCGCAGCGGGAGATCGGCGCGGGGCGCAGCTTCGGCTTCGGCCCCGACCACATCCACCGGATGAGCGGCGCGATCGACGGCTCGACCTCGATCCACGCCTACTCGCCCCCGCTGTGGCGGATGGGGCAGTACGCGATCAGCGACGACGGCGTCATGCGCCGTGTCTCGGTCTCCTACGCCGACGAGCTGCGTCCGCTGGAGGACTGAACCGATTCCCGGTCGATCGCGATCATCCGGAATGCGGCGTACGTCGACGTCGTTGCGATCGAAGACGGATGCGGCGACATCTGGGGCGTCGTGTCCCGGTGGCGGACGAAGCGGGGCATCTGTGGCACATTTCAAGCATCGAGGACCGAGGGTCGTACGGCCAGGCAAACCGCAGTTTGACTATCCGTTTAATACCTTCTGTTCCTTTCGATGATCTGGCAGGGTGAAGATCTTGTGCAACGGCGTCCGCAGACGGCGAGTGACAGACAGGAGCGGTGGCTGTGATCGAGTTCGAGGGCGTCACCAAACGCTATCCGGACGGCACAGTTGCCGTGAACGACCTCACCCTGACGGTGGAGACCGGTCAGATCACCGTGTTCGTCGGGCCGTCGGGATGCGGCAAGACCACCGCGCTGCGGATGATCAACCGGATGATCGAGCCGACATCCGGCCGGATCCTGATCGACGGTGACGACATCACCACCCGCCCGGAGGCGCAGCTGCGCCGGGAGATCGGCTACGTGATCCAGGGCGCCGGGCTCTTTCCGCACCGCACGGTCCTCGACAACGTAGCCACCGTCCCGATCCTGCAGGGCGTCTCCCGCCGGGACGCACGCACGAGCGCGCTCGAACTGCTCGAGCGGGTCGGGCTCTCGTCCGACCTCGGCAAGCGCTACCCCGCCCAGCTCTCCGGCGGCCAGCAGCAGCGTGTCGGCGTGGCCCGGGCGCTCGCGGCCGACCCGCCGGTGCTGCTCATGGACGAGCCGTTCTCTGCGGTCGACCCGGTCGTACGCGACGGCCTCCAGCAGGAGCTGCTCAGGCTCCAGGGCGAGCTCGGCAAGACGATCGTGCTGGTCACCCATGACATCGACGAGGCGATCCGGCTCGGTGACAAGGTCGCCGTCCTCGCGAACGGCGCCCGACCCGCCCAGTTCGCCCCTCCGGCCGACATCCTCGCCTCGCCCGCCGACGACTTCGTGGCCTCGCTCGTCGGCCGCGACCGTGGCTTCCGCGGCCTCTCGTTCGCCGACGGGAACGAGATCGCGCTCAAGACCATCGACCACGGCGTCGACGGGCTCACGCTCGAGGTCGACGCCGACGGCAGGCCGCTGGGCTGGCGGGGGCCGGACGGCCTCCTCCCGACCGAGGGCACCTTCCGCGACGGTGCGAACCTGCGTACGGTCGCGGATCTGGCCATCCTCTCGCCCGCGGGCGCCGCGGTGCGGGTCGATGCCGAAGGTCGCGCCGACGGCCTCCTCCTGCTGGAGGACCTGGCGGGCAACGTACGTTCCCAGCAGCGGGAGCGCCTGGCGGCCCTGGCCTCGTCCGCTTCGTCAGCTGTGCCGGCCTCGTCGGGGGAGGCAGGGTGAGCGGTCTCTGGAGCTACCTCGCCACCAACGGCGACGACGTTCTCACCGCGCTCGTCCAGCACATCTGGCTCGCCCTGCTGCCGGTGGCGATCGCCTTCGTGCTCTCGCTGCCCCTGGGCGCCCTGGTCCACCGCTACGTCCCGGTGCGCCACATCGCGCTCACCACCGGCAGCGTGGTCTACACGGTCCCGTCGCTGGCCCTGCTCCTGCTGCTCCCGGGTCTCCTCGGCACCAGCGTCCTCGACCCGCTCAACGTGGTCGTCGCGCTGACGCTCTACTCGCTCGCCCTGCTCGTCCGCACCACCGCTGACGGTCTCGACGCGGTCGACCCCACCGTCCTGCAGGCCGCCACCGCGATGGGCTATCGACCCGTACGCCGCTGGTTCGCGGTCCAGCTCCCGCTCGCGATGCCGGTGATCATGACCGGCCTGCGGGTGGCGACCGTGGCCAACGTGAGCATGGTCAGCATCGCGGCGCTGGTCGGCATCGGCGGCCTGGGACAGCTCTTCACCCGAGGGTTCCAGCTGGGCTTCTACCTGCCGCCGATCGTGATCGGACTGGTCCTCTCGGTCACGCTCGCGGTCATCGCCGATGTCCTCATCGTCGCCCTCCAGCGCGGGCTCACCCCGTGGTCGCGGGCAGGTGCGCGATGACGCTCGACTACCTGCTCGACGCCGCCAACTGGTCGCTGACCAGCCCCGACGGCTTCCCTCAGCGCATCCTCGAACATCTCGGCTACACCTTCCTCGCGCTGGCGATCGCGACCGCGATCGCCTTTCCGATCGGCCTGCTGATCGGCCACACCGGACGCGGCGCGCTGATCGCCGTCAACCTCGGCAACGCCGGCCGCGCGCTGCCGACCCTCGGCGTGCTCATGCTCGCGCTCGCGCTCGTCGGGATCGGCCTGGTCCCGGTCACGATCGCCCTGGTCGTACTCGCCATCCCGCCCATCCTCGCCACCACGTACGCCGGCGTCCGCGCCGTCGCCGACACGACCGTCGACGCGGCGCGAGGTGTGGGCATGACCGAGACCCAGATCGCCTGGCGGGTCGAGGTCCCGATCGCGCTGCCGATCATCATCGGCGGCCTCCGCAACGCGTCGCTCCAGGTGGTCTCGACCGCGACCATCGCCGCGTACGCAGGTCTCGGCGGCCTCGGCCGCTATCTCTTCGACGGCTTGGCCACGCTCAAGTACGACCAGGTGGTCGCCGGCGCGATCGTGCTCGCCGTGCTCGCCGTCGGGATCGACCTCGCGTTCGCGGGGACGCAACGCCTCCTGGTGTCCCCTGGCGTGAACGGCCGCGGCGCCGGCAACCGCCCCACCACCGTCCGCCCAGCCGGCCAACCCGCTGGCGAACCCGCCGGCTGATCAACCCCAGCAACCCGAGAGGTATCTCCATGTCCCGCCGAATCCGCACCACCGCGTACCTGTTCGCGACGCTCGCCGTGGCAGGCACTCTGACCGCCTGCGGCGGTGACCCGCTCGACTCCGGATCCGACTCCGATTCGGGCGACGACAAGGTCGTCGTCGGCTCTGCCAACTTCCCCGAGAGCGAGCTGCTGATGGAGATGTACGCCCAGGCTCTCGAGGCCGAGGGCGTCGAGGTCGAGACCAAGCCCAACATCGGTTCCCGCGAGGTCTACATGGAGGCCTTCAAGAGCGGTGACATCGACCTGCTGCCGGAGTACAACGGCGGCCTGCTGTCCTACCTGACCGAGGGCAACCTGCCGGAGAACGTCTCCGCCCCCGACGACGTCTACACCGCACTCCAGGACGTGCTCCCGGAGGGCAGCCAGACGCTGCCGCAGTCGGCCGCAGAGGACAAGGACTCGCTGACGGTGACCAAGGAGACCGCCGAGAAGTACTCGCTGACCAGCATCGAGGACCTCGCTCCGGTGGCCAAGGACCTCACCCTCGGTGCCAGCCCGGAGTTCGAGGAGCGTCCCCAGGGCATCCCCGGCCTGGAGAAGGTCTACGGCGTCACCTTCAAGTCCGTCACCCCGACCGACCCCGGCGGCCCGCTGACCATCGCGGCCCTGAAGAAGGGCTCCGTCGACGTCGCCAACGTGTTCACGACCGACTCGGCGATCCCGACCAACGACTGGGTCGTCCTGGAGGACCCGAAGAACCTCTTCCTCGCCCAGAACATCGTCCCGCTGATCCGCTCCGAGGCGCTCAGCGACGACGCCGAGAGCGCACTCAACGCTGTCTCGGAGGCTCTGACCACCGACAACCTCACCGAGGCCCTCGCGAAGGTCCAGGTCGACAAGGCCGACCCGGCCACGGTCGCCAAGGAGTTCCTCGCCGACAACGGCGTCAACTGACCCTTCTGCTCGCCTACCTCAGTCCGCTGCGGTAGGCGAGCAGTCCTTCGAGGCCGCGCAGGAAGGTCTCGCAGACCGGCGCCGGATCGGTCAGGCATCCGGCGGCCATGGCTCCGTCACGCAGCATCACGAAGTGGCGGCCGGCGAACTCCGAGTCGGGCTTCCCCGTCTTGGAGAAGAGCTCGGTGATCGTGCCCAGGAACCACTCCCGGTGTCGGAGCACCGCCTGATGAACCACGTGCTCCGGGTCCGGATACTCGGCCGCGGCGTTGAGGAACGCGCAGCCCCTGAACCCCTCGCTCCGGATGTCGTCCGTGATCGACCGGCCTACGGTCCGGATGAGGTCGTCAGGGTCCGTCACCTCCGCACGGGCCGCGTCCACGCGCGCCCGGATCGCCTCGTCGGCCTGCGTCAGGTACGCCACGACGAGCTCGTCCTTGCTCCGGAAGTGGCGGTAGAGCGTCGCCCGCGTGACGCTCGCCTCGGCGATCACGCGATCGACTCCGACCGAGTGCAGACCCTCGGTGTAGAAGAGCCGACTCGCCGTGCTCAGCAGTCGATCCCGGGCCTCAGACATCCGTCATCCCTCTCTCTCGTTGCCTCGACGGTAGCAGACAGAACGATCGGTCTTGCATTGTCGGAACGGGCCGTGCCAGACTGTCGAACCAGGTAGAACGACCGTTCTGTCTTGCACTGGTCCGAGAAAGGGATCCGATGTCCACCTCCGTAGAGGCCGGCCGTTCCGGCACACTGAACACCCCGTCCGGCGGACTGCCGAAGCTCTACCTCGTCCGCTTCGGGTTCGCGATCGTGTGGGCGGTGCTGATCGCCCTCACCGCGTCGACGCTCGGCCCGGTGAGCATCGCGCTCCTGGTGATCTATCCGCTCTTCGACGTGGCGGCAGCCGTGGTCGACTTCCGCACCTCGGGCGCCAGCGGTCCGCGCGTCCTGCTCTACGTCAACATGGCGCTCAGCCTGCTCACCGCCGTCGGCGTCGCCGTCGCGGCCACCTCAGGCATCCCGGGCATCCTCCGCGTGTGGGGCGCCTGGGCCATCACCGCCGGCCTTGTCCAGCTGTTCGTCGCGGTGCGGCGCTACCGGCTCGGTGGCCAGTGGGCGATGATCCTCAGCGGCGGCATCTCGACCTTCGCCGGGACCGGATTCATCTTGATGGCCGCCGGCCCCGACGCGTCGCTCACCGGCCTGGCCGGATATGCCACGCTGGGCGGCATCTTCTTCCTCATCTCTGCCGTTCGCCTGCGCCGGCGCGCCGGTAAGGTCGACTGACATGACGAGCACCAGCCGAAACCTCACCGTCGACGTCATCGTCGTCGGCGCCGGGCCCACGGGCGAGAACGTTGCCGACCGCGTGGTGCAGGGCGGCCTGACCGCTGCCATCGTCGAGAGCGAGCTCGTCGGCGGCGAGTGCTCCTACTGGGCCTGCATGCCGACGAAGGCGCTGCTCCGGGACGCGGCGGCGCTGCGCGCCGCCCAGGCGCTTCCGGCCGCCGGCAAGGCGGTCACCGGCACGCTCGACCCGGCCGCCGTGTTCGCCCGGCGCGACGAGTTCGCAGCCAACTGGGACGACTCGGGCCAGGTCGAGTGGCTGACCGGCGCCGGGATCACGCTGGTGCGCGGGCACGGGCGGATCACCGGTCCCCGTGCCGTCACGGTCACCGCCGCCGACGGCACCACCACCGACCTCCAGGCCCGTCACGCGGTGGTGATCGCCACCGGCAGCTCCGCCCTCATCCCGCCGATCCCAGGGCTCGCCGACGCCTCACCCTGGACCAACCGCGAGGCCGCCGGGGCCACGTCCGTCCCCGGCCGCCTGGCGATCATCGGCGGCGGTGTGGTCGGCGCCGAGATGGCGACGGCCTTCAGCGCGCTCGGGTCGCAGGTCACCCTCATCTCGCGCACCCGGCTCCTGCCGGGAGTCGAGAAGTTCGCGGGTGAGCAGGTGGCCGATGCGCTCCGGACGTACGGGGTCACGCTGCATCTGGACGCGGGCGCGGACGAGGTCCGACGCGACGACGCCGGTGAGGTGCACCTGACACTCTCGGACGGGACCGAGGTCACGGCGGACGAGGTCCTCGTCGCGACCGGTCGGGTCCCGAACACCAAGGACCTCGGTCTGGAGCACGTCGGCCTCGAGCCAGGCAGCTGGCTCGATGTCGACGAGGCCCTGGCCGTGGTCGACGACGATGGGCCGATCGAGGGCGGCTGGCTCTACGCCGCCGGTGACGTCAACCATCGGGCGCTGCTGACCCACCACGGGAAGTACCAGGCCCGCGCCCTCGGCGACCTGATCGCGGCCAAGGCCCGCGGCGAGGAGCCCGACCTGACAACGTGGGGGCGTCACGCCGCCACCGCCGACGAGCGCGCCACGACCCAGGTGATCTTCACCGACCCCGAGGTCGTCGCCGTCGGACACTCCGCCGAGTCGGCCGAGGCGGCCGGCATCGAGGTCGGCGTCGTCGACTACGACCTCGGCTCGGTCGCCGGTGCATCACTGCACGCCGACGGCTACCGCGGCAAGGCGCGGATGGTCATCGACGAGCAGCGCAAGACCCTGGTCGGCTTCACCGCCGTCGGACCCGACACCGCGGAGCTCCTGCACGCCGCCACGATCGCGGTCGTCGGCGAGGTCCCCCTCGACCGGCTCTGGCACGCGGTCCCCGCCTACCCGACCGTCAGCGAGATCTGGCTCCGCCTGCTCGAGACCGCGGGGCGCGACCGCTAGAGCAGGGGCGGGCCGCGGCCGTCGTCATCGACGGCCGCGGCCCGCTCATCGGTCGGCTGCTCAGCCGCCCGGTTGGGTGACTCCGTTGACCGTCAGGGTGTAGCGCGCCGGGTCGGACGCGCTCTCCGTCGGGTCGTCGAACATCACGATCGCCGCCACGGTCTCGGCGGTGTCACCGATCACGGCGTCGAGCGCGGCACCACCGAGGCTGCCGTCGAACGACTCGTCCAGCGCGAGGGTGTGCACCCACGCGGGCGAGCCCGCCGGGCCGTACGCCACCAGCTGGACCGTCCAGCCCTCGACCGGTGTCGGGTTGACCTGCGACATCGACTGCCAGCCGTCCAGCGTGTGGCTGGGCAGCGCGGTGCCGCCCACGGCGATGTTGCGCACCCAGAAGCCGGACTCGTCGACCCCGGGGTCGGTGATGTAACGGAACGCCTGTCGGTGACCTCGGTCAGCCCGAGCTCGTTGCGGCAGTCACCGGCCGGGAACGCCCGGTCGTCGGCGACCCTATTCACGCGTGAGGAACACGTCACCCGGCCGGCGCCGGCGTCCGATGTTCCACGCGACTCGCCGACAGCACTCCCCCGAGCAGCAGGGCGAGCGCCACCAGCAGGAGTACGCCACCGGACCCGAGCAGCACACCGATCGCCGTGCCGAGCGCCGGCAGGGTGGCGCCGACGGCCGCCTCAGCGGTCACCGGAGCATGCCCGTCGGCGTTCATCACGACGAGGGTCCAGTCGCCCGACTCGACCTCCCAGGTCAGCGTCCGGGTCCCGGCGCCGGCCGTCGAGGCGGTCCAGAAGCCGGCTTCCGCGGGAAGCATCGCGGGCGAACCGCCGTCCACGACGTCGTACGTCGGGCGTCGGCCGTCGAAGCCGTCGATCGTCGAATGTCCGACGTCGGCGAGGAAGGCGTCCACCTCTGCCGAGGGAGCGAGGCCGACGAACAGCGGTCCCTCCTCGGCCGAGGTGACGACCAGCTTGGTGTCGCCGATCAGCCGACCGGGAACGTCGACTCCGGCGTCGGTCTCGATGGTGATCTTCTCCGTGGTGATCGCGTAGCCGGGGGCTGAGATCGTCGTCTCGTCGGTCATCAGGTAGCCGTCTGCGTCTCGCTGGGCCGAGGCCACGGCCAGGGCGCCGCCACCGGCGATGAGACCGAACGCGATCAGCAGGAGGACACTGCCCGCCACGACGGCGATGACCCGCCCAGCAGTCCAGCGCGGTCGGTCCGGGAGAGACTCCGCGGCTCGTTCACTCGTCATCGGTCGAACCTCTCTCTGGCGTCCGGGCCCGTCACTCACGGAACAGGCCGATGGTGTTGCCGCTGGGGTCGCGGAACATGGCGAAGGACCCGGTACCGGGGATCTCCATGGGCGGCACGACGGTCTCGCCACCCAGCTCCCCGGCGCGACGGAGGCTGGCCTCGAGGTCGTCGGTCGCGACGTACACGGTGACGTAGGAGGGCATCTCGTCGCGGGTCTGCATCACGCCGCCACCGATTCCCTCCTTACCGGCCGTCACGAGCCAGTAGTCGGGGCCGGCCCCCTGGATCTCCCAGCCGAACAGGTCTCGATAGAACTCGATGAGTCGCTCCCCGTCCGGGCCGGCGATCTCGAAGTGCACCACAGGATGTGCCATGACTGTCTCCTCTTGTCTCGGTCGAGCATCCGACGCGACGACGGGGCTTCCCCAGAGACGAAGTGCCGCTAGGGCTGGTCCTTGGTCCCCGACCGCCGGGCGCTCGACCACCCCAGGCCCACCAACGAGACCGCAACCGTCCCCATGACTCCCTGAAGGGGATCGAGGCCGACGAAGGGCATCTGGACCGCCAGCTCCACGATGAGCAGCACGCCGGCTCCGACCGCCGCCGGACCCATCCGAGTCGATCGCCGCCACGCCAGGACGGCGGTGCCGAGGCATGGGACCGCAACGCTTGCCGCCAGCCACAGACCGGGCAGCACCCACGACTCCAGCCCGAGCGGCCGTAGGTCGCTGACCGGCGGGGTGAAGGTGCCCGTGACCAGCTGCACCGATCCGACCGCCGCGGCCGCACCGGTCAACGCGGAGACGACCCCCACCGTACGTCGCCACGCGGGCGCCGGCGCGATCACACCGGCGCCCGTTGCGCTCATCGCTCTCGCCTCGACGACACGGTTCCCGCATGCGACCCGCCCAGGTCCAGAGCGATCGCAAGGATCAGGGTGCCGGTCCAGACGTTGACCGGGTCCAGCTGGAGGGGCTCGTGGGCCCCCACGATGTTCGCGATGAACCAGACGATGAACCAGATGATCGTCATGGCGATCCCACCTTTCCCGGTACGTCCACGACTGCGTTTGCCGTCGACGCTAGGGGCTGCCACATCCCACCGTGGAGGGACGAACTTCCCGGACCGGGGGACGGTGGTCCCCGATCCGGAGGCGGAGCCGGCGCGTCACGCCGGGCCGCCGGGTCCGAGGACTCACCGAAGGGGGCCTTTGGACCGCTGCTCCGGGCATGGCCGGCTCCTAGCGTCGAGGACGAACGTGGGACAACCGACCGAAGGGGGACGTCACCATGGATGACTGGAACACCTCGGCTGAGGAGCGGACCGAACCGCCGGCGATCGCGTCGGAGGAGGAGTTGCGCCTCGCCGCCGTCAAGCGCCTGAAGAAGCGCCGGGACCTGGCTGGTCACTTTCTCGTGTACGTCCTGGTGAACGGGGCGCTCGCGGGAATCTGGGCGATCCTCACGCCGGACTCGTTCTTCTGGCCGCTGATCGTCCTGCTCCTGTGGGGGATCGGCCTCGTGATGAACGTCTGGGACGTGTACCTGGCGGGCGATCCGAGCGAGGCCAGCATCGCGCGCCAGATGAACCGGCTGCGCAAGCGCAACTGAAGAAGGATGGAGACCCGAGATGATGTACGCAGCAGTCGGTGACCGACTGGTGGTCCGTGGCCACAACGTCGGCGAGCCCGTGCGAGACGCCGAGATCCTCGAAGTCCGCCACGACGACGGCAGCCCGCCCTACGTCGTACGTTGGTCCGACAACGGCCATGAGGCGTTGGTGTTCCCGGGCTCGGACGCCTTCGTGGAGCATTTCGAGCACGAGGCCGGGCCGCAACAGCACCGGTGAGACCGACCGGGCCTCACGACCCCAGGAGCACTCGCTCACCCAGACGGGGAACCACGGCCACGATCCCGAGCTCGTCCTGGATCCGGTCCGCCAGAGCCCGGGACGACGGGGGCTCGCCGTGCACGACGTAGACGGTCTGGGGAAGCTCGGGCGCCGAGGCGACCCATGCGACCAGCTCGTCGGCGTCGGCGTGCACGCTGAAGTCCGAGATCGCGACCACTTCCGCCCGGACCGGGACGTACCGGCCGTGCATCTTGACCGCCCGGGCACCCTCGATCAGCTGCCTGCCGCGGGTGCCCTGCGCCTGATAGCCCGTGAGCACGACGCTGTTGCGGGGATCGGGGAGCTGGCGGAGCAGGTGGTGGACGACGCGGCCGCCGGTGGCCATGCCGGAGGCGGAGATGATGATGCACGGACTCTTGGGGCGATTGAGCTGCTCGGAGGCGGCGGCGTCCCGGATCCGGTAGACCTCGAGATGCTCGAGGTCCTGCAGCGGCGCCGCACGCTTGCTGTTGAGCTCGTCGCTGTGCGCACTCAGCGCCGCCCGGTACACGTCCAGCGCGGCCAGGGCCATCGGGCTGTCGACGAAGATCGGGACCTGCGGGATCAGGCCCGCACGGCGGAGCCGGAGCAGCTCGAGCAGCACCAGCTCGGTCCGGTCCACCGCGAACGCCGGGATCAGCACGACACCACCCCGGTCCACCGTGCGGCGTACGGTGTCGGCGAGAGCATCGGGGTCGGCCGGCGGATGCCGTCGATCGCCGTAGGTCGACTCGAGCACCATCGCCGAGGCTGCGGGAGGTGTGGCGGGTGACCGCAGGATCGGGTGACCCGGGCGGCCCAGGTCACCGCTGAACACCACCCGCTCACCACCGACGTCGACCACCGCCACCGAAGAGCCCAGGATGTGGCCGGCGCGCTGCAGCGTCACGGTCATCCCGTCGACCGGCCGAGGCTCTCCGAACGCCACCGGGTGCAGGCGCTCCAGCGTCCGTTCCACGTCTGCCGAGGTGTAGAGCGGCAGGGCCGGGTCGTGCTTCGTCCAGCCGCCCTCGTTGGCATAGCGCGCATCCTCCTCCTGGAGGTGGGCGCTGTCGCGGAGCACGATGGCGGTGAGCGAGGCGGTGCCCGGCGTGCACAGCACCTCACCGGAGAAGCCGTCGCTCACCAGCCGTGGCAGGTAGCCGGTGTGGTCGAGGTGGGCGTGGGTCAGCACGACGGCGTCGATCTCCGCGGGCGGCACCGGGAACGGAGCCCAGTTGAGCCGCCGCAGCTCGCGCAACCCCTGGTAGAGGCCGGCATCGACCAGCAGCCGATCGGAGCCGTCCGTGACCAGGAACCGGCTTCCGGTCACCGTGCCGGATGCCCCGAGGAACACCAGCGCGGGATGCGTCGAACGGGATGCGCCGGGGTCGATGTCGCCGACGGCAAGGGTCTCGGAGTGCGCCATCGGACTTCCCTTCGCAGGTGATGGTGTCACCACGCTGCGGCATTTCGCCAGGCTGCGGGGAGGGTCATACGGCCTTCGCGAACGTGACCGATGACCCGATCATCCTCAGCCCTGCTGGCGCAGGTAGCGACCGAAGTGAGGGACGGTGAAGGCGATCCGGCCGCGTTCACCGGAGTAGATCAGTCCCTTCTTCATCAACGCGTCACGCGCAGGGGAGAGCGACTGCGGCTTCTTGTTGAGGAAGGCAGCGACGTCGGCGGTCGCGACGGTGCCGATGTCGTCGGCACCGAGCTCGACGGCAGCGTCGGCCATCGCGCGCAGGTAGTCCCGCTCGGCGGGGGTGGCGCGCTCGTAGCGGGACCCGAAGAAGCCGACCGCCAGCTCGCGCTCGGCCTCGGGAGCCGCGACCTTCACGTCCTCGGCCGTGATCGGGGAGCGAGGTGCCTGGTCCCACACGGTCTTGCCGTAGGCCTGGATGAAGTAGGGGTAACCGCCGGTGGCGGCGTACATCTCCGCGAGGGCGTCGGCCTCGAACTCGGCCTCCTCCTCGCCCGCGGGCGCGGCGAGGGCCCGGTCGGCGGCCTCCCGCTCGAGGCGGTCGATGCGCTGGTAGGAGAAGAGCCGCTCGGAGTAGGACTTGCTCGCCGAGAGCACGGCCGGCAGGTGCGGAAGCCCGGCGCCGACGACGATCACCGGCAGCCCCGACTGGCTGATCTCGTGGCAGGCCGCACACATCGCGGAGACGTCGTCCGGACCGAGGTCCTGCATCTCGTCGATGAAGACCCCGACGCCCTTGCCGACGTCGGCGGCGAGCCCACCGACGTCGGTGAGCAGCTCGACCAGATCGATCTCTATGTCACCGGAGTCGGCCCGGCCCCGCACCGCCGGCGCCTCGATGCCCGGCGACCACTGCTCGCGCAGCTTCGCGTTGGGACCCGCTTCCCGCTGGGCGAAGCTCCGGATCACGCCGAGCACATGGTCGACGTCGTCGGAGTTCGGATGGCCCAGCTCGCGCACCGCCTGATGAAGCGCGCTCGACAGCGGCCGGCGCAGCGACTGGTCGGGTCGCGCCTCCATCTTCCCGGTGCCCCAGCCCTTGCGGACCGCCGCGGAGCGCAGGGTGTTGAGCAGGACCGTCTTGCCGACGCCGCGCAGCCCGGTGAGCACCAGCGACCGCTCCGGGCGGCCGCGCGCCACCCGCTCCAGCACCACGTCGAACTGCCCGAGCTGCTCGTTACGACCAGCGAGCTCCGGGGGCCGCTGGCCGGCGCCGGGAGCGTACGGATTGCGGATGGGGTCCATGATCAGACGGTATCCGCATATATAGGGCGCGTCTTAGATTTCGCTAGCGAGGCACATCATTTGCGAGCGTAGGTCTCTATTCGCCTTTCTAGGATCAATCTTAGAAAGGCGCAGACTCCTACATCGATCGCTGGCGTCGAACGTGTGTTCGATGATAGTCGGATTTCCTCCCCGTGCGCAAGCGTGACGATCTAGACTCGCGGACATGCCGGAACTCCCCGAGGTGGAAGCACTCGCCGAGGACCTGCGCGGGCGCCTCGAGGACCGTGCGATCACGAAGGTGCACGTCGCGCAGTTCAGCGCACTGAAGACCTACGATCCGCCGCTGACCGCGGTCGAGGGCACGCTCGTCGACAACGTGACCCGCCACGGCAAGTTCATCGACATCGAGGCCAGCGGCATCCACCTGGTGCTCCACCTCGCTCGCGGGGGCTGGATCCGATGGCGCGACGAGGTCCCGGCGACGCCACCACGACCGGGGTCGAAGTCGGGGCTGGCGATCCGGGTCGTGCTCGACGACGACACCGGGCTGGACATCACCGAGGGCGGCACCAAGAAGCGTCTGGCGCTCTACGTCGTCCACGACCCGCAGGACGTCCCCGGAGTCGCCTCGTTGGGTCCCGACCCGCTCGCCGACGACTTCACCCTGGCCCGCTTCCGCGAGATCCTCGCGGGCCAGGGCCGTAAGCAGATCAAGGGCGTGCTGCGGATGCAGTCGATCATCGCGGGCATCGGCAACGCCTACTCCGACGAGATCCTGTGGGCGGCGAAGATGTCGCCCTTCAAACCCGCCGAGATGACCGACGAGGAGTCGGAGAGTCTCTACAACGCCCTGCGGACGACCCTCGAGGAAGCCGTCGAGCGCGACTCCGGCCTGGCGATGAGCGAGCTCAAGGGCGAGAAGAAGTCCAACCTCGCCGTGCACGGCAAGGCGGGCAAGAAGTGTCCGGCCTGCGGTTCCACGATCCTCGAGGTGAGCTTCGCCGACTCGAGCCTGCAGTACTGCCCCACGTGCCAGACCGGCGGGAAGCCGCTCGCCGATCGGCGGATGTCCCGCCTTCTCAAGTAGGATTCACGAGTGACCATCCCCACCGTCGAGATCGCCGGCGTGCCCGATCCCCTGCCCGTGGCAGTCCTCGACGTCCGCGAGGACGACGAGTGGGCCGCCGGACACATCGAGGGTGCGACCCACATCCCGCTCCAGCAGCTCCCGGCGCGCCTCGGTGACCTTCCCGAGGGCCAGACCCTGGTGGTCTGCAAGGTCGGCGGACGCAGCGCCCAGGCGGTCAACTACCTCGCCCAGCAGGGCTTCGAGGTCGTCAACCTCGCCGGTGGCATGCTCGACTGGGCCGCCGCCGGGCGACCGATGGTCAGCGAGACCGGCGCCGAGGCGTACGTCCTCTAGGACCCGTCCAGCGAGGGACCGCCGAACGCCTCCGGCAGCGGCAGTCTGAGCGCCTTCTCCAGGCGGTCGAGGTAGTCGTTGCGGTCCATCTCGATGACGCCGAGCGAGGCGAGATGGTCGGTGCGCCACTGCACGTCCAGGATCCGCTGGTCGATCGACCCCGCCTCCTGCAGCGCGGTGACCAACCCCACCAGGGCGACCTTGGACGCGTCGCGCACCCGGTGGAACATCGACTCCCCGGCGAAGAGACCGCCGATGGCGACCCCGTAGAGACCGCCGACCAGACGGCCGTCCTGCCAGGCCTCGACCGAGTGCGCCCAGCCGAGCCGATGCAGGTTGCCGTAGGCCCGCCGGATCCGCCTGTCGATCCAGCCGTGCGGCCGTCGCGGGTCGGCGCAGGATGCCACCACCTCGTCGAAGCTGGTGTCGATCCTGATCTCGAAGTCCCGCACCGACCGGCGCAAGGATCGAGAGACGACGAGCCCGTCCAGCGGCAGTACGCCCCGCTTGACCGGCGAGAACCACATCATCGGGTCACGCGGGGACTCCCCGGGCATCGGGAAGATCCCGTGCCGGTACGCGGCCAGGAGTGTCCCGGGCGCGACGTCCGCGCCCATGCCCACCAGATCGTCCAGATCAGCCCCACCGTGGCCGGCGCCTGGGTCCCGAAGGTCGGCGAAGGCCCACGGCGACGGCTCCGGTTCGATCGGACCCCCAAGATTCGCCACGACGAAACGTTATCGCCCCGTACGGCCGCAACCACCACACACTTAAGATTTGCCTCATGATCGGTCCCAAGTCAGTGCTCACCAGTGCGGCTGGCCGGCTCGCACCCAAGGTCATCCAGTCCGCGCCGGGCGTCACCACGAACGTGGTCCGACAGGCGCTGCACCACGCGATCGTCGGGGTCGGTCCGCTCCCGGCTGCTGCTGCGGCCGCCGAGAAGCACCTCAAAGACCATGACAACGACGTCGAGCTCGCGGTGAAGCACATCATCGACAACCACGTGCGACTCGCCGGCGTGGGTGGCTTCGCGACCAACATCGGCGGTCTGGTCACCCAGGCGCTGACCCTCCCGGCCAACATCACCGGGATGGCGATCATCCAGTGCCGCATGGTGGCCGCGATCGCGCATCTGCGGGGCTACGACCTGACCGATCCGCGCGTCCGCAACGCCATCCTGCTCACCCTCCTGAGCGAGGAGAAGGTCAGCAAGCAGATCCGGGACAGGAAGATCCCCGCTCCACCGATGGCCGTAGCGACGGCACCGGCCTACGACCGCGCGGTCGACGACCTCGTCGCCGCCGAGGTGGCCCAGGAGCTGATCGGCCGCGTCGCCGGCAAGCGGATGGTCTCGATGGTGGCCAAGCGGGTGCCGCTGGTCGGCGGTGTCGTCGGCGCCGGCACCGACGGCTGGATGACCTACCAGATCGGTCGCTACGCCTCGCGGGAGCTGCTGCCGCGCCCCGCCGACAACCGCTGACCCTCCGGCTCACAGGAACTTCACAGGTCCGTCCGACGTTCCTCTGAGCACAGGACTCCACACTGTTGGTGTCCGCTTGGGAGGAGCAGCAGATGACCCTCGACACGACTCTCGCCCCGATCAGCCCGGCCCGCGCTGCCGGGGTCGACGAGCGGCCGCATCTGCTCCTCCTGGGCGGCGTACCCGGCGCCGGCAAGAGCACCCTGATCCGTCAGGTGGCCGACCGGCACCACGACGTACGCACCCTCGACCCGGAGACGGCGACGCGATGGTTCGCGGCGCGGCTGCCGGAGGTGCCCTACCGCCTCTACCGGCCACTGGTGCACCTGTGGCACGCGATCGCGACCCTGGTCCTCGTCGTGCTCGGCCCGACGGCCGGGCACCGCACGCTCCTCGTCCACGACCCGGCCACCCGGCCCGGCCGGCGTGAGCTGCTCGGCCGGATCGCCCGCGCCCGCGGCTGGCGTACGTCGCTGGTCATGATCGACGTGCCACGAGTGGCCGCGATCGACGGCCAGTACGCACGCGGGCGGCTGGTCCGTTCGGAGTCCTTCGACCGTCACTGGCACCGCTGGCTCGACGACCAGCCGCGGCTCCTCACCGCAGCCACGTTCGGCGACGCCGACGGCTCCTGGGACCGGGTCCACGTCCTCGACCGGGCCCGCGCCGCGGGAGCGCTCGAGACGCTCCTCTGAGCAGCTGACGGTTAGCGCCGGACGAGGCGATAGACCTTCAGCACGGCCCGGCCCCACCAGCGCCGCTGGAGACCCTCGCGCGCACGCTGCTTCGGGATCAGCGACCGGGTGTGCTCCAGCTCGGCGCGCAGCTCGGCGACCTCGTCCTCCAGCCGAGCCTCCGACGTGCGCAGCCGGATGGCCTCCTGGAGGAGCGCGTCGATCGTGGCGACGCCGGCGTCGAGGACCTCGCGTGGGGAGACGGTGTCGGGGTCGACGAACGGCTTGTCCGCCAGGTCGTCGGGAACGAGGAGCTCCTCGAGCCCGCCGACCACGTCGTAGCCGCGTCCCGACAGCGCCTTGACCCAGCCCTCGGAGAGCGACTCGACCCAGGGCAGGATCGAGGGGGAGAGCGCCAGACGGGCGGAGTCGCGGCGCTTGGCCAGCGTGCGGTGGGCCAGGAACTCACGTACGAAAGGCCGGTAGTCGGCCGGCTCGAGCACCGGCACGACGGTCAGGTTGATCTCGCGGAGCAGAGCGGCCTCGGGCACGCCGAGCGACGGGTTGCCGCGGTCGATCCCCTCGAAGTCGATGGTCAGGTCGTCGAGACCGAAGGCGGTCGAGAACCGCTCCCACAGCAGCGTCGACGGCGATCCCGGCGGCGGGACGGTGATCAGGTGGACGCGCTCGGGCGGGATGCCCTGGGTCCAGCGGTCGAGGATGTCGGGCAGCTCCTGGACGCCCCAGAACCACGACCCGATGCGCCCCTCGCGGGCCGGGTCACGGATCTCGTCGAGGAACTCGGCGTAGGTCACGACCGAGCGGTGCTTGACGTTCTCCTGCCACTCGGCGGGGATCTGCCGGGCGAGGTCGCGCGCGGAGAGCATGATGTGGATCTCGGCGTCGCCCAGCGAGTCCAGCGCGTGCTTGGCCTGCTGCCACGACGCGCTCGCCAGGATCTCGTGGGAGATGATCACGGTGCCGTTCTCGACCTCGCGCACCTTCTCCGCAAGGGCGTCCCAGGCGCCGGTCGCCTCCTCCTCGATGCCGCCCCAGGGCAGGTCCATCAGGTCGAGGGCCGCCAGGAAGTGGGCGTCGAAGCGCTCGGCGAAGTAGTGGACCCCCTGCTCGGCGAGGGACTCCCGATTGTGGAAGAGGACGTCTTGAAGATAGGAAGTGCCCGTCTTCGGGGTGCCGACATGAAGCAGCACGCGCCGCCCAGTCTCCAACGTTCTACTCCTCTAGGAACGCCCCGCCAGCAATGACAACGCGAGCGCCAGCGCCCGGCGCTCATCGGGACCCTGCGTCGCCCTCCCCGAGGGGAGGAGCCGGTCAGGGTCTCCGTGGAGAGCGTATCCGGCTTCCACCAATGCATCACGTTGGGCCCGCGCCTGTGTTTCGACCCAATCCAAACTTTCCTCGGGTACGCCGACCTCCCGGGCGCCCGGAAGGAGCGGTTCGAGCTTCTCCAACCGGGGTCGCAGCTGGTCGATCAGCAGCTTGCGCTGGGTCTCCAGGTCGGTGCGTACGCTGAGCACCTGCCCGATCACGCGGGCGACCTCGTGGCCCTCGGCCGAGATCGACCAGGGCCCGGGCAGGATGTCGACGCCGAACAGGCCGGGCAACAGAGCCCGGTCGGTGACGATCTCGACGCGGTGCTTCCCGACCCGTCCGGCCCACCAGCGGGCGATCCGGGGCAGGTCGGCACGCGGGCCGAACCAACCGCGCCACTGGGCGTCGCGCATCCAGATGTGCCAGGGGTTGACCCGGTTGGTGAAGGTGCGGAACCTCCACGCGGCGGCAGCGATCTCGTCCAGCGGCCCGCCGAGGACGTAGACCGTGAAGCCGTCGCCGCCGGGCAGCCTCCCCTGCCGCTCCAGCTCCTCGCGGATGGGCAGCGTGAGCCATGGGGAGCCGACCAGCCGATAGGGGAATCGCTGCTGCTCAGGCTCGGTCTTCTTACGCCGACGCGGCCACCGTCGCGGGCGCGGCGCGGGCGTCGGGTCCACGGTGTCCAGCAGATCCTCGGCAAGCCGCACGCTCGCCGCCCTCAGCAGCTCGCGCGGCGACAGCGTCTCCGGGTCCACCGGCAGCGGACCGTACGTCCTCGTCTCGGTGTCGCCGAGCAGCGGCAGGTCACGACGACCGCGGCCCGGCGGGCTCGTACGCAGCAGGGCGTCGACCCGGGAGGGCTCGGACGGTCCCGTCTCGTTGAGCTGCCGCAGCAGCTCGAGCATCTCGGCACCCGGCAGGTGGTCGGTCGTGAAGGGCACGGCGGGCTCTGACCAGGATGACCACGGGGTCGTCCCACCCTCGCGCAGGTGTGCGGCCCAACCCCAACCCCTCGTGGGTGTCGGCATCAGGAGCGTCGCCCCCGGACCCGGCGCATGACCCGGGCGGCACGAGACGCGACCGGGCGCTGGGGCGGGTCGGTGCGGGCAGCCTCGACCACGACCGCGACCAGGGCGTCGATCGCGGCGTCGGCGACGTCCTTGGTGCGCGGCGCGTCCGGGTCGACCCACTCCACGTCGGCCTCGGGCCGCTGCGGGCGGAGGTCGTCGAGGTCGCCGGCGACGTCGACCTTGGCCAGCTCGGCCCACTCGATCCACGACTCGGCGACCTGGTCGGCCCAGTCGAAGGCAGAGGGCGGCAGGGTGACCCGCTCGCGGCCCTCGCGGTGGGCGAGGGTGTGCTTGGCGATCACCTCGGTGACCAGATGGCGGTAGTCCTCGCGGGGCAGCTCCTGCGACTCGAGCCGCGCGTTGAGCCGGCGCAGCAGCGTCGCCTCGGCACGGCCGAGCGACTGGTTGTGGCGGTCGCTGTCGACCGGGGTCCAGGCCTCCTCGATGCCGACGACCTCGCAGAACCGGCGCCAGAGCACCTCGCTCGGCGCTCCGTCGTGCGGCACGGTGACGAGGTGAACCCGCTCCGGCGGCAGGTTGCGGCCCCACCGGCTGAGCACGTCGGGCAGGCCGTGCGTACGCCAGAACCAGGCGGCCGAACGGGACTGCTTCGCGGTCTGCATCCGCTCGAGATAGCGCGCGAAGGTCACCTTGCGCTCGCGCTGCACCTGGTCCTGCCACTCCGCGGCCAGCACGCGCGCGACATCGCGGGCGGTGTAGACGATGTGCACCTCGGTGCGACCGCCCTCGCCGAGGTCGGTCATCGCCTTCTCCACCCGGTCGGGCCTGGCGCCGGCGAAGAGGTGGTGGCTGATCAGGATCGTCTCGGACTCGTGGCGGCGCACGCGCTTGACCAGCGCGTCCCACTCGCCGTGGACGGTCTTCCTCATCCCGCCCCAGGGACGGTCGATCAGGTCGAGCGCCGGCCGGAAGAAGTCGGGCTGGCTGCCGACCGGGTAGAAGACACCATGCTTCTCCAGGGACACCCGGTTGTGGAACAACCTGTCCTGGAGGTACGTCGTGCCCGTCTTCGGAGCGCCGACGTGGAGAAAGACTTTGCGCGCCATGGTCCCGCTATTCTGCACCAAGTTAGTAGAGATTGTCGCGGCGGTCCGTCTTTTGTCACCCGGCCGTCACTCTTGGGTGCAGTCTAGGGCGTGTTGCCAGCTACGAGCGCAGGGCGCGTACGACGGCCGAGGGACTCGGCCTACCGAGATGGTCGGCGAGCCATCGGCTGGTGTCGGCGACCTTGTCGAGGTCGACCCCGTGCTCGATCCCCAGACCGTCGAGCATCCAGAGCAGATCCTCGGTGGCCAGGTTGCCGGTCGCGCTCTTGGCGTAGGGGCAACCGCCCAGACCGCCGGCGCTGGCGTCGTAGGTGGTCACGCCGCACTGCAGCCCGGCGAGGGTGTTGGCCAGCGCCTGACCGTACGTGTCGTGGAAGTGCAGCGCGAGCCGGTCGGTCGTGACGCCCTCCTGTGCGAAGGCGCTGATCAGCGCCTTCACGTGGCCGGCCGTCGCGACGCCGATCGTGTCGCCGAGGCTGAGCTCGTCGGCGCCGAGATCGAGGAGCCGCTTTCCGGCCTCGACCACCTTCGCGATCTCGACCTGCCCCTCCCACGGGTCGCCGAAGCACATGCTGAGGTAGCCGCGGACGGTCATGTTCGCGTCCTTGGCCCGGTTCATCGTCGGCTCGAACATCGCCCACTGGCCGTCGAAGGTCTGGTTGAGGTTCTTGTTGGCGAACGTCTCCGTCGCGCTGCCGAAGATCGCGATGTGCCTCAGCCCGAGCTCGAGCGCACGGTCGAGACCCTTCTCGTTGGGGACCAGCACGGGGAGCTCTCGCGCCCTGTCGCCGAGCCGATCGACCAGCTCCGTCATCAGCTCCTTGGCGTCGGCCAGCTGCGGCACCCACTTCGGGTGCACGAAGCTCGTCGCCTCCACCGGGCTCAGCCCGGCGTCGAGCAGCCGGGTGATCAGGTCCGCCTTGACGCCGGTGTCGATCGCCGTCTTCTCGTTCTGGAGGCCGTCACGCGCACCGACCTCGTAGATCGTGATCCTGCTGGGCAGGTCGTCGTGGCGTACGACGGCGGGGAGGGTGGTCATGGAGTCGGCTCCTGCTGGGTTGGTTCCACGTGTAACACGCTGTTCGTAGGACTACTCGCCCTCTGGGAACGACCGGACGGTCCTACGAACGACGTGTTACCCGCGCTGCGGTCAGACATCGGTCGGCTCCACCACGAAAAGTTCCGCCCCGAGCGGCACCTGCGAGCCAGGAGCGGCACCGACGACGGTGACCGTGCCGGCGAACGGGGCCTTGAGGGAGACCTCCATCTTCATCGCCTCCAGGACGCCGAGGACCTGGCCCTCCTCGACCAGGTCGCCGACCTGGACGCGTACGTCGATGACCGTGCCGGGCATCTTGGCCTCGACCGCACCGTCGCTGTGGTGGGTGGCGGCCCCGGCGACGCGGTCGGGAGGGGTGAAGTCGAAGCGGTGTCCCTGGTGGACGATCTCGGCGAGACCGGGCTGGACGTTGACGACCGCCCGGTGGCGTACGCCGTCGACGACGGCCACGAGGACGTGGTCGGCCGCGCTGATCTGCCGGACGAGATGGTCGTCGACGCGGCCGGAGGGGCGGTCGACGGTGACGCTCCGGTCGAGGTCGACGATGGTCGGCGCCGGGGATCCGGCGAGGCGCCAGCCGTCGGCACGGAACGGGGTCGTGGTGTCCGAGACCGCGGCGAGCATCGCGCTCACCCAGGCGACGAGGGTGCGCGGCACGTCGGAGTCCGGAACGGGCACCTCGTTGCGGTCGAGCCAGGCCGTGTCGATCTCGGCGTCGCGGAAGGCGTCGGAGGCGGCCAGCACGCGGAGGAAGCCGGTGTTGGTGGTCAGCCCGAGGACGGCGGTCGCGTCGAGCGCCTTGATCAGCGCGGCCCGGGCCTCCTCGCGGTCGGCGCCGTGGACGATGACCTTGGCGAGCATCGGGTCGTAGGCGGTGCTGACCACCTGCTCGCTCTCCAGGGCGTGCTCCACCCGAGCGTTCTCGGGCCAGCGCACGATCGAGGTCCGTCCGGCCTGCGGTAGGAAGCCCTCGAAGGCGTCCTCGGCGTAGACCCGGACCTCGATGGCGTGGCCGTCGACGCGTACGTCGTCCTGGGTGATGCCGAGCGGATCACCCGCCGCGACCCGGAGCTGGAGCGCGACCAGGTCGACACCGGTGATCTCCTCGGTCACGGGGTGCTCGACCTGGAGGCGGGTGTTCATCTCCAGGAAGTAGGCGTCGCCGGTGGCGTCGTCGAGCAGGAACTCGACGGTCCCGGCACCGGTGTAGCCGACCTGCTTCGCGAGCGCGACGGCGCTGGTCAGGACCAGGTTCCGCTGCTCGTCGGTGAGCGTCGGGGCCGGGGCCTCCTCGATCACCTTCTGGTGGCGGCGCTGGGTCGAGCAGTCGCGCTCGAAGAGGTGGATGACGTTCCCATGGGTGTCGCCGAAGACCTGGACCTCGATGTGGCGGCCACGCTCGACGTACTTCTCGATCAGGAGGGTCTCGTCGCCGAACGCGCTCAGCGCCTCGCGGGCGGCGGCGGCCCGCGCCTCGTCCAGTTCCTCCGGCGAGCGCACGATCCGCATGCCCTTGCCGCCACCGCCCGCGGCGGCCTTGACCAGGAGCGGGTAGGGGCTGTCCTCACCGCGCGGAACCACGGGTACGCCGGCAGCGACCGCGATCTCGCGGGCCGCGTCCTTGCGGCCCATCTGCTCGATGACCTCGGGCGTCGGACCGACCCAGGTCAGCCCGGCCTTCGTGACCGCCCGGGCGAACTCTGCCCGCTCGGAGAGGAAGCCGTAGCCCGGGTGGATGGCCTCGGCACCGGCCTCGGCAGCGGCGGCGACCACGACGTCGGCGTCGAGGTAGGAGGCCACCTCGACGGCTTCGTCGGCGTCACGTACGTGGGGTGCGTCCGCGTCGAGCGCGGTGTAGATCGCGATCGTCCGGATGCCGAGCTCGCGGCAGGTCCGGAAGACGCGGCGCGCGATCTCGCCCCGGTTGGCGACCAGAACACTCTCGAACACGGCCATCACATCCTGAAGATTCCGTAGTTGGGCTCGGGTGTGGGCGCGTTGGCCGCGACCGCGAGCCCCATCGCCAGCACCCGGCGGGTGTCGGCGGGGTCGATGATGCCGTCGTCCCACAGCCGCGCGGTGGCGTAGTAGGGAGAGCCCTGGGTCTCGTACTGGTCCCGGATCGGCGCCTTGAACTCTTCGTCGTCCGGCTTGCCGGCGACGGTCGCGAGGACCGAGGCGGCCTGCTCGCCGCCCATGACCGAGATGCGCGCGTTGGGCCACATCCACAGGAACCGCGGGTCGTAGGCGCGGCCGCACATGCCGTAGTTGCCGGCGCCGTAGGAGCCGCCGATGACGACGGTGAACTTCGGGACCACGGAGCAGGCGACCGCAGTGACGAGCTTGGCGCCGTCACGGGCGATGCCCTTGTTCTCGTACTCCTTGCCGACCATGAACCCGGTGATGTTCTGCAGGAACACCAGCGGGATGCCACGCTGGTTGCACAGCTCCACGAAGTGGGCGCCCTTGAGCGCCGACTCGGAGAAGAGGATGCCGTTGTTGGCGACGATGCCGACCGGCTGCCCCTCGATGTGGGCGAAGCCGCAGACCAGCGTCTCGCCGTAGAGCTGCTTGAACTCCTGCAGCTTCGACCCGTCGACGATGCGGCGGATCACCTCGCGTACGTCATAGGGGGTCCTGGTGTCGGCGGGCACCACGTCGGCGAGGGTCTCGGGGGACTCGACGGGCTCGTCGTACGTCCTCGTCCGCGTCTCCTGCTCAGGGAGCGTCGAGACGATGCCACGGACGATCTCGAGGGCGTGCTTGTCGTCGTCGGCGAGATGGTCCACGACGCCGGACTTCGTCGCGTGCACCAGGCCGCCGCCGAGCTCCTCGGCGGTGACCTCCTCGCCCGTGGCTGCCTTCACCAGCGGCGGTCCACCGAGGAAGATCGTCCCCTGGTCGCGCACGATCACGGTCTCGTCGCTCATCGCCGGTACGTAGGCACCGCCGGCCGTGCACGAGCCCATGACAGAGGCGATCTGCGGGATGCCCTTGGCGGACATGTTGGCCTGGTTGAAGAAGATCCGGCCGAAGTGCTCACGGTCAGGGAAGACCTCGTCCTGCTTCGGCAGGAACGCGCCGCCGGAGTCGACCAGGTAGATGCACGGCAGGTTGTTCTCCGCCGCGATCGTCTGCGCCCGCAGGTGCTTCTTGACGGTCAGCGGGTAATAGGTGCCGCCCTTCACCGTCGCGTCGTTCGCGACGATCATGCACTTGCGTCCGGCGACCAGCCCGATGCCGGCGATCACTCCCGCCGACGGCACCGCCCACTCGTCGCCGTCGTCGTACATCCCGTACGCCGCCAGCGGAGCCACCTCCAGGAACGGTGACCCGGGGTCGAGGAGCCCGTCCACCCGGTCTCGTGGGAGCAGCTTCCCGCGGTCGGTGTGCCGTTGCCGGGAGCGTTCGCTCCCCCCTTGCCGGACCCGCTCGAGCCGCTCACGCAGCTCGAGGGTCAGCTCGCGCAGATTGGACGCCATGGCACGAGGTTAACGTTCATTAACCTCGTGTGACAAGTCCCACTCCGAAGTCGCCCCTACTCGGCGAGGGCGGCGCGGGCCATCTTGGTGAGCACGGCGCGCGTGGACTCCTCGGGGAGGACCCGGTTGTGCGGCGTGGAGTTGATCAGACCGAAGACGGCGTGGGCCATCGCGCGGGCGCTGTCGAGGGCCAGCGACGGGTTGCGGTCGCGGAGCTGGTCGGCCCAGAGGTCGACGTACTTCCGCTGCAGGGTGCGCACCTGATCCCGCGCCTCGTGCGGGAGCGACTGCCAGTCGCGCTCCTGGACGACGATGAGGGCCCGGTCGCGCAGCGCGAAGTCGACGTGCCAGTCGATCAGCGCCTCGATGGCCTCGGTGGTGCTCGAGGCGCCCTTCACCCGAGCGCGGCCCTCGCGGAGCAGCTCCTGGGAGATCGAGACGAGCATCTCGGCGAGCATCGCGTCCTTGCTCGGAAAATGCTTGTAGAGCGCCGGGCCGGAGATGCCGCAGGCTGCACCGAGCTCGGAGACGGACACTCCGTGGAAACCGCGGGCCGCGAAGAGCTCGGCCGCGGTGTCCAGGATCTGCTCGCGCCTGGTCTTCGTCGGAGCCGAGGTCATTCCGCCAGGTTAGCCGCTATTCACCCGTTCGAGTCACTCCTCCAGCATGTGACGCGCCCGAAGCACCGCGTCGAGTGCGATCTCGACGTCATCGACCTGGTCGCGCGTCGCCTCGCCGACCGGAGCCGCTCGGACGATCTCCGGTCCCGGACGCAGACGCCCGATCAGCTCCTCGCGCTCCGCGCCACGTAGGTGAAGCAGCACAGTGGCGTCGCGGTCGACCGTCCAGCAAAGCTGGTGGAGCACCGCCAGCGAGTGGCCGCACACCGCATGCCAGTGCCCGCAGGTGCAGGTCACCGCGAGCTCGTCGCCGTAGGGGACCAGCTCGACCCCGGCCTCCTCGGCATGCTCGGCCACGTCCAGCGGAAGCTCGCCGACGAGGAGGGCCTCCGCCCGCTCGGCCGAGGCACCGAGGACCTCCGAGAGCGCGGCGACGTCGTCTGCACTCAGCACCGGAACCGTGCCGGTCACCGTCCACAGCCCGCGCTCGTCATCCACCGCGGCCGCGAACCGGCCGGCCTCGACGACCAGCCCTCCGATCCGCCCCGAGCGGGCCAGCGAGCGGGCTCCGGAGAGCTGGTTGTCGTCGTAGGCCAGCTCCTCGACCGCCCGCAGGAACGCTCGCCCCCACCAGGACTCGACCCGCACCATCCCACGCCGGTGCGGCTCGCGAGCGAAGGTCAGCGCCAGACTCATGACGCGATCCGGCGGCGTTTCCGGCGCTTCTGGGGACCGAGCTTGACGAGCTCACGGAGCTCGGCGTTGGACAGCTCGGTGAAGGCGGCCTCGCCGGCCCCGAGGACGGCGTCGGCGAGGACCCGCTTGCGCTGCAGCAGCTCGGCGACGCGCTCCTCGACGGTGCCCTGGGTGATGAGCCGGTGCACCTGGACCGTACGCGTCTGGCCGATGCGGTGGGCGCGGTCGGTCGCCTGGTCCTCGACCGCCGGATTCCACCACCGGTCGACGTGGATCACGTGGTCGGCACGGGTCAGGTTGAGCCCGACCCCGCCGGCCTTGAGCGAGAGCAGGAAGACCGGCACCTCGCCCTCCTGGAAGCGCTCGACCATCCGCGACCGCTCCGCGACCGGGGTGCCGCCATGGAGGAACTGGTGCTGCACACCGGAGGCGGCCCAGTGGGCCTCGAGGAGGCGGGCCATCGCGACGTACTGCGTGAAGACGAGCACCGCCCCCGACTCCGCCAGCACGGTCGAGACCAGCTCGTCGAGGAGTTCGATCTTCTGCGACCTGCCCGTGATCCGGCCGGACTCCTGCTTGAGGAACTGCGCCGGGTGGTTGCAGATCTGCTTGAGGCCGGTGAGCAGGCTCAGGACCAGCCCGCGCCGCTGCGGGTCGTCGGCGTCGAGCCGCTCGATCCGCGCCATCGCGTCGCGCACGTAGGCCTCGTAGAGCACGGCCTGCTCCCGCGTCAGCGAGAGCAGATGGTCGGTCTCGGTCTTGGGCGGCAGCTCGGGAGCCACCCCCGGGTCCGACTTGCGGCGACGCAGCAGGAACGGGCCGACCAGCGCCGCGAACTCCTTCGCCTTCCCGACGTCCGCACCGGCCTCGATCTGGCTCGCCCAGGCCCTCCGGAAGGCGAGGCGGCTGCCGAGCAGCCCCGGCACGCACCAGTCGAGCAGGGCCCACAGCTCGGTCAGGTTGTTCTCCACCGGGGTGCCGGTCAGCGCCACCCGGGCGTGCGACGGGATCTCGCGCAGCGCCTTCGCGGTCGCGGACGCGGCGTTCTTCACGTGCTGCGCCTCGTCGGCGACGACGAGCCCCCACGACACCGCGGAGAGCAGCTCGACGTCGCGCCGCATCGTCCCGTACGTCGTCAGCACCACCCCGCTCGCACCCTCGACGTCGCGCTCGGATCCGTGATGGCGCCGCACCTCCACCTCGGGCGCGAACCGGGCGAGCTCGGCCTCCCAGTTGCCCAGCAGGCTCGCCGGGCACACCACCAACGTCGGCCCCCCGGTGGTCGAGCTTGTCGAGATCCCTTGGCGATGCAGGTGGAGCGCGATCGTCATCAGCGTCTTGCCGAGACCCATGTCGTCGGCCAGGCACCCGCCCAGCCCGAGCGAGGTGATCCCGGCCAGCCAGGTCAGCCCCTCGACCTGATAGCCGCGCAGCGTCGCCTGCAGCTCTGGTGGCACGTCGACGGCAGGACCCGAGGTCGCCGCGATCACCTCGTCACGCAGCCGCGCGATCGAGGCCCCGATGATCACCTTCTCGCCCGGCGCCGCCTCGGCGACCTCCGCCGGCACCTGACCGGTCAGGGCGACGGCCAGCGCCTCGCCGCCGGTGATCCGCTTGAGCAGCCGCTTGCGCGCACGACGGAGCACCGAGGGATGGACGACCGCCCAGGCCCCTCGCAGCCGCAGGATCGGACCCGCGGCCGCCGCCAGGGCGTCCATCTCGGCGGCATCGAGCGGCTCACCGCCGAGCGCCACCTGCCACTGGAAGGCGAAGAGGCCCTTCTTCCCGAGCGGCGACTCGCGCATCAGGTCCTCCCGCGCACGGGTGGAGGTCGACGGCGCCCGGTCGACCGCCACCGACGTCGTCAGGTCTCGCGACAGCGACCGCGGCCAGAGCACGTCGACACCGCGCTCCTTGAGCCACCCGACCCCGTCCTCGAGCAGGTCCACGACCTCGTCGCTCGACAGGGTCAGCGACGAGGGCACCGGCAGGTCGAGCAGCTGGTCGAGCACCGGCCACGCCTCCGCGGCGCCGCGGAGAGCGACCTGCGCATGCGTACGCGCCCGCGGACCGAACCCGTGATCGTCGGCCTCGTCCCACAGACGGGCGGCATCGGCCACGTGCAGCGGATCGGCCTCGTCGTGCACCTGCGGCACCAACGTCAGCGACCCGGCGAGCAGGTCCTCCTCCGGTGCCTCGACCCGGAACGAGAGCCGCACCAGGGACGGCAGCGAAGCCGTCACCGGACCCTCGTCGGTCCGATAGCGCGCCAGCCGGGTCTGCAGCGACTCCCGGAACGCACCCGCCCCGGACGCCTTCGGTGCCGAGGTCGGCACCGCGTCCGCCACCGCGGCCACGATGTCCCGCACCATCAGCTCGGCGGCCTCGCCGTCGAGGTCCTCATAGGCTCGTGACTCGGCCAGCAGCCGCACCCGCTCTTCGTCCTCCGGCGTGTAGCGGACCGCCCACGAACCATCGGCGGGTTCCAGCTGTCCCGCGGCCACGAAACGGAGCCCGAGATGTGCTGCCGACGCGACCAGAGCGACCGAGGGATGCAGGTCGGAGGCTGCGTACGCCTTCTTCAGGACCGGCAGCGCCGCCCGCATCGGCAACGACACCGACCGCCGGGAGTCCACGAACTCCACGGCCGAGTCCCGCGGCGGCCGCGCGGGCCGGAAGACGGCGCGGCCGGTGACGGGTACGAAGGACATGGACACGACCGTAGCCGTCCCCACCGACAGGGTTTCTCATCCTCGAGGATGAGGGAGCCGACCCCAGAGGTTGAGGCGCCGCATGCCAAGGCCCTGCCACGGTGGCTGACATGACCGAGACCATCCATCCGCACGCCGTCCTCCCGCCAGGCCAGCGGCGCATCGACTTCTTCCCGCGCTTCGGGCGACGCGTCGCCCAGCCCCCACCGACCGTGCCCGCACATCCGACGGTGGTCTTCGGCGGAGCGCTCACCGCGCCGGTCGAGATCGCCCTGGACGAGCTGACCGGCGCCGATCGTCGCGAGCTCCACGCCGACTTCCACTGCGTTGCCGGCTGGTCGGTGACCGACCTCTCCTGGGAGGGCGTCGCCTTCGCCGACGTCTATCAGCGGTACGTCGCCCCGGCCGTCCGACCCGGCACGACCGTCACCCACGTGCTGGTCCGCGGCCTCGACGGCGAGCACTTCGTAGGCCGGCTCGACGACCTCCTGGCCGACGACGTGCTGCTCGCCGACCGGCTCGACGGCCGGCCGCTCGACGGCGATCACGGGGCGCCGTTGCGACTGGTCAACCCCGCGCAGTACGGGTACGCCAACATCAAGCACGTGTGCCGCATCGACGTGCTCGCCGCCACTCCGACGGCAGACTCCCCGGCGCTGCTCGACCGGCTGCTGCAGTCCCACCCGCGGGCGCGAGTCTGGGAGGAGGAGCGCCACGGCACGCTGCCCGGCTGGCTGATCCGGCCGATCTACCGGGTGATCAAGGCGTTCATGCTCTCCGCGGCCGCTCGACGCAGTGAGTCAGGTCACCATTCAAAAGTAAATAATGGCTAGGGGACCTATCAACCCACACGTAGGCTGTCAACCCGTGACAGACATTTCTGCCAAGCCTGAGAAGGCGCCAGACGATCACCTCGACAAGAGCGTGCTCATCGTCGCGGGCGTCGTCGTGCTCGGATCGATCATGTCGATCCTCGACATCACCGTTGTCTCCGTCGCACTGGAGACCTTCCAGCGCGAGTTCGACGCCACCTCTGCCGAGGTCGCCTGGACGATGACCGGCTACACCCTCGCCCTGGCGACGGTGATCCCGCTGACCGGTTGGGCCGCCGACCGGTTCGGCACCAAACGCCTCTACATGACCGCGATCGTGCTCTTCGCGCTCGGCTCGGCGCTGTGCGCCCTGGCCACCACGCTGCCCATGCTGGTCGGCTTCCGGGTCCTCCAGGGCCTCGGCGGCGGCATGCTGATGCCGCTCGGCATGACGATCCTGACCCGCGCCGCCGGCCCCGAGCGGGTCGGTCGCGTGATGGCGATCCTCGGCGTACCCATGCTCCTCGGCCCGATCCTCGGCCCGATCATCGGTGGCGCGCTGATCGACTCGGCCTCGTGGCACTGGATCTTCCTGATCAACATCCCGATCGGCGTCATCGCCATCGTCTACGCCTGGCGGGCGCTGCCCAAGGACCACGTCGAGCCGTCGCAGTCCTTCGACTTCCTCGGCATGGTGCTGCTGTCCCCGGGGCTGGCGCTGTTCCTCTACGGCGTCTCCTCGATCCCCGAGGCCGGCACGATCCTGGACACCAAGGTGCTCTCCTTCATGGTCGCGGGCCTGGTGCTGATCGCCGCGTTCATCCCGTGGGCGCTGTCGTCCCGCAACGACCACCCGCTGATCGACGTACGCCTCTTCGGCAACAAGGAGCTCACCGTCGCGGTGATCACCCTGTCGATCTTCGCGATGGCGTTCTTCGGTGCCTCGCTGCTCTTCCCGCTCTACTACCAGCAGGTACGCGGCGAGGACGCCCTCCACGCCGGTCTGCTGCTGGCTCCGCAGGGTCTGGGCGCGATGGTCACGATGCCGCTCGCCGGCATGCTCGCCGACCGCACCGGCCCGGGCAAGATCGTCCTCAGCGGCCTCACCACGATCGCGGTGGGCATGTTCATGTTCTCGCGGCTCGACGACGCCACGCCCTACTGGTACCTCCTCGTGTCCCTGTTCATCATGGGCCTCGGCATGGGCGCGACGATGATGCCGACCTTCGCGGCCGCCCAGGCGACGCTGCGCGAGCACACCATCGCGCGCGGTACGACCCTTGTGAACATCGTCCAGCAGGTCGCCGCCTCCGCCGGCACCGCGCTCTTCTCGGTGCTGCTCACGAACGCCCTGTCGGGCAAGGAGTCGATCTCCGCCGCGGACGACCTCGCCGACAAGCTCGGTGTCCCGGCCGGCGGTCTGGAGAAGTTCCTGGCGGACCCCGCCAACCAGCAGAAGGTCGGAGAAGCCGCTGCTTCGCTGGGTCTCGACCCGGCCAAGCTGCCGGAGGTCTTCAAGGCGATCCCGGTCGAGATGGCCGAGGCCTTCTCGACCACCTTCGTGATCGCCGCGATCCTGGTGCTCGCCACGCTCATCCCGGCGTGGTTCCTGCCCAAGAGCAAGGCCGAGCACGGAGCCGCCGCTCCGACGGTGCTCCACTGATCGGCTCACGCGCACGTACGCAGGGCCGGGCTGCCGCTGGCAGCCCGGCCCTCGTCGCACTTGTCGGGTCGTTCGCCTTGGTGGCCTGCGGGTCCGCCGCGGCGCCGTTTGCCGACACGGCGCCCGATCTCCCACCCACCGACGGCGTCTTCGACTACCAGCTCGGTGGCATCGCCGATCAACTGTCCGACGGCACCCCGATCGACGTGGTTGCCCGCGACGCCACGGCCGGGCCCCTCGATAGCGCCTACAACGTCTGCTACGTCAACGGCTTCCAGACCCAGCCCGGCGCCGACTGGTCCGAGCACCCATCAGCGCTGCTCCGCGACGCCTCCGGCGATCCCGTACGCGACCCCGACTGGCCCGATGAGCTCATCCTCGACCCCTCCACCGCCTCAGCGCGTTCGGCGATCGTCGAGATGGTCGGTCCGGTCATCGAGAGCTGCGCGGAGTCGGGCTTCGACGCCGTCGAGATCGACAACCTCGACACTTGGACCCGCTTCGACTCGATCTCCCGGGAAGGCGCCTTAGCCCTGGCCTCAGCGTACGTGACCACCGCTCACGACCTCGGCCTCGCGATCGCCCAGAAGAACGCCGCCGAAGCCGCCCGGCCGGCTCACGACGACCTCGGCTTCGACTTCGCCGTCGTCGAAGAATGCGGCGCCTACCACGAATGTGCCGCCTACACCGACGTCTACGGCTCCCACGTGCTCCAGATCGAGTACCCCGACTCCCTCGCCGAGGCCGGCCACGCCTTCGCTGATGTCTGCGCCGACCCCCACCGCGCCCCGCTCACCATCCTCCGCGACCGCGACCTCGTCGGGCAGGACGATCCGGCGTACGTCTACGAGGCGTGCTAGGGCTCGACCGCCAACGGTCTACTCGCTGCATGATCAGCGGGCAAAGAGCTTCCCAAGCACGCTTCCGTGCTGCCATCCGTGAGACTCGAGCCACCTAAAGAGCGGCTCCTTGATCCGACTCGTCTCGAATGAGTACGCGACAGGTTGGAAACCAACCGTGTCATCACCGTCATTAGTCGTGGAGCGGTTGACGCCGCCGAACTCAAAATGCCACTTCTTCTTGACCATCTTCCCTGATGACCAACTCTGTTCCGCCCCGAAGCTGAACCCGTCGCCTGTGAAGCCTGCGTGAGCCTCGGTCTCCGAACTGTGATCCTGGTAGTCGAACGTGCCGTTTCGCTCATTCAGGGTGACTATCAGGCGATATGACTCGTCAATGTGAGTTACCTCAGTGCGATACAGACTGGTGGCTTTGGCCACGTCCCACCAGCCAAGGATCTGAGTGCCTTGGGCGAAGAAGCTGAAAGGTTGACTCTCGACATTCAGCGTCACGATCTCCGGCAACATTTGAGCGAGTGGCGTCGGCATGTCTACTTTCTACCTCGGAATGGACCGGTTGGCCAGCGACACGGGTGCTTGGGCGGCCCGTCGATCCCACGCAGCCACACACTGGTCTCCCAAACTTGGGTAGCTTCTGATCTAATGGGTCGCAGGTCCAGACTCGGACCAAAGTAGCGCCATCGTCGTCTAACTAACCTAAGGACCACCTATGCTCGGAAGAAGAGTGGCATCCTTCCCGCTGGCCATCATCGTGCTGTTTGGATCGTCCGCGTGCGGCGGCAGCATCCAGGAACGCAGCTTGGAGAAGAACGTAGCTGATCAACTTGAAGAAATGGCGGGGCAACGGCCGGATGAAGTTGATTGTCCCGGCGACCTGAAGGCTGAAGTGGGCGCCGACATCCGGTGCACACTCACTGCCGGCGGAGAAGAGATCGGCCTCACCGTAACCGTCACATCCGTAGACGGAACCGACGCGAAGTACGAGATCCAGGTTGACGAGAAGTAGCCCTGGTCAGTCTCGCGCCGCAGCGAGCATCTCCTCGGCGCCCGGGACAATCCTTGCCTCCGCCAAAAAGTCGCGGAACTCGGATCCGACGACCGGCCATTGCGCAAACTTGCAGGTGACAGCGAATACCAAAATGATCCGCTTCCATGGGAACTCGCTGTCCACGATCGCCTGAAAAACCTGCGCCTGATACAGGTCAAACCGAGATCCATCTATCGTTGCGTCCATTTCGATCAACTGCACAATCGCAGGCGCGCCATCCGATTCAATTTCAGTACGCTTCACCAAGTCAACGGCCAACAAAGTCTGGCGCATCGACTGCAAAGTCTCGTCCGCGACCATGCCGAGCGTAGAGGCATCGACTCGAAAGGATCCTCTGACGCTCAGAACGGGTGTGTAACTCAGGTCGTTCGGATCCACACGGACAGCCGTGAAAGCCGCGTCACCTGCACCAACCTCTTTCGAATCCACCGAGTGCCATCGCTTATTCGGCAGCGCAACGTCTATAGGTATCGGCAATCCCACCCCCATCAGAGAAGCCCTCCGATCGCCTTTACAACCGACTTTCCAGTATCGACCATTTCTATCGGGTCATATTGCAACTTATCCACGACGCGCAAGAGGTCTTCTGGGTCGCGCGCAATATCGAGATACTCTCCCGAGTCCAGAGTGACCTTGTCGTAGATGTCGCTGGGGTTTTGAATCATATCCTTTCCTGTCGCGGCGATCTCCGGAAAGTCGACGACGATGTTCGGCTTCACGGTTCCCCCGAGCCCGAGCGCGAAGCCCGCCTCCGGCTCCAAAGAGAATCGACCTCCATCCCAAGACATGTTCAGGTCGGCCACGTATCCCGCACCAGCCCATGCCTCGGCGTCTAGACCGAGTCCAAAACCACCAAAGGTGACGTCACCCCCTCCACCCGCTTTGCCGCCAGCAAAAGCCTCGACCCCCGCATCGACGCCGCCGTTATCGACCGACAGGGAGTTGTTGAACTCCGTTCCGATCGACCCCTGGGCATTGCCACTCCCATTCCAGTATCCATGTTCAACGTTGAACTCACGCTCACCCTGCGCAATTTGAATATGCGCGTTGGCTTCTAGCTTGATTCCATCCTTGCTAAAGGTTCCTACGACTTCGCCGCCAACACCGTAGAGCGTATATTTTCCCTCTCCGGCGACCTTGACTTCCCCGACGCCTTCTTCCCACTTTTCTTCAAGTTGGAAGGCGTAGATCTCCCCGTTGGCGTGGATCAACTGGAGAGTATCGCCGTCGACCTTATACCCTTGTATCTCGCCATTGCCGCCGAGAAGGTCGCCAGGAATGCCTGCCTCCTTGAACTTTTTGCGGAGGTCGTCCCTCAGGCTTCGGAAGCCTCGACGTTTTAGATCCGCCTTGGCTTGTGCGGTCTCCGTCGCAGACGCGCCTGCCCGATCGAGAGCTTCTCGTGCATCCTCAAGAATCTCTTTAGCATCCTTTCGAAGAGGCTCTCCTGGGTCAACGAACGGTCCCGGGTGAGCGAAACCGATCAAGGGAATCGACTGGCCGCTCCTGATCGCGGCGTTGTGCTCAGCGACCTGGCGGTTATAGCCGTCGACGGCCGCATTGTGCTCAGCCAAAGCCTTCTTGGTTGCCGCTTCGCCCTCGTTCCACTTGTCGATCGCGCTTTGCGCGCGGTCCTGTGCACGGCCAAGAGCATCCGCGTAGGTGTTCAGGCGCGTGCCCACGCTCTTGAGGCTTTCGCGGTAAGTCTCGAACTTCTGGGTTTCGCTCGCCTTCTCGTAGATGTACCCGGCCTTGCCGAGACCGCCTTCCCAAGTCGGAACCGCGAGGCCCTCTATCCTGTCGAGTAGATTCCCGATACGCCTCTGCTCGTCGAGGATCGCCGTGGCTTGTTCAGCCACGGCCGCCACGTCACCAACGATCAACGCCTTCGGATCATCGGTTGCGCCAAGTTCGGCGCCCTTCGGGAGCGCCATCAGTCGGCCCTCGGCGCAGTCGATGGCGGAGGGGTCAACGGTGAGAACTGCGCACCGTCTTGACCGTAGATGTTTGGCAGCGGCTGCACATTCCCAGGTGATCGGCCATGAAGGTACGGCAGCGGCGTCAACTTGCTGCTTCCGCCGCCCTCCGCCCAAGACCCCGGTCGCATCAGATCTGCACTGTCGAGGTCGGCTTGCTCATAGTGGCGAGCCTTGTCGAGGAGGTACTCGGACAGCGACCCCAGACCCTTACCCAGTTCTCGCCGAGCGTCCCTGGCTTGCGACAACACCTCCTTCACCCAGGAAGCGACCTCGATGTGGCCAACAAGGTCCGGCCCCAGGGGCGAGTCCGGCATTTTGGATGAGCCAAGGTCCTGGCGCAGTTCGTCGTACTTGCCCGCTGTGCGTCGTAAGTCGTCGACCGTGACTTCGTACCCGTTCATCGCAAATCCCCCGTGCGGTGTGGTTCCTACTCGTCTTCTTCCCCAGAAGTCAGCAGTTCAAACACATCCAACACAAGAAAAACCTGTCTACCCGAGGAAACAGGAGCCTTCGAGGCCCAAGTTAAAGTTGGCACGATCACAGCGTCGCAGTCAACGCCAATCTCATGCCACTGACGCTGTCCGTGGCGCCAGCTCGACGAACGGGCGTCGGGCGATCGCCGTGGACAGCGCGGAACTTTGCGTTTTAGCTGCGGCGGTTCTTGCCGTCGCTTATGTCGTCGCCTTGCGTTGCATTCGGAACCCACCCGCGGGATGCGTTGGGGTCGAGGACGTCGCTTGCGGTTTCGGTCCAGTCGTCGGTGTAGTCGGCTTCCCACTCTTGGTTCTGGCTGCCGTTCTGGTCCCTCTTCTTGCTGCCGCGGCCACCGGCGGCACCGGCTCCACCGCGACCGGCCGTACCGCCGCGTCCGGCCCCACGTCCGCCGGCACCGGTGCCTCGCGCACCGGCTCCCGCGCCACGCGCGCCCGCACCGCGGGCCCCAGCGCCAGCGCCGGCTCCCGCACGGGCACCCGCTGCGCCAGCCCTACCAACTGCGGACCTGGCCGCGGCCGACCGGGAGGTGGCTCCAGCGGTCGCTGCCTTCGCGGACGCTCCGGCGGCGAACCTGCTGGCGATGGCCTTGGCCACGCCGGCGCCGAGGAGGGCGCCGCCACCGGCGATCGCGAGAGCGGACATGCCGCCTGTGCCGCCAGCCAGGGGTGCGAGGCCGTCAGCCGTCTCGACCATCGCATACGAGGTCGAGGGCGCGGGCGTGCCGTCGGCGTTGATCCACTCGGTGCCGTTCCACTCGGGCTTGTTCTCCGCCTTGTGCGCCTCGATGTTGGCCTTCTCCTGAGCGATCAGCTCATGACCCCACCCGTCGGGGTAAAGCGTCCCGGAGTTGTACTTCGACATCCGCGCCTGGGACGCGGCGACCTGGCTCGCCGAACCCGGCTGTGACGCCGTGCCCGGGGGCAAAGCGTTGGAGTCACTGCCGTCGTCGTACAAGGCGCGTACCTTCGGCTCCGCCTCTTCGACGGAGACGTCGACGGCCTGGACCTTTTCCGCAGCGACGCGCTCGGCGTCAGCGATGGCGGCCTCACGCTCGGCGTAGGCGTTTTTGGCTTCGGTGTACTCCTTCTTGTTCAGCTCAGCCTGAGCAACTGACGTGCCGCCACCCGGCGTCGTCTTGAAGGTTGACTCCGGCGGCACCGGATCGTGAGAGGCGGGAAGTGTCGCCTCAAGCGCCTTGTGGGCTTCCTGGGCATCCTTCATCCGGTCTCGAACAACCCACAACGCTGCAGTCGCCTCCTCGAGAACGTCGCGCTTCTCGTTGGTCTCCTTGCCCGACGTCTCCATGTCACGCCGAGCTGCGGGACCCGACAACGACGTGTCCGAAAAGCCGTCCTCGACCCGCGCAGCGTTGCTGATCATGGCGTTGCCCGCTGCATCGAACCGGTCCGTGGCGCGTTCCCAACTTCTGATCATCGCCTCGATTGCGCTCGGATCGCTGCCGCGCACGTACGTGCCGAGGCGTTCCATCCATGGACCCTTGACCGTCATCGTCCCTCCCGAGGACTTCAGTTGGGGCACCGGACAGCCCCTTCACAACGTAAACGATATGGGGCGCACGCGGCATCATGCCTGCCCATTCGATTGCTCTACAGTCTTCCCATGCCGACCTCTCGGACGATCGCGGCCACCGCGCTGATCCTGACTACTGCCCTCACCGGAACCAGTTGTGCGTCGTCCGCCGGAAGCGGCCCGGATGCACCGAGCACTCCAAGCGAGAGCGCCGCTGCCAGCACCTCTCCGACGTCATCCTCCATTCCCAGTGATTGGCAAGAAGTGTCGGTCGACTCGGCCCAACTCCACATCCCGCCGAACTGGGCTGTCGAGCCTGGAGGCGCGGAGACGGTGTCGATGGTCGCTCCGAAGGACGATCTCGGCTACTCACCCGGATTCGGAAACCTCCTGTCCAGCAACCTCGCGGGTGGCGGCGACATGGCGTCCAACGTCGAGACCCTCGCTGGGTACGAGAAGGAGCGACTGACGACTGCTGGATCCACGAACCTGAAGCGCCTTCCCGACGTGACGCTCAACGGTGCCCTCTTCTATCACTTTCAGTACGAGAAAGATCGGACCTGGAACGACAGCTACGCCACGGTGACCGAGGACGGCCGTCAGCAGATCACCGTCAACTGGGATTTCAACAAGAGCGACATCGACCGGAAGGGTGCGGACGCTCTCATCGCCGAGGTCATGCCGACATTCGAACTGCTCTGACGTCTGCCCGACGCAGTCAGACTGCGAAGTACTTGCCCGGGCCCGCCTTGTCGAAGATCACGAGCGGGTTGCTCATCAGGGCAAGCGCCGAAGCAAACTTCTGCGCGGTGATCGCAGCATCGACGTCAGCGCCTTCGAGCGCAACCATCGCCTCATGAATGCCATCGCTGGTCGACTTCAGTCCCTCCGCGGTGTCGCCAAGAGACCGATCGATGTTCTGGTGGCCTTTGGCAACGACGCCCGCGAGCCACTCACCACGGGCTGATCCACCGAACATCCCGGCAACGGGATCGACAAGAGCCTTTCGCTCTGAGATCACGAGCTGACGCTCGTCATCCAGTGCTTGTCGAGCATTGTCCAACCTGACCGCATCGACGCTGACCTGACCCTTGTCACCCATGGTCCGCCCTCCCGAGGCTTCCGATCGCACCCCCGGCGGGTGCCTCAGTAGGAGTAGTACACCACGGCTCACAGGGCGACGGGCAGGGATGCGTAGCCGCGGAGGATGCGGGTGGGGCGGCGTGTGGCTTCGCCGTCGACGCGGAGGGTGGGGAAGCGCTCGAAGAGCATGCGGAGGCCTACGCGGGCTTCGAGGCGGGCGAGGCTGGCGCCGAGGCAGAAGTGGGCGCCGGCGGAGAAGGAGAGGTGCTGGTCGGCGTTGGCCCGGGCGATGTCGTACGTGTCGGGCTCCTCGAACACCGAGGGGTCGCGGTTGGCTCCGCCGATGACCACGGCGACGGCGGTGCCTTTGGCGACGTCCGTGCCCCCGACGCGCGTATCCGCGTAGGCCTCGCGGACGGTGGCCATGACCGGCGGGTCCCAGCGCAGAGTCTCTTCGACGACACCGTCGACGATGGACGGGTCCGAGAGCAGAAGGGAACGCTGCTCAGGGTGGGCGTCGAGGGCAGCGACGGCATTGCCGATCAGGTTGACGGTGGTCTCGAACCCGGCTGCCAGCAACAACAACCCGAGGGCGTGGAGCTCGATGTCGTCGAGGTCGCCGGCGATCACCAGGGCGCTGAGGAGGTCGTCGGCGGGGTCGGCGCGGAGGCGGCGTACGTGGTCCTCGAACCAGTGATGGAGCGAGCGCATCGCGGTCTCGACCTGCGAATAGTCCCGCCACGACAAGCCCGGATCGAGGATCGCGGCGGCCTGGTCGCCCCACCGCAGGATGTCGGCGCGATCCGCAGCGGGCACCCCGAGCAGCTCGGCGATGACGGCGATCGGGAGCTTCGCCGCGTACTCCTCGATGATGTCGACCCGCCCCTCGCGCGGGTCGATCTCGTCGAGCAGGTCGCCGGCGACAGCGGTGACCATCTCGGCCATCGAGCTGATCCGGCGAGCGGTGAACGCCTTCGAGACGTGCTTGCGGTAGCGGGTGTGCAGCGGCGGGTCGACCGCAAGCATCGACGGCGGGTCGACCGGGCCCAGCGCGTCGGGCGCGCTCACCTTGCCGAGCAGCCACCGCAGCGGCACCGGGAGCTCGCCCTGGCCGTCGCCGACGCCGAAGTCGCTGCTGCGCAGGATCTCGTTGGCGGCGGCGTACGACACGGTGCCGGCCATGAACGGGTTGACGTGGATCGGGCCCCGCGCTCGCAGACGCCCGTAGTCCGGCATCTCTCGCGACCACATCAGCTCGGCGAGCGGGTCGCCGCGCCTCGACGCGAGGCTCAGCACCGCTCGGTTGATGCCCTGGGAGAGGGCCCAGCGGGCGTACGACCTCCCTCGCTCGATCGGTGGCAGATCACGCCGAGGCATCGGCGAGCTCCTCGCTGAACTCGTGGATGCCGATCCGGCCCATCAGCGGGGCCAGGTCGGCCAGCAGGTCGGCGAAGGTCGCCTCGTAGTCCTCCTGCGACAGCGCCGGGTCGAGCTGCGCCTGGAACCGGATCCGCCACCGGTGGCGCAGGGCTTGCGCCAAGCGCTCCGGGGTGCCGAACGCCTCCGCATGGGCCGGCGACCACGGCAGCTCGCGCGCGAGGCCGGCGCGCAGCTCCGCCTCCGTCTCGTTCAGCAGCCGGTAGCGCTCATGGGTCTGGCTCCAGGTCATCGTCCTCACCGTCTTCGTCGTCGTTGAGATGATGGTTCGACGCTATTGACCAGAGGACCCCGGGCACATCGCACGCTGGCAGGTACCTGTGTTCCTACCGTGGTAGGAGAGCGGCCGCCTGCCACGGTCGGATGCGACACGACTCACGCGTTTCTAGACTGAACGGCATGAGTGTCCAGGACTCCGCTCGCGACGTGCGTGACTTCCTGGAACGGCGCTGCCGTAGCAAGAATCTCGACATCCCCTGGTGGGCCCCGCTGCTGTCGGCGTTCGGTCTCGTCGCGATGGTCACGGTGGCGGTGCTCCAGCGCGACGTCGCCGGCGACATGGTCGTCGCGGGCCTGGTCATCGTCGTCCCGTCGCTGAGCATCTTCTTCATCCCGACCAGCGGCGAGTGGCTCAAGACCCACATGTGGGTCGTCGACCTCGTGCCGACCCTGGCCGGGTCGGCCTGGCTGATGTCGCAGCCCGCCTCCGCGTTCTGGCCGCAGCACGACTTCGCGCCCGCGGTGCTGGTGCCGCTCACTCTCGAGATGGTCATCCGCGAAGGTTTCCGGACCGGAACCCTCTATGCGATCGCCTCGGCGGTGACGATGGGGGTCTTCGCCACGGACACACCCAGCGGCATCGGGGTCCACTACCTGCTGCTCTTCGTCGGCTGGATCCTCGGGCTGCTCATGCTCGCCCAGATGCGGGCACTGCGCGCCGAGCGGCAGGCCCGGTCGCAGGAGCACGCCCGCGCGACGGAGGCCGAGCGCACCCGGATCGCCCGCGAGATCCACGATCTCGTCGGGCACTCGCTCTCGATCACCCTGCTCCATCTGACCGCGGCGCGACGCTCCGTCGCCGAGGGCGACGACCCGGACGAAGCGGTGTCCGCGCTCACCGAGGCAGAGGCCGTCGGGCGTCGGGCGATGGCCGAGATCCGCCGTACGATCGGGGTGCTGTCGACCTCCGGCGCCGGGACGGCGCCGCTGCCCGGGGCCGCGGACGTGGTCCGGCTCGTCGAGGAGGGCCGCAGTGCGGGGCAGACGATCACGTTCTCGTCCTCCGGCGACCTGTCCCGCATCGACGCCGGCGTCGGCCTGGGCATCTACCGGATCCTGCAGGAGTCCCTCGCCAACGCCATCCGGCACGCCCCCGGCGCACCCGTCTCGGTCTCGTTGGCGGTCGCCGACGGCGTACGTCTCTCCGTGCAGAACCCGATCGTCGGGACCCGGCGCGGGGTCGGCGAGGGGTCCGGGCTGGCCGGGATGGCCGCCCGCGCCGAACAGCTTCGCGGCCGGCTGTCGGCCGGAGCCGAGGAGTCGATGTGGAAGGTTGACCTGGTGATCCCGCCGCACTGTCTCGTACGCAAGGCTCTGGCATGACGCCGGTCAGCGGCTCGGCGCCGATCCGGGTGATCGTGGTCGACGACCAGGAACTCGTACGCAGCGGCCTGCGGCGCATCCTGCGACGGCGCGACGGGCTGGAGATCGTCGCCGAGTGCGGGGACGGGTCGGAGGTGGTCGCGGCGCTCGAGGCCAACCCGGCCGACGTCGTCGTCATGGACCTGCGGATGCGGCAGGTCGACGGGATCACCGCTACCGGCCTGGTACGGGCGCTGCCGGAGGCTCCGCCGGTTCTGGTGCTGACCACGTTCGACGAGGACGAGCTCGTCTCCGGGGCCCTCCGCGCCGGGGCCGCCGGCTTCATCCTCAAGGACTCGCCCGCCGAGGAGCTGGTCATGGCCGTACGCTCCGTCGCGCTCGGCGACGCCTGGCTCGACCCCGCCATCACCGGCCGGGTCCTGGCCACCTACCGCTCCGCGGTCGCTCCCTCCGGGAGCAGCACCGTCGAGGTCTCCGAACTCACCGACCGCGAGCTCGAGGTGCTCCGCGGCCTCGCCTCCGGCTGGACCAACTCCGAGATCGCCGAGCGGCTCGTCATCTCCGAGCTCACCGTCAAGTCCCACATCGGCCGCATCTTCGCCAAGCTCGACCTCCGCGACCGCGCGGCCGCCATCGTCTTCGCGTACGACCACGGGATCGTCCGGCCGGCGACCTGAGGCGGCGCGCCCTACGTCGTCGTCGCCAGCACCAACGGGCTCACCGAGCCGGCGCCGGCGTCGAGGAGAGCACGGGCGGCGAGGGTGATGGTCCAGCCGGTCGCGACGCGATCGTCGACGAGCAGTACGTCGACACCCGGTGGAACCTCGGCATGGAGCGAGAAGCGGCGGCCGACGGCGGCGACGCGCTGGGCGGAGTTGGAGGCACCTTGGCCGGGTCCGACATCGGGGTCGACGATGGCCCAGGAGCCGAGAACGGGGACGCGGAGGTAGCGCGAGAGACCGTCGGCGAAGTCCCGGGTCAGGGTCGGGCGGGTCGCCGACTCGACGTAGACGATGCCGCCCACGCGAGGCTTCCAGTCGCCCAGGACCTCGACGACCGCCTTCACCAGCGGCACCGGCACCGGGCCGTCCTGGGCGGGCTCGCGGAAGAGGTCGCGCAACGCCTGGCCGTAGCCGAGATCGGTCAGCCGCGCGACCGCGCGCCCTTCGAGCGGACCCTCTTTGATCTTGCCCTTGAGCGAGATGCCGAGCCGGTCGAGACCGGTGGGCCACATCTTCTTCGGCTCCACGACCACCCCGGGCCGCGACAGCCGGGCCGACGCCTCCTGGACCGCTCCCTCGGAGACCGCCGAGGTCACCGCGAAGCCACCACAGTTGTCGCACCGCCCGCAGTCCACGGCGCCGGGGTCGTCGAGCTGCTCGCGCAGGAACCGCATCCGGCACTGGTCGGTCGAGATGTAGGCGAGCATCGCGTCCTGCTCGCGGCGCCGAGCCTCCGCGACCCGCGCATAGCGCTCGGCGTCGTAGTCCCACGGGACACCGGTCGCCTCCCAGCCACCACCGACCCGACGCGCGGCGCCGTCCACGTCGAGCACCTTGAGCATCTGCTCGAGGCGTGAGCGGGACAGGTCGACGTAGGTCTCCAGTGCCTGCGTCGACAGCGCCCGTCCCGCCTCCGACAGGACCCCGAGGGTCTGGCGCACCTGCTCCTCGCGCGGAAAGGCGAGCGAGGCGAAGTAGGCCCAGATGTCGCGGTCCTCGACACCGGGGAGGAGCACGACCGAGGCGTCGGAGGTGCCGCGGCCGGCGCGGCCGACCTGCTGGTAGTAGGAGACCGGGGAGGAGGGCGCGCCCATGTTGACGACGAACCCGAGGGTCGCGTCGAAGCCCATCCCGAGCGCCGAGGTCGCGACCAGCGCCTTGACCTTCCCGGCCGCCAGCGACTCCTCCAGCTCGGCCCGCTCGGCCGCCTCCGTACGTCCCGAGTAGGCGGCCACGTCGTGACCGCGCGAGCGCAGATAGTCGGCGATCTCCTCGGTCGCGGCCACGGTCAGGCAGTAGACGATGCCCGATCCGGGCTGCTCGGAGAGGTGGTCGGAGAGCCAGGCGAGCCGCTGCTCCGGGGTCTTCAGCGAGACCACCCCGAGCCGCAGCGACTCCCGGTCCAGCGACCCCCGGAGCACGAGAACCCCCGAACCCATCTGCTCGGCGACGTCCTCGGTCACCCGGGAGTTGGCGGTGGCGGTCGTCGCGAGCACCGGGATCCCGGTCGGAAGGTCGGCCAGCAGCGTACGGATCCGGCGGTAGTCGGGCCGGAAGTCGTGCCCCCAGTCGGAGATGCAGTGGGCCTCGTCGACCACCAGCAAGCCGCACTCGGCGGCCAGCCGCGGCAGCACCGCGTCGCGGAACTTCGGGTTGTTGAGCCGCTCGGGTGAGACCAGCAGGACGTCCACCTCGCCGGCGTGGATGGCCTCCTCGATCGAGACCCAGTCCTCGGGGTTGGTCGAGTTGATCGTCACCGCCCGGATCCCGGCCCGCTGCGCCGCCGCGATCTGGTTGCGCATCAGCGCGAGCAGCGGCGAGACGATCACGGTCGGCCCGAGACCGGCCTCACGGAGCAGCAGCGTCGCCACGAAGTAGACCGCCGACTTCCCCCACCCGGTCTTCTGCACGACCAGCGTCCGGCGACGCTCGACGGCGAGCGCCGAGATCGCCGACCACTGGTCCTCACGCAGCGTGGCGTCATCGCGGCCCACCAGGGCACGCAGATGCGCCTCGGCACGAGCACGTACGTCACTGGCGGGATCAGTCATGCACCCAGGTCTACCAGGGACCACCGACTACCTTCCCAGCGCCAACGTCGGCCAGTCGGCGAGATCGGCCAGCATCTGCCGGTCGTGCGTGGCCACGACGACCGCTGCCGACGTGGCCCGCAGTGCAACCGTGAGCTCGTCCACCAGCCCGGACGACAGGTGGTTCGTCGGCTCGTCCAGGATCAGCAGGTGCGGGCGCGAGGCCAGCCGCAGCGCCAGCTCGAGCCGTCGCTGCTGCCCCTGGGACAACCGCGCCGCAGGCGTACGCCGCGCCTCCGCGTCCATCAGCCCCGTCGACCGGAGCGAGACGACCGCCCGCTCGGGCACCACCCCGGCGGCGACCAGCCGTCCGCAGTGCTCCGTATAGATCTCGGCCGCGGTCAGCCCCGGTGTCCAGTCCGGTTCCTCCTGACCGACCAGTGCCACTCGCGCCCCCGGCGAGACCCACAGCGACCCGGCCGAAGGCACCAGCTCGCCGCCCAGCACCTGCAGCAGGGTCGACTTGCCCGCCCCGTTCGGGCCGGTGACGAGGAGCCGCTCGCCGGCGTCGAGCGCAAGCGAGACGGGCGCGGACAGCCGACCGAACACCTTGATGTCATCAGCCCGCAGCAGCGTGCCCCCGACATCCGACGGGAGCGACGGAAACCGCAGCGACACCGGCGGCTCCGGCACCGAGATGCGGTGCGCCTCGAGTGCCGCGAGGTCGCGGTTGAAGGAGCGCACCAACCCGGGAGCGCGGGTCTGTCGTTGATGCTTCCCGGTCCCCTTGGGCGGGCGCCAGCCGGTGCTCAGCCGGTCCCGGGCCGCCGACACCGAGTCCTGCAACCGTCGGTGCTCCTCCTGCTGCGCCGCGAAGTCCTGCTCCCAGCGCTCACGTTCGCGCCGCCGGCCCTCCTGCCAGCCCTGATATCCCCCGGCGTACGTCCGGGCCCGGCCGTCCTCGCTCGGATCCAGGTCGAGGAACTCGACGCCGACGTCGCGGAGGAGCAGGCGGTCGTGGGAGACGAGGACGACCCCGCCGGCATGGGTCCGGATCCGCTCGGTGAGGAACGCCAGCCCCGAGGCGTCGAGATGGTTGGTCGGCTCGTCGAGCACGAGCAGGTCATGGTGCGCCCCGAGCAGGCAGGCCAGCCGCACCCGATAGCGCTGCCCGACCGACAGCGTCACCAGCTCCCGCCCGTGATCGGTGCACGCGCCGAGTGCCTCCAGCGCGATCTGCACCCGGCGCTCGGCGTCCCAGGCGTCCAGCGCGGTCGCGCGCTCCAGCGCGGCGGCGTACGTCCCCGCGGAGTCCGTCGGGTCCTCGGCGAGCGCCTCGGCAGCCACATCGAGCATCCGGAGCGCTTCGTAGGACTCCGCCAGAGCGGCGGAGGTGAGGGTGCCGACGGTGTCCCCAGGACGTACGTCCAGCGCTTGATGGGCGATCCCGAGACTGCCGTGTCGCTGAACCCGCCCCGAGTCGGGGACGAGCAGTCCGGCCAGGACATGGAGCAGTGTGGTCTTGCCACGGCCGTTCTCACCGACGACGGCCAGCCGGGACCGGTTGGCGGCGGAGACGGTCAGGGAGACGTCGCGCAGGACGGGGCGACCGCCCCGGGTGACCGAGATGTCCTCGGCGCGCAGATGGGCAGAGGTGTGATGGGTCTGTACAGACACGAAAATGAACTTCCAGCTCGCGTACGGGAGCCGGGAAGCGAGAAGCAGCTACCCGGCTATGGCCGGACAGCGGCGTGAGTATGCCTCGCAGCGCCGCCGTCAGGCGACGGAGCGCAGGCGCATGTAGGCGATACCGGAGTACATGTCTCCAGGGTAGACAGGGACGAACCGTCCACGCGAACCGTTATTCACCGGGCGATGGAAATAACGCCGAGCCGGCGCTGTTGGTCCTCCCCCACGGGGACCCGCAGAACCGGCCCGGCGTCTCCAGTATGCGTCCAATCGCCGCACCGGCATAACCACACGCCCGAATTCGTACTTTAGTTACCAAAAGCGGTCGACGACGCCGTCTTTGGATGGGACGGCGCCGTCGAGACCGGTTCTGTTGGGAGGTCAGCTCACGGACACCGCGGTCCACGCCGCCTCGACGGCCGTGACCTCGGCGCTGGAGGCGCCGTAGAGGTCGGACGCCGCCTTCACCGTCGCGTCGCGCGCCCCGGCGTAGTCGGTGGTCGAGGTGAAGTAGGTCGAGTTGGCACGGAACCAGATCTTCTCGGCCTTGTCGCGACCGATGCCGGTGATCGTCGAGCCGTCGCAGGTCGTGCTCGAGTGCTCGACGCCACCGATCGTCTTCGTACCCGACCCCTCGGAGAGCAGGTAGAAGAAGTGGTTGCCGACGCCGCTGGAGTAGTGGACGTCGAGGTTGCCGGTCGAGGACGACCAGCAGTTGACCGAGTTGCCGTCGGAGGACGGGTTGTCCATCCGGCGCAGCGGGTCGCCGCCGTCGAGGATGAAGGACTCGCCGATCAGGTAGTCGCCCTTGTCCTCGGCGTTGTTCGCGTAGAACTCGACCGCCGTGCCGAAGATGTCCGAGGTCGACTCGTTGAGGCCGCCGGACTCACCGGAGTACTCCAGGCCGGAGGTGTTCTCGGTGACGCCGTGCGTCATCTCGTGGCCGGCGACGTCGAGCGACACCAGCGGTCCGTAGCCGACACCGTCGCCGTCGCCGTACGTCATCTTCTCGCCGTCCCAGAAGGCGTTGACGTAGTTCTTGCCGTAGTGGACCCGGTTGTAGGAGCCCGAGCCGTCGCCGAAGATGCCGTCGCGGGCGTGGACGTTCTTGAAGTAGTCCCAGGTGACGTTGGTGCCGTACTGCGCGTCCGCCGCCGCCGTCGCCCGGTCGGCGTTGGAGCCGTTGCCGAAGGTGGTCGTGGGGCTCGTGACCACGGTGCCCGCCGCGCACCCGAACCCGAGAAGCTGGCACAGCAGGCTGTCCTCGGCGTTCTTCATGTCGGTCGTGTAGGTGCCGCCACGGGTCTCGTCACGCAGCTCGTACGTCGAGCCGTTCTGCTTCACCTGGAGCGGGACGGTCCCGGAGTAGAGGGTGTTGCCCTCACCGTCGATGGTGTGGATGCCCTCGACCCGGCGCACCACGGTGCCGGTGCCCGCGTCGACATAGGTCGCCAGGCGGGAGGGGGTGCCGTCGGCCTGCTTGCCCTTGGTGGTCACCCGCCAGGCCAGCGTCGGCGAGCCGTCGACCGCGTCGACGACGAGCTCGGGGGCGTACTTCTTTTCGACCGCAAGATCGGTGATCGTCTTGGTGACCGCGTCCAGAGTCAGCGCGGCCCGCGTCGCCGCGGACGAGGTGACGGTCGGCTTCACCGAGAGGTCGAGCATCGTCGCCAGCCCCTGGGAGACCGAGGTCACCGCACCGGACCTGTTCTGGTGGGCGACCAGATCGCCGCCGACGACCTCGAGCCCCTCGTAGGTGCGGTTCATCCGTACGTGGGTGGCGCCGGTGGTGTCCTTCAGGGTCACCACCGGCTCGAGCTCCTGGCCCGCGCCGACCTTCCAGGTCGACGGCTTGCTGCTCAGCGCCCTGATGGCCTTGTCCGCGATCGACTCGTCGTCGATGACCTGCTGGGCAGCCAGGCCGGTCGCCGTGACGCTCGTCGGCGTGACGGTGGAGGCGGAGCCGGCAGGGGTGGCGCCGGCCGGACTCCCGAAAGAGGCGATGAAGGCAGTTCCTGCAACAGCGACAGCGGTCGCCGCTCCCGCTACTCGAACGATACGCATCGTGGGGGTTCTCCTCGATTGTGGGGACCAGGATTGGGGGAATCCTTGCACCGGAATCGATAGCGCGGAGAAACAATTTCCTGCAATGCGGATTTATGAAGCCGCCTTCCCGCGTAACTCCTTTACGTTGTTATCGAATATTGACCAATACCCCTACCCGCACGGGTCACCAGATCCGAACGCGCTCCTCCGGATCGAGCCAGAGACCGTCGCCCGGAGCGGTGCCGAAGACCTCGTGGAACTCGTCGAGGTTGCGCGCGATGTTGGCGCGGAACTCGGGCGGGCTGTGCGGGTCGATGGTGAGGTACTGCTGCGCCTGCTCCTTGCGGCGCACCGTACGCCACACGTAGGCCCAGTTGAGGAAGAGCCGCTGCCGGTCGCCGATCTCCGCCGAGCCACCGGTCGCCAGCATGTAGGCGGTGTGGGCGATCGTCAGGCCGCCCAGGTCGCCGATGTTCTCGCCGACGGTGAGGGCACCGTTGACGAACTCGCCGGGCAGGTCCCGCGGGGAGAGCTTGGAGTACTGCTCGATCAGCGCCTTGGTCTTCACCTCGAAGGCCGCCTTGTCCTCCGGCGACCACCAGTCCTGCATGTTGCCGTCGCCGTCGAACTGCGCGCCCTGGTCGTCGAACCCGTGGCCGACCTCGTGACCGATCACGGCGCCGATGCCGCCGTAGTTCTCCGCCGGGTGCGCGTCCTTGTCGAAGAAGGGCCGCTGCAGGATGCCGGCCGGGAAGCAGATCTCGTTGGTGCCGGGGTTGTAGTAGGCGTTGACCGTCTGCGGCAGCATGAACCACTCGTCACGGTCGACCGGGCCGCCGAGCTTGCCGAGCTGCCGGTCGGTCTCGAAGATGCTCGCCGCGGAGACGTTGCCGATCAGGTCGTCCTTGCTGATCTGCAGCGCCGAGTAGTCGCGCCACTTGTTCGGGTAGCCGATCTTCGGCGTGAACTTGTCGAGCTTCTCGTAGGCCTTCTCCTTGGTCTCCTCGCCCATCCAGTCGAGCTCGGAGATCGACTTGCGGTAGGCCTCCAGGAGGTTGTGGACGAGCTCGTCCATCTGGGCCTTCGCCTCGGGCGGGAAGTGCCGCGCGGCGTACTCCTTGCCGACCGCCTCGCCGATCGCGCCCTCCACGATCGCCACCCCGCGCTTCCAGCGCTCCCGGAGCTCAGGGGTGCCGTTGAGGGTGCGCCCGTAGAAGTCGAAGTTGGTCTCGACGAAGTCGTCGGTCAGGTAGGGCGCGGCCCAGCGCAGCACGTGGAAGTAGAGCCACAGCTTCCAGTCGTCGATGTCGACCTCGCCGAGCACGGTGGAGAGGTGGGCGAAGTAGGACGGCTGCCGCACGACCACCTCGCCGAGCACCGCCTCGGTGGTCAGCTTCGAGCCGGAGAGGTTGCGGATGTAGGCGTCCCAGTTGAAGTTGGGGGCCAGCTCGCGCAGCTCGGCGAGGGTCAGCAGGTTGTAGGTCTTCTGCTTGTCACGGGTCTCCTCGCGCGCCCAGTGACCCTCGGCCAGGCGGGTGTCGATCCGGATGATCGTCTCGGCGGCCGCACGCGGGTCGGGGTGCTCGGCGAGCGCATAGAGCCGCTCGAGGTAGCCGGCGTACTTCCCCAGCACCTCGGCGAACTTCTCGTCGAAGTAGTAGTCCTTGTCGGGCAGCCCGAGGCCACCCTGGAGCAGGTTGAAGATGTAGCGGTCGGACTGCTTGTCGTCGTTGTCGACGTAGGACCCGAACAGGCCGTGGCCACCGATCCGCTCGACCTCGCCCAGGAAGGCTGCCAGGTCGTCCGCGTCGCGGAGCCCGTCGACGGCAGCCCTCAGGCCATCCAGCGGCCGTACGCCGCGCTCCGCCACCGCCGCCTCGTCCATGAAGCTCGCGAAGAGGTCGCCGATCTTCTGGGCGTCGCTGCCCGGCTCGCCGCCGGACGCCGCGAGCTCCTCGATGATCGCGCGCACGTCCTTCTCGGCCTGGTCGGCGAGCATCACGAACGGCCCCCAGCTGGACCGGTCGGCCGGGATCTCGACCTCTCGGAGCCAGGTGCCGTTGACGAACCCGAACAGGTCGTCCTGCGGCCGGATGCTGTCGTCCATGCCCGGGCGGGCGTCATCAAGAATCGTCACAGGCCCCAGCGTAGATGCGGCGTCCCAAGCGGGTGGGCAACTACCCCGGGGTTAGCCAGGTTTGACGATCCGGTTCATCTCGAAGTGCATCGGGTCGGTCCACTTCCAGTTGCCGCCCCAGGTGAAGCCCCAGCGCTCGAAGATGGAGACGACGGTGCGGTCCATCTCGCCGACGGTGCCGCGCTGGTTGCCGGCGGTGTTGAGGTCGACGGCGGTGCCGAACGCGTGGTTGGAGAGCTGGGTGGTGTTGGCGATGAAGCGGGGGTAGTAGCAGCCGGCGTACTGCGACGGGATGATCTTCTTGGCCAGGCCGCGGTCGACGACCTCCTGCAGTGCCGCACGCAGCTGCGGGATCATCACCTTGTTGCAGGTCACCGAGCCGAGGATCGGCACCTGGGCGGTCACGATGTGGGAGCTCACCCAGCTCGAGGCGGGGGTGATGGTGCCGTCGCCGTTGGCGCGGTAGGTGTAGTTGCCGACGGCCTCGGCGACGGTGCCGACGACGTAGGCCTTCTGGGGAGCGTTGGGGTCGAGGCCGGCGCGGGCGACGACGTCGAGGCGCTGGACCGAGGCGTCCGAGCCGACGACCTTCTGGATCGGGGCGACGACCCGGTTGGGGGCGATGGCGGCGGTGGAGACGATGAGCGCGTTGCCCTTCTCCATGCCCATCTCCTCGCCCCACTTGTGGTTGACCACGGCGGCGGCGAGGCCCGGGGGCTGGGGAGCGTACGCACCGACGTGGACCTTGGTCGCGTCCTTCTTCGACCCCAGCTGGACGAACCCGTCCTTGTCGGCCGGGAGCTCGTCCTGGCGCTCGGGGTCGATCGCCACCTCACCACCGGCGACGCGCTGCCAGACCTCGTCGGAGTCGGCGCTCTGGAAGGGGGCGAAGTTGCGGTAGGTCGACGGGTCGACCGCGACCACCTTCACCAGCCGTCCCTCGACACTGACCTGGGCCATCGAGATCTGCTCGACCCCGGACACACCGTCGAGAGACCGGATCTTCTTGACGTCGCCGGACGAGAGGGTGTCCTCGGAGAGGATCAGCAGGTCGGTGGAGTGCAGCGTGCCCTCACGCTTGCCGGGCATCTCCACGGCGTGCGAGGGGTCGGCGACAGGGCTCTCGTCCTTCGTGGCCCCGCTCGCGCTCGCGCTGCCGCTCGGGGTGGCCGGCTTCGCCGGCTCGCCCGCACAGGCTGCCAGGGTCACCACGAGGACCGCCCCGATCGCCGCGGCCGCTCTCAACGAGACCTGTCGCATCCAGTCACCTCCCCGCAGGAAGGTTAGGCGAGGGTTGGTGACGACCCAACTCAGCCGAGGACCCGCGAAGCCAGCCAGGCGATGTCGTCGGCCGTCTCGTCGGGCGACTTGGTGGGCTGCATGACGTGGCTCAGCACGACCCGCACGACCATCTCGATGGCGACATCGGCCTGATGGTCGCTGAGCCCATGGTCGAACTTGTCGATGTGCTGGTGGATGATCTCGATCGCGTAGCCGAGCAGCCCCTCGCTGTGACTGGTCAGGTAGGGCAGCAGCTCGGTGTCGGCGCCGTGGGTGGCCGAGACGACCGCGTGCAGCAGCTTGTTGTCCTGGGCACGGTCGAGCACGCCGTACGTCGCCTGCCGGATCGCCCCGAGGAAGTCGTCCTCCTCGTCGAAGGCCGCGCTCACGACGGCGAGGAACTGCTCCAGCTCACGCAGGATCAGCGACTTGGCCAGGGCCGGTTTGGCGCCGATGTCGTTGTAGACGGTCTGCCTGCTGACGCCGCAGCGCTCGGCGATGCGCGACATCGTCACGCTCGCCCACCCGGTCTCGGTCGTCATCTCGACGGCAGCGTCGAGGATCCGCTGACGGGTGGTTTCAGGTACTCCGGCCGCCATGGGGCCAGAGTCTAGTGCGCCCGGCCCCTAGGACTCGACCGAGTCCGACGCCAGCGGAACGAAGTCGACCTTCTCCCGGACACCGCAGTCCGGACAGCACCAGTCGTCGGGGACGTCCGCCCAGGCGGTCCCGGCGGCGAAACCCTCGGACTCGTTGCCCTCCTCGACGCGGTAGGTGTAGCCGCAGCCGGGGCAGCGCGCGGCCAGCACCTCGGCCGCGATGACCTGGGCGACGGTGTCGTCACCGGCCTCGGCCCGGTCGGCGGCGGGCGGCGGATACTTCGCCAGGATCTTCTCGCGCTTGCGCGGCAGGATGTTGGCCCGCGACATGTCGCCGTCGAAGTGCGCGAGCACCCGTGGATCCATCACCCGGCGCCAGACCGGCGGCAGGATCGCGAGCAGGATCATCCCGGCGTAGCCGGTCGGCAGCACCGGAGACTCCTTGTAGTCGCGCAGGGTCTGGTAGCGGCGTACGGGATTGGCGTGGTGGTCGCTGTGGCGCTGCAGGTGGTAGAGCAGCACGTTGGTCGCGATGTTGTTGGAGTTCCACGAGTGGCTGGGGTCGACGCGCTCGTAGCGCCGGCCGGTCTTCTGCCGCAGCATCCCGTAGTGCTCCATGTAGTTGATCACCTCGAGCAGCGAGAACCCGACCACTGCCTGGATCAGCAGGAACGGGATCACCACCGGCCCGAGCCACACGATCAGCGCACCCCAGAGCACCGCGGACATCAGCCAGGCGTTGAGTACGTCGTTGCCGATCCGGAACGGATGCTGGTCCCGGCGGGCGTACCTCTTCTTCTCCAGCCGCCAGGCGCTCTTCAGCGAGCCGGAGACCGTGCGCGGCCAGAAGGCGTAGAAGGACTCGCCGACCTTCGAGGAGGCCGGGTCCTCGGGGGTCGCGACGCGGACGTGGTGGCCGCGGTTGTGCTCGATGTAGAAGTGGCCGTAGAAGCTCTGCGCGAGCGCGATCTTGGACAGCCAGCGCTCCACGTCCTCGCGCTTGTGACCGAGCTCGTGGGCGGTGTTGATGCCGATGCCGCCGACGCAGCCGACCGAGATCGCGAGCCCGACCCGGTCGACCATGCTCAAGGTGTGACCGTCGAGGGCGCCATGGGCGGCGATGGCCATGCCGCCGATGAAGACGGCGTACTGCAGCGGGAGGTAGGAGTAGACGATCCAGCGGTAGTAGCGGTCGTTCTCCAGCGCCTCGATCATGTCGTCGGGCGGATTGGACTGGTCGAGCCCCGCGAACAGGTCGATCGCCGGCACCACGATGAGGATGATGATCGGTCCGGTCCACAGGAACGCGCCGATGTCGGTGAGATGCCAGCCCCCGATCGCGATGAACCCGAGAATCGGGACGACCAGGCCCAGCAGCCACAGATAGCGCTTCTTGTCGCGCCACTGCTCGGTCGAACCGTCCGGCACTGTGCTGTTGGCGGTCTCCATCGTCGGCCCCCTTGACAATTCAGGATGATCTGTCAAGTGTCGTACGTCACGTCGGTGGTTGTAAATAGGATGGCCGCATGACGACGAGCCTGCCCTTCGGCATCGACTTCGGCGGCACGGGCATCAAGGGTGCCCCGATCGACCTCGCGACCGGCGAGTTCGCCGAGGAACGCGTACGCATCCCGACCCCCGAACACTCCACTCCCGACGCCATCGCCGAGATCTTCGTGGACCTGCTCGCGCAGTTCCCGGACTACGACGGGAAGGTCGGCGTGACCGTCCCCGGCGTCGTACGCCACGGGGTGGTCCACTCGGCGGCCAACATCGACAAGTCGTGGATCGGCGCCGACGCGGACGCGATCTTCACCGCGGCCACCGGGCGCGACGTGCACGTGGTCAACGACGCCGACGCGGCCGGACTGGCCGAGGTCCGCTACGGCGCTGCCAAGGGCCGGCGCGGGCTGGTCATCATGACCACGCTCGGCACCGGCATCGGCTCGGCGCTCCTCTACGACGGCGTGCTCGTGCCCAACTCCGAGCTCGGCCACCTCGAGCTCGACGGCCACGACGCCGAGACCCGCGCCTCCAACGTCGCCCGCAAGCGCGAGGAGCTCTCCTGGAAGCACTGGGCCAAGCGGCTGCAGAAGTACTACCGCCACCTGGAGATGCTCTTCTCGCCCGACCTATTCCTGGTCGGCGGAGGGGTGTCGAAGGAAGCGGCGGAGTTCCTGCCGCTGCTCGAACTGGACACCGAGATCATCCCGGCGAAGCTGCTCAACACCGCCGGGGCCGTGGGGGCCGCGCTGTACGCCGAAGAGCTCGCCACCGACTGACGGCGGCGGCGCCTGCGGCGGACTGTGCGGCGGCGGACTGTGCGGCGGCGGACTGTGCGGCGGTGGACTGTGCGGCGGTGGGACCTGCGGCGGGAACCCCTGAGGCGGTAGGGCCTGCGGCGGCGGCTGGTGCTCCCAGGGAGCCCCGGCCCTCCGGGTCTGCTTCGCCTGCGCGAGGAAGGCCCTGCGCTCCGCCCGCCGACGCCGCGCCCTCGGGTTCCAGAACACCCGGAACACCGCGTACGCCCCGGCCACGAGCACGAGCAGGGCGACCAGTCCGGTGACCAGCGCCCAGTCGGCCCGGGCGCGGACGCCGGCCGCGGTGGTCGAGGCGTCCTCGAGATAGCCGTTGTTCAGGTCGGTCCGGGCGCTGGCCGCGCCCACGTCGAGCAACAGCACCAGCTCGCCGAGCTCGGTGAGCGGGTTCTGCATGCCCTCGACGTCGGCCGTCGCCTCCCCGACCTCGGTGATCACCTCGGCGGTGCGGGGAAGCGTCGTGGAGAGCTCACGGTAGAGGGCTTCCTCGTTGGCCCCCTCGTAGGCCTCCCTGGCCGCTGCGGGCACCGGCAGATCGGCCTTCTCGGCAGCCTCCTGGACTGCGGCGGCATCGGCGTTCGCCTCACCGATCAGACCCACGACGTCGTCCACGTCCTCGAAGGTCCACTCGGCCATGACCTCGCGGAGTCCCTGCGGCGGCAGCCACTCGCCGTTGACACGGTCGATCTCGGCGTACGTCTTGCGGGCCTCGGCCCTGGGCTCGAGCTGCTTGGCCTCGTTGCGGGTGAGCACCCAGGTCTTCAGCGGCTTCTCCGCAGAGGCGTCGGTGTCGTACCTCTGCACGATGTCGAGGAAGAAGCGCCAGTCGACCCGGCCTCGGGTGATCTCGTCGGCGGCGGCGTCGTAGCCGCTGCGGCCGTCGTAGACGTCGTCGATCACCCGGGTGAGCTGCTCGTCGGAGAGGTCCGCGAGCATGGCCGAGACCGCGGTGTAGGCGGCCGGATAGCCGTACGCATCGTTCTCCTGGCTCCACCCCTCGGCGTCCCAGGCCAGAAGAGGGAACGCGGCCTGGCTGCGGCGCTTCACCTTGTCGTACTTCTGCCCCTTGGCGCCGACGTTCTTCGTCGCACGCTGTGCGATGACCTCGGTCAGGCCCTCGCTCAGCCAGCGGCCGTTGACGATGTCGGGATTGATCCAGGCGTGGGTCATCTCGTGGTAGAGGATCGCGGTGTCCAGGTCCTCGGAGACGACGATCTCATCGGCGTCGGAGTCGAACCAGGCGTAGCCGACCGCCTCCGCCGAGCCGTCCTCACGGATCGTCTCCAGACCCCCGGGCCACTCGTTGCCGGTCAGCTCCTCCAGCACCGGCATGCCTTCGGTGACGCGCTTCTCGACGAAGTCGAGCCACTCCTTGTCCTCCGGGAAGCTCTGCAGCGACAGCTTCGTGTCGCCGATCTTGATCTTCTTCTCGTCGAAGGCCTTCGGGTCGCGGGCCGAGACACCGGCGTCGACGAAGTCGCCTTCGGAGTGCCAGGTCGTCGTCGTGCCCTTGGTCTGCTTGGTGAAGTCGCCCGAGGAGGCGGTGAACGTCATCGACTTCGGCAGCACCACGTCGACGGTCACCTGCCCGTCGTCACCGAGGCCGATCACGGGGAAGACGGCGTAGCCGTCACCGATCCGGATGTGGTTCTTCTTCGCCCGGATCGGCGCACCCTTCAGCTCGTAGGTCCAGGTGATCGTGCGCGACTTGCCGTAGTAGAGGTTCGGGAAGGACACCGTCACCACCTCGAGACCGGTGCCCTTGACCTTCTCGGTGCTCACCGGCAGGTTCGCCCCGTTGCTGGTCGCCCTGACCTTCTTCGCGCCCGCCGGGATCGGGATCGCGTGACCGGTCAGGAAGTAGTAGGTCGTGGCGGTGCTCGGCTGTTGGTTGGTGACCGTGACCTCGGCCTTCACCTTGACGGTCCTGGCCTTCTCGTCGAGCACATAGCGGGTGCGCGAGGACTCGCCGACGCCGTCGTCGGGCGCTGCGACCGCTGTCGGCGCGGTCATCATCAGCCCAGCACCCAGCAGCCCCAGCACGAGCAGACCCGCTGCCACGCGCCGGAGCCGACCTGCCAACTGACCGCTCTCCACCCCGGAACCTTAGAACGATGCCCCGCCGGGTACGACCTTTTTGGACCGCTCCCCGGACGGCCACGCGGGCATCACACCCAGGGCGTGCCCCACTTGTCGGCGTACGCGATCTCCTCGAGCGGACGCCGGACGCGCTCGCGCCGCTCGCGCTCGGCGTCGCGCGGGTCGACCTCGGCGGGATCGCCGTGGAGGCCCACCGCGATGCCGGTCATCACCTTCCACCAGTCCGGTACGCCGAAGGCCGCTGCCACGGCATCGTGATCGAACCCGGCGAACTGATGCGAGGAGAGACCCAGGGAGGCGGCCTGGACCGTGAGGTGTGCGGCAGCCTGACCGAGGTCGTAGTAGGAGTAGTCGGCCCACTTCGGGCCGTTGCCGTCCGGGTCCGCGCCGACCTGGGCGATGGCGACGACGACGGCCGAGGCTCGCGGCACCCAGCCGGAGTTGCCGCGGGAGAGGTGGGGCACGAAGGTCTGGTGCCCGGCCGACCCGCGGGGCAGGACCAGGAAGGACCACGGCTGGCTGTTGCCCGCACTCGGCGCCCACCGAACCGCCTCCAGCAGCAGCCTGATCTCGGCCTCGGCGAGCTCGTGGGCCGGGTCGAAGACACTCACCGACCAGCGGTCACGCAGGTGCTCGGTCAGGTCCTCGGCGCCGGGCTGGGGCGCGCGCTTCGCGACAGTCATGCATCCATTCTGCACAATTCTGGTGTACTTCCATCCGCCAGACCATCAGACGGCGCAGCGCCCGCTTGTGCGAGGAGTGTCGGTGCTCACGCCTACTGTCGGATCATGACCTCGCTCATGTCTCGCGTGCCGGAGCACGGCGGCCCACCGGAGCGACGCACCAGACTCGATCCGTCAGCCCTCATCGCCGCCGAAGACGTCGCGCCGCATCTGGATTCAGGCCGCAAAGGTAGGGCTCAGACCTACGTCGCGCGGACGTACCCCGTCCAAGAATCCTTTGCAAAAGGCCGCGAACAAAACACCTGGCCCCCTAACCTTGCTAAGGGTCGGGAGGTGGGCCATTGTCGGATCTATACAAGGTTGTCAAGCGAACCCACACCGATGCGATGGAGCAGTTGCAGGAAGGGTACGTCGCCTCAGTTGCAGCCACGGCGGGCGCAATCGCCGAGTTTCGAAAACGAGACATGCACAAGTACGACGTCGAACTATCGAGACAACCGGACGTCGGATTCGAAGAGGTTGCCGTACGTCTACAACTCAAGAGCACCACGACGATCCGCCCCCAACCGCACGAGACCCACATCAAGTTCCGTTTCAAAACACGCGAGGACTTCAACTCGCTTGCGATGCCACGAGACACCATCAAGCACATCCTCGTTGTGATGGTCGTCGGCGCCGACCAGCGCGCGTGGACCGAGGCTTCTCACGACGTCTTGTCCTTGCGCCATTGCTGCTACTGGATCAACCTAGAAGGACAGGTTGCTCCAGACGTTCCGAAGCAGCCTGTGGTTGAGGTCCCACGGTCCAACGTCTTCGACGCTTCGTCCGTGACAGCGATCCTTGACCGGATCGAGCAGGGACAGAAGCCATGAGTGAGTTCGAAACGGGTCTCGATCTGAGCGATGTCACGCCTCAGCGCGTCATCCGGCTACTGACTGATTCCGATTGGGTTCAGACCGGCGGACGATCCGGGCTCTACGCACGTTTCGCCGCGCGCCAAGCCGAGAACGGCCAACTTGGGCACAGCGTGGTCATACCGTTGAATCCCGAAGCCCCTGACTACCAGATGGTGCTCGTCGAAGCGATAGATGCGATCAAGGCGATCCGAACCGACGATGACGGGACCGACGTCGTGAATCGGATCCTCACAACACCTACGGATGAATTTTCCTTCGCCAAGGAGACCGCTGCACCGCCCGGCTGGATCCGGTGGGACGACGGAATGAGTCTCTTGGAGTCCGCGCGCGCCTTCCTTGCTTCCGGCGCCAAGTCGGCTCGCGAGCCCGCGAAGTACTTTGGCAATCGTTACGGCCAGTTCGCGAAGCGGTTCCTCGGCGAGGTCATGATGGGGCAGACAGCGGTTGGCAGCTACGTCGTGCGAGCGTACGTCCCGACATCGACAGTCGTTCCTATCCACGGAGGCGTCCCAGTCGAAGAGGCGGCTCTGTTCCCGGGGACCGATTCCGTCATCGGACGCGACGTGTCCCAAACCCTCCTCTCCACGCTCGAAGCCGCAACGGACGCGCTCGACTACTTTCGCGCGACTGAGTCCTTCGCAGCGTTCACGGAGGGTGACTACCCCATTTCTTACGAGGCTGTGCGCGCGCTACAAGCGATCGCCTCGAACGCTGACGAGTCGGCCGTTCGAGTCTCGTGGGAGCCGGATGCCCCCGAAACACCGGCACAGACATGGGCGTTTGAGTTCAGTCCAGATGCGGCGCCCGTTCTGGCACAAGCGGCCGTCAGATTGATGAGACCCGAGCCGCATCCAGAGACACCAGCCGAAGGGACTGTCCATCTCCTCACCCGCGCGGAAGAGAGTGGACCAGGCGTCATCGGAATCACAACTCTCACTGGCCATCCGGCTAATAAGGTCCGCGTGCAGTTACAGGGCAACGACTACCACCGTGCGGTGCTGGCTCATGATGAGGGCCAGATCGTCCACGTCGTAGGGAACCTGGAGAAGGAGGGCAATCTTTCCTGGCTCTACGACGCTCGGATCACAAGCATCAGTGCACCTGTGGACCCGGCGACACGGCCCGGCGCTCGTCGCGAGGATCCGGGCCTCTTCGAGTTGCCCGGACCGGCCGACGGGTGACGCAACTACCAGCTATGTCGCCCATCATCAGCTACAGCGCTGAACGCCTCGTGGAATTACTCAAGCCTGTCTGCGCATACGTCAAGTTGAGCCTGTGACAGCCACCCGGCGCGTGGGTCAGGCGAGGTAGCGGCCGGGGCGGTGGTTGAACGCCAGGATGATGTTGAGGACGACCGCACCGAGGGCGGAGAGCAGCACGGTCGCGGGCGAGACGACGACGAGCGCGAGCAGGATGACGCCGAGGTCGAGGCCCATCTGGACGTACCCGGCGCGCAGGTTGAGCCGCTCCTGGAGCACCAGGGCGAGGATGTTGAACCCGCCCAGCGAGGCGCCGTGACGGAAGATCACCAGGAGCCCGAGGCCGACGAGCAGGTTGCCGGCGACGACGCCGTAGATCGTGTCGAGGCCGTCGAGCGGGAGCAGGTCGGCATGGACCCGCGTCATCGCCGAGACCGCGATGACGCAGCCCAGCGACCGGACCGTGAACCAGGTGCCCTTCTTGGAGAGCGCGAGGCCGAAGAACGGCAGGTTGACCAGAACGAACAGCACCTCGAACGGCAGCCCGGTCCAGTAGCTGGCCAACAGGCTCAGGCCGGCGGTGCCGCCGGTGACCGACCCGACCGACTGGATCAGGTAGAGACCCAGCGAGGTCACCACGATGCTGGTCACGTAGCCGAGCGCGTCCTCCAGCAGGGTGTGGGGGACGCGGATCGACTCGAGGGAATCTGCGAACGGCTCGGACACGACACTCATTCTGTGTGCCGTGCCCGAGCCGGGCAGAATTCACCAGGGCGAGACTTGCGTCACGTTTCCGCTGGTCAGACCATGTTTGTCCAGGTCAGGCAGGCACCCGCGCGAGGGCGCCGACGATCTCGTCGACCTTGGTCTTGGCGTCGCCGAAGAGCATCTGCGAGTTGTCCCGGAAGAAGAGCGGGTTCTGCACACCGGCATAGCCCGCGGCCATCGACCGCTTGAAGACGACGACGTTCTTGGCCTCCCAGACCCGCAGGACCGGCATGCCGGCGATCGGGCTGCTCGGGTCCTCGGCGGCGGCCGGGTTGACGGTGTCGTTGGCACCGATGACCAGGACGACGTCGGTCTCGGCCAGGTCGTCGTTGATCTCGTCCATCTCCAGGACGATGTCGTAGGGCACCTTCGCCTCGGCCAGCAGGACGTTCATGTGGCCCGGCAGGCGGCCGGCGACCGGGTGGATGCCGAAACGTACGTCCACGCCCTTGTCCCGCAGGATGCGGGTGAGCTCGGCGACCGGGTACTGCGCCTGGGCGACGGCCATGCCGTAGCCCGGGGTGATGACCACGGAGGAGGCGCCGGCGAGGAGCTCGGCGGTGTCCTCGGCGTTGATCTCGCGGTGCTCGCCGTAGTCGACGTCACCGGACGGCCCGGCCTCGATGCCGAACCCACCGGCGATGACCGAGATGAACGAGCGGTTCATCGCCTTGCACATGATGTAGGAGAGGTACGCACCGCTCGACCCGACCAGGGCACCGGTGACGATCAGCAGGTCGTTGCTCAGGAGGAAGCCCGAGGCGGCCGCGGCCCACCCGGAGTAGCTGTTGAGCATGGAGACCACGACCGGCATGTCGCCGCCACCGATGGAGGCGACCAGGTGCCACCCGAGCGCCAGCGCGACGACCGTGACGGCGATCAGCAGCGGGAGCGTCGGGTTGATGACGTAGACGACGGTCAGGATCACGAAGACGACGAGCGCGCCGATGTTGATCACGTTCTTGCCGGGCAGCATCAGCGGCGCCGACTTCATCCGCGCCGAGAGCTTCAGGAACGCGACGATCGAGCCGGTGAACGTCACCGCACCGATGAAGACGCCGATGAAGACCTCGGCGGAGTGGATGGCGCCACCGTGGATGTGGCCGGCGGCTGCCTCGAGGTGGCCGTTCCAGCCGATCAGGACGGCGGCCAGACCCACGAAGGAGTGGAGCAGCGCGATCAGCTCGGGCATGCCGGTCATCTCGACGACCTTGGCGCGCCACAGGCCGATGACCGCGCCGACGGCGACGGCGCCGGCCAGAACCAGGATCGCGGTCGTGGTGCCGGCGTCGACGACCTGGATGACGGTCGCGATGAGCGCCAGCGCCATGCCGGCGACGCCGTAGAGCCAGCCCTGCGAGGCGGTCTCGTGCTTGGACAGACCTGCCAGCGACAGGATGAAGAGGAGGGCGGCGACGAGGTAGGCGGCGCCGGCGATCGAGAAGATATCCATGACGTGTTACCTCAGGCCTTCCGGAACATCGAGAGCATGCGGCGGGTCACGGCGAAGCCACCGAAGATGTTGATGCTCGCCAGCAGGGTGGCGACACCCGCCAGGACCAGCACCACGTTGTCCGAGACGGTCAGCTGCAGCAGGGCGCCGACCACGACGATCCCGGAGATCGCGTTGGTCACCGACATCAGCGGGGTGTGCAGCGCGTGGTGTACGTGGCCGATCACGTAGAACCCGATCACCACCGAGAGCGTCAGTACGGTGAAGTGCCGGGTGATCTCGGCCGGGGCGACCGCGTTGAGCAGGAAGAGCGCGAGCGCACCGGTGCCGACGAGCGCGAGCTTCGCGCCGGCGGAGAGGGGCTTCTTCTCCTCCTTGACCGCGACCTCAGCCGGGGCGGCGGTCGCGGGGGCCGCCGAGACCTGGACCGGCGGGGGCGGCCAGAGCACGCCGCCGTCGTGCACGACGGTCAGGCCGCGCTGGACCTGGTCCTCGAGATCGAGGGCGAGCACGCCGTCCTTCTCGGGCGTGACCAGCTTCATCAGGTTCACCAGGTTGGTGCCGTAGAGCTGGCTGGACTGCGCGGGAAGGCGTGCGGGCAGGTCGGTGTAGCCGATGATCGTGACGCCGTTGGGCGTGGTGACGACCTCGTCCTTGATCGTGCCCTCGACGTTGCCGCCCATCGCAGCCGCCATGTCGACGATGACCGAGCCGGGCTTCATGGACGCCACGTCCGCGGCGGTGATCAGTCGGGGCGCCGGGCGTCCCGGGATCAGCGCGGTGGTGACGATGATGTCGACGTCCTCGGCCTGCTCGGAGTAGATCTCCGCGGCGCGCTGGTCGTAGGCCTCCGAGGTTGCCTTGGCGTAGCCGTCGGTCGACTTCTCGACCTCGACCTCGACCTTCAGGTATTCGCCACCGAGCGACTTGACCTGGTCGGCGACCTCCGGACGGGGGTCGGTCGCGCGCACGATCGCACCCAGCGAGCTCGCGGCGCCGATGGCAGCCAGACCGGCCACACCGGCACCGGCCACGAGAACCTTCGCCGGCGGCACCTTGCCCGCCGCGGTCACCTGGCCGGTGAAGAAGCGGCCGAAGTGGTGGGCGGCCTCGACGACGGCGCGGTAGCCGGCGATGTTGGCCTGGCTGGAGAGGATGTCCATGGACTGCGCCCGCGAGATACGCGGCACCGCGTCCATCGCGAACGCGTCGACCTTGCGGGCGGCCAGGGCGTCGAGCAGCTCACCGCTCTGCGCCGGCGCGAGCGGGGCGACCAGCGTGGCGCCGCTCTTCAGCAGCTCGACCTCGCCGACGGAGGGGGCGTTGACCCGGAAGACCAGGTCGGCACCCCACGCGTCGGCGGCCGTGCCGATGCGGGCGCCGGCCTCGGCGTACGCCTCGTCCTTGAAGCTGGACGCCTCCCCGGCGCCACCCTCGATGACGACGTCATAGCCCAGACCGGTCAGCTGTTTGACGGTCGCGGGGGTGGCCGCGACCCGGGTCTCCCCGGGCTTCGTCTCTCGGGTCACTCCGATGAGCATCCTCGACTCCTTGGGTCTAGCTGCGCAGTGTCTTCAGTCTCCAGCATGGCGGGATCCCGGTCAGCCGATCTGCGTGTGACCGATGGATGACCGGCACCGGACCGGAACCCCACCGTGCTGGTTACCGGCCGGTAACGGTAGGGCAGATCAGCAGGTGGACACCAGGGTTGGCCGTTTGTATCGGTCCAAGACCTGTGGTCTTCCTCACGGTCTCACGGCTGGGTCCCGCCGCTGCTCGAGCGCTACGCATCCATCGTGGCGACCCACCGGCGGATGCGGGAGTACCCACTATTTACTGCGGTACTTACCCGCTGGTGGGTCTCGAGTCCCAGCGGAGGGCCGCACCGTGGCCCCGGAACCAGCCGACCGCCCGTCCGTCGACCGCGAGACAGAAGTGATGGTCCGCGTCGGGTGGGTTGGGCGCCCCGGCGGCGAGGGACGGAATCACCCGGGGACCCTCCAGGCTGATCCAGTGGCAGCGGCCGGCCGCCACGAGCGTACGCATGCGGGTCTCGAGCTCGGCTCGATCGTGCTCGTCCAGGTAGGCCGCGGCTGCGCTGTGATGGACCACCGGGGTGCCGCCCGAGGCGGCGGCGATCTCCAGCGCGTCGTCCAGCCGGTCGAGCATGTCGCCGGCGAGGAGCCGGGGCGGCTCGGCCCGGGTCACCTCGATCGCCGCGGCCAGACGGTCGCGGCGCTCGTCGTGACCCGGCCAGATCAGGGTGAGCAGCCAGCTCATGTCCTCCTCGTCGGTGACGTCGAGCGGGTTGAGGTCGATCCCGACGCGGGCGGTGATACGCGGATGCGCGACCGGGACCGGGACCGGCCCGAGCGACGGGATCCGGAGCATCGGCCCGCCCGAGCCGCGGAGCTCGCCCGCGCCGTCCCAGCGGTAGTCGTAGCGGTCGGGATAGAGGCAGAGCCCGGCGCTGGCGCCGAGCTCGACGAGGGCGACCGGACCGTTTCCGAGCATGCCGAGCGCCGGGATCAGCGCAGTCAGCCGGGCGACCTCGTTGGTCTGCGTACGCCGGGAGAGGATCGTCGCGCGTACCGCCGGCCACTCGGGTCCGAGGAGCATCGCCCGCAGGTCGTCGTAGGGCCCGGGCTCCAGGCCGTGCCACCGAGCCGCGGCGAAGACGAGGTTGGCCTGCTGCTTCAGCGTCGGCAGGTCGCTCAGCACCCGGAGCACCTCCGGGTCGTCGGCGACGCTGCTCGCCCAGGCGAGATAGCAGGGCGAGGTGGACATCTCGGCGGCGTGGAGCAGGTAGCTCGCTCGGATGTCGGTCAGGTCGTTCAGCGGCAGCATGGCGCCTCCTCCTCGGACGGGTCGAGAGCTCACCGTGCCGCCGCAGGACCGGGTGGCGCGATGTCGATCGAGTCGACATGGCGCCGGAGCCGTTCCGTGGGCGAGAGTGTGGTCGTGACGGAGTGGATCACGACGCGGGAGGCGGCTCAGCGCCTCGGGGTGAAGCGCACGACGCTCTACACCTATGTCAGCCGGCAACTGCTCACCCGGCGACGCAGCGGCGGCGAGAGCCTGTTCGACCGCGCCGAGATCGACGCGCTGGCCAGCACCCGTCACCATCCCGGCTCCCCGCTCGGCGTGCTGCCGATGCGCTCGGTCCGCTCGAACGTGAGCGAGGTACGCGAGGGCGAGCTGTTCCTGCGCGGAGTGCCCCTCGCCGATCTCGCCGACGAGCCGGTTGGACGAGGTGGCCGATCTCGTCCTGGGCCCAACCCCCTCGGTGGCCGTCGAGGTCCCCGCCCACCTGGCTGCGCTGCCGCTCGACCGCCGGCTCCCCGCACTGGCGCAGTGGGCGGGGTCCCACGGCGAGTGGGTCGGGCCGGCCGCGGCTGCCGGCGTCGCCAAGGGCCTGCTCCGGGCGGCACCGCTCGCGCTCCGCGGCCGCGCCGACCGGGACCGACCGACGCCCGAGACGATCTTCGCCGCCGTCGCCGGGCGTCCGGGAGGCCCTCGGGAGGTCGCCACGCTCAACACCACGCTGGTCGCGCTCGTCGACCACGGCCTGGCCGCCTCGGTGGTCGCGGCCCGGGTCGCGGCCTCGGCGCGAGCCTCGGCGTACGACTGCCTGGTCGCCGGGTACGCCACGCTCTCCGGTCAGCTGCACGGTGGCATCGGCCGGTCGGCTCTCGCCGCGCTGCGGGACGGCCCGCCGGCCGACCCGAGCAGCCCCGTGCCCGGCTTCGGGCACTGGCGCCATCCCGAGGGTGATCCGCGGGCCGATGCGATCCTCGCTCGGCTCGCGCTCGTCGACGGCTCCGCGCCGATCCTGGCGCACCTGGACGCGATCGCCGCGCGCACCGATCGCCGCCCCAACATCGACGGAGCCCTCGCCGCGCTGATCCTCACCTGCGATCTGCCCGACGCCGCGGCGGAGGTGTTCTTTCAGGTGGGCCGTACGGTCGGCCTCGCGGCGCACGTCGTCGAGGAGTCCGCGGAGGATCCGCTGCGCTGGCGCGCGACCGATCCCACCGCCTGACCCGCGCATCAGCCCGCGGCCGGCCGCTCGCTGTCGAGCTGGTCCATGAACTGGGCGGGGTAGCGATCGCCGCGCGCGGCACCGACGGGCACCGCGGCGTCGATGCGGGCGAGGTCGGCCTCGTCGAGCTCGACGGCGTTCGCCCCGGCCATGGACTCGACCTGGCTCACCCGACGCGAGCCGATGACCGGGACGATGTGCTCGCCGCGGGCCGCGACCCAGGCGATCGCCAGCTGCGCCAGGGTGACTCCCTTGGCCGCGGCGATCTCCTCCAGGGTGACCAGCAGGGCGCGGTTGTGGTCGAGGTTGTCGCCCTGGAAGCGCGGCATGTGCGCGAGGGCACCGCCGAGCGCGCCACTGCCGCCGATCAGGCCGCGGCCGAGGACGCTGTAGGCGGTGATGCCGATGCCCAGCTCGTTGCAGGTGTCGAGGATGCCGTTGGTCTCGATCTCACGGCTGAGCAGGGAGTACTCGATCTGCAGGTCGCTGATCGGGGCCACCGCGGCGGCCCGCCGCAGGGTGTCGGCGCTGACCTCGCTGAGCCCGATGTGGCGTACGTAGCCCGCCTCCACCAGCTCGTGGACCGCACCCACGGTCTCCTCGATCGGCACCTGCGGGTCCAGGCGGGCGGGGCGGTAGATGTCGATGTGATCGGTCCCGAGCCGCTGCAGCGAGTAGGTCAGGAACGACTTCACCGCCTCGGGACGGCCGTCGAATCCGACCGGCAGCCCGACCGGGGTGAGCAGGGCGCCGAACTTCACCGAGAGCACCACGTCGTCGCGGCTGCGCTCGCGCAGCGCCCGAGCGATGAGCATCTCGTTGTGACCGGCGCCGTAGAAGTCCCCGGTGTCGATGAGGGTCCCGCCGGCGTCGAGATAGGCATGGATCACGGCGACGCCGTCGGCGTCGTCCACGGCACCGTACGCACCGGACAGGCTCATCCCGCCGAGCGCGGGCGAGGTCACCATGGGCCCGGTCGCACCGAGCCGCCTGTTGCTGAACATGAGGTTGGAAGTCGTCATGTCTCCAGCGTGCGGGCGGATCGGGGCGTACGGCAGGCCGGGCACATCCAGGGACTCGCGCTCCCTGGCTGGGGCTCGACCACCCCCTGATACTGGGAGACGTGATCGACCGCGACGGCCTCGCCGACTTCCTCCGCCGGCGCCGGGCGCTCGTCCGCCCGGCCGATGTCGGCCTGCCCGACGGGGTGCGGCGGCGCACGCCCGGCCTCCGGCGGGAGGAGGTCGCCATCCTCGCCGGCGTCTCCACCGACCACTACACCCGACTCGAGCAGGCCCGCGGCTCGGCGCCGTCGGCGCAGGTGGTGAAGGCGATCGCCCGCGCGCTGCAGTGCGACGAGGACCAGCGCGACCACCTCTACTACCTGGCCGGGATGACTCCGCCTCCGCGTCGAGGCCACGTACGTCCCGGGCTGATCGCGCTCGCCAACCGGCTGACCGACCTGCCGGTCGTGATCTGCACCGACCTCGGTGAGGTCGTCTTCTTCAACCCGCTCGCCGAGCTGCTCCTGGCTCATCTCGTCGGGGAGGGCGAGCGCGGGAGCAACATGGTCTGGCGCTGGTTCACCGACCGGGCGTTCCGCGCGATGCCGGAGGAGGACTGGCCACGCATCTCCGCGGCCCACGTGAGCGATCTGCGCGCGACGTACGCCCGCCGCTCCGGCGACACCGACGTCACCTCCCTCGTCGAGGACCTGCTCGCCGCCAGCGAGGAGTTCCGACGGCTCTGGGAGCGGCACGAGGTGGGCGTACGCCGCACCGACCGGAAGACGTTCCTGCATCCTCGGGTCGGCGCGGTGACCGTCCGCTGCGAGGTGCTCGTGACCGAGGGTCACGAGGTCCAGCTGCTCGCCCACTTTCCCGCTGAGGGCACCGATGCCGCGGAGAAGCTCGAGCTGCTCGGCGTCATCGGGACTCAGGCGTTCAGCTGATCGAGATCGGGCCTATCCCCGGAAGTGCATCACCCAGCGCAGGATGACGAACCTCAGCAGCGTGGCGGTCGCGTTGGCCGCGAAGAGGACGACCAGCTCGGTCGTGTGAGCAGCGCCCGGAGCCGCCGCGTGCAGGGCGGCGAGCGAACCGGAGGTGAGCCCGAGACCGAGCCCGAAGGCGATCAGGCCGGCGGCGTGGTGCTTGACGATGCCCTGGCGTCTCGAGATCCCGAAGGTGAGCCGGCGGTTGGCGGCGGTGTTGGCGACCGCGGTGACCAGCAGCGCGACCAGGTTGGCGGCCTGAGCGCCGACCGAGACGCGAAGCAGGAGATAGAGCACCAGATAGGCGAGCGTGCTCATCACCCCGATCGCCGCGAACGTCACCAGCTGCTCCGGCAGACCCTTCTTCCGGGCCTCCGGCACTGCCGTCGGCGAGCCTGTCGAGACCACCTCGCGCAGGTCGATCCGCCCGGAGACGAGTCCCCTGAGGAGCCGGGCGACGCCGCGTACGTCCTCCTTGACCGTCGCAGCGATGTCGACCCGGGAGTCCGGGTCGTCGACCCAGTCGACCGGGACCTCGTGGATGCGCAGCCCGGCCTCGGAGGCGAGCACGAGCAGCTCGGTGTCGAAGAACCAGCTGTCGTCCTCGACGAGTGGGAGCAGCTGCTCGGCGACATCGCGGCGGATCGCCTTGAAGCCGCACTGGGCGTCGGTGAACCGCGCCGCCAGCACCGTATGCAGGAGCAGGTTGTAGCCCTTGGACAGGAGGTCCCGCTTCGGGCCGCGCTGGATCCGGCTGCCGTGCGCGAGCCGCGTGCCGATCGCCAGGTCGGAGTGGCCCGAGAGCAGCGGCGCCAGCAGCGGCGCCAGGGCGCGCAGGTCGGTCGAGAGATCGACGTCCATGTAGCCGACGACCTCTGCCTGTGAGGTGGACCAGGCAGCCTTGAGCGCCCGACCGCGGCCCTTCTCGTCCAGGTGGATCGCCCGGACCCGGGGAAGTTCGTCGGCCAGCCGTTCGGCGATCAGCCAGGTGCCGTCGTTACTCGCGTTGTCGGCGATGGTGATCGTCGCGTCGTAGGGTAGGCGGCGGAGATAGGCGTCGAGGTAACGTACGGCTCCCTCCAGGCCCTTCTCCTCGTTGTAGACCGGGATCACCAGGTCGACCGCCGTCTGCAGCCGCTTCTCGTCGAGGACCGACCCGCCGTCAGAGAGCTCCGTTCCCGCGGTCACGAGTCGGTCCCGGTGGTCGAGCCTGTCGAGACCAGGTCGTAGACGGTGCTGTTGCCGATGGTGGTCTGGGTGAAGTTCTCCTCCACCCAGGCGCTGATCTCGGAGGCGCTGGAGGTCTCGCCGCCGCCACGCATGCCGCCCATCCCGCCGCCGGAGATGAAGTAGTGGATCTCGCCGTCGGCGACGTACTCCTGGAACTGCTCGAGCGTGATGCTGTTCGAGGTGCCGTTGAAGCCACCGATCGCCATCACGGCCTCGCCGGTCTCCAGCTGGAGGCCGGCAGCGGTCTGGGAGCCGATCGTCGCGGCCACCCAGGTGTAGTTGCCGGCGTTGGTGCTGACCGCCTCGGCCAGCTCCTGGTCGACCTCGCCGCCGCCCATCATTCCGCCACCGCCGCGCATGCCGCCGTCTCCGCCGGGCAGCTGCTGAGGTTGCCCGTTCGCCTGCCCATTCGCCTGCCCGTTCGCCTGACCGTTCGTCCCGCCGGGCGCGCCGTTGGGCGGGGTGCCGGTCGGCGGAGTGCCGTTGAACTGGCCACCACCGGGCATGCCGCGGCCTCCCATGCCACCCATCCCGCTCTGGTAGGGACCGGCCGTCACGATCGAGCCGGTGTGAGCGGTGCCGATCGTCTGGATCGCGTACGCAGCCGGCCCGATCCCCAGCGTCACGGCTGCCGCCGCGAGCACCGCGCCCGCGGCCCGGCGGGTGAACCTGTCCGCGAGGACGAACGCGGCGGCGAGCCCGAGGCCGATGATCAGGACCGGCCAGCGCAGCGCGTCGTACGGCTGCTCGCCCGACTGCCCGAGGAGCACCCAGCCCCACACGGCGCTGCCGGCCATCGCGACCGCCAGGGTGATCCGGGCGAGGAGGCTGTCGCGCTCGCGCCACATGACGACCGTGCCGACGACCGCGGTGATCGCGATCCACGGAGCCAGCGCGACCACGTAGTAGTCGTGGTAGATGCCCTCCATGAAGGAGAAGACCAGGCCGGTCACGAGCATCGTGGCGCCGCTGAGCATCAGCGTGGCGCGGGTCAGGTCGGTGCGGGGCGCATTGCGCAGCACGACGAGGCCGGTCACCAGGAGGAGCAGCGCCGCGGGCAGCAGCCAGGAGACCATCCCGCCGGACACACCCTGGAAGAGCCGCAGGATTCCGGCGGCGCTGGAGAAGCCCGCGTTGCCGAGGCCGCCGTAGTCGCCGCCGTTGAGTCGGCCGACGCCGTTGTAGCCCAGCGTCAGCTCGAGGAGCGAGTTGCCGGTCGAGCCGTCGATGTAGGGGCGCCAGGACTCCGGGATGAGCTCGACGATCGCGATGTACCAGCCGGCGCTGACGACCATGGCGACGAAGCAGGCGATGCCGTGGGTCAACCTCCTGCCGAACGAGCCCTTGCCCGCGATCAGGTAGACGACCGCGATCGCCGGGATGATCAGGAACGCCTGCAGCATCTTGGTGAGGAAGCCGAAGCCGAGCAGCACCCCGGCCAGCACCATCCACCTGCCCTTGCCGGTCTCGATCGCCTTCAGCGTCGAGAACCCGGCACCGACCAGCATCAGGAGCAGCAGCGCGTCCGGATTGTTGAATCGGAACATCAGCGCCGCCGCCGGCGTCAGCGCGGTGAAGGCCCCCGCCGCGATCCCCGCCTGCCACGGCGCGACCTTCCTGACGAGGCCGTGGACCAGGCCGACCGTGGCCACGCCCATCAGCGCCTGCGGGACCAGGATGCTCCAGGAGGAGAGCCCGAAGAGGCGTACGGACAGGCCCATCACCCACAGCGAGGCCGGCGGCTTGTCGACCGTGATCGAGCTGCTCGCGTCGAGCGCTCCGAAGAACCATGCCTTCCAGCTCTCGCCGCCGGCCTGGGCGGCCGCGGAGTAGTACTGGTTGGCATAGCCCGACTCCGACAGCGTCCACAGGTACGCGACCGCTGTCAGGGCGAGCAGAAGGATCAGCGACGCTCGCTCAGGGGTCGGGCGCCATCGGCTGGTCGGGGGCGCCGGCTCGGGTGCCGGTCTCGTCGGCGGGTCAAGGAGTTGGGTCATGTCCACGAGGTTCGGACGTGGGTCTGTGGTGGTCTTACGGCGAGACTGTGTGCGTCCTATGTGCTGTGGTTCACAGCGGCCCGGTCCGGCTGCTCGACACATCCGCCTTGACTCCGGGCGATCTCCGGAACACCATCGAAGGAGGCTCGACGACGCGCCGTACGTGTTGGAGATCACTCCCCCTCATCAACCCAAAACGAGAACACGTTCTAGGATTGAGCGTGAAACTCGCGTACGGCCTCGTAACCACCTGGTGGAACGGATTCGGAGGGTTACACGACCCCCTTTAGGCTTGCCTTAGTACTCCACGGAAGGTTGAACTCCCTTATGCGTGACATCCGCGTTGCGATCGTCGGTGCCGGCCCGGCCGGCATCTACGCTGCCGACATCCTCACGAAGGAGCACCCTGGTGCGCGCGTCGACGTCATCGAGCGTCTGCCTGCCCCATACGGCCTGGTTCGCTACGGCGTGGCTCCTGACCACCCGCGAATCAAGGAGATCATCAAGGCGCTCAAGCGTGTCCTGAACCAGGACAGCATCCGGTTCATCGGCAACGTCGACTTCGGCACCGACCTCAAGCTCGACGACCTGCACCGGTTCTACGACGCCGTCATCTTCGCCACCGGCGCGATGGCCGACCGGGAGCTCAACATCCCGGGGATCGACCTGCCCCAGTCCTACGGCGCGGCCGACTTCGTCAGCTGGTACGCCGGGCACCCCGACGTCTCCCGCGAGTGGCCGCTCGAGGCCGAGGAGGTCGCCGTCCTCGGCGCCGGTAACGTCGCGCTCGACGTCGCCCGCATGCTGGCCAAGCCCGCCGACGAGCAGCTGGTCACCGAGGTCTCCGACAACGTCTACCAGGGCCTGAAGAAGAACCCGGCCAAGACGATCCACGTCTTCGCCCGCCGCGGCCCGGCCCACATCAAGTTCAGCCCGATGGAGCTGCGCGAGCTCTCCCACTCCCCGTCGGTCGAGGTCGTCGTCGAGGAGGAGGGCTTCGAGATCGACGAGGCCGGCGAGAAGGCGATCCAGAGCCACAAGGCGACCAAGCTCGTGGCCGACATCCTCCTGAAGTACATGGAGGCCCCCAGCGCCGGCAAGCCGCACAAGATCGTCATCCACATGATGCAGAACCCCGTCGAGATCCTCGGCGAGGACGGTCAGGTGGTCGCGCTGCGCAGCGAGAAGACCGAATACAACGGCGACGGCACCGTCTCCGGCACCGGCGAGTTCACCGACACCCCGGTCCAGGCCGTCTACCGCGCCGTCGGCTACCTCTCCGAGGCGCTCCCCGACGTGCCCTTCGACGGCGAGAACGGCGTCATCCCCAACGATGGCGGCCGCGTCCTCGGCATCAACGGCGAGCACATCAACGGGACGTACGTCACCGGGTGGATCAAGCGCGGACCGGTCGGCCTCATCGGCCACACCAAGTCCGACGCCAAGGAGACCATCGACAACCTCCTCCACGACCTCGACAAGCTCGAGCCGGCCGAGCACGGCTCGCCCGCGGCGGTCCTCGAGCACCTGTCCGGCAAGGGCGTCGAGTTCACCACCATCGAGGGCTGGGAGAAGCTCGACAACCACGAGCGCTCCCTCGGCGAGGCGCAGGGCCGCGAGCGGATCAAGGTCGTCCCGCGCGACGAGATGATCCAGATCTCCAACGCCACCCACTGACGCACGGCGTACGCCGCGGGGCCGGCCATCCAAGGGATGGCCGGCCCCGCTTCTGTTCGCGGCTAAGCCTCGGCAGAAAACGGGTTGTGAACGTCGACCCCCGTCGATGCGAAGTCCTTGGTGTTGCGGGTCGAGATCGTGAGCCCGTGCTCGAGAGCAGTCGCGGCCAGAAGAGAGTCCACAGCCGGCAGCGGTCGCACCGAGTTCAGCTCGCCCCAGCGATCTGCCACCCCGGCAGTGATCGGCAGCACCTGGTCGTCGTACTGCTCCACGAGCCCTTCGATCCAGACCGTCAGCGCCTGCGCAGCGGCCTCGTCACCTCGTGCCGCCAGGCGAGCCGCTCCCGCTCGCAGCTCTCCAACCGTCAGGACGGACAGGTGAACCTCGTCGGCTCCGAGCCCGTTCACCCACGCGACGACGGCCGGGTCAGGGCGTTTTTTCCGAAGCTCGGAAACCACATTCGTATCGATCAGATACCTCACGCCAGCCCCTCGAGGTCAAGCTCTCGGAAATCTGAACGGTCGCGATCGAGATCGAGGTCGTCGCCCTTGGGCACATCCAGCAAGTACTCGGACAGTGGCCGTCGTGGCTGAGCGATCCGTCGGTAGTCATCGATGCTCAGCACGACAGCGATCTCCTCGCCGTGCTTGGTGATCAGCTGCGGGCCGCCAGCAGTCGCCTCGCGAAGCACCTCACTGAATCGCTGCTTGGCTTCTTGCACCTGCCATGACATGGGGACACCTCCTCTATCTAGACAGACTAGACAGAATGGCCGACGCACGCAAGAGCCGGAGCGGACGACCAAGTCGTCAACCAAAGGTTGACGCCCGGTCGTCGTCAACCTAGAGTTGACGTATGACTCCCCGCGATGCAGACCCTGCCCTCAAGGCCGTACGCCTCGACACCTTGATCGACTCGATCAAGAAGGCTCGGTCCGAGCCTTTGGACCAGCTCGCCGACGCGATGGTGGTCGGCGAGCACCTGGGCGAGGTGGCCGACCACCTGATCGGGCACTTCGTCGACCAGGCTCGCCGCTCGGGTGCCTCCTGGACCGAGATCGGGACCCGGATGGGGGTGACGAAGCAGGCGGCACAGAAGAAGTACGTCCCCAAGGCCGGCGACCAGTCGCTCGACCCGAACGCCGGGTTCGCGAAGTTCACGCCGCGGGCCCGCACGGTGGTGGTTGCCGCCCAGGCGGAGGCACGGAAGGCCGCGAACGCGGAGACCGGCGTACCTCATCTCGTGCTCGGTCTCCTCTCCGAGCCGGAGGGGGTCGCGGGCCACGCGATCCGGGCGCAGGGAGTGACCCTCGAGGCGGTCCGTGAGGTGGCGACCGCCGCCACGCCGGAGCCCTACGGCGAGGTCGGCGAGATGATCCCGTTCACCGCCGACGCACGCAAGGTGCTCGAGCTGACCTTCCGCGAGGCCCTCCGGCTCGAGCACTCCTACGTCGGCACCGAGCACATCCTGCTCGCCCTCCTCGAGCACGAGGACGGCGCCGGGATCCTCCACGACGCCGGTGTCGACAAGGAGGCGGCCGAGCAGAGCATCACCTCGATCCTCGACTCGCTCAAGGTCGACTTCGACGCGGCCGAGGCCGACGCCAAGCAGTAGCAGGACAGATGGGCTACCTGATCTGAGGGACCGTCGGCACGAGCAAAGAGCACGTGCCGGCGGTTTCGCTACGTTCCGAGGATGCCTCGCAGTCTCGCCCGACTCGTCCTCGGCATGGTCCTGGCCACCGCGGTCGTCACCGTCCCTGCCTCGGTGACGACGCCGTCTGCCGAGGCGGCCTGTCGGCCGGCACTGAAGTCGCTGACGCTCGCGAGGGGCACCGTGGCCGGCGGCACGTCGACCACCGCCACGGTCCGGCTCACCTGCCGGACCCCGAGGCGCACCCAGGTGCTGCTGTGGGCGAGCACCGGCATCCGCGTGCCGGCGTACGTCTATGTCACCAGGGGCCGGAGCACGGCCACGGTCACCGTCCGGACCTCACCGACGACGGTCCGCAGCAGCGGCAGGGTCAAGGCCGTCCACCGGCAGGTCGTACGCCGCGCGACGCTGGTCCGCACAGTCACGCCGTGCTACCCCACGCCGGTGCCGACATCCGTGGCGCTGCCCGCGTACGTCCACGCCGGCCAGACCGCCACCGGCACGGTGACGCTCGATTGCGTCGCCAAGACCTCGCTGGCCGTGAGCCTCTCCTCGAGCTCGTCCTGGGTCAGCGTGCCGGGGACGATCACGGTCGCGGCCGGGCGGCGTACGGCGTCGTTCCGGGCCGTGACGAAGGCGCCGTCGACCGGGTCGCTGCCTGCTTTCGACGTGACGATCCGGGCGACCCGCAACCGGAAGAGTGCGGCCCGGGTGATGCAGGTGCGGCCGGAGATCCGGCCGTTCCGGGCCGGGGACCGGTTCACGGTCAACGAGCCGGTGCTGACGCCCGAGGGAACCGACGGCTGGGTGCGCGGCACCCTGCGGATCACGCTGGACCATCCGGCGCCGCCGGGCGGGCTCGACGTGAACGGCTCGATCATCCCCGAGGGCGGGACCTGGACCGAGGTGACGATCTATCACCACCCGTACCCACCCGACTCCCGGGTGACGGACCACCTCACCATCGCCGACTCCGCCGGCAACGTCCTGCTCCACGAGGACTTCACCTACGTCGTCCGTCCGGCCCCCTGAGGGTCCCCGAGAGTCCCTGACGTGTCGGAGCAACACCCCTGTGCCCGAATCACGCCAGGGACGTTTCAGGCGCCCGCAGGCGCGAGCACGATGTCGAAGCGCACCTTCGACCAGGTGCCGTCGAGGGACCGCCCGTCCGGCGTCGGCGTCCCCGCGGCCTGGCGCTCGAACTTCTTGATCAGCGACTCCTTGACCCCGAAGACGGTGTCCTTCCAACCGATCGGGTCGCCCTCCGGGAAGATGTGGGTGACCAGCGTGCGACAGCCCTCGTGGGTGACCATGAAGTGCAGGTGCGAGGCCCGCAGCGGCGATCGCCCGACCGCGGCCAGCATCTTGCCGACGGGGCCGTCGTCGGGGATCGGGTACGGCGTGGGCGTCAGCCCCCAGAACCGGTAGCCGCCCTCGGCGTCGGTGAACAGGTGCGCCCGCGCGGCCCGGGCGCCCGCGTCGCGCTGGACGTCGTAGAGCCCGTCCTCGTCGGCCTCCCAGACCTCGATCTTGGCTCCGACCAGCGGTTTCCCGTCCGTGTCGGTGACGGTGCCGACGACCCAGCACGGTTCGCCCGGGGCGCCGAAGGCCATGTCCCCGCCCAGCTCGATCGCCGGGGAGTCCTCCACGAAGAACGGTCCGAAGACCGTGGCCTCGGTCGCGTCGGCGTACGCGGCGTTGTTGATGTTGATCGTCTGCATCGAGGCGCCGAGGGTGTCGGAGAGGAGGATGAACTCCTGGCGTACGTCGTCGGTGATGTGGCCGGCCGCGGTCAGGAACGCGATGGCCGCGCCCCACTCCTCCTCGGTGAGGCGTACGTCGCGGATGAAGGCGTGCAGGTGACGCGTCAGCGAGACCATGACCTCCTTCAGGCGCGGGTCCTCGCAGGCGTCGAAGGACGCGACCACGGTGTCGACCAGGGTCTGCTCGACCGCCTGCTGCTCCGGCGATACGTCGGCTCCGTCGCTCATCAGCTCTCCTCTCCCGCCCACGCCGCGGTCAGCAGCGCGGTCAGGTTCTCCTCGGTGACCGGGGTCGGGTTGTTGTCGGGGATGGCGGCCATGATCGGCGCCACCGCCTTGGCGATGCCGTCCTCGGGCATGCCATAGTCCTCGAGCGCCTTCGGCGCATCGAGCGTTCTACGCAGCTCAGCCAGCCCCGCCACGGCACTCGACGCTCCGAACGCGGCCGCCATCCGCGCCTCCGCCTCGGGGGCGTTCGGCGCGTTGAAGGCGAGCACGTGCGGGAGCACGACCGCGTGGGTCTGGGCGTGGGGCAGGTTGAACATGCCGCCGAGCACGTGGCAGATCTTGTGGTGCATCCCCGACCCGGCCGACGTGAACGAGACCGCGGCGAGGTAGGCGCCATAGAGGGTCTGCTCGATCCCCTCGATGCTCTCCGAGTCGGCCTTGACGAGGGGGAGCCCGGCTGCGAGTCCGCGGATCCCCTCGGCGGCGTTGACCTGGTCGATGGGATCGACCCGCGGGCCCCACATCGCGTCGACGCAGTGCGCGAGCGCGTTGAGCCCGCTGGCGACGGTCATCTCGCCGGGCAGCGTGGTCAGCAGCGAGGGGTCGTAGACGACCGACCGCGGCAGGACCCGGGCATCGACGCCCGTCGTCTTCGTCTCGCCCGAGGTCAGGCCCCAGACGTTGGTCGCCTCGGACCCGGCGTACGTCGTCGGGACCGCCACGATCGGCAGCCCCGTGGTGAGCGCGACCGCCTTCGCCAGGCCGGTGGTCGAGCCACCGCCGACGCACACCAGCGCGTCGACGGCGGCCTCGGCCGCCCGTTCGCGAGCCCTCTCGGCGACCTCGACCGGGACATGCATCACGACCTCGTCGTGGCGCAGCGCGACCGGTACGTCGGCGGTCACCCGGGCGGCGAGCTCGGCCTCGCGCTCGCCGGCGATGACCATCACCCGGGTTGCCCCGAGCGTCTCGATCTCCGCTGCCACCGCAGCGGGCGCCTCGCCGGTGGCGAAGCGGACCCGCTGCGGCAGCGATTCATGCGTGAACTTCATGAGATTCCCCCGCTCAGCCGGAGCGTTCAGGCCTTGCCCAGCAGCGTCGCGACCGCCTCGCCCAGCGCGGTGCCGGGGTCCTCGGGCAGCGACATGGCGCGCCAGGCGATGTGCTTGTCGGGGCGGACGAGGAGGGCGCCCGACTCCTCGACCTCACGGAGCTTGGCCCAGTCGAAGTAGAGGTCGGTCACCGGCCGGCCGGGGCCGATCACGACGGTCTGGAGCGGGATCCCGAACTTCGTCCGGGCGGCTTCCGCCGCGTCCTCCCACGCCTCGCCGGCGATGCCGGTGATCAGCGTCCACTGCGTGTAGGGGGCCAGGTCGAGCATCGCGTGCTTCTCGACGTTGTCGCCGACCCAGGCGTGCGGCAGGTGCGCACCCGGCGAGGTCGACATCCGGTGGTAAAGGTCCTCGTCCTCGGTCGGGGCGGGCCGGGTGCCGTCGGCGAGGATCGCGTTGGACTCGTAGAACTGGCCGAGCTCGACGCCGTGGGCGTTGAACTCGTAGTTCTTGCGCTCCATCGCGGTGACCAGGGCGGCGCGCTTGGCGGCACCCTCGGGGGTGTTGGCCTTGCGCTCCTCGATGGCCTTGGCCATCTCCTCGCCCTCGAGGCCGACGACGCCGAGCGCCTCGAAGAGCTCGCCGAACTCGCGCGCGGACTGGTTGGCGCGGGTGACGATGCGCTTGGCGACCGGGGCACGCTCGGCGGAGTAGGACTCCAGGAGCGACGGCTCGGCGTAGCCCTGGAGCACCGCGGCGAGCTTCCACGCCAGGTTGTAGGAGTCCTGGATCGAGGTGTTGGAGCCGAGGCCGTTCGACGGCGGGTGCCGGTGGATGGCGTCGCCGGCGCAGAAGACGCGGCCCTTCTGGGCGTGGGTCGCGTACATCTCGTTCACGCCCCACAGCGAGTAGCCGGTCACCTCCGGCTCCAGGTCGGGCATGCCGAGCAGGTCGCGGATCACCTTCACCGCGTACTCCTCGGTCAGCTCGGGCGGCGGCTGGTTGATGTCGTAGCCCCACACGATCAGCCACTCGTCCCACGGACGGACCATCCGGACCAGGCCGGTGCCGATGCCACCGACGTTCGAGCCCGGCTGGATGACCCAGTAGAGGACCGAGGGGCGGTGGTCGACGAGCTCGGAGAGGTCGGCCTTGAACGTGATGTTCATCGACCCGGCGATGTCCATCGCGCCCTCGAGCGGGAGGTCGATGTCGGCGCCGACCTGGGTGCGGGCGCCGTCGGCGCCGATGAGGAACTTCGACCGGATCTTGTACTCGTGACCGGTCAACCGGTCACGGGCGATCGTGGTGACGCCGTCCTCGTCCTGGACGTGCGAGACGTACTCGGTGGAGAACCGGGTCTGGGTGCCGCGCTCGGTGGCGTTGCGGACCAGGATCGGCTCCAGGTAGGTCTGCGGGATGTCGACGGTCAGGCACGGGCTCGCCAGCTGGTAGTCGGCCTCGCGGTCCGGGCGGGTGCCCCAGGTGCGGATGCGGCCGATCTCCTCGCCGGCGATGCTCGTGCAGAAGACGGTGTCACCGACCAGCTCGTGCGGCGTCGCGTCGGCGAGCACCTGCTCCTCGATGCCCAGGTCGCGGAAGATCTCCATCGCGCGCTGGTTGGTGATGTGCGCCCGCGGGGTGTTCGCGGTCCAGCGGTACTTCGTGATCATGATGTTGTCGACACCGAGCTCGCTCAGGAAGAGCGCGGCGGACGCGCCGGCCGGACCGGAACCCACGACGAGCACGTCGGTGGTCACGACATCCTCGGTCTCGGGGATCTCGGTCTCTTTCTGGCCGTCGTCGAAGACTGGCATTTCCTCACCTTTCCGAGACCGCGGTGGGGTGTGTGATCGCAGTCTCAGGGCGAGTCTTACCGGCCCGCGCGGGCGGCATCAAAGGTGGACCCGCTGGTTGGCGGAAATGCGTACGCGACTAGCGCGCGAGCCACTCCCGGACGGCCGCGATCGTCGAGTCCGGCTTCCGGGCCCACTTGAAGTGGTCGATGCCGGGCTCGTCCAGGTGGACCCGCTCGACCTCGAGCCCGGGCATCCGCCGGTGGATCTCGTCGACGGTCTCGCTGGGTGCCAGCCAGTCGCCCTCGATCGAGACGACCAGCGCGGGCTTCTCCAGGGCTCGCATCTCCGCGGTGATGTCGCGGGCGGGGCGCCCGAGGCGGAGACGGCCGGTGCGGGCGTACCGGGCCCATTCCTTCATCAGGGTGCGCGCCTCGCGCCCGGCGAACTTGAGCTGCTTGCCGGGGAAGTGGCCGACCACCCGGCCGATCAGGCCCATCGCCTGGCTGGCGACCAGGAAACCCGGGCCGTAGTTGCGCCAGAAGGGCGTCTGCGACGCGACGTAGATCAGCCCGGCGACGCGGTGGGGGTGGAGCGCCGCGTAGGCGCTGGCGGCCTGGCCGCCGAGGCTGTGCCCGAGGACGTACGTCGCCCCGGCCGCGGCCGGTACCAGCTCGCCGAGGCGGTCGACCGCGGCGGCGATGTCGTCGACCAGGTCGGCGTAGCCGAAGTCGTAGCCCCAGCCCGCGACCCGCCCACCGAGCTCCTCGTGGCCGCGCTGCTCCATCCGCCCGACGTTGATGCCGGCCTCGGCGAAGGCCACGATCAGCTTGTCGTAGTAGCCCGCCGGCATGCCCATCGCCGGCACCACGAGCACCGTCGCCGCGTCAGGGTCCGCCGCACGGACCACGGTCAGCGTGAAGCTGGTGCCTTCGGCACGCTCGATGGCGTACGCCTCGGGTGTGGTCGTGGGGAACGAAGTCTCGGTCACCCGGGCAATGTTACTTATGAGTAGCAACCTCAGGTAGTCGGGGATCGAACGGTCGGTTACGCGCGAGTAGACCGACCGTTTGATCCCCGACTACCGGCTCAGGCCGCCCACCGATGGCTCAGCAGACGGCGGCGCTCCTCACTCGAGAGTGCTCGTCGCTCGGCCACCGTCGTGGACGGGGTCCACCACGGTGGCGGGTCCAGCGTCCAGCGCCTCGGCCCCGCCATTGCTCGCGCCCGCTTCCGCGCAGCCAGGGTGCGGGCCTTGAATCCCGACGGATCGCGCAGATCGGCGGAGACCATGGTGACGTACTCCAGACCGACACCACGCAGATCTCCCTCCCGCCTGATGTCCTTGGCGCGCTGCTTGCCCTCGAGGTGCAAGGAGCCGTCGTACTCGCCCACGACACCGGACTCCAGGTCGAGCACGTCAGGCGTGCCGACATGCCGGCCGGCGTGGTCGAAGACCGGGTGATTGCACACGACCTCTCGGATGCCGAGCTCCTCCCACACGAGTCGGAGATCGACCTCAGGCGGTGACCACGCGTTCTCGTCGAGGAAGGGGAGCGCATCCCGGACCTTCGCGATTCCGGTCCAGCCGCGGTGCGCATCCGCCCATGCGGAGATCTCCGCGATGGAGACCAAGTCATGGAGCGCCGCCATGTCATGGGCTCGCACGGCCGCCCGGCGGTCGTGGGCGTAGCGCATCTCAAAGGTCACCGACCGCACCGGGATCGTCACCCGCACGCCGTCGACCACCTGGCAGTCGGGGAGGAGGAGTCGCTCACCGCATACGGTGAGGCCGGGACGTGACGCCAACGAGTGAGCGGTGGCCGCGACCGTCACCGGTCTCGGCCGACCGGACGCATCGCAGCCGTCGAACCACTTGCATCGCATCCACGCCAACGCCGCCCACCCCGTCACCGCCGCATGCGCAGGGAGCCGCACAGATGCCTCGAGCACGCGCTGCATCGGTGCATCGGCATCGACGTCGGCCGGCACATAGAACCCGTGGCTGCTCCGCCGCCACCCACGCCCCCGAGCCTGACGCGGCGTCGGCCCGGTCTCCCCGCTCGGGTCGAGGCGCACCGGCCGCACCAAAGAAGGGCGGGCGGAGGAGTACTCCGGCGGTCGGAAGTGAGGAGGTCGGGCAGCCACGCCAACAGCATCGATCAGCCGCCATCCAGCGATCCACAAAAATCCCCCACCTGTGCACAACCCTGTGGATAACTCTCGAGAGCGGTGGATAGTCGGGGATCAAACAGTCGGTTACTCGCCAGTAGAGCGACCGGTTGATCCCCGACTATCGGTCAGGACCGTGTGACCGACGGGGAAGACCTCGTAGCGACCCCGCGTCGCCAGACCCCACAACCCGCGCGGCGCCAGCAGCACCACGGCGATGGCGACGGCTCCGAGCGCGATGAGGTACCAGGTGCCGTAGGAGTCCAGCAGCTGCTGGAGCGCGAAGAAGATCACCGCGCCCAGGATCGGGCCCTCGATCGTCCCCAGTCCGCCGATCACGACGATGAAGATCATGAACGCGGTGTACTGCACCGAGAACATCGAGTCCGGCGAGACCCGCAGGCCGTTGACCGCGATCAGCGCGCCGGCCAGGCCGGCACCTCCCGAAGCGGCGACGTAGACCAGGCGCTGCGAGCGCCGCACCGCGACGCCGAGCGAGGCCGCGGCCACTGAGTCGTCGCGGATCGCGGTCAGGCCGAGCCCGACGCGCGAGCGCATCAGGGCGTACGTCGCGAGCACGACGAGCACGGCCAGTACGAGCGCCAGGTAGTAGACGGTCGCGATCCGGGTCACCCGGTCGACGCCCTGGAAGGCGGTCAGCGAGAGGCCGGAGCCACCACCGAAGCCCGGCAGCTCCTGGGTGACCAGCTTGAAGACCTCGGCCATCACCCAGGTGCCGATCGCGAAGTAGCCTCCGACCAGCCGGAACAGCAGGAACGAGGTCGGGACGGCCAGGGCGGCGCAGACCACTCCGGCCGCCACGACGGCGACCGGGATCGGCAGGCCGACCACGTCGGCGAGCTTGATCACGCCGTAGCCGCCCGCGCCGATGAACGCCTGCTGCCCGATCGAGACCAGCCCGCCGTAGCCGGCCATCAGGTTCCAGGTCGTGCCGAGGATGATGAGGGCGAAGAGCGCGACCAGGTTGGTCACGTCGCCCGGGCTGAAGACGAACCAGGGCGCAGCGGCCAGGAACACCACGACCGCCGCCAGGAAACCGCCGCCGGCCAGCGACGGCCAGCCGCCGCGTACGACCTTCAGGGTTGTCGTCGGGCTCAGGGTTGTCGTAGGGCTCATGCGACGACCGCCTTCGGGAGCAGGCCCTGGGGCCGGAACAGGAGCACGACCAGGAAGACCAGGTGACCCGCGAGGACGCCGTAGGCCGGGTCGATCTGGGCGCCGACGGTCTGCGCGACGCCGAGCACGAGGCCGCCGAGGAGGGTGCCCCACAGCGAGCCGAGCCCGCCGATGATGACCGCCTCGAAGGCGAAGATGAGGACCAGATCCCCGTACGTCGGGCTGAACTGTGTCGACATGCCGAGGAACACGCCGGCCAGTGCGACGGTGCCGATCGCGATCGCGGTGGCCAGGGCGTACATGTGTCTCTCGTCGATCCCCATGAGCGTCGCCGCCTCGGGGTCGTCCTTGGTCGCGCGCATGGCGCGGCCGATGCGGGTGTGGGAGAGGTAGAGCTGCAGACCGACGATGACGCCGACCGCCACCACGAGGGTGAGCAGCGAGAAGACGCCGAGCCTGAGCTGCCCGAGCTCGACCGACGCCGTCGACAACGTGTCGATCGAGATCTTGCGGGAGTCGGCGGTGAAGATCTCCTGGAGCAGGTTGGCGCCGATCACGGCCAGGCCGAACGAGACCAGCAGCGGCGACAGCTCGCCGTGGCGCAGGGCCGCGTTGAACAAGCCGCGCTGGATCGCGTAGCCGACCGCGGCGAGGACCGGGATCACGATGACGATCGTGAGGAACGAGGGCATTCCGGTCTGCTGGACGAGCCAGAGCGCGAGGTAGGCCGAGGCCACCGCGAGGACGCCGTGGGCGAGATTGACGATCCGCATCACGCCGAAGATGAGGCTCAGACCGCAGGCGAGCAGCGCGTACTGCCCGCCGAGCAGGAGTCCCTGGAGGACCGCGTTGATCCAATCCATCAGCCGACCTCTCTCCCGTCCGCGGCGTCGACCCCGAAGTACGCCGCCTGGACCTGCTCGCGGGTCACGTCTGCCGCGGCGCCTTCCAGGACCGTGCGGCCCTCGAGCAGACACTGCACCCGGTCGGCGACCGCGAGGGCCTGAGTGAGGTCCTGCTCGACCACGAGCACGGTCGTCCCCTTCTCGGCGATCGCGGGGAGCGCCTTGTAGATGTCGGCGATCACGACCGGCGCCAGACCGAGCGAAACTTCGTCGAGCAGGAGCAGCTTCGGGTTGGACATCAGCGCCCGGCCGATCGCGGTGGCCTGCTGCTCGCCGCCGGACAGGTGCGCTCCGCGGCGTCCCCGCTTCTCGGCGAGGAGCGGGAAGGCGTCGTAGACGGTGGCGAGGTTCCAGGGGCCGGGGCGGCGGCCGTGCGCGCCGACCTTGAGGTTCTCCTCGACGGTGAGCGAGCCGAAGATCCTCCGGCCCTCCGGGGTGAGCGCGATCCCCTCCCGGACGCGCCGGTGAGCCGGGGTGTGAGAGACGTTGTGACCGTCGAACCGGATCTGGCCCGCGCTCGGGCGGAGCAGGCCGGCGATGGTCTTCAGCAGCGTGGACTTGCCGGCGCCGTTGGCGCCGATCACGGCCAGGGTCTCGCCCTCGGCGACGGTGAGGGTGATGCCGTGCAGGGCACGGAAGTCGCCGTAGCTCACGTCGATCGTGTCGACTTCGAGCAGGGTCATCGGTCTCCCTCGAATGCTGACCGAGGTAACTCGGTGAATGGGTACTTGCTTCGTGGAACTCCGCGCGGGGAGTGAGCGTCGACCGAGTTACCTCGGTGAGCATTCCGCGAGTCGTCCTGGGATGCTGACCGAGGTACGTCGCTGAGCTCGCACTTCCCTCGTGGAACTCCACGAAGGAAGCGACCGCCGACCGAGTTACCTCGGTGAGCATTCCGCGGGCTCACGCGCCCTCCAGATCAGGCGAGCCGAGGTAGACGGCGGCGACGGCGTCGCTCGCCATCACCTCGCGGGGGTCGCCGGTGGCGACGACGTCGCCCTGGGCCAGGCACATCAACCGGTCGACGACCTGCAGCAACGCGTGCACGATGTGCTCGATCCAGACGACGCCGGTGCCGCCGTCGCGGATCGCCGAGATGGTCTCGATCAGGGCGGGCAGCTCGTGCTCGGTGAGGCCGCCGGCGATCTCGTCGAGCAGCAGCAGCCGCGGGCGGGTGGCCAGCGCGCGGGCGAGCTCGAGCCGTTTGCGGTCGAGCAGCCGCAGCGAGCCGGCAGGGGTGTTGGCCAGACGGGCCAGGTCGGCGGTCTCCAGCGCCTGCCAGGCCAGGTCGTTGGCCTCGCGGCGGTGCGTGCCCGCACCGAAGGTGGACCCGACCAGCACGTTCTCGAAGACGGTGAGCCCCTCGAAGGGGCGGGGGACCTGGAACGTACGTCCGATCCCGAGGGCCGTACGCCGGGCGGCCGGCGTCCGGGTGACGTCGGTGCCGTCGAAGCGGATGGTGCCGGCGTCGACCGGGAGGGTGCCGGTCACCAGGTTGAGCAGCGTGGACTTGCCGGCGCCGTTGGGACCGACGATCCCGAGCGCCTCGCCCGCGGCGACGTGGAAGGAGACGGAGCGGGCGGTGACGACCTGGCCGAACGCCTTGGCCAGGCCTTCGGCCTCCAGCAGCGCGCCGCCGGGCACGCTGCTGAAGGCCTCGACCGACAGTGGGGCAGAGGTCACTTGAGGGCCTCGGGCTCGCCCCCGAGAGGTACGTCGGGAGCCAGCGAGTTCTGCACGACGACCAGCTCGAACGGGTGCTCCCCGCCCTCGACCTGGCGCCACTGGCCACCCGCGAGCGAGGTCTTGGCGACATACGGCGGGACGTTCTCGTCCTTGCCCCAGGCGACGTCACCGACGACCGTCGAGACCTCGAGGCCGGACAGCGCCTCGGTGATCGCGTCGGCGTCGGTCGAGCCGGCCTCGGTCACCGCCGCGGTCGCGACCTCGAAGAGCGCGTGCGCGAAGCCCAGCGGCTGGGTCCACTGCTTGCCGGTCTTCTCCTCGTACGCGTCCGCCAGCTCCTGCGCCGACTGGCCGGTCAGCGAGGACTTGTAGGGCGCGGTCGGGGTCCACCAGACCTCGGTGGAGAGGTTGTGGGCGATCGGGCCCAGCGCCTCGACGCTGCTCGGGAAGAGAAGCGCCTTGCCGATGGTGGCGACCTTCGGGTTGTAGCCCTGCTGCTTCGCCTGCTGCCAGAACGTGGTGAAGTCCGGCGGGATCGGGACACCGACGAGCACGTCGTGACCCTTGTAGGCGCTGATCTGGGCGGAGAAGTCCTTGGTGCCGTTGGGGTAGTTGCCCGGGTTGTCGATCTTCACGCCGGACGCCTCGGTGAGCGCCGGGAAGTTGGCGCCCCAGGCCTCGCCGTCGGGGTCCTTCGGGAACAGGCCGCCGGCCTTCTTGTTGTTGGGGACCTTGCCCCAGATGTCGGCGTAGACCGTCGCGACGTCCTCGAGGCCCCAGAAGAAGTGGTAGCTGTACTTCAGCTCGGCCGGCTTGTCGCCGCTGCGGATCGCGAACGGCTGCCACGGGGCGACCGTCGTGATGCACGGGATCGAGTTGGCCTCGCACTGATCCGAGACCGGGTTGACGATGTCGGGCGTCGAGGAGGCGACGATGATGTCGGCGCCGTCCTTGTTGATCAGGTCGCCGGCCACCGCCCCGGCCTTCGTCGTGTCGCTCTGCGCGTCGCGCACCACGATCTCGACGTCGAGCTCCTTGTCGCCGACCTTGACCGGGTGGTCCTTGAAGTAGGCCTCCATCTCGTCGACGACGAAGCTGTTCGCCTCGCCGAACGGCGCCGAGGAGCCCGTCTCGGTCGAGACGAACCCGATGGTGAGCGTGTCCTCGCCGCCACCGCCTTCGTCGTCGATGCCGCCCGACCCGCAGGCCGTCAAGGTCAGCGCCATCGCTGCGACACCGGCGGCGGCCAAGCTCAGGCCGCGTCCGGTGGTGAGTCCGTTGCGCACGTACGTCTCCTTAGAGAGTGTGGGGTGTTCGAGAGTGTCGTCCGTCACGGTCCCTACGGGTGGGAAGCAGGGTCCGGTTGGCGGAAAATCGCATGGAAGACCTATCGGATCTTTGGTGGACTTGTCACCCTTTCGCGCCGAGAAGTGACTTCTGGGCGCCGAGAAGTGACTTGTGGCGTACGAAACTCGACTTTCGTACGCCACAACTGACGACTCGGCCGCCACAAGTGCGGACTCGGCTGAGGTCAGGCGCGGGCGGCGCGGCGTACGTCTCCGGCGGCGACGCCGAAACGCTTGCGGAAGGCCTGCGAGAAGTGCGAGGCCGAGGTGAAGCCGCACTTCTCGGCGACGTCGACGGTGCGGATACTGGGGTCCGAGCCGGTGGCGAGCATCGCGTAGGCGAGCTCGAGGCGGCGGCCGAGGATGTGGCGGGGGACGCTCGTGCCGGCGTCGGCGAAGAGCCGGGACAGGTGACGCTCGGAGATGCCGGCGCCCGCGGCGATCGCCGTGGCGGACAGGGTGGGGTCGGCGAGATGGTCCTCGATGAACGCCTTCGCCGCGGCCCGGTGGGCGGTGGCCAGGGACACCTTTCCGCCGGTGGCGATCACCGAGATCAGGTCGAGTACGGCGCCCTCGTCGGCGGGCACCGGGTCGCGGGGCCGAAGCGCGCGGCCGACCATCTGCACCAGCGCTCGGCCGTGCGGGTCCTGGCCGCGACCGGCGTCGAGGACGAGGGGCGAGGGCATCGATGCGATCCCGGTGCGGGCGGCGAAGGCGTCCACCGGCACCTTGACCGCGAGCTCCTCGAGCCCGTGCCCGAAGCCGCGCAGGAAGGGCGCGTCGACGTCGCACACGATCAGCTGTCCGGGGCGGATGACCTGGCGACGGCCGGCGTACTCGAGGATCGCCTCGCCTCGGAGGCTGGCGTAGACGGCGATCGACCGGGCCGGGATGTCCTTCACGAGGCTGGCCGGTCGCTCGACGACGTGGCGCGTGGCGCGCACTCGCGCCAGATGGACCTCGTCGAGCTGCAGGTTGACCTCCTGAGCGTCGAACCCGTGTCCGTCGATGGGCCGGCAGGAGAGCGCGACCAGCGCGCAGGCGTTGTGGCGTTCCCAGGCCTCGACCTGCGCATCCGCGCTCAGCCGGCTGGTCTCGAAGACCTCAGGGCGACGAACCCGTGCGACGAGGGGAGATTGCGGCACGAAACGACTCTACGGCGTGCCCGTGCCCGGAGGCGATGACTTAGGGAAGACTTACCTTTCTGGAATCGTTCAAGAAAAGGTGGCACAGTGGGTGTCACCACGAAAGTCCGACACTTCAATCTGGGGGACCCACCGAACATGGCCACGAAGACCGACACGAGCAGCGCCACGCACACCTCGCACCCCGCGTTCATCCCGAGCCCGGCGTTCGCGACCCAGATGCAGCGTCTGCTCGTCGATCTGACCGAGCTCAGCCTGCAGGGCAAGCAGCTGCACTGGAACGTCGTGGGCAAGAACTTCCGCGACATGCACCTCGTCCTCGACGAGGTCGTCGACGCCGCGCGTGACTTCACTGACGAGGTCGCCGAGCGCATGCGTGCGCTCTACATCCTCCCCGACGGCCGCACCGGCACCGTCGCCGAGGACACCACCCTCGCGCCGCTCCCGGCGACCGAGGTCGACACCGCGACCGCCGCCGACCTGGCCGCCGCCGCGCTCTACGCCACGTCGAAGACCGCTCGCGAGATCCACGACGACATCGACGCAGAGGACCCGACGACCGCCGACCTGCTCCACGCGATCATCACCCGGGTCGAGCAGCTGGCCTGGTTCATCGACTCCGAGAACCGCGTCGCCAACCAGTCCCAGCCCGCTCAGCTGACGGTCTGATCTTTCCCTGAGGACGGCGTCCCGCGACTTCCGCGGGGCGCCGTCCTTCGCTGTCCACTACCTCCGCAGCAGACTCCGAAGGTTCTGCGTGGGATCGGCAAGATCAGACGCCCGTACGTCGACACCCCGGTCGATCATCCGGCGTGCCGCGCGCACGGCGTTGGGGTCGTCGACCGCGACCGCGCCGATGACGCGCTCACCGCGGAGCGTGAACACGGCGAAGGGTGGCTCGCCGACCACGCCGCGTACGACGGTCTGGTGCTGGGCGTCCGGCGAGCGCATCTCGCCGACCCCTTCGACGTGGAGACCGTAGCGGTCCGACCACCACCAGGGCGCCGTGTCGGGCGCGGGCGCGACGCCGAGGATCGTCGCCGCCGCCCTCGCCCCGTCGACTTGGGCGGCCTCCCAGTGCTCGGGCCGGTGGTGGTCGCGGAGCCGGGCGCAGTCGCCGACCGCGAGCACCGCCGGGTGGCTGGTCACCTGGCCGGCGTCGACGAGGATGCCGCGCGAGGTCTCCAGGCCCGCTGCCTCGGCCAGTGCCGTCTCGGGGACCAGGCCGACGGCCAGGAGCACGGCGTCGAACTCGCGCGAGTCCGGTTCGCCTTTCAGCTGCGCCGCGACGCCGGTCGGGGTCTCGAGCAGCGTCTCGACCGTCGTTGTCAGTGTCTCGACGCCGTGGTCGGCATGCAGGGCGTGCAGCCAGGTCGCCACCTCGATCCCGACAGCAGCGGCGAGAGGCGGCGAGAGCGGGTCGACCAGCATGACCTCGGCCCCCAGCCCGCGCGCGGTCGAAGCGACCTCGGCCCCGATCAGGCCACCGCCGACGATCAGCAACCGTGCCCTGGGAACCAGCTGCGTACGCAGCCGGTCTGCGTCCGCGACGTCCCGCAGCACGTGGCTCGGAGACCCGAGTGCGGGCCGGATCGCGCGACCACCCGTGGCGAGCACGATCCGGTCGGCGGTCAGCACGCGGCCGTCGGCGAGTTCGACCTCCCCTGCGTCAGCGCGCACGTCGACGGCGACGGCGCCCCCGATCAACGAGATCCGCTGCTCGGCGTACCACCCCGGAGCCTGCAGCGCGATGGAGTCGAGGTCGCGGCCACCGGCGAGGTACTCCTTGGACAACGGCGGGCGGTCGTAGGGGAACGGGTCGACGCTGACGAGCGTCAGCTCACCGGCGTACCCGTTCTTCCGCAGCTCCGCGACCGTCGAGACACCGGCGATGCCCCCGCCGACGACGACAACCGAGGAGACCGTCACGGCCTCTCGCCGGGGAAGAGGTAGATCTCCCCGTCACGCACCTCGACCCGATGCGGCACGGTGTCGCGGGTCGCGGGGAGGCCGTCGACCTTGCCGGTCTTGAGGTTGAACCGCGAGGAGTGCAGCGGGCACTCGACGTCGCCGTCCTCGACCCAGCCCTCGGCCAGGGATGCGGTCTCGTGGGTGCAGGTGTCGTTGAGAGCCCAGCAGGTGCCGTCGTCGTCGCGCAGGATGGCGATGTCGTCCTCGGTGCCGGTGATCTTCGAGGAGATCGCGATGCCCTCGCCCTCCGGGATGTCGTCGAGGGAGGCGACGCGGATGCCTGAGCTGTTTCCGCCGTTTCCACTATTTCCGGTCATGCACCCATCTTCCAACGTGGACCACGAAGAACCGGCCACCTCCCCCGGGGTGGCCGGTTCTGGGGTCAGGACCGAGGGGTCAGTCCGGGCAGGTGTTGCGGTAGTCGGACAGGTAGATCGAGGACGGTGCCGGGCAGAGGAACTGCGAGTAGCGGGTGTCGTCGTCGACGTACCTCTTCAGCCAGGTGACGAACAGGCGCCCTTGCCAGTCGTCGTCGGTGTTGGCGATGAAGTGGTCGCCGTTGTTGATCTCGCCGTACGCCTTCTCCCGGGCCCCGGTCATCGAGGTGTAGAAGGGAATCGAGTGCGAGGCGACGGGCGCGACCGAGTCGTTCTCCGCGCCGATGATCATGGTCGGGATCTGGATGCCGGGCCAGGTCTTGTCGGTGTGCCAGGGCTGCAGCGCGACCGCGGCCTTGATCGAGGAGTCCTGGTTGGCCGCCGCGAGCGTCCCGCCTCCGCCCATGGAGTGGCCGGAGACCGCGATCCGGGTCTCGTCCAGTCGCGAGGCGACCGTCGAGGAGGCGCTGTTCTTCAGGTAGGAGACCGCCGCCAGGATCTGCGAGCCGCGGCTGTCGGGCTGGTCGTAGCGGGAGTTCGTGTCGATCGCGAAGACCACGAACCCGTGCGAGGCCACCCGGCGCGCGACCGAGGAGTAGGACGACGAGGAGGCCGTGTAGCCGGGGGCGAGGACGACACCGCCGAACGTCCCAGCAGTGGTGGAGGTGGGGTAGTAGATCGTGCCGCCGCCGAACCCGGTCACCAGCGAGGAGACCGAGGTCGAGGAGAGCGAGAAGGTGCCGTTGTCGAGGACGCTGGCGGACGTCGGGTCCGGCCCGCGCTCGTAGGGGCTCTCCGCCTCGGCCGGCGCGACCAGGCCGAAGAGGGGGAGCGTGACGGCCGCGGCGACCGCGGCGATTCGGAGAGTGAGTGATCTGAGCACCGAGCATGCTCCTTCGTCCATCCGGCCCCGGGCTGTCCGGGGTTCCGGTTGCTACTCGAAGGTAGGGGCGTCGGCGGGAACCCGGCACCGGCACAGAGGCAGAACCTGTTTGGGCGGCTGTCACAAAACAGAAACAAGCGGCGTACGCAGGTGGGGCTGCGTACGCCGCCGGTTTCTGTGCAGGGTGTGGCGTCAGCAGTGCTTATCGCTTCGGGCTCCGCTTCAGCAGTACAGATTCCCGCCCGGGTCGACCCCGAGCAGCGAGGTGACCTCGCGGTAGTTGTCGACGCGGCTCTGCACCTGGGCCGGGTTGCCGCCGTTGCACTCGATGGATCCGTTGATGGACCGGATGGTCTCGCCGAAGCCGGCTCCGTTGACCATCGCCGCGTGCGGGGTCATGGTGCCCGGGCCGTTCTGGGTGTTCCAGTACCAGAGCCCGGTCTTCCAGGCGACCGCCGGATCGGTGGCGACCAGGTTGGGGTTGTTCAGCAGGTCGATGCCGAGCGCGTCCCCGGCGGCCTTGTAGTTGAAGTTCCAGCTCAGCTGGACCGGACCGCGGCCGTAGTACTGGTCGTTGCCGGCCGGACAACCGTAGGGCTGGGACGTGTCGCAGTAGTGCGGGTAGTTGGCCTGGTTCTGCTCCACGACGTACTGCAGGTCACCGGTCTCGTGGGCGACGTTGGCGATGAACGCGGCCGCCTCGCGCTTCTGGGTCGCCTCGTCCCCAGCATTGGTGAACTCCGGATAGGCGCTGAGCGCCTCGACGAGCCCTGCGTACGTGTAGAAGGGGTTGCGGTTGGGGAAGAGCTGGTTGAACTGCGCCTCGCTGACCGGGAACTCTCCGGCCACCGGCGCCGGCGACTCCGGGTCGGTGGCGGTACCGCCGATGTTCACGTCGATGCAGGCGTAGAAGGCGTTCGCGGTGTCGGCGACGTTCCAGACCGCGAGCACCTTCTGCCGGCCGGTGAAGGACCCGAAGTCGACCTGGTGCTCGACGGTGGCCGGCGGCTGCGCGCCGCCGTCGTCGAACTCGGCGATCTTGGTGCCACCGATGAAGTACTGCCAGGTGCTCGTGCGGTGTCGGGCGCTCAGCGACCACCTGAAGGTCTGGGTCTTGCCCACGGGCGTGACCTGCCAGTTCTTCGAGTCGTCGTCGAGCTCGGCGAATCGGGTGTTGCCGCCGGAGCAGCTGGTCAGGCCCTTGGGGCCCTCGACGCTCTGCGGTTCGTACTTGATCTCCCCGCACTCCACGGTGCCGGCAGCACACTGCGCCTGCCGACTCGGGGGGTTCGAGATGTAGCCGTGCGCACTTGCGGGGCTCGTCGGCACCATGGCCAGGACGGGCGCCAGCAAGATCCCGCCGAGAACGGCGATCTTCGTTGTAGTACGCATTCCAAACTCCTTGAGGGGGTTGAGATGGATGGCGATCGAAGCCCCTACTGTAAGGTTCCTTTACAGTTACCGTCTAGACCCGGCGTGGACAGACACCGGTGGGAGCGCTGCAATTGTTAGGTTGGTTTTCCGTACGCCACCCTCACCCACGAAAGGAGCGCCGCCGATGTCGAGAGCACCCAAGACACACCTGATCCGCGACACCAACGACCGCGCGGCGCTCGACCTGATGCTCTCGAACGGACCGGTGACGAAGACCCGGCTCGGCGAGCTCGTCGGCCTCTCGAAGGTGACCGCCGGACAGCTGCTGACCCGGCTCGGTGAGCGCGGCCTGGTCGAGGTCGTCGGAGCGCAGCAGGGCGGTCGCGGCCCCAACGCGGCGCTCTACGGAGTGGTCCCGTCGTCCGGCTACGTCGCCGCCCTCCACATCGGGCCCGACCGGATCACCGCGTCGGTCGCCGACATCACCGGCACCGAGCTGGCCACCGGAGAGCTCGACCCCCATGAGGCCTCCGACCCGGTCGAGGCCGTGCGGGCCACCGTCGCCAACGCCACCCGGAGCGCCGGCATCACCATGACGCAGCTCCGCTGCCTCTCGATCGGCACCCCCGGGATGATCGACCCGCGCACCGGCGACTTCCGGTTCGCCAACGACCTGCCCGACTGGCGCACGGGCGTGCTCGAGGACCTCCGCCGCAGCTTCCAGCGGCCGATACTGATCGAGAACGACGTCAACCTGGCCGGGCTCGCCGAGCAGTCCGCCGGCGCGTCCCACGGCGTCAAGGACTCGGTGCTCGCCTGGATCGACCGCGGCCTCGGGCTCGCAGTGATCGTCGACGGCCGCCTCCACCGTGGCGCCGGCGGCGGCGCCGGCGAGATCGGCTATCTGGCGGTCCCCGGCGCCTCCACGCCGCACGGCACCGACAGCCCTCAGCACGCGGCCTTCCAGTCACTGGTCAGCGTCGAGGCCATGGACACCCTCGCCCGCGCGTTCGGGCTGAGCGGCGACGGTGTCGGATGCGTACGCTCCGCGGTCGAGGGCGACCCCGATGCCGAGCCGTTCCTCGACGAGCTGGCCCGAAGGCTCGCCCTCGGGCTCGCGGGCATCTGCGTGGTCCTCGATCCCGAGCTGTGCGTGCTCGCGGGCGAGGTCGGGCGCGCGGGCGGGTCGGTCCTGGCCGACCGCGTGCAGAAGGCGATCGCCTCCCTCGGCCCCAACGTCCCCACGGTCGTCCCCACCGAGATCTCCGGCGACCCGGTGCTCCGCGGCGCCCTGCAGATGGGCCTCGACACCGCCCGCGACGAGGTCTTCTCCAACCAGGGCTGACCCCGACGAGCGTGCTCCGGCGATCAGGGGAACGCCGGATGTCATATGTACCTCGGCTACATATCGTCGAGGGGTGACCCCAGAGATACGCCAACGTCGACCACGCATCAGCCTCTTCTGCTTCCGAGCCGTCGCGGTGCTGATCGCGCTCTTCGCGATCGGCCAACCGATCTTCATCGGCTCCTACTTCTCCGGCACCTTCGAGGCGCTGGGACTCCATTCCGCCGGGGCGGCGGCGCTGCAGGCGCTCGGCCTGCTCCTGCCGATCGCCGCCGGCGCCGTCGTCGCGATGCGCGGCCGCTGGTGGTTCCTCGTCTGGTCGGTCGTGCTGTTCCTCCTCATCCACGTGCAGGCGGTCCTCGGCTACACCCGGGTCCTCCAGCTGCACGTCCCGGTCGGCGTCCTCACCGTCGGGATCGCGGTGGCCCTCGCCATCGCCTCGCTGCGTCGCGGCGCCGGCAGCCCGCGGGAGGTCCGGCGATGAGACTCGGGCGACGCACCCTCCTCGGCGCCGGACTGGCGGCTCCGCTCGCCGCATCGCTGGCCTCCTGCGGCGATGCCCCCTGGCAGACCGGACGGATCCTGCGCAGCGCGGCGCGGCTGCCGAAGGCGTACGCCACGCCGTTGCCGTTGCCGCCCGTCAAGCGCCCCTCGGGCGGCCTGATCTCGATCGAGCAGCGCACTGCCTCGGTGGAGATCCTGCCCGGGCTGCGGACCGAGATGATGACGTACGACGGGGTCTTTCCCGGGCCGACGCTCGAGACCCGGCGCGGCCAGGCCGTGACCGTACGCCACACCAACTCCCTCGCGCTGCCGACGGCGACACATCTCCATGGCGGGCACACCCCCGCCGAGAGCGACGGCTGGCCGACGGATCTGCTGGTGCCGCCGGGGTTCGAGGCTCCTGCTCATCCTGCCGGGCACGAGAGCGGACACGGCGGCGGGCACGGGAGTGGCCATGGAGGCGGGCACGGAGGTGGCCATGGGGGCGGGCATGAGGCTATGGCCGACCCGGAGGCGCAGGTCAGAACCGGAAAACGGGACTACCGCTATCCGCTCGAGCAGCCCGCCACGACGCTCTGGTACCACGACCACCGGATGGACTTCACCGCCCCGCAGGTGTGGCGCGGCCTGGCCGGGTTCCACATCGTCCGCGACGACGAGGAGGACGCGCTCTCGCTGCCGCGCGGCGAGCGGGAGCTCCCGCTGATGATCGCCGACCGGGCCTTCGACGAGGACGGCGCGCTGCGCTACCCCGCGCTCGACCCGGAGCTTCTGCGTGAGCCCGGCGTCGAGGACCGCTACATGGCCGGCGTGCTCGGCGACGTCATCCTCGTCAACGGCGCCCCGTGGCCGGAGGCGGAGGTCGAGGCGGCGCAGTATCGGCTGCGGCTGCTCAACGCCTCCAACGCGCGCCGCTACGCGCTGACCCTGCGCACCGACTCCGGCACGCCTGTGCCGTTCACCCAGATCGGTTCCGACGGCGGACTGCTCGCCGCCCCCGTCGAGCACGACCAGATCACGATGGCCTCGGGCGAGCGGTTCGACGTCGTCGTCGACTTCCGCTCCCTCGCACCGGGCACGACGGTCGAGATGCGCAACGGTCTCGGCACCGGCCGGACCGCCCAGGTGATGCGGTTCCGGATCAACCGCCGCGCGACCGACGACGTCCGACTGGCCGATCGACTGGCCGAGAGGCTCGCCGACGTACCAGAGCCCGAGAAGCCCGACGGGGCAGTCGTCCGCAGGTGGCACTTCCGCCAGGCGAGCGTGCACGGTCGCCGCGGCTGGGGGATCAACGGCAAGCCGTTCGACCCGGCCGTCCCGCAGGCCCAGGTGCCGCTGGGCTCCACGGAGATCTGGGAGTTCTTCACCGACGCGCACCACCCCGTCCACGTCCACCTCTCGCCCTTCCAGGTCCTGCGCCGCGGCAACCGCGGCCCGGGCCCGATGGACCACGGTTGGAAGGACACCGTCGACGTACGTCCCTACGAGGCCGTCCGGGTCCGGGTCAGGTTCGAGAGGTACGCCGGCCGGTTCCTCATCCACTGCCACAACCTCGAGCACGAGGACATGGCGATGATGGCCGGTTTCGAGACGGTGTGACTCAGCCTGTTCAGCCGACGAAAGGTTCGACGGCGAAGCGGCCGATGGCCACGAAGGCGGTCAGGGCGAGGTAGGTCGCATCCCCCAGCGCGGCTTTGCGCTCGCCGCGGCGGATCCGCAGGATCGTGGCGCCGGTCATGATCAACACCAGGCCGCTGGCCGCCAGCGGTACCAGGATCGGCGCGATGTCGAGCACGGCGGGCAGGACCAGGCCCACGGCGCCGAAGATCTCGAGTGCTCCGATGGCCTTGAGGGTGCCGGGCCTGAAGTCGAGGACCCAACGCGCGGCGTTGCCCATCTCGGCCATCTTCTCCCGCGGGACGAACAGCTTCCCGAAGCCGGAGAGCAGGAAGACGGCGGCCATCAGGCCGGCGGTGATCCACAGTGCGATGTTCATGAGTCTTCTCCTGAGAACGATGTCTGTCTGCGAGGTGGCAGGCGCGGCGGACCCGAGAGCGGTCCGCCACGCCTGGAGGAATCGCCAGGTCAGGCGTACTGACCGGGCTGGTAGTCACCACCGGGCGTACGCGTGATCACGTTCAGCCGGTTGAAGGCGTTGATCACGCAGATCAGGGCGACCAGGGCCATCAGCTGGTCCTCGTCGAAGTGCTTCGCCGCGTTCGCCCAGGCCTCGTCGGTGACCCCGCTGGAGTCGGCGAGGCGGGTGCCCTGATCGGTGAGCTCCAACGCCGCGCGTTCGGCTTCGCTGTAGACCGTCGTCTCCCGCCACGCCCCGACGAGACTGATCCGCACGGCGCTCTCACCGGCGGCCGCGGCGTCCTTGGTGTGCATGTCGAGGCAGCCACCGCAGCCGTTGATCTGGCTGGCACGGATCTTCACCAGCTCCTGCAGCGCCGCCGGCAGCGTCGAGTCCGCGATGACCCTGTTCGACGAGATGATGTGCTTCGCGAACCTCGCACCGATCTCGTTGGCCATGGGGTTGATCCGGGTCTCCATCGTGAATCTCCTTCGTCTTCGGATGCTTGCACCACTACGACGAAGCCGGTCTTCACGAGGTAACAGCCCTGCCCTACGCGGGTCGAGGAGGCAGACCCATGGCGTCGAGGCGCCTGCGGTCGCTCACGGTCAGCAGTTCGACGATCCGGTCCTCGACCACGGTGCACGCCACCAGGCCGAGCACCTTGCCGCTGGCACCCCAGGCAACGAAACCGGGCTCACCGTTGACCCGGACCGGGAGCACGGACGTCATCGAGCGTGCGCCGCGCAGGACCGGTTCGGCCACCTCGGCCGCCCCGACCGTGGTCGTCACGCCCTGCGGGTGGAGCGTGCGCCAGGTCACCTGCGGATCGAGCACCGCGACGAGCCCTTCGAAGTCCCCGTTCCGTGCCGCGGCCATGAAGGCGTCGACCACCGCGCGCTGGCGCCGCGGCTCCTCCGCTGGCTGCGGTGTGCCCCGCACCTTCCGGCGTGCCCTGCTGGCGAGCATCTTGGAGGCGTCGGGGGACCGACCGATGATCTCGCCGATCTCGGCGAAGGGCACCGCGAACATGTCATGCAGGACGAACGCCACCCGTTCAGTGGGCGTCAGGGAGTCGAGCACCACCAGCAGTGCCGTCCCGACCGACTCGGCGAGCATCGCGTCGTCCTCGGGGGCGGCACCGTCGTCGACGGCCACCACGAGCTCGGGCAGACGGTCCTCGTACGACAGTGCCGGCCGAGACCTGCGCGATCGGAGCACATCGATGCAGACACGCCCCACCACGGTCGTCAGCCAGCCGGCCAGGTTGTCGATCGTGGCCTCGTCCTGCCGCGCCAGCCGGAGCCACGCCTCCTGCACCGCGTCCTCGGCGTCAGCCCTCGATCCGAGCATCCGGTAGGCGACCGCCACCAAGCGCTCGCGCTGCTGCTCGAAGGCCTCCGCCAGTGGTTCGTGAGGACCTGATCCGGTCATGTCGTTACCTTCCTCGCGGGAACTCCGTCATGGTGATGACGGGCCCGCAGGCGCCAAGGTAACCATCACGGCGGCGAGGTTCCACGGACCGACCTCCTCGGTTGGGCGGACACCTGGCTGGACATCACAGCTAGCGGCCGACGGCCAGGAACAGCGCGGCCAGGGCGACCAGGACCAGCACACCGTTGAGCCACAGGTCCCCGCGCTCTCCGCGCGAGAGATGGAAGATCCCGGCGAGCACCTGCACCAGTGCCAGCCCTCCCGCCGCCCAGATCGCCAGGCTGGGGGCGATGCCGGTCAGCGGCGGGAGGACGAGGCCGAGAGCGCCGGCCACCTCGACCACGCCGATGGCCCGGACGCCGGCCATCGGGATCGCCGTGCCGGCCCACCCCATCATCGGCGCCAGCTGCTCCTGGCTCCGAACGACCTTGATTCCGCCCGAGTAGAGGTAGAACACCGCGAGCAACCCCGCGACGATCCAGTACGCGACCACCATGTCGAACTCCTTGGTTACGATGAGTAACTAACCGATCGAGCACCCAGCATGGCCGGGTTTCGAGAGGCGTACAAAAGGCACATCGGTGTGCCTGAGAAGCGGCGGGAGCGGCACATGTCGGACTACGAGAAGGCCTGTCTGATCAGGGGTGACGGCGGGAGCGCGATCCGCGGCATCCTCGACCGCATCGGCGACAAGTGGAGCCTGCTGGTGATCGCCACGCTGGACGGCGGTCGGCTGCGGTTCGGCGATCTCAAGCAGCGCGTCCCGGGCATCTCGCAGCGCATGCTCACGCTCACCCTGCGCCATCTGGAGCGCGATGGGCTGGTGAGCCGCACGAGCTACCCCGAGGTGCCACCGCGGGTGGAGTACGAGCTGACCGGCATGGGCAGGACGCTCGTCGGCCCCGCGGTCTCCTTGGCCGAGTGGGCGATCCGCCACAACCCGCTCATCGACGAGAACCGACGCTCCTACGACGCTCGTCAGAACTGACTAGACCTCGAGCCGCTTCTCCATGTCGTCGAGGATGGACTCGACCCTCGCGTACGTGTGGGAGCTGTAGGCCCCGATGCTGCGCTCGGCGGCGAGCGCCTCGCGCATCGCGTCGAGGTAGCGCGTCTGCAGGATCATCGTCTGCTCCCTCACCGCCGGCCGCACTCGCGGTGCCTCCTGCACGCCCGCGAGCACCCGCGGGAGGATGCGGTCCTTGAGCTTCGTCACCAGCTGCGGGTCGATCGGCTCGCCGTCGATGGTCTGCGACTCGAGCGGTCCGAGGGTGTCGACGGCCGACTCGCCGACCTGGCGCAACAGGGCGCGGAATGCGTCGTGCCTGTCCTTGGCGCTCTCCGGGGAGAAGCGCAACCGGCGGATCAGGGCCGGGAGGGTGAGGCCGAAGAGCACGAGCGTGATGAGCGCAACCAGGAAGGCGGCGAGCACGACGGTCGCGCGGTGGGAGGTGCCGGCCGGGATGGTCTGGGCGGCGGCGACGGTGACGACCCCGCGCATGCCCGCCCAGCCTATGGTCAGGAAGCCGCGCCTGGTGATCGGCTCGCGCTCCTCGAAGTCGATGTCCGCCCGGCCCCGTGCCAGCCGGCGCCGGGCCGCGGTGATGCGGGCGTCCTCCCGGTCGTCGGCGGGGGTCAGCGAGTCGAGCTTCTCCTCGAACTGGTCCAGGCGGTTGCGTACCTCCTCCTTGCCCTCCTCCCGGTCCCGGAGCGCGGGCACGGCGAGGCCGGCGAACCGGAGCACGACCAGAAGGCCGACGACGAGCAGGACGAGCCCGGCCATCTCGCCCGGCGTGGACTCGCCCTGCGCCGCGTCGACGAAGTCGGGCAGCTGGTAGCCCATCGCCAGGAAGACGCCGCTCTCCAGGATGAAGTTGAACGTGGTCCAGGTCGTGGCCTGGGTCTGCCGGTCGCGCGCGCTGAACCGGCGGCTGCCGAGACCCCCGGTCACCAGCCCGGCGACGACGACGGCGAGCACGCCGGACGCGTCCAGCTCCTCGGCCGGGAAGTAGGCGATGAACGGCACCGCGAACGAGATCGTGGTGTTGAGCACCGGGTCGTCGAGCCGCTGCCGGAGCAGCACGGTCAGCCAGCCGACGAGACCTCCGATCACGAGCGCACCGAGCACCGCCCACCCGAACTCCAGCACCGTACGTCCCAGCGAGAACGAGCTCGCCGCCGCGATCCCCGCGACGGCCGTCCGGAGCACGACGAGGGCGGACGCGTCGTTGACCAGGCTCTCCCCCTCCAGCACCGTCATCACCCGCGGCGGCAGCCCGACCCGGCGCCCGATCGCCGTCGCCGCCACCGCGTCGGTGGGGCTCACGACCGCCCCGAGCGCGACCGCGAGCGGAAACGAGATGTCCGGGAACAGCCAGTGCACCACCGCCCCGATCACCAGCGCCGAGACGATCACCATCACCACCGAGAGCCAGCTGATCAGCCGGAAGTTCCGCCGAAAGTCGATCACCGGCAGGTTGACCGCCGAGGAGTAGAGCAACGGCGGCAGTACGCCGGCCAGGATCAGCTCCGGATCCAGCTCGATCTCCGGCGCACCCGGCAGATAGCTCGCCCCGATCCCGAGCCCCACGAGCAGCAGCGGCGCCGCCACTCCCGTACGCCGCGCGAACACCGACGCCGCGATCATGATCACCAGCGCCGCCCCGACGATCAACAACACCCGATGGTCCATGGTCAGGAGCCTAAGAGTGCGATCGGGGCGGAGCTGGGATCTGAGCCGGTGATCAGCGGAAGCGTCGCAGCCGGAGGCTGTTGCTCACCACGAAGACCGAGGAGAAGGCCATCGCGGCACCGGCGAGCATCGGGTTGAGCAGCCCGGCGACCGCGAGCGGGATGGCCGCGACGTTGTAGGCGAACGCCCAGAACAGGTTGCCCTTGATCGTGGCCAGCGTCTTCCGGGAGAGCCGGATGGCGTCGGCCGCGACGCGCAGGTCGCCGCGTACCAGGGTCAGGTCGCTGGCCTGGATGGCGACGTCGGTGCCGGTGCCCATCGAGAGGCCGAGGTCGGCCTGGGCCAGGGCCGGCGCGTCGTTGACGCCGTCGCCGACCATCGCGACCACGCGGCCCTCCTCCTGCAGCCGGCGGACGACGGCGACCTTGTCCTCGGGGAGCACCTCGGCGATGACAGTGTCCGCGGAGACCGGGATGCCGACCTCGGCGGCAACGCTCCGGGCGACCGTCTCGTTGTCGCCGGTGAGCAGGACCGGGGTCAGGCCCAGGCGCTGGAACTCAGCGATCGCGTCGGCCGAGGTCGGCTTGATCACGTCGTTGACGACCAGGACGCCGCGCGCCTGCCCGTCCCAGCCGACGGCGACGGCGGTACGGCCCTCGCTCTCGGCCTCGGCCATCGCGAGGGCGAGGTCGCCGGGAAGGTACTGGCTCCAGTCCTCCAGCAGCCGGACCCGGCCGACGAGGACGGCGTGGCCGTCGACGATGCCCTGCACACCCAGGCCCGGGACGTTGGCGAAGTCCTCGGCCGCGGGCAGGCTGCCGACGCGCTCCTCGGCCCCGGACGCGATCGCGCGGGCGATCGGGTGCTCGGAGGCGTACTCCAGGGCGCCGGCCAGCCGGGCGATCTCGTCGACGTCCTCGCCGGGAGCGGCGATCACGTCGGTCAGGGTCATGGTGCCGCTGGTGACCGTACCGGTCTTGTCGAGCACGATCGTGTCGATCCGGCGGGTGCTCTCGAGGACCTCCGGGCCCTTGATCAGGATGCCGAGCTGGGCACCACGTCCGGTCCCGACCATCAGAGCCGTGGGTGTGGCCAGACCGAGGGCGCACGGGCAGGCGATGATCAGCACCGCGACCGCCGCGGTGAAGGCGGTGGCGGCACCCGCGCCCGCACCGAGCCAGAACCCGAGGGTGATGGCCGAGAGGGCGAGCACGATGGGTACGAAGATCCCCGAGATCCGGTCGGCGAGCCGCTGCGCCGCGGCCTTGCCGGTCTGCGCCTCCTCGACCAGACGCGCCATCTGCGCGAGCTGGGTGTCGGCGCCGACCCGGGTCGCCCGGACGACGATGCGTCCGCCGGCGTTCACCGTGGCCCCCGTGACCGCGTCACCGGGGGCGACCTCGACCGGCACGGACTCACCGGTCAGCATCGCCGCGTCGATGGCCGACGATCCGTCCTCGACGATGCCGTCGGTGGCGACCTTCTCCCCGGGACGTACGACGAACAGGTCGCCGACGGCCAGCTCGTCGACCGGGATCCGGGTCTCGGTCCCGTCGCGCAGGACGGCGACCTCCTTGGCACCGAGCTCGAGGAGCGCGGTGAGCGCGGCTCCCGCGCGGCGCTTCGAGCGGGCCTCGAAGTAGCGGCCGGCGAGGATGAACGTGGTGACGCCGGCGGCCGCCTCCAGGTAGATGTTGCCGAGCCCGTCGGTTCGCTCGATCGTGAAGCTGAACGGGTGGGTCATGCCGGGCTCGCCGGCTGTGCCGAGGAACAGGGCGTACAGGGACCAGCCGAAGGCTGCCAGGGTGCCGATGGAGACCAGCGTGTCCATGGTCGCCGCGCCGTGACGCGCGTTGGTCCAGGCTGCCCGGTGGAACGGCGCAGCACCCCAGACGACGACCGGGGCGGCGAGCGTGAGCGAGAGCCACTGCCAGCTCTCGAACTGCCATGCCGGCACCATCGCCAGGAACACCACCGGGACGGTGAGCAGCGCCGAGATCAGCAACCGTCGCCGGAGGAGGGTGACCGGGTCCGTAGGGTCTGCGTCAGCGGCGGAGCCGCTCGACGGAGCCGTCTCGCGGCGAGGCTCCTTCGCGCCGTACCCGGCGCTCTCGACGGTCGCGATCAGTACGCCCGCGTCGATGTCGGTCTGGTCCGCGGCGACGGAGATCTTCGCCTTCTCGGTCGCGTAGTTGACGGTGGCGGCCACACCGTCGAGCTTGTTGAGCTTGCGCTCGATGCGGTTCGCGCACGACGCGCAGGTCATGCCGTTGATCTCGAGCTCGAAGTCGGTGGTGGGTGCAGAGGTTCCGGAGACGGTCATCAGGTGTCCTTCGGGTGGGTGGATCGGCGTACGCGCCGGCTCCCCGTTCCCAGGAAGGGGGAGCCGGCGCGGGTCTCAGCCGGCCAGCTGGTAGCCGGCCTCCTCGACCGCGCGCTGAACCTGCGCGGGGTCGAGCTCGTTCTCGGAGGTGACGGTCACCTGGCCGGTGGCCAGGTCGACGTCGACGGAGGAGACGCCCGCGATCTGGGTGACCTCCTCCTTGACGGAGCTGACGCAGTGGCCGCAGGTCATCCCGGAAACGGTGTAGGTGGTGCTGCACATGGTGCTTTCCTCTCTCTGTGGTGGACCCTGCTCAGGCAGGGGGTCAGTGGGCCTCTGCGACCGCGGTGAAGGCCGCGGTACGCACCTCGCCGGCGTGCTGGAAGTCGAGGAACAGGCGGTACGTCCCGGCCGAGGGCACCTCGGCCGAGAAGGTGATCTCCGGGCCGGGCTCGGTGCGCCCGTCGCCGGGGGCTCCTTCGGGGTGGACGTGGAGGTAGGCCAGGTCGCCGTCGCGGAGCGCGACCAGGTGGCCGTACGCCTCGAGATAGGGCTCCAGGTCGGTGACGGGCTCGCCGTCCTTCGTCACGGTCAGGGTGAGACGCGAGGTCTTCCCGGCGACCAGGTGACCGTCCAGGTCCACCTGGTAGGGGCTGATCGTGCTGGTGGTGGCGGCCGGCGCCAACGCCTGCGGCTCGTAGGGGCCGGCGACGAACAGATCCTGCCCCAGCGTGAGCCCCTCGTCCTCGGTCGCCGGCTGGAAGTCGGCGAAGACGCGGTAGGTCCCGGCCTCGGTGAGATCGGCGTCGACCGACCACGTGCCGTCGGCGGCCATCACCGGGTGCACGTGCTGGAAGGTGGACAGGTCGCGGCGTACGACGATCAGGTGCAGCTTCTTGCCGTGGGCGGTCTCGAACCGGGTCACCGGCTCGCGGTCGGCGCCGAGGATCCGGAACCGCAGCGTGGCGGCGGCCGCGCTCTCGTAGCGGTCCTCGACGAGGTCGAGCGTGTAGCCGGCCTCGCTGACGTTGAGCCCGGTGGCCTCGGGCGCCTTCTTCGTGTCGTGCCCGGCGTGACCACCGTGGCCGGCCTGGCCACCGTGGCCGCCGCTCGCGGCCTCGTGCTCCTGATGGGTCCGGCGCTCCGGCTCCTCGATCGGTCCGACGGAGGCGCCGACGGCGGAACCCAGGCCGCCGAGGGCAACGACGGCTCCGGCGAACACACCGACCTTGACGATGGCGTTCATGTGATCTCTCCTGGCTCGAATCTCGATGACTCTCGTTGACGTGCCAGAGGTTGCTCGGGCGATCTGTCTGCGTACTGTCCCGGCGTTGTCGGGCCCGGACAGATATCCGCTCGGCGGTCCGTGCCGGCTCTGACTACGCTTTGGCTGTGCTGCCGACCCCGACCTCGCGTGACATCCGATTCGGGCTGCTCGGCCCGTTCGAGGCGACGGTCGACGGTGAGGCCGTCAAGGTCCCCGGCTCGGCGGAGCGGGCGCTGCTCGCGGTGCTGCTCCTGGCACGGGGGCGGATCGTGCCGGCGTCCGCCCTGATCGACCGGCTGTGGGCCGACGCGGCGCTGCCGGCCGACCCGCTGAACGCACTCCAGCTCCGCGTCTCCAAGCTGCGCCGGGTGTTCAAGTCCGTCGGGCTCGACCTGCTGCAGCGCGACGGCGGTGGGTATCGGGCGGCGGTCGACCCCGGCAGCCTCGATGCCGAGGCCTTCGAGCGACGGATCCGCGAGGTCCGCGCATCGGTCGCCGGGTCCGGGAACCCGACCGAGGAGGATCTGGCCACCTACGACGAGGCGCTCGGGCTCTGGCGCGGAGACGCGCTCGCCGACTTCGCCACCGAGCCGTGGGCGGTGCCCGAGTCGGTGCGGCTGGAGGACCTCCGTAGGACGGCGTACGCCGAGCGTGCCCAGATCGCGCTGTCGCTGGGCCGCCATGCCGAGGTCGTCACCGATCTCGAGCCGCTGCTGCGTACCGACCCCACCCATGAGGCCATGGCCGGTCTGCTGATGGTCGCGCTCTACCGCGCCGGCCGACAGGCCGACGCCCTCGAGGTCTTCACCCGCACCCGGAAGACGCTGGACGCCGACCTCGGTCTCGAGCCGTCGGCCTCGCTGCGGTCGCTCCACGAGCGGGTGCTCCGGCAGGACCCGTCGCTCGGCTCCTCCGGCGAGGTCACCCTGTCCACCCCTGCGACCGCTCCCCACCGCGCCCGGTCCGGAGCGCAGCTCTCCAACCTTCCGGCGGACCTGACCCCGCTCGTCGGGCGCGAGGAGCTGATGGAGGCCCTGAGCGAGCAGGCCGGCACCTCCCGACTGACCACCCTCGTCGGCCCCGGCGGCTCCGGGAAGACCGCCCTCGGCCTGCACGCCGCCCACGCGCTCGCCGACCGGTTCCCGGACGGCACCTTCCTCGTCCGCCTCGCCGCGATCCGGAGCCGCGAGCACATCGTGCCGGCCGTCGCCACGGCGGTGGCGATGCCGCAGGACGGTTCGGCCATCGACCTCCAGACGCGGCTGGTCGAGTTCCTCGCCGACAAGCACCTGCTCCTGGTCATCGACAACTGCGAGCACCTCGTCGACCCGGTCGCGACGCTGGTCGAGCAGCTGCTGACCCGCTGTCCGCAGCTCACCGTCATCGCCACCAGCCGCGAGCCCCTCGCCCTGCCGAGCGAGGTGCAGACCCTCGTCGGGCCGCTCCCGACACCGCTCGAGGACGACGACCCCGAGACGACCGCGTCGTCGCCATCGGTGCAGCTCTTGGTCCGCCGGATCGCGACGGTCGTGCCCGGGGTCGAGACCGACCCGGAGGCGTACGTCGCGCTCGGCCGTATCGCCCGCGCGCTCGACGGCATGCCGCTGGCGCTGGAGCTCGCCGCGGCCCGTGCGTCCGCGCTGTCCCCCAGCGACCTCGCCGACCGGCTCGACCAGCGGTTCACGCTGCTCACCTCGGGACCTCGCACCGCGGAGGAGCGTCAGCGCACGCTCCGCGCGACCGTCGACTGGAGCTACGACCTGCTCGACGACCTGGAGAAACGCGTCTTCGAGGGGCTCGCCGTGTTCCACGGCGGCTGGACCCTGACCGCCGCCGAGCAGGTCCTCGCCGACGACGACACCGACCCGAGCCAGGTCATCCACGCGGTCGGCCGGCTGGTCGAGCAGTCCCTGATCGTCGCCGAACGCGGCCCGGTCACCCGCTACCGGATGCTCGAGACGCTACGCGAGTACGCCGCCGACCGGCTGGCGAGCACCGGCCGGGGCGACGCGCTGGCCACCCGGCACGCGCACCACTTCGCCCAGGTCGCGGAGCGGTCGGCGCGGGCGCTGCGCGGTCAGGGCGACCCCCGCGCGCGGAACCTCCTGGTCGACGAGCAGGCCAACGTACGATCGGCCATCGCCTGGCTGGAGGGCCCGGCCGGCGGCCCTTCGACAAGCTCAGGACATCGCATCGACGCCGCACTGCGGCTGGCCGGCCACCTCGGCCTCTTCTGGCACCAGGGCCGCCACCTCGAGGGGCGCCGGATCCTGCGTCGCCTCCTCGAGCAGGACCGCGGGACGCCCGCCGCGCGGGCGGCTGCCCTGCAGGCGGTGTCGCTCGTCGAGCGACCCCGGGCATGCGTCGTCCACCCCCATCCACGCTGCGCCGAGGCGGCCCGCGAAAGCCTGGCGATCTTCACCGAGGCCGGCGACGCCGACGGAGCTGCGGTCTCCCAGGTGCTGCTCGCCGTCGAAGGCGTCAACGGGCACGACCAGGAGGCGCCGGCACTCCTGGATGCCGCCGAGGGATGGTTCCGCGACCGCGGCGACCGCTGGGGGCTCGCGGTCGCCGGGTTCGTCCGGCTCGAGACCGCCCTCAAGGCCAGGGACGAGCCGACGGCGACGCGGCTCGGGCGGGCCACCGCGGCCGAGTTCCGTCACCTCGACGACCCCTGGGGCCACAGCGCCGTCCTGTACCACCTCGGCTACGGCCTGCGGCACTTCGGACGCCTGCGGGAGTCGGCCCGCACCCTCGAGCAGGCGATCGACGTGGCCGCCTCCGCCGGCATCCACAACACCGTGCAGTGGGCCCTCGCCGACCTCGGGATCACCCACCTGGGCCTGGGGGACCTCGAATCGGCCGAGGACGCGTTCCGCCGTGCGGAGCTGGCATCGCGCCACGTCGGCGACCGGGCCGGGTCGATCCTGGCGGCGTACGGACGTGGCCGGCTCGCCGAGCGTCAGGAGGACTGGTCGACGGCCATCGATCTGCTCTCGACCGCGATCCAGGGCTTCGAGACGCTGCAGACGCCCGCGATGACGGCGAAGGCGACGCTCGCACTGGCCCGGTGCCACGAGCAGCTGTCCGAGACGGAAGCGGCGGCGGAGCGCTACGACGAGGCCCGGACCCTCGGCCTCGCCGCCGGGGAGGCCGCCCTCGCTGACCAGGCGAGCGAGGCGCTGGCCCGGCTGAACGAGTCCCGGACGGACGGCGGCCGGACAGACCAGGGACAGTGACTCCGGACAGGTTCTCTCTCACGCGGCCGGACGGCCGCCCTGACGAAAAGAGAGAACCATGTCTTCCACAGCATCCCCGGCGGCGGGTGCCAACAGCCGCCGCTGGCTCGCCCTCGGCCTCATCGCCGCCGCCCAGTTCATGGTCATCATGGACACCTCCATCATCGGCGTCGCCCTTCCGGAGATACAGCGTGATCTCGGCTTCGCCCCGCAGGACCTCAGCTGGGTGTTCAACGCCTACGTGGTCGCCTTCGGCGGCCTCCTCCTGCTCGGCGGCCGGCTCTCCGACCTGCTCGGCGCCCGCCGGATCTTCGCCATCGGCTGGCTGGTCCTCGGCGTCGGCTCGCTCGTCGCCGGACTGGCCGACACCGGCGCCGTCGAGATCGCCGGCCGCGCCGTCCAGGGCGCCGGATCCGCGCTCATCGCACCCTCGGCGCTGACGCTCCTGTTCATGAACTTCGGGGCCAACCCGAAGGAGCTGACCAAGGCGCTCGCGCTCTACGGCGCGGCTGCCCCGGCCGGCGGCACGGCCGGCGTGTTCCTCGGCGGTGTGCTCACCGAGTACCTGTCCTGGCCGTGGGTCTTCTTCATCAACATCCCGATCGCCCTCGTCGTCCTCGCCCTGACGCCGGGCACGATGCCCGCCGGCACCGCGCAGCGCGGTCGCATCGACCTGCTCGGCGCGCTGACCGTCACCCTGGGTCTCGCCGCGGTGGTCTTCGCGGTCGTACGTGTGCCCGAGGTCGGCTGGGCATCGCCCAGCACGCTCGTCGCCGGTGCCGTCGGCATCGCCCTGCTCGTCGCGTTCGTGGCCCTGCAGGCCGGCTCCTCGGCGCCGCTCATGCGCCTGGGCATCTTCAAGGCCCCGAACCTGGCCGCCGCCAACATCGCCCAGCTGCTCCTCGGCGCCGCCTGGATCCCGATGTTCTTCTTCATCAACCTCTACCTCCAGCAGGTCCTCGGGCTCGGCGCCTTCGCGTCCGGCGCGGCCCTGCTGCCGATGACGGTGACGATCATGCTCGGCATGGTCGCCGTCGCCCCGCGGCTGACCGCGGCGTTCGGACCGAAGGCGATGACCGTCAGCGGCCTCATCGTCCTCGGCCTCGGCCTGGTCTGGCTCTCCCGGATCGACGCCGACGGCAGCTTCGCCGTCGACGTCCTCCCGGCGACGCTGGTCACCGCTGCAGGCATGGCGCTGGCCTTCATCCCGTCGCTGAGCACGGCGCTCGGCGCTGCCGCTCCTGAGGAGGGTGGCCTCGCAGCCGGGATCGTCAACACCAGCTACCAGGTCGGCTCCGCGCTCGGGCTGGCAGCGATGACCGTCGTCGCGGCCGCGTACGGATCCGACCAGGTCGGTGACCTGGCCGCCACGACCGACGGCTTCTCGGCCGGGTTCCTCGGCGCGGCAGGCATCGCCCTCGCCGGTGCCGTCGTCACCGGGATCGGCTGGAAGCCGGTCCGCACCGAGACCGCGGCCGAGTCGGTCCCCGCCGGCCGCTAGCCCGTCCGACTCCGTCGTGGCCCCGGATCCGTCCGGGGCCACGACGGCACTGCGAGACCACCAAGGAGACCGCCATGCAGACCATTCAGCTGTACGTCGAGGGCATGCGCTGCCCTCGATGCGTCCGTGAGGCCACCGCCCGGCTCCGGGATCTCCCCGGCGTCGCCATCCTCACCGCCGACCGCGAGACCGGCGAGATCACCGTCACCGGAGACGTCTCCGCCACCGACCTGCTCGAGGCGCTCGCCGGCAGCAGCTTCACGGCGCAGGTGCGTCCGCGGCCGCGAACTTCTCGCGGTGGATCAGCCGCGGCGCCATCCGCCGGCGCTTGAACGCCTTGACCCCGGCCTCGACCATCGGCGGCGGGCCGCAGAGCCAGCCGGACCAGCCACGGGCACTGGCCACGTCCTCGACGAAGGCGTCGGGGGCGTAGCCGTTGCGGTGGCCCGGCACGGACTCCCGGGAGAGCACGGTGACGTAGCTGAAACCCGGATAGCCGGCGGCCAGCTCCTCGAGGCGGTCGGCGTCGTAGAGGTCCGCCTCGACGCGTACGCCGTGGTAGAGCACCACCACCCGGTCGGGGTGACGTTCCAAGGCGGTGCGGGCGATGCCGAGCAACGGCGCCAGGCCGGTGCCGCCGCCGATGAGCACCATCGGCTCGCCCGCGTCCTGGTCGGCGTCGGGTACGTGGAAGTCACCGAGCGGGCCACGCACCTCGACCCGGTCACCGACCCTCACCGGCCCGAAGAGCCACTCGCTCGCCACGCCGCCGGGGACCCGGCGTACGTGGAGCTCGAGGACCTTGTCCTCCTCTGCCGTGTTGGCGAGGGAGTACGGCCGGCGCTCGGAGGTGCCGGGGACGAGCAGCTCGACGTACTGTCCTGCCGAGAACGCGAGCGGTTCCTCGAGGCCGAGCAGGACCCGCCGGGTGTCCCGGGCGATCTCCTCGACCGCGATGATCGTCGCGGTGAGGTCGCGGAGCACATGCGTCGTACGTCCCGTCTCCGAGCCCCGCAGCGCGACCTCGGTCTCGGCGAGCGGCCGGGCCTGGCAGGCCAGCGCCAGCCCGGCAGCACGCTCCTCCGCGGTCAACGTGTCGAGCGGGGACTCACGGTGGTCCACCTCGCCGCAGACGACCTGCAGCTTGCAGGTGCCGCAGGTGCCCTGGTTGCAGGAGTTCGGCATCCAGATGCCGGCCCGGAGGAACGCCTCGAGGATCGACTGGTCCTCGGTGCACTCGACACGGCGGCCGGCGACGCTGATCGCGGCGGGCACGGTTCAGACCTCCCAGGTGCAGTGCAGGCTGGTCGGACCGCGGAATCCCCAGCCCCAGAACTCCACGCCCTCGCCGGTGTCGCGCTCCAGGTTGGGGATCGCCTCGAAGAGCTCCTCGAGCCCGATCCGCATCACCTGGTTGGCGTAGTAGATGCCGGCGCAGGCGTGGTTGCCGGCGCCGAAGGCGAGGTGCGGCAGCGGCGGCCGGTGCAGGTCGTACTCGGTGGGAGCGTCGTACTTTCCGGTGTCGTGGTTGGCGGAGCCGTAGGAGAGGATCACCGGGGTGCCGGCGGGCAGGTCCACGCCGGCGATCGTGACCGGCTTGGTGCTGATCCGCGCGGTCGCCGACCAGATCGGCGAGGTCCAGCGCATGCCCTCGGAGATGGCCCGCGGCAGCAGCGACGGGTCGTCGACGACCTCCTCCAGCTGCTCGGGACGGCTGAAGAGCCCCACCAGCGTGGAGGCCATGCCGTGGCCGGGCTCCTGCATCGCGCCGAGCAGGTAGACGTAGATGGTGGGGTAAATGTACTCGCGGGCACGGGTCTTGCCCGGCGGCATGCCGTCGTGGAGCCAGTGGGAGATGGCCGTGTTCTCCGGGTGCTCGATCCAGCGGTCGATCAGCGGGTCGACGACCTCCTGGATCTCCGCCCGGGCCTCGTCACCCGGGGTGAACCCCTCCGGGTTGGTGAACTCCCCGTTCTCGTCGACCGCGGCGTTGGTGAACGAGACGCTCAGCTTGTGGAACCACTCGCGGAGCTTGTCGGAGGAGACCGACTGCAGCCCGAGCAGGTCGCCGAGCGAACGCACCGAGACCGGCTCGCAGAACTCGGCGACGAGCTCGGCGCTGCCGCGGTCCTCGAACTGCTCGACGTAGCTCCGGGCGATCGGGCGCACCAGGTCGTCGACCCAGCTGTCGACCTCGGCCGGCTGCAGCTGCGGCTCGACCATGCCGCGCAGGTCGGCGTGGATATCGCCGTTGACGCCGATGATCGCGGGGTGGCCGAAGGTGCGCCCGCCGGCCGGGGTGATCACGGCCTCGAAGTCGGGGCTGGTCGCGACCTCGCGGCAGATCTCCGCGGTGGAGGCGACGTACGACCCGAGGACCGGGACGAAGGCGAGCGGTGCCTCGCGGCGGAGACGTTCGTAGGTCGGGTAGGGATTCCGCTCGAGGTCGCTCATCGTCACGTCGTCGAGCCAGGACAGGTCCTGCTGGGTGGTGGTCATCGGGTGCTCCTCGAAAGGCTGAACGGGTCGGCACTGAGATCCCGAAGTTAGGTGCGTCACAGCAGACCAGCGACACGGATTGCGCGGTCTCGGCACCGGATGCGCGACCATTTTGTGACGGACGTCTCAGGTAGACTCCGCGCCATGTCCGGTCGCCGGCGCACCGCCCCACGGGACTGGGGCCAGGCCTCGAACGTGGTCGCCCAGGCGTACTTCCCGCATGAGCTGAGGCCGCTCGGCGGCAGCCACGAGCCTCGGCTGACGCTGCGTACGCTCGACCTCGGGCCGGTGCTGATCGGCCACGTCGGCTGGGGCGCCGACGTGGCGATCGACTGCGACTACCCCGGCGCGTTCGAGGTGAACATGCCGATCACCGGGCATCTCGCGAGCAGGGGACGGTTCGGGGAGATCACCTCGGTGACCGGTCAGGGCACGGTCTTCCGCCCCGACACCCCCTCGCTCATCAGTCACTGGGACGCGACCTGCACGGTGCTCGGCGTGAAGTTCGACAGCACCTGGCTGGAGGTGGAGGCCGAACGCGTCCTCGGCACCGACCGGGTCAACGTACGCACGCTGCTGCCGGAGCAGCTGTCCGTGCAGCACGGCCGCGCGCGGGCCTGGCACCACCTGATCACCAGCCTGGCCACCAACCTGCACGACCCGGATGTCTTCGGCGACAGCGAGCTCGTACGCAGCCAGCTGGCCGGCGCGGTGGCGGTCGGTCTGCTCGAGGCCTGCTGTCCCGACGGCGGAGTCCGCCCGGCGGCGCAGCCGCGGATGATCCGGGCCGTCGTCGAGGCTCTCCACGACGACCCGGCCCGGGCCTGGACCGCTGCGGACATGGCGGTCCTCGCCGGCACCAGCGTGCGCCGCCTCCAGGAGGGTTTCCAGCGCTGGATCGGCCAGTCCCCGACGCAGTATCTGCTCGACATCAGGCTGCAGCGGGCCCATGCCGACCTGACCGGCGACGCGGCGCTCGCCGTCGGCGACGTCGCGGCACGGTGGGGCTTCTCCTCCGCGAGCAGGTTCGCGGCCGCCCACCGCCGGCGCTACGGCACCGCGCCGTCCGAGGTCAGGGACTGACCCCGGCGCAGGTCGGGACGCCGCGACACTCACGCCACCTTCGAACACACTGTCGGTGCTGTCCTCGACAATGGAGCGGTGACCTTTCGACCCGCAGACGACCTCAACCGTTACCTGCGCGGTCACGTCTTCGTCGATGAAACAAAGACGAGGGACTACGTCGTCGCAGCGGCCACGCTGCCGGCAGGCAAAGTCGCGCAGGCGCGCAAGGCGCTACGCGGAGTACTCCTGCCTCGGCAGGACCGCATCCACTTCGCCAAGGAGAAGGACGCCTATCGCGACCGGGTTCTTCACGTGATGTGTGGGCTCGAGGTTCAGGTCACTCTCTACATCGCGAAGACCAGGGACCAACGTGCTGGACGTGCTGCCTGCCTGACCGCTGTGGTCGAAGATGTTCTCAAAGATCGGGCGGCCCACCTGGTCATCGAGCGCGACGAGAGCCTCATGCGCTCAGATCTCGAGCTGATCTCCGACCTGCTCTACCCGGTGACCGACAAGCCGGCGTACCGCCTCGACGTCCCTCGCAGCGAACCGCTCCTGTGGATCAGCGACGCCGTGTGTTGGTGCTACCAGCGCGGCGGTCGTTGGATCGACGCGGCTCGGCCGCTGGTCGTCGAGGTCCGCCACCTCGTGGTCTGACCCACCGAGCTGGCGGAGGAAACGGCCACAGAAATGGCGCGAGCCCGGCTCGTCCACCGTCCGGAAGACTGCCGGGCTTACTTCGCGGGCCTACAAGGCCGTTGCAATCACCACTTTACAGGCTCAGTCTGCAAAGGAGTAGGGCCCGAGTCGTACGCGCCTTCGTCACGCTCAGCGCAGAAGCTGCGCCAACACCTGCAGCCAGCGTGGGCCCGGCAGCACGCCCTCACGCGTGTGCAGCCCGAGCTCGTGGAACGCCTGGGGGCACCGGCAGGTGTGGGTCACGGTCGTCATCGATCGCTACCTCCTCGTGGGTCACTTGGTGCTCAGGATTCCCGACACCGTACGGGTGGGGCGTGCCGCAGCGGAGCATTCGGTGCACCATCGGCGGACGTCCTCGGAGCGCAGATGCCAGAACGCGTGCCAGCCTTGGGCCGGCGCACCACAGATGGTCGTGGACGTGCCGATCCGCTTGAGATGAGCCTCGCCCCACGGTGCGGGATCCTTGGCGCCCGCGGGCTGGCGGTGGCGGGCCACGATGACCCAGCTCTGCCCGATGGTCCGGGGGTCGACGCCGGTGGCGGGCACGGCCATCTCATGCCTCCGCCGCTTCGGTCTCGCGGTTCGCGATCAGGGCCATGACGCTCGGGTCGCTCAGCGTGGTGGTGTCTCCGACATCTCTGCCCTCGGCGACGTCGCGCAGCAGGCGGCGCATGATCTTCCCGGACCGCGTCTTGGGCAGCTCCGGGACGATCGTGATCTGCCGCGGCTTGGCGATGGCCCCGATCTCCTTGGCCACATGGCTGCGCAGCTCCTGGATCAGCGCCTCACCGGTGTTGCCGTCCCCGGAGCGCAGGATGACGTACGCGACGACGGCCTGACCGGTGGTCTCGTCGGCGGCGCCGACGACGGCTGCCTCAGCGACCCGCGGGTGGGAGACCAGGGCGGACTCGATCTCGCTCGTGGAGAGGCGGTGGCCGGACACGTTCATCACGTCGTCGACGCGGCCGAGGATCCAGATGTCGCCGTCCTCGTCCTTCTTGGCGCCGTCGCCGGCGAAGTAGTAGCCGAGGTCCGCGAAGCGGGTCCAGTACGTCTCGACGAAGCGCTCGTCGTCCTGCCACAGCGTGCGCAGCATGGCGGGCCACGGCTTGGTGAGGACCAGGTAGCCGCTCGACCCGTTCGGCACCGAGCGACCCTCCTCGTCGACCACGTCGGCGCCGATGCCGGGCAGCGGCCTCATCGCCGAGCCAGGCTTTCCGGCGGTGACCCCGGGGAGCGGGCTGATCATCATCTGGCCGGTCTCGGTCTGCCACCAGGTGTCGACGACGGGACAGCGGTCGCCGCCGATGACGTCGCGGTACCAGACGTACGCCTCGGGATTGATCGGCTCGCCGACCGATCCGAGGAGCCGCAGCGAGGTCAGGTCGTAGGTGTCCGGGATCTCCCGGCCCCACTTCATGAACGTCCGGATCGCCGTCGGGGCGGTGTAGAAGAGGGTCACGCCGTACCGCTCGATGATCTCCCACCAGCGACCCCGGTGCGGGCTGTCCGGCGTGCCCTCGTAGAGCACCTGGGTGACGCCGTTGGCGAGCGGGCCGTAGACGATGTAGCTGTGCCCGGTGACCCAGCCGATGTCGGCGGTGCACCAATAGACGTCGGTGTCCGGCTTGAGGTCGAAGACCGCATGGTGGGTGTAGGCCGCGCCGGTCAGATAGCCGCCGGTGGTGTGCAGGATGCCCTTGGGCTTCCCGGTCGTGCCCGAGGAGTACATGACGTACAGCGGGTGCTCGGCGTCGAACGCCTCCGGCGTGTGCTCGGGGGAGGCGCTGTCGACGACGTCGTGCCACCACAGGTCGGTGGCGTCGTCGAAGGGGACGTACTCCCCGGTGCGGCGTACGACGAGGACGTGGTCGACCGGGCTCTGGCTGCCCAGCCGCGACAGGGCGGCGTCGACGGCCGGCTTCAGCGCCGACGGGGCCCCACGGCGGTAGCCGCCGTCGGAGGTGATGACCAGCTTGGCCCGGCAGTCCTCGATCCGCGAGGCCAGCGCTTCGGCCGAGAACCCGCCGAAGACCACCGTGTGGGTGGCGCCGATGCGAGCACAGGCCAGCATCGCGACGATGGCCTCCGGGATCATCGGCAGGTAGATCGCGACCAGGTCGCCGCTGCCCACGCCGAGGCCGGTCAGCGCGTTGGCGGCTCGGGACACCTCGTCCTTGAGGTCGGCGTAGGTGAGGTCTCGGGTGTCGCCGGGCTCGCCGACGAAGTGGAAGGCCACCTGGTCGCCGCGACCGGCCTCGACATGACGGTCGACGCAGTTGTACGCCGCGTTGAGCTTCCCGTCCGCGAACCACCGCGCCCTGGGTGCGTCGGACCAGTCCAGCACCTGGGTGAACGGCTCGGCCCAGGTCAGCCGCTCGGCCTGCTCGGCCCAGAAGCCCTCGAGGTCGGAGTCGGCACGGGCGTACGCCTCGGCGGTGACGTTGGCGGCAGCGGCGAGCTCGGCCGGCGGGTCGAAGCGGGTCGGTTTGCTGGGGATCGTCAGGTCGGTCATGGCGTCGTGCTTCCTTCGGGGGCGGGAGGGGATTGCGGAGGAGACCGGCTAGCCGAGCAGGGCGGCCTCATCGTCGGTGAACAGTCGCGACCGGATCAGGAACCGCACGCCCTCGGGCGCCTCGAGGGAGAAGCCGGCGCCGCGTCCGGGGACGACGTCGATGGTGATGTGGGTGTGCGACCAGTACTCGAACTGCGAGCGCGACATCCAGACGGGCACCCGGTCGTCCAGGCCGATGTCCAGGTCGCCCAGGTGGATGTCGGCGTCGCCGAGCATGAAGTCGCCGCTCGGGTAGCACATCGGGGCGGAGCCGTCGCAGCATCCACCGGACTGGTGGAACATGACCGGCCCGTGGTTACCGACGAGACGGCGGAGCAGGTCCGCCGCCTCGTCGGTCACGGCGACCCGCGCCGGAAGGGAGGAGGCGTGGGTCGCGCTCATCAGAAGAACCCGAGGGCGTCGGGGCTGTAGCTGACGAGCAGGTTCTTGGTCTGCTGGTAGTGGTCGAGCATCATCTTGTGGGTCTCGCGACCGATGCCCGACTGCTTGTAGCCACCGAAGGCCGCGTGGGCCGGGTAGGCGTGGTAGCAGTTCGTCCAGACGCGACCGGCCTTGATCTCCTTGCCGGCCCGGAAGGCCTGCGACCCGTCGCGCGACCAGACGCCGGCACCGAGGCCGTACAGGGTGTCGTTGGCGACCTTGAGGGCGTCGGCCTCGTCGTCGAAGCCGGTCAGCGAGACCACCGGGCCGAAGATCTCCTCCTGGAAGATCCGCATCGAGTTGTCGCCCTCGAAGACGGTCGGCTGGACGTAGTAGCCCTCGGCGAGATCGCCCTCGAGAATCGACCGCTCACCACCGGTGAGGACCTTCGCACCCTCGTCCTTGCCGATCTCGATGTAGGACAGGATCTTCTCGAGCTGGTCGTTGCTGGCCTGGGCGCCGATCATCGTGGTGTCGTCGAGCGGGTTGCCCTGCTTGATCTTCTCGACCCGGGCGATCGCGTCGCCGACGAAGTCGGAGTAGATCGAGCGCTGGACGAGCGCACGCGACGGGCAGGTGCAGACCTCGCCCTGGTTGAGGGCGAACATCGTGAAGCCCTCGAGCGCCTTGTCGTAGAAGGCGTCCTTCTCGGCGGCGACGGAGTCGAAGAAGATGTTCGGGCTCTTGCCGCCGAGCTCCAGGGTCACCGGGATGATGTTCTGGCTGGCGTACTGCATGATCAGGCGGCCGGTCGTGGTCTCACCGGTGAAGGCGACCTTCGCGACCCGCGGCGAGGAGGCGAGCGGCTTGCCGGCCTCGACGCCGAACCCGTTGACGACGTTGAGCACACCGGCGGGCAGCAGGTCGCCGACCAGCTCGACGAGCTTGAGGATCGACCACGGGGTCTGCTCGGCGGGCTTGAGGACGACCGCGTTACCGGCGGCCAGTGCCGGGGCGAGCTTCCAGACGGCCATCAGGATCGGGAAGTTCCACGGGATGATCTGGCCGACGACGCCCAGCGGCTCGTGGAAGTGGTACGCCACGGTGTTCTCGTCGATCTCGCCGATGGTGCCCTCCTGGGCACGCAGCACGCCGGCGAAGTAGCGGAAGTGGTCGATCGCGAGCGGGATGTCCGCGGCCAGGGTCTCGCGGACCGGCTTGCCGTTCTCCCAGGTCTCCGCGACGGCGATGGCGGTGAGGTTCTCCTCCATCACGTCGGCGATCTTGAGCAGGATGTTGGCCCGCTCCGTCGTCGAGGTCTTCCCCCACGACGGAGCGGCAGCATGTGCGGCGTCCAGGGCGGCCTCGATGTCCTCGGCCGTACCCCGGGCGATCTCGGTGAACGGCTTGCCGTTCACCGGCGAGATGTTCTCGAAGTAGGCGCCCTTGACCGGGTCGACCCACTGGCCGCCGATGTAGTGGCCGTAGCGGCCTTGGACGGAAACCAGCGAGTCGGGCTGGCCGGGAGCTGCGTATACGGTCATCGGGAATTCTCCTCAGGCAAAGTCAGGCATTGGGGCGTGATCGTGGTCACAGACGCTAGAAACGCCGAGGTTGCAGCCACGTTGCGCGACCGATGCAACGTGAATGCAACCTTCAAATGTGACCCTCGTCACCAGAGGAGGTCCGGATGAGCGATACGAAGCAGAGCGCCTCGATGCGCGCAGCCGTGGCGGACTCGTGGCACCGGTCCGCCGCCGCCGGGGTGACCGCGGACGACACGTGCGCGCCGATCACCCTCCCCGAGGACCAGCTGCGGGACGTACGTGCTGCCCATCCGCTGGCGCGCGTGTTCCCGCTCCTCGACGACGTGCTCGGCCAGGCAGCGCGCGACTGCGACGCGATCATGGCCGTCTCCGACGAGGCCGGCCAGCTGCTCTGGGTGTGCGGTGCGCCGGCGGCGCTCCGGCGCGCGGAGCAGATCGGCTTCGTCGAGGGGAGCAACTGGGACGAGCGGCTCGCCGGCACGAACGCACCCGGCCTGGCGCTGCGGCTCGACCGGCCGACCAGCGTCATCGCCGCCGAGCACTTCCGGCGCTCGGTGCAGCCATGGAGCTGCGCCGCCACCCCGATCCACGACCCGGGCGACTCGCGCCTGCTCGGCGTCCTCGACATCACCGGTGGCGACTCCATCGTGGTGCCCCAGACGATGGCGATGGTGCGCGCCGCGGCCAGGCTCGCGGAGTCCGAGCTCGCGCGCGAGCAGCTGCTGCCGAGGCAGCCGGAGACCCGGCCGGGCTGGGCGCGCATCGCCGTGGAGACGCTGGGTCGCCAGGACCTGCTGCTCTCGATCGACGACGGCCGCGGCCATCGCGCACAGCTGCGGCTGTCCCCTCGCCACAGCGAGATCTTCCTGCTCCTCGCCAGCACCCCGCGAGGGCTCTCCGGCGACGAGCTCGCGGTCCTGCTGTACGAGGACGACGGCGGCTCCTCGACGCTCCGCGCCGAGCTGAACCGGCTGCGCAACCTCCTCGGCGAGGAGTTCCTCGCCTCCCGGCCCTACCGGCTCACCACCGAGGTGACCGGCGACTGGCTCGGCGTGGAGGCCAGACTCGCGGTGGGCGACGTGGCCGGGGCGCTCCGCTGCTATCGCGGTCCGATCCTGCCGCGCTCGGTGGCACCCGGCGTCGTACGACTGCGGGAGACCTTGGCGCAGCAGCTGCGTGCCGCGGTGCTCCAGTCGGGCCAGCCCGACCTGGTCTCGACCTGGACCCGGTCGGCGTGGGGCGCCGACGACTACGAGATGTGGCTTCGCCTCCAGGACCTGCTGCCGCCCGGTTCCCCGCTGATGGCGCTCGCGGACGGTCAGATCGCCCGGCTGGACCGCGAGGTGGGTCTCTGAGATGAGCGCCGGAGCCGGAACCACGACAGCAGTCATCGCCCGCACCAGGGAGGCCGCTCCCCGACAGGAGCCCGTCCCGCCGACCACCGCCCCGCTCGACCAGGTGGTGAAGTTCCAGGCACCGGAGGTGGTCTTCGGACCCGACTCGCTCGCGGAGGCGGGCTACGCCGCCGCCCGGCTCGGCGCCCGTCGGCCGTTCGTCGTCACCGATCCCGGCATCGTCGAGGCCGGCTGGGTCGACGAGCTGCTCCGGCTGCTGCGGGCCGAGGGGCTCGCCCCGGTGCTGTGGACCGACGTCACGCCGAACCCCAAGGACCACGAGGTACGCCGCGCCTACGAGAGGTACGTCGAGACCGAGGCCGACGTCATCGTGGCGATCGGCGGCGGCTCCTGCATGGACGCCGCGAAGGGCGTCGCTGTGCTCTCGGGCAACGGCGGCGACATCCTCGACTACGCCGGGATCGACCAGATCGCCCGGCCGATCCCGCCGATGCTGATGATCCCGAGCACGTCGGGGACCGGGGCCGACGTGTCCCAGTTCTGCATCGTCACCGACACCGACCGCCGGGTGAAGCTCACGATCATGGGCCGGGCGCTGGTGCCGGACGTCTCCATCACCGACCCGCGGCTGCTGACCACGATGCCGGAGGCGCTCAACGCCGCGACCGGCCTGGACGCGCTCACCCACGGCATCGAGTCGTACGTGTCACTGGCGCACAACCCGCTGGCCGACGGGCACGCGATGAGCTCGGTCGCCCTCGTCTGCCGCCACCTGCGCTCGACGATCACCGACCCCGGCGCGATGGAGCACCGCGCGATGATGGCGCAGGCGAGCCTGCAGGCCGGACTGGCCTTCACCAACGCGATCCTCGGCGCGACCCATGCGATGAGTCACCAGGTCGGCGGTCTTCTCGACGCTCCGCACGGCGTGGTCAACGGCGTCCTGCTCCCGCACGTGATCCGCTACAACGCCCGCTCGGTCCCCGAGCGGTTCGTCGGTCTCGCCCGGGCCGCCGGCCTGCCGGTCGACGGTGTCCCCGGGTACGTCGCGGCCGAGATGCTCGCCGACCATGTGCGGCGCCTGGCCGACGACGTCGGCGTGCCCCGAGGCCTGCGGGACCTCGGGGTGACCGACACCGATCTCGACACCCTGTCGGTGACGACCCTCGACGACGCCTGCCTGACGACGAACCCGCGACCGGCGAGCCGCGCCGAGATCCACGCGCTCTTCCGAGAAGCCCTGTGAAGGCGGTCCCGTGAGCGCCCCCGATCTGGCAGCACTGACCGGCGTACGTTCGGGCAAGCGGTCCTACTACCGCGCGTTCCTCCGCTCCGACGAGCGGATGCAGCAGGCCGTACGCGCCATGGACTCGATCTCGCGGGCGCTGGTGCGCACGGTGGAGGGTCCGCGGGCGCTCCTGGAGGAGGTCGCCCGCGCGGCCGCGGTGCACCTCGCCGCGGAGTGGACGATCCTGGCGCTGGCGGACGGGCATCTGACGGGGGCGAGGCCGAGGTTCATCGTCGTCGACCACGACGGCCGGGTGGTCGGCGACGAGGAGGACCTCCCCGGCGTCGTACGTCGCGAGCTCGGTGCGATCCGGGCGGGCCATGCCACCGGGGCGCCGGGACCGGCTCGCTGGGTGCGGGTGCCGATGACGCTGGAGAGCGTCATGATCGGCAGCCTGGTCGGCCTCCACGGGCTCGCGGACGACCCCGAGCCCGGAGACCTGTCGGTGCTGCGGATCCTCGCCAACGAGGCCGCGGTGGCGCTGCACACCTCCGAGCAGTACCAGGCCGGGCTCGCCCAGCACCGGCGCGCCCAGCGGCTCTACGACGAGGTCGGTGCCCGGGAGCGGGACCTCGAGCAGCGGACCCGCGAGCTGCGGGAGGCCGAGGAGCGGCTGCTGGTGGCCCGGCAGCGCGAGCTGGTCGACCACGAGCGGCACCGCATCGCGCGGGAGCTCCACGACAGCGTGACCCAGTTCGTGCTCTCGGCCGGGATGTCGGTCGAGGTCGCGCGCGGCGAGACCGAGGAGCTGGGCCCGGCCGGCGAGCGGATCGGCGAGCTCCTCAACACCGCCAAGCAGCTCACCCAGGACGCCGTGGAGCAGCTGCGCCGCGCGATCTACGCCCTGCACCAGCCGCATCGCGACACGGTCTCCTCGCTGCCCGAGCTGCTGCACGAGGTGGCCGAGCACCATCGCCCGCACCTGGACGTGTCCGTGCGGGTCGAGGGCGAGGTGTGCCCGATGCCCGCGGAGGCCAAGCACGACATCGCCCGGGCGGTCGGCGAGGCGCTCTTCAACGTGGCGATCCACGCCGAGGCCAGCCAGGCCGTGCTCCGGCTCCGCTACCGCAAGCACGAGCTCTACGTCGGCGTCGCCGACGACGGCCGCGGCGACCCGGGCCTGCTGGCCCGGAAGCTGCGTCTCGAGCGTGGCGCCTCGATCGACGGGCGCCACCGCGGCCTGGCGAACATCGAGACCCGGATCAGCGAGCTCGGCGGCACCGTCGCGTTCCGGCGCTCGCACCTCGGCGGTGTCCGGGTCGAGCTCCGGGTGCCGCTGCCGGTCGTGGACCGCGGCCGGGGAACAATCTGCGGGCTCATCGAGGACCCGCAGTAGCCGCTTCGAGGAGGAACCATGAACACGCTCAGCCCACCGCAGGCGGTCCCCGCCCAGTCGGTCCCCGCCCAGACGGTCCCCGCCCAGACGGTCCCCGCCCAGGCCACGGCCGGCATCGACGTACTGCTGGTCGATGATCACGCGATCGTGCGGCAGGGTCTGCGGTCGATCCTGGAGCGCGAGCCCGGGCTGCGGGTCGTCGCGGAGGCGGCGACGGCGGCCGAGGCGCTCGCCCGGGTCAACAGCGCCCGTCCCGACATCGTGCTGCTCGACCTGAAGCTCTCCTCGTCCTCGGACGCTGAAGGGCTGGAGCTCTGCGCGGCGCTCACCCAGCGCCACCCGGAGGCACTGATCCTGGTGCTGACGACGTTCCTCGACGAGCAGCTGGTGATGCAGGCGATCCGTGCCGGCGCCCGCGGCTACGTCGTCAAGGACGTCGACACCACCGGGCTGGTCCGGGCGATCCGGGACGTCGCGAGCGGCGGCAGCGCCTTCGACGCGCGCTCCGCCGCGGCGATGATCCGCGGCGTGAACATGCCGGTGACCAGCGACGACTCCGAGCTCACCACCCGCGAGCTCGAGGTGCTGGAGCTGCTCGCCCACGGGCTGTCGAACCGCGCCATCGGCCACCGGCTCTACATCTCCGACACCACCGCGAAGTTCCACGTGGGCAACATCCTGCGGAAGCTGGGCGTCAGCCGCCGGGCCGAGGCGGTGTACGAGGCGTCCAAGATGGGGCTCCTCTGACCGCACGGCCCGGCGGCTGACGCAGGTCACGGCACCGGCAGGACCGTGCGGTCCCAGGTCGTGTTCACGATGATCGCGGCCGAGGCGTAGAGCGCCACCACGGCGTCCAGGATCAGCACGTAGCCGGCGGTGCGGCCGAGAGCGGCACTGCCGAGGAACGACCCGAAGGCGGCCAGGTAGAAGACCCCGGCCAGGAGCACGAAGATCACGATCGTGGTGGTGTTGGTGCGCAGCGCCGCCAGCAGCATGTAGGACGTGAACAGCGCCCAGGCGAGCAGGAACATCCCGGTGATCGCGGCGCCGTCGGCGGTCACCATCGGACCGTAGAACTGCACCAGCAGGGCATAGGAGAGCCAGAACCCGGCGTACGCGGTGAACACCAGGGCCGGGAACGTCTCGCCGCGCCGGTAGTGGACCAGACCGGCCAGGAGCTCGGTGGCGAAGCCCAGGGCCAGCGCGAGGGGCAGCACCGCCGGCAGGGCGGCCGCGTCCACGAGTCCCGACATCACGCTGGACAGCACGAGCGCCGAGATCCCGAAGCTGGCCAGGCCGAGCGGGAACGGGTCGCCCCAGGCCGTCGGGGTGGTGCCTTGCACGGTCGGCACCTCTGCATCGATGGATGTGTTCGTCATCAGTTCCTCCAGGGAGTCAGCCGTCGTCCGGGCTGGGCTACGGTCCTCTCAAAGTAGTGACGTACGACACACCGACAGACCCGCCGAGTGGGCGGTCGCGCACCTGCCCGCGGGTAGGCCTCCTACCCGGGTGCGTGCGGCCGACGGACAGGTCGGACCGGCCTGTGACCAGGGCTGACGCGGCGCGGAGGCGACCGATGCGCGTCCGCGTCGTCGACGGACAGGTCGACCGGCGAGGAGCGATCAGCGGTCGGTGTCGATGACGAGCCAGCCACCGTGGTGCTCGACGACCCGGTGCGGGTGTCCCGAGGCCTCGCCCCAGGCGGCGAGGTCGTCCAGCGACACGGTCCGGACGTGGCCCCAGGTCTCGTCGGGCTCGTCCTCGAGAGGTACGGCGATCACGACCCGGCGGCGCGCGACCCGGATCGCCTCGGCGACCGCCCGGTCGCCGAGGCTCGGCTCGATGTGCTCGAGCAGGTGGATCAGCAGCACGTTGTCGGCGGCGTCCTCGGCCCACGGCAGCCGGGTGGCGTCGGCGGCTCGCGTGGCCAGCGGCACCTTCAGCCGGGACGCGGCGGCGCGCAGCAGCGTGACGGTGCCCGCGGAGAGGTCGGAGGCGGTCACGTCCCGTCCCGCGGCGGCCAGCCGCAGCGAGAGGAACCCGAAGCAGCAGCCGACCTCGAGGACGGAGCCACGCGCCAGCTGCTGCTCGACGAAGCGGTAGACGGGGGCGTACTCGGCGACGGTCCCGTGACCGGCCGGGGTGGGACCGGGGCGCTCCAGCGCCTCTTCCACGTGGCGCAGGGTGTTGCGGTAGAACGCGGCCCACGCCTGCCCGGGGTCCGGGGCGCTGCTGACCACGACACCGGTGAAGAGCCGCTCGAACAGGTCTGGACCGCGCAGCCACCCCGGCTGGAACAGCTCCTCGGCCAGCAGCCCGGAAAGGTCGTCGTCGATCTGCTCCGCCCGCAGGCAGTGGACCAGATGGACCTGGTGGCCCTCGCGGTGCACGTCGAAGTGGCGGGTGCGGATCGTCCCGAGATGCCGCCGCGGGCGAGGGCCCTGCCAGGCCCGGACGCTGACCACCTCGTCGCGGTAGACCCCCGCCTCGGGACCGGGGCGGAGCGCGTCGATCACGGCCAGCTCGCCGGGCGGGGTGGTCATCGTCCGGCCGGCATCGTCTGGGTGACGTTGTCGAGCCCGCGCAGGTTGCGGACCACCTGGACCTTGTCGCACCACTCCGCGTACTCCGGCAGGTCGCAGCCGCCGAGCGCCCACGAGTAGCGCGGCTCGGGCGTGAGCCAGATCGTCGACCGGGCCCGCCGGGTGAGCTCCTCGAACGCGGCGAAGCCCGGGTCCTTGCCGTTGCCGCGGCCGTCGCCGAGGATCACCAGCGTGGTCCTCCGGTTCACCGCCGAGCCGAACTGCTCCAGGAACTGCTCGAACGAGGAGCCGTAGTCGGAGTCCGCGTCCACGTCTAGCACCCCGCCGGCCGGCAGACCCGACAGCACCAGGGACAAGGCGTCCTCGATCCGGTGCTCGGCGAACAGGTCGGTGATCTCGACCAGGTCCTTCACGAAGGCGAACGACCGGACGGAGGTGGCCACCGACTGCAGGCTGTGCAGCAGATGCAGCGTGAAGCGGGCGGTGGAGCGTACGGACAGGGAGACGTCGCAGAGCACGAGCAGGCGGGGCCGGTCGTGCGCCTTGGCGACGGTGACCGGGCGGAACGGCACGCCGTCGTACTTCATGTTGGTGCGCATCGTCCGGCGGCCGTCGACGATGCCGCGCGCGGCGACCGTACGCCGCGGGCGCGGGGCGCCGTGGAGCTTCCTGAGCAGCCGCCGCAGCGACTCCTCGAGCGCGGCCCGGTCGTGCTCGGCGACCGTCTCGGCCTGCGCCGCCTGGATCTCACGCGACTCGATCTCGCGCTCCATGCTCATCAGCCGCTCGAGGTGGTCGCGGATCCGCTCGGGGAGCGTGGCCAGCCACGGCGAGAGCGCCTTGCGGAGCTCCGCGAGGGCATCGTCGTCGTCGATGCCGCTGTCCGGCTCGCGCTCCTCGAGCCAGCTCAGCAGCGCGATCTCCTCCTGCACGGACAGCTCGGTGTCGAGCTGCATCCCGGCGTCGCGGATCAGGTCACCGGGGTTGCCCGGGTTGTGCATCCGGCTGGTGGAGAGCTGGACCCGGGCGGCCTCACCGGGGCTCGACTTAGGGTCGTTGGAGAGGACGATCTCGTCGGTGAGGGCGGCGATGTCGATCTTGTTCGCCTCCTGGTGGAGGTTGTAGCGCTGCGCCATGTCCTCGGGCTTGAAGTACTCCTTGATGTCGTCCGGCTTGCCGTGGCTGTGCCCGTCCTCCGGCACCTCACCCGGCTCCTCGGAGAGCGTGAAGTCGGTCAGCTGCCCCTCGTCGGAGAGGTCGTCGTGGGTGTGCCCGTGCTCGTCCTCCTCCTCGACCACCGGCCGCAGCCCGAAGAACCGGTCGAAGACGAGGTCGAAGGTGTCCAGGTCGCGGCGGTCCTTGACCAGGCTGGCGGTCAGCGCCGCGTGGAGCAGGTGGCGCTGCTCGAGCACCCCGGGCTGGGCGACCGCGTGCATCGCGTCGATCACCTCGGCGGTGCTCACGCGTACGCCGTAGAGCCGGAGCAGCCGGATGAAGCGGTGCAGTGCGGTCTCCATGTCGGGCCTCTATCCCGGCTCAGAGCGGACGCTTGCGGGCCGACGGGAACGCCCGGTTGCCCTGGCTCGTCGAGACCGCCGGGGCCGTACGCGGCCCGGTGCCGCCGGCGCCGCCGTAGTAGCCGGCGTTGTGCCGGCCGGGCTGGTCCTTCGCCTTTCGCTCGGCCCGGCCGTCGACGTCGTCGTCATCCCCGCGGTCGGATGCGGCCGGGGCGGCGTGGGAGTGCCCATGCCCGTGACCATGGCCGTGACCATGGCCGTGCAGGTGGTCGGGCACCTCGGCGTTCGGGTCGACCAGCCGCGGCAGCGCCTCCATGACCCGCTTCAGGTCACGCTCGTACTTCACGACCACGTTGAGCGTCGTGGAGAGCACGTCGGCGGTGAGCTCCTCGACGCCGAGCACTGCCAGCGTACGAGCCCAGTCGACGGTCTCGGAGATGCTCGGCGCCTTGCGCAGCTCGAGCTCGCGGATGCCGCGGACGATATCGACGAGGCGGGCCGCGAGCGAGTCGGCGAGGCCGGTCTCCTTGGACCGGATGATCTCCAGCTCGCGGACGGCGTCGGGGTAGTCGAGGAAGAGGTGCAGGCAGCGGCGCTTGAGCGCGGCGGAGAGATCGCGGGTGTTGTTCGAGGTGAGGACGACGTACGGCATCGTCTTGGCGGTCACCGTGCCGACCTCGGGGATGGAGATCTGGAACTCCGCGAGCAGCTCGAGCAGCACCGCCTCCAGGGCCTCGTCGGCCCGGTCGACCTCGTCGATGAGGAGCACGACCGGGGTGTCGGAGTCGATCGCCTCGAGCAGCGGCCGGGCGGCCAGGAAGCGCTGCGAGAAGAACACCGAGTCCTGCTTGGCGATCCGCTCGACGGCCTCGTTCAGGTCGGCAGCGTCCTCGACGACCTGGCCGATCTTCTCGCGCAGGATCTGGGTGTAGAGCAGCTGCTTGCCGTAGTCCCACTCGTAGAGCGCCTTGGTCTCGTCCTGGCCCTCGTAGCACTGCAGCCGGATCAGGCGCCGCCCGGTCGCGGTCGCGAGGCTCTCGGCCAGCTGGGTCTTGCCGACGCCCGCCGGGCCCTCGAGCAGGACCGGCTTCTCCAGCCGGGTCTGCAGGAACACCGTGGTGGCGAGCCGGTCGTCGGCGAGGTAGCCGCACGCCGCCAGCTGGGCGCGGGTGTCCTCGACGTCGGTGAAGCCCTGGATCGGTTCGGTGGTGGTCGACACGTGCACTCCTCGAGGTGGTGGGTGGGGCCGAGGTGGCGGGCCCGGTCGCCGGGCCCGCCACGCTGGGATCGATCAGACGGATCGATCAGCCGAGCAGGTCGTCCAGGTCGCCGTTGAGGCAGTGGTCGACCACCGGACGTACGGTCTCGAACGTGCACTCCTTGGCGTTGCCCGGCGTGCAGGCGTCACCGAGGACGTGGTTGGTGATCCGGTCGACGTCCGCGTCGTCGCCGACGATCTCCTTGGCGTTCGCGTAGTACGCGGTCGGGCCCTGGCCCAGCCGGTTCTTCGAGTACGTGTCCTGCTTGACGTCCACGAAGCGCTCGGTGATGCCGACGTCGCGCAGCAGACGGATGGCCGCGGCGAGCGCCGCGTCGGCGGCCTGCACGTCGGTCATGCCGTGGGTGTCGACGCCCATTGCGCGAGCGATGTCCGCGAACCGCTTGTAGTGCGTGGGCATGTTGAACGCCCACACCCGCGGCAGCGCGATCGCGTTGTTGAGGCCGTGGTGGGTGTCGTAGAAGGCGCTCACCGCGTGGCTGATCGAGTGGATGATGCCGAGACCGCCGGAGTTGAACGCCTGGGCGGCGATGTACTGGGCGTACATCATCCCCTCACGACCGCTGAGGTCCTGGCCGTTCCAGACCGCCTGGCGCAGGTTCTCCGAGGTCAGCTTGATCGCGTGCAGCGCGTTGCCGAGCGAGGGCTGGAAGTTGATCCGGGAGACGTACGGCTCGCTGGCGTGCGCCAGGACGTCGAAGCCGCACTGCGCGGTGTAGTCGACCGGGCAGTCGTAGTAGAGCACCGGGTCGTCGATCGCCAGGCTGGCCACCGAGGCGTCGTCGAAGGCGACGTACTTGTGCGGGTTGTCGGGGTCCGTGGTCGTGTCGGTGATGACGTACGCCCAGGACGTCTCCGAACCGGTGCCGGCCGTGGTCGAGACCGCGATGTGCGGCGGGTTCTTCGGGTTCTCGGACATGTTGAAGCCCTCGAACTCGTTGACGTTGCGGCCGTCGTGGGCGACCGAGATGCGCGCGCCCTTACAGGCGTCGTGCGACGAGCCGCCGCCGATGGAGACGAACGAGTCGCACTCGTTCTCCTGGTAGAGCTTGACCGAGTCCATGACGTTGTAGTCCTTGGGGTTGGACTCGACCTTGTCGTACACGACGACCTCGAGGCCGTGGTACTTCATCGACTCGACGATCTTGTTGACGATGTCCGTGCCGCGCAGGCCGGACGTCATCACCAGGGTCTTGCGGAAGCCCATCTTGAGAGCCTCGGGCCCGATCATCTCGTGAGCGCCGGGGCCCATGAGGGCGCGTGGGAAGGGGTGGAACTCCTTGATCGGGAAGGGCTTGAGTAGTTCGTCGACCTGCATGGCAAACCTCCGTTGGTGTGTGACGCTCAGCACATTAGGTACGGCGAAAGGGCCGCGAACAGGCGAGGAACGGGAAACAGCCCGGCCTGGGAGGGGCCTACCTACCCGTTGGGAGAGGTGCCTCCCTGGCCGGTCTTCTGGCCAGGTCGGCGCGGCAGCAGACAGGTCACCGAACGTGCTCTGATCGCGCCGGCCCAGAGCCCTGCTCCGTACGCCAGGTCGTCCAGTCGCCGGGCCAGCGGCCGGTATCTCGTGCCGGGGTTGTCGACCTGGGCGACGACCACGTCGACGAGCAGGGAGGCCGCCAGCGCACGCCTCAGCAGAGCGCTGCGCGGGGCGAGGAGCACGGTCAGCGGCCACCAGTGCCGCAGCAGCAGCGCGGCCTCCTGGCGGACCGTCCAGCCGAGGCCCTGGGCGCAGAGCTGGACGGCGAGCCGGTCGCGTCCGGGGGTCTCGGGCAGCCGCCTTCGCAGCGAGAGGACGCCATAGGCGATCCCGGCGGCGGCCACCGGGAGCGACCACCGCCGCTGCACCAGCAGCGCGGCGGCCGTGGCCGCCATGCTCACCGTCATCACGGCCGGGGCGCCCTTGCGGCCGTGGCGGACCGCCAGGTCGGCGCCGCCGGTGCCGTAGAGGTACTTGCGACCCAGCCAGCCGCGGACCGTGGTGCGGGTGTCGTGCCAGGCGACCTGGTCGGGGTCGTAGCGGACGACCTCACCCGCCTCGACCAGCCGCCAGACGAGATCGACGTCCTCGCCGACGCGCATCGTCTCCTCGAAGCCCTTCCCGAGCCGGTCCGTACGTCCCACCAGGCAGGCGCTGGGCAGCCAGCCCACCGCGGCCCCGGGGCGTACGACGCAGGCGCGGGTGCCGAGGGCGAGGGAGGAGTCGTCCTCGTCGAAGCGCTCGAACCACCGAGGTGCCCGGCTGCGGGCGCGGCTGCGGACCAGCGGCGCGACCAGCGCGACCCGGCTGTCGGCGAAGTGCCGGGTGAGGTTCAGGAGCGTGCTCGCCCGGACGGTGACGTCGGAGTCGACGAACGCAACGAACCGGGTGCGGACGGCCCGCAGGCCGGCATTGCGCGCGCCGGCGGGGCCGAGGTTCTGTGGCAGCTGCACGAGATGGGCGCCGTGCCGGTTGGCGACCCTCGCGACGGCGTCGGGATCGAGCGAGGCGTCGTCGACGACGATGCGATGGAGGCCCTTCAGCGGCTCGAGCGCACGGTCGAGCTGGTCGGGGCGGTCGCGCACCGGGATCACGACGGTGAGCTCCGCCGGCTCCACGCCGGATCCGTCGAGCACCGGGTCGGCCAGGTTCCCGTCGACGAGCCTGGCGGCGAGCGCGTCGGTCGCCGCGTCGACCACGGTGACCTCGCCTTCGGCCAGCAGCGCCCGCGCCGCCTTGGTGAGCCGGACGGCACGCAGCGGCGAACCGCCGACCAGCAGGCGGCCGTCGACGCGGCGTACGTCAGCACGGATGCGGGCCCGGAAGCCGATCGGGAATCTCATCCGCCGAAGCCTCCGTCCGCGTGCACGACGCTGCCGTTGAGGGCGGACCCCTCGGGCGAGCAGCAGAGGGCGATGGCCGCGACGACCTCGTCGGGCTCGAGCGGCCGGCGCAGCAGCTGATGGGCGGCCAGGTCGGCCGCGGTGGTGCCGGGGTAGAGCGCGGCGGTCTGGTCCAGCATGTCGGTCGAGGTCGCCCCCGGAGAGACCGCGACGGCGGTGACACCGGTGCCGACGAGGTCGGCGGCGAGGCCCTTCACCGCACCGACGACGGCATGCTTGACCATCGTGTAGCCGGCCAGCCGGAACAGCCCGTGGGTGCCGGCCGCCGAGGCGACCGCGACGAAGCGGCAGCGCGTCGGATCCGGGCCGCGGAGCATGGCGGGCACGGCCGCCGAGGCGAGGTTCCAGACGCCCTTCGCGTCGGTCTCCCACAGCAGCTCGACCTCGTCCTCCGGCGTCTCCCACAACGGCCGGCCGCCCGCCACGACAGCCGCTGCGGCCACCGCGACGTCCACCTGTCCCCAGCGTTCCTCGGCGCTCGTCACGGCGGCGACGAGCGCCTCGCGGTCCCGGACGTCGGCGACGTACGTCCCGACCTCCGGCCACCCGGCGGCGACGGCCTCCAGGTCGTCCGGCGTGGGCATGGGGTAGGGCGCCGCATCCGGCCCGGCGCAGGCGTCGACCGCGAGCACGGCGTAGCCCGCGGCGGCCAGCCGGCGGACCGTGGCCGCGCCGATGCCGCGAGCGGCACCCGTGACCACCGCCACCGGGCGGGAGGTGCTCATCCCACTGCCACGCCGCCGGGAGCCAGCACGTCCATGGTGGTCTGCTCGATCATCATGGTGAGCGCCTCCGCTCCCGCCGCCGCCGTGGCGCCCGTCGGGTCGCCGAGGACGCCGTTGGCCGAGACCGCCGCGACGCCACCCGCCCGCATCGCCGGCAGGATCTCGGCGAGCGGCCGGGTGTCGCCCGGCTCGGCCAGGTCCATGCGTACGGCCTCCGGGCGCAGGTGCAGCATGAGGGACGTCTCGGTGCGACCGGCGTGCAGGTCGAAGTCCTCGGTGCGGCACGGCAGCCAGCAGGCCGGCTGCCGCTCGAAGGCGAGCTGGTTGACCGCGCTCGTCAGCGCCGCGGCGTTGCCGCCGTGGCCGTTGACGAGCACGACCCGCTCCGCCCAGGTACGGGCCGAGCGGACCAGCTCGACCACGACCAGGTGGAGCGCATCGCTCCCGATCGACACGGTGCCGGCGAAGGACTGGTGCTCGCCGCTGGAGCCGATCGCGATCGGTGGCGCGACCCAGCTCTCGACACCCTGCTCCGCGAGCCGGGCGGCCACCCCCTGCGTGACCGCCGACGCGATGGTGGTGTCGGTGTCGAAAGGCAGGTGCGGTCCGTGCTGCTCCAGCGAGCCGACGGGAACCAGCAGAACCGTTCCCCGGCGCACCTGCGGCCAGGTGGCGTCACCCAGTGCGTACATGGAAGCCGTCCGGGACGATCAGATGCTCCGGCCGCAGCTCAGCGACCGACCCGACCGCCAGCCCCCGCAGGGCCGAGTCGATGCCACCGCTGAGCACGTCGAGGACGTTCTCGACCCCGGCCTGGCCGTTGGCCGCCAGTCCCCACAGGTAGGCGCGGCCGATCAGCACCGCCTTGGCGCCGAGCGCGAGCGCCTTGACGACGTCGGAGCCGCGGCGTACGCCTCCGTCCATCACCACGTCGACCTGGTCACCGACACGGTCCGCGATCGGCTTGAGCATCCGGATCGCGGCCGGGGTGCCATCGAGGTTGTTCCCGCCGTGGTTGGAGACCGAGATGCCCGCGACCCCCGCGTCCACGGCGCGGAGCGCGTCGTCAACCCGGCACACACCCTTCAGCACGAACGGCGTGCCGCTGATCTGATGCCACTGCTCGCGCATCCAGGCGACGTCGTCCCAGGTCGGCGGCGGAGTGGTCATCCACTCGTAGTAGGCACCGAAGAACGTCGGCGCACTGCCGCCGGGCGGGGCGAGGTTGGGTGCGGTGAGGTCGGGGAAGGAGCCCGTACGCCCGAACTGCCACGCCCACCGGGGCCGGGCCGCGACCTGCGGGGCCAGTCTCATCATCGTGCGCAGGTCGACCTTCTCGGGGATCTCCGGGCTGCCCCAGTCGCGGCCGATCGAGAAGGACCAGTCGAGAGTGGCGATCAGGCCCTGGGCGCCGGCGGCGTGCGCCCGCTGCATGCGCTGGACCATGGTGTCGCGGTCGCCGGTCCAGTACATCTGGAAGAACGTCGTCGCGCCGGTCGCCGCGACCTCCTCCACCGACCTGGAGGCGAAGTTGGACAGCCCCATGATGGTGCCGCGGGCCGCGGCAGCCCGGGCGACCGCGACCTCACCGTCGGGGTGCACCGCCTGGACCCCGGTGGGGCTGATCAGGACCGGCAACGGGATCGCATGGCCGAACACGGTCGTGCCGAGATCGCGCTTGGCGTGCTGCCCGACCACGTGGGGTGCCCAGCCGAGGTCGGCGAAGGCGTCCTGGTTGGCGGTCATGCTCTGGCCGCGTTCGGACCCGGCGACCAGAGCGCCGTAGACCGGCTTCGGCAGCCGGCGGCGGGCCCGCTCCTGGGCCACCGCGACCGACTCGAACCACGGGTTCTTCTTCCACGGGTTCTTCACGACAGATCACCTCCGGCGAGCGGGTCCTCGTTGCAGGCGGAGACGGGGCGCCGCCTGGTGGCACCGAGATTGAGCAGCACCGGCGCGTTGCGGCTGGCCTGGCTGCGGGAGTGGTCCTTGCTCGCCGGCGGTACCTGGCGGTCGCCGGCCAATGCTGTCTCGCCGTAGCCCTGGACGCACTCGGGGTCCGGGCCGTCCAACGGCAGTCCGGTGAAGAACTTGGCGGCCATGCAGCCGCCGCGGCAGGCGTCGAAGAACTGGCACTTCGTGCAGGCACCGCCGGTCTGCGGCGAGCGCAGCTCGGTGAACAGCGGCGAGGACTGCCACACCTCCTTGAACCCGCCCTCGCCGAGCAGGTTGCCGGCCAGGAACTGGTCGTGGATCGCGAACGGGCAGGCGTAGACGTCACCGACCGGGTCGATCAGGCACACCACCCGGCCGGCGCCGCACAGGTTGAGACCCGGGAGGGACTCGCCGTACGCGGCCAGGTGGAAGAAGGAGTCGCCGGTGAGGACGTTGTCGCCGTGCGCCATCAGCCAGTCGTAGAGCTCGCGCTGCTGCTCCGGCAGCGGGTGCAGCTCGTCCCAGACGTCCGCGCCGCGACCCGAGGGGCGCAGCCGGGTGAGGCGCAGGGTGGCGCCGTACTCGTCGGCGATGGCCTTGAAGTCGTCGAGCTGGCCGATGTTCTCCCGGGTGCAGACCACGGAGATCTTGGCGTCGGTGAAGCCGGCGTCGCGAAGGTTCGCCAGCGCCTTGAGTGCGGTGTCGTACGACCCCGCTCCGCGGACGCGGTCGTTGACCTTCGCCGTCGCGCCGTCGAGCGAGATCTGTACGTCGACGTAGTCCGTCGAGGCCAGGAACGCGGCGCGCTCGGGAGTGATCCGGAAGCCGTTGGTGGAGAACTTCACGCCGACCTGGTGGTCGACGGCGTACTCCACCAGCTCCCAGAAGTCGGGGCGGATCGTCGGCTCGCCGCCGCCGATGTTGACGTAGAAGATCTGCATGCGCTGCAGCTCGTCGATGACGGCCTTGCACTGCTCCGTGCTGAGCTCGCGCGGGTCGCGCCGGCCCGAGCTCGACAGGCAATGGGCGCACTCCAGGTTGCAGGCGTACGTCAGCTCCCAGGTCAGGCAGATCGGGGCGTCGAGGCCGAACTCGAACTGCTCGACGAGGCTGCCGCCTGCGGGGCGGCCCTGGGGAGTGGTGGGGCGTTCAGGTGCGATGGTCACGCTGCCTCCTGGTCGCGGGGGCGGATCATGTCGGTCTCGGCGAGGGCGCGGAGCGCCACTGCGTACGCGTCGTGCTGCTCCGGCGGGATGCCGGCGGCGTCCAGCGCGCTGCCGAGACGGGGGTGATGCTCGAGGAGCCGCACCACCTCGACCAGCTCCGGACGCTTGAGGAAGGTCAGCTTCCGGTTGCCGAAGTGGTAGGCGAGGGCCCCGAACGGTTCAGGACGCAACGCCACCGAGGGCGAGAGTGTCCACGGCTCCTCGAGCATGCGGTCGGACATCAGTAGACGCCGCACATTCCGTCGATCGAGACCTCTTCGATGAGGTCCTCGGTGGCGACGTCGGTCGGGTTCGACTCGTTCTGGGGTTCCATCTGCTGCTCCTCTCACGTTGTGACCGTTCGCACATTAGTAACGGCGTGAGCGCAGCAACCTCCCCGATCGGAGAGTCTTGCGGGCAGGATCAGGGAGGTGTGGCCACGCCCGATCGAGGCACCACGTTGAGCAGCGGGCGGCCCTCGGCGAAGCGTCGCAGCTGCTCGGCGACCAGGCGCTCGGCACGCGGGTAGAACGTCGCCGCACCGCCGCCGACGTGCGGGGTCACGATCGCGCCGGGCGTCGACCAGAGCGGGTGGCCGGCGGGGAGCGGCTCGGGGTCGACGACGTCGAGCGCGGCGCGGAGTCGACCCGTGGAGAGCTCGGCAAGGAGCGCGTCGGTGTCGAGCGTGCGGCCGCGACCGATGTTCACCACGAGCGCGCCGTCGGGCAGCAGCGCCAGCTGCTCGGCGCCGATCAGGCCGATGGTGCCGGGCTTCTCCGGAAGCGTGAGCACCACGGTGTCGGCGGTGGGCAGCAGGTTCGCGAGCTCGTCGACGCCGTGAACGTTCCTGCCCGGGTCCGCCCTGGACGCCACCCGCACGATCTCGGCCTCGCAGGCGAGCAGGCGCTGCTCGAGCGCGGCGCCGATCGAGCCGTACCCAACGATCAGCACCAGTGAGTCGGCCAGCGACCGGGTGTGCTCGGGCTGCCACCGGCCGGCGTCCTGGTCGCGCACCCAGCGGGGCAGCTCCCGCTGGGCGGCGAGGATCAGGCCGAGCCCGTGCTCGGCGGCGCTGGCGTCGTGCAGCCCCCGCCCGTTGCAGAGCGTGACCTCCGGCCCGATGAGCGGGAGCACCTTCTCCACCCCGGCGCTCAGGCTCTGGACGGCACGGAGCGCAGGCATCCGCGGCAGCAGGTCACGGCCGGCGCTCACGCCGTAGGGGAGAACGTAGAACGCGACGTCGGAGACATCGGCAGGCGGTGAGCCGGCGCCGTCGAAGACCTCCACCTGCAGGCCGTCGGGCCAGCCACCCATCTGGTCCTCCAGGTGGGCCCACGGCACGAGTACGCGCATCGAGCTGTTTCCTTTCGCTGATGTCATCGGTCAGGCGGCCACCGAGCTGGTCGCCAGGAAGTGGTCCAGCTGTTCCCGGTCGGGAAGGCCGTCCTTGTCGCCGGTGGAGGTGGTGGCCAGCGCACCGACCGCGGCGGCCCGCTCGAGCGCCGGACCGAGCTCCAGCCCGTCCAGGTGGGCGCTGATCAGTCCGGCGGCGAAGCCGTCGCCGGCGCCGACGGTGTCGACGACCTCGACCTGGAACGCAGGTTGCCGGACGGCCCCGTCCGGGCCGAACGCGACGGCTCCGTGACAGCCGTTCTTGACGACCACCCGCGCGACGCCCGCGGCGAGATAGTGCTCGGCGATGCGCGCGGGGTCGCCATGACCGGTCAGCACCCGGCCCTCCTCGACGCCGGGCAGCACCCAGTCGGCGAGCGCGGCCACCTCGTTCACGACGGCGACCATCTCCTGCTCGCTCGCCCACAGCGACGGCCGCAGGTTCGGGTCGAAGGACACGCTCGCGCGGCCCGCCCGGGCCGCCGCCACCGCCTGGAACGCGAAGTCCCGGGCCGACTCGGAGATCGCCAGCGGGATGCCGGTCAGGTGGAGGTGACGGGCCGAGGAGACGTACGTCCCCATCGGCTCGCTCCACGCCAGCCGGCTCCCCGCGGACCCGCGCCGGAAGTAGACCACCTCGGGGTCGCCACCGTCGGCCCTCGACTTGAGCTGGAAGCCGGTGGGGGCGGTGTCGTCGATCTCGACCCGCGACAGGTCGATCCCGCAGCCACGGAGCTCCTCCTCGACGAACAGGCCGAGCGGGTCGTCGCCCAGACGTCCGACCCAGCCGGACCGATGGCCCAGCCGCGCCAGCCCGGTCGCGACGTTGGTCTCGGCCCCGGCGGTCGCCCGGCCGAACGTCGCCGCCCGGTGCAGCGGCCCGCTCTCGCGGGCGACGAACATCGTCATCGCCTCACCGAAGGTGACCGCGTCCAGGCCGGTGTCGATGTCGGTCATGCCGCACCCCTCTCCGTACGTCGCTCCCGCACGCCCTCGATCACCGGATTGATCAGCTCCCCGATGCCCGCGACGCTCGCCGTGACCTGCTGTCCGGGCCGGATCGGGAGACTGGCCCCGGGGGCACCGGTCAGGATCACGTCCCCCGGCCCGAGCGGGAGGAAGCCGCTGACCCACGCCACCACCTCGGCGACGGTGCGGGCCAGCTGACCCGTGTCGGCCGGCGCTGCAGCAGCGTCCTCGACCTCCAAGCCGACGACCGCGCCCGCCGGGTCGAGGTCGGTCTCGATCCAGGGACCGAGCGGGGTGAAGCCGCGTTGGCCCTTGGCCTGCGTCCACAGCGAGTCCTGGACCTGCAGGTCGCGCGCGGTGACATCGTTGGCGACCGTGTAGCCCAGCACCCTGCCCGAGCTCCCGATCACGACCGCGAGCTCGGCCTCCGCGTGGACCAGCCCGAGGCCGGCCGGCACCGGCACCGGGTCACCGGGGCCGATCACCGACCGGGCCGGCTTGAGGAAGGCCTGCGGCGGCAGCAGCCGGTCGGCCGGGCCGGTGTTGTGCGCCATCCCGACCACCGTGCGCGGCTCGACGGGGGCCAGCACGCGGGCAGCAGCGAAGCCCACCCTCCTGTCCAGGCACCGGATCTCGTCCGCGAACACGTCCTCGATCAGCCGGTAGCCGTCGGCCTCGACCACCGCATGGTCGATTCCGTCGGGGTGCTCGATCCGGGCGATCCTCATCGAGCGGTCTCCGAAGCGTTCTGCGAGGAGGTCTCCGCGGCCGGCGCCTTGACCAGCAGCATCACCACGGCGGCCAGCGCGAGGCAGCCCGCCATCAGCAGGAACGACGCGTCGGTGCTCCCGGTCGTGCCGTTCAGCCAGCCGACCAGGTAGCTGCCCGCGAACCCGCCGAGCGCACCGAAGGAGTTGATCAGCGCGATCGCCGCTCCGGCCACGTTGCGCGGCAGGAACTCCGGGATCTGGGCGAAGTAGGGACCGTAGGGGGCGTACATCGCGCCACCGGCGAGGGTGAGCAGGATGAACGAGAGCCAGAACTGGTCGGGACCGAGCAGGTAGGAGCCGTAGAACGCCACCGCACCGACCAGCAGCCACGGCCACACGAACCGCCCGCGCGTCCCGGCACGGTCCGAGGCACGGCTGTTGACGATCATCAGCACGACCGCGAGGACGTACGGGATCCCGGAGATGAGGCCGGACATCCCGATGCCCTCACCGGAGGCCGCCTTCACGATCGAGGGGAGCCAGAAGACGAAGCCGTAGACGCCGACGCTCCACAGGAAGTACTGCAGCGAGAGCAGGATGACGTTGCGCGACCGGAAGGCCTCGCCGTAGCCCTTGACCGGGGTCAACGCCCGCTGCTCCTGGTTGAGCTGCTCGACGACCGCGTCGCGCTCGGGCGCGTTGAGCCACGTCGCCTGCTCGGGGTGGTCGCTGACCATCGCCCGGAAGACGAACGCCCAGGCGACCGCGGGCAGACCCTCGATGATGAACATCCACCGCCAGTCGGTCGCCTCGATCAGGAAGCCGGACACGACCGTCAGCCACAGCACGGTGACCGGGTTGCCGAGGATCAGGAAGGTGTTGGCGCGGCCCCGCTCGCGGCTGGTGAACCAGTGGCTGAGGAAGATCACCATCGCAGGCAGCACGGCGGCCTCGACGACACCGATCAGGAAACGTACGACGATCAGCGCGGTCGCCGAGCTGAGCAGTCCCTGCACCGAGGCCAGCAGGCCCCAGGCGATCAGGCTCCAGAAGATCAGCGACCGTACGCTGCGCCGCTCGGCGTAGATCGCGCCCGGGATCTGGAAGGCGAAGTAGCCGAGGAAGAAGGCCGCGCCGATGAGCGCGGAGACCGCCGGCGTGATGGCGAGGTCCTCCGCCATACCGCCGGCGATGCCGATGGAGAAGTTGGAGCGGTCGAGGTAGGCGAGGCTGTAGGTGATGAAGACGATCGGCAGCAGGCGCGCCCAGCGCTGGGTGCCGAGCGTCGTCGCGCCGGAGTCGACGCGCGCGTCGGAGGTGGTCATGGGGGATTCCTTTCGCTCCACTCCCGCGTGGCGGAAGTCACTTTCACCATGCGAGTGTGGTGGCGGCCACATCTCCCCGTCAACGAATTCCTTCCATCTTTCAGATATCGCTTCCACCATATGGAAGAATCACGGTCATGGACGACACGACCGAGGCCGGAGCCAAGCGCGACATGGTCGGCAAGGCGCTGCTGCTGCTCGACCGGCTCAGCACCTATCCCTCCGGCGTACCGCTCTCCACGCTCAGCCGCGAGACCGGCTTCCCGCTCAGCACCTGCCACCGGCTGGCGGCGGCGCTGATCCGCGACGGCTACGCGGCCTTCGACGAGGACAGCAAGCGCTACTCCCTCGGGCTCAAGGTCTTCTCGCTGGCCCAGTACGTCGCCCACCGCCGTGGCTTCGCGGGCTCAGCCCTGCCCGCGCTGGAGGAGCTCACCGAGCAGACCCGGGAGACGTCGCTGATGTCGGTCCGCTCGGACCACAACCAGCTCTACGTCCACCACGTCCAGGGGCCCCAGCAGGTCAGCGTGATCGGCACGCCCGGCGGCCTCGGCCCCCTGCACTGCACCTCGATGGGCAAGGTACTGGTGGCGTTCGCCCCCGACTCAGAGCGGAAGCGGCTGATCGACGACCTCGACCTGGTCGCGAAGACGCCCCGCACGATCTCCGACCGCGCCGGGTTCGCCGAGATGATCCAGCAGGTGCGCGAGCAGGGGTACGCCGTCGCGGACGAGGAGCACGAGATCGGCATCCGCGCCCTCGGCGTCCCCGTGCTCGATCCCGACGGCCGTGCCGTCGCCGCCGTGTCGATCGCCGCGCCGTCCTACCGGATGGAGATGGACCGGATGGTCGAGCTGCTCCCGCACCTGCGGGCCGCCGCCCAGCACCTCGCGGTCGTGCTCCCGATCACCTCGCGGCGTACGTGACGATCTGCTGACCGATCTCGGTGAGGCGGTCGTCCTCGACGACGAGATCCCAGCCGTGGCCCACCTCGGCGGGCACGAACGTCGAGGAGGTGGCCTGTGCCAAAGCCTGGGCGGCGGCCGCCTCCTCGGCACCGTCGGTGTCCTCGGAGATGGCGACCAGACCCGGCGTCCGGATGTTGCCGGCGACCGAAGCCAGCTCCACGTCGGCCCAGGTCGACGGTCCCGAAAGGTCCACCCAGCCGTCGACGTCCACGCCGGCGGCAACGGCTCGCACGGTCTGACTGCCTCCCATCGAGGCTCCGACGAGCACGACCGGCACCCCCGGCCACTGCTTCTCAGCCTCGCTCAGCGCGGCCCGCACCTGCGGCACCGGGTCGTCGAGATCCTCGATGGAGCAGCGGGCGGCGGCGTAGCCGCACTGGTCGTACGAGAGGCCGGCGACGCCCTGCAGAGCCGCCAGGATCGCGAAGTCACCCCATCCGCAGCGGTCGCCGTCGGTCTGATGCAGCATCACCAGCACCGCCGACGGATCCGTGCCCTCCGGCGGCGAGAAGCGGATGGCCGGCAGCGTGAGCTTCGGGCCGGTGACCTGCATCGGCTCCACCCCGGCATCGGTCTCGGCCAGGAAGCACCCGGCAAGCTCACCCTTGAGGTACGGGCCTTTCGAGGGCAGGACAGGCCCCGACTCCTTCGCCGAGGCCGCACTGCTCTCCCCACCCCCTGCGTCGCCGTCCCTGTCATCGCCCTCGACCCCACAGCCGACCAGCAGCACGCTCGCGACCGCCGCACAGACCGCTGCCCGCTTCACGTCCTTCATATGTCAATATTGACATATGCCAGACGTCGGTGCAGCCACTTCCAACCTCGGGTTCGCGATCCTCGGCCTGCTCGCGCGACGCGCGTGCACCGGCTACGAGGTCGCGCAGCGGATGCGCCAGCCCATCGGCTACTTCTGGACCGCACGTCACTCGCAGATCTACCCGGAGCTGAATCGACTCGATGCCGCCGGGCTGGTCGAGCACGAGGTCATCGAGGGCGCCGGTCCGCGGCCGACCAAGCGCTACCGGATCACCGATGCCGGGCAAGCCGCTCTGGCGGCCTGGGTCGTCGGCGATCTCGAGCCACAGCCGGTCCGCGACCTCGAGGTCCTCCGGCTGTGGTCGATCTGGACCGTGGAGCCCGCCGCGGCCGACGAGCTGGTCGGCCGGCTCGAGGCCACCCACCGGAGCGTCCTCGACCGCTACCTCGCCGAGCTGGCCGAGATCGCCGACGACCCGGGCGCTCTCGATCCCACGAACCCGCTGTTCGCCAGTCGGATCACGCTCGAAGGCGGCATCCGGTCGCGGCGTACGGCGTTGGAGTGGTGTGCCTGGATGCGCGCGGAGTTCGCAGCGGCTGAGCGGCGCGGGTAGCCCGCGCGCATCCCGGCGACACTCAGGCCGAGACCGTGCGCAGCGCGATGATCGCGACCGAGACGACCGCGAAGACGGCAGCCGGTGCGATCGCGGTGTCCCGCACGCGCACGTGCGCGATGACCGCGCCGAGGAAGTACAACGTCGTGCCGATCGCGGCGGCGACGCCGAGCGGCCACCAGAACAGGCCGATGATCAGGCCGGCCGCGCCGGCGATCTCGAGCAGCGCCAGGATCGGCACGATCCGGGTGACGCCCACCTTCTCCAGGGTCTCGGCCTGGGCGGGGTTGTGGGTGAGCTTTCCGTACGCCGAGAACAGCAGCAGCAGGGCGAACAGGATGCTCAGGACGAGCGTGGCGATGAACATGGCGATGGTCTCCTAGATGATCCGGACTGATGTCTCCGGTATAGGAAGCGGGGAGTTTTCCCCGGTATTCCCGGAGCCGTCGTAGGCTGACGCCATGGGGTGCCCGAACGATCGCGACGAACGCCCGGAGCAAGCCCAGGAACGACCCCGCCGGCCGGCGCGTGCGGAGCGGCGCGACAGCATCCGCAACCGCGAGCGGATCGTCGCGGCGGCCCAGGCCGTCTTCCAGCGCGACGGGATCCATGCGCCGCTCGACCACATCGCGGCGGAGGCCGGCGTCGGCTCCGGCACGCTCTACCGGCACTTCCCAGACCGGGTCTCGCTGTGGACGTCGGTCCTCATCGAACCCCTGCAGACCCATCTCGCCACCGCGCAGGCGGCGTTGTCGGCCGACGACCCGTGGGACGGCCTCGTCGCCTACCTCACCTCCAGCTGCGAGCTGGAGGCCGCGGCCTCCGGCTACGTGAACCTGATGTCCACGCACTTCGAGGGCGGCTCCGAGCTCGCGGTGCTGCGTACGGAGATCCAGCAGACCGTCGAGGCCGTGGTGCACCGTGCCCTCGACGCAGGTGCGGTCCGCTCCGACCTGGCCCCCGAGGACCTGCTCTTCGTGGTCCTCTCCCACAGCAAGGTCATCGAGGTGACCGGGGCAGCCGCCCCCGACGCATGGCGGCGCAACCTGGCCTTCTACCTCGACGCGTTCCGCCCGGAGGCGGCCCACCCCATCGACGTCCCACCCCTCACGCCCCGCCAGATCCTGCTCAGCCTGCTGGTGCCGAGCGTCCGGTCACGGCGACGCGGCCGGACGACCTGAAGACGCCGGCACGAGGAACCGCTCCAGCAGGCGGCGCTCGGCGGCGGCGTCCTCGCCGGGCTCGGTCAGGAACGACAGGATGATGCGCAGGACCCAGTCGGCGAGGTCGGGGTCCTCGGCACCGGGGGCGAGGTAGCTCTGCGCGACGCCGCGGATGATCGGGGAGTCGCGGAGCACCTCGCGCAGCAGGGTGCTGTCGCCGGAGTACCAGGCGGCGAGGTGAGGACGCTCGCGCACGGCCGCGAGGCAGGCGATGACGGCCTCGACGACGCGCCGTCGGGGGTCGGTCACACCGGCGGCAACCTCGGCGACCTGCGCGGTGATCAGCCGTGCCTCGCGGCGGGCGAAGGCGTGGATCAGGGCCTGCCTGTTCTCGAAGTAGCGATACAGGGTCGCCCGCGAACAGCCGGCCGCACGGGCGACCTCGTCCATGCCGGGCTTGTCGACGCCGCGCTCCACGAACAGCGCGCCCGCGGCGTCGAGGATCCGCTCGGCGGCGAGCTCGGTCCGCTCCGCCTCGAGCCAGCTCATCCGGTCACCTCGACCCGGAGACTCACGGGCCTGCGTACGTAGCTCCCCGGCGCCCACACCACAGAGTCGTGGTCGACGGTGAAGGAAGGCATCCGGGCGAGTATCTCGGCGAGGGTCACCCGACCCATCATCCGGGCGGCAGCAGCGCCCAGGCAGTGGTGCGCGCCGTGGGCGAAGGTCAGGATCTGCCGGGGGTCACGGGTGACGTCGAGCTCCTCGGCATCGGCGCCGAACACGCGCGGGTCGCGGTTGGCGGCGGCGTAGCAGAGCAAGACCTTCTTCCCCGCAGGGATCGTGACGTCGTGGAGAGCGACGTCGCGGGTGGTGGTCCGGGCGAGACCTTGGACCGGGGAGGTCAGCCGCAGCAGCTCCTCGACGGTGGCCGGGACGTCCTGCACGGCGAGCTCGCGCTGGTCGGGTCGCTCCGCCAGCAGCGGCAGCCCGCCGCCGAGCAAACCGGTCGTGGTGTCGTTGCCGCCGGCGACCATCGTGAACGCGAACGCGAGCACCCGCAGCAGACCGGCGTCGTCGTCGGCCTGCCCGGCGGCGACGAGGTGGGAGACGGTGTCGTCACCAGGCTCTCGCCGGCGACGCTCGATGAGCTCGGCGAAGTAGCCCATGAGCTCGGCGGCGGCACCGGCTCCGATGCTCTCGTCCTGCGCCGCGTTGGCCGTGACGATCGCGTCGGTCCAGACGTCGAATCGGCCCCAGTCCTCCTCGGGAACGCCGAGGTAGTGGGCCACGACCATGCTCGGCAGCGGTTTGAACAGCTCCTGGACGATGTCGCCGCCGCCAGCCTCCCTGATCGCGTCGATGCGCTCGATGACGAACCGGGTGACCCGGGGAGTCACGTCCTCGACCTGCTTGGGCGTGAAGCCGCGGTTCACCAGCCTCCGGAACGCGGTGTGGGCAGGGGGATCGGTCATCACCATCGGCGGGTTCTCGGTCAGCCCGATCCGCTCGAGCTCGTCGTGCGCCGTCGTCAGACCCCCGGTCGAGCTGAACGTCTCGTGGTCACGGACCGCTGCGTAGACGTCGTCGTGCCTGGTCAGGACCCAGTAGTCGCCCCGGGAGACGTGATGGACCGGGTCGTGCTCGCGCAGGGCGGCGTACATCGGCCACGGGTCGACCCACGTCACGCCGGACGGCGGAACATACGCCGCACGACCGTGATACAGATCTGAGTTCATGTCTCACACAATCAACACTTGGACCGATCTTGTCAATGGGTCGACGATGCCGGCGCCCGTCGACCAACCCCGAGGTCAACTCCCGACGGTCTGGCGACTATGGTGCTGTGATCGGCGTCACAAGCGTCGTCAGCGATAGTTTGGCGCCACAAGCGTCACACGCATCACCGAACAAGGAGGCGGATATGAGCACGACACCAGAGAGCGTGCACGACGATGCGGCAGCGAAACGAGGGGCATTCTCCTCGCGACAAGTCTTCATCTTCGCGGCGATCGGCTCAGCGGTCGGCCTGGGCAACATCTGGCGTTTCCCCTACGTCGCCTACGAGAACGGCGGTGGCGCCTTCGTCATCCCCTACATCGTGGCGCTGCTGACGGCGGGAATCCCGTTCCTGTTCCTCGACTACGCACTGGGCCACCGCTTCCGCGGCTCGGCACCCCTCTCCTTCGCGCGGCTCCGCCGCGGCACGGAGGGTCTGGGCTGGTGGCAGGTCGGCATCTGCTTCATGATCGCCGTCTACTACGCAGCAGTGATGGCGTGGGCGGTGCGATACACGATCTTCAGCGTCAACAAGGCCTGGGGAGACGACCCCGAAGGGTTCTTCTTCGGCAAGTTCCTCCAGCTCGGTGATCCGGGCGTCGACGCCACCCCGGTGTGGGGCGTGCTGATCCCGCTGCTCCTGGTGTGGGCCGCGATCCTGATCGTGATGCTCCTCGGTGTCCAGAAGGGCATCGGCGCGACCTCGGTCGTCTTCATCCCGATCCTCATCGTGGCCTTCGGGATCCTGGTCGTGCGCTCGCTGTTCCTCCCGGGGGCGGCAGAAGGCCTGGACGCTCTCTTCACCCCGAACTGGGGAGCACTGACCGACGCGACGGTCTGGGCGGCGGCGTACGGACAGATCTTCTTCTCGCTGTCCATCGGCTTCGGCATCATGATCACCTACGCCTCGTACGTCCACAAGCACACGGACATGCCGGGCTCGGGGCTCGTGGTCGGGTTCGCCAACTCCAGCTTCGAGCTGCTCGCAGGTATCGGCGTCTTCGCCGCGCTCGGCTTCATGGCGCAGGCCAACGGCGTCGCCGTCAACGAGGTGGCCACCTCGGGCGTCGGTCTGGCGTTCGTCGCCTTCCCGGCGATCATCAGCGAGGCGCCGGCTGGTGCGCTCATCGGCGTGCTCTTCTTCCTCTCGCTCGTCGTCGCCGGTTTCACGTCGCTGGTGTCCGTGATCGAGGTCGTGATCTCCGGCGTGCGTGACAAGTTCGAGATGACCCGCAAGGGCGCCACCATCGCCGTCACCGTGCCGATGGCCGTGATCAGCCTGGTGTTCTTCTCGACCACGAGCGGGCTCTACGTGCTCGACATCCTCGACCACTTCATCAACCAGTTCGGCATCCTGCTCGTCGCCGTGATCTCGATGCTGGTCCTGAGCTGGGGCCTGCGCGTGCTGCCGATGTTCAGCGACCATCTCTCCGACGGCAGCTCGATCGTCGTCGGCGCCTGGTGGCGGATCCTGGTCAGCATCGTGGCCCCGATCGGCCTGGTGCTCGTCCTCGGGCTCGCCTTCTGGGAGGACGTGAAGACCCCCTACGGCGGATACCCGGCCTGGATGCTGGGTGTCTTCGGCTGGGGTGCGGCCGCGGCCGTCATCGTCTTCGGCTTCCTGGCCGCTCAGGCCAAGTGGCGTCACCCTGACGCCCTGTCCAAGGTTCACTTCAACGAGAAGGGAGCACGGTCATGAGTGGCACCGCCATCGTCATGATGCTCGTCGCGATGCTGATCATCTGGGGAGGCCTGGCCCTCGCCGTCGTCAACCTGCGACGCAGCCCCGACCTTCCGCACACGGACGAGATCAAGCGCGACCTCTGAGGGGTCCCATCGACCCGATCCAGGGCCTGTTCCGGACCGCGGCGCACAGCCACGGTCCGGGGCAGGCCCTTCGTCATGCCACGCGGATCATCCGCCCGCGAGCCCGACGCCGTGGCGCTCGGTGACGGAGAGGATCGCGGCCATCGAGTCCGCCGGCGGAAGGTCCGCACGGACAGAGCTGGAGAAGTCGGCGAAGAAGCGTCCGGCACGGTCGCCGGTGACGATCGCGAGGAAGCGGGCGGCGTCGCCGACCACCTCGAAGGTGACCGGAGTACCGGTCGGGCAGACCACGAGCCCGCCCGGCTCGACGTCGTAGGGCTTGCCGTCGACGTACGCCGTGACCCGGCCCTCGAGCAGATACAGCACCCCACTCCACGGTGAGACGTGCGGGGGCGCCATCGGCGCGGCCGGGGCGGTCACCTCGAAGACCTCGAAGGCCCCGAGGTCGTCCTTGACGGCGGCCTTCGCGACGTGGTCGCCATCGATCATCGGGTAGCGTCGGCCCTCGTCGGGCCGTACATAGGTGGTGCTCATGAGTCCTCCTTCGACTGGGTGCCTTTGAGCATCCGCCGCCGGAACGAGCACGGCACGAGTAGTGCGCTACTCGACTCCGAGGAGATCGGACAGCGCCGCCCGCTCCGAGACGCCGAGCTTGTGCCCGGCCCGGTAGAGGTGCCCCTCGACGGTCCGTACCGACAGCGTCAGCCGGGCCGCGATGTCCTTGTTCGACAGCCCCCTGGCGGCCAGGGCGGCGATCTCGCGCTCGCGGGCGGTCAGGGGCAGCGGCCGGGACGCGACCACCAGCGCCGGAGTGCAGGCACCCGACCTCTCGGCCAGCTTCTCGGCAGCGGCAGCCGCGGACAGGGCCGACCCCTGCCGGCCCGCACGACGCTGTACGTCGGCGGCCTGCGCCGCCGCGTCGCCCGCGGCGACGAGATCGCCGATCCCGGCCCACACGTGCGCGACCTGGAGCAGCGCGTCTCCGTCCTCGGCGGCCCACGCCCTGGCATGGGCCAGGGCGGCCTCGACACGTGGGCCGAGCCCGGCCAGCGAGGTCAGCCGCCGCGTGGCCGCCGCGGTCGCGCCCCCGAGCTGGACCGCGGTCTGCCAGGCCAGGACCTCGTACGCCGGAGAGCCGGCCTCGCGGGCGAGGTCCGCCGCCTCGGCCGCACGTCCGATCGCCTCCGTCGTCGCTCCTTCCGCGGCGGCACCCCACGCCAGGGCGAGGAGGTCGTCCGGCAGGTAGAGCCGGTACGCCGGATGGTGCCCGGCAGCCACGCCGGACAGCAGCGGAGCCGCCTCGGCCGGTCGACCGGCCTGCGCCAGGGCGGTGGCGAGCAACGTACGGCAGCGGAAGCCGAACTCATGGCCCGATCCGTCGAACCCCGCCCATGCCTCCCGTAGCGAGACCAGCGCGTCGTCGACCCGGCCGCAGGCGAGGGCCGCGTGACCTGCGACGACGAGTCCCATCAGTCGGGCCGGCCCCGGGAGGTCGGCCGATGCGGCTCGCATCCTTCCGGCCAGGTCGGCGCCCCGGTCCGGGGTGCCGGCGAGCCGGTGCCCGAGCACCTGGAAGTCGGCGAGCCCGAAGCCGGGAATGACGGTCGGTGCGCGGTCGGCGGTGAGCCCGCCCACGACCGCGGCCTCGTCCAGGAGGTCGTGCTCGCCGGTGACGGCGGCCGCCGCGGAGGCGGCGCTGGCGACCAGGATGCCGGCCAGATCGTCGGGAAGGCTGCCTCGCAGCAGCTGCGGGGCGCGATCGATCACGCCGGCGAAGTCGCCTTCTGCCACGTCGAGAACGAGCGACATCGCAGCGGCGTGGGCCGGTGCCGCGCCGGTGGCCTCGGCCGCGGCCAGCGCCAGGCGTGCCTCCTCGGGCCGGGCCATCGTGAAGAGCAGGTTGCCGGCGCGATGCAGCTGCACCAGCGCGAGCGTCCCGGGATCAGGCGCACCCTCGACAAGGTCTACGTGGATCGCCTCGGCCTCCTCGCCGCGGCTGAGCCAGGAGAGCGCGGCGGCGTGCACGATGCGGGCGGGTACCGCGCCGGTGGCGGCTGCGGCACGGGCCAGCCGCTCGGCCAGCGGCAGGTCGTACATCCGGGTCGCCGCCTCCGCGGCACGCAGGAACAGCGCCGGCTCCGGTGGCAGGTCCGAGTCGAGGGTGAGCACCGCCCGCGGGATGGGGTCCGGCTCGGGGTCCAGGGTCTGCGCCACCCGCCCGCGGAGGCGGCGGGCGCGCAGCGTTCCCATCGCGGCGCGGCGTACCTCGCCGTAGAGGGGGTGCGCGAGCCGGGCGACCAGGCCGTCGGTACGCACCAGCCCGCGACTCTCCGCCTCCTCGACGTCCGCCGCGGAGGTCAGCTCGGACAGCGTCGCCACCGCCACCGGCTCGGCCAGGGCGACCACGTCGACGACGTCCTGAACGCCCGCAGCGAGGTCGCCGATCTCCCGCTCCAGGAGACCGGCGAGCTCGGGGGAGATCGCCGGCTCACTGGTCCACCGCCAGATCCCGGACGCCGCCGTGAACCGCCCGGAAGCCACCTCCCCGGCCAGCAGGTGCCGCAGGAACAGCGGACTGCCCTCGGTCATCGTCCACAGCCGGTGTGCGGAGGCCGTGTCGACCGGGCCGCCGAGCACCCGGGCGATCAGCTGGGTGCTCTCCTCGGCCTCCAGCGGCGCCAGCTCGAGGCGCGGCAGATGATCGTCCTTCCACAGCGACATCACGATGTCGGGCGCGGTCTCGCCGGTACGCAGCGTGATCAGCACCGGCGCCAACCGACGCGCCACCACCCGGTGCACCACGATCGCCGAGTGCTCGTCGAGCAGATGGGCGTCGTCGACCGCCAGCACCAGCGGCAGGCCGCGGGCGAGCTGGTCCAGCGCCCGCCCGATCGTCTCGGCCGCCTCCCCCGGTGGCACGTCGAGCAGTCCGGCGAACGCACCCAGCGGGAACGGACGGGCGGCCGAGCTGCCCTGGGCGAAGACGACGGTCTCCCCGCGGCGTACGCAGCCCGCCAACGCCTCGCGGGCGAGACGGGTCTTCCCCACCCCCGCCGGACCCGCAACGATGACGCCCGCCGCACCGGGCCGGACCGCCGTCGCCACCCTGCGCAGCTCCTCGTCCCGCCCGGTCAGCGGCCACGGCCGCTCCATGGCGTCAGGCTAGCCACTCGGTTCCGCGGGCGCATCACTCAAAATGCGGCATCGGCGGCACCGGGCGCTCCGCCACCCCCTGCGTGGCGGAGCGCCGTGCCGGCTCTTCCAGGACGCGCCTCAGACGCGGGCCGCGCGGTGCACGTCCATCGTGCCGATGTGCTGCTCGGACTCGACCAGGCCCTCGTCGCTGGGACTCTCGCCCTTGTCGAAGACCCGCTCGCGCTGCTTGGCCCGCAGGTCGGGGTGCGCGGCGCTGGGAACGTCGAAGCCGAAATGGGCCTGCGCCTCGCGCACCTCCCACACCTTGTCGCTCAGCGGCGGGATGCGGAGGATGGCCGGGGCGGCGACCGGGGTGGCCTGCGGTGCGAGCAGGCCGAAGAGGGCGAGCCGGGCGTTGAGGGATCGGAAGAGGAGGGCGTGGAGGAGCCGGTTCGGGATCCGTACGAGGGCGTCGAGCAGGCGACCCTGGCGGAGGTTGGCCATCTCGCGCATGTAGCGGGGATAGGTCGAGATGACCCCCTTGCTCATCACCCACATCGTCGGGGCGAGAAGCGCCTTCTGCCAGGCCGGCATCGCCGGTGGCAGCGCGACCTTCAGCGGGATGATGAAGTGGATCATGTCCTGGGCCGCCTCCGACGCAGCCAGGTGCGGGCGCCAGTCCTCGAAGTACTGGTGCACCTCGTCGCGGCTGGTCGGCACCGTGGCGGGATCGATCGTCTGCAGCTTGGCGATCTCGCGGCACTCGGCCCAGAACTGGTTCTCCTCGTCCTCGGAGAGACGGCCCGGGCCGAACATCTCGTAGCACTTGAGGATCGAGTGCCACGCGGTCATGTGGATCCAGAGCTGCGAGGACGGCTTGTTGGCGTCGTACTCACCACCCGTCACCGGGTCGTGGCCGATCGCCTTCGAGTGCACCTTGACCAGCACGTCGGCCGCCCGGCAGGTCTGCTCGGCGCCGGCGAAGAGCTGCATCGCGAAGTAGCGCAGCGTGCGGCCATAGCGGGTCGAGGGCCGGTACTTCACCCCGCCGGACTGGACGACGGCGGCGGCGAGGTTCGGGTCGAAGTGCTCGATCGTGACCGAGCGGGCGAAGCCCAGGACGTACGACGTCGGGTGGCCCCACACCTTCCAGGCGACCGAGTCCGGCCCGAGGAACCCGTAGTCGGCCATCGGCTCGTACTGCTTCATCAGCTGCTTGCGAGTCTTCACGCCGAGCACCATCGTTCTCTCCTTTGCTACACCACTGTAGGTTCAGCGTAATCTACACCTCTGTAATATTGTGTGCACGTGGCGCCCGACACATCTCCACGGCCGAAGCGCCGCTATGCACGCCGGCTTCCGGTCGAGCAGCGGCGGGAGCACCTCCTCGACGCGGCTCTGCGGGTGATCGCGCGCGACGGCTACGAGTCGGTCTCCATCGAGGCGATCGCGCAGGAGGCGGAGGTCACCCGGCCCGTCGTCTACAGCGCGTACGACGGCCTCGAGCCGCTCCTTCATGCGCTGCTCGACCGCACCCAGCGGCGCGCCCTCGCCTCTGCCCTACGCCTGATGCCGCAGCCCGGAGGCGACCAGGACGTCGCCGAGTGGGCACTCGAGGCGTACGCCGCGCTGCTGGACATCGTGCGCAAGGAGCCCGACGTGTGGCGACCCGTGCTCGGCCTGACCCGCAACGCACCCGCCGTCGTACGCGACCGCATCGACGCCACCCGGGAGCTGATCCGCGGCTACCTCTCCGATGCCTTCCAGGAGGGTCTCGAGCGCCGCGGTGACACCAGGAGCGACAGCAAGGAGGTCGATGTCGACCTCCTTGCCCACCTGACGCTGGTCACCGCCGAGGAGTTCGCCCGGCTCACGCTCGAGGACCCGGATCGCTACGACAAGGACCGCCTGATGGCGACCATCGAGACCCTGCTGTCCTCGTTCACCGATCGCTAGAACGGCTAGAACGGCTCGATCGCGAAGCGCCCCCACGCGATGAACACCATCGCCGCCAGGAACACCAGGTCGCCGAGCAGCTCCTTGTACTCCCCTCGCCGGATCCGCTCGGTGACCGCGCCGGCCATGTAGAGCGCCATGCACGACGCCGCGACCGGCACGAGGGTGGGCGCCACGCCGACCAGCCCTGGCACGACCAGCCCGATGCCGCCGAGCACCTCGACGACACCCATGAACCGCACGTTGCCTGGCGTGAAGTCCTCGGGCCAGTGCGTCTTGGCCGTGTACTTCTCATAGGGCATGGTCAGCTTGACGATGCCGCCGACGATGTAGCCGAAGGCGAAGACACTGGCGACGATCCAGAGCGCGATGTTCATGATGTCTCCCTGTGTTCAGATGATCTCGAAGTTCAATCCCTCCGACGGAGCACCTGGTGAATCTGTGACATCGAGCGCCGATCCGGCTAAGGACCGAGGGCATCGCGGATGGCCGCACGGGTGGTGATTCCCAGCTTTGGGAAGATCCGGTACAGATGGCCGCTGACCGTGCGCGGGGACAGGTAGAGCCGGGCCGCGATCTCCTTGTTGGTCAGGCCGGACGCGGCGAGCCGGGCGATCTGGAGCTCCTGCGCAGTGAGGACCGCCGCAGCGCGGGAGGCCGGCGCCGCGGCGAGGCCGGCCGCGCGGAGCTCACGCTCGGCCCGCGCGGCCCACGGCTCGGCGCCGAGCGTCCGGAACGTGGCGAGCGCCTCCTGGAGCTGGATCTTGGCCTCGGCGATCGCGCGCGCCCGCCGCAGATGCTCGCCGTAAAGCAACCGGACGCGGGCGACGTCGAAGGGCCACTGCTCCACCCCTGGCGAGGTCAGGGCCTGCTCGAAGTACGTCCGAGCGTCATCGTCCGCCGCCACCAGGCCCGCTGAGGCCGTCACCAGGATCGCCAGCCTGGGCGAGAGCTCCGAAACCTTCGCCTCTCGCAGGGCGCGCACGTGCCGCTCGGCATCGACCCTGCGATCGGTGCGGATCGCAGCCTCGACGAGATCCATCGCGATCCACAGGCAGTGCGGGACGTGCGAGGCGAGCGTCCCGGCCGGGCTCATCGCGCAGGCGTGCCGGTAGGCGCTCTCGAAGTCGGCGTCGGCGAGGGCCGCCAGCACCAGAGCGTGCTGAGCGTACGTCCGGGCGACGCCGACATCGCGGGGACCAGCCCAGCCGATCATCTGCTCGGCCAGCTCCCGGCTCTCCTCGACCCTGCCCCGGACCGCGGCGAGCAGAGCCTGGTGGTAGCGGAAGTAGAAGGCGAAGAACCGGCCGGCCCGGTGCTCGGTCAGCTGAAGTCCCTCCTCGGCGAGCTCGGCGGCCTCCTGCCAATGCCCACGGTGGAAGTCGTCGACGCAGAGGTCCATCAGCGCGACCAGCTGTCTTCTGGCCGGTCCGCCCTCGCGCCCCTGGACGACATGCCGCCAGAGTCCGTCACGGGCCTGGGCCAGCCGGTCGACGTACATCGCGGCACCGGCCAGGTTCTGCACCTTCTCGGTGTCGGTGTCGTGGCGTACGGCAAGCAGTTCTGACTCCAGCCGGGGAAGCGCCGCCAGCCCGGTCCGCACCGGGTCCGCGAACAGGTCCACCACCAGACGCAACAGAGCGGGCGGCCCCTCGGTGAGGCGGTCGAGGGCGACGTACAGCTCCGTCCACAGCTCTTCTCGACCGCCCAGGAAGCTGAGCAGCGCCAGCGTCCAGAGCGCGTTGACGATCTCGGGATCGCCGGCGTCGTGGCGCTGGGGGTGGCCTTCTATGGCGCGCGCCAGCAGGTGGTGGATGGTGCCGAGATGGCCGTCGTCGTCGAGCATGACCAGGGCGGATGCGGAGGCGTAGTGCAGGGAGGCCTGCGCGCTGCTGCTGGCCCGTCGGCTGTCGGCGAGCAGCTCCGCCACGCTTCTGGTCTCGCCCATCGCCTCCGCCCCGATGAACGCGGCCGTGGCGAGTCTGCGGCTGCGCTCCGCCGCTTCCGGGCTCAGGTCGGCGGCGCGGATGAGCAGGGCCACCGTGGCTTGGTGGTCGCCGCGGGCCAGGATGTGCTGCGCCGCCCCCTCCAAGGCGGTGGCGACCTGCTCGTCGGGCGCCACCGTCGCTTCTCCGAGATGCCAGGCCCGCCGCTCCGGCTGGTCGAGGAGGACTGCAGCAAGCCTTGCATGTGTGGCGCGGCGCTCGGCGTCGGTGGCCGCCTCGACGACCGCCGAGCGGATCAGCGGGTGACGGAACCTGACCCGGTGGTCGTTGACCTCGACCAGGCGGTCGCGTTCGGCCGGAGCGACGTCGTCGGCATCGAATCCTGCGGCCTCCAGGACGCCGAGCTCACCCGTGCCCTCGAGCGCGGCTGCAAGCAGCAGCCGCCTGGTCGCTTCCTGGAGGACCAGCACGCGCGAGGCGAAGGACCTGTTCAGTCGCTCGCCGAGCGGGAGCACGGCGGGCAGGCGCTCGGCCGCGCTCCGCTGGGAGACGGTCAGGGAGCGTGGCAGTTCGAGGAGAGCCAGCGGGTTGCCGTTCGCGGTGCGCAGGATGCGGGCCTTGACGACCGCATCGATGCCGACGAAGTGCTCGGAGACGAGTCGATCGGCAGCCTCCTCGGTCAGCGGCTTCAGCTCGTGAGTCGGCAGACCGGCCCGGTCGAAGTAACCCTGGTCCTCGCCGCCGCGCCCTGCAGCGAGCAGCCCGGCCCGGCTGCCGGCCAGCCGACGCGCCACGAAACTGAACGCGCCTGCGCTGGCTCGGTCGACCCATTGCACGTCGTCGACGAGGAGCACGTGCGGCGAGCGCTCCGCGGCCGTACGCAGCAACACCGCCACCGCATTGGAGACCAGCAGCCGGTTCGGCGGTGGCCCGTCGCAGAACCCGAGAGCCACCTCCAACGCCATCCGCTGGTCGGCGCCGAGATCCTCGAATCGGTCGGCCAACGGGTAGAGCGCCTGGTTGAGGGCGGCATAGCTCAGCTGGCGTTCCTGCTCTGTGCCCTCGATCCGAAGGACGGTCGCACCGGCGGCGCGTGCATATGCTTCGGCCGCGTCGAGGAGGGCGGTCTTGCCGACGCCGGGGTCACCGGAGAGCAGCAGCGCGCCTCCGTCGACGACCGCCGCGCGGACGAACGACTCGAGGATCCGGAGCTCCTGGGCGCGGCCGATCAGCCGCTCCACCGGCTGATCGCGCATCGTCACCCCCGTACGCGATCAGCTCCTCGACCGCGGTTCGGAGTCTATCGAGCGGCGATGACTCGATCACCCACGATCGAGTCAGATGACTCATCCGGACCGGCCCCGCGACAGCCACAGTGATCGGGCAAGCAACTCCACCTGAGAGGAGCACTCATGCCCTACATCACCGTCGCCAAGGAGAACTCGGCCGACATCGACCTCTACTACGAGGATCACGGAGACCCCGACGGCCAGGCCGTCGTACTGATCCACGGCTATCCACTGGACGGACACTCCTGGGAGCAGCAGTCCAGGGTGCTGCTGGCCGCCGGCTACCGGGTGATCACCTACGACCGGCGAGGGTTCGGCCGATCGAGCCAACCGACCATCGGCTACGACTACGACACGTTCGCCAACGACCTCGACGTCCTGCTCGACGTTCTTCGGCTCCGGGACGTGATCCTCGTCGGATTCTCGATGGGCACCGGCGAGGTCGCGCGCTACCTGGGCCGGTACGGCAGCGAGAACGTACGCAAGGTCGCCTTCCTGGCCCCGCTCGAGCCGTTCCTGCTGCAGACCGAGAACAGCCCCACCGGACTGCCGCAGTCGGTCTTCGATGAGATCGCGGCCGCAGCCACCGCGGACCGCTACGCCTACTTCACCACCTTCTACGAGAACTTCTACAACCTCGACGAGTTCCTCGGCAGCCGGATCAGCCAGGAGGCGGTGCGCAACAGCTGGAACATCGCCGCCGGCGCCTCCTGGTACGCGTCGGTCGCGTGCGTGGCGACCTGGCACGAGGACTTCCGGGCCGACATCGCGATGATCGACGTACCGGCACTGATCCTGCAGGGGACCGCCGACCGGATCCTGCCCATCGAGGCGACCGGGCGCCCGTTCGCGACGGCCCTTCCGGACGCCACCTACGTCGAGATCGACGGCGCGCCGCACGGCCTGCTGTGGACCCACGCCGACGAGGTCAACAAGACCCTGCTCGCATTCCTCGCGGACTCCTGATCGGAAAGGACCAAGAACTCATGTCACACCATCTCGACTCGCCGCTGGCCCGCCAGGACGTGCGGCTCGACATCACCGACCTGTACGTCTTCCGCGGCGAGACCGGCACCGTGCTGGTCATCAACGTGTGTCACTCGCTGGCCGGAGACATCCCGACGCCCGGCTTCCACCCCGAGGGTAGGTACGAGTTCAAGATCGACGTCGACGGCGACGCGGTCGAGGAGCGGACCTATCGCTTCGTCTTCGGCCCACGCGACGAGACCGGACACCAAGACGTCGCTGTCCACCAGATCGACGGCGACGCCGCCACCGACCCGTTCGCCGAGGGGACGGTGCTCGCCACGGGCACCACAAAGGGGACGATCGTGACGGACCGCGGGCTGCGGGTGTGGACCGGCAAGGCTGGTGACCCGTTCTGGATCGAGCCCGACGTGCTGCACGCCGTCGGTCACGCTTTCCAGGACGGGACGACGATCGACGTCGGGACCTGGACGCCTGACCAGGCGACGAACCTCTTCGCCGGCCACACGGTGTACTCGATCGTCCTGGAGATCCCCGACGCGGACCTGCTGGAACCGGGACGTACGACGCGGGCGATCGGCGTCTGGGCGGTGGCCAGCCTCGCGACCGATGCGGGCGGCTGGCGCTCGATCAACCGGGTCGGGCTGCCGATGATCCACCCGTTGTTCACTCAGTACGACGAGCAGCTCGGCGATGATCTCAACGGCGGCCGTCCCAGCGAGGACGCGGCGACGTACGGCGCCCGGCTGACCAGCGAGATCGCCAGCGTGGTCAAGGCCTACGGCACTGCCGTCGATCCCGACGAGTACGCGGCCGGCGTCGCCCGCCGGTTCATGCCCAACGTGCTGCCGTACGTCGTGGGGACCACGGCCTGCTTCGGCTTCAACGGCTGGAACGGCCGCACGCTGACCGACAACGCGCCTGACGTGATGTTCTCGATCGCTGCCAACACCCCGGTCGCTCTCGGGATCGGCAAGGAGTCGGTCACCGCCCAACCCACCGCGGTCTTTCCCTACGTCCCGGCCGTGAAGTGACGTCCATATAATCGACAAGCCCCGGAATCCATCGGATCCGGGGCTTGTCTGTGGTGGTGCGCGAGGGGGGAGTTGAACCCCCACGTCCTTTCGGACACACGGACCTGAACCGTGCGCGTCTGCCTATTCCGCCACTCGCGCGTGCAACAGAGGAAACGTTAGCCCACACGGGTCCGCCCGCCCAAAACGACGGCACCCCGCTCGCCTTGACGCTGGCGGTCACCCGATCGTGGGAGGATCGAAACCACGCAGAATGCGGGAAGTGGCAGATCCCCTGGGGTGCACCGATACGATCGGGCCGAATCCGGGGACCACTGTGCCCGTACGCGACTGACACCCAACCCGCCCGGCCTACCCGGCACCTGAGAGGAGCGCAACAACGTGAGCGGCCTGCAGAAGTTCGAGCAGAAGCTGGAGCAGCTCATCTCAGGCGCTTTCGCCAAGGCGTTCCGGTCCGAGGTGAAGTCGGTGGAGATCGTCGCCGCGCTCCAGCGAGAGATCGACAACAACGCCCAGGTGCTCAGCCGCCAGCGGCGCCTGGTCCCCAACGACTTCTTCGTGGAGCTGTCCTCCAGCGACCTGGGGAAGCTGGAGTCCTACGGACCCCACCTCAAGGAAGAGCTGAAGCGCCAGCTGATGGACCACGCCGAGGCGCAGGGATTCGTCTTCCCGGGCCGTGTGAGCATCGAGTTCGGCGAGGCGAAGGACCTGACCATCGGTCGGTTCCGGGTGCGGAGCCGTGCCCAGGCCGCGGTCTCGGGCGGCGACATGAGCGACACCCAGGTCAGCCGTGCGCAGGCCTACCTGGAGATCAACGGCACCCGGCACCCGCTCCACGGCAACCTCGTCGTGGGCCGGGGCACGGACGCCGATCTGCGCATCAACGACCCTGGTATCAGCCGCCGCCACATCGAGTTCCGCTCGAAGCAGGCCGGCGACCGCGTACGCGTCGAGGTCTACGACCTCGGCTCGACCAACGGCATGCTGGTCAACGGGCAGAAGATGGCGAGTGCAACCTTGGACGACGGCTCTCAGGTGCGCATCGGCACCACCGTCATCACCGCGCACATCGTGGAGGAGCGCCGTTGAGCGAGCTGACTCTGTTTCTGATCCGGGTCGCTTATCTGGCGATCCTGTGGATCTTCGTGCTGGCCGCGTTGTCGGTGATCCGCTCCGACATGTTCGGCGCGCGAGTCACCAACGCCTCCGCCGGCCAGCCCGCCGCCGCACCGGGCCGCGGCAAGTCTCCCGCGCCGCGGGCACCGCGGCGCGGCGTACCCACGCATGTCGCGGTCACCACCGGCTCCAACGCCGGCGTGACCGTGCCCCTCTCGCAGGCCCCCATCGTCATCGGCCGCGGCAGCGATGCCGCGATCATCCTCGATGACGACTACGCCTCCACCCGCCACGCCCGGATCGCCGTCTCCGGCGACCAGTGGTTCGTGGAGGACCTCGGATCGACCAATGGCACCTACATCGGGTCCGTCCGGATCAATCAGCCGACCGCCATCTCTCTCGGGACCCAGGTGCGGATCGGTAAAACAATCCTGGAGCTGCGCAAGTGACCGCTGCGACCGACCCCACCCCCGACCCCGCTCCTGTCCGTGGCTCTGCCGACGGACGCCCGTTTCGCCTCGAGTTCGCGGCGATCTCGGACGTGGGCCGGGTCCGCAAGGACAACCAGGACAGCGGGTACGCCGGCCCGTGGCTGCTGACCGTCTGCGACGGCGTCGGCGGCGCTGCGCGCGGCGACATCGCCTCCAGCACGGCCGTCCAGCAACTGCGCAAGCTCGACGAGGAGCCTGCTCCTGGCCTGGTCGACGACGACCTGATCGGCCTGGTCTCCCACGCGCTCCACATGGCGCACGACGAGATCGGCCACCTGGTCGACCACGACCCGACGCTCAACGGCACGAGCACGACCTCGACCGTCGGCCTCTTCGACGGCTCCAAGCTGACCGTCGGCCACGTCGGTGACAGCCGCGCCTACCTCCTGCGCAACGGCGCGATCCACCAGGTCACCCACGACCACACCTTCGTGCAGACGCTGCTCGACGAGGGGAGGATCACGGAGGATGAGGCCAAGACCCACCCCCACCGCAACCTGATCCTCAAGGCCCTCGACGGCACCCGCGAGCTCGAGCCCGACCTGTTCATCGTCGACCTCGCCGCCGGCGATCGGCTGATGTTCTGCAGCGACGGTGTCTGCGGCTACGTGGACGATCCCCGGATCGCCGACATCCTGGCCACCGGCACCCCGGAGTACGCCGCCGTCGAGCTGGTCCGGGTCTCCCTCGACTCCGGCAGCACCGACAACGTGACCTGCGTGGTCGCCGACGTGGTGCCCAGCGACACCGTCCCGTCGGCCGGCCTCGAGGCCCAGATGGTGGGTGCCGCGGCCGAGCTCAAGCGGCGGACCACCAAGACCGGTCAGATGACCGCTCTGTTCCGCGGCCACCGGATGGGCGACACCGGCGAGCTGGACCCGATCGACGAGGAGATCCCCGACGGCGCGATCGCCGCCGACCCGGAGGAGATGCGCTATGCCCTCCAGGCGCCGGCCAAGTATCTGAAGCTGCGCTGGGCCTTCGGGCTGCTGACCCTCCTCGGTGTCGTCTGGGTCGCCGTTGCCACCGCGTTCGTCTGGTCGCAGAACCAGTGGTACATCGGTGAGCAGGAGGGCAACGTCACGATTTTCCGTGGCGTACCCACCACGATGATCGGCCTCGACCTCTCCGAGCCCTACCAGACCTCGGATCTGAAGGTCGCCGACCTCGCTGAGACCTACCAGAACCAGCTCGAGGACGGCATCCACAGCAAGGACCTGGCCGGCGCCCAGGAGAAGGTGCAGTCGCTGGCCGACCAGAGCGCCGCGGACGCGGGAAGCGGGTCATGAGCGGCTTCACTCCGGCTAGTTCCATGCCGGTCTTCGTCCACCGGTCACGTCGGGGGGCGGAGCTGGTCCTGCTGCTCCTGGCTCTCGCGGTCGGGATCGGGGCCTACGCCGCGGTCGGCCTCGGGGTGCAGGAGAAGATGCCGGTCGACCTCGTCGGCTACGGCACGTGGCTGGTCGCGCTCCTGGTGGCGGCCCACATCGGCGTACGTCTGCTGGCTCCGTACGCAGACCCCGTGCTGCTTCCCCTGGTGGCGATGCTCAACGGGTTCGGTCTGGCGGTCATCCACCGGCTCGACCTGGCCATGAAGGCCGGTGACGGTGTCTTCGCCCGTCAGCAGCTGATCTGGATGACCATCGGCATCGTGCTGTTCCTGATCACGCTCTTCGTGGTCCCCGACCACCGGATGCTGCAGCGGTTCACCTACACGGCCGGCCTCGCCGCGGTGGTCCTGCTGATCCTGCCGATGCTCCCGCTCATCGGCAAGGAGATCAACGGCGCCCGGATCTGGATCAACCTCGGCCCGGTGGGCTTCCAGCCCGGTGAGGTCGCCAAGGTGCTGCTGGTGATCTGCTTCGCCGGCTACCTGGCGGTCCACCGCGACGCGCTCGCCCTGGCCGGGCGCCGCATCGTCGGCATCGATCTGCCCCGCGGCCGCGACCTCGGCCCGCTGCTGATGATGTGGGTGATCAGCCTCGCGATCCTGGTCCTGCAGCGCGACCTCGGCTCCAGCCTGCTCTTCTACGGCCTCTTCGTGGTGACGTTGTACGTCGCGACGGAACGCAAGGGCTGGATCGTCGTCGGCGGCCTGCTGTTCGCAGGTGGGGTCTTCGCCGCTCTCAGCCTCTTCAGCCATGTCCGCGTCCGCGTGCTGACCTGGCTCAACCCGTTCGACTACTACCCTGAGCCCCTCAACGGCACCTCCTCGGAGCAGCTGGTACAGGGGTTGTTCGGGATGGCCTGGGGCGGCATGATCGGCCGCGGCTTCGGCTCCGGCCAGCCCTGGCGGATCCCCTATGCCAACTCCGACTTCATCGTCCCGGCGATCGGCGAGGAGCTCGGTCTGACCGCGCTCCTCGCGCTGCTGCTCTGCTACGGCCTGATCGTCGAGCGCGGCCTGCGTACGGCGATCGTGGCGCGCGACGACTTCGGCAAGCTGCTCTCCGTCGGTCTGGCCACCTCGGTCGCGTTGCAGACCTTCGTGGTCGTCGGTGGCGTGACCGGGCTGATCCCGCTGACCGGTCTGACCACACCGTTCCTCTCGTATGGTGGATCTTCGCTGGTCGCCAACTGGGTGATCGTGGCCCTGCTGTTGCGCGTCTCGGACCAGTCGCGCCGTCCACTGCCGACTGCGCCGTCCGATGAAGACCTCGCCGCTGAGGAGACCCAGATCGTCAAGCTCGACAAAGGGGCGATGAACAAGTGAACCGCCCCATCCGCACGTTGAGTGTCGGCTGCCTGATCCTGTTCGTGGCGCTGATGCTCAACCTGACGTACGTCCAGTTCTTCAAGGCGAGCTGGTACAACAACCGCGCCGACAACCGCCGGGTCACCGAGGAGGCCTACTCGCAGCAGCGCGGCGACATCCTGGTCGGCAAGAAGGCGATCGCCACCAGCAAGCCGAGCGACGACACCTTCAAGTGGCAACGCACCTACCCCGGCGGCAAGAAGTACGCCCCGATCACGGGTTTCATGTCCTACTCCTACGGCCAGACCGGGATCGAGAGGTCCCAGGACTCGGTGCTGTCGGGCAAGGACAACAAGCTCTTCACCAACCGCCTGGTCGACCTGGTCACCAACTCCGAGCCGGCCGGCGGCAACGTCGAGCTCACCATCGACCCGAAGGTCCAGGACGCTGCGTACGAGGGCCTGACGGCGCTCGGTGACGACGTCCAAGCGGCCGCGGTGGCGATCGAGCCGAGCACCGGCAAGATCCTGGCAATGGCCTCCACGCCGACCTACAACCCCGACCGGCTGGCGACCCACGACTTCTCCGACGCGACGAAGTCCTACAACCAGCTCTCGAAGGACGACGACGAGCCGCTGCTCAACCGTTCCATCCAGACCGCGCTGCCGCCGGGCTCGACCTTCAAGCTGGTCACCGCCGCGGCCGCGATCGAGAACCTCGACATGGACGGCGACAGCAAGGTCTACGGCGGTGCGTCCCTCGACCTGCCCGGCACCACCACCGACCTGCCCAACCTCAACGGCACCAGCTGCGGCGGCGAGCAGATCACGCTGACCCGGGCGCTCGAGGTCTCGTGCAACACCGCCTTCGGCCAGCTCGGCATGGAGCTCTCCGACGAGGAGATGCAGGACCAGGCCGAGGCGTTCGGCTTCGGCCAGGACTACCTCGACGACCTCGGTCCGCTGGCCAAGAGCCAGTACCCCGCCAACGACGGCAAGGCCGAGCAGGCCCGGGCCGCGATCGGTCAGCAGAGCGTGATCGCGACCCCGCTGCAGATGGCGATGGTCTCCGCGGGCATCGCCAACGGCGGCGAGGTCATGAAGCCCTACCTCGTCGACCGCGTCACCTCCTCCTCGCTCGACGTCATCGACCAGGGCAACCCGACCGCGATCGACAACCAGCCCGCGGTCTCGCAGGACACCGCCGAGATCCTGACCCAGATGATGGTCAGCACCGTCGACAACGGCACCGCCGAGGCGGCTTCCATCGACGGCGTGAGCGTCGCCGGCAAGACCGGCACCGCCCAGACGACGCCGGACAAGCCGCCGTACGCCTGGTTCACCTCCTTCGCCCCGGCGGAGAACCCGTCCATCGCGGTCGCCGTGATGGTCCAGAAGAGCGGCACCGAACGCAGCGAAATCGCCGGCGGACGGCTGGGCGGCCCAATCGCGAAGGCCATGATGGAGGCAGCGATCTCATGAGTCGTTACGTATTCCACGAGCTCATCGGCACCGGCGGGATGGGCGAGGTGTGGCGGGCGACCGACACGACGCTCAACCGCGAGGTCGCGATCAAGCTCCTCAAGCCGGAGCACGCCGAGGATCCGATCGGCCGCTCCCGATTCGAGTCCGAGGCGAAGCATGCCGCCGCGCTCCATCACCCCAACGTGGTGGCCGTCTACGACGTCGGCGAGATGCCGACCGCGTCCGGCCTGATGCGCCCGTTCCTGGTGATGGAGCTGGTCGACCACAAGCCGCTCTCCGAGCTTCTCCGTGACGGTCGTCCCCTGGCCCCCGAGGTCGTACGCGACCTGCTCGGTCAGGCCGGCGACGCGCTGGCCGCCGCCCACCGGGCCGGCATCGTGCACCGCGACGTGAAGCCCGCCAACCTGCTGATCACCCCGCAGCGCAAGGTGAAGGTCACCGACTTCGGCATCGCCCGCGCCCAGGCGTCGACCGGCATCACCGGCACCGGCCAGGTGATGGGCACGCCTCAATACCTCAGCCCCGAGCAGGCACGTGGCGAGAAGGCCACGCCGGCCTCGGACGTCTACTCCCTCGGCGTGGTCGCCTTCGAGTGCCTGGCCGGCTACCGGCCGTTCCAGAAGGAGACCCCGGTCGCGACCGCGATCGCCCACCTGCACGACCCGGTGCCGCCGCTGCCCGACCACGTCCCCGCCGACCTGGCCGCGATCGTGATGCGGAGCCTGCAGAAGGACCCGAGCCTCCGCTACGCCGACGCGGCCGCGTTCACGGCCGCGATGGTCGGTCACGGTGCCGCCGCTGACCCCGACGCCGACGCCACCACCGTCGTCGCCGCCGCGCCCGGTGACGCGACCGCGACGTCGGTCATGGACCCGGTCCCCTCGCCCGCTGGCACTCAGAACTTCGTCGGCATGCAGGGTGGTCCGGGCGGTCCCGAGGGTCCGACTCCGCCTCGCTACCAGGACCCCTACGACCGTTACGACGAGGACGAAGACCAGCGGCCCTGGTACAAGAAGCCGTTCAACATCGTCGTGCTCGTGATGCTGGTGGCGGTGATCGTCGCGATCATCTGGATCATCTCGACCCTCGCCGCCGACCCGGAGACGCCTCCGGCCAACGACACCTCCACCACACCCTCGGCCTCCCCGACGCCCACGCCCACGGAGAAGGCCGAAGAGGAGCCGAAGCCCGTCGAGATCGACGAGGACGCCTACATCGGCCGCAACGTCGACGAGGTGCGGTCCGAGCTGAGTGACCTCGGCCTGAACGTCAAGGTGGCGGTCCAGGACAACGACGGCAGCAACGAGCCCGACACGGTCGCCGGCCTCGACCCGACCCGCAACCTCTACGAGGGCGACCCGATCACCATCCGCTACTACGGCGAGCGTCCGGAGGTCGACCCCACTCCCACCGAGGAAGAGCCCGACGAGGAGGAGACCGACGAGGAGGAGCCGACCGACGGCGAGTCCTCCGACGGCTGGGTCTTCCCCGACATTCCCGGCGAAGAGAACACCGACGGTGGCAACGGCAACGGTAACGGGGGCGGCAATGGCTGAGGGAGCGCTCCTCGCCGGTCGCTACGAGGTCGGCGAGCTGCTCGGCCGAGGCGGGATGGCGGAGGTCCGCAAGGGCACCGACCACCGGCTCGGCCGCGTGGTCGCGATCAAGCGGCTGCGGATGGACCTCGCCAGCGATGCGACCTTCCAGGCGCGTTTCCGGCGCGAGGCGCAGTCCTCGGCCAAGCTCAACCACCCCTCGATCGTGTCGGTCTACGACACCGGCGAGGAGAAGTCCGACGACGGCGTCGCCCAGCCCTACATCGTGATGGAGTACGTCGCCGGCCGCACGCTGCGCGACGTGCTCCGTGAGGGTCGCAAGATCCTGCCCGAGCGAGCGCTGGAGATCAGCTCCGACGTACTCAACGCGCTCGACTACAGCCACCGCAACGGGATCATCCACCGCGACATCAAGCCGGGCAACGTCATGCTGACGCCGGCCGGTGACGTGAAGGTGATGGACTTCGGCATCGCCCGGGCGCTCAACGACGTCCAGTCCACGATGACGCAGACTGCGGCCGTCGTGGGCACCGCGCAGTACCTGAGCCCCGAGCAGGCCCGTGGCGAACAGGTCGACGCCCGCTCCGACGTCTACTCCGCCGGCTGCCTGCTCTATGAGCTGCTGACCGGCCGTCCTCCGTTCGTCGGCGACTCGCCGGTCTCGGTGGCCTACCAGCACGTTCGCGAGCACGCCCAGCCTCCCTCGGCCCACGACCCGTCGCTGCCCCGTGAGCTCGACGCGATCGTGATGAAGTCGCTGGCCAAGCGGGTCGAGGACCGTTACCAGTCGGCGCAGGCGATGCGCACCGACATCGAGCGCTATCTCGCCGGACGTCCGGTCCAGGCGACCGTGCCGCCGAGCATCGACCAGACCCAGGTCGCCCAGAACCGCACGGTCGCGGGCGCCCCCTACGGCGGCGACCCCACCAACGGTGGCTACTACCCGCCCCAGGACGACCGGCCCCAGGGCCCGCGCCCGTGGGTTCTCGTCCTGCTCGGACTCGTCATCATCGGCCTCATCGGGCTGGGTGCCTACTTCCTGCCTGCAGCCCTCGGCCCGCAGACGACGCCCGCGCCCGACGTCACCGGCCTGACCGAGGAGAAGGCGAGGACCGAGCTCAGCGCGGCCAAGCTCAAGGGGGAGGTGAAGCGGGAGCCGAGCGACACCGTCGCAGTGGGCGTCGTGATCTCCCAGGACCCACCCGCCGGTCAGGACGTCGAGGAGGGCAGCACCGTCACCCTGACGGTCTCCACTGGCCCACCCAACCGGGAGATGCCCAACGTCGTCGGGATGAAACAGGCGGCGGCGAAGGACCTGCTCGAGGGCGCGCCCTACAACTTCACGGTGAAGATCGAGACGGCCGCCTCCGACGAGGACAAGGGCACCGTGATCGAGTCCGACCCGGTCGCGGACCAGAGCGTCACGACCGGCAAGACCACCGAGGTCCTCCTGACCGTCTCCAAGGGCCCGAAGAAGGTCCCCAACGTCGTCGGCAAGACCGCCGAGCAGGCCGAGGAGATCCTCCGCAACGCCGGCTTCACGCCGGTCCGCAAGGACGAGCCGAACACCGACAAGCCCAAGGGCACCGTCGTCGAGCAGACGCCGGCCAAGGGCACGCCGCTGGCTCAGGACGGCCAGGTGATCATCTTCGTCTCGACGAAGGAGGAGGCCCTGCCGAGCTGTCAGACGCTCGTGCCCGGGACCGATCCGGCCAACCCGTCGGCCTCGGCCACCCAGACGGCCGAGCCGGGCGACCCGCCGACGTGTGACCCGGCGCTCCCGCCGAGCACCCCGTCCGCGCCGTAGCCCCGACCGCTCGCCGAAGCCCCTGTCTCACTTGTCCTGAGGCAGGGGCTTCGCGTATTTCACGTCGAGCAGGCCGTCGTAGGCCGGCGCGGTGAGATAGGTCAGCGGCTTGAGGAACCAGCCGATCTGGACATTGGGGTCGCGGGCGTCGTCCCGGTAGTTCTGCACATGGTCGTCCCGGTCGATCGCCGCCTGGAGACGGTCGGGGTCGCCGACTGCCTCGATGACGTACGGCTGGGGGTAGGGCACACCGTCGAGCTGCACCGTGCTGCCGGAGCACTTGATGCCCGTGGTGGTGATGATCCGCTTGCCGGCGATCGTGATCGCTTCGGCACCACCGGCCCAGAGCGCGTTGACGACGGCCTGGATGTCCTGCTGGTGCACGACCAGCGAGTTGGGGTCGTCGCCGGTGTAGCTCTCCTGGACCTCCGAGGGCGCGTCGCCCAGCACGATCTGCATGCCGGCGCCGCTGTGGTCGGAGGTGCCCGCTGGGTCGGCGAGACGCGCAGACTGGTGCTGGAGCTTCTTGACGTCCTTGTCGGTGACCCCGCTGGTGAGCTGGTCAACCTCGCTCTGTAGGTCGGCCAGCTGGGCCTCGAGGCGGTTGTAGCGGATCCGCTCGCCGTCGACCAGCGTCGCCAGATCTTCGTAGCGCCCTGGACGCAGATCGGTGCCGTCCGCGTTCACGAAGCTCACCGCCAGCAGGCCGCCACAGAGCAGCACCACGACGGGTGTACCGAACCTCCAGGAGGTCGCACGGGTCCAGCGCTTTGGTTTAGAAGTGGGGTTAGCCTGGGTTCCGGAGCTCACGACCATTAGGGTATGCGCAGCAATCACATTTGTCTGAGGAGCATCACCCGTGGCCAAGCTCAAGCTCTCGAAGAAGAGTGATCTCGACCTGCCCAAGGACCCGATCTTCACTCCGCGCTTCGGGATCGCCCTGCTGCTGATCGCCCTCGGCATCGGCTGGATCGTCTACTACTACGTCGGGGTCCGCCCCAACGAGATCGGTGGCGACTTCACCGGGCCGAAGCCGGTGCAGAAGCTCGAGGGGTGGAACTACCTGATCGGCTTCGTCCTGCTCTTCCTGGGCCTGGCCGTCTCCGCGCACCCGAAGACCCCGCTGGGTCGGGGCCGCGGCGTCGTGGTCGGCATGCTCGGCTGCTTCGTGATCGGCCTGATCTGGATCTGCGTCTTCTACGTCTTCGCCAACGACCACCTGGACAAGATCTGGGTGTTCAACGACCTGGGTCAGAAGAACCTGCTGGTCGGCATCGGCTTCATGGCGGTGGGCTTCACCTTCGCCACGAAGTGGGAGTGATCCCTGCATTAGACCCCGAAAGAGGCGCAACCCTTGCGGTTGCGCCTCTTTGCGTTACACGGGTGTAGTTCTCCACAGGGTCTTCCACACCTGTGGATTTGTCCACGCCGTGAAAACGCCCCGAAAACACCTGCTTCGAAGGCCTCAGAACACCAACATCCGTACGCCGACGAGCGCAAGCAGCAGCAACGTGAACCCGCCCAGAGCAGCCCATTGCAACGGCGCCTTCCGGTCGGCCCGGAGCGAGGTGAAGATCCACGCGACGACGAGACCGCCGATGAACCCGCCGACGTGCCCCTGCCAGGAGATGCCGTTGCCGAAGAAGGTGATGCCCGCGTTGATCAGCAGCACCGGCAGCAGCGGGGAGAGCGACTGCCCGGCCCGGACGAAGAGCACCACGAGAACGCCCAGGAGCCCGAAGATCGCGCCGGAGGCGCCGACGGTGCCCTGGGTGGCTGCATTCGGATCGCTCGCCCAGAGCACCAGCACCGACCCAGCGATGCCGGAGATCACGTAGAAGACCAGGAACCGGAGCCGCCCCACGATCGGCTCGAGGAACGAGCCGAGCATATAGAGCGAGAGCATGTTGACGGCGATGTGCAGGACGTCGATGTGAGTGAACACGGAGGTGAGCACCTGCCACACCGCGCCGTCATCGACCCCGGGGTACCAACTGGCACCGAATTCGGACGCCTGAGTGCATGATGCCTGCGGCACGACGACCGCTTGCCCGTCCGGCCCGAGGCAGAACTGCCTGAAGCGGATCGGGAGCACCTGTGTAAGCACCGACGAGTGCCATCCGGTGAGGACGATGCTCAACCAGACCGCGACGTTGACGCCGATGAGCGAGAAGGTCACCGGGAGCGCCCGGAAGCTCACCCGCGCGCCCGTGAAGCGCTTGGGCTGGCGTACGGACTTGTGGCCTTCACGTATGCACTCAGGGCATTGGAAGCCGACCGAGGCGGCCGTCATGCAGTCAGGGCAGATGGGACGCCCACAGCGCTGACAGCTGATGTGAGTCTCACGGCCGGGGTGGCGGTAGCAGACCGGCACCCCGACCGGGGTCGTCTCGGACAATCAGCCCTCGACGATCTCGACCGTCTCGATGACGACCGGCTCGACCGGGCGGTCCATCGCGCCGGTCTTGGTGCCGGAGATCGAGTCGACGGCCTTCTTCGACGCCTCGTCGGCGACCTCACCGAAGATGGTGTGCTTGAAGTTCAGCCACGGCGCCTGGCCGGTGGTGATGAAGAACTGCGAGCCGTTGGTGCCGGGGCCGGCGTTGGCCATCGCGAGCAGGTAGGGCTTGTCGAAGGTGAGCTCGGGGTGCGGCTCGTCCTTGAAGGTGTAGCCCGGGCCGCCCGTACCGGTGCCCAGGGGGCAACCGCCCTGGATCATGAACCCGTCGATGACGCGGTGGAAGCCGAGACCGTCGTAGTAGGGGACACCGGAGCGGCCGGCGTCGTCCGTGTACTCCTTGGTCCCCGTCGCGAGCCCGACGAAGTTGGCGACCGTCTCCGGAGCGTGGTTGGGGAACAAGGTGATCGTGATGTCACCGTGATTGGTGTGGAGGATGGCCTTCTGGTCAGCCATGACCTGCCCTTCCGACATTGGGATTGGTACGGGATGTAACTCCTCGATCCTCCCACAGGGTCGGTCGTGGACCCGAGGTCAGGAGGCCGCGTCAGCCAGCTTCGGAGCGATCCGGTCGGCGACGCGGCGCTCGACCCAGAAGATCAGCCCGGGGATCAGGCCGGCGATCATCATCAGCAGGAACTCGGGGATCGTCCAGCGGGCCTTCTGGGTGAGCAGGAACGCGACGATCACGTAGATGATGAAGATCCAGCCGTGCGCGACCCACAGCGGCGTCATCGTCTCGCCGAAGGACTGCAGAGCGGTGCCCTCGGGGAGCAGATACTTGAACAGCGAGGAGATGGTGCCGACGAGCAGCAGCACACCGACAACGTACGCAAGCACCTTGTAGGTGCCGAACAGCTTGTTCACGCGTCCGAGGGTACGCCCCCGGTGGTCGAGCTTGTCGAGACCATCTGTCCCGACGCATCGACCCCGTGATCAGCATCATCGTCATCGGTCCGCGGACGGAGCGTGTCACGCACGTAGCGCCACCACACGTAGATCCCGAAGACGCCGAACAGCCACCACTCGATCGCGTAGAGCAGGTTGCGCAGTCCGGTCGTGGCCTCCGGCTCGGGCAGCTGCGGAGCCGGCACGTCGGCGACGTCGGTGGCACCGTCGTTGACCGGCATCGAGCTGGCCGGCCAGTTGTCCTCGATCGGCGAGCGCACCATGTAGGCGCTGTAGAGGTCGTAGCTGGTGCGCGAGATCAGGTCGGAGATGTCGAGCTGCGGGAAGACGTTGTCGGACTTGCGGTCGTCGGCGACGTTGGTCCAGTCGCTCGGCTGCAGCCAGCCGGTGACGGTGACGTGGCCGCGCGGCGCGGGCGGTGCGGTGCCGACCTCCGGCGTCCAGCCGCGCACGACGTAGACGGCCGACTCAGTGTCCTCGACGAGCACCGGCGTCACGGCCCAGAAGCCGACCTGAGAGCCCCGCTCCATCCCGTCGATGAAGATGGTCTCCTCAGGCATCCAGATCCCGGAGACGGTCACCGGACGGCCGATCTGCTCCCACGGGAAGGCGTCGTTGGGCCCGATCAGGTCCGTGAACGCCTTCGGCTTCGCGTGCACGAGCTCCGCCACCTGGTCCTGCTTGTCCTGCTGGCTCGACTCGTACTGCCAGACCCCGAGCAGCACCGCGCCGGTCACGAAGATCACCACCAGCGCGTGCGCACCCCACATCCTGGGGGAGAAGATGCTTCGCGGGGGTCTGGTCTGGGCGGCCATAGCAGTCCCAGCGTACGGGGGCCTAGTCGCAGACCGCGAATGGGACGCGTTCGCTGGTGACCAGGGTGGCCGCTGTCACCGGGCTGGTCACCCGGAAACCGATCCGGCCCGTGGACGGATCCGCGACACCGTTGGTGAAGACCTTCTTGTACGCAGCATCCTGATCACCCAGCTTCAGCCGGTAGAACAGATCGTCGCGGTCCTCGCCGAGTCGCAGCGTGGCCAGCCCGCCGCCGAACTCGACCGAGTAGGCCTCGACCGGGGCCAGTCGGGTCTTCTCCTTCGGCCCACCCTCGGCGCAGCCGTTGACGACGTACGTCGAAGTGGCGGGGCCTCCGGCGACGGCGACCAGCGCCTCCTGGGCCGCCCAGTTCTCGGCATCCACGGCTGCAGTGTTCTTGGTGATCAGGTGGGTCTTCGGGTCGAACTTCGCGCCCTTCAGAGGGCCGACGCCGGCCTTGATCGCCTCGCCCGGCTTCACCCGGTCGGCGACCCTGATGACGAACCCCTCCTTACCGGCACCGGTGAACCTGGCCTCCCAGACGACATCGGCCGCGCCCCACTGGTAGGTATCACGCAGCCGCTCGTCGACGCCACGTAGCAGCCCGCCGCTGACCTGGGCCGCGCCTTTGTCGGCCCGGCTCCACAGGTCGCTCTGGTCCGCCGGGCTCGACCTGCTGGTGACGTCGTCGAGGCCGAAGAGCGACTTGACCTCGTCGTAGTCGGTCACCGCCAGCGTCTTCGCACCCGCGGGCACGAACGTCATGGCGGCCTCGACAGGGCTCATCGTCGGGGCGTACGCGGGGTAGGCGTCCTCCGTCGGCGCCGCCTCCGGCTTCTTCGGCTCGCCGTCGTCCCCGCAGCCGACCAGCGCAACTGCCAGGCCAATGGCCAGCACCCCGACGCCCCATCGCCTCACGTTCACCCCAACGAGTATTCCCGATCCCCGTCACGGTATGTGGCACATCTGTCCCGGCGAGATGGCGCCACATAGAGGGAGGCCGCAGGCAGATTGCCTGCGGCCTCCTGGATCCCGAGCGTCAGCGACCAGCGCCTGTGAGCTCAAGGGATGCGGGGAGAGGCTCGAGCACCGGGTCGATGATCCGCGACGATGCCTCCGACCGAGCGACCCGACTGCGGCGCAGGTCCTTGACGGTCGTGAGGCGGCGCAGCCAACGGTCGGTGCCGTCGTAGCGAGCCTTGAACGGCTTGCGGCCGTGCAGTGCACGATGGTTGTCGACGATGAGGATCTCGCCCGGGGCCAGCGCGACGTCCTCGACGTTCGCGGAGAGCTCCATGATGAGCAGCTGAAGGGCCCGGTCGGCCTCGACGTCACCCGGCAGCGCCTCCATGTAGGGCGGGTCGAGCCGGACGTCGGGAGCCTGCGGAGAGCCGGAGAGCACGGCGGTGGGTGCGGCGAGCAGCTCACCCTCGTTGACGCCGGCCTCGCGGAGGTTGCGCAGGTGCTCGTCGTCGGGGCGGATCACGTAGCGCGGCTCGAACAGCGGCGCGTACTCCGGGCCGCTCACGTCGATCGAGCTGATCCCCACCGCGGTGGTCGGGATCATGTCTTCGTTGCGCAGCGAGATCAGGCCGAGGTGGTCGCAGCGCAGGTTGCTGAAAGCGTCCTCGATGTGGAGGTCGAGCACGACGTCACTGCTGTGGCCGGTCTGCAGGCTCTCCTGCTTCTGGATCGGCAGGATGTTGTTGACCAGCTGGCCACCCTGCAGCGAGGACCAGGAGACGGCGTCGCCGAGCTGGGCCATGATCAGGGCCAGCCAGAAGTCGGCGGCGTGCGGCGCCTGGGCGTCGGGGTGGTTCCAGTGCGGCGGGGTCGGTCCGGCGGTCACCGGGAGGCCGCTGATCACCAGCGCATCGGTCGCATCGCCGTAGCGGAACGCACGGATCGCCCGGGCGACGCTCTCGGGAAGCTCACCACCGAGGAACGGCGCCGTCTCGAGGAACTCCGAGGAGACCGGATCACGGAACCGGGTGAGCAACCTCTCCGACAGCTCTGCTGCCGCCTGGGACTCTGCTGGGGTCATCTCGACCCGGGTGACTACGGACTGTGCGCCCACAACATTGACCTTTCGGACTTTGCGGTGGAGGGTTTCGTCAGAGCTATTTCTGGCGCCCGCCAAAGGATTGCCTAACTTTCAAGACTCACTTTGTTCCGCCGTACGGAATTCAAACGAGTGATAGGTCCAAATGGCGAGACGATAGGTATTAGGCCCCTTGCGCAAACGGCGTGAACCTGTTTAGGGAATGTATCTCCCTTGCGGTATCCCAGTTACCAGAGATTTGCCCGCTCAGCCTGGCTTTTCGGAAATCGAACGCAGGACGTTCACCGGTACGGATCGACGAGCTCACGTAGCGACGTGAGCGCCTCGCGCAACGCCGTCGCCAGCTCCGGCCCGAGGTGCTCGTTCCACTCCTGCTCGACACCCATCACCACCTCCCGCGCGCGGTCGGCAGCGGCCTGCCCCTCCGCGGTGAACCTGATGAGCCGAGCACGGCCGTCGGTCGGGTCCGGGACGCGCTCGACGAGGCCCTCCCGTTCGAGCGCCGCGACCAGCATGCTCGCGGTCTGCTTGGTGACCTGGGCCTGCTCGGCCAGGTCGACCAGGCGCGAACCGTCCTCGGCGATCCGCTGGGCGAGCCGAGCCTGCGCGACGGTGATGTTGTAGCCCGCCTCCCGCATCGCGGAGATGACGCGCTCGTCCATCGCCCGGTAGGCGATGAGCATGAGCGTGGCGACGTCCATCGAGCCCCTTGACACTGTTCGGCACCCTGGTCAATATGGTCAGTAAGACTGACTATCATACCGCTCTCCGGTGTCCAGACAGCCGTCTACTCACGGGGCCCTGCCGGACGCGTGTTGCCTTCACGATCTCCACTGCCTCGCGTGTCGAGGCCCGTCCCGAGCAGGTCACCATGAACGCAGTCGCACAGCTCAGCGCCGGCATCTCCGCCCTGATCCTCATCGCCGTCTTCCCGTTCGAGGCCTTCCTCATCGACCGCCCGGCGGTCCAACGCTTCCTCGGCATCGAGCCGCACGGCATCCGCAACGTCCACCTGTGGTCGTTCTGCATCGGCGCCCGCAACGCTCTCGCCGGGGTCGGCACGCTCATCGGTCTCTGGATCGTCAACTTCGGGGACGAGTCCACCGGGGTCACCGTCGTGGTCGTCGCCTGCATCTACATGCTGCTCGCCTCGCTGTTCATGGGCATCGCCGACGCCCTCGGCTTCTGGCTTCCGCGCGGCGGCAGCATCAAAGGAACGGTCGCCTCCTCCGCACTCCCCGCGATCGCACTGATCGCGATCGCAGTCGGATAGCGTGAACCACCCCGGAGCACTACGCTCCGAACCATGGGCACCGCGATCATCTCGGGACTCTTCGCCGTGGTGCTCGCCTGCGTCGCCTGGGCCCTGCAGAACGGCAGCCGACGGGCCCGCGTCCTCTCCCGGATCGAGCGCTACACCCAGATCCTCAAAGACATTCCGTACGGCCATCCGGCGCGGGTCCATCTCGACGCCGCCCTGGCCGCCGAGGCCAAGAAGCTGAGCGCCCTGACCGGCGCGACGCCGTCGTTCGCCCCCGCGCCGCTCCCCGACGGACCACTCGAGCCCGCTGACGGCGGACCCGCGACCATGGACGACATCTTCGGGACGGGCGACCATCGACCCGTCACGCCCGGCGCACGGCCCCCGGTCCAGCCGCCGATCCTCTCACCACCATGGTCTGCCCCGGCACGGGTTCGCTCGTCCACGCCGCTCCGGGCGTACGCATCTGTGGGGCTGGGGATCCTGGCCGGCGGGTTTGCGATCTTCGCCCTCTGGCTCGTCATCGACCAGCTCGTGCACTGAGAAAACATGCCTTGACGGGCATATGCCGACTAAGGCATGTTTGGGGAGTGCCCACCCGAGACGTCTTCAGCGTGATCGCCGACCCGACCCGTCGACAGATCCTCGATCTGCTCTGCCAGCGCGAGATGGCGGTGGGCGAGCTGGTGGAGACCCTCGGGCTCGCCCAACCGAACGTGTCCAAGCACCTGCGGACGCTGGGCGAGGCAGACCTGGTCCACGTACGCATCGACGGACCGCGCCGCCACTACCGGCTGCGTCCCGAGCGGCTCCGCGAGCTGGAGGAGTGGCTGGCGCCCTACCGCCGGATGTGGGCCGGCCGGCTGGATGCGCTCGAGCGTCACCTGGACCAGCACGACGACCCTGATCACGAGGAGGACTGAGATGACCACGACGACCGGACCCATGGGCGAGGTGTTTCGCGACGGCGAGAGGACGGGCCTTCGCTACGTACGCCTGCTGCGCCACTCGCCCGAGAAGGTGTGGCGGGCGCTGACCGAGCCGGACGGCCTGCGGCACTGGTTCCCGACCGACATCGTTGGGGAGCGTGTCGCCGGGGCTCGGCTGAGCCTCCCGTTCTGGCCCGAGGGCCTGGAGCTGGCGAGCACCACCGAGGCGATCGAGGAGATGGGAGTCGACCCGGACAGCTACGTGTCGGAGGGGGAGCTGCGCGTGTGGGACCCGCCCCGGACCTTCGAGTTCACCTGGGGGATGGACGGTCGTACGGACCTGACCGACCTGCTCCGCTTCGAGCTCGAGCCCACCGACGACGGCACCCGCCTCACCTTCACCACCTGGCTGGGCGGCCCCACCGGCAACACCGACACCGCCGTCGGCTGGCACGTCTGCCTCGACCAGCTGGCCGGCCTCCTCGACGCACCTGAACCCCCGGCCGAGGAATCCCCGGCCGACGTCGTCCAGCGCGTCATGGCCCAGACCGACGAGCTGCGCCCGGCGTACGCCGCCCTGATCTCGTGACAAATGCAGCGAAACCGCAGGTCACCCTGCGGTTTCTGTGGTGGAGCGTAGGGGACTCGAACCCCTAACCCCCTGCTTGCAAAGCAGGTGCGCTACCAATTGCGCCAACGCCCCGGACGGGTGTCCGTCGGTCAGCTCACCTTGTCGGTCGCCGCGGCCCAGTGACCCTTCTCGGGGTTGGACTGGTCGAGCTTCTTCTTGGCGAGGACGATGCCAGCCGCGGCCAGCAGTACGAGGACGATCTTCTTCATGTCTTCTCCTGCGAGTCGTGGTGAGCATCGCTGCCCGTTAGACCAGGAAAGCGTACCGGCCCGCCATGAGGCGCACGAAATCAACCGGCCTCGGGGTCCGGCGCCAGGCCGAGGGAGGCGATGGGGGTGAGGGTCATGTGGGTGCTCGCCCACATCCGGCCGGTCAGGAGCCCGAACCCGTACGCCGAGGGCCGGCTGTAGGGGGAGGCGCCGGACTCGTAGGTGGTGATGAGCTCGCCCGAGACCTCGACGATCGCTTCGGCCATGTTGGGGAACCTGTACTTGCGCTGCACCGCGCCGACCCGGCCGCCGGGCTTCCGCTCGCAGATGAAGATCGTGCTCGGGCGGTGGCGGCCGAACGAGGAGGAGAAGACGTACTCGTCGCGGCGCACCACGACGCCCTGGACCTTGGGCGGGGTGGTGGTGGAGACGACCGGCTGGGAGAAGTCCCACTCGCCGTTCTCGCCCTTCTCGTAGGCGAACAGCGTCTGGTTTCCGAAGCCACCGACGTAGAGCTGGTTGCCACGGATCCGGCAGTAGGAGCCGGCCGCGACCTTCGCCGGCGTCTCGAGGGGTTCGACCTCGGCGGCCTTCTCCGAGTTGCGGATCTTCGACAGCGAGTAGCGGTAGAGCTTGCCGGTGCCGCCGCCGGCGCCCTTGGACACCCAGACGTCGTCGCCGTCGACCGCAACGCCGCCGGCGTGACCCGGACCCGCCTTGCCGTTGTGTCCCACCAGCAGCACCTCGGCGACGGTCTTGCCGCTCTTCAGGTCGACCAGCACGAGCGCCGAGCCCTTGTCATGGGAGTAGTAGCTCTGAGCCAGAAGGTTGGTGTCCGGGCCGTAGCCAAGCCCCTGCGGAGTCCAGTCGTCGGTGCCACCGGTGGCCAGCGTGTTGGGGATGAGCGGGCCGACGCGCCCACCCATCCGCTGCCCCCACCTCTCGGTGCGCCGCATCCCTCCCCTGACCCATCGCCGCGTACGTCCCGGGATGGAGTCGAGGTCGAACGGAAGGTCGATCTTCGTCATGATGGTGATGTTCGCATGCGGTTCCTACCGTGGTCGGATGGCGTACCGGCTCACGGCCGATACGTTCCCTCTGTGACGAGCGATCCCACTGCCTCTCCAGCCACGCCGACCCCTCGAGAGCTGATCGGCGCCCTGACCGGGTTCGGCCGCGGTCTGCTGCGCCCGCGGCGACCCGACCAGCGACTCCTCGCCTCGATCACCGACGCCGGCCTGCCCCAGGGCGACCGGACGGTGACCGTACGCACGATGCCCCAGGTGCCGCGCACGCTGCCCGCCGGCGGCCTGATCGAGGGCGCCGGCCTCCGCCGGTCCGTACGCAACGCGATGACCTGCTTCATCGTCAGTCACCCCGAGGCGACGTTCGTCGTCGACCCGTCCTACTGCCGCGACGCACCCGAGCGAGCCCTGAGCGAGCTCCCGGGGATGCTGCGCCGGCTCGTGACGCCGCCGTCGGACACCGTCGCGACCGTCGACTCGTTGCTCACCGCGCAGGTCACGCCCGACTTCGCCCTCCCGACCCATGCCCACTGGGACCACGTCTGCGGCCTCCTCGACCTGCCCGGCCTCCCGGTCCACATGCGGACGACCGAGCGCGACTGGGTCCTCGGCCCCGGCCGGCCGCCCGTCGGGGGAGTACGCCCGGCTCTGACCGATGGCCGGCCGGTGGAGACGTACGACCTCGACGGCCCGCCCGTCGCCACCTTCACCGCCTCCCACGACCTGTTCGGGGACGGCTCCGTCCTGCTGGTCGAGCTCGCCGGCCATACGCCCGGCAGCATCGGCGTCCTCGCCCGCACCGCCTCCGGCTGGGTCCTGATCGCCGGCGACGCCGCCTGGCACTACGACCAGGTCGATCTGATCAGGCAGAAGCCGGCCTTCCCCGGCGACCTCGTCGACGAGGACCGCGACGCAGCCTTCGCCACCCTCCACCGCCTGCACCTGGCTCGCCATCTGATGCGGGTCGTACCGACGCACGACCACGACGCGTCCAGCCGACTTCCCAACGAGGAAGAAGCCCCCGACGGGAGCCTCTGACCTGCGGCTCTCGCTCGCCGCGCCTGAGCCTTCTCAGACATCGTGGCCCCGCCGGATCGACGGGGCCACGAGCAGTTTTGAAGATCAGAACGTACGTCGCACGGTGACCGTGGTGGTCTTGCCGCTTCGGAGGTTCTTGGCGATCAGCACGGCCTTGGTGAACTTGTTGGTCCGCTGGAATCCGGTGAAGCGGTGCCGGAACTCGCCGATGTTCGTGTCAACGCCCACGTTGACGACCTTCGACTTCTCCTGGAAGCCGGCCGGAGTCCACAGCCGTACGGTGAGGCGGTACTTGCCGAGCCGGTTCGCCACGCCCTCGACCCGGACAACGCCGGAGTCGCGGCGTACGGTGATCTGGGAGGACGGGCCCATGCCGATGACTCGGTAAGGGTTCTGGTCGACACGTCCGACGCACGAGACCGAGTAGTCACCCGAGAAGTACATGCCCATGACCGGCTTCGGCCAGGCGAGGGTGGACTTCGTGGTGTCGCGTACGACGCCGTCGACCGGGTGAAGCGTCGCCGGCTCAGTCGACGGATCGGATGGCTCGCTGTTGCCGACCATCGTGAATCCGGACCAGTTGGGCCTCTTCACGTCACGGATCACGGTCGTTCCGATGGTGCCGCCGGTGGGCGAGCGCCGGGCGCCGACGGTGATGACACCAGCGCCGCCCTCGCAGGCGCTCGTGACATTGATAGACGGGGTGGTCGCAGCCTGCGCGGAACCACCGAGTGACAGGGTCGCTGCGCCGAGCGCAAGGGCGGCGGCAGCAAGCGTGAACTTGCGGAGCATGGGGTTCTTCTTTCGAAGTCGAGGCGCTGCGACATGCGGCGCGCCTGCATTGAAACACCCCTGCGGGCATCCGTCAGTGGATTAGACGGACTCGCTTGACTCCATCTATTTACTCGTCGGTAGCGGCGGGCCATGCAGCAGTGAATAGATCGCCCTCGGGGCATCTGACGAAGACGACAGCCCCAAAACGAAGTCGAGGCCCCCGACAGGAGCCTCTGACCTGGTGAAACTGCTGTGCGCTTAGGAGGACTTGAACCTCCGACCCCCACATTATCAGTGTGGTGCTCTAACCGTCTGAGCTATAAGCGCAGGCGCCAACTGGGGGTGGAAGCCCCACCAGCAGGCGAGAGGAAACATTACCCGCCCGCCGCCCGCGGAACCAAAACGGTGACACCCTGACCACCCTGGGGAGGTCAGTCCGAACCCGGTTCGGATGAGCCTCCCCAGGGTTAGGGTGCCAGCATGTCCGACTCGGAGGACCTCGAGGCGATCTTCGCGCGTGAGGATGCGGCGCGGATGCTGGATGCTCAGCGACGGATGCAGCACGGGGTCGCGAGCCATGCTCAGCTCACCGCGGGCGGGCTCAGCCGGATCGACATCGAGCGGGCCGTACGCCGCAACGAGCTGCGCCGCGTGCACCCTCGCGTCTACATCGACCACACCGGCCCGCTCACCTGGGAGCAGCGCGCCTGGGCCGCGGTGCTGTACGCCGATCCGGCTGTGCTCTGCCGGGAGAGCCTCGAGGCACCACGAGGTCGTGACGACGGTTGGCCGATCCACGTCGCGATCGACCACTCCCGCAAGGTGATGCCTCAGCCCGGCGTCGTCGTCCACCGGATGCGGGGGCTGAAGCTCAAGGCCTATGGCGGCACGCCGCCACGTCTCAAGGTCGAGGACAACGCGCTGGCGATGGCGAACGAGGCAACGTCCGAGATCGACGCGATTGCGCGGGTCGCCGAGGTGGCGAGCAGGTCCTACGTCACGGCGGCCAGTCTCCAGGCTGCGCTGGACCGCGCGCACTCCCTGCGCCGCCGCAAGCTCATCCAGGGATTGGTGGACGACCTGGCGTCAGGCGCGCACTCCGTGCTCGAGCACGGCTACCTCACCAAGGTCGAGCGGCCCCACGACCTGCCAGCGGGCAGGCGCCAATCTCCCCGGATCGGTTCCACGGGAAACCAGTACCGCGACGTCGAGTACGAGGCGTACGGGCTCGTGGTCGAGCTCGATGGTGCGCTCGGCCACGACTCCTGGCGAGACCAGGCTCGCGACGCGGACCGCTCGTTGGACGATCTGGCTCAGCTGGGGTCCGTCACGGCCAGACTGAGGTTCCATCAAGTCTTCGGCACCCCATGCCAGACCGCAGCACGCATCGGACGGATCCTCACCAAGAACGGATGGCCCGGAAACCTGGGCCCATGCGGCGACACCTGCGAAGCCTCTGGCAAATGAACCTGGGGAGGGTTTTCCGAACCACGTTCGGATAACCCTCCCCAGGTCGAGAGAAGCGGGTGGGTGCGGCTCAGTTCTCGGTGAGCTCGACCTCGACGCCGCCGAGCAGGGCCGCGGCCATGTTGTAGAGGAACGCGGCGAGGGTCGCGACAGCGGTCATCAGGACGATGTTGACCACCGAGACGACCATGGTGAAGCCCATGACGCGGGCGAGGCCGAGGTAGTCCTGAACGTTCCAGCCGGCGCTGGAGTCACCGACGACGTCCTGGACCGCCTGGTTGATCGAGTCCCAGACACCGGCGGCGCCGAGCACCGACCAGATGACGAAGACGGCGACGATCACGACGACGCTGAGCGCGATCGAGAGCAGGAAGGCCATCTTCATGACCGACCACGGGTCGATCCGGCTCAGGCTCAGTCGAGCCCGGCGGGCCGAGCCGCTGACCGCGTCCCGCTCCGCGCCGGCAGGGCCGGAGGTGCGGGCGGTCGAGGCGACCGCCGAGGTGGTGCGCCTGGCCGCGTTGGCCACCGTGTCCGTGATCCGCTGGGTCACCGGCTGTGCGGTCTCGTTCCGCTCGGTCATCGCGACTCCCCCAGTCGTGCTGTCGGCGGTGCGGTCCGTCATCAGGATTCATCTTCCGTAGTCGTCTCGGGCGACGCTCCGTGCTCGTCGTCACCACCGATTGTTACATCATCTGCAACCTCTGTCCCGGCGACAGTGTCATCGTCGACCTCGCGGGCCTCGACGGAGCGTGCCACGACGGCGACCGAGTCACCCTTCTTGGGCGAGACGAACTTGACGCCCTGGGTCGAGCGACCGGTGGCCCGGAAGTCGGAGTTGATCGGGCTGCGTACGACCTGGCCGGACGCGGTGATCGAGAGGACCTCGTCACCGTCGACCACGATGAACGCACCGACCAGACCGCCGCGGTCGGCGTTGGCCAGGGCCATGGTCTTGATGCCGAGACCGCCGCGGGACTGCAGCCGGTACTCGGAGATCTTCGTACGCTTCGCGAAACCGCCGTCGGTGATCGTGAAGACGAACTGCTCCTTGACCTCGTCCGGCGACTCCGAGCCGGAGACCGGAGCGGCGACGTCGGCGGTGTCCTCGTTGGCCTCGGAGAGCCCGGCCGCGATCTCGGCGGCGACGTGCTCGGCCCGGATGACCGACATGGACAGCAGGGAGTCGTTCTCGCGGAACTTCATGCCAGTGACGCCCGAGGTCGCCCGGCCCATCGGCCGCAGCTGGCCGTCGTCGGCGCGGAACCGGATCGCCTGGCCCTTGCGGGAGACCAGCAGGATGTCGTCCTCGGAGTTGACCAGCTCGGCACCGATCAGCTCGTCGTCGTCCTCGCGGAAGTTGATCGCGATGACACCGGCCTGACGGGGCGAGTTGTAGTCGCCGAGGCGGGTCTTCTTGATCAGGCCGGAGCGGGTCGCCAGCACGAGGTAGGGCGCCTGGTCGTAGTCGCGGATCGCGAGCACCTGGGCGATCGACTCGTCCGGCTGGAACGAGAGCAGCCCGGCGACGTGACCGCCCTTCGCGTCCCGCGCCGCCTCGGGCAGGTTGTAGGCCTTGATCCGGTAGACCCGTCCGGCCGTGGTGAAGAAGAGCAGCCAGTGGTGGTTGGTGGTCGCGATGAAGTGCTCGACCACGTCGTCGCCGCGCAGGGTGGCGCCGCGTACGCCCTTTCCACCACGCTTCTGGGTGCGGTACTCGTTGGCGAGGGTGCGCTTGGCGTAGCCGCCGCGGGTGATCGAGACGACCAGCTCCTCATCGGGGATGAGGTCCTCCATAGAGAGGTCGCCGTCGGCGGCGATGATCTGCGTACGCCGGTCGTCGCCGTACTTCGCGACGATCTCGTCGAGCTCGTCACCGACGATCTGACGCTGGCGGGCGACGTTGGCGAGGATGTCCTCGAGGTCGGCGATGATCAGCTCGAGCTCGGCGAGGCGGTCGATGATCTTCTGCCGCTCCAGCGCGGCGAGGCGACGCAGCTGCATGTCGAGGATCGCGTTGGCCTGGATCTCGTCGATCTCCAGCAGCCGGATCAGGCCCTGGCGGGCGTCGTCGACCTCGGGGGAGGAGCGGATCAGCGCGATGACCGCGTCGAGCTGGTCGAGGGCCTTGACCAGGCCACGCCAGATATGGGCGTCCTCCTCGGCCTTGCGCAGCCGGAAGGCCGTACGCCTCCGGATGACGTCGATCTGGTGCTCGACCCAGTTGGAGATGAACTGGTCGATGCTCAGCGTGCGGGGCACGCCGTCGACCAGCGCCAGCATGTTGGCGGAGAAGTTGGTCTGCAGCTCGGTGTGCTTGAGCAGGTTGTTGAGTACGACACGGGCGACCGCATCGCGCTTGAGCACGACCACGAGCTGCTGCCCGGTGCGGGAGGAGGTGTTGTCCTTGACGTCCGCGATGCCCTGCACCTTGCCGGTGTCGGCCAGGTCGGCGATCTTCTGGGCCAGGTTGTCCGGGTTCACCATGTAGGGGAGCTCGGTGATGACCAGGGTGGTGCGGCCCTTGTTGTCCTCGTCGACGTCGATCACCGCACGCTGGGTGATCGAGCCACGACCGGTGCGGTAGGCCTGCTCGATGCCCTCGCGACCGACGATCAGCGCGCCGTTGGGGAAGTCGGGGCCCTTGACCCGCTCGATCAGCGCGTCCTGGAGCTCCTCACGCGTCGCGTCGGGGTGCTCGAGCGCCCACTTCGCGCCCGAGGCGACCTCACGCAGGTTGTGCGGCGGGATGTTGGTGGCCATGCCGACCGCGATGCCGGCGCTTCCGTTGACCAGGAGGTTCGGGAACCGGCTCGGCAGGATCGACGGCTCCTGCGACCGGCCGTCGTAGTTGGGCCCGAAGTCGACGGTGTCCTCGGTGATGTCGCGGACCATCTCCAGCGCCAGCGGCGCCATCCGGCACTCGGTGTAACGCATGGCCGCGGCCGGGTCGTTACCGGGCGAACCGAAGTTGCCCTGGCCGTGGATCAGCGGGTAGCGCAGCACCCACGGCTGCGCCAGCCGGACCAGGGTGTCGTAGATCGCCGAGTCGCCGTGGGGGTGGTAGTTACCCATCACCTCACCGACGACGCGGGCGCACTTGGAGAACCCGCGGTCGGGGCGGTAGCCACCGTCGTACATCGCGTAGAGCACCCGCCTGTGGACGGGCTTGAGGCCGTCTCGTACGTCAGGCAGCGCTCGGCCGACGATGACGGCCATCGCGTAGTCGATGTAGCTGGCCTGCATCGAGGACTGCAGCTCGACGGTCTCGATCCGGCCGCCGGCAGAGGTCTGCCCGGGGCCTTCCGGAGGAGTCTCGGTCACGATTTCACTTTCTGCGTGCGTCTATCGGTATCTAGGGCCTCGGCGAGACTCAGATATCGAGGAATCGGACGTCCTTGGCGTTGCGCTGGATGAAGGAGCGCCGTTCGGCGACGTCCTCACCCATGAGGATGGAGAAGATCTCGTCGGCGTGCGCGGCGTCCTCGAGGGTGACCTGCAGCAGCAGTCGCTGCGAGGGGTCCATCGTGGTCTCCCACAGCTCGTCGGCGTTCATCTCGCCCAGACCCTTGTAGCGCTGGACCGGGTTCTCCTTGGGGAGCTTCTTGCCCTGCTCGAGGCCGTCGCGCATGAGCGCGTCGCGCTCGGCGTCGGAGTAGACGAACTCGTGCTCGGCGGGCTTGTTCCAGCGCAGGCGGTAGAGCGGCGGCTGGGCGAGGTAGACGTAGCCCTGCTCGATCAGCGGCTTCATGAACCGGAACAGCAGCGTCAGCAGCAGCGTGTTGATGTGGTGACCGTCGACGTCGGCGTCGGCCATCATCACGATCTTGTGGTAGCGCAGCCGGTTGATGTCGAAGTCGTCGTGCACGCCGGTGCCGAGCGCGGAGATGATCGACTGCACCTCCTGGTTGGCGAGCACCTTGTCGATCCGGGCCTTCTCGACGTTGAGGATCTTGCCTCGGATCGGGAGGATCGCCTGGATGCGCGGGTCGCGGCCGGACTTGGCCGAGCCACCCGCGGAGTCACCCTCGACGATGAAGATCTCGCACTCTTCGGGGTTGGTCGACTGGCAGTCGGCGAGCTTGCCGGGCAGACCGCCACCGCCGCCGATGCCCTTGCGGTTGCGGGCGAGGTCGCGGGCCTTGCGGGCCGCGATCCGCGCCGAGGCGGCGGCCATCGACTTGCGGATGACCTCCTTGCCCTCGGCCGGGTTCTGCTCGAGCCAGGCACCGAGCTGGTCGTTGACCGCGCCCTGCACGAAGCCCTTGACCTCGGTGTTGCCGAGCTTGTCCTTGGTCTGGCCCTCGAACTGCGGCTCGCTGATCTTCACCGAGATGATCGCGGTGAGACCTTCCCGGATGTCGTCACCGGTGAGCCGGTCCTCCTTCTTCTTGATCAGACCCCACTCCTCGCCCCAGCGGTTGACCAGGGTGGTGAGCGCGGCGCGGAAGCCCTCCTCGTGGGTGCCGCCGCCCGGGGTGTTGACCGTGTTGGCGAAGGTGTGGACCGACTCGTTGTAGGAGGAGGCCTGCCACTGCATCGCGATCTCGACGCTCATCGGGTTGGGCGCCTTGTCGTCGGTCTCGGCCTCGAAGGCGATGATGCTGGAGACCGGGGTCTTGCGCTTGTTGAGGTGGTCGACGTAGTCGGCCAGACCGCGCTCGTAGTAGAAGGACTGCTCCAGGACCCGCTCACCGTTGCCGGAGCTGTGCAGCTCGTCGGCGCCGTCGGTGTCCTGCTCGACGGTGCCGTCCTCGACGGCCTCGGCGATCGCGGAGGCCTGCGGACGCTCGTCGCGCAGCTCGATCCGGAGGCCCTTGTTGAGGAACGCGGTCTCGCGGAAGTGGCTCGAGATGGTCTCGAGGTTGTAGTCGGTCGACTCGAAGATCTCGGCGGAGGCGTTCCACGAGATCGTGGTGCCGGTGCGCTCACCCTCCTCGAGCTCACGGACCTCGCGCAGGTCGTAGTCGGGGACGCCGCGGGTGAACTCCTGCTCCCACAGGCGACCGCGGTTCTTGATCTCCATGTGGAGGTTGGTCGAGAGCGCGTTCACCACGGAGGAGCCGACACCGTGCAGACCACCGGAGACCTTGTAGCCGCCACCGCCGAACTTGCCGCCGGCGTGCAGCACGGTCAGCGCCAGGGTCGCCGCGGGGATCTCCTGCCCGGCCGCGGTGTCGGTCGGGATGCCTCGGCCGTTGTCGGCGACGCTCACCCAGCCGTCCTCACGCAGCGTCACCTTGATGGTGTCGCAGTAGCCGGCGAGCGCCTCGTCGACCGCGTTGTCCACGATCTCCCAGATCAGGTGGTGCAGGCCGCGGGCCCCGGTCGACCCGATGTACATACCCGGTCGTTTGCGGACCGCTTCGAGTCCTTCGAGAACCTGGATGGCAGACGCGTCGTATGCGACTCCGTCTGCGGTCTGGTCGTCCGGCATGGGAGTCGTCTGGTCGGCAGCGGTCACCGGTGCGATCCACCTGTCATTTCGGTCCGGATACGGACGTGGTGTCGGTCGGGCATGCAACGGGCCGACCAGCGCCGCGGAAGTAAAACCCAGGACGATCGACCCAACCTCTATGTTACCCCGTAGAACCCCGGATTCCACGCACGCGGCCTGTCCTGAGGGGCAACTGTGACCGAAATAGCCGTCTGTACGTCTCCTGACGGTGTCTCTGCGCCCTCAGCAGGGGGCTCGGTGAGTCCCTATACGTCCACGGGGCGCTCAGAGCGGCAGATCGCGGCTCATGCGATGAGCCTCGAACACCTGTTCATGGCCCGCTCCGACGCTGCCCTCAGCCGTAGGTGTCGCGTGGTCCGCGGCCGTCCCGTACGCCGCGTGGACCCTTCTTCCACGAGGGCAGGTGCGGGCCGAGCACCTCGATGACGAGGACGGTTCCGTGCCCGAGTTCCTCGTTGAGCCGCTTGACCAGGTTGGGCGCCAGCAGCTTCAGCTGGGTGGCCCATGCGGTCGAGTCGGTGCGGACGGACAGCTTGCCGTCGGCGTACGACTCCGGGGTGGTGTGGTCGGCGATCTCCTCGCCGACGATGTCCGGCCAGCGGGCCATCACGCCGTGGACCCGGAGCGAGGTGTCCCAGCCGTGGTCGTTGACCATCCGGCTGACCACCGAGTCGATGAGCTGGGGGTCGCGGTCGTCGGGGCGGGCGCCGGAGACCATGCCGCGTCGCGTCGCGCCGTCGGGCGGACGCCGCTTCTTCCGCATCCCTGCCTTGGGCGCGGGCATCTTCGCGGTCGCCCGGGTCAGGGACCGGGCGAGATCCAGGCCGTCGGGGCGCTTCTCGGGCTCCTCTTCCTCCGCGGTGGTCTCGACAGGCTCGACCACCGGCTCGACCACCGGCTCGACCACCGGCTCGTCACTCACCGCGGGTCACCTCGCCGGCCTTGACGTGGTAGCGGGCACCGGCCAGAGCAGCGGGTACGTCCTCGGGGACCGCGGCGGTGACCAGGACCTGCTCGGCGTCGGCGACCAGCTCGGCCAGCTGCACCCGGCGCTGGCTGTCGAGCTCGGCGAAGACGTCGTCGAGGATGAGGATCGGATCGTCGCCGTCGGCCCGTAGCAGGTCGTACGCCGCCAACCGGAGAGCCAACGCGAACGACCAGGACTCGCCGTGGCTGGCATAGCCCTTCACCGGGAGGCGCTCGGCACCGGCGCTGATGTGGAGGAGCAGGTCGTCACGGTGGGGACCGACCAGGCTGATGCCGCGGTCGAGCTCGTCCTTCTGGCGGCGGGCGAGCTCGGCGAGGATCGCCTCGCGAAGGGACTCGACGCTCGGGGTGGTGGTCTCGACAAGCTCGACCACCGGTTTGTAGGTGATCTCGGCATCGTCGCGGCTGGCGCCGCGGGCGACGGTCTCATAGGCCTTGCCGACATAGGGCTTGAGCGCCTCGACCAGGGAGAGCCGCTGGGCGAGGATCTCGGCACCGATGCCGGCGAGGTGGTCGTCCCAGACGGCCAAGGTGGCGAGTGCACCCTCGCGGGCGGAACCCCGCGCGAGCCCGGCGGTCTTGAGCAGCGAGTTGCGCTGCTTGAGGACACGGTCGTAGTCGCTGCGTACGCCTGCCAGCCGGGGTGCACGCAGGATCATCAGGTCGTCGAGGAAGCGGCGCCGGTCGGAGGGGTCGCCCTTGACGAGGGTGAGGTCCTCCGGGGAGAAGACGACGGTGCGGACCAGGCCGACCAGGTCGCGGGTGCGGGGGAGCGGGCTCCGGTTGATCCGGGCCTTGTTGGCGCGGCCGGCGTTGATCTCGACCTCGAGCGTCGCGGTGCGGCCGTCCCTCACCACGGCGGCGCGCACGACGGCCTGCTCGGCGCCGGCCCGGACCAGCGGCGCATCGGTGGCGACCCGGTGGGACTGCAGGCGGGAGAGATAGTCGATCGCCTCGACCAGGTTGGTCTTGCCCTGGCCGTTGCGTCCGACGAAGGCGGTCACACCCGCTTCGAGGGGGACCTCGACGTTCGGGTAGGAGCGGAAGTCGTGCAGAGAGAGGTGTGAGACGTACATCGGGTTTCCTCTCTCGTTAAGGTGCCTGCATGACCCAGTCTCCCAACCCTTACGGCCCGCCTCCAGGGCAACCCGCCCTTGGCGAGCCGGCCGGGCCTTTCTACCTGTCGGTGATGGGCCAGGTCCACGGGCCCTACCCGGTCCAGCAGCTCGCTCAGATGGCTGCGGCCGGGCAGATCAAGTCGGACACCCCGGCCAGCCTCGGCACCGACCAGCAGTGGTTTCCCGTGAAACAGATCCCGGGCGTCTTCTCGAGCCGGGAGTGGCTCGTCGCCCTGCTGCTCTCGATCTTCCTGGGTTCCCTCGGCGTCGACCGGTTCTACATCGGGCAGATCGGTCTCGGCATCCTCAAGCTGGTCACCTGCGGTGGCTTCGGCATCTGGACGATCATCGACATCATCCTCATCATCGTGCGAAAGTTCCCGGATGCAGACGGACGCCCCCTCGCCTGAGACCGCCGCCCACCGCGGTGTGCGCGAGCGCCTCGCGGCGGTGAGCTCCACGGAGGTCACCGCCGCCATCGGCGTCGGCGGGATCGTGATCGCGGCGCTCCTGCCCGCGGGTGGGATCGAGGACGGCCCGGTGCTCTGCCCGTTCCGCGCGCTCACCGGTCTGCCCTGCCCCGGCTGCGGCCTGACCCGGTCGTGGGTCTACCTCATGCACGGCGACGTCGGCTCCTCGCTGGCGAGCAACTGGTTCGGTCCGGTGCTCATCCTGGCCGTGATCGCCCTCGCCGTGGTCTCGGTCCGCTCCCGGATTGCCCGGAAACGCCCCGCTGACCTCGACAAACTCGTGAAGAGCCCGGTCGTCCTCGGCCTCTTCGCGCTCTTCATCACCTACGGCGCCGTGCGGCTGATCCTCACCCTGACCGGAGTCATCGACCCCATCTGAGGGTGGTCGAGCCGGTGGTCGAGCCGGTGGTCGAGCCGGTGGTCGAGCTTGTCGAGACCACCCGCGCAGCGGGTGATCCGAATCAGGCCTCCGACTCCGAGATCACCGCGTGCCCACCGAAACCGTTGCGCATCGCAGCGATCGCCTTCATCGCGTGGTCGTCCTCCTGGCGAGAGACGAACCGCGCGAACAGCGACGCCGAGATCGCCGGCATCGGGACGGCGTTCTCGATCGCGGCCTCGACGGTCCAGCGGCCCTCGCCCGAGTCGTCGGCGTAGCCCTTGATCTTGTCGAGGTGCTCGTCGGCGCGCAGCTGGTCGACGAGAAGGTCGAGAAGCCAGGAACGTACGACCGTGCCGGTGCGCCACGAGGCGAAGATCTCCGGGACGTTGTCGACGATGTCGACCTTGTCGAGGAGCTCCCAGCCCTCGGCGTAGGCCTGCATCATCGCGTACTCGATGCCGTTGTGGACCATCTTGGAGAAGTGGCCGGCGCCGGGCGTGGTGCCGCAGTGGACCAGACCGTCCTCGGTGCCGGTCGGCTTGAGCGCCTCGAAGGCGGGCATCACCTTGGCGGCGTCCTCGTCGGAGCCGCCGTACATCAGGGCGTAGCCGTTCTGGAGACCCCAGACACCGCCGGAGACTCCGCAGTCGACGAAGCCGATGCCCTTCTCGGCCAGGCTCTCGGCGTTCTTGGCGTCGTCGGTGTACTTCGAGTTGCCGCCGTCGACCACCAGGTCGCCCTCACCGAGGAGCTCCTTGAGCTCAGCGATCGTGGAACGGGTCGGGTCGCCCGCCGGCACCATCACCCAGACCACCTTGGGGCTGGGCAGCGCCTCGACCAGCTCCGCCAGGCTCGCCACGTCGGCGAGGTCGGGGTTGCGGTCGTATCCGACGACGGTGTGACCGGCCTCCCGCAGCCGGGTGCGCATGTTGCCACCCATCTTGCCGAGACCCACGAGTCCGATGTCCATGCAAGGGTTCCTTATCCGCTGGTCGAGCTTGTGCCCGCTGGTCGAGCTTGTGCCCGGTGGTCGAGCCTGTCGAGACCACCCTACGAGCGACAGAAATCAGGAGAGCAGTCGCCGCGGCATCAGCAGGTAGCGGAAGCCCGGCTCCTCGCCACCTTCGGCCGGCTTGCCGCTGATCACCACGGGTTTCGGAGCCTGCGTGAAGGCGAGCTCGACGACCTGCTCGTCGATGGCCTGCAGCCCGTCGAGGAGGAACTGCGGGTTGAACCCGGTGGTCAGTCCCTCACCCTCCATGGTCGCCTCGATCGACTCGGACGCCTGGGCCTCGTCACCGGAGCCCGCGTCGAGGGTCAGCACGCCGTCCTCGAAGACCATCTGGACCGCGGTGTTGCGCTCGGCGACCAGGGCGACGCGCTTGACCGACTCGACCAGGGAGGCCTTGTCGACGAGCGCGGTGGTGAGGTGCTCGGCCGGGAACAGGCTGCGCACCTTCGGGAACTCGCCGTCGAGCAGGCGCGTCGTCGTGCGTCGTACGCCTCCCGCGGCCGCGCCCTCGAAGCCGATGATCCCCTCGCCGGTGCCGGTGGTGGACAGCGCCAGGGTGACCTCGCTGCCGCTGGTCAGCGACTTGGCGGTGTCGCCGAGCACCTTCGCGGGCACCAGCGCGGCCAGGCTCTCGTCGGGGGTCGCCGGGTTCCACTCGAGCTCACGGTGGGAGAGCCGGAAACGGTCGGTGGCGAGCAGGGAGATCGTGGAGCCTTCGATCTCGAGCCGCACGCCGGTCAGCACCGGGAGCATGTCGTCGCGGCCGGCAGCGGTCACGGCCTGGGCGACGGCGTGGGCGAACAGCTCGGACTTCACCGTGCCGGCCGCGGTCGGCATCTCCGGCAGGGTCGGGTAGTCCTCGACCGGCATCGTCTGCAGACTGAAGCGCGCGCTCCCGCAGGTGAGCGAGACGCGGGAGCCGTCGGTCACCATCTCGACCGGCTTGGCCGGGAGGCTGCGACAGATGTCGGCGAGCAGCTTGCCCGAGACCAGTGCCTTGCCCTCGTCGGCGACCTCGGCCGACAGCGTCGCCCGCGCGGAGGTCTCGTAGTCGAACGTCGAGAGCACCAGGCCCTCGTGACCCGCCTCGATCAGGAGGCCGGAGAGCACCGGGGTGCTGGGGCGTACCGGAAGGCTGCGGGCAGCCCAGGCGACGGCATCCGCGAACACGTCGCGGTCGACGCGGAACTTCACGATGACCTGTCCTTCTTCTAACTCGACATCGGGGCGTATGCGGACATGTGGCCCGGGCTGTGCTTGAACCTGGGCGAAGACGCCACCGGTTCTGGAACGCCCCCGCGTTGACATGACCTTGGAGTACGCATCCTGCCACGGACCGCCGACAACCGGTAAGCGCTCAGCCCTGTCGTCTCTGCACAAGGGCGCAGGAGCGCTCGAGGCCTGGAGCGGGTTGTCCCCAGGGAAGGGCGTTCGTGGAATTTCACCGAGGATCCATGGACGTAAATAGTTTCGTACGTTGTAAGAGCATCTGTGGGAAATGTGGATGATCGTGGTTTTACCTGGTCAAGCCAGGAAATGTGATTCCACAGGGGGTGTGGACGCCCTGCTGAAATGACGCACGTCACTGTGGGCTGTGGAGAGTTGTCGGCGCGTTTGAGTGTTTTGTGCACAGGCCATCCCCTTTTCCATCCCATTTGAACCGCCGGTTCTCCACAGGTTCCACCCAGCCTGTGGGCTGTGGACAACCTGGGAAATCTCGGCCTGTGGGTTTTCGAAATCCCAAAACGCGAAACGGCCGCCGCCCCGGAACGGGTCGACGGCCGCGTACGACTGCTGGTCTGGCTAGGCCTGCCGGGCCTGCATCTTCACGCGGTTGGTGAGCTCGGAGACCTGGTTGAAGACCGCGCGGCGCTCGGCGAGCAGCTGGTTGATCTTCCGCTCGGCGTACATCACCGTGGTGTGGTCGCGGCCGCCGAAGTGCTTGCCGATCTTGGGCAAGGAGTCCTCGGTGAGCTCACGACACAGATACATGGCGATCTGACGGGCCATGACGAGGTGACGCCCGCGCGAGGGCCCGGTGAGCTCATCGATCGACAGTCCGAAGTAGGCGGCGGTCTGGGCGATGATCAGGCCGGCGGTGATCTCGGGCTCGCCGCCCTCGGGGATCAGGTCCTTGAGGACGATCTCGGCGAGGGTCAGGTCGACGTCCTGCCGGTTGAGGTTGGCGAACGCGGTCACCCGGATCAGCGCGCCCTCGAGCTCGCGGATGTTGGTCTGGATCTTGCTCGCGATGAACTCGAGCACGTCGGGCGGGGCGGTGAGCCGCTCCATCGCCGCCTTCTTACGAAGGATCGCGATGCGGGTCTCGATGTCGGGCGGCTGCACGTCGGTGATCAGGCCCCACTCGAACCGGTTGCGCAGCCGGTCCTCGAGCGCCTCGAGCCGCTTGGGCGGGCGGTCGGAGGTGAGCACGATCTGCTTGTTGGCGTTGTGGAGCGTGTTGAAGGTGTGGAAGAACTCCTCCTGCGTCTGGGTCTTCCCCTCCAGGAACTGGATGTCGTCGATCAGCAGGACGTCGACATCGCGGTAGCGCCGCTTGAACCGGTCCTGCCGGTCGTCACGGATCGCGTTGATGAACTCGTTGGTGAACTCCTCCGAGCTGACGTAGCGCACCTTCGCCCCGGAGTAGAGGCTCCGGACGTAGTGACCGATCGCGTGCAGCAGGTGGGTCTTGCCCAGACCGGACTCGCCGTAGACGAGCAGCGGGTTGTAGGCCTTGCCTGGCGCCTCGCTGACCGCCACCGCGGCCGCGTGCGGGAACCGGTTGGACGACCCGATGACGAACGTCTCGAAGGTGTACTTCGGGTTCAGCCTGGTCTCGAGGACGTTGTGGCTCGGTTCGCTCGCTCGTGTCGGCGGACCGGGCACCAGCGGCCGCGGCGGTACCGGCTCCTCGATCGGGGCCACCGGAGGCGCCGGGGGATTTGTCGACATATCGGCATAGTCGGGACGTACGTCGTCATGACCTGCCGGCGAAGACGGCTGATGAGTCGGAGGCGGCGCGATCGGAGCCTGCGGTGCCGAGTAGGCGACAGGCGCTCCGGGCTCCTCGCGCGGCTGCTCGGTGGCCGGCGGGACGCCGGGGATCAGGCCGGGCGCGTTCGTCGGGTAGACCGACTGGTGTGGGAAGGCCGACTGGTGCGGGAAGGCGTTCTGCTGCTGGAGGGCCGCTGCGGCGGCCGCGTCGGCAGCGGCGATCTCGCGCTCGGAGATCATGATCGCCTGCGTGTCGGGGTCGGGCGTGACCTCGATGTCGGGGTTGACCGTGACCGCGATGCGGATCTCGCGGTTGAAGATCTCACCGAGCGACTTCTCCAGGGTGCCGCGCAGGCGGCCCTCGATCTGGTTGCGGATGAAGTCGTTGGGGACCTCGACGATCGCGGTCGACCCGTGCAGGGTGAGCGGCTCGCTGTCGCGGAGCCAGGCCCGCTGGTTCGGCGGAAGCTCGGCGACCACCCGCGTCCATGCGGACTGGAGATCTGGCTGTGGTTCTGGCGCGAGGCCGGAGTGCTCCACAGATTCCTGCCTTCCCTGAGGGCTCGGGTGGGTGGTCTTGTCTTGATGCAGCCTGGATTGACGCAGCGGTCAGGTCTACATCCTCCACAGACTTTTCCACAAGCTGTGGAGCATCCCCGAATGTAGGCATCGGAGACCTACCGAGACACGTCGCCGTCCTCGAGAATCCGACCGTTTCGGCAGGTCAGGCGGGAAAAATAGATCCCGGCTTGGCATCCCCCCGAATGCGGCCGACGCTCCTGACGATGTGCAGGGAAACCTCGGTAGAGGACGAAGTTACCGGCTGGCGACCATCACGGGCAACCCGTCCTCCACAGGAAGAGGGATAATCACAGGGGTGTGATAGGGCGTGAGTTTGACCGTGGTTTCGCCGTCCACGTACCGTTGCTAGGTCGCCCGGTCTACGGGTGCCGCATGTCCACGCCTCTCCTCATCGGGCGCGGACGGGCGGTGCTTGTTGAATCGGCCCGCCTGGAACCACCGAGGGCGACCCCATCAGACCAGCCGGCAGAGCATCCGGCCCCACACAACTAAGGAAGCACCCCGTGAGCAAGCGTACTTACCAGCCGAACAACCGCCGCCGTCACAAGACGCACGGTTTCCGCCTGCGCATGCGCACCCGTGCCGGCCGTGCCATCCTCGCGACGCGCCGCCGCAAGGGTCGCAAGAGCCTGACCGTCTGAGGCCCCCGGCCTCAGCCACCACGCGCGTGCTGCCACGTCGTCATCGACTGATCGATTCGTCGGGCTTCAAAGAAGCGGTACGACGAGGCAAGCGCGCGGGCTCGAAGAGCCTGGTGGTCCACCTGCTCGTCCCTGGCACCGACAGCGATGCCGCCCGGGAGAGCGAGCCGCAGGTGGGCTTCGTGGTGAGCAAGGCCGTCGGCCCGGCCGTCGTCCGGAATCGTGTGAAGCGCAGACTGCGTCATCAGGCCCGGGAGTCCCTGAGCGGACTCCCGGGCTCTGCTGTGCTTGTGGTCCGTGCGCTTCCTGCCGCAGCCGACGCCGACTACGACGCGCTCGGCGCCGATCTGCGGCGCTGTCTGGAGCGGGTGCTCCGATGAGCACGGCAGTCCGCGTCGTACGTGGCGGTCTCGACAAGTTCGACCACCTGGTCGCGTCCGTCCTGATCGGACTGCTGCACGTGTGGCGGACTCTTGTCAGCCCGCTCTACGGCGACGTGTGCCGCTACTACCCGTCGTGCTCGGCGTACGGACTCGAGGCCGTCAAGACGCACGGCCCCTGGCGCGGGAGCTGGCTGACGGCGCGCCGTCTGGCCCGTTGCGTCCCCTGGGCCAAGACCCGGGGCTTCGATCCCGTACCTACCAAATCCCCTGAAGACGTTGTCCGTGTAAGTGCGGACTCCCCAAACCGAGGAGCCTGATCCGTGGGAGCCATAGGCGATCTGTTCGGATGGATCGCAACACCGCTGTATTACGCCATCTCGGGCATCCTGCTCGTGTGGCAGAAGGCGTTCGCGTACGTCATTCCGTCTGAAGGCTGGCAGTGGGCTCTGGCCATCGTCGGCCTGACCGTGACCATCCGCGCGCTGCTGATCCCGCTGTTCGTGAAGCAGATCAACTCCAGCCGCAACATGCAGCTGCTGCAGCCGAAGGTCCGCGAGCTTCAGAAGAAGTACGGTCACGACCGCGAGAAGCTCGCCAACGAGACCATGAAGCTCTACAAGGACTCGGGCACCAACCCGTTCGCGTCCTGCCTGCCGCTGCTGCTGCAGATGCCGATCTTCTTCGTGCTCTTCCGGATGCTCGAGCACGCCTCGGACGGCGTCGGCAAGGGATTCCTGAGCGACGAGGCCGCTCACGAGTTCGCCACGTCGACCTGGCTCGGCTCGCTGCTCTCGGACCAGTTCACGACGGCCGACCACACCAGCACGTACTTCCTCACCGGCTTCCTGGTCGTGGCGATGATCGCCACCACGTTCCTCACCCAGCGTCAGCTGATGTCGAAGAACATGCCGGCCGACGCGATGACCGGCCAGTACGCCCAGCAGCAGAAGCTTCTGCTCTACGTCCTCCCCGTCGTGTTCGCCGTCGGTGGTATCGCCTTCCCGGTCGGAACGATCCTCTACTGGACCTCCTCCAACCTGTGGACCATGGGCCAGCAGTTCTACGTGATCCGCAACAACCCGGCGCCCGGTACGCCCGCGTTCGAGGCGAAGCAGGAGCGTGACAAGGCCAAGCGCAGGAAGAAGGGCCTGACCGACGCGGAGATCGACATCGCCGAGGCCAACGAGGCGGCGGAGGCCGAGAAGCGCTCTGCGACGCGCACGCAGCCCAAGAACCAGACCCGGAGCCAGCGGAAGAAGGCCGGCACGAGCGCCGGTCGCTCCACGACCCAGAAGAACGGGGGAACCAAGTGACGACTCAGGACGTGAGCGAGACCGTGACTGAGACCGCGGACGCGGTCACCGACGAGACGCGCCTCAAGCAGCTCGAGCAGGAGGGTGACATCGCGGCCGACTACCTCGAGGAGCTCCTCGACATCGCGGACCTGGACGGTGACCTCGACATGGACGTCGAGGGCGACCGCGCCGCGGTCTCGATCGTCGGTGGCGACCTGCAGCAGCTGGTCGGCCGGCACGGCGAGGTCCTGGACGCGCTCCAGGAGCTGACCCGGCTCGCTGTCTACCGCGAGACCGGCGAGCGGTCCCGGCTGATGCTCGATGTCGGCGGCTACCGCGCCGACCGTCGCTCGACGCTGATGGCACTCGCCGAGGAGACGGTGGCCAAGGTCAAGGAGTCCGGCGCCCCGGTCTCGCTCAAGCCGATGTCGCCGTTCGAGCGGAAGGTCGTCCACGACGCCGTCGCCGCCGCGGGCCTCACCTCGGAGTCCTCCGGTGTGGAGCCGCGACGCTACGTGGTCGTCCTGCCTGAGTGACGCTGACACAAAGAGATCGCCCCTCGTGCCGTCTGGCACGAGGGGCGATCTTCTTTATGCGGGTGTTTCACGTGGAACGGGCGGTGGTCGAGCTTGTCGAGACCACCGACGTGTCGAAGGGCTCGTGGTCTCGACAAGCTCGACCACCGGAGTGCCTAGGACCAGTAGACGACGACCCGGTCACCGATGCGGATCTGGTCGAAGACCCACGCGATGGACGACTTGTTGCGGACGTTCACGCAGCCGTGGGAGCAGCCGTTGTAGCCACGGGCGGCGAAGTCGGACGAGTAGTGCACGGCCTGGCCGCCGTTGAAGAACATCGCGTACGGCATCGGCGTGTGGTAGATCGACGAGACGTGGTTGCGGCTCTTGCGGTAGACCTTGAACGCGCCCTCGCGGGTCTTGGTGTCGGCACAGCCGAAGCGGGCGTCCATCGCCCGGACGATCTTGCCGGCCCGTACGTAGCGCATCCGGCGGTCGGTCTTGTCGACGCAGAGCACACGGCCGGTGAGGCAGCGGCGGTCGAGGTTGTAGAGCGCCGCGTCGGTGGGGGTGCTCGTCAACGAACGGAGACGGTCGAGGGTGCGCTGGTTGACCTTGCCGGTGATGGCCAGGCGCTGGTTGCGCTGGAAGACCTTGACGGCGCTGGTGGTCTTGGAGCCGTAGTTGCCGGTGACGCGGCCGGTGTAGATGCGCCGCTCCTTGAGGCGAGCCTGAACCCTGCGTACCCCGATGCCGGTCGAGCCCTGCTGGTAGAGGACGGTGTAGGCCGTGTGGAAGCCGGTCTGGCCGATGGAGGCCGACGGCGCACTGGCCTGGGCGCCACCCGGCGCCGCGATCGAGCCCAGGGAGAATCCCAGGGCAAGAATGGTGGTGAGGAAGATCGCCACCGGGGTTCTACGGACGTTCACATCATCTCCGTGGGGTCAAAGGATCGTGGCCCGGTCGTGCGGGCCGCTGGGGTCGCACTCGGGGTGCGACGTTCTACGACTAAGACGTTCGAGCAGCGTGCGCGGTTGCATCAGATTGCGCGATGGCTGCTCGCGGACTTTAGCGCACCGAGAGGTTGTAAGACTCCTTTCCGAGCCCTCCCGCGGACCCGTTCTCAGAGGGGCGTGTTTCACGTGAAACGGGGCGGTGGTCGAGCCTGTCGAGACCACGCTGGTTCGCGGGAGAAGGTGGTCTCGACAAGCTCGACCACCGGTGCTGGGGTGTGGTCGGTCATCGAGCTTGTCGAGATGACTGTTGTCGGGGGTGGTGGTCTCGACAGGCTCGACCGCCGGTGCTGGGGTGTGGTCGGTCATCGAGCTTGTCGAGATGACTGTTGTCGGGGGTGGTGGTCTCGACAGGCTCGACCGCCGGTGCTGGGGTGTGGTGGGTCGTCGAGCTTGTGGAGGTGACTGTTGTCGGGGGTGGTGGTCTCGGCAGGCTCGACCGCCGGTGCTGGGGTGTGGTGGGTCGTCGAGCTTGTGGAGGTGACTGTTGTTGGGGGGTGGTGGTCTCGGCAGGCCCGACTACCGGTGCTGGGGTGTGGTCGGTCATCGAGCTTGTCGAGATGACCTTCATTGCGAGGCTTTCAGGGGGTGCGGCGTCTGCGACGTGTTGGCCAGGGCCGGAAGATCTCCCGGCCGTTCCCTGACGAGCGCAAGGCGCTTGGCGCGGCTCCAGTTCTGGATCTGCTTCTCCCGGGCGAAGGCATCGTCGACTCTGTCGTACTGCTCGTACCAGACCAGCTGCACGGGGAGACGATGGCGGGTGTACTCCGATCCGAGACCGACGCGGTGCTCGGAGAGCCGGCGTTCGAGGTCGGTCGTGCTGCCGACGTAGAGGGTCCGGTCTGCGCAGAGAAGCATGTAGGTGTAAGCCATGGCTCTCATCATGAGCGGCACCACCGACAGTCTCGGAGGTCGAGCTTGTCGAGACCTCGATGGTGGTGCAGGGGGTGGTGGTCTCGACAGGCTCGACCACCAGGACGGGCGGTCGGTCTCGATGGCCTTCGCGTCGGTGGTCGAGCTTGTCGAGACCACTCGTGGAGCGGACGTGGTGGTCTCGACAAGCTCGACCACCGGGGCGCAGGAGGTCGAGCTTGTCGAGACCTCGGCATGCGGCGGTGGCGGTGGGGTCGGCGGTCTCGACAGGCTCGACCACCGGGCCGGGGAGTTCTTGGTTGCGCGTTTCACGTGAAACAGTTCGTGTGTGAGCGAGGAGCGTGAGGGCGTGGAGGGTCTCGGGAAGATCGATCCCCGAGCGGAGAAGGTCTTTCCGGCTGATCGGCTGGAGCTTGCGGAGAGGTACGCGGCCTGGCTGGCGGACGCCGGGGTGGTGCGAGGCCTGATCGGGCCACGCGAGGTTCCGCGGCTGTGGGACCGGCACATCCTCAACTGCGCGGTGCTCGGCGAGGTGATCCCGGAAGGGGTGGCAATCGCGGACATCGGGTCCGGCGCGGGGCTCCCGGGACTGGTCCTCGCGATCGCCCGCCCGGATCTGCAGATCACGCTGATCGAGCCGCTGCTGCGGCGTACGACCTTTCTCGAGGAGGTAGCCGAGGATCTCGGGCTCGAGAACGTGACGGTGCTGCGGGGGAGGGCGGATGCCTTCCACGGTGAGCTCGGCTTCGACGTGGTGACCTCGCGCGCGGTCGCCGGCCTGGGGAAGCTGCTCGACTGGTCGATGCCGTTGGTGGTTCCCAGCGGAGCGCTCGTCGCGATGAAGGGGTCGAGCATCGAGGCGGAGATCGCAGAGGCCGACTCGGAGCTGAAGAAGTGGGGATGCGCTCCGCCGACGGTCTCGGAGCTCGGTGTAGGCGTTTTGGAGACGACAACTGTCGCGGTTCGGGTGGTTTGGTCGGATCCCGCACGGGTAGATTGGCCGCCGGTCCCGAAGGGCGGCCAGAAGGGGTCCAAGGGTGGGTCCCGGAAGAAGCGCCGCTGACGCGCACAACGCGGTGGTCTCGACAGGCTCGACCACCGGGTGGTCTCGACAAGCTCGACCACCGGCTATGGAGGGTTAGGAACTATGCCGTACGACGACGAGAGCACACAGAACGCCGTTTCACGTGAAACCGACGAACCGGTGTCGATCAGGCTCCGTACGGCCGGTGACATCGCATCCTTCGAGAACGACTTCGCCACCGAGGCGACGCCGCTGGCCGCGGCCGCCGAGCACACGCTGCTGGCGCGAGGTGCCGCGGGCAACCGGCCGCCGCTGCCGCGCCCGGCGAGCACGCGCGTGATCGTCTCCGCCAACCAGAAGGGTGGGGTCGGCAAGACCACCTCGACGGTGAACATCGCGGCGGCGCTGGCCCAGCTCGGGCAGAAGGTGCTGGTCATCGACCTCGACCCGCAGGGCAACGCCTGCACCGCGTTCGACGTCGACCACTACCAGGGCACCCCGGGGACGTACGAGGTCCTGGTCGAGGGTGCGGCGATCGAGGACGTCGTCGTGCCGGTGCCGAAGCTGGACGGGCTCGAGCTCGTGCCGGCGACCATCGACCTGGCCGGCGCCGAGGTCGAGCTCGTCGAGGAGGAAGGGCGAGAGCAGCGTCTGAAGACGGCGCTGGCGAAGTCTCCTCGCGTCGGCGACGCGGAGGACCGCTGGGACTACGTGCTCATCGACTGCCCGCCGTCGCTGGGCCTGCTGACGGTCAACGCGCTCGTCGCGAGCACCGAGGTGATGATTCCGATCCAGGCGGAGTACTACGCGCTCGAGGGTCTCGGCCAGCTCCTCAAGACGGTCGAGATGGTGCGCGCCGCGCTGAACCCGTCGTTGAAGGTCTCCTCGATGCTGATCACGATGTACGACGCCCGCACCCGCCTCGCCTCGCAGGTCGCAGAGGAGGTGCGCGAGCACTTCGGTGACACCGTCATGCGCACGTTCATCCCCCGCGCCGTGCGCGTGTCCGAGGCGCCCTCGTTCGGGCAGACGGTGATGACGTACGACCCGGGTTCACCGGGCGCCCTGAGCTATCTCGAGGCGGCCAAGGAGCTCGCCAAACAGGGCGAGCAAGGATGATCGAGCTTGTCGACATGACCCGCAACGCAGGCGCAAAACCGGTGGTCGAGCCTGTCGAGACCACCCGCGAAGCTGGTGGAACACCGGTGGTCGAGCCTGTCGAGACCACCAGCAAAGCTGGCGGAACACCGGTGGTCGAGCCTGTCGAGACCACCAGCGAAGCAGGTGGAACACCGGTGGTCGAGCCTGTCGAGACCACCCGCGAAGCTGGCGGAACACCGGTGGTCGAGCTTGTCGAGACCACCCGCGAAGCTGGTGGAACGCTGGTGGTCGAGCTTGTCGAGACCACCAGCGAAGCAGCAAGAAACTGACATGGGGGACACCGAAATATGAGCAAGCAGCCGCCGAAGCGTGGTCTCGGACGAGGTCTGGGCTCGCTGATCCCGACCGCTCCCGCCACGAGCGGAAACGAGTCGACGGACAGCGCTTCTGTCCAGCCTGACGTCCGTCATTCGGACCTTTCCGCTGGAGCGACTTCTGGCCCATCCGTGGACCCTGGGTCCACCGACTCGGCGGAAGGCCGCCAGATCGAGAATTCGGATCTGGCGCCCGTCGACGGCGCATATTTCGCCGAACTGCCGGTCAAGCAGATCCACCCCAACCACGTGCAGCCTCGTCAGGTCTTCGACGAGGAGGCGATGGCCGAACTGGTCCATTCGATCAGTGAGATCGGCCTTCTCCAGCCCATCGTCGTCCGGAAGGTGGCGGCCGACTCCTACGAGCTGGTCATGGGTGAGCGCCGTTGGCGCGCCACTCAGAAGGCCGGCCTCGATGTCATCCCGGCGATCGTCCGCGAGACCGATGACACCGACATGCTCCGCGACGCGCTCCTGGAGAACCTCCACCGCTCGCAGCTGAACCCTCTCGAAGAGGCGGCCGCCTACCAGCAGCTGCTCAACGACTTCGCCTGTACGCACGACGAGCTCGCTCAGCGGATCGGCCGGTCGCGGCCGCAGATCTCCAACACCATCCGACTGTTGAAGCTGTCACCGTCGGTGCAGCGCCGGGTCGCCGCGGGAGTCCTCTCCGCCGGCCACGCCCGGGCGCTGCTCGCGGTCGATGGCGAGGCGCAGCAGGACAAGCTCGCCCAGAAGGTGGTGGCGGAGGGCATCTCCGTGCGTGGCCTCGAGGAGATCGTCGCTCTGGGCGACCCGGACGGCGACGCCTTCGCCACGCCACGCGTGCGGCGGGCCAAGCCGAGTGCGCCGGGGCTCAAGGAGATCTCCGACAGGCTCTCGGACCGCTTCGACACCCGCGTCAAGGTCGATCTGGGGCGCTCCAAGGGAAAGATCACCGTCGAGTTCGCCACGCTGGACGACCTGCGACGGATCGTCGAGCTGATGTCTCCGCCGGCGGACGAATCCATTTAGTCATCAAGCGACAAAGCGTTTTGTCGACAAATAACTAGAGGGATTTCGGCTCGGTCATCGAGCCTGTCGAGATGACCCCGGTGACGAGGCAGGGTGGTCTCGACAAGCTCGACCACCGGTCATCGAGTTCGACCGCCGGTCATCGAGCTTGTCGAGATGACGCCCGGAGGGGCGCGAGGACCTACTGCGTGTTCGTCGAGGGGTGCTCGGCACCCCGGATGGGCAGACCCGGGATCGGACCGGTCGCTCCGAACGTCTCCAGGAGCTCCATCTCGGCCTCGATGACGCCGGCCAGGCGGCGTACGCCTTCTCGGATCCGCTCCGGGGTGGGGTAGCAGTAGGAGATCCGCATCGAGGAGGCGCCGAAGCCGTCGGCGTAGAAGCCGGTGCCGGGGACGTACGCCACCCGCGCGGTGACCGCACGGGGGAGCATCGCCTTGCAGTCGATGCCAGCAGGAAGCGTCAGCCAGACGAAGAAGCCGCCGTCGGGCTTGGTCCAGGTGCAGGCCGCGGGCATGTAGTCCTCGAGCGCGTCGAGCATGGTGTCGCGGCGCTCGCGGTACATCTCCCGCATCTCCTTGATCTGGCCCTGCCAGTCATGGTTGGAGAGGTAGGCGGAGACGGCCATCTGGTTGAACGGCGGCGGACAGAGCGTCGCGGACTCCTGGGCGAGGACCAGCTTCTCGCGGATCGCGGAGGGAGCCAGCGCCCAGCCGACGCGCAGGCCGGGGGAGAACGTCTTGGAGAAGGAGCCGAGGTAGATGACCCCCGGGTCCTGGGCGCGCATGGCCGGGCGGGGCTCGTCGTCGAAGCCGAGGAGGCCGTAGGGGTTGTCCTCGAGCACCAGGATGTCGTGGCGCCGGCAGATCTCGAGGATCTCGGTGCGGCGCTCGGGCGTCATGGTGACGCCGGTCGGATTCTGGAAGTTCGGGATCGTGTAGAGGAACTTCACCTTGCGGCCCGAGGCCTTGGTGGAGACGATCGCCTGCTCCAGCGCGCTCGGGATGAGGCCGCTGGCGTCGACCTCGGCATGCACCACGTCGCACTGATAGCCCTTGAAGACACCGAGGGCGCCGACGTACGACGGGGCCTCACAGATCACGACGTCGCCGGGGTCGCAGAAGACGCGGGTGACCAGGTCGACAGCCTGCTGGGAGCCGACGGTGACGACGACGTCGTCGGGGTGGGCCTCGATGCCCTCCAGGCGCATGACCTCGCAGATCTGCTCGCGCAGGACGGGATCGCCCTGGCCGCCGCCGTACTGCAGCGCGGTCGGGCCCTGGCTCAGGATGAGGTCCTGGATCGAGTCGCCGACCACGTCCAGCGGGAGGCTGGAGATGTTGGGCATGCCGCCGGCCAGCGAGACGACCTCCGGGCGCGCTGCGACTGCGAAGAGAGCTCGCACCTCCGAGACCGTCATGCCTGCCGTGCGGGCGGCGTAGCGGTCGGCGTAGGGGTCGAGGCGGGATGATGTTGCGCGCTGGGGAAGATCAGTCATGGTGTCACCATCATGAAGGATCGCATACGCTGGTGACAGACCCTTAACCGATGATCAAGGGTGAGACATGGCACGCAGGATCCTTCCGCTGACGCTGGACCTCTTCGCCGAGGTCCCGGCGCCGTGCCGCGCCTGTCTGTTCTGGGAACGCGACCCTGTCGGCCATCGCCGCGTCGACGCCTCGCAGACGATCGCGCTCAAGGAGGCGTGGATCTCCGAGGTGCTCCGCGAGTGGGGATCGTGCGGGCGGGTGGCCGTGGTGGACGGTACGCCAGTGGGCTTCGTGCTCTACGCGCCGCCGGTCTTCGTCCCGCGGGTGGCCTCGTTCCCGTCCGGACCGGTCTCCGCCGATGCGGTCCTGATGACCACCGTGTGGATCGACCCGCGTCGTGCGGGCGGTGGGATCGGTCGCATGCTGGTCCAGGGAATGGCTCGTGACCTGGTGCAACGCGGCGAGTTCCGGGCCATCGAGGCCTTCGGCGACGTGGGGCCGCTGAGCGGCATCCACGGACGCCGCTGCGCCGCTCCGGCCGACTTCCTCGGGCGCGTGGGCTTCAAGACCTATCGGGAACATCCGACCGTGCCGCGGATGCGGATGGATCTGAAGCAGACGGTCACCTGGATCGACGACTTCGAGTCGGCCTGGGAGCGGTTGCGGGAGGTCGTACGTCCCCGCAGTCATCCGTCGCCCGCCTCCACCGAGCTGCATCGCGACAGCGAGTGAATGTTTCCCGTGAAACGGTGGTCGAGCCGGTGGTCGAGCCTGTCGAGACCACCAACCTCCGGTGGTCGAGCCTGTCGAGACCACTGACACCGACCCCGAAATGACGCCGGCCCGCCCCTGTGACAGAGGACGGGCCAGCCGGGTGACAGCTGATGTCAGCCGATGAACTCCTGCAGCTCCTTGAGGAGCGCGGCCTTCGGCTTGGCGCCGACGATGGACTTCACGACCTCGCCGTTCTGGTACACGTTGATGGTCGGGATGCCGGTGACGCGGTAGGTGGAGGGGGTGACCGGGTTCTCGTCGACGTTCATCTTGGTGAAGGTGACCTTGTCACCGTGCTCACCGGCCAGCTCCTCGAGGATCGGGGAGACCTGGCGGCACGGGCCGCACCACTCGGCCCAGAAGTCGACCAGTACGGGCTTGTCGGACTTCAGAACGGTCGAGTCGAACTCGGCGTCGGTCACGGCGGTCATGTTGTCAGCCACGATGGGTTCCTTCTTGGTAGGGACGGGTTTGGAGGTCTGTGGTCAGAACGCTGGGCTTGTGTCGCACATTCCCAGCGCACGGTGGTCGAGCTTGTCGAGACCACCGTAGAGGCCCTGGTCAGGCCGAGACGGCAGCCGCCTCGGCGTGGGCCTGGTGGGCGAGGAACTTCTCCGCGTCGAGCGCGGCCTGGCAGCCGGTGCCGGCAGCGGTGATCGCCTGGCGGTAGACGTGGTCGACGAGGTCACCGGCGGCGAAGACGCCCTCGATGTTGGTGGCGGTGGAGCCCTCCTTGGTCAGGACGTAGCCGTCGTCGTCGAGGTCGACCTGGCCCACCAGCAGCTCGGACCGCGGGATGTGGCCGATGGCGATGAACAGGCCGGCGCACTCGAGGTCGCGCAGCTCGCCGGTCTTGGTGTCCTTGACGGTGATGCTCTCCACGGAGAGCTCGCCGTTGATCGACTCGACCACGGAGTTCCAGGCGATCTCGAGCTTCGGGTCGGCGAAGGCGCGCTCCTGCATGATCTTGGAGGCGCGGAGCTCGTCGCGGCGTACGAGCAGGGTGACCGAGGAGCCGAAACGGGTCAGGAACAGGGCCTCCTCCAGCGCGGAGTCACCGCCGCCGACGACCACGATGGGCTTCTGGCGGAAGAAGAATCCGTCACAGGTGGCACACCAGGAGACGCCCTTTCCGGAGAGCTCGTCCTCACGGGGCAGACCGAGCTTCTTGTACCCCGAGCCGGTGGCGAGGATGACGGACTTCGCGTAGTGGGTGTCGGTCGCGGTCTTGATGACCTTCACCGGTCCGGTGAGGTCCATCTCGACCACGTCGTCGGGCTCGAGCTCGGCACCGAAGCGCTCGGCCTGGGCACGCATGTTGTCCATCAGCTCCGGGCCCATGATGCCGTCACGGAAACCGGGGAAGTTCTCGACCTCGGTCGTGTTCATCAGGGCACCGCCGGCGGTCACCGACCCCTCGAAGACGAGCGGCTGCAGTCCGGCGCGGGCGCTGTAGACCGCTGCGGTGTAGCCCGACGGGCCGGAACCCACCACGATCACGTTGCGGGGGTCGGTCGGGGACGACGGGGTCGGCATCAATGGCTCCTCAGGTGTGGCTGGCGAACTGCACAACAGATCGTAGGCGACGAACATTCCATGGCCCCGAACGCCGAGACGTCACGCCTGCAGGCCGAGACGTCTCGTACGTCGCGCGAGGCGTCGCGTACATCGTTCGACACGGCATCGGGGTGACACCTCGAGCGACCGGAGTGACTTCTCGGCCGACGTGGGCGACGTCTCGTCAGGCGAGGGGCGTGCCGAGGACTTCGATCTCCTTGACCTCGGCGCGGTATCCACCGTCGACCTGCGGAAGGCCGGTCAGCCACACGAGTACGTAGCTGCCCTCAGGAGCGCCGTCGAGCTTGATCTCCCCCTCAGTACCGACGCTGCCCTTGCCTGCCGGGGACCCGCTGGGATCGCCGGTCCATGGGGAGTCGCCGACGTAGACCTCGATATCCGTCGGTTCTCCCCCCATGCTGAACGAGAGCGAGTCGAGGGCGTAATCGCCCTTGAGGTTGAGAACGACTCCGAGGCCCGGCTTGAGTGAGCGGGGTCCGTCACCGATCTGATCCTTGTAGACCTGCGTACGCCAATCGGTGGCAGGGTCGTCCTTGCCATCAACGACGCCCCCTACCAGATCGGGATACTCGGTGGGCGGGTCGCCGTGCGGGTCCAGGTCCTTGGCGGTGATGCCCTTGATGACGGTCGGCTCGGCAGCCTGGCCATCGTCGTTGCCCTCGTTGCTCCCGGTACCGGGGTTCTCGGCGGTGGTGTTGGGGTCGTCGCCGATGATGTTCCAGGCGATCGAGCCGGCGATGAGGACCAGGACCACGAGGGCGACGCCCATGGCGATGCGTAGCCAGTTGGCGCCGGGCTTCTGGTTGTAGTCCGGCTCCTCGGCGATCGGTACGTTGGCGCCGGTCCACGGGCCCTGCCAGCCGTTGTAGGAGGCATCCGGAGCGACCGGCCGCCGGCCGGCGGCAGGAGGAGCCTGCTGCGGGCGCTGCGGAGGCACGTAGCCCGGGGTCTCGTCGGCGAAGAGCGGCTTCGACGGGGTCGGGTCCTGCATCGGCGGCGGGGAGGAAGGACGCTGACGCTGGGGGCGTACGGCGTCGGGGGCCACGCCGATGGCGTTCGACGCAGCCTGGGCCTCGGCGGGCTCGAGCTTGGCCGGAGGGGCCATCGCCTGGGTGTCCTCGTCGATGGCGGAGGGCCGGTTGAGCGGCGCGGTCGGCTCGCCGGAGAAGCCGGCGAGCGCGGAGTGCAGCTCGGCCGCGGTCAGCGGCGGCATGTCGGCACCGCTGCCCAGCACCCGGTCGCACAGGTCGTCGAGGGGACGCGGCACACCGGCGCGTACCTGCCGGGGACGGAGCACCCGGCCGTGGTCACGCGGCGCGGGAGGCATCGAGGAGAGCGTCTCTCCGGCCCACTTGCCGGTCAGGGCGGCGTAGAGGACGCCGACGGCGTCGACGCGGTCGCGGCGCTGCGAGTCACGGGTGTCGGGATCGATCCCGTGCAGCGCGGCGTCGACACCGAAGCCGATGACGCGCACCGCGCCGAGGTCGTCGAGCAGCACGGCTTCGGGGTTGAGCCGGCCGTGGGCGTGGCCCTGGTCGTGGGCCAGGACCAGCAGGTCGGCGACCTCGGCGGCGATCCAGGCGGCCTGCTGCGGCGGCAGCGGGCCGCCGGCGGCCAGCGCGTTCTCCAGCGACGCGCCCTCGCCCCACTCGTTGACGACGTACGCCACCTGGTCGGTCTGGGCGGCGTCGAGGACGCGCAGCATCCGGGGGTCACCGACGGCGGCGGAGTTGCGGGCGGCGGCCATCAGACGCGGCGCGCGCTCGTCATGGGCATCGAGGACGTGCACGGCAACCGGGCGGCCGAGCACCGCGTCCTGGGCACGCCAGAAGCGTCCCTCGCGGGACTCGCTCAGCAGATCCGTCAGCTGGTATCTGCCGGCGAGGACGTCGCCTGATTGCGTGAACTCCATATCGGACCCATTCTTTCAGACCTTGCCAGACAGTGATGAGGCTGTCCGATGGTGGTCAAGGGCAGGTGCTCAACGGCGCAGCCGTCGGGCGACCTGTTGCACCATCGTGGTCAGCTCCTTGACCTGGGCAGCCTGCGCCCCGAGGAGCAGCATGCCGAGATGCAGCGCCCCGACGATAGCGGCCCCGATCAAGGCCAGCACCATCGTCGGCTCGTCGTTGATCAGGCCCAGCCCGGTGCGCAGCAGCCATGCGGCAGCGGCGGCCACGACGGTCACCATGACCAGGCGGGCGAGGAAACCGAGCAGCCCGCGGCCGTCCAGGTCGCCGAGGGTGCGCTTGAGGACGACGTACGAGACGACGGAGCCGACCAGGTAGGACAGCGTGTAGGCGCTGGCCAGGGCCGCGGCGGTGTGCTCGGCGGAGAACGCCCGGGTCAGCAGCAGCGCGGCGACGATGTTGGTGGCGGCGACCGCGCACTGGATGAAGAAGACGGTGCGGTTCTTCTCCAGCGAGTAGAAGCCGCGCAGCAGCAGGTAGTGGATCGTGAAGAAGACCAGCCCGGCCGCGAAGACCGACAGCGTCGGGGCGTAGTCCTTGAACGCGTCGGCACCGGCGCCGTAGCCGAACAGGAGATGGGGGATGTCCTCGGAGAGCACCGGGAGCAGCGCGGCGATCGGGATCACGATGGCGAGCGCGTTGCGCAGCTGCTGCGACAGCGTACGTCCCAGCTCGGGCAGCTCGCCGGCGGCGCCGTGGCGCGAGAGGATCGGCAGGATCGCCGTCGCCAGCGAGACCGTGATGATCGAGTGCGGGACCTGGGTGACCAGGAAGCTGTTGGAGTAGACCGTGTAGCCGGTGCCGCCCGCGGCCGAACCGGTCGAGGCAAGCCGCGTCACGATCGTGTAGGCCACCTGGTTGACGACCACGAAGAGCACCGTCCACATGCCCAGCTTCGCGGTCTGCGAGAGCCCGGCGCCACGGAAGTCGAAGCGGGGGCGGAAGCGTACGCCGGTCTTGTGCAGCACCGGAAGGAGCAGCAGGAACTGGAGAACGATGCCGAGAGTCGAGCCCAGCCCCAGGAGGATCTCCTGGCCCGTGGTGAAGCCACCGACGTCGGAGGGCCCGAAGACGACCAGGTAGATCACCAGGGTCGAGATCGCGATGATGTTGTTCGCGATCGGGGCCCACATCATCGGGCCGAAGCTGCCGCGGGCATTGAGCACCTGGCCGACCAGCACGAACATCCCGTAGAAGAAGACCTGTGGCAGGCACCAGCGGGCGAAGTCGATGGCCGACTCGAGCTGGGCCTTGTGATCGGCGGTGTACCAGTCGGCGCCGAGGTAGAGACGCATCAGCAGCGGCGCACCGAGCACCAGGACGATCGTCACGACGCCGAGGAAGAGACCGGCCAGCGTGATGATCCGGTCGGTGTAGGCCGCCCCGCCGTCCTCGTCGTTCTTCTGCGCCTTCACCAGCTGCGGCACGAGCACCGCGTTGAAGACGCCGCCCGCCAACAGGATGTAGAGCATGTTGGGGACGGTGTTGGCGATGTTGAAGACGTCCGCGTGCAGCCCGGAACCCAGGGCGGCGACGAGGAGTGCCGAACGGATGAAGCCGCTGGCCCGCGAGAAGAGCGTCCCCGCGGCCATCACTGCGCTGTTGGCCAGGACCGAGCTTCCGCCGGACTTCTGCTCGGTGGCTGTCACGCTTCTGCCGCTCGCTTCGTTCGCTTTGGCTCCTCGCTCGTCGCGAACGCTTGAGCTCGTTCCTCGCTCGCGTCCGCTCCTCACTCGACGCCTCCTGACGTACGGGCTTTCTTGGCTTTCATGATCCGCCGGGTGAGTCGCACGGCGATCGCCGCGAAGAGTAGCGCGCAGCCGGTGCCGACGAACCACCAGATCACCCCGCTCACCTGCGAGGGGCGGATCGGGACGGAGGCGTGGGCGCCCAGCGGGTTGCCCTTGGTGTCGGTGACGACGATGAGGGCGGTGTGGGTGCCGGTGTCGTGCATGCTCGCCGCGAGGTTGAAGCTCGCCTTCGAGTTGGCGTCGAGCTGCACGGGCTCGGAGGTCGCGACCCGCAGCGAGTCGTCGGTGATGGCGTCCAGCCGCACCGTGACCGGCTCGTCGAGCTCGTTGCTCAAGGTGACCTGGAACTCGCCGCCCTTCATGCTGGACAGGATCACCTTCGGCGGAACGCTCACAGTGATCGAGCTCAGCTCGGAGCTGATCTGGTCGAGGGCGTTGGCGGCAGAGTCGGTGTCGCCCTTGCGGGCGGAGTAGGAGGTCGTGGTCAGGGCCTCGCTGATGACGTCGGAGGCGACCTCGTCGTTGTGGGTCAGGACCCGCTGCAGCAGCTCGCCGGCACCGATGAGCTCGTTGGCGGTGTTGATCCTGTCGGCAGAGATCTCGGCCTTCATCTCCCGGCGCGGGTAGCGCAGCTGGTCGACCGTGACCGACTTCGCCTTGTGTCCCGTCATCGCCTCGGCCAGCGTCGAGGACGCGATCCAGCGGGCGTTCTGCCACGGGGTGACGAACGAGGCCGGGGTCTGCGGCGGATGCCAGCCGTCGGGGATGACCGCCACGAGCGGCTTGTCGGAGCCCCGGCGCAGCGCGGCCTCGGCGACGATCCGCTGGCGCACCGAGATCGCGTCGATGGGGTCGTTGGGCCCCGGGCCGCCGGCGGAGGCTCCGGAGGACGTCACGATCATCTGGTGGCCGTCGAGATCGGCGATGACCGGCGCGGTGCCGCGGAACATCCGGTCGCTGACCAGGTTGACCGCCCCCGGCTCGAGGAGGTTGACCGCGGCGCGGTCGAGGAAGCCGGTCGGCGGAGCGACGGCCGAGGTCGCCTTGATGCCGAGCTCCGCGAGCGCCTGGGCGGTCTGCTCACGCGCGGTGGCCAGCAGGTCGGGGTCGCTGGTGGCGAGCGCGGACAGGTCGGGGTCGGCGTAGGGGAGGGCGAGCAGGTCGTGGCCGGCGAGCGCCTTCTCGAGGCGACCCAGCCAGACCGTCGCGGCCTTCTGCGCGGACAGGGCCTCCTCGTCGAGCGCCTCCTCGTCGTCGGTGTCGGGGCCCACCGAGGGGCTCGGCAGCAGCGCGGATGCGGAGGGCGATGCGCTCTGACTCCCGCTCTCCTCCGGCTCCTCGCCGCTCTCGTCCGTCGGGGACAGGTTGCGGGGCGGGTTGCCCTCGGCGAGGTGGCGTACGGCATCGATCAGTGCCGGGTCGATGGCCCAGGTCAGGCTCGGGATCTCGGTGCCGGTCTCGAGCATCCGGAAGAGGCGTCCGCCGGCGCTCAGGTCGCGGGTCCAGCCGGGGAGGTAGTTCACGCTGCCGTCGGGGTTGTAGACCACGCTGCGGCGCAGCGGCATGACCAGCGAGACCTTCTCGGCCTTGGCCCGCTTGTTGGGCTCCTTGACCAGCGGGAGGAAGGTGCGCGCCCGGCCGTCGGCGGTGGTGGGCGTGGTCGTGCCCAGCGCGTGGACACCGAACCAGTAGACGCCGGGCTGGGTGACGTGCAGGAGCTTGCGCGGCACGGTGAGCGACCAGGAGTAGGTCTCGCCAGGTGCGAGGTCGGGGATCGTCGCGTACGCCCCCTCCGCCACGATCCGCTCGCCGACCAGCGCGTCCGCCGGCATCTTGGCCGCCTCGGCCAGCTCCTCGGACGTGGTCATCGGCGTGTCGCCGATGAACGGGTAGACCTTGACCCCGCTCCACTCCTCGTCGGTCGTGTTCACGACCTTGCCGCGCATGGTGATCCGGCCCTTGGTGCGGCCGTCGAGGCTGACCGTGTCGAGCTGGTCGATGCTCACCGCAAGCGGGTCGGTCTCAGCAGCCTCCTCGTCGGCCTGTGCGGGCGTGGGAAGCAACAGCAGCAGGGGTGCCAGCAGCGCCAGGACGAGTGCGGCGGTGGCTCGCCCACGTGGCCGTGGCGGCCTCGCCTGATGCTGGCGGACTGGCATGACTTCGAGAATATCTTTCCGGGGGTGCGGTCCTCGTAGACTGCGGCGTTGTGTCCGACAGCCAGCTTCCCCCGATCAGCGTCGCCGATGTTCAGCGATCGGTGACTGCTGAACTGGACCGTATCGCACCGGTGATCGACTCCCTCGGAGAGGCCTTCGCTGCAGACGGTCACGAACTGGCTCTGGTCGGTGGCCCCGTCCGTGACGCGATGCTCGGCCGCCCTCACAACGACCTCGACTTCACCACCTCGGCCCGTCCCGAGGAGACCGAGAAGATCCTGCGTACGTGGGGTGAGGCGCTGTGGGACATGGGCCGCGACTTCGGCACCATCGGCACCCGCAAGGGCCCGTGGCAGGTAGAGGTCACCACCTACCGCTCCGAGGCCTACTCGGCCGACTCCCGCAAGCCCGCTGTCGCCTACGGGACCTCGCTGGCCGACGATCTCGTACGCCGCGACTTCACCGTCAACGCGATGGCGGTGCGGCTCCCCGGCCGTGAGGTCGTCGACCTCTACGGCGGTGTGGTCGACCTGGCCACCCGGATGCTGCGGACCCCCGGGACCCCTGAGGACTCCTTCTCCGACGACCCGCTGCGGATGATGCGGGCGGCGCGGTTCGCCGCTCAGCTCGGCTTCACGGTCGCACCCGAGGTCGTCGCCGCGATGACCGACATGGCGTCGCGGATCTCGATCATCTCCGCCGAGCGGGTCCGCGACGAGCTGGTCAAGCTGATCTGCGCGCCCTTCCCGCGCCTCGGGCTCACGCTGCTGGTCGAGACCGGGCTGGCCGAGCTCGTGCTGCCCGAGCTGACCGCGCTGCGGATGGAGCGTGACGAGCACAACCGGCACAAGGACGTCTACGAGCACACCCTCACCGTGCTCGAGCAGTCGATCGACCAGGAGGCGCGTCTCGGCGGCGGGCCCGACTTCGTCTCCCGGTTCGCGGCGCTGATGCACGACGTGGGCAAGCCGCGCACGCGTAAGTTCCACGACGACGGGACCGTGTCGTTCCACCACCACGACGTCGTCGGCGCCAAGATGACCCGCAAGCGGATGAAGGCGCTGCGCTTCTCCAACGACGAGATCGAGGCGGTCTCCAAGCTCGTCGAGCTGCACCTGCGCTTCCACGGCTACGGCGACGGAGACTGGACCGACTCGGCGGTGCGGCGCTACGTCCGCGACGCCGGCGACCAGCTCGACCGTCTCCACGTGCTCACCCGCGCCGACTGCACCACCCGCAACCGCCGCAAGGCCGACCGCCTCGCCCGCACCTACGACGCCCTCGAGGCCCGTATCGAGCGGATCTCCGAGGAGGAGGAGCTCGCCGCCCTCCGCCCCGCGCTCGACGGCAACCAGATCATGTCGCTGCTCGGGATCGCGCCGGGTCGTGAGGTCGGGGCTGCGTACAAGTTCCTCATGGACCTGCGCCTCGACGAGGGCATCCTCTCCGAGGACGAGGCCGCCAAGCGGCTCCTCGACTGGTGGGCCGAGCGCTCCGCATAGCCCGTTCGGGCTATGTCGCTCGGGATGGTTGGGTCTTAACGTAAACCCGCGCGTCGTGAGGCTGTCCGGCGCTGCGTGAGCCCGTCGGCTCGCCCCCACCGAGCTCGAAAGTCTTCCATGCGTCTTCCTTCCCCGGCGTACGTCGTCGGTGGTCTCCTTCTGTCCGGCCTGATGACCGTCGGGCTCGCCTCCGCCGGCGCTGCGGACACCGAGACCCCCGTCTGCAACGGTCTTCCGGTCACGATCGACCTCAACACGACAGCGGACGCCACTGCGACCGAAGGTGCAGATGTCATCCTCGGTACGCCCGGCGCCGACACGATCAACGGGCTCGGCGGAGACGACACCATCTGCGGCGGAGACGGTGACGACCGGCTGTTCGGCGAGGACGGCGACGACTCGCTTCTCGGTGGAGCGGGCAACGACAGCATCGGCGATGGCGTGATCGAGGCGTGTGACGACGGTGACAACGTCTATGCCGGCGGCGACGGTGACGATTCCATCCAGGTGAACTGCCACAGCCTGTCCGGGCTGACTCATACTGTTCTGCCCGGGGCCGGAAATGACACTGTGACCTGGCCATATGCCGGGGATGAGATCGGTGCCGACTCCAACTACCTGTCCTACTCGGATGTCGCCGGCCCGGTGGAGATCGACCTGAACCCGGTCGCCGTCGATGGCCGCATGGTCGTCGAGGTGACCGGCGGAGCCGGCACCGACATCATCCGCGCCGCGCGCGACGGCGCCGCGCCGCGCGTACGTTTCGTGATCGGCAGCCAGGGCGACGACACGATCACCGGGACGGACCTGGTCGAAGCGCCGGGCTCGTGGAAGGCGGTCGAGACGCTCAACGGCGGACCTGGCGCGGACACCATCCACGGCGGCGCCGGGCGAGACTTCCTCAGCGGCGGTGCCGGGGCAGATCGTCTCCACGGCGGTGCCGGCGGAGATGTGCTCAACGAGAACGGCCAGGGTGACGGGGACGCGTTCGACCGGGATGTGGCCGACGACCAGCTCTTCGGCGGAGCGGGCGACGACGAGGCCTACGTGGGCATGGGCGATGACGTCCTCGATCTCGGCGACGGTGACGACGAGATCACCTTCGCGTCCTCGCCCGTGGCCGTGACGGTCTCGTTGGCGACGACCACCGCTCAGGACACCGGTCTGGGGAGCGACACGATCTCCGGCACGGAGATCGTCACCGGTTCCCGCTTCGCGGACGACCTCACTGCCGGCACCGGCGGTTCGACCCTCGTCGGCGGTGACGGGAAGGACCGGTTTGTCGGCGGTCCGGGGGACGACGTCTTCAGGGACAGCGATGCATCGGTCTCGTACGTGGCAGCCCGCGGTCCGATCACGATGGCGCCGAGCTCCCTTGTCCAGGACGAGATGACCGTCCTCGGGCAGGGGACTGACACCGTCGAAGTGTGGACCGGCTCCGGTCGCGGATGGAGCCTGGTCGGGTCGGAGCATGGAGATCTCCTCGAGGCCGGGTTCTTCTGCGATGTGACCGGTGGAGCGGGCGACGATCGCGTCGTTCCCGGGGACCACAACGCGAATTGCGACGACTACGCCATCAGCGGCGGCAATGGTGACGACACCTTGGAGTTCCAGGAGAACGACTACCGGGTGAGCTACTGGTCCGAGAGGTTCGACGGTGGTCCTGGCACGGACATGGCTTCGTTCGCGAAGGTCTCGGGATGGGTCGAGTACACGGTCCCGGCCGGCGTGGAAGGCGTCATCGGTTCAGCCGGCTACGACCGCCTCTACGGAGACGCTCGGGCCAACCGGATCGAGGGCGGCGCGGGGGACGATCAGATCTTCGGTGGCGCCGGCAACGATCTGCTCGACGGCGGCGCAGGTGCCGACACCGTCGACGGAGAGGCCGGGGACGACTCGATCAGCGGATCGGCCGGACTCGATGAGCTCGACGGGAGCGACGGCAACGACCGGGTCGACGGTGGTGCCGACGCCGACAGCGTACGCGGCGGCGCCGGCGACAACACCCTGATCGGTGGGCTCGGCAACGACCTCCTGGAGGGCGACGCGGCGAAGGACTCCGTCTCCGGTGGCGACGGGAACGACACAGTGAGGTCGGGCGCGGGCAATGACAGCATCGACCTGGGCGCGGGCAACGACATGGTCTACGCGGGCGACGGCAACGACACCGTCACGGCCGGGGCCGGGAACGACGTCATCCACGGTGAGGCTGGTGACGACCGGCTTGATGTCGGCGCCGGTGTCGACCAGGTAAGGGCCGGTGACGGCAACGACACGATCGTAGGCGCGCCTGTTGGCCGAGGAGAGTACGGCGACGATGTGTTCGGCGGCAGCGGGAGGGACACCGTCACCTACGCCGCGGCGAACGCCGGCGCGAGGGCCTGGATGCCCGCTGACTACTACCTCCAGACCGTCGACCACCTCGCCGAGATCGAGTCGGTCACCGGAAGCCGGTACGCCGACGACCTCCGTGGCGGCAGCACGGCGAACACGATCTCGGGTGGCGCAGGCAACGATCACATCGAGGGGCTGGGTGGCACCGACGTACTCACGGGCGGCGACGGCAACGACACGATCGACCCAGGGCCTGGGAACGACACCGTCGTCGGGTCCGGCGGCACGGACACCGTGTCGTACGCCAGCGCGTCCAGGACGGGGGTTCGCGTCACGCTTGCCACGACGTCGTCGCAGAACACCGGTGGATCCGGCTACGACCGGATCAGCACGGTCGAGAACCTGACGGGCTCGTCCGTGGCCGACGTGCTCACGGGCTCCTCGGGCACCAATGTCGTCAACGGGTCGTACGGGAACGACACGATCAGCGGTGGCGCGGGTGCCGACCGACTGATCGGCGGGCCAGGCACGGACACCGTGACGTACGCCTCGGCCAGCGGTCGCGTCGCCGCCTCCCTGACCCGTGCGAGCGGCGGCGCCGGCAGCGACACCTCGAGCGGGTTCGAGAACCTGACGGGCAGCCGCTACGACGACAAGCTCGAGGGAAATGGCGCCAGGAACCTGCTCCAGGGCGGCGCCGGCCGCGACATCCTCTATGGATACGGCGCCGATGACCGCCTCTACGGCGGGAGCGGGCCCGACAGACTCAACGGCGGATCCGGCAGGGACTACGGCAACGGAGGCGCGGGAGCCGACACCTCGACCTCGATCGAGGTCAAGGTCAGCCTCGGGTGAAGCTCTGTTGACATCTGGGCACCTACTGTCCATCGAGCCATACTGACGGTACGGTTCGGGCTATGACGACGATCACAGAGCTCGAGGCGACGACCACCATCAACGCGACGCCGGCCCAGGTGTGGGCGGCGGTCACCGACCTGCCGCGGATGGCTTCGTGGAGCCCGCAGGTGGTGAAGACGATCGTGTTCGGGCAGGTGAAGGAGGGGACCCGCTTCCTCAACATCAACCACCAGGGCTGGAAGCACTGGCCGACGAACGCCAAGGTCGTACGTTTCACCCCGCACTCCGACTTCGCGTTCCGGATCACCGAGAACACGACGGTGTGGTCCTACCAGCTCGAGGAGACTCCGGAGGGGACCCTGGTCACCCACCGCCGTGAGACGCCGACCGGCATCTCCGCTCTCTCCCGCTCGCTGACGAACATCGCGTTCGGTGGTCAGGAGCCCTTCACCGAGGAGCTGCGTACGGGCATGGCGACCACGCTCGCCAAGCTCAAGGCCGACCTCGAGCGCTGACCCTCCTGCCCGAAGCGTCAGGCCTTGGCCCTGGTCCAGCGGTAGACGCTGCTGGTGGAGACGCCGAGCTGTGCGGCCACGTCGGGGATGCGGGCGCCGGCGTCGACGAGGAGCCGGGAGGCTTCGGCCTTGTCGTCGGGGAGATTCGCCAGCAGCTCGGCGATCTCGTCGGGGAAGATGTCGGGATAGTCGATGGCCGGTTCGGGGTCGGGGATGTTCTCCGGGAACGGGATCCGGTCCAGGAGGGCGCCGTCGGCGTCGGCGGGCTTGGTGGCCGTGCGACCGTTGCTGAACTGCGGGACCATCCCGGCTCCGGGAGCAGCCTCGGCGGCGGTGCGCGCGGCGTCGGGCACCCGGCTCGACACCCGCTGGCGGGCGTCGGGAGTGGCGAGCGCCGAGGCCATCTCGCGCGTCCGGGGCTCCCGTGACGGCGTCACCTCGCGGGGAACGTCTGAGACGGTGTCGGCGGTCCGGTCGAAGGGGATGTCGGTCGGCGCCTCGATGGCCCGGTCGGAGCCGCGAGCGGGCGCGACGTGGGGGACCTGCTCCGCGACCGGCACGCTGAGCGCCTCATGGACGTCGGGCAGGGTGATCGGCAGCCGGTCGGCCTGGCGGGTGCCCTCGGCGACCGCGGCGAACGCGTCGACCCACTGAGTGATCTGCTCGCGCATCGCGCCCGGCGCGACGGACCGCAGCGCCACCGCCTCGGCGCGCCAGTAGCGCTTCTGCGCGCGCTCGAGCTTCCGGCGCGAGGAGGCCGTACGCTTCCGCACCGCCGTGTCGCGAGCCCGCCGCCACTCGACCCGGGTGGCCAGGAGGGCGTGCATCCGGGCGCCCATCCGCAGGTCGGACCAGGAGCGCTCCATGGCCAGGTGGCGGTCGCCGACGAGCGCCAGGTGCCACATCAGCGCGGCCAGCAGCGGCACGATGAACCGGAACGCCGCGGCGGTGGCGGCGTGGCCGAGGTGGATCTCGTGCCAGCCGGCGAAGAACCCGGACGCGGCCGACAGGAGCCACGTCAGGGTGAGCAGCGTCTGCGCCGGCCGGTCCTGCTGGGCCGCCTCTCGCGCCATCAGCGCGACGGTGACCAGGGAGAGCTCGAAGACCCCGGCGAAGGCGTAGGCGTTGATCGTGCCCATGGCGAGCACGTCGCGTCCGAAGCCGACCATCGCGACGTACGCAGCCGCCGTCGAGATCAGCGCGACCGAGACGGCGCCGAAGAGGATCAGGCCACGGCCGTTCGCTGCCGCGCCGTTGCCAATCGGGGTCGGCCGGTCCGAGGTCGTGTCGTTGTCGGGACGCATCGTGGGGTCTCCGGTACCTGAGGCGGTCGATCGTTCGGGCCCCGGGAGTCTAGGGGATGGAACACACGTTCGAAGCGAACGTGGATGGAGTGTTGCCGAACCGGTCCGAAATTGGGCCGCCGGGACGCGGCACCCGGGGCTACAGTCCGCTCATGTCGAAGACGGCGGTGCGCCGCGTACTTTTCAGGTCGTTCTGGGCGGTGATCGGGCTGGTCGTCGCGGTCAGCCTCTTCAAGCTGGCCTTCACCGGCTCGACGCAGGACGCCGACGGCGCACCGCTGACGCCGACCGGGGAGATCCCGCCGGAGGAGGTCGTCGCCGAGAAGGGCACGATCTCCAACTCGCTCACGATCGACGGGACCATCGTGATCGACAAGCCGGTCTCGGCGACGAGCTCGGTCACCGGCGTGCTGGCGCACAAGTTCGCCGACACCGGTGCCAAGGTCAAGAAGGGCGACAAGCTCTTCCAGGTGCGGGCCGAGGAGGAGCCCGCCGAAGCGGCCGTCGAAGAGCCTGCCGAGGAGGCCGACGAGCCCGGGAAGGTCGATGACGCCACCGGCGACGGCGACCGCGACGACGCCCCGGTCGAGCCGCCGGCGCCGAAGCCGGTCTACCACTGGTACACGGTCGTCGCGCCCGCCACCGGCATCGTCGGCAACTACGCCGTCGACATGATGACCGACGTCGCCGAGGATGGAGTGGTCGTCTCGATCCGTCCCACGACCTTCCACGCGGTCGGCGCGATCTCACCGCTGGACCGTTACCGGCTGGCCGGCAACCCCGACCGCGCGACCGTGACCATCGAGGGCGGCCCCAAGCCGTTCACCTGCACCGACCTGGTCGTCGGCGACGCGGCGACCGAGACGATCGCCGGCGACGCCCCCGAGGACGAGATGATGGAGGGGGCACCCGGCGGCGAGGGCGAGTCCGGCGCGGGCGCCCGGATCAGCTGCCTGGTGCCGGAGAAGGTGACCGTCTTCGACGGCCTGACGATGAGCATGGCCATCGACGCGGGCGCGAGCGACGGCGACGTCGTCACCATCCCGGTCACCGCGGTCACGGGTCTGGTCCGGGACGGCAGCGTCTGGGTCGTCGGCGAGGACGGCACCCCCACCGAGCAGCCGGTGAAGCTCGGCCTCACCGATGGCAAGCTGGTCGAGGTCACCAGCGGGCTGAAGGCCGGCGACTCGGTGCTGCGCTACGTCCCGGGTTCGAAGGAGTCGGGCGGCGGCAAGGGCGACGAGATGGCCGAGGAAATGCCCATGGGGGAGATGTGAGCGCTGAGGAGCTCCTGAGGCTCACCGGCGTGGCCCGTACGGTCGAGCTCCCCGACGGCGAGGACCTGCACATCCTGACCGGCGTCGACCTGCACGTACGCCGCGGGGACCACGTCGGCATCGTCGGCCGATCCGGAACCGGCAAGTCGACGCTGCTGAACCTGCTCGGCCTGCTGGACCGGCCCACCGGCGGCACCCTGGAGTGGGCCGGTCGCAACGTCACCGACATCAGCAGCCGGCAGGCCGCCCGGATCCGCGGGCGGGACGTCGGGTTCGTCTTCCAGCAGTTCAACCTGCTGCCGGGGCGTACGGCGCTGGAGAACGTGATGGCACCGCTGCTGTACGCCTCGGGCAGGGAGTTCTGGCAGCGCCGCCGGATCGCGGCGACGATGCTGGACAAGGTCGGGCTCGGTGACCGGCTCGACGCGATGCCGCAGTTCCTCTCCGGCGGTGAGCAGCAGCGCATCGCCATCGCCCGCGCCCTGGTACGCACCCCGTCGGTGGTGCTCGCCGACGAGCCGACCGGAGCCCTCGACGTCGAGACCGGCGCGATGGTGATGAGGCTGCTCGACCAGGCGACCTACGACTCCGGCGCGGCACTGATCACGATCACCCACGACCAGAACGTCGCGGCGCTGGCCCGGCGGCGGTTTCGGCTCGCCGAGGGTCGGCTGCACCCGCTGACCGAGGAGGCGGTCGCGTGAGGACGGCCCTGGCGCGGATCGTCACCGGCTTGGCCGCCTCGACCGTCGAGGCGTGGCAGGAGCTGCGCATCCACAAGCTCCGGGTGCTGTTGTCGCTGGTCGGCGTGGCGGTGGCGGTCGCCTCGATCACCGCGACGGTGGCGGCCGGCCAGATCGCGAAGCAGATGTTCACCGAGTCCTACGAGACCGACGGGCGACCGGCGCACATCTCGATCATGGCCTACGACGACCGCAACGGCATGCCGCTCTCCGTCGAGCGGGTCCGGCCAGCGTTCCAGACGGTCGCGGAGCGGTTCGACGTCACGTACGCCTCCGCGCGGATCTCCGCCTACGACATCAAGGCGACCACCGCGAGCCGGAGCAAGCGAATCGAGCTGATGGGAGTCGATCCTGCGTACGCGGCGATCCACCGGGTCGTGGTCCCGCAGGGCCGCTGGCTGGAGGAGTCGGACACGGAGCGCCTCTCCCCGGCGCTCGTGGTCGACGAGACGTTCCTGAAGAAGCTCGGTCTGCAGGGCACGCCGCTGCCGACCGCGGTCGAGCTGAACGGCCAGGGTCTGTCGGTGACCGCCACGATCGTCGGGGTGACCAGCCTGCGCGGCTACGGCACGCCGCGGGCGTTCATGCTGGCCGACTCGCTCGAGCACTGGCAGACCGGAACCCCGTCGGACGCCAGCTACGAGATGTGGGTGCCGGTCGAGGGCGCCGACCAGCTCGCGTCCGAGATCAACCTGGCGATGCGCGCCGAGCTCCCGGGTCTCCAGGTCGACGCCCAGCGCGACGACTACATGGCGTGGGGCGGTGAGGACCCGATCGGGCCGATCAAGTGGGTGATCATCGGGATCGCCGGCATCATCCTGCTGCTCGGCGCCCTGAGCCTGCTCAACATCGCGCTGGTCACCATCCAGCAGCGGATCCGGGAGATCGGGATCCGGCGCAGCTTCGGTGCGACCACCGGGAGGGTGTTCTTCTCGGTGATGATGGAGAGCGTCGTGGCCACCGTCGTCGCAGGCGTGATCGGCGTGCTCCTGGCCGTGGCCGCCGTCAAGAACCCGCTGGTGGAGAAGTACGTCCTCCAGGGCATCGACGACGTCCCGCCCTTCCCGCTCTCGGCGGCCTTCCTCGGTCTCGCCGTCGCGCTCGCGGTCGGCGCGATCGCGGGCATCCTCCCGGCGATGATCGCCGCCCGGGTCAAGATCATCGACGCGATCCGGTTCTAAAACGATTCGGCGGTCGAGCCTGTCGAGACCTCCCGTGACTAGACGGGGGTCTCGACAAGCTCGACCACCGGCCGAGCGAGGATCACTCGCCGCGGATGAACGCCTCCAGCTGGGCGCGACCCTCGGTGTCCTCGATCTGCACCGGCGGGCTCTTCATCAGGTAGGCCGAGGCCGGGATGATCGGGCCGCCGATGCCGCGGTCCTTGGCGATCTTCGCGGCACGGACGGCGTCGATGATGATGCCGGCGGAGTTGGGCGAGTCCCACACCTCGAGCTTGTACTCCAGGTTGAGCGGGACGTCACCGAACGCGCGACCCTCGAGCCGAACGTACGCCCACTTGCGGTCGTCGAGCCACTGCACGTAGTCCGAGGGACCGATGTGCACGTTGCGGTCGTCGATCTTGTCGGCCAGCTCGCCCTTGAGGTTGGAGGTGACCGCCTGCGTCTTGGACACCTTCTTGGACTCCAGGCGCTCGCGCTCGAGCATGTTCTTGAAGTCCATGTTGCCGCCGACGTTGAGCTGGTACGTACGGTCCAGCGCGACGCCGCGGTCCTCGAACAGCTTGGCCATGACGCGGTGGGTGATGGTGGCACCGACCTGCGACTTGATGTCGTCACCGACGATCGGGACGCCGGCGGCCTCGAACTTCGCGGCCCACTCCGGGTCGGAGGCGATGAAGACCGGCAGGGCGTTGACGAAGGCGACGCCCGCGTCGATCGCGCACTGCGCGTAGAACTTGTCGGCCTCCTCCGAGCCCACGGGAAGGTAGGAGACGAGGACGTCGACCTCCTTCTCGCGAAGGATCGAGACGACGTCCACGGGGTCGAGGCCCGACTCGGAGATGGTCTGCTTGTAGTACTTGCCCAGGCCGTCGAGCGTGGGACCACGCTGCACCTCGACGCCCGTGAACGGGACGTCGGCGATCTTGATGGTGTTGTTCTCGGAGGCGTTGATCGCCTCGGAGAGGTCCTTGCCGACCTTCTTGTCGTCGACGTCGAAGGCAGCGACGAACTCGACGTCAGAGACGTGGTAGTCGCCGAACGTGACGTGCATCAGGCCCGGGACACTGCCCGCCGGGTCGGCGTCCCTGTAGTACTCCACACCCTGGACCAGGGAGCTGGCGCAGTTGCCGACTCCCGCGATTGCTACACGAACCGAACCCATCGGGGCTCCTTCCATACTTCTGTCCGGTTCACCGGTCAGAAGGTCATTTCTCGTTCTCTAGGCTGCTCTGCGCTGTGCGCGAGACGTCCGCTTCGTCGCGTACGCCATCGTCATCCCCCAGATCCCCCTGACCCGCTGCCTGCTCGTTGATCGCAGGCTTGGGGTTGCGCTCGGCATCGATCAGCGAGGAGAGCCAACGGACCTCCCGCTCGACCGACTCGACACCGTGACGCTGTAGCTCGCGGGCGTAGGAGTCGACCTCTTTCTGGGTCATGGCAAGCTCGCGTTGCACCCGGTCGAGCCGCTCCTGGAGCCGGCTGCGACGCCCTTCGAGGACGCGCAGCCTGATCTCCATGTCGGTGCGACCGAAGAACGCGAACCTGATGTCGAAGTTGTCGTCCTCCCAGGCCATCGGGCCGACCTCGGACATGAGCTGGGTGAACTCACGCTCCCCGGCAGCCGTCAGCTGATAGACGATCCGCGGCCGCCGGGTGACCGGCGTGACGGTCTGCGCCTCCTCCTCGATGAGGTGCTTGCGCAGCATCTTCTTCAGGGCGGGGTAGAGCGAGCCGTACGACAGCACTCGACCCCAGCCGAGCATCAGGTTGAGCCGCTTGCGCAGCTCGTAGCCATGCATAGGCGACTCGTGCAGCAGCCCGAGGACTGCCAACTCGATCGTCTCTGCGCGACGTGCCATACGACCTATCGTACCGATATATCTACGACGGCAAATAGAGACCAAAGTCTTGTCTGATGACGCCTGGGAACGGCGTTTCGATGCAACCGTCACCGAACTGTTGACGTCAGGTGACTTGAGGCGCGCTGGGCGTGGATGCTGGGGCGCTAGCGTCGATTGCGTACGCTGATGGCTGCCGTTCAACGACCCGAGGAGCCACCCGGGGGAAATGTCCGGCAGCGTCGCGCGTCAGGTTGATGGGATTCCCTCGGGGGGATTCAGCGACGTCGGGGGATTGTCAGTGTCAGCCCGTCCGGTCACGTGCCGGGCAGTCACAGGAGCAGTGCTACACCCGTGAGCGACCCATCCGGCGGCTTTTCTCAAAGGCCCAGCCCCCGCAGCGCCAGTCCCCGTAGATCCAATCCCGGTGGGCTGCAAGGACGACCCCAGGGCGGTCCGCGCCCACCGCAGGGTGGTCCGGCAGGCCGTCCGCCGGCGCCGCGTCGCCCTCAGGGTGGTTCGCAGGGCCAGCCCTCGGGTGGTCGTCCGCAGCCCCGTGGCGCTCAGCGCCCGATGCCTCCCGGCGGTCCCCGTTCCGGTCAGCGGCCGCCCTACCCGGGCCCGCGTCGCCCCGGCGAGCCTCCTGTCGACCGCCTCGGTCAGCGCCCCGCCCGTCCTGAGCGGGGTGGTTCCGGTCGCCCGCCGCGTGACCCCAAGGCCGCCTTCGGCGCGGCGATGGACCGCTTCAACGACTCCGAGATGGACAAGAAGGGCCTGGCGGTCCGGATCGGCAAGATCGCGGCGATCTTCGCCCTGGTGATGGCGCTGATCGGCAGCGCCGCGGTGATCGTCTCCTACAACATGATCTCGATCCCCAGCGCCAACGCGGCGTTCGAGGCCGAGTCGAGCTTCGTCTACTACGCCGACGGCAAGAAGGAGGTCGGCCGCTTCCAGGCCGGCGACCAGAACCGCGACGCGCTGCGGCCGGACGAGATGCCCGCCCTCGTGAAGGACGCCGCCGTGGCGGCCGAGGACCGCAGCTTCTACGAGAACAACGGCATCGACCTCAAGGGCATCGCGCGCACGCTCTTCTCCAACGCCACCACCGGCAGCCAGGGCGGCGCGTCGACGATCACCCAGCAGTACGTCAAGAACCTCTACCTGACCCAGGAGCGCACCTACTCCCGCAAGGTCAAGGAAGCGGTCATCTCGCTCAAGATCAGTCGGCAGAAGTCGAAGGACGAGATCCTCACCGGCTACCTCAACACCGTCTACTTCGGGCGCGGCGCCTACGGCGTCCAGGCCGCGGCGAAGACCTACTTCCGCAAGTCGGCCCAGGATCTCGACATCAAGGAGGCCGCGGCGCTCACCGCGATCCTCAACAACCCGAACGGGTTCGACCCGGAGAAGGCCGGCGCGGACGCCGGCGGCACCGAGCTGCTGGGCCGCTACCAGTACGTCCTCAACGGCATGGCCGAGCTCAAGAGCCAGGGCAAGGCGCTCAGCGAGTACGACGAGGCCACTCTCGAGAAGGCGAAGGCGGCGCTGCCCAAGTTCCCCAAGCCGAAGGCCGACAGCCGCCTCGGTGGTCAGAAGGGTCACGCGCTCACCCTGGTGAAGAACGAGCTGAAGTCCCTCAAGAACGAGAACGGCGAGCCGCTCTTCACCGAGGAGGAGATCGACAGCAAGGGGCTGAAGGTCACCACCACGCTCAGCGCGAAGGCGATGAAGGCCGCGGAGCAGGCCGTCAAGGACGTACGTCCCGACGACAAGAAGGCGGTCAGCGAGAAGCACCCGGAGAACGAGCTGCACGTCGGTGCTGCGACGGTCGATGTGAAGACCGGCGCTCTCAAGGGCTTCTACGGCGGCCAGGACTACCTCGACTCCCAGATCAACTGGGCGGCCTCGGGCGGTATGGCCGGATCGACGATGAAGCCGTTCACCCTCGCCGCGGCTCTCGAGGCGGGCTACTCGCTCAAGGACACCTGGACCGGTGAGGGTGGTCTGGAGATCCCCGGCACCGACCGCGTGGTCCGCAACTCGGGCCAGAGCGACGCGGACCCGACCGGTCACGGCTACGGCGAGCACATCACCGGCATCAAGGCGATGGAGGAGTCGGTCAACACCTCCTTCGTCCAGATGTCGACCGCGCTGCCCAACGGCAGCGAGGACGTCTACGACATGGCGGTCAAGGCCGGCCTGCCGCCGGACGAGCAGCACGCCGAGAACGCGCCGGCCGACTACCGCTCGATCCCGGCCTACTCGATCGACTTCGACCCGAAGAACTACCTGCTCACCCTGGGACGTCAGGCGATCAGCCCGATCAACATGGCCAACGCCTACGCGACCATCGCCAACGGCGGCGTACGCAACACCGTCCACCTCGTCTCGAAGGTGGTCGACGCGGATGGCGATGTCGTCTACGAGTGGGACCAGCGTGACGGCGAGGAGCGGGCGATGTCGGAGGACGCCGCTGACGACACCTCCTACGCCCTGCAGCAGGTCGTGAAGAACGGCACCGGCCAGACGGCCGGCGTGATCAACCAGCCGGCCGCCGGAAAGACCGGCACCGCGACCAACGCGAACGACGACGTCTCCTCGGCGTGGTTCGCCGGCTACACGCCGCAGCTGTCCACGGCCGTCATGTACGTCCGCGGCAAGGGCTCCGGCAAGCTCGACGGCTGGCTGGACTCCTACTTCGGAGCCGGCTACCCCGCCGAGACGTGGGCCCAGATCATGGGCACGCTGACCGACGACCTCGATATCGAGGAGTTCCCGGAGCCGGCCTGGATGGACGGTGTCGCGCCGCAGGACGGTCACGAGCCGTCGCTGACGGCCACCCCGGAGCCGACCCCGACCCCGTCGGAGAACTGCTCCAAGAAGGACGAGCGCAAGGGCCTCTGCATCCCGATCGAGGAGCCGTCGGCCAGCATGTCGCCGAGCGACGGAGCGACCGACGGTCAGCCTGGCGAGGGGACGACCCCGGACGAGTCCGAGTCGACGGAGCCGGAGGTCACCGAGACCGCCTGCGACTGGTTCGGCGACTGTGAATCGTCCTCGCCGCCTGCCGATGGCAATAATGGCGGCGGCAACAACGACACAGGCACCGCGGGGGGCACCACTCAGTGACGGATGGTCCAGTGACCGCCCCGACGGCGGAGGATCCGGTCGTCAGGACCGCCTCCGCCGCGGTGGGCGGTCCTCTCGGGGGACTTGCGTACGGCCGGCGGCGCTGGTTCAGCGCGGTCGGCCTGTTGCTGCTCCTGATGTCGCTCACGTTCGCGATCGGGATGGTCTCCAAGCAGACCTGCTACAACGCCACCTGGACCAACGGCGAGACCAGATACACCCACTTCTGCTACTCCGACCTGCCGTATCTCTACATCGACCGCGGCCTGGCCGAGCACGAGTGGCCCTACTCCTCCGACCCGGAGGTCCGGGCGCGCTACCAGCAGGTGATGGAGTACCCGGTCGGCATCTCCTACTACGCCTGGGCGACCTCGCACGTCACCGACTGGCTGGCCGACACACCTGACGAGGACGAGCGCCATCTCGTGGAGACCTCCAGCTTCTGGGGTCTGCCGGGCATGCACCACGAGATCCGGGTCTTCATCATCGTCAACGTGATCGGCTTCGCGGTCACGGCGCTGCTCTCGGCGTGGTTCCTGGCACGTACGCATCGCCGAAGGCCCTGGGACGCGGCCGCGTTCGCGCTCGCCCCCGTGCTCGCGGCGACCGGGATCATCAACTGGGACATGCTGGCCGTGGTCTTCGTGGCCGGTGCACTGTGGGCGTGGTCGCGGGACCGGCCGCTGCTGACCGGCGTACTGATCGGGCTCGGCTGTGCGACCAAGCTCTACCCGCTCTTCCTGCTCGGCGGGCTGGTCGTCATCTGCATCCGGCGCCGCCGCTACTACGACCTGGCGGTCGCCGCCCTGGCCACGGTCCTCGCCTGGGTGCTCGCCAACCTGCCCGCGATGGCGACCGGCCTGGAGGAGTGGAAGGTCTTCTGGAGCTTCAACTCCGAGCGCGGCCCCGACCTCGGCTCGCTGTGGCTCGTCGTCCAGCAGGCGAGCGACGCGGCGATCTCGGCACAGACGGTCAACCTCGTCTCCTGGGCCTTCTTCATCGCCTGGTGCAGCGGCGTACTCATCATCGGGCTGACCGCCCGCGAGACGCCTCGGCTGGCGCAGCTCGGCTTCCTGATCGTCGCCGGGTTTCTCCTGGTTAATAAGGTCTATTCACCGCAGTACGTCCTGTGGCTGCTGCCGCTGGCCGTCCTCGCCGTGCCTCGCTGGCGTGACCAGCTCATCTGGCAGGCCGGTGAGCTCTTCTACTTCGTCGCGGTGTGGTGGTATCTCGCCGACATCCTGGCCAGCAGCGGCGGTGACCAGCCGGTCTACTGGTTCGCGATCCTCGTCCGCGTCGCCGCCGAGATCTATCTGATCGTGGTCGTCGTCCGGGAGATCTACGAGCCCTGGCGCGACCCGGTGCGGTGGACCGAGGCGACGGTGGAGGCCGAGACCGGGCCCGCTACGGAGGGTCAGGACTCCAGGATGATCTCGTCGAACGACGTCGCGGTGTAGCGCACCCGCACCTCGAGCTCCTCGCCGACCTCGGGCACCCGTGCGCCCGAGGGAAGCATGAGCATCGACTCCTGCATGTGCGGCGGCTCGGCGAACCAGAGCGCCTTGCCGTCGAGGGTGTAGGGCGAGCGCGACTGACCCATGGCATCGAGTCCACCGCGGGCGACCGCGAGGGCGCGCGAGCGCAGGTGGGTGTCGCCCAGCGGCGCTTCGAGGCCGATCCCGTGGGCGGTGCCGCCGGAGGCGACCACCAGGTGGCCGGCGCGCATGGCGGTGCGGCCGCGGTAGCCGTAGGAGTAGCCCCGCTCCAGCGGGTGCACGTCCTCGACGGTCGCGGTCACCGTGAGCGCGCCGCGGTCGCCGAGCCACAGCCCGGTGCCGACGCGGGGCCGGAAGGTGATGTCGCCGTAGGCGGCACGCAGCTGCGCCAGCTCGTTGGCGCTCAGGTGGGAGACCCACACCGTCTTCGCCTCGGCGCCGACGACGGCATCCATCTGGGCGCGGACCTCGGCCAGCGAGCCGCCGTCGAGGCCGAAGTGCATGGTGACGCCCTCGAAGCGGGCGTGCTCGCGGGCGATGGAGGCGGTCGGCCACAGGTCGCTCGGCGTCATGCCGTGGCGGCGCATCGAGGTGACCAGCTCGAGGATCACCCTCGCGTTCGGCTGACGCTCCAGCAAGAGCGGCAGGTCCTCGGGGCGGCTGATCGTGTGGATGATCCGGTCGGCGATCTCCGGGTTGATCTCGGGAGAGTAGGGACGCCACGGGGTGAGGACGTAGATCGACCCGCTGAACCGGGTCGCGACCTCCCACACCTCGTTGTAGGTGCCCACCGCGAGCGTGTCGACGCCGGTGCCGAGGCTGGTGAGCCACTCGGTCTGGTGGGCGAGCTTGCGGAGGGTCAGGCCGTAGCCGTTGCCCTTCGCGACCGGGACCAGGCCCGGCGTCGCCTCGGCGAAGGTCTGGACGTGCTTGCGCCAGCGATCGGCGTCAACGGTCAATTTCAGTGGCATTAGCGCCTCTTCATGTAGACATCGAAGGCCGTGTAGATCGGCTTGTTCAGCGGCAGGTCCCACTCGCCGGCGTACTCCACCGCCTGGCCACCGGTGCCGACCTTGAACTGGATCAGCCCCACGTGGGAGTCGTCGGTGGAGAGCGTCGGGGTGATGCCGCGCAGGTCGTAGGTGGTCGCGCCGGCGGCCATGGCGTCCTGGATCATCGCCCACTGGAGGGCGTTGGAGCCACGTACGTCACGCTTCTCGGTCGAGGAGGCGCCGTAGGAGTACCAGGCGTGCTGTCCGACGCGGACCATGATCGTGGCGGCGACCAGGTCGCCCTCGTGCCGCGCCAGGAAGAGCTTGATGCGTTCCGGGTCCTCGGTCGACATCGCCCAGAACATGGTGCTGAAGTAGCTTCGCTGCCGAGGAGTGAAGTGGTCGCGCGCCGCGGTGTGGACGTAGAGGTCGTGGAAGGCGCTCAGGTCACCCTCGAAGTCGCCGTCCGCCGGGTCGACTGGGGTCGCGACGGAGACCTCGACGCCCATCTTGGCCGACTTCTTGATGTTGCGGCGCCAGAGCTGGTTCATCCCCTTGAGGACCTCGTCCTCGGTCTTCGGGGTGCCGTCCGGGTGGGCCAGCGGGATGACGAAGTTGTACTGCGGCTGTCCCGCCCCGAAGCCGTCCTCGGGACTCTGCAGCCGCCAGCCCGCGGCCCTGAGCTGCGAGACCACGCGCGCGCCGGTGGCGTCACGGTGGGTCGGGGTGAGCTGGTTGAGGCGCTGGACGGTGTCGTCGGCGATGCCGTCCTTGACCTGGCTCGCGTCCCAGGTGGCCGTGGTGACAGGCGGGCCGATCCGGATGCCGAAGGCGCCGTTCTTCTTCAGGTACGCCGCCAGCGGCTCCAGCCACGGAGCGAGGTCACCCGACCAGTCGATGCTCGGACCCTCCGGCAGGTAGGCGAGCGTGAACCGCTCCAGCTTCGGCACCGGCCGGTGCAGCACCAGCGCGGCACCGACGAGGGCACCGCCCTGCAGGCTGTCGAACCAGCCCACCGACTCCGAGCGCCACTCGGTCTTGACCCGCGCCCACGAAGGGGTTTGGAGGAAGCTCACGCTGGGTTGCTTCTCGATGAAGGCGAGATGCTCCGCAGCGGTGATGGGGCGCACGGTGAGACTCACCCGCAGAAGGCTACCCGCTCTGGCGATGGGGCCGAATCCCGGTGCTCGTGCTGCTCGGGACCGATGTCTGTGACCCGCTGGCCGACCCCCAATGTGAGGACAATCGTCGCGATGCCTAGTGAGTCCGAGCCGTTGAGACGCTATTGTCAGCGACCAGATGTATCACGGCTTGGGGCCTGGGCCTCCTTGTAGCCGTGACAGCAACTATGACCACCACGATGACGCGTCCGCGGGTCATCTGGCCCCCCACCGGCTCGGCGCCGAACCGGAGGCCGCCGGTCGAGGAGGGGACTGTGACACGGGTACGACGCGGGATCGGTCATGCCGACGCACCCGTGACCGTGTGGTCCCGGGCGACGGCCGACTTCGACCGCTGGCTCAGCGGCGACTCCGCCGCCCTCGACGAGCTGGTCGCGACGATGACCCCGATCCTGTGGCAGGTCGCCCGCTCCTACCGGCTCACCCAGGAGCAGGCCGAGGACGTCGTCCAGAACACCTGGCTCACCTTCGTACGCAAGCACTCCTCGATCCTCGACACCGCGGCCGTCGGCGCCTGGCTCACCCTGACCACGCGTCGTGAGGCCTGGCGGGTCGCGAAGCGGTCCGGGCGTGACGTACCTGTGGAGGACGAGGCGCTCGAGTCCCGCGTCCCGACACAGCGCTCGGCGGAGTCCCTGGTCGTCGAGGGCGACCGCAACTCCCTCATCTGGGCGGCCGTGGAGTCGTTGCCGGAGCGGTGTCGGCGGCTGCTGCGCGTGGTCGCCTTCTCCGACCGACCCGACTACGCCGGTCTGGCCGAAGAGCTTCAGATGCCCATCGGCAGCATCGGCCCCACCCGCGGCCGCTGTCTCGGGAAGCTGCGGGACGCGCTCAAGAACGAGGGGGTGTCGTGATGGGTCGCTCGGAGGAGCCCACTCGCGAGGAACTTTTGGGTCTGGTTCGACAGGCTTATGTTGCTGGTGACCCCGTTCCTGGGGGCCTGATCTCCCGGATGCAGGCGGCCGCTGCCGGTGCCGCCGAGGAGTCTGGGCTCGGGCTCGACCTGGAGCTGATGCTCCTGGTGGAGTCGTCGTCCGAGGCCGCCGGGGTGCGCTCCACGGCCCCCGCCTCCGCCCGCTCCGCCTACACCCTGCGCTTCGCGCAGTCCGGAGTCGATGTTCTCGTCCGTGTCGCCTCCGACACCGACACCACGGCCCGCCTCGACGGCTGGGTCGTCCCCGGTTCACCCATGACCGTCCGCGCCATCCGCGCCGACGAAGTCCGTACGCCGATCGTCGCCGTCACCCTCGGAGCCTCGGGCCGCTTCGAGCTCACCTCGCTGCCCGCCGGCCTCATCCGGCTCCGCTTCGAGCCCGCCGACGGCTCCGCCGCCTTCCTGACCCCCACGTTCGAGATCTGATCCAGGAGTAACAGTGCATCCCAAGAGTGAGCCACGGTTGTCAGTGGACTACGGATGGTCCGAGGCGCGACTCCTCGACCCCACGAACGCGATCGCTGTCGACGGCGTCGCCGCCGGTTCGACGGTCTACTCGTCGACTGTCCTTCTTATCTCCAAGTCGGTCGACTTCGATGACACCCTCAAGCGGATCGACAAGGCTGCCAAGGGTCTCGGGTGGCGGGCGGAGCCTGAAGAAGAGGCGGAGTGTGCGCGCGACCTGCGGTTCGGAGTGCGTCGAGTGCGGTTGGGTGTTCGTCCGGGCAAAGCCGTCCAAGCGCCTGACGCCTGGACCGTTCTGCAGATGCTTCGAGCCGAGTCCAATGACGGGACCCGAGGTATCAGCCTGGAACACGTACTCGTCCCGACTCCCGACACCAATCCCAATCCGCACAATCGGCCCACTCCGCACAACAGGCCCACTCCTCATAACCGCCCCACCCCTCATAACCGACCTACTCCCCATAACCGACCCACGCCGGATGACGGGTACGACCCGCTAGGTACAGGCGGTCGCCAGCCCGTGGCGTACGTCGGGGCAGCGCCCTCAAGGCGTCCCGACGAGGAGGTTGGCGGGGTGCGCCCTGTCGTGGCGATCTTGGACACGGGTTGCGGGGAGCATCCGTGGCTCGACTTCGTGCAGCGTGACGTGCGGCTAGGCGATCACCAGATCGGTTGGCCCGCTGTTGTGCCGAACTCAGAGGTCGATGAGGATCAGGTCGGTCCGTTGGACGGAGTGATCGATGACTTCGCCGGGCATGGGACGTTCATCAGTGGGCTGATCCATCAAGCATGTCCTGATGCCGACATCTATTCGTGGCGGATCGTGCCGCCTGAGGGGTCTGTCGCCGAGACCGACTGGATTACCGCGCTTGCTCAGATCGCGGAGTTGGTCCATCTCTACCGTGAGGGTGACCCTCGCGGCCGCAGGATCGACGTTCTCAGCCTGTCGATCAGCTACTACCACGAGACGCCGTCTGACGAACTCTTCGACCCGACGTTGTACGAGATCCTCGCCGACCTGTCCGCGAACGGCACGTTGGTCGTCTGTTCCGCTGGCAACGACGCCACAACTCGGCCGAGTTTTCCCGCGGCCTTCGGACCGTGGAGTAATGGAGAAGGTCCGGTCGAGCAAGATCCGGAGGTGCTTCCGATCGTTTCTGTCGGCGCGCTGAACCCCAATGGCGCCACCGACGCGATCTTCAGCAACGCCGGACCGTGGGTGAGGGCGCACGAGGTCGGCGCCAGTGTCGTCAGCACTCTCCCAGCCGTATTCGACGGCGGCTATCAGCCAGCAATTGAAACCGCACACGATGGCCGCACCCGTGCATCCCTCGATCCGGACGACTTCTCTGGTGGCTTCGGCCTCTGGAGTGGCACTTCGTTCGCAGCCCCGCTGCTCGCGGGGCGGATCGCGCAACGCCTCCTTGAACATGGTCAACCGGGCGACAAGCAACAGGACAAGAAGCGTGCATGGGCAGCCCTCGAAGCGTTGACCCCACTGAGGCCCCCGACCTGAGCGATGAATCGATGAGTAGAGCTGCGGAACTGCATCAACAAGGTGTTGCTGCGGCAGTCTCCGGTGACGTGGCGGGGGCGCGCAGCCTGCTTGTGCGGGCGAGAGACGCCGCTCTGGCGGACGGCGATCCAGAGGTGAAGGCCCGCGCAGAATCCACGCTGGCTTACCTAGCTGCGGACGAGTCCGACATCGACAAAGCCCTCGCCTTGAACGACGAAGCCTTGGGTTACGCCGGCCTCGCCGCCGAGACTCGCGGTGCGTTACTTCAACAGCGGGCGACGTTGTTGCGCCGGGCGGGTCGAGCGGCCGAGGCGTTAGTCGTCTTCGGGGACGCGATCGATGCGCTCGAAAATCATCCAGCCGACCTTGCTGATGCCTATCTCAATCGGGGCACCGTCCATCTGGACCGACACGATGTGGCAGCGTCGATCGCAGACTTCCAGAGTGCAGCAGCAAAGTACTTGGAGACTGGCAACGACTTGGCAGCTGCTCAAACTGATCATAATCGGGCCTATGCACTCTTCCTCTCTGGTGATCTGGTCGGCGCACTCTCGCTGATGGAGTCGTCCTACGACCTCCAAGCAGCGGCAGGACCTTTGGTTAAGGCCGTCTGTGACGCTGATCGGGCCGAGGTGCTGATGGCGGCGGGCCTGACGCGGCAGGGCGGGGAGATGCTGCGGCAGGCGGCCGAGGCGTACGGATCGAAGAAGCAGCGCCAGCGGCAGGGGGAGGTTGAGCTGGCGCTGGCGTCGCACCTGCTCGCGACCGACCCGGCCGAGGCGGAGCGGATGGCGCGCTCGGCGCTGGTGTGGTTCGAGGAGGCGAGGGCGACGGGGCTGGCGCTGCGAGCACGGGCGGTCGCGTTCGAAGCCGCGGTGACGGCGCGCGTCGATCCGAGCGAGGATGGCGAAGCGTTGGCCGGCCCGCTCGAGGAACAAGGCCTGAGCTGGCCGGCTCTCCGGGTACGTATGCAGGCCCGACTGGCGCGCATTCGTTCGGCGGAGGATGCCGGCTTGCCGGCAAGACCAGCGAGCGGACGTGTCATCGGTCCGGTCCCGTCTGAGGCACCCATCGACATCCGCCTGCTGGAGCGCGAGCTTCGCGCCGAGCTGGCAGTGGCCGCGGGGCGCGCCGTGGCCGGGCTACGCGAGCTCCGGTCGGGGCTCGACGACTTCCACCTGTGGCAGAGCTCGTTCGGCAGTCTGGACCTGCAGACCAATGTCTCCGGCCACGGTCGCACCCTGGCGAGGCGCGGCCTGGAGCTGGCCGTCGAATCGGGCGAGACCGACGTGCTCTTCGAGTGGTCGGAGCGATCTCGGATGCTGGCCTCACGGGTCCAGCCGGTGCGGCCACCGTCCGATCCGGAGCTCGCCGCCAACCTGGCCGAGCTCCGCGGTGAGGTGACCCCGGAGCGTGAGGCCGAGCTGCGTGAGCAGATCCGTCAGCGGGCCTGGCGAGTGAAGGGATCCGGCCAGGTCTCGGATCCGATCTCCCTTCCTGACCTGCATGAACGCATCGGCGACCATGCGCTGGTTGCCTATGTCGTGGCGGCCGGCCGCCTGGTCGCGGTGATCGCGACCGGCGAAACAGCCACCCGGATCGACCTCGGCGATCAGGCCGCGCTCCGATCCCTCCTGGGCGGCCTGCTGCCGGATCTCGACGTCGCCGCGACCCATCTTCCGGGACCCCTGGGTGTGGCGGTACGCAGCGACCTGACCGTCCGGCTCCAGCAGCTCTCCGATCTCCTCGTCGCTCCGATCCTCGAGCGGATCGGCGACCGGCCGGTCGTCCTGACGCCATCCGCCGTGCTGGCGGCGGTGCCATGGACCCTGCTGTCCGGGTTCACCGGCCGACCGGTGACGGTCGCCCAGAGCGCCACCGCCTGGCTGAGCCTCGCCGACACCCCGCTGCGCACCGCAGCCGCCGGTTTCGTCGCCGGGCCACGAGTCATGCGTGCCGCCGACGAAGTGGCCAAGAGCGCCACCGCCTGGTCCGGGGCGCGCCTGCTCACCGGCAGCGACGCCACCGCTGCAGCCGTCTCCGCGCTGGCAGCCGAGGTCGACGTACTGCACCTCGCCGCCCACGGCCATCACTCCGCGGACAACCCGCTCTTCTCCGGGCTCGAGCTCGCCGACGGCACCTGGTACGGCTACGACATCGACGGCCTCTCCGCCGTACCCGAGGTCGTGCTCCTCTCCGCCTGTGAGGTCGGACGATCGACGATCCGCTGGGGCGAGGAGCTGATCGGCCTGGTCGGCGCCTGGCTGCACGCCGGCGCCCGCGCCGTGATCGCCTCGCCTGCTGTGGTGGCCGACGAGGCTGCGTACGAGGTGTTCAGTCGTCTCCACGGCGCCCTCGCGAAGGGCCTGGCCCCGGCCGAGGCGCTCGCCGAGTCCCTCCCCGCCGCGACCACTGACGCTCCGCCGGCCCCGTTCGTCTGCTTCTCCTGACCCGTCGAGAAAAGATTCCCAAATCGGTGTATCAGGCGGTCCGCTGCGTACTCCTTGGGGCTGTCCGGACCGAGATTCGGGGGAATTCGGTTCGGACGCTGGCGCCGCCGCCTTGGGGGAGGCAGGCGGTTTCGGGGCCGCAGCGCGGGTTGGGCACTAGGGGGATGCCCAACCCGCGTGCGGCTTGGAATCTCGACAAGCTCGACCACCGGCGCTGAGGCGGCCGGAAACGCGGGCGCGGGCCGGGCGGGGCGGTGAGGGGACGTGACTGCCCCGCCCGGCAACCTTCAATTCTTCCGCTCCGACACCGTCAGGGCAATGGTCGGCGAGCGCAGAACTGATATGTGTTCTAGGCGGAACGGTCCAGGCGGCCGAGGCGCTTGCCGAGCGCGGGGGTGACCCGGTCGACCCAGGTCGCGGTGATGTGGGAGTCGTCGTAGTAGGTGACGACATCGCCGACGACGAGCGGGCAGCGCTCTGTGCAGACGAGGTCGACGATGTCGACGTACGCCGCCTCGGTGCCCTCGAGCGCCTCCTGGGTCACCGCGTTGGAGTCGACCTCGGTGCCGTCGGCCTTCACGACGCAGTCCTCGAGGAGGTTGCGGGCGTCGGAGAGGCACTCGCCGGGGTCGTTGTCGACGGCGGGGACGTCGGCGAAGACGCGTACGTCGGGAGTGATCTTCTCGAAGGACCTGACGCCGTCGCGTACGCCCTCACGCCACTGCTCCTCGGTCGAGACGCCGTCGCGTTCCTCCATGTCGAGCATGCCGCGGGCGCCGACGACGATCGTGTCGGGGTTGAGTTCGGCGATCTGCTCGTTGGTCCACTTGCGGAAGTCCTCGCACTCCTCGACGGTCATCTTCGAGGACTTCTGCTTGACCCCGTACGCAGCGCAACCGAGCTTCACGAACGGGATCAGCTTCACGTGCTGACGCTCGGCGAGGGTGTCGAGGGCCGGCAGCCACATCCCGATGTGGGAGTCGCCGACGACGGCCACGGTGCGCTTCGCCTTGCCGTCGCCGTAGACGCAGTCGCCGTCGAGCTCGGTCTCGCCGTAGCCGGCGTAGCAGTAGCCGCCACGCTCGGCCCAGGAGTCGCTGGCGTCGAACTTCGCCTCGGGCGGCAGCGGCGCACCCTCCTCGGCAGCCTCGATCGTCGTCTTCAGCACGCCGGTCACCGGCTTGTCGTCGGTCTCGAGGACGTCGGGGTTCTCCTGGAACCACTCCTCCGCGTTGGCCTTGGCGACGTCGACCTGGTAGCCGGCGTACGCCTGGGAGCTCGTGCCCGCGACCAGCGCGAGGGCAGCGGCGGCGGGCCACAGGGCGAGCGCGCGCCGGCCCTTGGTGAGGTGCGGGATCTTGTGGCGCTGGAAGGGCATCTCGATCCAGTGGTAGCTGGCCGCGGAGGCCGCCAGGATGAGCGCCAGCATGATCAGCAGCTGGCGGATGCCGCCGCCGGGGATCGCCTCGGGGGCGAGGATCAGGATCGGCCAGTGCCACAGGTAGAGGCTGAACGAGATGTCGCCCAGGTAGCGCAGCGGCTGCTGGGAGAGCAGCCAGCCGGTCGGGGTGGCCGGGCCGGCGACCAGGAGCGCGACCGTGGCGAGCACCGGGACGAGGGCGTGCCAGCCCGGGAAGTGGGTCGCCTCGCTGAAGCTGGCGGTGGCGTAGACGAGGGTGCCGACTCCGGCGATGCCGAGCGCCGTCGCGGCGACGCGTCCGGCCCGGGTCGCGCTGGTCGCGACCTGCAGACGACCCGCGACGCAGGCGAGCAGGGCTCCGGCGGCGAGCTCGAACGCTCGGGCGGGAGTGGAGAAGTAGGCCGTGGTCGGGTCGGCGGCGGTCGCGTGCAGCGACCAGGCGAGGCTGACCACCGCCACGAGCGCAGCGAGCGCGGTGATCGCGCGACGGCGGTGGTGCTTCGGGATCCAGAGCGCGACGGCGAGCACCAGCAGCGGCCAGACGACGTAGAACTGCTCCTCGACCGAGAGCGACCAGTAGTGCTGGAACGGCGAGGGTGCGGCGTTGTTGAAGTAGTCAACGGCCTCGCTGGCGAAGTGAACGTTGGCCAGGAAGACCGCCGCCCAGCCCGCGTCGCCGGCGATCTGGTCGGTGCGCGTCTGGGGCAGGACGATGGCGCTGTAGGTGAGTACGACCAGCATCGTCGCAGTCGCCGCCGGCAGGATCCTGCGGGCGCGGCGGGCGTAGAACTGGCTGATGCTCACCGTGCCGCTGCGGTCCGTCTCACGCAGCAGCAGGGTGGTGATCAGGAACCCGGAGAGGACGAAGAAAACGTCGACTCCGACGAACCCACCCTCGAACCCGGAGAGTCCCGCGTGTCCTGCGATCACCAGACCGACAGCGACGGCACGGAGACCTTGAACATCGGCGCGCCAGTTCGAACTCATTCAAAAAAGCCTATGTCAATGGCCCTGATGGGTCATAGCTGACGGTCCCACTGGGTGGTCTGATTCTCAGCCGAATCTTCACCTTTGGCAGGCGAGACCGCAGTTGTGGCGAACGAATCTTCGGTTGTGGCGGTCGAATGTGCCGTTTCGTCCGCCAGAACTCATGACTCGGCTGACAGAAGTGAGGATTCGGTGAGAATCGGTCAGAGTCGCTCGCGGAGCCAGGCGAAGTCGCTGGTGTGCTCCGCCGCGCCGCCCGGGGTCTCGCAGATGACCGGGGCGCCGGCGTCGCGGACCACGCCCGCGAGCAGGTCGGGGTCGATGCGGCCGGCGCCGAAGTTGGCGTGGCGGTCGGCGCCGGAGTCGAACTCGTCGCGGGAGTCGTTGCAGTGGACGAGGTCGATGCGGCCGGTGATCTTGCGGACGTCCTCGACGACCGTCTCGAGCGGGTTGCCGCCGGCGTGGGCGTGGCAGGTGTCGAGGCAGAAGCCGACGTCCTCCGCACCCTCGGCAGTGGAGATCGCCTCCCAGACGCCGGCGATCCGGTCGAGGTAGCGCGCCATCGCGTTGTCGCCGCCGGCCGTGTTCTCGATCAGGAGCGGGACCTTGATGTCGGTCGCCTCGATCGCCTTGCGCCAGTTGTCGAAGCCCTTCGCCGGGTCGTCGTCCTTGTTGACGTGACCGCCGTGGACGATCAGGCCCTTGGCGCCGACCTCGGCCGCGGTGTCCATGTGCTGCTGGAGGAGCTTGCGGCTCGGGATCCGGATCCGGTTGTTCGTCGTCGCGACGTTGATGATGTAGGGCGCGTGGACGTAGAGATCGACACCGGCTTCCTCCGCACGGGCCTTGAGCGCTGCCGCGCCCTCGGCGTACGTCACGACCGGGCCCTTGTAGGACTGCGGGTCGCCGAGGAAGAACTGCACCAGGCTCGCGCCACGCGCGGTCGCCTCGGCGACGGGGTCGGTCTGGTCTACATGGGCACCGATCGCAACAGCCATGGCCCCCAGTCTAGGACGCGCCACCGACAACTCCGTGGGGTTGACTTTATACCTTACGGGGGTATGGTAGCCGACATGGACGAGCACACCGGGCACGAAGGCCATGCGGATCACGGATACCTCCACAACAAGAACAAAGAGGCCTATCTCAAGCGCCTCAAGCGCATCGAAGGTCAGGTGCGCGGGCTGCAGCGGATGGTCGAGGATGAGGCCTACTGCATCGACATCCTCACCCAGGTCTCCGCGTCCACCAAGGCGCTCCAGGCGGTCGCTCTCGGTCTGCTCGACGAGCACATCGGTCACTGCGTGGCCGGCGCGGTCCAGAACGGTGGCGCCGAGGCCGACGAGAAGCTCGCCGAGGCCTCAGCTGCCATCGCTCGCCTCGTCCGATCCTGATTGTCAACAATCCAACAACCTAGAGAGATTCTCATGAGCACCCAGAACTTCACCGTCGTCGGCATGACCTGTGGCCACTGCGTCGCCTCCGTCACCGAGGAGGTCACCGAGATCGCCGGGGTGAGCAACGTCGACGTCGACCTGGCCTCCGGCAACGTCACCGTCACCGCCGCCGAGCCGATCTCCGACGACGCCATCCGCGCGGCCGTCGAAGAGGCCGGCTACTCGCTGGCCTGATCACGATGAGCCCCGCCGCCGCCACCCCCACGGAGCAGCAGCTCGAGATCGAGGGCATGACCTGCGCGAGCTGCGTGCGTCGCGTCACCAAGGCCATCAGCCGTGTCGAGGGCGTCGAGGACGCCAACGTCAACCTCGCCACCGAGACCGCCCTGGTGCACTTCGATCCCACCCGCACCGACCTCGCCGAGATCAGCGCCGCCATCGAGAAGGCGGGCTATCAGGCGGTCCTGCGATCGTCGACTGTCGACAATCCGCAGGAGCCTCTGGAAGACGAGACTGCGTCGTCCGAGGCCGGTCGGGACGTACGCCGCGAGAAAGAGCTCGTCCAGCTCAAGCGGCGGTGGATCACGGCCCTGGCGGTGGGGCTCGGCCTGATGGCCCTGATGTACGTCCCGCTCCCCGTCGACGCCATGGAGCCGGTGATGTCGATCGTGCTCGTGGTCGCCGCGATCACCCAGTGGTGGGCGGGCCGGGACATCTACGTCGCGGCGGTGCGTGGCCTGCGCCACGGCTCCGTCGACATGAACACCCTGGTCACGCTCGGCACCGGCATCGCCTTCGCCTACAGCGCCTTCGTGACCCTGTGGATGGGGCAGGCCGAGGCGTGGGGCCTGCCGCTCCACCTCTACTTCGAGACCGCCCTGGTCATCATCGCCCTGGTGCTGATGGGCCGCTGGCTGGAAGCCCGGGCCAAGTCGCGTACGGCCGATGCGGTCAAGGCCCTCGTCGGGCTGATGCCGGAGGCGGCCACGGTCGTCCGCAACGGTCGTGACGTCACCGTCCCGGTCGCGAACCTTAAGGTCAACGACCGGATCCGCGTGCGCGCTGGGGAGAAGATCCCGGTCGACGGTCGCATCGTCGCGGGGGCGTCGTACGTCGACGAGTCCATGCTCACCGGCGAGAGCGACCCGGTGCGGAAGGCCGAGGGCGACATCGTCATCGGCGCGACGATCAACCAGACCGGCTCGTTCGAGATCGAGGCGACCGCGGTCGGCTCCGAGACCACGCTCGCGCAGATCATCGCGATGGTCGAGTCGGCGCAGGGCTCCGGCACCAAGCTGCAGCGCCTGGCCGACCGGGTCTCCGAGGTGTTCGTGCCCGCCGTCCTGGTCGTGGCCGCGCTGACCTTCGTCGGCTGGCTGGTCCTCGGCCCCGACGCCGACCGGCTCACCAGCGCCGTCACCGCGGCCATCGCGGTCCTCATCATCGCCTGCCCCTGTGCCCTCGGCCTGGCCACCCCGGCCGCCGTCATGGTCGGCGCCGGCCGCGCCGCCGAGCTCGGCGTACTGGTCGGCTCGGGCGAGACCCTGGAGCGTGCCCGCTCCGTGACCGCCATCGTCTTCGACAAGACCGGCACGATCACCCACGGCAAGCCCGAGGTCTCCGAGATCGTGCCCGCGGCCGGTTGGACCGCGGACGCCCTGGTCCGGATCGCCGCGGCCGCCGAGACCGGCAGCGACCACCCCCTCGCGACCGCGCTCCGCGCCCGAGCCGAGGCGTCACCCGCGTCGGCCGAGAAGTCACTCGGTGACGTCTCGGTCAGCGCGAGCGACCTTTCGATCGACGTACGTGACGTCTCGGCCGGCGCGCCCGACGTCTCGGCGTTCGAAGCCCATCCGGGACGCGGGATCAGTGCCGTTGTCGACGGACGCCGGGTGGTCGTCGGCAACTCGGCGATGCTGGCCGAGGAGGGCATCGAGGCCGCCGACAACGGCTCGGTCCTGGTCGCGGTCGACGGGGCGTACGCCGGGTCGATCCGGGTCGAGGACCAGGTCCGCGACGAGGCCAGGGAGACGGTCCGCCTGCTCGAGGAGTCGGGCGTCGAGGTGCACATCCTCAGCGGCGACGCGGCCACGACGGTGGCGAAGGTGGCCGACGAGGTCGGCGTACGCCACGCCGCCGGTGGTCTCCTGCCCGAGCAGAAGCTCGACCGGATCCACCAGCTGCAGGAGGACGGCAAGGTCGTCGCGATGGTCGGCGACGGGATCAACGACGCCCCGGCGCTGGCCCAGGCCGACGTCGGGATCGCGATCGGCACCGGCACCGACGTCGCCCTCGCCGCCTCCGACATCACCCTGGTCGGCGGCGACCTCCGCGGCGTGGTGACCGCGCTGGCGCTCTCCCGCCGCACGGTCGCGACGATCAAGCAGGGCCTGTTCTGGGCCTTCGCCTACAACGTGCTCCTCATCCCCGTCGCCGCCCTCGCCCTGCTCGATCCGGTCCTCGCCGGCGCCGCGATGGCGATGAGCTCGGTCAGCGTGGTCACCAACGCGCTGCGGCTGCGCGGCTTCCGGCGTCCCGAGACCCCCGAGGCGTACGCCGGCCGCGGCTTCCTCACCAAGGCTCGCGACGGCGGATATCTGCTGGTCACAGCGGTGGTGGCGCTCTCGATCGGGGCCGCGCTGACCTATCTGTCGCGCACCGAGCCGGCGCAGCGCGGGATGAACGGGATCCTGGAGTGGGCGCAGGGGATGAGCCCGATGCGGCCGTCGATGACGGAGATGCACGAGGTCGACATCGCCCCCGTCGCCTCCGACGAGTCGGGCATCGACGTGGCGATCACCCGGCGCGAGGGCGGGCTCCGGTTCCTGGTGACGGATGCCGGCACCGGCGAGCCGGTGACCGACCTCGGTCGCACCCACCAGGCATGGATGCACGTCATCGTGACCAGCGCGGACCTCTCCTGGTTCCGTCACCTGCACGCCGAGCCGACCGGTCGGCCGGGTGAGCTCGAGACCGACGTGACCTTCCCCGCCGGTGGCACCTACCGGGTCGACACCGAGTTCCGCCGGCGGGCCGACATGGCGGACGTGCTCGACCGCCAGCAGCTCACCATCGACGGTACGCAGCCTCCGGCCGTCCCGCTCGAGCCGAGCCCGCGATCGTCGACTGTCGACAATCTCACCGTCACCCTCGAAGGCACGCTGGTCGCTGACCAGCAGAGCGACCTGCACTTCCGCTTCGAAGACAACAACGGGAAGATTGTCGACGATCTACAGCCGTACCTCGGTGCGGCTGGACACGTGGTGGTCATGGGCGCGGACGGCGAGACGTTCGTGCACGGTCACGCCGAAGGCGACGAGCTGGCGGTCCCCGGGGCCACCTTCGGTCCCGAGCTCGGGCTGCACCTGGACGTACCGAAGGCCGGTCTCTACCGCCTGTGGGCCCAGTTCCGGCTCGGCGACGGCGAGGTGATCACGGTGCCGTTCACGGTCGAGGCCGTGGATTCGGCCACGGGTTCCGCTGGTTGATACGCTGACGCGTCCCTCTCCACAGACGGAGATGGGACATCGCATCAGCCCTCCTGCCATGGAGAGACCATGGCCGCCGAGTCCGTAGGAGGTGGAGAACGCTATGCGCGCCTATGAAGTAATGGTGATCCTCGAGCCCAGCCTCGATGAGCGCACCGTCGCCCCGACCCTTGACAAGTTCCTGAAGGTCGTCACCAACGATGGTGGCACCGTCGAGAACGTTGACGTCTGGGGACGTCGTCGTCTGGCCTACGAGGTCAACAAGAACGCCGAGGGCATCTACGCCGTCGTCAACCTGACCGCCGAGCCCAAGACCGTTCTGGAGCTCGACCGCCAGCTTGGCCTCAACGAGCAGATCCTGCGTACGAAGGTCATCCGCCCGTCCAAGTGACGCGGATGTCACCGTCGGTAATTGTCGGTGCCGGGTCCTATGTTTGGACCCACACGGCCAGTTCACATTTATTTGGAACTCCTGAACCGACACCGACACCCAGATCAGACTCAAGGGAGATCTCATGGCAGGCGACACCGTCATCACCGTGATCGGCAACCTCACCGACGACCCGGAGCTTCGCTTCACTCCGTCGGGTGCGGCCGTTGCCAACTTCACGATCGCTTCGACGCCCAGCAGCTTCAACCGGCAGACCAACTCGTGGGAGGACGGGGAGACCCTCTTCCTGCGCTGCTCGATCTGGCGCCAGGCTGCTGAGAACGTCGCCGAGTCCCTGCAGCGCGGCATGCGTGTCGTCGCTCAGGGTCGCCTGAAGTCGAGGTCCTACGAGACGCGTGAGGGCGAGAAGCGCACTGTCTTCGAGCTCGAGTGCGACGAGATCGGCCCCTCGCTCCGCTACGCGACCGCCAAGGTCACCAAGGCCAGCCGGCAGTCCGGCGGCCAGGGTGGCGGCGGCGGTTACAACCAGGGCGGTGGCTACAACCAGGGCGGCGGCTACGGCGGCCCCCAGGGTGGTGGCCAGCAGGCCCCGGCCGGCAACGACCCGTGGGCCTCGCCGGCTCCGCAGCAGCCCGCCAACGCGGGCGGCGGCGCGCCGGCCAACGACCCGTGGGCGACCCCGGGCGTGGGCAACGACGAGCCTCCCTTCTGATCAACAGATCCACATTCCGAATCCCTCAACCATTCCGGCGCATGCCGGGCTTCTAGAAAGGAAGCACCACAATGGCCAAGGCAGTGATTCGCAAGCCTAAGAAGAAGGTTTGCCAGTTCTGCAAGGAGAAGGCGACCGGTGTCGACTACAAGGACGCCACCCTCCTCCGTAAGTTCATCTCCGACCGCGGCAAGATCCGCGCCCGCCGCGTGACCGGCAACTGCGTCCAGCACCAGCGCGACGTGGCCATCGCCGTCAAGAACGCGCGCGAGGTCGCTCTGCTGCCCTACACCTCCACCGGTCGCTGAGGAGGATCGACATGGCTACCAAGATCATCCTTCAGCAGGAGGTCACCGGGCTCGGTTCCGCCGGTGACGTCGTCGAGGTCAAGGACGGCTACGCCCGCAACTACCTGATCCCGCGTGGCGACGCCATCCGCTGGACCCGCGGCGCCGAGTCGCAGGTCGAGTCGATCAAGGCTGCGCGCTCGGCTCGCTCCGTGCGCGACGAGGCTCACGCCGCCGAGATCAAGGGCAAGCTCGAGGCCAGCACGGTCAACGTGAAGGTCCGCGCCGGCAAGGACGGCCGCCTCTACGGCGCCATCACCGCCGCCGACATCGCCTCCGCGGTCTCCGAGACCACCGGCGAGTCGATCGACAAGCGCACCATCGCGCTGGGCAACCCGATCAAGTCCCTCGGTGCCCACGAGGTCTCCGTCAAGCTCCACGACGAGGTGTCCGCCAAGCTGGCCCTCAACGTGGTCCCCGCTTGATCTAGGGATTCACACAGGCCCGCCTCCTTCGGGAGGCGGGCCTGTTCGTTTTCGCCTCGGCTCAGAACTTGTTCGCGATCTCGGTCAGCTTGGCGACGTACCCCGGCCAGTCGTACTCCGACGGGATGTTGTCACCCGGCTTGCGCCAACCGACGGCGCCGTCGACCTCCTCACGGAGGATGTCGGCCTGGCCGCAGTGGCCGGCGAGATCGGCGAAGAGGTGCACCAGCATCTGGTGCAGGGTGACCTCCTCGCCGCCCCAGTGCGGCACGTGGCCGACGGCGTCGATCGGCAGCGCGTCGATCGTCTCGTTCCCGTGGGCGATGACGCGACGGTAGCGCTCGATGATCCCTGCGACCGTCTCGTTCTCGGTGGCGTACCAGTCCGCCTGCGGGTCGACCTCGAAGTCCTCGCCCGAGATCAGCTCCTCGGGATGCGGATAGGGACGATCGAACGTTGACCCCAGGTAGACGGCCTCGACCCCGATGACGTGCTTGATGATGCCGATCAGGTTGGTGCCGGTCGGCGTACGAGGCAGCCGGGCCTCTCGCTCCGACAGGTCCTCGACCTTGGAGATCAGCGCCTCGCGGCGCGCGTCGATGTAGGTCTTCAAGGTGCTCTTCGGATCAGCGGGCATGTGCCGACCTTCGCGCCAAGCGGGATCCGGCGCAACCGAGTATGTGGGACCGGTTGTCTCGAAACCTCATCGAAACACGAGGCGGCTCTATAACCTGTTCTCTTGCGGATCGCCGGGGATCCGCTGGCGGCCATTCGGGAGGTCCCCCATGTTGACCGATGACAACCGCGCCGTGCTGGGAAAGCTCGAGGAGGTCAAGCCGCACTCCAGGTGGATTCTCGGGGAGACGCTCGAGGTCATGCTGCACAACGGCGTCGACCGGCCCGCCGACGTGGCGGTGCGGATGAAGCTGCCGCCGTCGACGGCCGCCTACCGCGTACGTCTCCTCCGCGAGCTCCTCGGGCCGGACCTGCACGATCCGGCCGCGAGGCTGGCGATGATGCGGGCGTTGCGGTCGGCGTTGCCGCGGTGGCGGGCGGAGGCGGCGTACGCGAAGCGGCGCCGGGCGAGAGGTAACCGGGACACATGTTGTTGATATGAACGAAATAGTGCGGGTCACTGGTCCGGACCAGCCCGTGCGCGCCGCGCCGCTCCTAGCGTGATCGGCGGCCGAGACCACTCGGCCGACCCCACCACCAGAGGAGCGTGTCATGTCGAACATGTCCAAGCTGGCCAGATTCACCGTCGTACCGGTCGCTGCCGTCGCCGCGATCGGCCTCGCCTCCCCAGCAGCCTTCGCCGCCTCGAGCTACAACCTCAGCGCCGGCTCCGCAACCGCCGGGTCGAGCGTCGCCTTCGGAGCGCAGGGGAGCGGCATCACCTTCACCGATGTCACCGCCGGTGCCACGGTCACCTGCAGCGGCAGTTCGATCTCGGGCACCACGACCCCGGGCGATGCCATCAGCGGCACCGGGATCGCCGCGCTCGACGGATCCAGCGTCTCCTTCACCGACTGCACCGGCCCCGCGGGGATCGACTTCACGGTCACCGGGTCGGGCACCTGGTCGCTCGACGCCACCGGTGACACCGACGCGAACGGCTCCACCGCCGGCAGCATCAGCGGGATCGTGGCCAGGGTCAGCGGCTCCGGCTGCTCGTTCGACGCGTCCGGCTCGGTGGCCGGCGCCTACACGAACGGCGCCTCGTCGGGCACGCTCACCCTCAGCGGCAGCGAGCCCACCCTGACGCTGTCCAACGTGTCCGGCTTCCTGTGCGGTATCGCCGGGATCTCCAACGGCGACCAGGTCTCCTTCGCGGCGACCTACACCGTGAACGCGACCGACGCGGTCAACAACCCGATCCAGGTCACCAGCAACCCCTGATGCCAGGACTGGCTGGTCACCGTCGGCTCAGACGCCGGTGACCAGCCAGTGGTCGCTGCGCGCGCGGAGCGTCAGCACGACGAAGCGGGCGCCCATGAAGCCGATCGCGAAGGTGATCCACACCCACACCAGCCCACCGCCCAGCGCGACCGCCAGGGCGACCAGCGGGACATAGGCGACCAGGGTCCAGATCCCGCCCCAGGCCAGGTAGCGCCCGTCGCCGGCGCCGATCAGCACCCCGTCGAGCACGAAGACCACACCCGCGACGGGTTGAGCGACGGCCGCCACGATCAACACCGGCACCAGCAGGTCGCGCACCGCCCGGTCCTCGGTGAAGAGCGCCCCGAGGACGGGCGAGAGAGCAGCCAGAAGTACGCCGACAGCGACCCCGATCACGACGCCCCACCACACCATCCGGGCCGTGATGGCCCGGGTCTCCTGGGTATCTCCAGCCCCCAGCGACCGCCCGGTCAGCGCCTGCGCGGCGATCGCGATCGCATCGAGCACGAACGCCAGGAACGTCCACAGGGTGAAGGCGATCTGATGGGTCGCCAGCCCGACGGCCTGGTCGCCGACGGTGAGATGGGTGACGGCGTACGTCGTGACCAGGAGCGCGACGCGCAACGTCAGCGTGCGCACGACGAGGGCCACACCGGCGCGGGCGGCGGCGCGGATCCCGGGCGCATCCGGTCGCAGCGGCACCGACTCGGCGCGGGCGGCGCGCACCACGACGTAGGTCAGCATGCCGGCCGCCAGCACCTGCGCGATCACCGAGCCGATCGCCGAACCCGCGATCCCCAGGCCGGCGCCGTAGACGAGCGCGAGGTTGAGCACGATGTTGAGTACGTTGGCGACGACTGCCGCGACCAGCGGCGTCCTGGTGTCCTGGAGCCCGCGGAGCACGCCGGTCGCGGCGAGCATCATCAGCAGCGGCGTCACGCCGAGGACGGCGATCCGGAGGTAGGTCGTGGCCGGGCCGACCACGGCGTCGCCGGCGCCGATCGCCCGGCTGAGGGGCTCGGCCAGAACCATCACCGGGACGGTCACGACGATCCCGATGATGACGGCGAGCCAGATCCCGTCGATCCCCTGCCGGAGCGCACCGGCGGTGTCGCCGGCGCCGATCCGGCGGGCGACGGATGCTGTGGTGCCGTACGCGAGGAAGACGCAGAGACCGACGATCGTCTGGAGCACCACGCCGGCGACGCCGAGGCCGGCGAGCTCGCGGGTGCCGAGGTGGCCGACGATCGCGGAGTCCGCGAGTAGGAAGAGCGGCTCGGCGACGAGCGCCAGGAAGGCCGGGATCGCGAGCCGCCAGATCTCCTTGTCGAGGCCTCGGCGGTCGGTCTTCGAGTAGCTCGTCGCATCCGCCGGGGTCGTCACGGTCTCAAGGTTAAACACCGTCGGCGTGAAGCGTTGTTCAGGGCAGGTGGAAAACCTGTGGAAAACGTCGTTGCGGCGCTATGTCGACAAAACGCCTGACGTGGAACGACGATCCTGGGGGTAAATCCGGATGCGCTGCGTACTTTCTTCCGTCCACAGGACGTGAACTACGAAATCGCAGGTCAGAGTGCCTTTACCGATTGTGTTGCACTAGTTATGCACAGCCAGTTCCCCAGGCTGTTCACATTGACCAGGGTGTCGTCCACCGCTATCCCCTGGTTATCCCCAGGGCCTGTGGATAACCACCTGTCGCCGATGTGGTCTGCGACGTAGGGTCGCGGAGACTTGAGGTGTCGTCGAGGGTCGGCCCAGGACTGCGCGAGCAGAACTGTCGGTGCTCACCCGTAGCGTGGGAACCGGACCGACCGAGATCACGCCGCGACGATCCGCAGACCACGGAGGGGCAAGGGAATGAGCGTCACTGAGACCGGCTCGATGGACGGTCCGGGTGACTTCCCGGAGCCGCCCTTCGAGGAGTGGGGCGACGGCCCCGCTGCGTACGAACCGGGCAACGCTCCGCGCGCGGTCAACGACCGCACCCCACCGCAGGACATGGCCGCCGAGCAGGCCGTCCTCGGCTCGATGCTGATCTCGAAGGACGCCATCGCCGACGTCTCCGAGACGCTGCGCGGCACCGACTTCTACCGCCCGACGCACGAGACGATCTACGACGCGATCATCGACCTCTACGGTCGCGGCGAGCCCGCCGACATGGTCACCGTCGCCGACGAGCTGCGCCGCAAGGGCGAGCTGGAGCGCATCGGCGGCGCCCCCTACCTGCACACGCTCGCCTCCAACGTCCCGATCGCGGCCAACGCGGGCTACTACGGCGAGATCGTCCGGGAGAAGTCCGTCCTGCGCCGCCTGGTCGAGGCCGGCACCAAGATCGTGCAGATCGGCTACGCGGGCGAGGGCGAGGTCGACAACATCGTCGACGAGGCCCAGGCCGAGGTCTTCAAGCTCACCGACAAGCGCTCCGGTGAGGACTACTCCCCGCTCGCCGACATCATGGACGGCGTCCTCGACGAGATCGAGGCGATCTCCAACCGCGAGGCCGGCCTCTACGGCGTCCCGACCGGCTTCGCCGACTTCGACGAGCTCACCAACGGCTTCCACTCCGGCCAGATGATCATCGTCGCGGCCCGACCCGCGATGGGTAAGTCGACCCTGGCCCTCGACTTCTGCCGGGCGGCCTCGATCCACAACAACCTGACCAGCGTCTTCTTCAGCCTGGAGATGAGCCGTTCCGAGATCACCATGCGCCTCCTCTCCGCCGAGGCGAAGGTGCCGCTCAACCACATCCGCAACGGCAACATGTCCGACGACGACTGGAACAAGCTGGCCCGCAAGATGGGCGAGGTCTCCAGCGCGCCGATGTTCATCGACGACAGCCCCAACATGACGATGATGGAGATCCGCAGCAAGGCCCGAAGGCTCAAGCAGCGCCACGATCTCCGGCTCATCGTCATCGACTACCTCCAGCTGATGAGCTCCGGCAAGAAGGTCGAGTCCCGCCAGCTCGAGGTCTCCGAGTTCTCCCGTCAGATCAAGCTGCTGGCCAAGGAGCTCGAGGTCCCGATCATCGCGCTCTCCCAGCTCAACCGTGGTTCCGAGCAGCGCGCCGACAAGCGCCCGGCCGTCTCCGACCTCCGTGAGTCCGGATCGCTCGAGCAGGACGCCGACATGGTCGTCCTCCTCCACCGCGACGACGTCTACGAGAAGGAGTCGACCCGCCCCGGCGAGGCCGACGTGATCATCGCCAAGCACCGTAACGGCCCCACCCGCGACCTCGTCGTCGCCTTCCAGGGTCACTACAGCCGCTTCGTCGACATGGCCCACTGACGCCTGGGGCGACGCCGAGCTCGTTCCCACCACGGGGGCCGAGCTTTGGAACTACGCTGCGATGGGGCGCGGCACCCGACGGCCGCTGACCCTCGAGAGAAGGGTAGGTGGCTTGAGATGGTGCACGTGACGCGCGGCTTCACGGGCAGGCACCCTGCGACGGACGACCGACTGCCTCCTGGGCAATACCTGACCGACGACTTTCCAGTGCTGTCCGCCGGCCCGACACCCGCCATCCGAAGAGACGAGTGGACGTTCAGCGTCAGGGACGGAGACCAGGCGCTGCGATCCTGGACATGGGACGAGTTCACGGCCCTGCCCGCGGAGGACATCACGGTCGACATCCACTGCGTGACTCGTTGGAGCCGACTGGACACCACCTGGAGAGGTGTCGCCATCGACGATCTCCTGGCAGACGTCGACACCGCGGCCGAGTATGTGCTGGCTCGCTCCTACGGCGGCTACACCACGAACCTTCCGCTCGAGGACCTGCTCGACGGCAAGGCCTGGATCGCTTACGAACACGACGGGGACGACCTTCCCGCCGAACACGGCGGACCAGCTCGACTTCTGGTCCCGCACCTGTACCTCTGGAAGTCCGCCAAGTGGATCAAGAGCCTCGATCTCGTCGATGACGACGACCCGGGCTTCTGGGAGTCGCTCGGCTATCACGACTACGGCGACCCATGGCGCGAGCAGCGATACCAGGGCGACTAGGAGCGCGGCGCTGGCAGAGCGCCACCGTGACCGGAAGTCGCGCGGAGACGGCCACGGCCCACACCTTGTCCCTGCGGGTCGACGAATGGAGTGGCCACCTGCCCGGGCAGCACGTCGATGTGCGGCTGACCGCCCCGGACGGGTACCAGGCCGTACGCAGCTACTCACTCGCAGCGCCGGCCGACGACTGCGTCATCGAGATCACCGTGCAGCGCCTGCCCGGAGGCGAGGTCTCTGCCTTCCTCACCGACATCGCCATGATCGGCGACGAGCTCGAGGTCCGAGGCCCTCTCGGCAACTGGTTCGTGTGGGATCAGGACGACCCTTCGCCCGTTCTGCTCGTCGCGGGCGGATCGGGCGTCGTTCCCCTCATGTCCATGATCCGTGCTCGCGATGAAGCCGACATCCAGACACCATTTCACCTCATCCACTCCGTACGAACCCCGCAGGATCGCATCTACGGAGACGAGCTCACCCGGCTCGCAGCCCAGGCCGGAGGGCCTTCGGTGACGTGGCTGTACACACGCACCGCACCCCCGACCGAGACGCGTCCGCCAGGTCGACTCCGCCAGAACGATCTCGACGACGGAAGCAGCCGGACGTCGGGGGCAACGCCGACCTGTTTCATCTGCGGTCCCACCGGTTTCGTCGAAGAAGCGGCGAACCACCTGCTCGCAGCCGGGCACCATGCCGACCGGATCCGCACCGAACGTTTCGGCGGCCGGTGAGCGACGAGACCACTGCACCACGAGTCATGGAAAGGAAACCCTGTCATGAGCGAACACCGTGACGGCAACGCGCTAGCAGGACCGCTCGCCGACATCTTCACCGCCGAAGCCACCACCGCCCAGGTGCGGTGCCGAGCCTGTGGGCTGTCGACGACGCTGGCCCAGCTCGTCGTCTACGGGCCCGAGCCGGGCCTCGTGGGCCGCTGCCCAGGGTGCACCGAATACGTCATCCGCGTGGCGACGACGCCCTCAGGCACCTGGCTCGACCTCGGCGGAGCCACCTCGTTCCACTTCACATCGACGGTCGACGTTCCGATCCGTTGAGAGCGTGCGGGGCGAGGGCGGCCGCGAGATCGCGGTGCCCGACGAGCTCGAATCCCGCAATGGGAATCACGGCCGCGACCGCGATCACCGCCAGGCCCACGGCGATGGAGACGCCCGCTGCGACCAGGACGACGGCCAGGACGGTCACTGCCGAGGTGCCGATGATCAGGCCGACGTGACGACGGTTGCCGCTTCTGACCAGGGTGCTCCACTGGGCGTAGAGCATCCAGACGAAGATCACCAGGGGGATCGCGACCGTCAGGATGGTGGGCACGGCCCCGATCTCGGAGTCGTGCTCGAGGCGGAGGGCGGCGACGTGCAGGCCGGCACCGACGGCCACGATCGCGCCGACGATGACGTGGTGCCCGTAGGACCAGAAGAACACCCGCTCCCGGTGGACTCGGAGGACGAGTGCTGAGGGGACGGTGAAGTACATCCACCACATCGCGAGCGCGAGCCCGATCCCCGCGGTCGCGGTCACGGCCGCATCGATGCTCCAGCCGGCGGGACCGTGCACTGTCGCCGACACCGCGGCGATCGTGCCGAGGACGACCTCGCCGAGGGCGACGATGACGAGCAGCCCGTAGCGCTCCGCGACGTGGTCGGCGTTCCAGGGAGTCCCGCCCTTCCCGCGCTGCGCGATCACCGGCCCGACCGTCTCGATCGCGAGCAGCGCCACCCCGACGACTGCCGCAGCGGGTAGCGGGAGGGCGGCCGCGACGAGGAACGTCCATCCGGCCTGAGCGAGGGCGATGGTCCAGAAGTACGTCATCAGTGCCGGCCGACGTACCGGATCGTTGCGGGCCGCCCGCAACCATTGGACGGCCATCGGCACGCGCATCACGACGTAGCCGCCGACCACGATGCCGTAGCCGCCGTCCTCGGCCCCGGCGAGCGGGGCGAACATCTCGGGCAGACCGAGCGCGACGATGCCGACGCCGACCATCTGCACCATGGTGGTGACCCGGCAGATCCAGTCGTCCTCGTCGTACGCCGATGCGAACCAGGTGTAGCTGCCCCAGGCCCACGAGATCAGAACGACCCCGAGGCAGAATCCGACGACCCCCACAGCTGGCCGGCCCGCCGCGACGTGGTGCGCCAGCTCGTCGGCCGCTTGTCCGAAGGCGACGATGAACACCAGGTCGTACAGCAGCTCCAGCGGGGTGGCCGATCGGTGCTGCTCCGTCGGTGAGCGACCCACCAGGCTGCGCCGACGGTGCGCGAGTGCGCCGGCCATCAGCTCGTGATCCTCGGGTCTCGGAGTACGCGCGCGAGCCAGTCGCTTCGGGCGGCTCGTGCTGCCTGCGACACCTGGGCCTGGGGGAAGAGGGCATCGAAACCGTGGAAGCCGCCGGCCCAGACGTGGAGCTCGGCCTGCCCGCCCGCGGCCCAGATGCGGGAGGCGTACGCGACGTTCTCGTCGCGGAAGACCTCGGCACTACCCGCGTCGACATAGGTGGTCGGCAGCCCGGCGAGATCCTCGGCGAGTGCAGGCGAGACGTAGCCGGGAACGTCGCCGTCGGCGAGGTCGCCGAGGACCGATCGCCAACCGAACTCGTTCGCCTCACGGGACCAGACACCGGGACCCGTGAACTGGCGGCTGGACTCCGTCGTGTTGCGATGGTCGAGCATGGGGCAGATCAGGACCTGAGCCGCGATCGCCGGACCTCGCCGATCGCGCGCCAGCAGGGTGGTGCCGGCCGCGAGCCCGCCACCCGCGCTCGTACCGGCAACGATGATCCGAGCGGGATCGATGCCGAGCTCGTCCGCGTGCGAGGCCACCCAGCTGAGGCCGGCATAGCAGTCCTCCACGAGCGTCGCCCCCGATGCCTCGGGCGCGAGGCGGTAGCCGACCGACACCACGGTGGCGCCGAAGCTTTCGAGCCAGTCGAGCGGGATGTCGATCTGGGAGAAGCGGTCACCCATGACCATTCCGCCTCCGTGCACCCAGTAGATGCACGGGGCCGCCGTGCCGGGTTCGCCGCCTCTCGCCGGGGCGAGGATGGTGAGGGGGAGAGGCGCGCCGTCAAAGCTGGGGACGGTGACGTCGCGTCTGTTCAGATCGTGCCCGGCAAGCGCCACCTCGGCGTCGACGGTCGCGAACGGGCGGATCATGGGAAGGTTCTCCGCGCTGAGGGGAGGAACCTCGGGCATGTCGGCGAGCAGGGCGCCGAGCTCCGGATCGAGGTTCGGCCGAGCGGTCGTCATCGTGGCTGCGTTGTCCATGGCGGTCACCGGCCGGTGGCGGACGGGGACAGGGCCGGGGGAAGGATTGCCTTGCCGCCCAGCGGGACGAAGTCGGCGTACGTCGAGTCGGCGACGAGCTCTGCGAAGCGGGCGATGTAGCCCTGCGACTCGGGGTCGTCGAAGACGGCGTGGTGCACCTCTTCGCTCACCCAGCCTTCTACGAGGTGGACCACCTCGGGCTGGGTGGCCGACCGGCTGACCAGGAACACGAGGCAGCCCTCGTGCGCGGAGGGTCCGGCGGTGGGACCGGAGAGCAGGAGCTCGACGAGCTCGTCCGCCTTCCCCTCCTTGGCGGTCATGGTGGCCTGGAATCCGTACTCGATGTTCATCGCTGTCGCCTTTCGGGTGGTGTGCTCCGCACCGATCGGTGCGGGGCTTTCGACCCGTTCAGCGAACCAGTCCGGGCTTCCGCGGCGTGAGACCAGACATCGCAGATGATTGCCTGATCCTGCTCGAAGAAGCAGAACCAGGCGACGACAGCCAGGTTGGCGACGTACCTTCGTCAGGTGACCGACACCCCGCTCGAAGAGCTGCGCCGACGCATCGAGAAGCACGCCCGGCCCGACCAGACGACCCCGATCGACGGGATGCTGCTCGCCCGCGCCGATGCGGTGGAGGCACCGTCGACCAACGGTTCCGGTACGGTCTTCGCGCTGATCTCCCAGGGGCGCAAGCGGATCTCGGTGGGCGATCGCGTCCTCGAGTACGGTCCCGGGCAGTACCTCGTCGCCTCCGTCGACGTCCCGATCACCGGTCACTACAGCGAGGCCTCTCCGGACCGGCCCGCACTCGGATTCGGACTGGTGCTGCGGCCCGCCGCCATCGCGTCACTGCTGCTGGAGGCGCCACCGGGGGTGGTGGCCGTACGGAACAGTGCTGCCCCTCCTGCGATCGGTGTCGCCGACGCCGAGCCCGAGCTGATCGACGCCGTCCTGCGGATGGTGCGCCTCGTCGACCGGCCGCAGGATCGGGCGGTGCTCGCGCCGATGGCGGAGCGGGAGATCCTCTGGCGACTGCTCACCGGCCCGCTCGGAGCGAACCTCGCGCAGATCGGGGTCGCCGACAGCTGCACCACTCAGATCAGCCGCGCGGTGCGGTGGATCACCGAGAACTACGCCGAACCGTTCCGCGTCGACGAGCTCGCCGGCAGCTGCGGGCTCAGCGTCTCCGCCTTCCACCGCAAGTTCCAGGGCATCACGGCGCTCAGCCCGATCCAGTTCCAGAAGCAGATCCGGCTCCACCAGGCACGACTGCTCCTGGTCTCGGGAGCCGACGACGTCGCGACGGTCGCCCACCGCGTCGGCTACGACAGCGCCACCCAGTTCAACCGCGAGTACCGCCGTCGCTACGGCGAGGCCCCCGGTCGCGACACCAGCCGACTGCGGAGTGGGACGGAGATCGACGACACCGACGATCTCCTCGCTGGTCGCCCTCGTTAGGTCGGTCTACCCCACTCGGAAGGCTTCGCTATCGTCAGATCGAGAGACCACGTCACGACGCGATCGCCGTCGTCGTACTCCCATGGCTCGGAGACAGCGGCGAAGCCTGCACGCTCGTAGAGCGCGATGGCGCGTACGTTCGTCTCCCTGACATCGAGCTCGATGGACTGGAACCCGGCATCCCGCGCACGGTCGGCGGCGTCGGCGACCAAGGCCGCGCCCAAGCCGCGCGAACCGACCGAGGGGTCGACGCAGAGCCGGGACAGCAGCGCGACGCCGGTCTTCCTGGTGAGAGTGAGCGCGAAGCCGTCAGGAGCTGACCCGACGACGGCGAAGCGTACGGTCGGCTCCGCGAACGCCACTCGCGCTCGCCGCGCAGCCTCGGCGGCGGCGTCCGACCCGTCTCGGGCGGCGATCACCCGTGTCCACAGATCGACGCAGTGAGTCACGTCGCCGATGGACCCGCTGCGGATCGAGAAACTCATGCGCCCAAGTGTCGCTGGTGGGGTGGCCACGCACGAGCGTGCGCCGGCGTGAGCGCCCCTGCACGTGGGAGGAGGGCGCTCACGCCGGCGCGGCGTGGGACCAGGGTCAGTCGGTGAGGTCCTTCACCTGGACGTTGCGGTAGTAGACGGTCTCACCTCCGCCGTGGTTCTGCATGCCGACGAAGCCGGCGAGGTCGCGGGCGGGGTCGGTGCTGGTGAAGTCGTTCACCAGGGTCCCGTTGAGGAAGATCTTGACGGTCGAGCCCTCGACGCGGATGTCGTACGAGTTCCACGACCCGACCGGCTTGAGGGCGGCCGCGACGGCCTCCGGGTCGGCTCCCTGGAAGGTGTAGATGGCACCGGTGGTCCGGTCCGGGGCGTCGCTGGCGTCGATCTGGACCTCGTAGCCCTGGTTCACCGCGACCCACGGGTCGTTGCCGGGGTTGGGGAAGCCGATGAAGACGCCGCCGTTGTCGTCGCGGAGCAGCTTCCAGTCGAGCTTCAGGCTGTACTCGCTGAACTCCTGCTCGGCGTACCACAGCAGGCCCAGACCGTTGGTCGTACGCAGCGAGCAGTCGTCCTGCCGACCGAACGAGCCCGGGCCGGCCATCCGCCACGAGGCCAGGGAGGCCAGGGTTCCGTCGAAGAGCGACGTGTAGCCCGGGGCGGGTCGCTTCGGCGTACAGACGTCTTCGCCGCCGCCGACCTTGAGCACATCGAAGTTGACGTTCCCCTCATCACCTTCCTCATAGCGAAGGGTGATCCGGTTGACGCCGGCCTTCAGCCTCATCGGCCGGGTCGCGGTGCCCCAGGTCTGCCAGTCGCCCGTGGACTCCAGCGCCCACGGGTCGACCTCGGTGCCGTTGAGGTAGACCGAGACCCGCTTCGTGCCGGGCGCCGGGTCGGGGCCGTTGGCGTAGCGCAGCCGGACCGGGTACGTCCCGGCGCGAGCGACCTTCGCGTCGAAGGTGACCGAGGCGCCGACGGTGCCGAAGCCGTCCACGAACCCGGAGCCGGAGTAGCCGTTGTGCTCGACCGCGACGTTGGCGCTGCCCTTCAGGGTCGCCTGCTCGGCCTCGAGATAACCCCGGTCGGCCGGCGACTCGTAGCCGGGAATCGAGTTGAGCGTGTACCACGCCTCGGTGTTCCACAGCTCCTTCCCGCCCTCGCTGGTGAACGGCCGCGGCGAGCGCAGGTGCACGACCCGGCCCTCCTCCAGGCCGTCGACGGTGAGCTTCACCGAGGTGCGGTCGGCGGACACCTCGGCGCCAGAGACGAACAGGGGACGCTCGTCGACCTTCGGGCCGCCGTACGTCGGCCGCGGCGCGTAGCGCCAGTGGGTCATCCGGAACGCGGCGTTCGGGTCCGCGGCGATCTTCTCGACCGTCTCCTGCGACAGTGGCTTCGTGTAGCGGATCTCGAAGCCGTTCCTGGTGGCGCGCATCTGGTGCATGTCGAACGCCGAGCCGTCGGCCGGGCTCATCCGCTGCAGGCCGTAGCGGAGCTTGCCCGGCTCGCTCCAGTTGCCGGCCTCGCCGATGCCGCCGACGTAGATCGACCCGTCGGGGCCGAGCAGGGTGCGGTTCACGCCCGCCTCGAGACCGGCGGACCAGCGGAAGACAGCGCCCTGGTACTCGCCCTCGACCTTCTCCAGGAAGCCGCGCTGCAGGCCGCCGTAGGTGACGTCGCCGAAGATCATCTGACCGGCGTACGCGCCCTTCTCCAGCATCATCGGGCTGCTCGGGGAGTTGCCGATCTCGTTCTGCGGCACCCACAGGGCCGGGCCGGTGACCGGCTTCTCGTCGAACGGGCCGGCCGGGTTGGTGTAGTGGTTGAAGAACCTGCCGGGCTTGACGTGCACCAGCTTGGAGCTGGGCAGCCAGGCGCCCTGGTTGTCCATCACGAACAGGTCGCCGCCGGGTCCGCGCATCATCCCGTTGGGCGTACGCAGCCCGCCCGCGACGTAGGTGACCTCACCGGTCTTGCGGGAGATCTTCAGCGTCGTGCCGCGGTTGCGTGCCGGCTGCGGGTCGGTGGTCGCGCCGCCGAAGTTGATGGCGACGGAGAGGTTGACGTAGAAGTTCTCCTCGTCGTGGAGGAGGCCGAAGGCGAACTCGTGGAAGTTCTCACCGAAGGGCCACTCCGCCACCTTCCGGCGGCTGTCGTAGAAGCCGTCCCCATCGGGGTCGGTCAGCTCGGTGAGCTGGTCGCGCTCGGAGACGAAGATCGACTCGCCGATGACGGCCACGCCCATCGGGTTGAACAGGTCGGTCGCGACCTTCTCCACCTCGACGTCCTCGGGTCCGCCGGCGGTGCGGGCGTTGCTGAGGAAGAAGATCTCGCCCGGCTCGGGGTTCTCCACCCAGCCCGACGGGCTCACCGACCCGGAGGTCACCACGGCCAGCCGGCCGTCCGGCGCCCAGTCCAGCGCGGACACCATCGGCTCGAAGCCCTCCGGCCGCAGGTCGGTCAGGTCGTACCCCGGGTGGACGCTGTCCAGCTGCATCCCGTCGCCGGCGGTGTCGTTCTGGCCCTCGCAGTACTTCGTGCCCGGCGCGGTCACCCGCACCACCCCGGCCTCGGTGCTCAGGACGTCGGTCGGCACCAGCGAGAAGTCACCGGCGCCCGGCGGACGCCACTGCAGGCGCAGCACCTCGCCGCCGCCGTTCTCGAAGTGCTCCACGCGCAGGTCGTGGTAGCCCTCGCTCAGGCTGACGGAACCGTCCTTGGCGGTCTCCCCGTGCAGACCGTCGTGGTTGATGACCTCCGAGTCGTCGATGACCAGCCGGGAGCCGTCGTCGCTGATCAACCGGAAGTCGTACGTCCCGGCAGCATCGATGCGCAGGTTGGCCAGGGCGTGCGAGATGAACCGCTCGGCGAGGCCGAAGTCCTCCGGCGAGTCGTAGTCGATGACCGAGGTGAGCTTGTCGACGTTGGGCGTCTGGCCCGCTCGCAGCGTGCACAGCTGCTCGATCGGGCGGCTCATGTCATAGGTGCGCAGCGTGACGCCGGGCTCCTGTGGTGGCAGCTCCGCCTCCTCCGCGGCGGCCGCGGGGCCGCTGCCGATCAGCGCGGCCACGACTGACAGACCGACTAGTGGGCCAAGCACGGCCCTGGACGGGGGGACATGGATCATGGGGGCCTCCGCTAGAGATGTGGCGTGAGTCACATCAGAAGGTAGGGATCCCGTGAGACTTCGTCAAGAAGTTTTGGAACTTTCGCAAGTAAGTTGGAAATGTGCGGAGGCGACGACTTTGCGGTTCAGGGCGTCGCCTCGAAGAGCCGGTCGAGGTGCTGGTCGACGGCCGCGAGCCGCTACGAACCGCCGGCGGGGCCGCCACTGATCACGATGCCGCGCGACCCCGGCCGCATGGGCTGACCGGCGTAGATCGCGTACCGCCCGGGCTCAGCAGGCGGCGCCCACCGACGATCGGCGAAGCCGTCGGTGGCGGCTCTTCCGGCGCGGTTGGGCATCGACCGGCACCAGCAGGCCCGTTACCGGACGGCCCGCTTCACCAGCTCGGTGAGCTTCTTCTCGACGGCCGGGGTCATGGTCGTCACGGCGAAGACGGTCGGCCACATGTCGCCGTCGTCGAGGTTCGCCCACTCCTGGAAACCGAGCTCGGCATAGCGCATCTTGAACTTCCCGGCGCACTTGTAGAAGACCACGACCTTGCCGTCGGCGTTCGCGTACGCGGGCATGCCGTACCAGGTCTTCGGCGCCAGGTCGGGGGCGTGCGTGGTGACGACCCGGTGGAGCGTCTCGCCGATGGCGCGATCGTTGTCGTCCATCGCCTCGATCTTCGCGAGGCAGTCGGCGAGGTCCGCCTCGGCCTTCTTGCTGCCGCTGCCCCGCTTGGCGGCCGTCCTCCGCTCGGCGGCCGCCTCCTTCATGGCGGCCTTCTCTTCCTCGGTGAATGTGCTGCTGTTCGCCATTGGTCTTTCCTTCCTGGTCGGTCTGTTGAGACGAGCCTAGAAAGTCCGGAGCACGTACGCTTCTTCGTTCCTGATCAGTCGAGGGGCGTGTAGACCATGTCCTCGCGGACCTCGAGCCCGAGGTCGTCGAGCATGTCGATGAGCACCACGACCACCTGCCGGGTGAGTCGGCCGATGAGCTGGTCCCGGGTCTCGTCGTGGTGGTCGAGCCACCAGATGATGCTGGCGTCGACCATGCCCATCAGGCCGGCGAGGATGCCGTCCGAGGGAGTGTCGCTGATGTCGGAGGCGCGCAGGTAGGAGCCCATCGCGTCGATGAGCTCGTCGAGGAAGCGGTTGCGTCCCATCCGGGCCCGGTGCAGGGCCCTGGTCTGGTGCTGTGCGGCGACGAACCGGTAGAGGTTCGGGTGCTCGTCGGCCCAGGCGACGCAGGACTCGAGGATGCCGCCGACGACCTCATGCGGGGTCCCGGCACGGGCGAGATGAGGGCGTACGCGGCGGATCAGCTCGGTCGACGCGAACCGGACGACCTCGGCGTCGAGCTGCTCCTTGCTGGCGAAGTGCCGGTAGACGTTCGGGCGGGGGAGGCCCGCGCGCTCGGCGACCTGGGCCATGCCGACGTCGGGCCCGCGCTCCTCGATCGCCTCGACGGCCGCCTCGACCACCTGGGCGCGGCGTGCGTCGTTGTCGAGCGCCTCCTTCGCGGAACGGCGCCGGACCGTGGAATCCACCCACTTCACCACGTCAACCACATCGTCACCCTAGCGAGACATCACCGGCTACACCTTGTATCCAGCGAATAAGTGGGACACCATGTCCTTGATACATCATGTACCCACCACCGAAAGGCCACGCATGTCCCGCCGCTCGCCCTGGATGGACCAGGACCTCGACGACCTACGCGACCTTGCCCGGACCTTCTTCGAGAAGGAGGTCAAGCCGAACATCGACACCTACATCGCCGACAAGCACGTCGACCGTGACCTGTGGCGCAAGGCCGGTGAGCTGGGCCTGCTGTGCCTCTCGATCCCGGAGGCGTACGGCGGTGGCGGTGGCACCTTCGCCCACGAGGCCGTGCTGATCGAGGAGCAGGCCCGAGTCGGCGACACGTCCTTCGGCGCCTCGCTGCACAGCGGGATCGTGGCCCACTACCTGCTGGCGTACGGCACGGAGGAGCAGAAGAACGAGTGGCTGCCGAAGCTCGCCTCCGGCGAGGTGGTCTCCGCGATCGCGATGACCGAGCCCGGCACCGGCTCCGACCTGCAGGGCATCCGCACCAAGGCGATCAAGGACGGCGACGAGTACGTCGTCAACGGCGCCAAGACGTTCATCACCAACGGCCTCCTGGCCGACATGGTCCTGGTCGCGGTGAAGACCAACCCCGAGGAGGCGGCCGCCGGGATCTCCCTGGTCATCGTCCCGACCGACGCCGAAGGCTTCCGCCGGGGCCGGGTGCTCGACAAGATCGGGATGAAGGGGCAGGACACCTGCGAGCTCTTCTTCGACGACGTACGCATCCCTGCGTCGAACCTGCTCGGGGACAAGGAGGGCGACGGCTTCGTCCAGCTGATGATGCAGCTGCCGCAGGAGCGGCTGATCGTCGCGGTCGGCAGCGTGGCGGCGATGGAGTTCTGCTTCGAGGAGACCCTGCGGTACGTCAACGAGCGCACCGCCTTCGGCCGGCCGGTCTTCGGCTTCCAGAACACCAAGTTCGAGATGGCCGAGATCGCGACCGAGGCCCGGGTCGCGCGCTCCTTCATCGACGAGTGCGTCGAGCTGCACGTCAAGGGTGAGCTCGACATCCCGACCGCCGCGATGGCCAAGTACTGGAGCTCCGAGCGCGCCGGCATCGTCGTCGACAAGTGCCTCCAGCTCTTCGGCGGCTACGGGTTCATGGAGGAGTACCCGATCGCCCGCGCCTTCACCGACCTCCGCGTCCAGCGCATCTACGCCGGCACCACCGAGATCATGAAGGAGATCATCAGCCGATCCCTTCCGGTCCCCACCCGATGAGAACCACGAAGGAGGTCGTCATGAAGACGACGACGAAGCAGTCCTACCACGACACCCTGCGGACGCTCTCGGAGGCGTCGGTGGACCAGCACTTCCAGGCGTTCAAGGACATCGCCTGGGACGACCCCGAGTTCCACCTCGACCCGAACGACGAGCGCTTCATCCTCACCGACGCCGACGAGATCGGCCGTCACGAGTGGTACAAGTCGCTCTCGAAGGAGCGGCAGATCCAGGTCGGCGTCTACCGCTACGCGCAGATCGCGAAGGTCGGGCGCCAGTTCGAGCAGGTGCTCATCGCCGGGGTGATGCACCACCTGATCCTGGCGAAGGACGGCAACCCCGAGTTCCGCTATGCGATGCACGAGGTCACCGAGGAGACCCATCACATCCAGATGTTCCAGGAGTCGGTCAACCGGTTCGTGGAGAACGCAGGTGTCGATGGCGTCGCCGGTGCACCGGGATGGTTCGCCTGGCTGGCTCCGCTGGTGACGTCGGCCGGGACCTGGTTCCCGGAGATCTTCTTCGTCGGCATCCTCGGTGGCGAGGAGCCGATCGACCACCTGCAGAAGAGCATCATGCGGGCCGGCGGCAGCCACCCGCTGATCGACCGCGTCATGCAGATCCACATCGCCGAGGAGGCGCGGCACATCGGCTTCGCGCACCAGTACCTCGAGCACCACTGGGCGCGGATGAACCCGCTCAAGCGGCGCGCGCTGACCTACCTGTTCCCGGTCGTCATGCGACTCCTGTGCGACGTGATCATGGTGCCGAGCAAGCAGGCGCGCGAGGACATGGGCATCCCGAAGGACGTCGCCAAGGAGATCTGGTGGAAGTCCGAGGACTCCGAGAAGCTCCTGCGCGACCTCTTCTCGGACGTACGCCTCCTGGCCGACAACCTGGGCATCCGCAAGGGGCCGGCCAAGCTGGTCTGGCGGGCCCTCGGCATCGACGGGCGGGCGGCGCGCTTCCGCGCGGAGCCCTCCAACGCGGCGGTCTGACGTGCTGGCGTACGAGAGCAGCGGCTCGGGCGAGCCGCTGCTCCTGATCCACGGCATCGGTCACCGCCGCCAGGCCTGGCACCCGGTCGTCGACCGGCTCGCCGAGCACCACGAGGTGTTCCTCGTGGACCTGCCGGGACATGGCGAGTCGCCGGCTCACGTGACCGACGGCCGCTCGCCGCGGCAGGCGCTGATCGAGCCGCTGGAGGAGTTCATGGCGGCGGCCGGCCTGGAGCGCCCGCACGTGGTGGGCAACAGCCTCGGTGCGCTGGTTGCCCTGGAGATGAGCAAGCACGGGCTCGCCCGGAGCGTCACCGCGATCTCCCCGGCCGGCTTCTGGCGCAACGACGTCGAGTTCGCCTACGTACGGGCGCTGTTCGCCTCGGTCGTCGCGACCTCGGGCGTGCTGAAGCCGGTCGCGCCGTGGCTGCTGCGTCACCCCTGGGGCCGGACGCTCGGTCTCAGCTGGGCGAGCGCCCGGCCGACGCTGATCACGCCGGAGGCGGCGTACGAGGACCTGCGGAACATGCTGGACTCCAAGCAGGCCGTGCGCGACATCATCCGCGGCGGCTACCTCTTCGACGGCGCCGTGCCGGCGGACGTGCCGATCACGATCGCCTGGGGCAGCAAGGACCGGGTCCTGCGTCCCTACCAGGCCGGCCAGGCTCGGGTGCGCCTGCCCGGAGCCCGTCACGTCGAGCTGCCCGGCTGCGGGCACGTGCCGATGGCGGACGACCCCGACCTGATCGCCGACACCATCCTGGCGACCACCCAGGACACGAGCACGGACCTCCGGAGGACCGCATGACCACCCACCGCCACGTCGACGTGCTCATCGTCGGGGCCGGCCTGTCCGGCGTGGGCGTCGCCAGCCAGCTGACCCGCGAACGGACCGGGCGGACGTACGCCATCCTCGAGCGGCGCACCGCGATGGGCGGCACCTGGGACCTGTTCCGCTACCCCGGGATCCGCTCGGACTCGGACATGTTCACCTTCGGCTACGGGTTCCGGCCGTGGCACGGCACGAAGGTGCTGGCCGACGGCCCGAGCATCAAGCGCTACATCGAGGAGACGGCGGACGAGTACGGCGTCACCCGGCACACCCACTTCGGCCGCAAGGTCGTCGCCGCCTCCTGGTCCAGCGAACGTGGTCTGTGGACCACCACGGCGCTCGACGAGAGCACCGGGGAGACGGAGGAGTGGACGAGTCACTTCCTCGTCGGCGCGACCGGCTACTACGACTACGACCAGGGCCATCGACCCGTTTTCCCTGGTGAGGACCGGTTCCAGGGCGAGCTCGTCCACCCGCAGCACTGGCCCGAGGACCTCGACCACACCGGCAAGCGCGTGGTCGTCATCGGCAGCGGCGCCACCGCGATCACCCTGGTTCCGAACCTGGCCGAGAAGGCCGAGCACGTCACGATGCTGCAGCGCTCGCCGACGTACGTCATGCCGGTCCCGGCCGATGACCCGGTCTCGGCCGCGTTCAACCTGCTCAAGGTGCCGAGCGGGGCGGTCTACGGCACCGGCCGCGTACGCAACATCCTGCTGCAGCAGGGCATGTACCGGTTCTGTCGCACCGCGCCCAAGGCCGCCCGGAAGGCGATCCTCGCCGCGATCCGTGCCCAGGTCGGCAGCGAGGTGGACATGAAGCACTTCGAGCCGAGCTACAACCCCTGGGACGAGCGACTGTGCGTGGTGCCGAACGGTGACCTGTTCTCCGTCCTGCGGCGCGGCGAGGCCTCGATCGTCACCGACACGATCGACACCTTCACCGAGACCGGGATCCGGCTGGCGTCGGGTGAGGAGATCCCCGCCGACATCGTCGTCACCGCGACCGGACTCAAGATCCAGCTGCTCGGCGGCATGCGCGTCGAGGTCGACGGCGAGCCGGTCGACACCCGCGACCGGATGCTCTACAAGGGCACCCTGGTCGAGGGCATGCCCAACGCGATGATCGTGATGGGCTACACCAACGCGTCCTGGACGCTGAAGGCCGATCTCGCCGGTGCGTACCTGTGCCGCCTGCTCAAGCACATGGCCCGCAACGGCTACGGCCAGGTGGTGGCTGAGGCGGCGGACGATGATCGCGAGGAGGTCTCCGTGATGGGTGCCTCGATGCGGTCGGGCTACATCCAGCGCGGCGACGCCGTGATGCCCCGCCAGGGCAAGCGGGCCCCGTGGCAGATCCGGCAGGACTACCTCTACGACACCCGCGAGCTGCGGCTCCGCTCCGTCGACGACCCGAACCTCCGGTTCACGTCGCGGACCGTGCCGGCGTCGGCGCCGGTGGTCGAGGGGGTGCCCGCCTAGAGCCCGGCGAGCGGTGCCCGGGCGAAGACGATGGCGCCCGGGACCTCGTCGTCCGGCCGCATCAGGAGCTCGGCCTCGATGTCGAAGCCGGCCTCGCGCAGCCACCGGGAGACCTGCTCGGGCCGGCGCCGGTGGCTGTCGACGTTGATCGGGCGCCCGGCGTAGCCGGTGGTGGAGCGCCGGGTCTCGTCGCCGACGTGGAACCCGACCAGCACCGGCCCGCCGGGCCGCACCACCCGCCGGAACTCCGCGAAGACCCCTGGCACCGCCGCGTCGGGGATGTGGATGACGGACCAGAAGGCGAGTACGCCGCCCACGGATCCGTCCGCCAGCGGGAGATCGGTCATCGACCCGACCTCGAACCCGAGATCCGGGTGGTCGTGCCGCGCGATCGCGATCATCTCGGGGGAGAGGTCGATCCCGAAGGCGTCGACTCCGAGGTCGTGCAGGTGGCGGGTGACGTACCCGGGGCCGCAGCCGACGTCGGCCACCGGCCCACCGCCGCCGTCCCGCACGGTCTCGGCGAAGACGGCCAGCCCCGCACGCAGGTAGGGGCGGTCGTCCAGCAGGCCGCGTACCTTCTCGGCGTAGCCGGCGGCGTCCGTGTCGTAGGACTCGCGGGTCTGGTTCAGCCAGTCGTCGGGCATCGCGGCGGCTCCTGGTCAGCCCACGCGCGAGGCGAGGGCGCTTGCCGCCTGGCGCACCTCGTGGCCGAGGGGAGTGGGGTCGGCGAAGGCGGGGTTGGTGGTCTGGCCGGCGACCTGGATCGCCGCGAGGAACTCGCCGTCGGCGCTGATCAGGGGTGCCCCGACCGAGGATGCGCCCACCACGCGTTCGTCGTGGGACGCGACCCAGCCGCGCTGCCGGATCTCCTCGAGCTCACGGCGGAAGTCCTCGAGCGAGACCCGGGTCCCGTCGGCCCGGGTGAACTCGTCGATCCCGCCGAGCACTGACTCGAGATCCTCGGGATCCATGTAGGCGGCGATGACCTTGCCCGCACCGAGGTGGAGCGGCAGCCGCTCGCCGATCGGGAGGACGTAGCGCAACGGGTCGCTGCCCTCGACCCGCGCGATCACGGCGCGCGACGAGCCGGCGCGGACGAATACGGACGCGGTGAGTCCGGTGGCGGCGGCGAGCTGCTGCAGGATCATCGGCGCGGTGGCGGCCAGCCGATTGGTGGCCAGGTAGGCGTGCGCCCCGAAAAGCATCGCGACACCCGTTCGATAGCCGGTGCCGTCCTGTTCGACACGACCGCGTGCCTCGAGCGCGTTGAGGATGCGCTGGGTCGTGGCGACGTGCAGGCCGGCTCGGCGTGCGACCTCGCTCAGTCGCAGCGGCGTACGCGTCGCCTCGAGGACCTCGAGGACGTCGATGGCTCTCTCCAGAGACCGCATCGTGCTTGCCGGTTTCTCCTCGCTCACGTGCCTCCTCCGTTTCGTCGCGACGCATCGAATCCTCGCACCCCCGACCCCGGGGGCTTGACAGGGTGACGACCGTCACGGATAGTTCCTCATGCCGTGATACACCTTATCACAGAATGAGAAGAATGAGCGACAACACCAACATCCCCGCCTCCACGGCGGCAGGCGGTCCAGCGACCGCCGACGAGCGACGCAGGTCCGTCCTGCCGTTGCTCGTCGCGGCGCTCGTCGTCGCGATCGGAGCGGCCGCGTTCATCGGCTCGCGCTCCCTCGGCTACTGGGACGACCTCGGGCCCGGGCCAGGCTTCTTCCCGGTCTGGCTCGGCGTGCTCCTGGTCGTGCTGGGACTCGTCTGGTTCGGCCAGGAGCTGCGCGCACGTCTCCGTCCCGAGACCCCCGAGAACCCGAACAGGCCGGCCGCCGACGAGGAGGAGACGCCCGACTACTCCCTCCCGACCGTGCTGGCCATCCTGGTGAGTCTGTGCGTGCTCGCGGCCTGCCTCGAGCTGGTCGGCTACCAGGTCAGCATGCTGGTCTTCCTGCTCTTCCACCTGCTGGTGGTCGGGCGCCGTGGGCCGCTGCAGTCGCTGGTCATCGCGCTGATCGGGAGCTTCGGCGTCTTCTACGCCTTCACCCGGCTGCTGACGGTCCCGCTACCGGTCTCCGGCATCCCGTTCCTGCGCGACCTGGGGCTGTGAGGTCATGGACTCCTTCACCGCACTCCTCGACGGCTTCGCCTCCGCGCTGACGCCGCAGAACCTGCTCTTCGCCCTGATCGGCTGCCTGTTGGGCACGATCCTGGGCATCCTGCCGGGCATCGGCTCGACCGCCGGCATGGCGATCCTGATCCCGCTCACCCTGACCATGGACCCGACGAGCGCGATCATCATGCTGGCCGCGATCTTCTACGGCGGCGCGTACGGCGGGACGATCACCAGCGTCCTGCTGAACATCCCGGGCGAGGGCGAGTCGGCGATCACCTGCATCGACGGCTATCAGATGACGTTGCGAGGCCGGGCCGGAGCAGCACTGGCGACGGCCGGGATCGGCTCGTTCATCGGCGGCACCGTCGCCACCCTCGCGCTCGTCGTGGCGGCGAAGCCGCTCTCGGAGCTGGGTCTGCGGATCGGGCCACCGGAGTTCTTCTCCCTGGTGCTCATCGGCCTGGCCCTGCTCGTCGGCCTGGTGGGGCGGTCGGTCCTCAAGGGGCTCATCTCGGCCTGCCTCGGCCTGCTGATCGCGATGGTCGGCATCGACCCGGTCATGGGCCTGCCCCGGTTCACCTTCGACCAGCCGCACTTCTTCGACGGCATCAGCTACGTACCGGTCCTGGTCGGCATCTTCGGGCTCGGCGAGCTGCTCGCCACCAGCGGCGGCGCGGCTCCCAAGCCCACGGCCCCGACGCTTCGCCAGCTGCTCCCGACGCGGACCGACCTCCGCCGGGCCGCACCGGCGATCGGACGAGGTGCGTCGATCGGCACCGTCATCGGACTCATCCCCGGCGTGAGCGCGGCGATCTCGTCGCTGCTGGCCTACAGCACGGAGAAGAAGGTCTCGCGCCACCGCGACGAGCTCGGCAGCGGCGCGATCGAGGGCGTGGCCGCTCCCGAGACCGCCAACAACTCGCACAGCAACGCCGCGTTCATCCCGCTCTTCACCCTGGGCATCCCGGCCTCGCCGGCGATCGCGGTGCTCATGGGCGCCTTCCTGCAGAACGGGCTCACCCCCGGACCACAGCTCTTCACCGAGGCGCCGGACCTGGTCTGGACCGTCATCGCGAGCCTGTTCGTCGGCAACCTGCTCCTGCTGGTGCTCAACGTCCCGATGGTCGGGCTCTGGACCAGGATCCTCGCGATCCCCTACTCGGTCCTGCGCGCGGTGATCTTCGCCTTCATCGTGATCGGCTCGTACGCCGTCAACAACAGCGTCATCGACATCTACGTGATGGTGTTCTTCGGCATCGTCGGCTTCGTCTTCCGACAGGTGCACCTGCCGCTCGCGCCGCTGGTCCTCACGCTCATCCTCGGTCCGTTCATCGAGAGCGCGCTGCGGGAGTCCCTGCAGATCTCGCAGGGCGACTTCGGGATCTTCGTCGACCGTCCGCTGTCGCTGGTGTTCCTCCTGGTCGCCCTCGCGGTCCTCGCCGCGTCCGTGTTCAGCGCCGGCCTGAAGAGAAAGGCAGGGCTGCCCACCGACGCCGAAGTCTGACCCACCCCTCCCTCCACGAAACGAAAGGTCATCACCATGAACCGCGCACCTCGCGTACTCACCCTCGCCGGTGTCGGGCTGGCGTGTCTCTCGCTCGCCGCCTGCTCCCAGTCCGGCACCACCGCCGCGGCCGGCGACTACCCGACCAAGCCCATCGAGCTCGTCGTCGGGTACGAAGCGGGCGGCCCGACCGACATCGGTGCTCGCATGCTCGCCAAGGAGCTCGAGGACAAGCTCGACGCCACGATCACGGTCGTCAACAAGCCCGCCGCCAACTCCCAGGTCGCCTACACGGCGCTGACCCAGGCGAAGCCCGACGGCCACACGATCGCCGCCACCACGTTCCCGTCGGCGATCATGACCGTGCTCGACGAGAGCCGGGGCGCCTCCTACGAGCGCGACAGCTTCGCGCCGGTGGCCCTCCAGGTCGTCGACCCGACCGCGGTGGCGGTCGCCCCCGACAGCGACATCAAGACCCCGAAGGACCTGGTCGAGGCCGCCAAGGCGGAGCCCGGGAAGCTGCGCGCGACCACGACCGGTGTCGCAAGCAACGAGCACTTCGCCCTCGCCAGCCTGAAGGAGGTCGCCGGCGCCGACCTCGCCCCGGTGCACTTCGCCGACGGCAGCACCGCCGCCACCACCGCATTCCTGGGCGGCAACACCGAGGTCCTCCTCACCAACGTGAGCGACCTGCAGCCGCTGGCCGACTCGGGCAAGGTCCGCATCGTCGGCGTGATGGACGCCGAGCGTGCCGAGTCGCTGCCCGACGTGCCGACGTTCAAGGAGTCCGGCTACGACGTGGAGATCTCCTCCTCGCGCGGCTACGCCTTCCCGGCGGGCACGCCGGACGAGGTCGTCGACGAGATGTCCACCGCCATCGGCGAGATCATGGAGGACCCGGCGTTCCAGAAGAAGATGACCGACGCCGGCCTCGCCCCGTCCTACCTGGACGCCGAGGAGTACTCCGCCTACTGGGACGAGACCGAGAAGACCTTCGGCGACCTCTTCCCGCTGGTGAAGGCGGACAGCTGATGACCGACAGCATCCTCGCCGACCAGCAGTTCAACCCCGGCGGTCGCGTCGCCAGGGCCCGGCCCGAGCGTCCCGACGAGGCCCTCCTCGACCGGTTCCGCCGCCTCCCCACCGCCAACATCGGCGACGCCATGGACCGGTTGGGATCGCTCGACTCCGTCATCGCGCCTGCCTGGCCCGGCGCCAGCATGGTCGGCACCGCGTTCACGGTCTGGACCCGTCCCGGCGACAACCTCGGCATCCACCAGGCGCTCACCCAGGTCGAGCCGGGTGAGGTGATCGTGGTGAGCGGCGGCGCCGACGAGTCGCGCGCACTCATCGGCGAGCTCGTCGGTGGCAAGGCCAAGGCCCGTGGCGTCGCCGGGTTCCTCCTCGACGGCGCCGTCCGCGACGCCGACGGCTTGGCCGAGTACGAGATGCCCGCCTTCGCCCGGTCCCGGACGCCGGCCGGTCCCTACAAGGACGGTCCCTACGCGCTCTCCGTCGACGTCGCCGTCGCCGGCGTGGTCGTACGTCCCGGCGACATCATCGTCGGTGACGCGGACGGCGTCGTGGTGGTCCCGCTCGAGTCCGCGGCCGTGATCGCGGACCGGGCCGAGGCGAAGCACGCCGCCGAGGAGGCCACCCGCCGCGACATCGACGCCACGCTCGGCGTCGCCACCGCATCAGGGGATCAGCGATGACGATCATCGTGGGCTACATGCCCGGCGACGCCGGCGAGCGTGTCCTCGCCGGCGCCGTCCGGGAGGCCCGGACCCGGGGCAGCTCCCTCCTGGTCGTGAACTCCTCGACCGGGGGCGCCTACGCCGACCGCGGCCTCCTCCCGGGCGCCGAGCTCGAGGTGGTGCGGCAGCGGCTGGCCGACCAGGGCCTCGATGTCGAGGTACGCCAGCATGCCGAGGCCGTCTCCGTCGCCGAGACGCTCATCGACGAGGCCGAGCGGGCGGACGCCGAGCTGGTCGTCGTCGGTCTCCGCCGCCGCTCGCGCACCGGGAAGTTCCTCCTCGGCAGCACGGCCCAGACCGTGCTGCTGCGCGCTCCCTGCGACGTCCTGGCCATCCGTATCCCCGCAGACGCCTGATCCCGACCCTTCCAGCACGAAAGTTCGACGATGTCACACAGCACAATCTCCGACAGTCCGTTCCAGCCCGCCCACGTGGCGATCCTCGGTCTCGGCGAGGTGGGCCGCATCTACGGCACCGCCCTCGCCGAGGCGGGCCACAGGGTCACCGGCTTCGACCCCTACCTCCAGGAGTCTCCGGCAGGTGTCGAGGTCGCGGACACGCTGGAGAAGGCGGTCGAGGACGCGCAGATCGTGGTCATCCTGACCGCCGCTTCGGCGAGCCGCTCGGTCGCCGAGGCCGCCGCGCCGGTGCTCGCGCCCGGAGCCGTCTACGCCGACTTCACCTCGTCCGGGCCGACGGAGAAGCGGCAGCTGACCAGCGTCTTCGAGGGGCGGGAGGACGTACGTCTGGTCGATGTCGCCATCCTGGGACCGGTCATCCAGCTCGGCACCTCGACTCCGCTGATGGCAGCCGGACCGGCGGGGGAGACGGTGGCTGCGCTGATGCGGCCGCTGGGCACGCCGGTCGAGGTGGTCGGCGGCGACCTCGGTGACGCGATGGCGCACAAGCTGCTGCGCAGCGTCTTCATGAAGGGGCTCGCGTCGGTCGTCGTCGAGGCGGTCGGTGCCGGACGCGGCGCCGGGATGGAAGAGTGGATCCGTGGCCAGATCGCGGGTGTTCTCGCCGGGGACGGACAGGCGGTCATCGACCGCTTCCTCACCGGCACGGCGAAGCACGCCGCTCGCCGGGCGGCGGAGATGCGCTCGACCAGTGCCTACCTCGCCGATCTGGGGGTCCATGGTGAGATGACGGAGGCCTCGATGACAGCGTTGGAGCGGATGGCCGGCGACGGGAAGCCGTCGTGATCGGCGTCTGGGCGCTCGGCGTCTACCTGGTGGTGATCCTGGCCTGGACGACGCTGCTGCGCCGCAACGTCGGCGAAGCCATGGTCGTCGGGTTCGTCGTCGCCGCGGCGTTCAACGGAGCGCAGTTCCTCAGCGCGGGCTGGGACGCCCTCTACGCAGCGCTCGTCGACGAGATCGTCTACGCCACCGTCATCTTCGTCTTCATGGGCTACCTCCTGGAGAAGGCGGGCGTCACCCACCGGATGATCGACCTGCTCGACGCCCTCATCGGACACCGCCGTGGCGGCCCGGCGTACGTCTCGACGGTCGCCTCCGCGGGCCTCGGCAGCATCGTCCACAACCAAGCGGCGATCGCCGCCACCGTCGGGTCGGTGACGATCCCGTGGATGGAGCGCACCCGCGTCGACCGCACCACCGCCGCCACGATCGTGGCCGGCAACGCGGGCATGGGCATCACCTTCCCGTTCAGCGCCTCGATGTTCGTCCTGGTCGGCTCCTCGGTCGGCGGCGCCCTCGTCGACGTCGACTCGCTGATCGTGCCGCTGCTGATCGGCGGCCTGTGGTGCGTGCTCCACCGCCTGATCGTCACCTACCTGCTCGTACGCCGCTCCACCCGCGGGAGCGGTCCGGCCGTGTCGCGCAGCGGCCGGGACGTACGGGCCGCGTTCTCCCACGGCTGGCCGACGCTGCTGCTGTTCGCCGGGATCGCCGTCCCGATCGTGCTCACCACCGGCGCCGTCGCCGAGGCGCTCACCGAGCGGATCGGCACCGACGTGACCGAGGCGCTGAGCCCGATCTTCTGGATGCCGGTGATCCTGATCCTGATCGGCCTGCTCCTCGGCCGTGGCCGGCTGCCGCGCGACGGCCGGGGATGGGCCGAGCTGATCGGCAGCTCGGCGCCCCGGTTCGGGGTCGTCGGCCTGACCGTGCTGTTCGCCTTTGCCGGCGCGAACGCGCTGGCGACGACCGGCCTGCCCGAGCAGTTGGCCGGGCTGCTCGGTGACCTCGATCTCCCGGTGTGGCTGCTGGCCCTGGTCATCGGGATCATCGTCGTCGCCGTCGCGGCACCGCTCTCCAGCACGGCGACGATGGCAGCCGTCGGTGTCGTCGGCGTCGCCGCGCTCGCCGCCGCGGGCGTACCCGCCACCACCGCAGCGGTCGCGGTCCTCATCTTCTCCTCCTGCGAGGCTGCCGTGCCGCCTGGCGGAGCGCCGCTGTACGTCGCCTGTGGCATCGCCGGCGTCGATCCGCTACACACGTTCCGCAGGATGCTGGCCTACTACGCGCTGCCGCTGCTCGGTATCGGCGTGCTCGTGGCCTCCGGAATCCTGCCGGTCTGAGAAAGGACGGACACCCATGACCCGATCGATCCTCCACACCCTCTTCGTCTCGTCGCTGGTCGTCGCGCTGCTCGGCGGTCTCGCGCTCATCGGCCTGCAGGCCGTCGGCCTGGTCGTCGGCAGCCAGGCGCTCGTCGTCGGCCCGAACGGCCTGTTCAAGACGGTCCTGTGCGTCGCCGCCTCGATCGCGGCCGTCGCCGCCTACCTCCTCATCCACGTCGGCTCCGAGGTGAAGGCGCGCGACGACGCAGGAGCGAACAGATGACCACCCACGACCGCCCGAGCCGAGCCGAGCTGCACGACCGGCCCGGCCAGCTGAGGGGCACCTCCTGGGAGCTCTTCGAGGACCCCTGGCGCGGCACCCCGTCGTTCGCGGACGAGCAGGCCGTGGTCGCGGCCGCGGGCCTCGTCCAGCTGGGGGAGGCCTTCGGGCTGGACTACCCGGTCAACGCGTTCATGCCCGGGATGTCCCAGGCCAGGAAGCCGGCCGAGCACGTCATCTACGCCAACCACCCGGCTCACCGCGACGACCATCTCGACGGCTACTACCTCCAGTCCTCGACCCAGATCGACGGGTTGCGCCACCGGCGGGCCGACGACGCCGGGTTCTACGCCGGAACCCCCGACGAGCTGATCGTCCCGGGCACCGAGGAGATCGGCATCCAGGTCTGGGCCGACCGCCCCATCGTCAGTCGCGGCGTCCTCGTGGACATCGCCGGTCTCCTCGCCCGGCGCGAGGAGACGCTCGACCACGAGGGCGGCCAGCCGATCCCGTACGACTACATCGACCAGGCCCTCACCGCGCAGGCGATCGAGCTGCGTGCCGGTGACGTCGTCATGCTCCACACCGGGTGGTGCGAGTGGTTCCTCGAGCTCACCGCCGAGCAGAAGCTGGCCCAGCAGGCCCTCCGCCGCGCCACCGGCATCGCGCAGAGCGAGGAGGTGCTCGACTGGGCCTGGGACACCGGCCTGGCGCTGCTCGCCGCGGACACCTTCGCCGTCGAGTGCCTGCCGCCCGTCCCCGACTCACCGTTCCTCCGGTCGGCGCCCAACGACCGCGGGATGATGCACCAGGAGTTCCTCGCCAAGCTCGGCATGCCGCTCGGTGAGCTGTGGCGGCTCGGGCCGCTGGCACGCCGCATGGACCAGCTGCAGCGGTGGGAGGCCTTCCTCAGCGTCAAGCCGCTCAACGTCACCGGGGCCACCGGCTCGCCGGCCAACGCCGTCGCCATCATCTGACCGCCCCCGTAGGTTGGAGGCGTACGCAGCCGTCACCTGAGCGAGGGGAGGGATCTCGTGCGCCGCTGGGTGCGCCGGTCCTTGTGGGACGTGGTCCCGCGCGATCACCGTCAGAGCGACGCCGGTCTGCGCCGCCGCCAGGTGGTCACGGCCGGCTTCGGGGTGCTCGGGGCGATCGTGCTCGGTGTCTCGCTGCGCATCGAGCCGGGCAGCGTCTGGTTCTACCCGGCCGCCCTCGCTCTCGCCGGGGTGTGGGCCGTCGGTGCCTTCGCGTCCGGACCGCTGCACCTCGGACGGATCGGCGCCTGGGCCCGGGGTCGGCCGACGGGCGAGCATCGGTTCGTACGTCCGGTGCTGTCGCCGATCCTGCTCGGTCTGGGTCTGGCGGGCATCTTCGTGATCGGCGGTCTCGTCGTGCGCGAGATCGACTGGCTGGACCGGCAGGTGCGCTCGGTGCTCGACTTCGCCGACCAGGGCTCGCTGCCGGTCCTCGTCGTGGTGACGGCCGTCAACGGAGTGGCGGAGGAGCTGTTCTTCCGGGGCGCCGTCTACGCCGCCCTGCCCCGCCACGCCGTCGCCTGGACGTCGGTGGCCTACGTGATCGCGACGCTGGCGACCGGCAACGTGATGCTGGCCTTCGCGGCGATCCTGCTCGGGGTCGTGGTCGGGCTCGAGCGGCGCGCCTCCGGCGGCGTGCTCGCGCCGATCCTCACCCACTGCGCGTGGTCGCTGTCGATGCTGCTCGCGCTGCCACTGCTCTTCGGCTGAGGAGACCGGCGGCGCCTCAGAGCGTGTTCTGGTCGGCCAGCCGTTCGGCCAGTGCGCGACGTACGGCCTCCCGATAGGGCAGCGGATCGCCGGGCACCACGTCGAGGATGCGCCGGTCGTGCACGACGACCTCGGTGGTCATGGAGTCGATCAGGTTGCGCCCGGTGGTCACGTCGATGTCGGTCACCAGCGCCAGCCAGTACGACGACAGCCGGGGCGTCAGCACCGGCACGGGGACGACGGGGATCGATCGGCCGTTGGCGACCTCGGAGGCGACGGTCAGCATGTCGAGGTACGTCATCGCCTCGGGGCCGCCGATCTCGAAGACCTCGCCGATCGCGTCCTGGTTGTCGATGACACCGGCGAGATAGCGGATCACGTCGTCGACGGCGATCGGCTGGGTGCGGGTGGCCGTCCACCTCGGCACCACCATGGCAGGGAGGTTCTTGACCAGCTGCCGGGTCAGCTCCCAGGAGACGCCACCGTGGCCGACGACGATCGCGGCCCGCAGCGTCGTGACGGGCACGCCGGACTCACCGAGCAGGGACTCGACCTCACGTCGCGAGCGCAGGTGGGGTGACAGATCGCCGTCGTCACCGAGCCCGCCGAGATAGATGATCTGGCGCACCCCGGCCCGGGCCGCGGCGGCACCGAAGGAGCGGGCGGCCCGGGCGTCGCGCTCCTCGAAGTCGTCGTGGTCGAGCGAGTGCACCAGATAGACGGCGACGTCGGCGCCCTCGAGCGCGGCCGGCAGCGAGGCGGGGTCGTTCACGTCGGCGCCCACCGGTTCACCGGGGCCGTCGTAGTCGTCCGGCCGCCGGGTCATCGCCCGTACCTTGGTGCCGCGTTCGGTCAGCTCCGCGACCAGTCGTCGGCCGATGAACCCGGTCGCGCCGGTGACGAGCACGGTGGTCGAGGTCTCCATGGGTCGAGCCTACGGACGTCGTCAGACCGGACGGCAGTCCTGGCCGCAGCCCTCCTCGGGGATCGGTCCGGATGCGTGCGACGCCGGCCGATGCAGCACGGCGCCGGTCGGCGTCACCAGGACGTCGGATCCCTCGACGCGACCGGTTCCGTCGACGATCAGCGCGTGGTCGCGCGGCGTGAGCGGGGCGTACGTCAGGGTGAGCACCGGGTTGGTGGCGAGGTTCGTGCGCGTGCCGCCGCCGGGATCGGAGATCCGGAGGGACGAGCCCTCGACGACCGGGTCCACGACCACGACCTTGATCCGCTCACCCGCCGTGGTCAGCAGGAACCCGCTGCCGAAGCGCTCGAGCGTGGCGGCGAGATCGGACAGTGCGACCGGGATGCTCATATCCGGCACCTTAGTCCGACGTCCGGAGCGCCCGCGGGGCATCGGGGATCATGGGGGCATGGCGATGGTTGGCAAGCAGGTGGCGCTCGCCCTGGGGGCAGGCGGCGCACGGGGCTACGCCCACCTGGGCGTCGTACAGGAGCTGCGGGCGCGGGGACACGAGATCGTGGCGGTCGCGGGCACCTCGATGGGGGCGCTGGTCGGCGGCCTGGTCGCAGCCGGCAAGGACGAGGAGTTCGCCGGTTGGGCGACGGCGTTGCGGCAGATCGACGTGCTGCGACTGCTCGACCCGAAGTGGCGAGCAGGCGGTGCGTTCAACGCCGAGGGCGTCGTCGCGGAGCTGGAGAACCTGCTGGGCGAGCAGCTCATCGAGGATCTGCCCGTCCCGTTCACTGCGATCGCGACCGACCTCGAGTCGCACCGCGAGGTGTGGTTCCAGCGCGGCCCGCTGGTCAAGGCGATCCGGGCCTCGATCGGCATCCCCGGCGTCTTCATGCCGGTGATGTGGAACGGCCGGGTGCTCGTCGACGGCGGCCTGCTCAACCCGCTGCCGATGGACCCGACCGCCGCCACCCCGGCCGACCTGACCATCGCGGTCTCGTTGCAGGGTCGGCGCACCCAGCGCGGGACGCAAGCACCGGCGGTCGAGAATTCTGCCGCGGTCACTGCCGATGAGGAGGGTACGACGGTCCTCCGGCGGCTCCGCGACAAGCTGGGCGTCGGCGGCGAGACGACCAGGGCCCCGAAGGCGGAGCCGAGCCGCGCTCAGCCTGATCTGCGCATCGCCGATGTGATGACGCTGTCCTGGGAGGTGATGCAGGAGATGGTCGCGCGCTACCGGCTGGCAGGGCTGCCGCCCGACGTCCTGATCACCGTCCCGGCCGACGCCGCCCGCACGCTCGACTTCCATCGCGCCGCCGAGATGATCGAGCTCGGCCGGCAGTTGACGGCCAAAGCGCTCGACGACGCCGGCTGCTGAGGCTGTCGAGACCCGGCGGCGTACCCTGCCTCCGATGAGCACCTATCGGTCCGACTGCTCCCGCTGTGCGGGCCTGTGCTGCGTGGCGCTTCCCTTCGCCCGCTCGGCGGACTTTCCGGAGGACAAGGCCGGCGGTGACCCGTGCCGCCACCTCGGGCCCGACTTCGGGTGCGGGATCCACGACCAGCTGCGCGAGCGCGGGTATGCCGGGTGCACCGTGTTCGAGTGCTTCGGCGCAGGTCAGCAGGTCACCCAGGTGACCTTCCGCGGCGCGGACTGGCGCACCGAGCCGGCGTCGCGGCAGGAGATGTTCGACGTCTTCGCCGTGATGCGGCAGCTGCACGAGATGCTGGCGCTGCTCGAGGAGGCCGGCGGACGAAGCTCATCATCCGACCTCGTCGAGCTGGCCGAGCAGGTCTCCACCGCGGCCGGCGGCTCCGCCGGCCAAGTGCTCGCCACCGACGTCGGCGCACTTCGTTCGGCGGTCGGGGGCGTGCTCCGCCGGGTGAGCGCAGAGGTACGCCGCCCCGCAGGCCAGGCGCTGGCGGGTGCCGACCTGCTCGGTCGTGATCTGCGCCGGAGAGACCTGCGTCGTGCCGACCTCAGGGGCGCTCTCCTGGTGGCCGCCGACCTGCGCGGCGTCGATCTCACCGACGCCGACCTGCTCGGCGCGGACCTCCGGGACGCGGCCGTCGCGGGCGCGGACCTCTCTCGGGCACTCTTCCTCAGCCAGGCGCAGGTCAATGCCCTGCGAGGAGACGGGAGCACCCGCCTGCCCGCAGGGCACGACCGGCCCGCCCACTGGGGCTAGGGGATCAGCCCAGCGTGGCCGTGTCGATCACGAAGCGGTAGCGCACGTCGGAGGCCAGGACCCGGGCGTACGCCTCGTTGATCTGGTCCGCCGAGATGACCTCGACGTCGGCGCCGAGGCCGTGCTCGGCGCAGAAGTCGAGCATCTCCTGGGTCAGCGGGATGCCGCCGATCATCGAGCCTGCGAAGTTGCGGCGGTTGGTGAGCAGCGAGAACACGTTGACGCTCAGCGGCTCGGCCGGGGCGCCGACGTTGACCATGGTGCCGTCCACGGCGAGCAGCCCCAGGTAGTCGTCGACCGGGATCGGGGCGCTGACCGTGTTCACGATCAGGTCGAAGCTGTTCTTCAGCGTCTCGAACGTCGCCGGGTCCGAGGTGGCGTAGTAGTGGTCGGCGCCGAGCCGGAGACCGTCCTCCTGCTTCTTCAGCGACTGCGACAGCACCGTGACCTCGGCGCCCATCGCGTGGGCGATCTTGACGCCCATGTGGCCGAGACCGCCGAGCCCGACGACGGCCACCTTCTTGCCGGGGCCGGCGCCCCACCGCTTCAGCGGGGCGTACGTCGTGATGCCCGCGCACAGCAGCGGCGTGGCAGCCGCGGGGTCGAGGCCCTCCGGCACCTTGAGCGCGAAGTGGGCGTCGACGACGACGTGGGTGGAGTAGCCACCCTGGGTGAAGGAGCCGTCACGGTCCTTCGCGGCGTACGTCCCGACAGCGCCGCCGGGGGTCGAGCAGTGCTGCTCATCGCCGTTGCGGCAGTTGTCGCAATCGCGACACGAGTTGACGAAGCAGCCGACGCCGACGCGGTCGCCGACCTTGTGCTCGGTGACCGCGGAGCCGACCTCGGTGACGCGGCCGACGATCTCGTGGCCCGGGACGACCGGGAACGGCTGCGGGCCCCAGTCGCCGTTGACGGTGTGGATGTCGGAGTGGCAGATGCCGGCGTACTCGATCGCGATGAGGACGTCGTTCGCGCCGACCGGGCGGCGCTCGATGGTGGTCGGGGCCAGCGGCTCGCCGGCGGAGGGGGCTGCGTACGCGTTGACGCGCATGGATGTTCTCCTGAGTCTGAGATGGGGGTGGATCAGTGGTTCTCGCGGCTGCGGATCTGGCCGGCCAGCGCGTGTGCCTGCTCGCCGATCTCATCGGCGCGCGCCTCGTCGCCGGCCGCGACGGCTCGCCAGTAGTCGGTCTTGAGGCCGACGTACGCCCGCCGCAGCTCGAGAAACTCGGCCTCCCGGGCGAGGTGCGCGGCGTGCTCGGTGAGCATGTCGATCTGCTCGCGCGCGCCGTCGCGGCCGAGACGGCTGTTGCCGACGTACGTCCTCATGTCGTCGATCGAGAGGCCGATCGCAGCGAGGCAGGCGACGCCGGTCAGGCGGTCCAGGTCGGACTCGTCGTAGACCCGGTGGCCGCTGCTCGCGCCGCGGCTCACCGGCTCGATCAGCCCGATCGTCTCGTAGTAGCGCAGCGTGCTGGCCGGCAGTCCGGTCAGCGTCGCCACCTCCCGGATCGTGTAGGTCCGAGTCGTCGATGCAGTCACGTCAAGGACGCTAAGAACTTCAAGTACTTGAAGTCAAAGGGCAGATTTGTCGATTTGTCTCTCGCCCGCCCGGCGCCCCGATGTGTGACTTCGACCGCGAGATGAAGCGCCGTGCCGGTGTCGTGCGAGACACTGCTGCACCCGGGCGTCCCGGAGCCGGATCGGGTGACTGTGGACGCACGCCTCGACGACGAAAGGCTCGGCAATGTCAGTGGTCGATGTGACCGCTCCTTCGGTGGTTCGGCAAGAACAGCTCTTCGAGCAGATCGCCATCCGTCTCCCTGACGAGGTCGACGGCGATTGGACGATGCTCGTCTTCAACCACCGCAACCTCTCGCGCCTCTTCGACGGTCGTATCGACATCCATCGACCAGGTGGCTACATCGACTACTCCTTGCCTCCGGACGTGGTCGTCCCGTCGATCGACGAGCTCAGGCGGGTCATGTACCGGCCCGGAAGGGGCACCTGGTTCTCGGGGCAATGGACCATCACCAACATCGGCGGCAACGGCGAGAAGATCTCGGCCAACGCCTCGTTCAATCGCGACGACGAGCCCGTGTGGCGCCGCGTCGTGCACTCCGAGCTGTACGCCCTCGACCTCGAAGCCTTTCCGCGCGACGAGGAGAGCATCCCTGACTGGCTCCGTCAGAAGGTCGCCGAGGCACGAAGTGTGTCCTAGAAACACGGTGGGCGGTCCTTCCTCAGGACCAGCGATCTTGCACTTCTGAAGAGCTCGCTCGGAGCCGTCGAAAAAAGGTCAGAACTTCCGCTTGACCTTGACCCAGCGTCAACCCTCGACGCTATTCGACATGAACCCGACACCAGCAATCGAGATCGCCGGACTGACCAAGTCCTACGGCGACGTACATGTCCTCCAGGGCGTCGACCTGAGCGTCGAGAAGGGCAGCATCTTCGCCCTCCTCGGCTCCAACGGCGCCGGCAAGACCACGACCGTGAAGATCCTGACGACGCTCCTCAAGGCGGACGGCGGCCAGGCGACGGTCAACGGCTTCGACGTCGCGACCCAGGCCCAGGACGTACGCACGTCCATCAGCCTCACCGGCCAGTTCGCCGCCGTCGACGAGATCCTGACCGGCCGCGAGAACCTCATCCTGATCGCCAAGCTGCTCCGCCAGAAGAACCCGGGGGCGGTCGCCGACGAGCTCCTCGCCCGGTTCTCGCTCACCGAGGCCGGCAACCGCAAGGTCGCGACGTACTCCGGTGGTATGCGCCGCCGGATCGACATCGCGATGAGCCTCATCGGCAACCCGCCGGTGATCTTCCTCGACGAGCCGACCACCGGCCTCGACCCGGAGGCCCGGATCGAGGTGTGGCAGACCGTCAAGGAGCTCGCCGACAACGGCACGACGGTGCTGCTCACCACGCAGTACCTCGAGGAGGCCGAGCAGCTCGCCGACCGGATCGCGATCCTCCACGAGGGCCGCATCATCGCCAACGGCACCCTCGCCGAGCTCAAGGCGATGTTCCCGCCAGCCAAGCAGGAGTACGTCGAGAAGCAGCCGTCGCTCGAGGAGATCTTCCTCGCCATCACCGCCAAGTCCAACGGCAAGACCGCCACCCCCGTGAAGGAGTCATGATGACCACGCGATTCTTCGGCGACACCGCCGTCCTGCTCGGCCGTTCCCTGCGACACATCGGCCGCAGCCCCGACACCATCGTCACCACCGCGATCACGCCGATCGCCATGATGCTCATGTTCGTGTACGTCTTCGGCGGCGCGATCGACACCGGCTCCCACGAGAGCTACGTCAGCTATCAGCTACCGGGCATCCTGTTGATCACGATCGCCTCCGGCATCGCCTACACCGCCTACCGTCTCTTCCAGGACAAGAACGGCGGCATGTTCGACCGGTTCCAGTCGATGCCGATCGCTCGGTCGGCGGTGCTGTGGGGTCACGTGCTGACCTCGGTGGTCGCAAACATGATCTCGCTGGTCGTGGTGGTACTCGTCGCCCTGCTGATGGGCTTCCGCACCAGTGCGAGCGTGCTCGACTGGCTCGCCGTGGTCGGCATCCTGGCCCTGTTCACCCTCGCGCTGACCTGGCTCGCGGTGGTCCCGGGACTGACGGCCGGCACGGTCGAGGGAGCCAGCGCGTTCTCCTACCCGCTGATCTTCCTGCCCTTCCTCAGCTCGGCGTTCGTGCCGACCGACACGATGCCCGGGCCGGTGCGAGCCTTCGCCGAGCACCAGCCGGTCACCTCGATCGTCGACTCCATCCGGGCGATCTTCGCCGGTCAGAAGCTCGGCAACGAGCTGTGGATCGCACTGGCCTGGTGCGTCGGCCTCCTGGCCGTCGCGTACGTCCTGGCCACCGCGGCCTACCGCCGCAAGTTCGCCTAAACCGCGAGACAAAGGACGGTGTTCCCGTCACTATTCGGGAATGCTCACGATCAGCCAGCTGGCGTCGTACGCCGGTGTCACCGTCAGGGCCGTGCGCCACTACCACGCCAAAGGGCTGCTGGTGGAGCCAGAGCGCGACCACTCGGGATACCGACGCTACGACGCCGCTGCTGTGGTCGACCTGATCAAGATCCGCATCCTCGCCGACGCCGGCGTCCCGCTCTCCCGTGTCAAGGAGCTGCTGGACGCCGGCGACGACGATTTCAAGAAGGCCGTCGCCGAGATCGACAAGCGCCTCCGGCAGGAGATCCGCGAGCGCCAGGGCCACCGCGAGCGGATCGCCCGCCTCGTTCACGGTGACGGCCTCGCCCTCCCGCCCGAGGCGGTCGCCTATCTGGAGCGGATGCGGGAGCTCGGCATCCCGGAGCGGATGATCCAGGGCGAGCGCGACGCCTGGATCCTCGTCGCCGCCCAGCAGCCGCAGAGCATGGAGGCCTTCATCCGCAACAAGGTCGGCCAGCTCGACGACCCCTCGGTCGTGGAGACCTACCGCGAGCTGGAGGCCATGCTCGACTGGGAGCCCGGCGACCCCCGTCTCGAGACCATCGCCGACCAGATCGTCGCCCAGATGAACGCGGTCTCCGACGAGGACTGGGCCGCCTACGTCGACGGCGACCAGGCCATGCCCGACGAGCTCGCCTCCCTGCTCGACTCGATGTTCGTCGAGCAGGTCCCCGTCGCCCGCGACCTCATGCGGCTGGTCGAGAAGCGCGGCTACTCCGGCTGGACCAAGCTCGAGCGGATCCGGGACTAGAAGACGTACGCCCCGGGGTGCTCCGGCGGCTCAGGCGCCGGCGATCGCGAGGAGGTCGCGGACCGGTCCCGCGGGAGGGCGACCGCCACCGACCCATACGGCTCGGAACTCCCGGGACAGGTCCAGCTCTGCCACCGGCACCCGGACCAGGGTGCCCTGGTCGACGTCGGCCTGGGTCGCCCGGCTCGACACGAATGCCGGCGACCCGCCCGCGCGGACGGCGGCGAGGATCGCGGCGTTCGTCGCGAACTCCACCTCGGGATCCGCCAGCCGCTCGCCGGCGGCTGCGAGCGCGGACTCCACGACCGCCCGTGTGCCGGAGCCGTGCTCGCGACAGGTCAGCGGGCGGGTCGCGAGCTCGCGCGCGCTGATCCCGGCGCGGCGTCGGGCCCAGCGGTCGTCGGGCGCCGCGACCAGCACGAGGTCGTCCACGCCGACCTTCGTGGTGGAGAGTCCCGCGGTGTCGACCGGGCCTTCGACGAAGCCAAGGTCCGCCTCGCCCTGCCGCACGGCGGTGACGACGTCCTCGGAGTTCGCGGCGCGAAGGCTCACCGCCACCCGTCGCTGCTGCCGGAGACGTACGAGCCAGCGGGGGAGCAGATACTCCGCCGTCGTCATGGATGCGTGCACGTGCAGCTCGTCGGAGCGCCCGCTTCACAGCGTCTGCAGCGCGGTCTCGATCTCGTCGGCGCGCTCGAGCAGGTCGACGCTCCACTCGACCAGCAGCTTCCCCGCCTGGGTCAACGCCGATCCGCGCCGCGCCCGCTGCACCAGCACCAGCCCGACCTGGGTCTCCATCGCCCGCAGCCGCTCCGAAGCGGACTGCTGCGATATCCCTGCCGCCCGGCCCGCGGCGCCGATGCTGCCCAGCCGAGCGACGTCGGCGAGCAGCCGGAGGGACGGGAGATCGGGCAACATGGTCACAGGGTATCCCTGTGAGCCCACAGCCAACTGGGTTCTACCGGCGGCCGGCGCCCGCGCCGAGCATGGAGACATGAGGCTCCCCTACGGTCCGAACTGGTACGCAGCCACGATGGGCACCGGCATCGTCGCCGTCGTTCTGCCCGGTCTTCCCTTCGCGGTGCCGGGGGCGGTGCCGGTCGCGCTGGCGTTCTGGCTGGCGGCGAGCCTTCTCCTGGCTGCCACGGTGGCGGTGATGCTGCACGGCGTCCGGCAGGACGGCTCGCTGCTGCGCCGTCACTACGACGACCCGGTGTTGTCCCACTTCTACGGAGCTCCGGCGATGGCGCTGATGACGGTCGGGGCCGGCGCGGTCGTGGTCGGGCAGGACGTACTCGGTGCCCGTGCGGCGGTCGGGCTGGGCGCGGTCCTGTGGGCGGCGGGCACGCTCCTCGGCCTGTGGACCGCGATCGCCGTGCCCTACCGGGCGATCACTCGCCACGAGGTCGCCGACGACAGCGCCACCGGCGGGTGGCTGATGCCGGTCGTTCCGCCCATGGTCTCGGCGACGACCGGCGCCGCTCTCGTGCCGTACCTCCCGGCCGGGCAGCCCCGCGAGACCCTTCTCCTCGTCTGCTACGCCTTCGTCGGGCTGACCGTGATCGCCGGCTTCCTCGTGCTCAACCAGCTCTGGCAGCGGCTGATCCGTCACGGGGCATTGACCCCGGCGACGTTGCCGACCGTGTGGATCGTGCTCGGTTTCCTCGGTCAGTCGACGACGGCGGTCCATCACCTCGGCGTGCTCGCGCCCTCGGTGGTGCCCGGCTACGGGCACGCCCTCAGCATGCTCGCGGTCTGCTACGGCGTGCCGGTGTGGGGTTTCACCGTGCTGTGGAGCGCGCTCGCGCTCGCGCTGACGGTGCGCCAGGTTCGCGACGGGCTGCCGGTGACGGCGACCTGGTGGTCGTTCACGTTCCCGGTCCGGACCGTCGCCACGGGCAGCAGTGCCCTCGCCTCCGCGACCGGTCTCGCGCTCTTCGAGATCGGAGCCGGGATCGCGACCCTCGGACTGTTGCTGGGGTGGCTCGCCGCTGCGTACGGGACCCTGCGGCTCTTCACAGATCAACCGGTATTGCAACCAGAAGGTTGCAGGATGCTGGTTGAAGTGCAACACTGAGGTTGCACTTCAACCTATCCGAGGAGGACCCATGGTTCACACCGCCGAAGAGCTCGCCGAGCTCGACAGCATCAGCCGTCAGATCGACATCGAGGCCAGCGCCGACAAGGTCTGGTCCCTGATCACCCGCCCGGGGTGGTACGTCAACGACGGCACCGTTCTCGACGACTCGGACACCCGCGTCGAGACCGCCGCCGACGGCACCGAGATCGCCGTCGTCACCCACCCCACGATGGGCGAGTTCCGATTCCGCACGGTCGAGCTCGACGAGCCGCGCTACGCCGCGTTCCGCTGGCTCGGCACCCCCTTCCGCGACGTCTCCGAGGGCACCCTGGTGGAGTTCTGGATCAAGGACAACTCCGCCGGAGGCGTGACGCTCGAGGTCCTGGAGAGCGGCTTCTCCACCCTGTCCGACGACCCCGCCGTGTGGCTCAAGGAGCGCGAGGGCAACGACAACGGCTGGGCCATGGAGCTCGAGGTCGCCAAGGCGTACGCCGAGGCGCGCGCGTGACCACGACCCCCACGCTCCCCGAGATGTGCGCGGCCCTGGGCGACCAGACCCGCTGGGACATCCTCACCCGGCTGGGGCAGGAGACGATGTCCGCCTCCGCCCTGGCCCGGGTGCTCCCGGTCAGCCGCCAGGCGATCGTCAAGCACCTCGACGTGCTCTCCGAGGCCGGCCTCGTCACCGCCGAGCGCCGCGGTCGCGAGATCGTCTACGCCGCCCTCGGCTCCCGCCTCAACGCCCTCGCCCACGAGCTCGACCGCATCGGCAACGCCTGGGACACCAGGCTCCGCGCCCTCAAGTCCCTCGCCGAGGCGACGGACGACGGACGCCGTTGAGGCAGACGACAATGGCGGCATACCGATGTTCGCCAGCTCCAAGAAGCCGGAACGCCGAGTTCACTTGTGCACGAACGTGAACTCCAGATCGAGGGATCCCGTTTCCTTGGGGCCGGCATAGACCAAGAAGTACGACCGCCTGGAGTAGAACGAATCGCCGGCCCAGATCTGGTCCCAGGAGTTGGCACGCCATTCCGCGCCTGGCGTGTTGCTCCAGGGATCGCCTCGGCCTGTCATGAAGGCTGTGGCATTCGGGAAGGTCGAGCTGGTGGCACTCATGTCGAGTCGACCGGACAAGGATTCGGCGTCGTAGTCCACGACCATGACCTGCCCGGGCTGGGTCGCCGTCACTGCGACCTCATGAACGTCTGTTGTCATGCCCCACTGGTCGACCGTGGAACTCGTCAGCGTAGGTGTAACCGGCGAGACCGCGTTGAATCGGATACTTCCTGTCGCGCTGCAGGGGGTTACTCGCAGAACGGAGTCACCAGCTGTAGCGGTGTGGAACACGCTGGGAAGCTGTCTCCCCCGGATCATCCAGTCGATCGGGTCGGTGCTGCTGCGGACACCGGCATCCCCGGTGCAGAACTCGCCAGCATTGTCGAGAACCTCGAGCGAAAGCAGTTGGCCTGCGCTGACGGGCACCTTGATGTCAACCGGTCGCGCAGGGGCGGGCCCGCGATCGAACGACGTGACGCCCTCCGACGTTGCGTCGACAGCCAACGGCGTCGAGGCGTAGAAATCGACGTTCACTGCAGGGGGCGTTTCGCCGGCCGTAGGCGTCTGAAACACCAGTAGCGAATATGTTCCGGACCTTGTTGAGCCGACGGATGTATCGGAGACGGTTCTGTCGTCCGGGTCGATGAGCGTCTGGTTCAGGTGCGCATCGCCGGTATGCGTGACGTGTATCTCCGCTCCACTAGGGGCGTCCACTGTCACGATCCCCAACCGCCCTGGGACATCGAGATTGATCGAGGCGGGAGAGCCATCCAGAATCATGGCCCCCGTCCTGGTGGACAGCACCCGCTCGTTGGGTCGTGTGAACCTGGCACTGGCATTCGGGGCGAACCGGAGGGTGTAGGTCCCGGTCTCTTCGAGGCGCCAGACGCGCTGGTAGTAGCCCAAATGCCACTGAGCGATGCTGTTGCCTGTCGGATCGAGCAGCATCTCCGTCGAGCGCCTCGGGGACTGCGACGTGAATTCGGAGATCGTCGAGCCCGCAGTGCCATCGAACCGCAGGTCGACGACCTGACCAGGCAACTGATTGGCCAGATCGATCGCCGGTGCATCGATCGCGGAGTCGATCACGAGCGGGGTGCTGAGGGTGATGTCTACCGATTCAGCGTCCGAGAAGCCCGCGGTGGTCAACGTGATGATGTAGTCGCCCGTGAGCGGAGCGACCCGCGTCGTTCCGTGGTCGGACGGACCCAAGGTGGGCACCGTGTTCCCAGAAGGGTCGGTGACGCTCTCCTTCACCACGTACCAGCTGTAGTACGTGAACGTCTGACCCTTCTCGAGCGCGACGACCAGTTGCCGCTGTGTCGCCCGGCTCGGAAACACCACAGGTGTGGTGGTGTTGAGCTCGACGCGGGCGGAGCTGCCTTCAGCAACCTGGAATGGTGCCGACGTGGCGGCTCTCCGGAGACCGTCGCTCGGCGCGTAGACGCGGTAGGAGAAGGACATGTTCGGTTGGAACGTCATCGCGAATGTGCCGTCTGCGGCGACGGCGGATCCTGTGTCGACGAACTGCCATCCGTCGGAATAGAGCACCTGCAGGCGCACCCACCCGTCGGAAGGCAGACCCGTGGAGTCCCCGCGCAGCGACGCGTTGCCGGTGTGAGGAACGAGTGCGGCGAAGGCAGTGATCGTCGGCGTCCAGTGTCCATCGACGACGAACGAGCTGCTCGCCTTCGCGAGCCGGGACCCCGAGGCAGGAGCCACGTAGCGGAACCGCTGCCCGTGGCGGCTGGAGAAACGGTCGCGCCAGGTCTGGTCGGACGCGATACGTACGCGCCCGTGCAGTGCCCAGGTGCCGTCGGAGCGCTGCAGTTCGCGGCGCAGCTCGAAGCCTGCGCTCAACCGTGTCGTCCGACCGTTGGTGCTGGTCGTGACGGCACCGGTGGAGTAGTCGACGACCCGATGCTTCACGGTGCCCAGGGTGACTCCAGGACGCCAGGTCACCTTGATGGTCTTGGTCGCGGAGACCCTGCCCGGCTGGCCCAGCTGCGCCGGCTTCACGACCCGGTACTTCTGGTAGCCGCGCGGAGGAGTGGTGGCGAAGCGGTAGCGCCGGGTGTCCACCAGCTTGCGGGACGAGACGAGCGCCCAGCTCCCGTCGGTGCGCTGGCGCTGAAGGCGTACGACGCTGCCCAGGCGTGCGTCGATCGCTCTGCCGGTGAAGGTGACGGTGGATCCCTCGGGAACGGTCGAGGCCGAGGCATAGATGGTGACCGACAAGGCGGCGTGCGCCGGCGGGCTCACCAGCACCAAGCCGGTCAGAACTCCCGCCAGGACGAGCACGGACGAGGCCAAGCGACGCATTCTGTCTCCCGATGATGAAGGCACCCACATGCTGAACATGCCCCCATTGGGAGCCCCCGAGTAATCGGATTGGACCACGGGCCGATTCGGGTGGCAACCGGCGTGCAAAGGAAAACGCCAGATCTAGGCACCCCACCCGATCGCGAGCTCGACCGCCCGCCGCCACCGAGCGAACTCCGCATCCCGAGTGGTGGCGGACATCGCCGGTCGCCACTCGGCCGCCCGCCGCCAGTGCCGTCGCAGGACCTGCCGATCGGGCCAGTAACCGGCCCCGAGCCCGGCCGCGTAGGCGGCACCGCGGGAGACCGTCTCGGCCACCATGGGACGTACGACGGGGATGTCGAGGAAGTCGGCGATGGTCTGCATGAGGAGGTTGTCGGCGGTCATGCCGCCGTCGACGGCCAACCTCGTCAGCGGCGCCGCGGCGTCGGCGTTCATCGCGTCGATGACCTCGCGGGTCTGCCAGGCGGTGGCCTCGAGGACGGCGCGGCACAGGTGCGCCTTGGTGACGTACGACGTCAGCCCGACGATCACGCCGCGGGCATCGGGCTCCCAGTGCGGTGCGTACAGGCCGGTGAACGCCGGGACGACGTAGCAGCCGCCGTTGTCGGCGACGGTCAGCGCCTGGGTCTCGATCTCCGCGGCCGAGCGGATCAGCCCGAGGCTGTCGCGGAACCACTGCACGAGCGAGCCGGCGACGGCGATCGAGCCCTCCAGCGCATAGGCGGCAGGCTCGCCCTCCATCGCATGCGCGACCGTGGTGATCAGGCCGTGCTGCGAGCGCACCGGCGATGTGCCGGTGTTGAGGAGCAGGAACCCGCCGGTGCCGAAGGTGCACTTCGCGTCGCCGCGGTCGAACCCGGCCTGCCCGAACAGCGAGGCCTGCTGGTCGCCGATCACCGCCGTCAGCGGGATCCCCGCGATCGGCGCGACCGTGGTCCCGAAGGAGGAGACGGTCGGCCGGATCTCGGGGAGCATCGCCCGTGGTACCCGCATCGCCGCCAGCAGCTCCGGATCCCAGTCGAGCGTGTGGAGGTTCATCAGCATCGTACGGCTGGCGTTGGTCACATCGGTGACATGAACCCCGCCGACAGTGCCGTTGGCTGGCCCGCCGGTCAGGTTCCAGACCAGCCACGAGTCCATCGTTCCGAAGAGCAGGTCCCCGCGCTCCGCCCGCTCCCGCAACGCCGGAGAGGAGTCGAGCAGCCAGCGGACCTTCGGCCCCGAGAAGTACGTCACCAATGGCAGCCCGCTCCGAGCCTGGATCTCCGCTTCGGGCATGTCGGCGGCGACGGCGGGCAGCACGGCGGACGACCGCGTGTCCTGCCACACGATGGCGTTGTGGACCGGCCGACCGGTGTGCCGGTCCCACACCACCGTGGTCTCGCGCTGGTTGGTGATCCCGAGCCCGACGACCTGGTCCACAGAAGCACCCGCATCCGCGAGCGCCTCCGGCACGACCCGGCGGACGATGTCCCAGATCTCCAGCGGATCGTGCTCGACCCAGCCCGCGCGCGGATAGTGCTGATGGTGCTCCCGCTGCGCCAGCGAGACCATCCGGCCCTCGCGGTCGAAAAGCATGCACCGGGTCGAGGTCGTGCCCTGGTCCAGCGCGGCCACATACCGCGGAAGACTCATGCCGGCGCCTCGGATGCAGACCGAGGTAACTCGGTGTGGTCACGCCTACTTCGCGGAACTCCACGAAGTAGGTGGCAGCTCACCGAGCTACCTCGGTGAGCATTCACCGCGCACCTCATGCCGCCCGGCCGTGACCGAGCGCCCGCGAGATCGACCGGGAGACCCCGACGACCTCCTCGACGAGATCCGAGCGAAGCAGTCCACGCGCATCGCACAGTCGCACCACCGGGCCCGCGATGCCGACCGCCGCGACGACATAGCCTCCACGGTCACGCACCGGCGCCGCGATCCCGGCGAGCTCCGGGCGCGCCTCGGAGACCGCCGAGGCCCACCCGATGTCGCGCGCGTCCGCCAGCGCCCGCAGCAGCGCCGACCGGTCGGTGATCGTCCGGAAGGTCAGCCGGTCCAGCGGCTGTCCGACGACGCTGCGGGCGGCGCCGGGATCGAAGGCGACCAGCACCTTCCCGAGGGCGGTGGCGTGCAGCGGGAGCGACCGGCCGGTGTCCATCACCTGCACGCCGGGCCCCGCCCGGAAGACGTGGTGCGCCACCACCGCGGCCCCGTCGCGGTAGGCCGCGATCCGCGCCTCCTCGCCCGTACGCGCCGCCAGCGTGTCCACCCAGTTGAGCGTCTCCGAGCGCAGCTCGTTGAGATCCAGCGTCACGGACCCGAGGTGGAGGAGCCCGGAACCCAGCAGATAGCGCCCGGTGGCCGGGTCCTGGTCGACGAAGCCCGCCCCCGCCAACGTACGCAGCAACCCGTGCGCCGTCGGCTTGGCCAGCCCCACCGCAGCCGCCAGCTCACCGAGAGCCATCGGCTCACTCTCGGCGGAGAGCACGCGTAGCAGCGCAGCCGCCCGCTCGACGGATTGCACGGTCCGAGACATTGGGTAAAAGCGTAGGGGCCGAACAAATCCCGGGCACTGGGTTCCAAGATCCAGGGCCGACCGGGTGCCACCCGGTGAAACACGGCAGCGTTCGGCGATGCCGAACGCACCCCGTTGTGACGGGCGTCACGCCTCCCTACGGTGCACAGGTCCGCCAACCCCACACGGCAGGAGCAGCGCATGACAAACAGAAAGCTCATCGGGGAGCTCAGCGCCGAGTTCGCCGGGACGATGATCCTGATCCTCTTCGGAGTCGGTGTGGTCGCGCAGGTCGTGACCGGCGACGGCGGCCTGGGTGACCACGACTCGATCGCCTGGGCCTGGGGGATCGGGGTGATGCTGGGCATCTACACCGCGGGGCGGATCAGTGGCGCCCACCTCAACCCGGCCGTCAGCCTCGCCATGGCCGTGTTCAGCGACTTCGAGTGGCGCAAGGTGCTGCCCTACAGCATCGCGCAGATCCTGGGCGCCTTCGTCGGCGCGACGATCGTCCGCGCGGCGTACGGAGATGCGATCGCCAGCGTCGACCCCGGCCACACCCACGCCACCCAGGGCATCTTCTCGACGCTCCCCGGCAACGGTGACGCCGCGCTCGGCATCACTCTCACCACCGCCTTCGCCGACCAGGTGATCGGCACCGCGATCCTGCTGTTCCTGATCATGGCGATCACCGACGCCCGCAACTCGGCCCCGATCACCTGGTTCGCTCCCGTCGCGATCGCGTTCGTGATCGTCGGGATCGGCATGGCCTGGGGCGCCAACGCCGGCTACGCCATCAACCCCGCCCGCGACTTCGGGCCGCGGCTGGCCTCCTTCGTCACCGGCTACGACGGAGCCTGGGTGACCGCCGCCGGCGACCTCTACTTCTGGATCCCGATCGTCGCCCCGCTCGTCGGTGGACTCATCGGTGCCGGAGCGTACAAGGTGTTGATCGCACGATTCTTGCCCGCCGAGGAGGAGGCTGAGGAGACCAGCGACCTGCCCGCCGCCGCCTGACCACCGATCGCCCGCCCGACACCCCTGGACACAGCGAGAACCCGAAAGGACCGACATGCCCGACTACGTCGCAGCCGTCGACCAAGGCACCACCAGCACCCGTTGCATGATCTTCGACCACGGCGGCAACGAGGTGGCCCGCCACCAGCTCGAGCACGAGCAGATCATGCCGCAGGCGGGCTGGGTGGAGCACAACCCGGTGGAGATCTGGGAGCGCACCAGCTCGGTCATCCAGACCGCGCTCGGCCGCAAGGGACTCACGGACAAGGACATCGCCGCGCTCGGCATCACCAACCAGCGCGAGACCACGGTCGTGTGGAACAGGAAGACCGGCCGGCCCTACTACAACGCGATCGTCTGGCAGGACACCCGCACCGACCGGATCGCCTCCGCCCTCGACCGGGACGAGCGCGGCGACATCATCCGTCGCAAGGCCGGCCTCCCGCCGGCGACCTACTTCGCCGGCGGCAAGATCCAGTGGATCCTGGAGAACGTCGACGGCGTCCGCGAGGCCGCGGAGAGCGGTGACGCCATCTTCGGCACCACCGACAGCTGGGTCGTCTGGAACCTGACCGGCGGACCCAACGGCGGCGTGCACGTCACCGACGTCACCAACGCCAGCCGCACCATGCTGATGAACCTGGAGACGCTCGACTGGGACGACGAGCTGCTCGGCTTCTTCGACATCCCGCGCCAGATGCTCCCCGAGATCCGGCCCTCCTCCGAGCCGAAGGCCTACGGCACCACGCTCGCGAACGGACCCCTCAAGGGCGAGATCCCGATCACCGGCATCCTCGGCGACCAGCAGGCCGCCATGGTCGGCCAGGTCTGCCTGGACGCCGGCGAGGCCAAGAACACCTACGGCACCGGCAACTTCCTCCTCCTCAACACCGGCCAAGAGCTCGTACGCTCCGAGAACGGCCTCCTCACCACGGTCTGCTACCAGTTCGGCGACCAGCCACCGACGTACGCCCTGGAGGGCTCGATCGCCGTCACCGGCTCCGCGGTCCAGTGGCTGCGCGACCAGCTGCGGGTGATCAGCAACGCCGCCCAGTCCGAGACGCTCGCCAAGGAGGTCGAGGACAACGGCGGGGTCTACTTCGTCCCGGCCTTCTCCGGTCTCTTCGCGCCTTACTGGCGCTCGGACGCCCGCGGTGTGATCGTCGGCCTGTCCCGCTTCAACACCAGCGGCCACATCGCCCGGGCGACCCTGGAGTCGATCTGCTACCAGAGCCGCGATGTCGCCGACGCGATGGAGAAGGACTCCGGCGTACGCCTCGAGGTCCTCAAGGTCGACGGCGGCGTCACCGTCAACGAGCTGTGCATGCAGATCCAGGCCGACGTGCTGGGTGTCGAGGTCAGCCGTCCGGTGGTCGCCGAGACGACCGCGCTCGGAGCCGCCTACGCGGCCGGGCTCGCCGTCGGGTTCTGGAAGGACACCGACGAGCTGCGCCAGAACTGGAACGAGTCCAAGCGCTGGAAGCCGGCCTGGACCGAGGAGCAGCGCGAGGCCGGGTACGCCGGTTGGCGCAAGGCCGTGGACCGCACGCTGAACTGGGTAGACGTCGACTGACGGCTCACCCTGGCTGCGTCGTTCAAAACGCCCTGTTTGGGGTATGTGCGGGGCACCCGGTCGGACGTACGTTGCGAATGGGCCCGGCCGGGGCCCGGACCTGCCTCGACCGGTCCGTTGGCACACCGACGACCGAGGAGGCAGCAATGTTCATCCAGATGATTCAGGCGCCCTGTACGCGCCAGGACGAGGCCCACCAGCTGCTCGACGAGTGGCGCCGTGACCTGGCGCCGGGCGCGACCGGGTGGCTCGGCGGCACCTACGGGTTCACCGACGACAACCAGTTCATCGGCGTGGTCCGGTTCGAGTCCCGTGACGCGGCGATGGCCAACTCCGACCGCCCCGAGCAGGGAGAGTGGGCGGCGAAGATGACCGAGGTCATGGACGGACCGATGGAGTTCCACGACTGCGACGACGTCACGCTGCTGTTCGACGGTGGCTCCGACGACGCCGGGTTCGTGCAGATCATCCGCGGCCGCGTCGACGACCCCAGCCGGCTCAAGGCGATGATGGCCGACACCACCCAGCTGCACGAGGCACGTCCTGACATCCTCGGCGGCACCCTCGCGATCGAGGCGGACGGCAGCTTCATCGAGACCGTCGCCTTCACCAGCGAGGACGAGGCGCGCGAGCGCGAGAAGGTCGAGCCCCCGGAAGACGTACGCCGCGAGCTCGACTACGCGATGAAGGGTGCGACCTTCTACGACCTGCACCGTCCCTGGTTCGAGAGCGCCTGAAGGAGGCCGTGATGCTCAACGACAGCAGGGTGATGGCGAACATCCCGGCCGCCGACCTCGAGCGGGCGCGACGCTTCTACGCGGACAAGCTCGGGCTCGAGCCGTCCGACGAGGACCCCGGCGGGTTGATCTACACGACGTCCGGTGGGACGTCCTTCCACCTCTACGAGACCGACCAGGCGGGCAAGGCCGGGCACACGATCGCCCAGTTCCACGTGGCGGATGTCCGCAAGGAGGTCGATGACCTCGGAGCCAAGGGCATCAGCTTCGAGCACTACGACATGCCGGGCGTCACCTGGGACGGAGACGTCGCCGGCATGGGCCAGGCCGGGCACGCGGCCTGGTTCAAGGACAGCGAGGACAACATCCTCTGCATCGACGACATGGTGCCTGCCTGAGGCACCTGAAGGGGAGCGGTAGGTCCCGGCTCAGCCGGGACCCTCGCCCGCAGCCACGTGCTGGGCCAGGTACTGCTGGAGACCCACGCGGTCGATCGCGTCGAGCTGCGACTCGAACCAGTCCGCGTGCTTCTCCTCGTCGCGGACCATCTCCTCGAAGACGGCAGCGGTGCCGTGGTCCCCGAGCTGGTGGCACTCGTCGCCGCCGGCATTGAACTGCGCCACCGCGGCCCGCTCGCTCTCCAGGGCGAGCGTGAGCATCTCCTGGGCCGTCTCGCCGACCTGGATCGCGTTGAGCCGCTGCACGTTCGGGTGGCCGTCGAACATCAGGATCCGGTTGATCAGGTCGTCCGCGTCGCGCATCTCGTCGATGGAGAGGTCGTAGAACACCTTCCCGAGCTTCGGCAGGCCCCAGTTGTCGAGCATCCGGGCATGCAGGAAGTAGGTGTTGGTGACGGTGAGCTCGAACGTGAGTGCCTCGTTGAGGAGCTCGACGACGCGTGGATCGACTGGCTGCATGACGCACCTCCGGTAACGGGATCTGTCCCGATACTCGCACGGCACCCCGGGAGTGAGGACAGACTCAGTTTGCGACCGGTTGCGTGCGTCAGCTGGCAGCGCCGTCGGCCGCCAGGTGCGAGCACTCCTGCACGAGGTGCTGCGTGACCAGCTTCTTCACCGAGAAGATGCACGAGCCGCAGTCCTGAGCGGCGCCCGTGGAGCGGCAGATCGCGCTGACCGTACGGGCTCCGTCGGCCAGCGCGGCGTCGACGTCACGGTCGGTGACGACTCGGCACTGGCAGACGATCATGAGATTAGGTTAGCCGACCCTAAGCGCGGTGACGAGAGGAGGGCTCAGTTCTTACCTTTCTTGCCACTCGGTCGACCCCGCGCGCAGATTCACATTCTCCCGGTATGGTCCAGGTCACATCACGCTCCCGGCCCTCGGAGGATCTCTTGCGCATCGCAGTCATCGGCACCGGCTTCGGCGGCCTGGCCGCCACGATCGAGCTCAAGAAGCGTGGTCACGACGACATCGTCGTGTTCGAGAAGGCCGGCGACGTCGGTGGCGTCTGGCGGGAGAACACCTATCCGGGAGCCGCCTGCGACGTACCTTCCAGCCTCTACTCCTTCTCCTTCGAGCCCAACCCGCACTGGCCCCACAAGTTCTCCCGTCAGCCGGCGATCCTCGACTACATCCACCAGGTCGTCGACAAATACGACGTACGCCGCCACATCCGGTTCCACACCGCGGTGACCGCCGCCCGCTGGGACGACGAGGCGAAGACGTGGCAGCTCGACCTCAGCACGGGGGAGAGCGAGACGGTCGACCTGTTCGTACCCGCCGTCGGCCAGCTCTCCCGGCCCTCGATCCCGAGCATCCCCGGCGCGGACACCTTCCGCGGTGACGCCTTCCACTCGGCCGAGTGGAACCACGACCTGAGCCTCGTCGGCAAGCGGGTCGCGGTGATCGGCACCGGCGCCAGCGCGATCCAGTTCGTCCCCGAGGTGCGGAAGGACGCGGCGAAGGTGCTCCTCTTCCAGCGCTCGGCGCCCTACATCGTCCCACGCAAGGACTTCGAGCGCACGGACCCCGCCCGGCGCCTCCCGCAGCTGCTCGACCGCGCCAAGATCTGGACCCAGGCCGAGTGGCTGACCACGACCTTCCACATCAAGCCGCTCTCCGCGGTGATGCGCACCTGGTCCAAGCGACACATGAAGGCGCAGACCGCGGCGAAGCCGGGGCTCTTCGAGAAGGTCTGGCCCGACTACCCGTTCGGCTGCAAGCGCGTCCTCTTCGCCGACGACTACCTGCCGGCCCTCGCCCAGCCCGACGTCGACGTGATCACCGAGAACATCACCGAGATCACCCCGGCCGGCGTCACGACCGCCGACGGCCGGCACCACGAGGTCGACGTGATCATCTGGGGCACCGGCTTCAAGGCCACCGACTTCCTCGCCCCGATGACCATCGCCGGCACCCAGGGCCGCGACCTGCACACCCACTGGAAGGACGGCGCCCACGCCTACCACGGCATGACCGTGCCCGGGTTCCCCAACCTGCTGATCATGTACGGCCCGAACACCAACACGGGCGGCGGCTCGATCATCTACTTCCTGGAGACCCAGGCCCGCTACCTTGGCCGCTACGCCGACCACATCGCCGAGGCCGGCCCGCTCGAGGTCCGGGCGGAGGTCGAGGAGGCCTTCGACGCCCGGATCCAGGACCAGCTGGCCGACAGCGTCTGGAGCAAGTGCACCTCCTGGTATCGGGAGAAGAACGGCCGCATCACCACCAACTGGCCCGGCATCTCGGCCCGCTACCGACGCAGCGCCAGCTACCGGAAAGCCGACTACACGCCCGCGTGAGAACCGTCCTGATGGGTCTTTGTGCCCGATCTGTTCCTTCCCATATGCGTGTGGTAGGCCACATACTCGAAGAGATGACTACCTCAACCCCCCGGCGGCGACACTTCGCCGCGAGTCCGTTCAAGACTGATCCCGAGCCGGTCATTGAGCAGTTCGAGTCCGGAGACCTCGTCTCCCACGACTCATTCGGCCTGGGTCGGGTCGTCAACAAGGAAACGGCCGCAGTCACTGTCGACTTCGGTCCCCAGCTGGTTCGCATTCCCAGCCCCTTCCCCAAGCTTGCCAAGCTCTGACCTCGGTCTGAGCTGACAAGAGATCGCCCTCCCCGAGCACTGCTCGAGGAGGGCGATCTCTGTGTCCGAGGCCTACTTCCTCTTCACCGGATAGGCCGCGTCGACCTCCACCTCGACGAGCCAGCCGTCCACCGGCAGGTTCTCGATCTCGAGTGCGAACCGCGACGGCCGCGCCGGGTTGGTCACCATCGGATCGGCGGGCGGAGCGGTTCCGAGCGGCACCGGGACGACCTCGCCGGTCGAGACCGACGTGTTCGCGAAGAACTGCCGATAGGCCCGGTTCCAGCCCGCGAAGTCCATCTTCGCCTCGCCCGCGGGGTTCTGCAGGAAGACGCGCATCGTGATCACGTCCTCGTAGGAGAGGCCGGCCGCCGCGAGGTTCTCCCCGATCCGGCGCAGCACGTTGATCCCCTGTGCCTCGGTGATCGTGACACCCGGTGGCAGCTGGCCACCGGGGAACACCTCGGTATCGATGTAGGCCTGCTCGCCGGTCGCTCCGGTGTTCAACCGTGACGGTCCGAGCCCGCTGGTCTTGTAGATCGCGGCCTCCGGTCCGATCGCGACCCCGTTGGCGATCGACGGGTTGTCCTGACCTGCGGGCAGCACCGAGATCGTCTCCCCGCCACGGGGCGGGAACGGTGACCACTTGCTTCCGGCGACCGCAGCCGTCGGAGCGACCAGAGCCGCGGTCAACCCGACCACGGCCACCACCTTCGTACGCGGCGACATCATGCCGTCACCCGCGCGTGCAGCTTCTCGACGGCTGCCCGGGCGGCCGTGATCGCGCCGTGCTGCCAGGCGACCGCGTGACTGAGGTGGTCGCCGGCGAAGTACGTGTTGCCGGTGGCGTCCAACAGCCGCGTGTAGAGCGGATCGGTGTCCGCCGTCGTCGAGTAGGCCCAGGCCCCCTCCGAGAACTTCGCCGACTTCCAGTCCTGGCTGTAGGAGGCCGTGATGCCCTCGCCGTAGACGTCCCCGAAGATCTGCTTGCCCATGTCCACCGCGCGGGAGAGCCGCTGGGCCGGGGTCAGGGCGCCGTAGGTGTCCGCCGCGCTCCCGGTGTTGTAGTAGCCGATCATCGTGCCCTTGTCGCCGTTGAACCCGTACGACGGGTGCCACATGTTGCGCAGGTCGAGGCGGGTGTTGGTGATGCCGCCGTAGATCCGGAAGTCCTCCTCCCACCAGCGCCGGTCGTACTCGATCCCGATCTTGCCCGCGTTCGACGGCCCGAAGGACTTCAGGCTCGCGGTGACGTCGGCGCCGAGGTTGTGCGGGATCTTGGCGGCGATCTGCGGCGGCATGCAGTTGATCGCGAAGTCCGCCTCGAGGACCTCGGTCCGCCCGCGTGCCTTGTAGGCGACGGAGACACCGGTCGAGGTGTTCTTCCACTCGACGACCTCGGCCCCGTAGCGGATGTTGCGGGCCCCGATGGCCTTGGCGAAGGCCTTCGGGATCGCGTCCATGCCGCCGACCGGCTGATACATCATCATCGCCTGGTCGTAGCCGAACTCGAAGGAGAAGTACTGTCCCAGCCCGGCGGCGAGGACCGCGCTCATCGCGTGGGGCGCCACCTCGGTGCCGGACTCCTGGCCGGCACCCGGCTCGACGGTGTAGCCCGCGCGGCTGGAGCCGGTGTAGGCGTACCCCTCCGCCTTGGTGCCGAGGTCGCCGAAGCTCCTCAGGAACGCGATCAGCGCCTCCTTGTCGGCTGCGGTCAGCTCCTCGTCCAGGGCGCCCTTGTCGGTCGCCTTCGCGAGCAGCTCGGAGACATAGCCGTACGTGTCCGCCTTGGCGTGGCGCATCTGGACAGCGCCGATGCCGTGGTCGCCCGGGTAGTAGAGCAGGGCGTTGGCGTTCTGGTTGGTGAACGCCTCGATCGGGACGCCCAGCTCCTTGCAGTAGTCGAGGGTGATGTGGCTCTGTGGCAGCCGCCCGGGCCCGGCGTTCATGTACTCGCCCTGGGAGAACCCGGCGACCTGGGTGACCCCCTTCAGATCCGTGACGCGGGTGCCGCCACGTACGGTGAAGTTGCGGCCACCCGGCCGGTCGCGTCCCTCGAGGACGGTGACCCGGTAGCCGCCCTTGAGCAGCTCGTACGCAGCGGTCAGCCCGGCGATGCCGCCGCCGAGGATCACGACCGACTTGCTGCCGGCCCGGGCAAGGTCCGCGGGCTTGGGAGGAGTGAACTCGGGCGTCTCCGCGGCGTGGGCGGAGGTGAGCCCGAGAGCACCCATGCTGTGCAACATGACGCCTGCTCCGCCGGCGAGGCCGACGTTGCGCAGGAAGTTCCGACGTGACTGAGTCATGCGGGGTTCCAATCTGTTGGGGGCACCCCGCAAGGTAAAGAGGGTTTGTTGCACCGCCATTGCGCCTGTGTCTCGCTAGAACACGTGTTCCCCAACTCGCGAGTAGCTCTAGGATCGGCACCGTGACCGTCACCATCCGCGATGCAGTGCCCGCCGACGTACCCGAGATCCTCCGCCTCGTCCACGCCCTGGCCGTCTACGAGAAGGAGCCCGACGCGGTCGAGGCGACGGAGGCCGACTTCGCGGCGGCCCTCTTCCCCGAGTCGGGCACCGCGACCACCCACGGTCTGATCGCGGAGAAGGACGGCACGGTCATCGGCATGGCGGTCTGGTACGTCACCTTCTCCACCTGGACCGGCCGCAACGGCATCTGGCTCGAGGACCTCTTCGTCGACCCGGAGCACCGCGGCGCCGGCGCCGGCAAGGCCCTGCTCGTACGCCTCGCCGAGATCTGCGTCGAGAACGACTGGCGCCGCCTGGAGTGGTGGGTGCTCAAGTGGAACGAGCCCTCGATCGCCTTCTACCGCTCGCTCGGCTCGGTCCCGCAGGACGAGTGGGAGGTCCACCGCATCGACGGCGCCGAGCTGAAGGAGCTCGGCGCCGCCGGCGGCCTCTGACCTCAGGCCTCGTACGCAGCGGCGAACCGCCGCGCCCACTCCCCGAAGCCGTGGGCCGACCTGCCCAGGACCTCCTCGACGTGCGGGCTGACCGCCCGCTCGGCGTCGGTCGGGTGCCCGAGGATCGCGAGCGTCCCCTCGGCGACAGCCGGTGGCATGAACGCAGCCATCCGGTGCAACGCCGCTTCCGGGGTCAGCTCGACGAACTCCACCGCCCGCCCGGTCGCCGCCGCGATCTCCGCGACCTGTTCGCGAGGCGTGATCGCGACCGGCCCGGTGATCTCGTACGTCCTCCCCGCATGACCGTCCTCGATCAGTGCCGCCGCGGCGACCTCGGCGATGTCGAGCGGGTCGACCACGGGGAGCGCCACGTCACCGAACGGCGCATGGACGGCATTCAGCTCCTTGACCATCGGCACCCAGGCGAGCGCGTTGCTCGCGAAGCCGCCCGGTCGCAGGATCGTCCACTCCATCGCCGAGCCCCGCACCGCCTCCTCGAGCTCGACGAGTGGCGCGTGCGACGGCGCTCCCGTCCGCGTGCCGACGGCCTGCGAGGACTGCAGCACGACCCGGCGTACGCCTGCCGCCTCCGCGTGCTTCATCAGGGCCGGGCCGTCGACGTGAGCGCCGGCGCCGCTGACCAGCAGGAAGAGCGCATCGGCCCCTGCCAGGGCGGGGGCCAGGGTCGCGACGTCGGAGAGGTCGGCCACCGCGGGGGTGACTCCAGTCCGTGCCGGCAGCGGCGCCGACGTCCCGCGCGAGACGGCCGTGACGGTGTGCCCGGCCTCGGTGAGCAGCTCGACGAGCGGCCGCCCGACGTTTCCGGTCGCTCCGGTGATGACGATCATCGTGGTCTCCAATCAGGTGCGGATCTGCGTTCGCACTGACGTTAGATCCCTCGATACAGTGGGTTCCCCAAGGTAAGTATTGGAGCGACATGACCTGGCACCCGAGCACCGACGAGCCGGTGGAGGCATGCCCGATCGCGCCGGCGGTCGAGCTGATCTTCAGCCGGTGGACCACGCCGATCCTGTGGGCCCTGCACGAATACGGCACTCAGCGCTTCGTGGAGCTGGAGCGCCGCCTGGGCACGATCTCGTCGAAGGTGCTGACCCAGCGCCTGCGCCAGCTCGAGCGCGACGGCCTCGTGGAGCGCCGCTACCACGCCGAGGTCCCGCCCCGGGTGGAGTACGACATCACCGACCTGGGTCGCAGCCTCCAGCCGGTCTTCGCCGCCGTCGGCACCTGGTCGGAGGCGAACATGCCCGCCGTGGAGACCGCACGACAGGCCTACACCGGTCCGTTACCCCGCTGAGGCCGGCTGCGGCGCAGCCCCTGGTCCGGCCAGCACCTCGACGTCGTCGGCGTGCATGGGCTCGCCGCAGTGCGAGCACCGCAGATCGACGCGGCCGATCTCGCCGCACGCGTGATGCCGGTAGAGGACGGGCGGCCCGGTCTCGCCCGCGAGCCACTTGTCGCCCCACCCGGCCATCACCATCAGCACGTCGACCAGCTCGCGCCCCTTCTCGGTCAGGACGTACTCATGGCGCGGCCGGTTGTCGTACGCCCGCCTCTCGAGCACCCCGCGCTCGACCAGGTGCCCCAGCCGCTCGGTGAGCACCTTCCGAGAGATGCCGAGATCCGCCTGGATCTGGTCGAAGCGGTTCATGCCCACCCAGATGTCGCGCAGCACGAGAGGCGACCACGGCTCTCCGATCACATCGAGCGTCCGCGCGATCGAGCAGGCCATGTCGCCGAAGTTCGTACGTTGCATGGCCCGAATCTACCAGTTGGGGTTCCTTCAAGGAACTCTGAGTGCTACGGTCGCAGGGTCTCCTCAGGAAACCCTGGCTCGAGGAGCACACCATCCACTGACCACGACAGCTGGGAGAAGTCCGATGATCGACCCCGACGTACGTCCCTTCCTCGAGGCCACCAACCTCGCCCACGTCGCCACGATCGGACCCGACGGTGCCCCGCGCACCTCCCCGGTCTGGATCGGCACCCATGGAGACCAGATCGTCTTCCTCACCGGCAACCGCGGCCGCAAGTACCGAGATCTCCACAGCGACCCGCGCATAGCGCTCTCCCTCGCCCCGGCGGAGAACGACTACATGCCGGTGATCCTCCGCGGGCGCGTCGTCGGCTGGGTCGAGGACGAGAGCCGCTGGGAGATCATCGACGAGCTCGCCACCCGCTACACCGGCTCTCCCTATCCCCGGGAGGTAGACGAGTACGGCGACCGTGCGATCGCCCTGATCGACCTCGACTACCAGCACATCGGCGTCGGCTGACCCGCCCTTCGGTCACCGTTCCCCGACGACGGTTGCCACCAATCCCTCGACCTCGTCCGTACGCAGCGGAGCCGGCGTCATCAGCCGCCGGTAGAACACCGCTCCTGCCAGCGCCTCCGCCGCCCGCTCCGGATCCCCGACATCCTGTCCCGACTCCTTCAGCCGGGCGAGTGCATCGACCAGCCGCGTACGCCGCTGCGCGCTGTAACGGTGATGCAGCTCCCGCAGTCCAGGGTCGCGCTCGGCGCCGTCGAGCACCGCGGGAAGACAGTCGGACATCAGGGACGACTGCATGGCGGAGGCGAGGTGGCTGACGATGGCGACGACGTCGGCCCGCGGGTCCTGGCCACCGGCCTCGGGGCGCGGCTGCACATTGAGTGTCTCCATCGCGGCCGCGATCAGGCTGAGCCGATCGTGGCCGAGCCGGTAGATGGTGCTTCGCGCTACGCCGGCGCGGGTCGCCACGCCGTCGATGCTGAATCCGCCGTATCCCCGCTCGGCGAGCTCGGCGAGCGCCGCTTCGAGCACTCTTTCGCGGCTGCGCACCACTCGAGGGTCCGTTCGCCCTTGACGTGAAGCCATGTCAGGAGCCTACTATGCAACAGTAGTGTTGCAGAAAGGAGAGACAGATGATTCCCGGATTCCGCTACATCGTCGACGACATCCCTGCGGCGGTCGCCTTCTATCGCGAGCTCGGCTTCGAGGACGTCGGGCCCAGAGCCGGCGGCTTCGCGATGCTCGAGGGGCACGGCCTGAGACTGATGCTGAACAGCCCAGGTGCCGGCGGCGCCGGACAGGCAGCCGACGACGGGACGGTGCCCAGCCCTGGTGGCTGGAGCCGTATCCAGCTCGAGGTGGCCGACGTGGACGAGGAGCTCCGACGCCTGAGTGAGGCCGGAGCTCAGGTCCGCACCAGCCGCATCGACGGCCGGGGCGGTTCCCAGGCCGTGGTCGAGGACCCGGCCGGCAACGCCGTCGAGCTCTTCGCGCCCGCCTGACCAAGAGGTGGCGGGGCCTCGCGGCCGTGTGGGCAATCGGCCACGGGGCCTTGTCCCGGGGGTCTAGAGTGGGCGCCAGAACATCGCACGAAAAAAGTTGCCCTGGCGATTTGAAACGGCGTCAGGGTGTGTGTAGTGTTCTCCGAGTCGCCAGGGTGCGGCGGGAAGCAAGCGCGAGTCTTCGGGCGGGCTTCCGGCCCCGGAGCGGCCACATCCACTCTTCGAGCATCGCTCGAGCCAGGGTGTTCTAGATGTTGATCTTCGAATCGACGACAGAACCTCAGCCGGATCTGGTTCAACCAGATCAGCGCGGTCATGAGTGGGTAGGTTGAAGCGATAAACACCCGGGTTTCCCGAATTGGTGTTTAGAGCGAAGGCCACTAAAGTCCTCCAGGACTGAGGCGGATAAAGCTTCGAACTTTCAGCGAAAAGGCGCGAAACGCGCCGAATTGCGAAAGCGAGAAAGACTCCGCTAAAGTCGGGAAAGACAAAGCAGAGAAACAGCTGCTGATCTGGCGGAAAGCGCGAATAGCGCCGAGTTGGAGAAGCGAGAGTGGCTCTGATAAAGTCTGCGAGGCAGAACCGGCCAGAAGGTCTGGAGCTGGCAAGGAAAGCGCGGAAGGCGCCGAATTGCTGAAGCGAAAGAGAGCCTGGTAGGGTTCAGCACGAAGAACAAAGCAAGACATAAAGCGAATAAAGCAGTCACCGGACTGGCTGGGACGAGAGTCTGAGATCTACCGGTGTGCGTGTGATTCTTGAGAACTCAACAGTGTGTCATAGTCGACGAATTAGTTTGTTATGCCCCGTCGACCAGGTCCTCTTAGTGGGGATGTTGGTTGATGGTTTCTTTGACAATTGATTCTGGCAATTATCCAGTCTTTCGGGATTGGAACATGTCAGTGTCTCCTGTCAGGGCATCTCTTTTTCCAGGCATCGTGAGATGTTCTGGTGTT